>CAWGBH010000006.1:0-188456 GCA_963820805.1 uncultured Alphaproteobacteria bacterium
CCGGAGGCGATCCGAAGCGGATTGACAAACTTCCCGAAAGAACTCTAGTAGAAGCGGTGCTCATCAAGGGATCGGCCGCCGAGCTGCTGAAAAAACTCGGCGAAGTATCGAAATGGCGATGAGCCGAAGCTGTCAGCCCTGCGCGCCACCCTCGCGAAACACCGCGTCGTTACGTTCGACGTAAAAGCCGTCTCCCGTGCTGCCCGCAGCGAAGTTATCGGCATCACCACCGATGGCGCCATGAAAGTCAGAGTCGCCGCCGTTCCCGACAAAGGCAAAGCCAACGAAGAACTCCGTGAAATCCTGGCCGCTTGGTTCAAAGTGCCGAAAAGCAACGTCGAGCTGCTGCAAGGGGAAGCCTCGCCGCGCAAAGTTTGGCGCGTGCGCAATGGCGGCGGGGTCGCCGCCGGGGCCGGTGTTGCAACTTCCGGCTCCAGTTCCTTTTGGGCGCGTTCATAGTCGAGTTGCATTTGGCGCGCCACCTTGGCTGCTACGTCGGCGCTCGCACCTCGAAATTTCCCGCCTAGGCTCTCCTGCGTGGTTGACCACAGCACGTCGCCATCCTTGTTGCACAGCCGCACGCTCGCATACGCTTCATGCTTGCGCTCCCGGCTGTGGTGCGATTCGTTTTCGCCCATCGCGTTGCCTCCGCCCACACCACCAATCCTGCTGGTTAGTGCGCTGCCGGTCTTGCCCAGCGACGTGCGGCCGTTCATCCCTTCATACGAGTCGAACGTATCGGTGAAGGTCTTGTCGTCGGCCGCGCCTTCAAGCACGCATCCGCTCGCTCTTCGTTGTCCGTCAGAACAAAAAGCTTGGGTCGAATCCAAACCCGCGATGATCAGCTCCCGCAGCGCCGCCGCTTGTGCTCCGCCTTCGAGCGGGCTGACGTAGATACGGCGAATATCCAACAGGCTCTCCACGCTGGCATTCGCTCCTGAATTCGGTTTGGCTGTCGGCGCTTGTCCCCACGCCAACGCTGCCGTCATGCTCAGCAGTGTACAAAGAAGTGTTTTCATCCCTTCCCCGCGATCCTCGCGTTTTCGTCCTGATAGCGCACTTGCTGCCCGTGCGCGCCTCTAGCGAAACCAACGTGACCCGAATGTCTTTCTTGTCCACCTTGAACACCAGCGCCTGCTGCACCCCGTTCTCGTCTTCGAAACCTAGCGTCAGGAAGTGCTGCCTCGTCTCGCCAGCATAAACACTGGTGAAATGATGGCCGCAGCCAAATACCGCCGATCCACTTTCTGCCCATATTCAACGAGGTTGATGCGCTCATACGGAATCTTGATCTGCGTCTTCTTGGAGAGGAAAATGAAATAGACATTGTCCATGACCTCGATATCGCCGCTATTGTCGATCGGTATATGGGCGGGTCCCACCCACATATTCCGCGTGGGAGCCATTGTGTCTGGCGGCTAGAGGGAGTAACACAAGCATCAGGACTCCACAAGAGAGCAACTGTGCGCATGGAAAATATGTGATTCTTCACAACGCGAACTCTAGCTCAGATTGCCCCGACCCTCCGTCCCGAATTGAAAAAGCCTCGGCTACCATCAAACGATGCCCCATCTGGAAGCGAGCCTCATCCATCTTCGACCACTAGGTTAGATCCGCCCTTATGGCTGGCTGCTTGGCTCACCCTTCCCCGGCAATGGCTCCATTCCAGCCTTCAGCAGCGCGGATACCGATTTCTGGCATCAGCACATCTTCGATTCCGGCAGCGGTGGGCAAACCGAGGTGCTCTGGGTGGCCTACAGAAACACCCAACGCGCTGTCTCGAACATGGAGGTTCACCGCCTGACCCAACAAGCGGTTGTGCCCTTGACCGGCGAAATTATCCAGATTGTCGCCTGCAGCCAGCCCGATGGATCGCTCGACAACGGCAGCCTCAGCGCATTCCGCGTTCCCGCCGCCGCAATCCGTTCGCCATCGGTAATAAGATCAGTCTCCCCTGACAGCGCGACGACGATCTTGTTGGTTCGGGCAAAGGCCATCGCCGCATCGCCCGACGGCGCTTGGCCGAAAGCGCGGAAAACTCGGCGTGGTTGAGGCGCAGCACAGCCGGGCCGCGGGTGAGCAGCTCCTGCGCGAAAGACGCGCGCGGCGGCGTACGATCGACAAACACGGGATCGAGCACCCACGAAATTTTATGAGCGCCGCAGGATTCGATTGCGATCATCGTTGCCTTACGGCGCTCGGCATCGAGAGTCCCAGGTTTACGAGGAGCCCTTGCGCGCTCGCAACGAAGGGACCGATCTCCTCGGGCGACAATGTCATCGACGGCACGCATCCGGCGGCCAGTAGCGCATTGGCGGTGAAATTTTGTGCGACCGCGTTGGTGATGCAATGAATACGCGGCGCACGAGCGCGCATACGCGCGAGCAATTCGGCGGCGGCTTGCGCAACGCTGTTGCGCGATGTTGCTTGCGGGTGATGCATCTCTCATCCCTCCGCCGGCATGACCCGGATCAGGTTCGTTGGGTTGGCTTGCGCCTCTCAGCCCGGCAACGGCCGGACACCCCGCGAGATTGCTGGTCAATACCTAGTCTGCGTCCAGCCACAACGCAAGACCGTATGGGCGGGCCCGCCTTGCCAGCTGGCCCCGATTTTGCTGGATTGCGAGCGTCCTTGCGGAGTCGACCGATGACCCCCTTCTTCGTCCAGATCAAATGTGAACTTGGAAAATCCTATCAGGTGGCCAACGACCTGGCCGAAGCCGAGATCGCTTCCGAGATCTATTCGACCGCGGGCGACTACGACCTGCTGGTAAAGTTTTATGTCGATAGCGGCACCGACATCGGGCATTTCGTCAACGAGAAGGTTCAGTGCATTTCGGGCATCAAGGACACCCACACCATTATAACCTTCAAGGCATTCAAGGGTTAAGGCGGCGCTTCGACTTCACGTGCGCGCTGGAGACCGAGCTGACGTTCGCGCCAGATTACGAATAGCCCCGCGGCGGCAACGATCGATGCGCCTGCGTAGATCAACGGACCGGGTAATTCGCCGAAGAACCAATAGCCTAGCAGCAGCGCCCACAGCATCGACGTGTAGTCGAAAGGCGCTACCACTGACGCGGCCGCATACCGATAGCTTTCGGTCAGAAAAATGTGCGCAAGCCCGCCAAGCACACCGAGGGCGATGAGCGCGGCAAATTCACGTGTGGTCGGAGAATGCCAGGCAAACGGCAGCGTCAGGGCTCCGGCAATGGCACACACCAAGGAAAAATAGAACACAATTGACGATGTCGTCTCGGTTTGCGTGAGCCGTCGGGTCTGAATGACGGTACCAGCGTTGCAGAAAGCCGAGGTGAGCGCGTATATTGAACCGACCGCCGCTGTCGCGCCCGCGACACCGCTATAAGCATTTATGTCGAAGTGCGGGATCAACATAACAATGACACCGACAAAGCCGACCACCACCGCCGACCAGCGGTAGATCCGCACGCGTTCTTTCAGAACGATTGCAGCGAGTGCCACAGTGATCAGCGGCGACGCAAACGAAATCGCGGTCGCGTCAGCGAGCGGCAGCCGTGTGAGCGCAGAAAAGTTGGTGAACATGCCGCAAACGCTGAGCATCCCACGACCCAATTGGCCGAATGGTCTGCCGGTTCGCACGGCCATGCCAAGTTCACCGCGGATGGTATAAATCACGACCACCGGCAGAATTGCGAAGGCGCTGCGAAAAAACACCATCTGGCCGAGCGGTGCAACGTCACCCAACTGGCGTACGAGCGCCGACATGCCGGCAAACAGCAATGCGGAAATCAGCTTAAAGCCAATAGCTTTGAAAGGATGCATGGACGATCCGAAGATTCGTCAATACATACGTCAAAATTTTCCAAAATGCGCAGCTATTTGGGCGCCGCCAGCGACTTGAGATAAACGGCCATGGCTTGCCGATCGTCGGCACTGACTTGCCTCGTATTTGCCACCACTTCCACCATCGGACCGCCGACTTTGTCAGAATCCGGCGTCATGCCGGTGTCCAACGTCTCGGCGAAGTCCTCGACTTTCCAATCATGTAGTTTGCGCTGAGTGATGTCGGGAACACCACCCTGGCCGGTCGCGCTTTGGCCACCCGTGAACCGCCGGTCAGCGACAATCGCACCCAGAACATTGCGCGGTGAGTGGCATTCGGCACAGTGACCGGGACCGTTCACGAGATAAGCGCCACGATTCCATTGCGCAGACTGTGCAGGTCCGACGAAAAGTTTTGTCGTCGAGGAACAATAGCTTCCACAATCCAAGAGTGCGACGGATATTGAACGGGAACGGCAAATCGTGGTCGCGCACTTTGCCGGAGACTGCGGGCAGCGTTTTCAGATAGGCGAAGAGATCACGTAAGTCATCGAACCGCATCAGGTGGTACGACGTGTAGGGTAGCGCCGGATAGAGATGTTCGCCCGCGGGCGACGTGCCTTTCACCAGGGCGGTTAAGAACTGCACTTCGCTCCAGGCGCCAATACCGTCTTTGGAATCCGGACGAAATATTCGGAGACATAGAACACTCCAAATGGAGAATTCAGCGCGAGCCCTCCGCCGAGCTGTGTGGCGTCTTTCTGCTTCGGTACAGCGTGGCAGGACGAGCAGCCACCGATTAAAAACATCGTGCGGCCATTACCGAGGTTCGGCGTGCGTGACGCAAGCGCGCTCGGAGCAATCGTCTCGGGAATCGTGAGGTACCAGAAGGCGGACACGCCCAGGACGGTCGCAACAATGGCGACGACAGCAAGCTTGCGAAACATCCGGCAGGTCCCGCGAATGGTAAAAACTTAGATCATCAAGCGTGGTTGTGATTTGCCTCAGAACTTTACCGCTACTGCTGCGAAATCCGATAGTCTTTGTGGCAATTGTCGCAGGCGTTGCCAACTATCGGAATCGCAGCGCGCAATCCGTCGAGTGACGATTTCGCTTTATCGCGGTTTTCGGCGACAGCTTTACCAAACTCCGCCGCTTTTGCGTCGAAATCGGCCTTCGTCACCCAGATCTTTGAAGCGGCACGCGTCTTTTGCCCAGTCTTCGAATTGTCGGGGAAAAGGTCAGGCAGCTTTTTCGCGGTGTCAGCCCATTGCGCGAAAGCAGCATCAACTTGCGCGGCATCGTACGGCAACTGCCCCCGCATCATGCGCACGACCATGATTGCGTTGTCGTTGTTGCCCTTCATCAGGGCCATACGCGCCGCAATCGGATCGGATTGCGCGATGACCGCGCCCGTTCCGAGTGAGAACAAGGCCACGGCGAGCATCACTCCGGCACGTCTGTTCATCGCTAGTTTTCTCTCGTTTTCCCGCTAGCTAGCCAACCAGACAAACATTTGGTTCATAACGATTATTCCGCTCCCGCGCGCCAAAGAATGGAGGGGTGATCACGACTTCGTGATCGCTCAGAAATCTAGGCCGCGGTCGTCTTCCGGGCGTGTGCAATGGCTTGCCATATCCGCTGCGGTGTCGCGGGCATGTCGATGTGACGAATGCGGTGGCTACGCCAAAGTGCGTCAACGATTGCGTTCATGATCGCGGGGCAAGAACCGATCGCGCCAGCCTCGCCCGCTCCTTTGACGCCGAGTGGATTGGTCTTGCACGGTATGTTTCGTGTCTCGAAGACGAAGTCAGGTGCGTGTCCGCGCGCGCGGCATTGCGTAGTCCATAAAGCTCGCACTGAGCAGCTGACCGGTCGTCGGATCGTAGACCGTATCCTCCATCAACGCCTGACCGATGCCCTGCACGGCACCGCCGTGCACTTGACCCGCGAGGAGGAGCGGATTGAGAGTCGCGCCAAAATCGTCGACGACCACGTAACGTGTGATGCGAGGTCGTTCCCGTGTCAGGATCGATCTCCACTTCGGCGATATGTGTGCCGTTCGGGTATGTCGGCGGTTCGACGCTGAATTCCTCCGCCGCACGCAGTTTATCGGCGGTGCTGAGTGGATGTGCCGCAAGATCGGCAAACGTAATCATCCGGTCGGTGCCGGCGACACGCACGGTGCCGTCCGCAATTTCCAGATCGCCGGCCGCAGCCTCGAGGGCATCGGCCGCGATGTCCTTGATTTGGCTGGCGAGCTTCTTGCTCGCACGATCAACGGAAACGCCGCCTACGGGGATAGAACTTGATCCTCCGGTCCCCGCACCACTCTTGATCCGATCAGTGTCGCCCTGGATGACGCGAACCCGCTCGGGCGGCAGATCGAGACGCTCCGAGATGAGTTGCGCGTACGCGGTTGCGTGCCCTTGTCCGGTCGATTGCGATCCGATCAGCAAGGTCACACCGCCATCACGGTCGAGCGTCAGGGCCGCGGTCTCCGGCCCGTTGTTACCGCACGCTTCAATGTAGGTGGCGATCCCAATGCCGCGTAAACGGCCAGCACGCTTGGACTGTGTCGCGCGCTTTTTGAAACCGTCCCAATCTACAAGCTCCTGCGCGCGAGCAAGCGCGCCAGCCGAAATCGCCCGAGTCGTAGACTTTTCCCGTCGGCGTTTTGTAGGGCAATGCCTTTGGCTTGATCAGATTTTTTCGTCGGATCGCATCTGGCGCAATACCGAGATCGTGAGCGGCAGCATCGACCACGCGCTCGATCAAATAGGAGGCCTCTGGCCGGCCTGCGCCACGATATGCGTCAACTGGGACGGTGTTGGTATAAGCCGCACGGAGCCGGATGTGCGCGGTCGGAATGTCATAAGATCCGGTCGCCATGCCGACGCCGAGCCACGGAATGTACGGCCCATAACATGACAGATAAGCGCCCATGTCGGCGATGATATCGAGTTCGAGCGCAAGGAAGCGCCCTTTGTCGTCGACCGCGAGCCTGGCCGTGGAGATGTTATCTCGGCCGTGGCTATCACCGAGAAAATGCTCGCTGCGGTCGCAGACCCATCTCACGGGTTTTCGCAGGCGCTCTGCCGCGACCGCCGCCAATGCGTATTCGCGGTAGGGAAACAGCTTAGTGCCGAAACCGCCGCCGACATCCGGTGTAATGACCCGCATTTTATCGGGCGGCAGATTCATAACCCCGCAAATGATGTCGCGAATGATATGGCTGCCCTGACTGCCGAGCGTGAGCGTATAGCGCTCGCCGTCATATTCCGCGACCACGCCGCGCGTATCGAGATAATTGGTGACAAGCCGTTGGTTGACGATGGTCAACTCAACAATTTTCGCAGCTTTGGCGAACGCCTCTTTAGTTGCGGACGCATCGCCCGCGCTGGTTTCGAATGCCAGATTGCCGGGACGATCCGTCCACACCTTTGGCGCATTTGGCTTCAGCGCAGCCACCGCCCCGATCACATGAGGCAGCTCATCCCACTCGATTTCAAGCGCCTCGGCCGCATCCTTCGCCGCATCGATGCTGTCGGCCACCACGAAGGCAACGGCGTCGCCGACATGACGCACGACGTCCTTGGCCAAGATCGGATAGACGGGAACTTTGATGTCCACGTCCGGGAGCACACCCGGCGTGGGCAATGGACCAAGTTCGGAAATATCCGCAGCAGCCAGCACGAGACGCACGCCCGGCATGGCCCGCACTCTGGCGAGATCGCCGATTCGAAAACGCGCATGGGCATGCGACGAACGGACCACCACGGCATGAAGCGGGTTTGCTGGCATGACGTCGGCAATGTACCGCCCCGCCCCGCGCAAGAGCGCATCGTCCTCTTTGCGTGTGAGTGGCTGGCCGAAACCAAATTTCATTGTCATGGGGGCCGTCGTCGGATTGACTATTTTGCTTGCCGACGAGGTTTCTGTTCCGCGCGGCGTCCAGCCAAGTGTAGCGCAATCCATCGTGAAACCACATAGAACACGGGGGTAAAGATCAGGCCAAAGGTGGTTACACCGATCATGCCGGAGAACACCGCGGTGCCGAGCGTTTGTCGCAACTCGGCGCCAGCACCGACCGCCCAAACCAGGGGCGTAACGCCGAGAATGAAGGCGAAGGACGTCATCAAGATCGGCCGCAAGCGTAAATGCGCCGCCTCAACCGCCGCATCGAAGCGATCGCGGCCCGCATCCTCAAGCTGCTTGGCGAACTCGACAATCAGAATAGCATTTTTCGCCGCAAGCCCGATGAGCACGACAAACCCGACTTGCGTCAGAATATTGTTGTCCTGCCCACGCAGCACCACGCCCACGATTGACGCAATCAAGCACATGGGAACGATCAGGATGACGGCAAGCGGTAGTGTCAGACTTTCAAATTGCGCCGCCAGCACCAGAAACACGAAAACGACCGCGAGGACGAAAGCAAATGTCGCAGTACTCCCCGCACGGATTTGTTGGAAGGCGAGCGTGGTCCATTCGTAGGAAAAGCCTTCCGGAAGTACTTGTGCCGCCAACTGCTCCATGATCTTGATCGCCTGACCCTGGCTGTACCCTGGCGCGGCTGCACCATCGAGCTCGGCGGCGGGATATAGATTGTAGCGCGGCACGCGGTAAGGCGCGGTGACCGTGCGAACGGTTGTGAAAGCGCCAAGCGGCACGGTCTCGCCGTTGTTATTGCGAACGCGGATCTTCAGGACATCGTCCGTATTGCTGCGGCTGTCGGCAGTGGCTTGCGCCACCACGCGATATGTGCGGCCGAACAGATTGAAGTCGTTGACGTAGGCCGAGCCAAGATAGATTTGCAGCGCCGCAAACACATCCGGCACACTAATGCCGAGCAACTGCGCTTTGGTGCGGTCGATGTCCAGATAAAGCTGCGGCGTCGTATTTTCAAACAACGAGAAAACTTGCTGCAGGCCTGGCGTCTGCGCTGCCCGGCCCATCATCGCGTAAACTGCATTCTGCAGGGCTTGCGAACCGCGGCCGGCGCGATCCTCCACCATCATGCGGAAGCCACCGGCGTTGCCTATGCCCGAAACCGGTGGTGGCGCCGCGACGAAAATCAGACCGTCATGGATCGCCGACAAGCGCTGGAACAGCTGCCCCTGGATTGCGCCAGCCGACTGCCGCGGATCGGCCGCTCGCTTCTCGAATGGATCGAGCGTGACGAAAACAGCGCCGGCATTCGGCGCATTCGTAAAGGTGGCACCGGAAAAGCCCACGATGTTGACCGCATGCGCGATTCCCGGGATCGACAGCGCAATCTCTACCGCCTGCCGATTGACCTCATCGGTACGCGCAAGCGAGGCTGCCGGCGGGAGCTGCGTGATAATGATGAGATAGCCCCGGTCCAGCTGCGGAATAAACCCGACCGGGGTTTTACGAAATTCGTTCATGCCAAAGGCGATGACCCCGGCATAGACCACCAGCACCAGCACCGGGATGCGCACAAGCTTCGCCGAAAGCTTGCCATAGCCGCGCGTCAGCTTGTCGAAATACCGGTTGAACAGGTTGAAAAAGCCATGGATCGGCTTGCTCCACCAATGCCCATCCTCGACTTCGCTATGCGGTTTGAGCAGCAACGCGCACAATGCCGGCGACAGCGTCAACGACACAATTAATGAGATGATGGTTGCGCCCGCGATGGTCAGCGCAAATTGCCGATAAAACTGGCCCGATATGCCGGTAATGAAGGCTGATGGGATGAAGACCGACGACAGCACCAGCGCAATGGCAATCAGCGCGCCACCGACTTCGTCCATACTTTTGACCGCGGCGTCGTGAGGGCTCAGGCCTGCCTCGATATTGCGTTCGACGTTCTCAACCACAACGATGGCATCGTCGACGACGATGCCGATCGCCAGCACGAGTCCGAACAGCGACAGGTTGTTCAGCGTGAAGCCGAACAACGCCATAATAAAGAACGTACCAATTAGCGATACCGGAATGGCCACAATCGGAATAATCGCCGCGCGCCAGGTTTGCAGGAACAGGATGACGACCAGTACGACCAAGATAATAGCTTCACCGATCGTGGATTCGACCGCGTCCACCGATTGCTGAATGAATTCCGTCGGATTGTAAACGATGTCGTATTTCAGCCCCGGCGGGAACCGCTTTGCCAGCTCTTCCATCGTATTCTTGATATTCGTCGCAGTCGAAAGTGCATTGGACCCGGGACGCTGGAAAATACCGATCGCGATCGCCGGATCGCGATCGAGATATGAATTGGTTGAATAATCCTGTGCAGCGAGTTCGACTGTTGCGACGTCCTTCAGCCGAACCACGGCATTGGCCGTCTGCTTGATGACGATGTTGCCAAACTCCTCGGTGCTACTGAGCCGCCCGAGGGTCTGTACCGAAGTCTGGAATGCAGCGGGTTTGCCGACCGGCGGCTGATTGAGCACGCCGGAGGCGACCTGCACGTTTTGTCCTTGTAGCGCGAGAACGGCGTCAGTCGCTGTAAGTCCGAGCGATTGCAGCCGATCCGGGTCGAGCCAGGCTCGCATGGCGTAATCGCGGCTGCCGAAAACGATCAGCGAACCGACGCCGTCGACACGGGTGAGAGCGTCCGTGATCTCAATCGTCGCATAGTTAGAAATGAACAGCGTGTCGCGCGATTTATCCGGTGAATAGAGATGCACGACCATCATCAGATCAGGCGAGCTTTTGTTGACGGTCACACCGATATTGCGCACGTCCACCGGAAGCCGCGGCTGCGCGATGGCGACGCGGTTTTGGACCTGCACCTGGGCAATATCGAGATTGGTGCCGATGTCGAAGCTGACCGAAATCGTGAAGCGCCCGTCGCCGGTCGAATTCGACGACAGATAGATCATGTTCTCGACGCCGTTAATCTGCTGCTCGATCGGCGTCACGACGGTCGCCGCGACCACATCGGCGCTGGCTCCCGGATACTGACCGGAAACGGTTATGGTGGGCGGAGCGATTTCCGGATATTGGGCCACCGGCAGCCGACTGAACGCCACACCGCCAAGGATCACGAAAATAATCGAGACCACGGAGGCGAAAATCGGCCGATCGATGAAGAAATGCGAAATACGCATGCGCTGACGCCGCTCTTATTTCGACTGTTGTGGCGGGCCCCCGGCGGGTGCCGGCCCCGCGGGTTTGGCACCCTGTAGTTCCGGCCGCACTTTCTGACCGACCCGCGCCTGCATGAGCCCGCTGACGACAACGCGGTCGTCGGGCCCGACACCGTCCTTGATCACGCGCAGGTTGTCGGATGTCAGCTGGCCGAGGGTGACGTATTTCTGCCGCGCAGTATCCTGCGCATCGATCACGACGACAAATCTACGCGATTGCTCGGTCCCGATCGCGGCGTCAGGCACCAGCAAAGCTTCATAGGGTGGTGAACCGGGAACGCGCACGCGAGCGAACATCCCGGGCGTAAGGACCTCGTTCGGGTTTGCAAATACCGCGCGGCCGCGGATCGTCCCTGTCGAGCGATCGATGACGTTATCGACGAAATCCATGCGGCCTTCATGGTCAAAATCGTTTTCGTCGATCAATTTAAGCGCCACTTGCACGCCGGCATTCCGGCTGGCGACGTCCTGGCCGCCCTCTTTGGCGAGCCGTTCGTACCGCAAGTAAGACGCTTCATCGAATGTAAATTCAAAATAGATCGGATCGGTCGAAACAATGATCGCAAGCAACGTCGTGTTGCCGCCTGTGCCACCGGTGACAAGGTTGCCCGGAGAAACACGCCGATCACCGATGCGGCCATTCACAGGTGCGCGCAACTCGGTGAATTCCAGGTCGAGTTCGGCCTGACGAACGGCGGCTTCGTTGCTGGCCACTGAGGCTTTGGCATTGCGGAAGGCTTGAGCGCGCTGTTCGAATGTTTGGTCGGTGATTGTCTTGTCGCGTACGAGCTGTTGCCCACGCGTGTAGTCAGATTCGGTAAATGCCAAATTGGATTGTGCCTGCACAAGGTTGGCGCGCGCCTGATCGAGCGTGTTCTGGAATGGGCGCTTATCGATGGTAAACAGCAAATCGCCCTGCTTGACGATTTGCCCGTCCTTGAAATGCAATTTGTCGAGATAACCCGAAACACGTGCGCGCACCTCGACCATATTAATGGCCGTGAAACGACCGACATATTCGTCGTAATCGAATACGGTCCGCTTGACCGGCGTTGCCACGGTGACCGCAGGCGGCGGCGGGCCAGCTTGCTGCTGGCGCTCGCCACAGCTTGCGACCAAAGTCGCAAGCACCAATGGAACCGCGAGCTTTCTTGCGCTATCGATCAAAGAAAATGATGAAATGAGCCGTGTCGAATTCATGAATTCCTGCAGGGGAAAATAGCTAACGCGGCCTGTCCCAATAGCGCCCGAAGGTAGCTATGTCCACCTCGCCCGTTCGGCAATAGGATCAAGAATATTGCTTTAGCGATGTGGCCTTGCGCGGATTGCCGCAACCCAATCTCGTCCGAAAAACGCCATAACGGCCCCGCCGTAGACCACGGCTCCGACCGCCCCAATAATAGCGAGCGCGGCAAGATCGCGAGGGCCCTGCCATCCCACGAGCCATTGGGTGACGTACGGATGGCATAGCCACAGCACAACAGCCAATACGACACCGGCAATCGCGAGTCTTAGGATTGATTGACGCAGCCGCTTGTCGTGCACGGCGTGACCTGCGCGCCTTGAGAACCAGACAACTAGACCAAGATTAATCCACGCGCCAATCGACGTCGCCAACGCGAGGCCGACCTGCGCAAGCGGACCCATCAGCAACACTTTGAATGCGATGTTGACAGCGGCCGCGATCAGCGCGGCCTTCACTGGCGTCGCTGTGTCACCACGCGCGAAGAAAGTCGCGACCGCGCTGCGTATCAAAACGAAGGGCAACAATCCGAAGGCATAGGCGGTCAGCGTACGTCCCGCGACCTCGGCATCGGCAGCCGTGAAAGCACCGCGCACAAACAGCGCGCGCATGATCAAATCGGGAATAATAAAAAACGCTGCAATGCATGGAATCGACAGCAACAATGTAAATTCGATGGCACGATTTTGTGCCTGTGCTGCTCCGTGGTGATCGCCACCGGCGATGCGGCGCGACATTTCAGGCAGGATGACCGTGCCGGCGGCAATGCCGATGACTCCGATCGGCAGCTGGTTCAGGCGGTCAGCATAATAGAGCGCCGACAACGCACCCGCCGGTAAAAAGCTTGCGATGATCGTGTCTGCAAACAATGCAAGCTGCACGCCCATGGAACCGATAGTCGCGGGGCCAAGCGCGCGGAAGAATTGCCGCACGTCGGCGTCCAACTTCGGCCAGGAGAACGCCGTCATCGCGCCCGCACGCCAGGTATCGCCACCGACCAGCATTGCTTGCAAAACTCCGGAGATGAGCACGCCCCAAGCTGCTGCGTGGCCAGCCGTTGGAAAGAAGACGACGAGCGCAAGCGTCAACATCATCGCCAAATTGAGCAAGGTCGACGCAGCGGCGGCGGCAGCAAAACGCTGCAATGCATTGAGGATGCCTCCCCAGAGCGTCACTAGAGTGATCAGTAATAAATAGGGAAAAGTGATGCGCGTGAGATCGGTTGCCAACGCAAAGCGCTCGGGGTCGCGGGCAAATCCCGGAGCGAGCAATCCGATAACAGTTGGCGTGAACAAGAGCGCAGCCGCCAGCAGCACAAGTTGGCTCGCGACCAGCAGCGTAAAAATGCGGTCGGCGAAAAGATCCGCACGCTGCGCGCCACCTTGCTCGCGGATACGCGCATAGGCCGGCACGAAGGCGGCGTTAAAGGCGCCTTCAGCAAAGATGGCGCGAAAATGATTGGGCAGTCGGAAGGCGACGAAAAATGCATCGGCAACCGGACCGGCACCGAGCACGGCTGCCAACATAATGTCTCGAGCAAAGCCAGTAATACGGGAGACCAGCGTCAGCCCGCCGACCGTTAGAATGCGTTCAATCATCGGGGCTGTCCCTGCTGTCGAGCAGAAAACACTGCGAATTAGCGCTCTTAACGTTTACGGCACGAAGCGATGGTCAGCTTCGTAGAACTGCATTAAGACAATTCGTCGCCGGAACAAAGAGCCCATAAAGCCGCCACCGATGCCTTCACCAATCATCCCCATCTTGTTGGCCGGTGGCGCTGGAACGAGGCTTTGGCCGGTCTCGCGGGACGCCCTGCCTAAGCAATTCCTGCCATTGGTCGGCGACCGGTCGACTTACCAGGAGACATTGCTGCGCGTGCAGCACCCCATGTTTGCGCCGCCAATTGTCATAACTGGTCCTAGTTTCCATTTCTTCGCCCGGCGGCAGGCCGAGGAGGTGGGCGTTAATGCGACGGTGGTTATCGAGCCTTTACGACGCGATTCGGGGCCCGCTATCGCCGCTGCGACCGCGATCGCGGCCCTGCGCGATCCGCAGGCCGTCGTACTCGCACTCGCCGCTGATCACATCATTTTGGACGTTGAGGCGTTTCGCTCGACTTGCCTCGCTGGCCGTGCCGCCGCGGAAGCAGGCCACATCGTCACCTTCGGCATCAAGCCGACCGAACCTAAGACCAGCTATGGCTATATCCTTCCCGGCGAGGCTGTCGGCACAGACGGCGTGCATGCGGTGAAAAGCTTCGTCGAAAAGCCCGATGCCACGACAGCCGCGCGTTATGTGCGCGAAGGCTATTTGTGGAATTCGGGAAACTTTCTCTTTCGCGCCGACGTATTGCTGTCGGAGCTCGAGCGGCTTGAACCGGATATGGCGGCTGCGATCAAAGCGGCCGTTTCCAATGCGAGTGATGATCTTGGATTCTTGCGCTTGCAGCAGGAAGCCTTCGCGCGCGCACCGCAGAAGTCCATCGACTACGCCGTAATGGAAAAAACTGATCGCGCGGCTGTCATCGCGGGCGACTTCGGCTGGTCTGACATTGGCAGCTGGGACGCGCTGTTCGATATCGTAAAGTCCGATGCTCAAGGCAACGTGCTCCATGGTCACGTCGTGACCATGGACGCCACCGGTTGCGTTGTGCATTCCGATGACCGGTTGACGACGGTCGTTGGCGTAAACGACCTGGTCGTTGTGAGTACTTCAGACGCTGTAATGGTGGTACCACGCGCGCGCGCGCAAGACGTCCGCGAACTGGTTACAAAGCTCAAGGCTGGGAAGAGAGCAGAGGCGACCGATCACAAGCGCGTGCACCGCCCCTGGGGCTATTACGAGTCGATCGACCTCGGCGAGCGTTTTCAGGTCAAACGTATTGTCGTTATCCCCGGCGGCATTCTGTCACTACAGAAGCACCGGCATCGCTCCGAGCATTGGGTAGTCGTGCGTGGGACTGCCGAAGTCACCATCAACGAGCAAGTTCGCGCGGTCCATGAAAACGAGTCGGTGTACATCCCCATCGGAAGCGTCCATCGCATGGCCAACAAGGGAAAAATCCCGCTCGAGTTAATCGAGGTGCAGACCGGCAGCTACCTCGGTGAAGACGACATCGAGCGGCTCGAGGATGTCTATAAGCGCAGCTGAGTTGGCTTCACAAATTTAATCTACGCCGCGCCGATAATTTTGCGTCGAATCAGATCTGCAATGACTTGATCAGCCAAGCTTACGGCGTCACTACGTCCTGTCATCAGGTGAAGGTCGGGGTTTTCTGGCGTCTCATAGGCTTGGTCGACGCCGGTAAAATTCTTGATTTCGCCTGCGTATGCCCGGCGATAAAGGCCCTTTGAATCGCGTGCGACGCACTCTTCGAGCGGCGCGTCGACGAACACTTCGATGAATTCTCCGTCGGCCAGCAATTCACGCACCATGCGACGCTCTGCGCGAAACGGCGAAATAAATGAGCAGAGCACTATCAGTCCGGCCTCCGTCATTAGTTTAGCCACTTCACCGATGCGGCGGATATTTTCGACCCGATCCCCTTCGGTGAAGCCGAGATCCTTGGTAAGCCCATGTCTCACGTTATCGCCGTCAAGCATCATGGTATGAGCGCCCCGCTCATTTAGCGTTGCCTCTACCAAATTGGCGATGGTTGACTTACCAGCGCCGGACAGGCCGGTGAACCACAGTACCGCGGGTTTATGATGCATAAGACGGCCGCGCTCGGCCTTGCTCACAGTCAAATTCTGACGATGGATATTGGTCGCCCGACGCAGGGCAAAATCGATCATGCCCGCAGCAACAGTTTCGTTAGAATAGCGATCGATCAGAATAAATGCGCCCGTTTCGCGATTTTGTGCGTAGACGTCGAACGGCACCGGTCGGGCAATTGAAAGATTGCATATGCCGAACTCATTCAAGCTCAGCGATTTGGCCGCAAGCTTCGACAAAGTATTGATATCGAGACGATGCTTGAGTTCCGTGATCGTCGCCGGCAGCGTGCAATCATTGATCTTAATCAGATGGGAGCGACCGGGAAACATATTATCCTCTGACATCCAAATGAGATGCGCAGCGAACTGATCCGCAACCGGCGGGCGGTCGCCGACCGCTGCGAGCATATCGCCGCGTACAATGTCGATCTCGTCGGCCAGCGTGACCATCACCGCGTCACCGCAGTCGGCCCCAGCCACATCGACGCCGGCGATGAGAACAGAATTGATCCGGGTGATCTGGCCCGAAGGCAGAACGACGATCTCGTCACCCACCCGAGTGCCGCCACTCGCAATCGTGCCCGCATAGCCGCGGAAGCCAGAATCGGGCCGGTTGACCCATTGCACGGGCATACGGAATGGCTTTATTCCACGGCCATCCTCGCAATCTACGGTTTCGAGATACTCGAGCAGGTGAGGCCCTGAATACCAGGGCGTACGCGGACTGATACTCGATACATTGTCGCCGAAACGCGCCGAAATCGGGATCGCCGTGACGTCGTCAAAGCCAAGCGGCCCGGCAAACATCGCGAAATCGGCGGTGATCCGTTCGAAGACCTCTTTATCGAACCCGACAAGATCGACCTTGTTCACCGCCAATATAACGTAGCGAATGCCTAGCAGGCTGGCGATGATGGCATGCCGTCGGGTCTGCCCGAGTAACCCCTTGCGCGCGTCGACCAATAATACGGCGAGATCGGAATTCGACGCACCGGTCGCCATATTGCGCGTGTATTGATCGTGACCCGGAGTATCGGCAACGACGAAGGAGCGATTGCGCGTGGTAAAATAGCGGTAGGCAACGTCGATCGTAATACCCTGCTCACGCTCGGATTCTAGGCCGTCGAGTAACAGAGCGAGATCAACCTCGGCTCCTGTTGTGCCGTGCTTTTTGGAGTCGTGTTCCAGCGCGGTTAATTGGTCATCGAAGATGAGATTCTGTTCGTACAACAACCGCCCGATCAACGTCGATTTACCATCGTCAACCGAACCGCAAGTGAGAAACCGCAAGGCTGGGCGCGTATCCGCGACAGCGACTGTTGCCGAACCGCCCATCAGAAATAGCCTTCGCGCTTCTTTTTCTCCATCGATCCCGAATCGTCGCGGTCGATGACACGCCCTTGCCGTTCAGAGTTGCTCGAATTACGCAATTCGGCGATGACTAAATCGAGCGTTTTTGCGTCCGAGCGAATAGCGCCTGTCAGCGGATAACAGCCAAGTGTGCGAAAACGGACGCGCACCATCTGTGGGGTTTCTCCGGGTGCGAGCGGCAGGCGATCATCGTCAACCATGATCAACGCCCCCTCGCGTTCGACGACGGGGCGCTCCTTGGCAAAATAAAGCGGCACAACGGGGATATTTTCGGCCCTGATGTATTCCCAAACATCGAGCTCCGTCCAATTTGACAACGGAAAAACCCGCATAAATTCGCCACTCTTGATGCGAGTGTTGAACAGGCGCCAGAGTTCAGGCCGTTGATTACGCGGATCCCAGCTGTGGGTTGCCGAACGATGCGAGAATATACGCTCTTTCGCTCGGCTTTTTTCTTCATCACGACGGGCACCGCCAAATGCCACGTCAAACTTCCACTTATCAAGCGCCTGACGTAAACCTTCGGTTTTCATGATTTGCGTGTGCAACGCCGAGCCGGATGCAATTGGAGAAACGCCACGCATGAGTCCATCCTCATTCACATGCACGAGAAGGTCCATGCCCAAACTTGCTGCCGTTTTGTCGCGGAACGCGATCATCTCCCGAAATTTCCAGCTCGTGTCTACATGCAGCAGCGGAAAGGGAGGCTTTGCGGGAGCAAAGGCTTTTTGCGCGACGTGCAGCATCGCACCTAAATCCTTGCCGATTGAATAGAGCATAACCGGGTTGCGAAATTCAGCAACAGCTTCTCTCATGATATCGATTGCCTCCGCCTCAAGCCGACGCAAGCGAAGGTTCTGATCACGCCAGTTCATTTTGATATCTTATCGACGCTTTATTGAGAATTATTTATTGGAATCGACAATGCCTGTCCCATCTTCGATACGAACCACATCGTGACATGCGATGTGAAATTTGCGCCCCATCCATTGAGGCTAGATATTATGCTGCGCGACGTCCGCAGTCACCGACGATGTTGACCGGGGTTCGTAAGGCCGGCCGCTCACTTCTTTTTTAGTGCACGCCGTATCGTATCAATGATGCGGTCCTGCGTGGCCGCGTCGAGATAAGCATGCATTGGCAGACTAATTACCTCGGCGGCCAAACGATCGCTCACCGCGACGCCGCCCTTGCCGACCGGAAAATGTTTATAGGCCTGCTGCCGGTGCAGCGGGATCGGGTAATAGATCGCGGTCGGAATGCCTTCAGCCTTGAGGGCCGCAGCAAGCGCGTCTCGGCGTCCGCCAGCCACGCGGATAGTGTACTGCGCCCAAACAGACGTAGACCCGGCAGGAACGGTTGGGACAGTTACGACGTCGCCGAGGCCCTCGCTGTAGCGGCGCGCAGCTTTGTTGCGCGCATCAATTTCGTCGGGGAAAATCTTTAACTTCTCGCTCAAGATCGCTGCCTGAATCGTATCAAGGCGCGAGGCGAGACCAATGCGCACGTTGTCGTATTTGTCGCTGCCCTGCCCATGCACACGCAAACTCCTGAGCGCCTCCGCAAACCCATCGTCGTCGGTCATCACGGCACCGCCATCGCCGTAACACCCTAACGGCTTGGCGGGGAAAAAACTGGTCGCCGTGGTGTGGCCGAAGGTGCCAAGTCTACGATTATCGTAGATGCCACCAAATCCCTGCGCCGCATCATCAAGGATCAGCAGTTTTTCGGCCTTCGCCGCCACCGCGATTGCGGAGTGATCCGCCGGCAAGCCGAACAGATCGACCGGAATAATTGCTTTCGGCGTTAATCCGCCTTCTTTCGCAGTCGCTACCGCACCCGCAATACCTTTGGCATCAATATTGAAGCTCGTTAAGTCAACATCCACAAACACCGGCGTTGCACCGACCAACACGGCTACTTCTGCAGTCGCGCAAAAGGTAAACGACGGACACAATACGGCGTCACCGGGCCCGACGCCCATCGCCCGCAACGCAAGCACAAGAGCATCGGTCCCGCTCGCGCAGGTGATGACATGGCGGGCACCACAGAATGCAGTGAGTTCGGACTCAAAAGCTTTCACCTCCGGGCCCAGAATGAACTGGCAGTGATTCAATACGCGAGCCACCGCAGCATCGATGGCCGGCCCAAGCCGGCGGCGTTGGGCGGCAACGTCAATGAACGGAATGGAGCGGCAGGTTGGAGCGCAAATTCATCTAAATGTTCGTACTGAAGACGACTACGGTCAGCCGACGACAGCGCGCGGGCCTTTCCGTTGGGCGGGCGCAACAACAGTCGGCCGCGTGGCAAGGCAACGCGTCGCAATCTCGAGGCTTGCGACGGCCTCCTCGCCGGTGACTGCGGGCGCTGCTCCGGAACGGACAGCACGCACAAAGGCGAGTAATTCCGAGCGAAGTGGCTCGGCATGCCCGACGGACAGATGGCGCATCGAATAACTGCCGTCCGGTTGAAAGCCAAAACACTCGGTGACTTGCCGAGTCAGAAGATCCCCTGTCACGTATTTGCCGCGTGTTGCGACGGTCACGTTCCGAGCCTTAAACGGCGTCAGCCAATTGGTGTTGATATGAGCCAGGACGCCTGATGCGGTTCGAAACTGCAGAAGCGCAATATCTTCGCGCTCGGCAACCGCACTCGAAAGTTGCGGTTGCACTTCGACGATGTCGGAATCGGTAAACCAGCGAATTAAATCGATGTCGTGCACGGCAAGATCGATGACGACGCCCACATTCGACATCCGCGGTGGAAATGGTCCAACGCGAGTAATTGCGATGGAAAGAATATCTTCGCCCCGGATCGCGTCTTTGATGGCTTCTACCGCAGGATTGAAGCGCTCGACATGACCCACCATCAAAGTGACGCCGGCACGGCGTGCGGCCGTGATGATCTCGCGCCCCTCGTCGACCGTCGACGCGATCGGCTTTTCCACCAGGACATGGATGCCACGTGAGATGCAGTTGAGTGCAATATCGCGATGGAGGTGGGTCGGCGCCGCAATCGTGATCGCGTCGACGTCGCGCTCGATGAGTTCACCGACATTATCGAAACAGCGGCACATCCCAACGTGCGGGCAACGAATTCTGCCTGTTTTCGGTCGGGGTCGGCGACCCCAACGAGTTCGGTGCCGGGCAATCCCGCCAATACACGAGCATGATTACTGCCCATGACGCCGACGCCGACGACACCAATACGCAACGGACGCTCCGCGCTCGCTATTGCAGACTGCATGACTCGATTATATCCCCACGCCCCATTACTTCAGCCCTTCATCAACTAGCATGGGACCGGGCGGCTGGCGACTACCCCGGACAGCAAGGTGAACACGTTTTGATTCAAAGCGTTACAAGCGAACAATTCGTGCTGACGCCACCTGTGGATGGATACCTATTCCGCTGCACGCGAGGCCGGAACCGCAAGCCGTAAGCCAACCGCAATCGCGTCTTCCCGAGATGACTTCACAGCCATGAGGGAAAGCTCTGCTGCGGTCTTCGTTGCAAGTGCAGGAAGTTTTTTGAGCACATCGGCAGGAGCGGTGATGATGTGGCAGCCCATAGCGTCGGCCTCCACGACATTGAACACTTCGCGTGTTGACGCCCAAATGATCTCGACATTGCCGGCTTTGCGCGTGCGAGAATGGCATCCAGCATGATTGGCCGATAGTCGATCCCGAAATCGGCCAGCCGACCAGCAAACACGGACACGCAAGCCGGCGCACCGCCGTCAATCGCTTCGATGGCGCGCGCCACCTGCACGATCCGGAAGATGGCCGACATATTAATCTTTGCGCACCAAGCCGAATTTATCCCATTCTCATCTCAGAACAATCAAGGTATGAAACGCGCTCGCCAGTCCAATTTTTACCGGCCTGCTCGCCACAGTCGCCGCGATTGTTCGGAACCTACCTTAAACCCCTGAGACTACGGCTTATGGATCGGACACGCGGTTTATTACTCTTCGGGACCAAGCTCGCAATTTCGGTGGCGCTATTATATGTCGCTGTTCACTTCGTCAATTTCAGCGTTTTGCGGGAGCGCCTCTATCGCCTCGACTATACCTGGATTGCGGCTGCTTTGACCGTGCTGGGATTGCAACTCGCGTTAGTGTCGCTGCGCTGGCGGCGCATCGCCGAATTTGGTGGGGGAAATCTGAACGCCGGCCGCGCGGTGCTTTATACGCTGATTGGTTCGTTCTTTAGTCAAGTATTGCCATCGACTGTCGGCGGCGACGCCGCGCGCATTTGGCTCATGGCGAGGGACGCCGGCGCATGGAAGAACGCAGTTTTTTCGGTGCTGATCGATAGGATTGTCGGTTTGATCTGGCTTGCCGTTCTTGTCCTGATTTGCCTGCCTTGGTCTCTCGTATTCATCGCCAATCCGATCGGCCGAACAGCGCTGATTTTAATTGGTGTGGCTGGCGCTGTGGCACCAATGGGCTTGCTCGTGTTATCGCTTCTCAGTGGCACGTCATTCGCCCGCTTGAAAGCCATTCGTCATCTGGCGGACATCGCAAAAACCGCATGGCAAGTCCTCACGTCTCCAAGAACGGGACCAGCGGTGGCAGTCATATCGATTGCTGTCCACCTCATGACCGTTGTTGTCTTGTGGCTCTGCGCGCGCGCGATCGGCTCATCGTTTACTTTCGTGAATTCGCTCTTGCTGATTCCACCAGTGATTCTGATTTCAGCCATTCCCGTTTCCATTGCTGGATGGGGCGTGCGCGAAAGTGCGATGATCGCAGCGTTCACATATGCCGGACTGCCGGAAAGTGACGGACTATTGGTCTCTATTTTGTTCGGAGCCAGCAGCTTCGTCATCGGCGCGGCCGGCGGAATTGCGTGGATTTTTAGCGCCAATCGCATCCGACTTCGCTCGCTGCGCGAAGCCAAGACCCAAGCCATGGATGTCTAGCAGCCAATCGAGTTACATATCGAGTTACATATCGAGTTACTTGGCGTTGTTGGAGGCCCACTCACGATACCACGCAATGAATCGTGCGATCCCTTGCTCGATCGGCGTGGAGGGCCGAAAATCGACGTCCCGCATCAAATCGTCGACATCGGCATAGGTCGCCGGCACATCACCGGGCTGCATCGGCAGGAGTTCACGCTTGGCCTTCTTCCCAATAGCTCCCTCTAGAATCCGCACCACTTCCAAAAGCTCGACGGGTTTGTTGTTACCGATGTTGTAAACGCGCCATGGCGCGCTGCTCGAACCCGGGTCGGGCGATGCGGTCGAATATTTCGAATTCCCGATGGCGGGACGGTCGACCAGGCGGACAACCGATTCCACCACGTCGTCAACATATGTAAAGTCGCGCCGCATATTTCCGTTGTTGAACAATTTGATGGGTTCGCCGGCCATGATTGCTTTTGCAAATATCCACATCGCCATGTCCGGGACGGCCCCACGGGCCGTACACCGTAAAAAACCGCAGGCCGGTCACCGGAAGGTTGAACAGGTGCGCGTAGGCGTGCGACATCAACTCGTTCGCCTTCTTTGAAGCTCCGTATAGACTCAAAGGATGGTCGACGTTCTCGTGGACCGAGAACGGCATTTTGGTGTTGGATCCGTAGACCGACGACGACGACGCATACAGCAAATGTCGGCACCCATTGTGGCGGCAGCCTTCGAGGATTGTGGTGAACCCGGTGAGATTGGCATCCACATACGCGAACGGATCGACGAGCGAATAGCGAACGCCGGCCTGCGCCGCGAGGTGGACGACGTACGGAAACCGGTGTTCTTTGAATAGCGCCGCCATTCCTTCGCGATCCGCGAGGTCGAGTTTGACGAAAGCGAAACCGATCGGATTTCGCGAGATCCGCGCGTCTGGCGTCCTTGAGCGCGGGATCGTAGTAGGGGTTCATGTTGTCGAGGCCGACGACGTCGTGACCATCATGCAGAAGGCGTTTCGCTACGTGAAAGCCGATAAAGCCTGCAGCCCCGGTGACAAGAATCGGACCGTCAGCCATTGCGTCGCGTTCCGTGTGAAATGGAATCCACTCATAGGCGCCACAGATCAATTCCTTCCGGCTTTTTCTGACGAACAAGCTTCGCCTTCACATCAAATACGATACCACGTCGATCGTTGAGCAGGCTGGCGACCAGGGGCCAGCCGCCCGCCACATATTCCTTGTGAGCGACAGCTAGGATGACCGCATCGGCCGGACGCAAGGCCTCAAGCGGTAACAATTTTATCCCATATTCCTGTTCCGTTTCCGCTGCGGATGCCATCGGATCGGTTACCTGTATGCGGACGCCCACCCGCTCAAGTCCCCGGGCAATATCGATCACTTTGGAATTCCGGATATCGGGAACATTCTCTTTGAATGTCATCCCCAGAATTGTCACAGTGGGGTTGGCGCGGCCCGCCTGCAGCAGAGCCCGCATGCATTCACGCGCCACACGTTCGCCCATTCCGTCATTGATACGTCGTCCGGCGAGAATGATTTCCGGATGGTAGCCGGCCTTTTCGGCGCGGTAGGTCAGATAATACGGGTCGACACCGATGCAGTGCCCGCCAACCAGACCCGGCTGGAAATTTAGGAAATTCCATTTGGTCGACGCCGCCGCAAGCACATCGCCGGTGTCGATGCCAAGCTGGTGAAAGATCGCCGACAGTTCATTCATGAAGGCGATATTGAGATCCCGCTGTGTATTTTCGATGACTTTGGCGGCTTCGGCGACTTTGATCGATGGTGCGCGGTGAATACCTGCCGTCACGACGGAGCCGTAGACATCGGCGACGATATCAAGTGTGCGCGCGTCCTGCGCGGCAACCACTTTCACAATGGTTTCGAAGCGATGCTCCTTGTCGCCAGGATTAATCCGTTCTGGCGAATAGCCGACCGTGAAATCACGGCCGCCCACAAGGCCCGAGTTTTTTTCCAGAACGGGCAGACATTCTTCCTCGATCGTGCCCGGGTACACTGTTGATTTATAGACAACAATGTCGCCACGCTTCAGTACTTTGCCAACGGTGTGGGAAGCCGACAGCACAGCGCCGAGGTCCGGCCGGCGCGCGCTGTCGATGGGCGTCGGCACGGTGACTATGTAGAAATCCGCGTCGGCAAGGCACTCCGTTTCGTGCTCGAAACGCAGGCTTTGTTGCTTGAGGTCGCTCGGAGCGACCTCAAGCGTATGGTCGTGCGCTGAACGCAATTCATCCACGCGCTTGCGATCTATGTCGAAACCGATCACCGGCACGCCTGAGCGGGCGAAGGCTACGGCGACCGGCAGGCCGACATAGCCCAAGCCGATAACAGCGATTTTTCGCCCGTGCGGCACTGCTATTCTTAATCCCCAGACTTCGATTCTCGGCTCTACAATGGCGAAAGACTGCGATATGCGAACCAACTGCGTGCAATCACTATTCGGACCAGACGGCCCCGTCTATCGGAATTTCGCAAACGTTCATTTGTAACGGCTCAGATTGCTTAATTTCGAACGGGCCGTTAGGCATCACCTGTTGATAACGGTCAGGATTTAACGGATGTGTGGAATTGTCGGCTTTATTGCAGGCCATTCGCAGGGCCCGGCCCTGGAGCTCGGCGATATTTGCGCCAGGATGAATGGCAGTTTGCAGCACCGCGGGCCGGATGACGACGGCGTCTGGATCGACGCCGAGGCCGGCGTTGCACTGGCTCATCGCCGTCTGTCCATCGTCGACCTTTCTTCCACAGGACATCAGCCGATGATCTCGGCCGATGGCCGGTACGTACTCACCTATAATGGCGAGGTCTACAATTACGAAGATATTCGACCTTCACTGACGGCGCGTGGCGTGGTGTTTCGCGGCCACTCCGACACCGAAGTGATGCTCGAATCGATAGCGGTATTCGGCATTGATGCGACGCTACCTCAGCTGATCGGTATGTTCGCATTTGCGCTGTGGGATCGGCGCGAACGAACATTGACACTTGTCCGCGATCGCCTTGGCATCAAACCGCTCTACTGGGCGAAGTTCGGGGATCTGTTCCTGTTCGGATCGGAGCTCAAAGCATTACGCGCGCACCCAGGGTGGACGCCACGCATAGATCGCAACGCAACCGCGAGCTTCCTACGGCACAATTACATTCCTGCGCCACACACGGTCTATGAAGGCGTTCACAAACTCGAGCCGGGTACGGTTCTCACGCTGCCCTGGAATGGCGAACCCCGCATCACCCGCTTTTGGGATGCGCGCGCGGTGGCGCGGGCCGGACTTTGTAACCCAATCCAGGCAAGCGATTCCGAACTTACCGACGCATTGGAACGGCACCTGAGAGATGCCGTCAAACGCCGGATGATCGCCGACGTACCCCTTGGCGCATTCCTGTCTGGCGGCGTCGATTCCTCGACGGTCGTTGCGCTCATGCAGGATGCTAATCCGGGCGCGGTAAAAACCTTTACCATCGGGTTTGATATTCCCGGCTTCGACGAAGCGCCGCATGCAGCCGCCGTCGCACGCCATCTTCGGACCGAGCATACTGAGCTAACGGTCACCGCGCAGCAGGCGCTTGATGTCATCCCCCGGTTGCCGGAATGGTTCGATGAGCCGTTTGCCGATTCCTCGCAAATCCCGACGTATCTCGTTTCCGCAATGACGCGCGGTCATGTTACGGTGGCGCTATCGGGCGACGGTGGCGACGAGTTGTTCGCCGGTTACAATCGTTATCAGCTTACACAGCGTTTCTGGCGCGGCCTATCGCTGCTGCCGCAACCCATCCGGCGGGCAATGGCGGCCGGACTGACCAGCATTTCTCCCGACGTTTGGTCGAGTCTTCTCTCCGTCATTCCGGCCCAACTGCCCGGACAGGTCGGTGACAAGTTGCACAAATTCGCTTCTGTGCTTGGTCTTCCAGATGGCGACGCCATTTACCGGTGCTTGCTCACGCACTGGGAGCCGGACCAGTTAATGCAAGGTGTCGAAGAGCCGAAAGGTATCATTTGGGACGCCGGCGTAGCCAAGGACATGCCAAACCTACTCGACCGGATGCAATTCTTCGATCTCGTCACTTATTTGCCCGACGACATTCTCACCAAAGTTGATCGGGCCAGCATGGCAGTCGCATTGGAAGCGCGCGTTCCGATAATTGATCACCGCGTTGTCGAGTTTGCCTGGCAATTGCCGCGGTCGGCCAAAATTCGTGGTGGGGAAACTAAGTGGCTTCTGCGGCAGGTGCTCTATCGCTACGTGCCGCCGCACCTTATCGAGCGCCCAAAGATGGGTTTCGGAATTCCGCTCGGCCAGTGGCTGCGCGGCCCGTTGCGGGAGTGGGCTGAAGACCTGCTTTCGGAACGCCGCCTGCGTGAGGGGGGCCTGTTTGACACAGCGCAGGTGCGTCGCTATTGGGCTGGGCACCTCAGTGGGCGTCACAATTGGCAATATTTGCTTTGGGACGTTCTCATGTTCGAGGCGTGGCGCGACCGGTGGGCACCTAGCTAAGCTAGCGGTCGACAACGGTGATAAAATGTGGATCGGCCGACCGAAGATAAACGCGCTTCATGATGCTAACACACGCCTCTAGCCAGCCGCAAAATCCAATTCGCGTCATCGTTTTGGGCGCTGGGGGATTTCTCGGCCGACGGCTGTGCCAAAGATTACGCACAGACGATATCGCAACCGTCGCGTTAGGTTCGCGGGATATTGAACTCACAGAGAGCACGGCTGGTAAGCATCTCAGCGAGAAACTGAGGCCGACCGACGCCGTCGTATTTCTTTCGGCAATAACACCGGACAGGGGCCGAGATTCGGCGGCTTTAGTGCGCAACCTCAACATGGCGCGCAACGTGTCCGAAGCGGCGCGCACCGCACAAGTCTCGCACATGGTGTATGCTAGTTCGGACGCTGTATACTCTTTTGACTACAATTACATTTCAGAAGCGACGCCGGCCGCCCCGGCCGATCTCTACGGCATAATGCATCGCGCACGCGAGCTGATCCTTTCGTCGGAGGTCCAGGTGCCACTCGCGATTTTGCGCCTGACGGCGGTCTACGGCGCAGGCGATACGCACAATTCCTACGGCCCGAACCGGTTTGTGCGCCAGGCATTGCAGGAGGGACGAATTGCCATGTTCGGCAACGGTGAGGAGACTCGCGACCATCTGTATGCAGACGATGCAATCGCGCTGATAATGCGGGTCTTATTGCATCGGTCAGCTGGCCTATTGAATCTCGCCAGCGGGCAGTCGGTTAGCTTCCGCGAAGCGGCTGAACAAATTGGCGCGCATGCCGGCCGGCCCATTGAGTTGCAACCCTCCGTTCGCCAAAATCCAATCACTCACCGCCGTTTCGACATCGAGAAACTAAAGAGCGCGTTTCCTGACATTCTCCTGACCCCCCTCCCCGAGGGATTGCGCAAAACCATTGCCGAGATGAAGGCAAAATCGAGTGGCTGAGATCAACCTCCTGGCAAAATATCCGCGCGCGCGACGCAATCTCGCCGCCCGCAAACAGGGGCTGGAAGAAAACCGTGCCATCGCGCGTCGTTTTGGCCGCGAATATTTTGACGGCACGCGTGAGCAGGGCTACGGCGGATATCGCTACGACGGTCGGTGGATCCCGATCGCGCGCGACATCGTCGCGCACTTTGGTCTCAAGCCAGGCGACAGGGTCCTCGACATTGGTTGCGCCAAAGGCTTTCTCATGCGCGATCTGATGGAGGTCGCCCCGGGACTTGAGGTCTTCGGCCTCGAAATCTCGCAGTACGCCATTGAGAATTGTCATCCGGATGCATGCGGTCGGATCGTGCGCGGCACGGCTCAGCGGTTGCCGTTCGCCTCAGGGAGTGTTGCCGCGATTCTGTGCATCAATGTCGTCCACAATCTGGCCGTGGACGCCTGTATCGAGGCGGTACAGGAAATTGAGCGCGTAGCGCCGGGCCGCAGCTATATACAGGTAGATGCCTTTCACACCGAGCAGGAGCGGGAGGCCCTTTTCGACTGGGTGCTGACACCTCCCCTTGATACCCTTGCCAACCCGGAGGAGTGGTGCAAGCGCTTCCGAGATGCTGGGTTTACTGGCGACTATTATTGGACCATAATGGAATTTGATCCCGAAGAAAAATTGCAGGTTTCTGGTGGCGCTCGCGCCTATCGGCGCGAAGGCGGCCAATGAAGGGGACGTATTGTGTGCACCTCGGAATGCAGCAGAGGCGACAGTTGCGTAATGCTCCTGCGACTGCAATGGACGCACCAGGGTGGTGAATTCGCGCGGTCAAAACTTGGATTTCGCACATGCCACGCTGCGAAAGTAAGGCGGTTCATCAAGACCTAGCCACGAAATCAAGCGAACTGGTGTTGTCCACGTTTGGAGATAAATGAAAACTATGACGACCGAGACAATCTCCCGTCATCAGCTCGGGCACAACGAATTCGGGACACCGTCGCCTGAGGCTCGCATCGCACTTCATCGGTCAATGATGAAAATCCGCCGCACCGAAGAACGTATCAGGAAGCTTTATCCAGAGGGCGACATGCGTTGCCCAACGCATTTCAGTATTGGGCAGGAGGCGGTTGCGGCCGGTATTTGCGAAAACTTGCAGCGCGATGACTACGTAATCAGCGCACATCGCTCCCACGCACACTATCTCGCCAAGGGCGGCGACATGCGTGCGATGTTCGCGGAACTCTATGGCAAGGCCGATGGATGCGCGTCCGGTAAAGGCGGCTCCATGCATTTGATCGATCTCTCGGTCAGCTTCCTTGGTTGTGTGCCGATTGTCGGCGCAACGATCCCGATCGGCGTCGGCGCTGCATTCGGCTCCGTGCTTAAGAATTCGAATTCGGTGACAGTGGTATTCTTTGGCGACGCAGCGGCCGAGACTGGCGTATTCCATGAAAGCCTGAATTTCGCCGCATTGCAGCGGCTGCCAGTGCTGTTCGTGTGCGAGAATAATCTCTACTCAGTCAACACACCGCTCGACGCCCGCCAACCAGCAAACCGTACCATCGCCGACCTCGGTCGCGCCCACGGCATTGAGTCGTCACAGTATGACGGTCAGACGGTCGAGGAAGTTTACAACGTGACGCGCGAGACAATCGCTCGTATGCGCGTGAACGGAGGACCAGTTCTGCTCGAGTTCATGACTTATCGCTGGTTCGAGCACTGTGGGCCGCTTGACGACCTACACCTCGGCTACCGTACCCAGCGGGAGCTCGACGAATGGATGGCGCGGTGCCCTATCAAGCTGCACGACGAATTGCTACGAGCCGCCGGTCTGCTTGACGAACGCATTCTCGCCGATATGGAAGCCGCGGTTGCGGCGGAAATTGACGATGCCCTGGCATTTGCAAAGGCAAGCCCGTTTCCTCCGCGAAGCGAGCTTGCCAAACACCTTTACGCGTGACCGGCTCAATGTCGGAACGACAGCTTAAATATCTGGAAGCGATAAACGAGGCACTGGACATCTGCCTCGACCGGGACCGGCGTACTTACCTCATCGGGCTTGGCGTCCCGGACCCGATCGGCGTTTTTGGCACCACCAAAGGTTTACAGAGCAAGCATGGGCCACGGCGCGTGTTTGACATGCCGGTGGCTGAGAATGCGATGACCGGAGTGGCGCTAGGCTCGGCCCTCGTCGGCATGCGGCCGGTTATGACTCACATGCGGCTCGAATTCGCAATGTCCGCAATCGATCAGATCTGTAACCAGGTTGCCAAATGGCACTACATGTTTGGCGGCCGTTCGACAGTACCGATAACTATCCGCATGATGATTGGTCGCGGTTGGGGACAGGGACCGCAGCACGCCCAAAGTTTGCATGCCTGGTTCGCGCACGTTCCTGGCCTTAAGGTTGTTATGCCATCGAGCCCGCACGACGCCAAGGGCATGCTGATCGCAAGCATCGAGGACGACAACCCGGTGGTGTTTATCGAGCATCGCTGGCTGCATACTTTGCAGGGACCAGTGCCAGAAGGTTATTATTCCGTGCCGCTTGGCCAGCCGCGAATTATCACAGCGGGCGGCGACGTAACGATCGTCAGTTCCTCATACGCAACTATCGACGCAATCAAAGCGGCGCAACTACTTGAACGAGACAACATCAAGGCTGAAGTCATCGATCTGCGCACGCTCGTGCCACGCGACGACGCGCTGATTCTTGAGTCGGTCAGGAAAACCGGCCAACTCGTCGTAGTCGACCAAGGAACACTGACGGGCGGCTTTGCCGGCGAGATCGTCGCGCGCGTCACTGAGCAAGCGTTCGGGGCCCTGAAATGCGCACCTGCCCGGGTAACCTCTCCCGATTATCCGACGCCGACCAGTCGAGCCCTGTCAAACTATTATTATGCGACGCCGCTGCATGTGGTAGCGGCCGTTCGTGGTATGCTGGGACTGCCTGTCGGCGACCCGTTTATCGATGTCGCACCAGCCGACAAGACCCATGACGTACCGGATAATACCTTCACGGGACCGTTTTGAGCCCATGTTCGAAGGGCACGCTTGAATCCGCTCCGGCCCGTCGCAAGGATCAATTGATGTCACTCTCCGTAGTGATGCCAAATTACAATCACGCGAAATGGCTGCCGCGCGCAGTAAATGCGCTGATCGAGCAAAGCAAGCCACCAGACGAGATCATCATCATCGATGACGCATCGACCGACAACAGCGTTTCGGTGATAAAAACGCTTTCAAACGGCAACCCATCGATCCGGCTTATGCGGCACGAGGTCAACCTCGGCGCGGTCGCTGCGATGACAACCGGATTAACTGCAGCTCAAGGTGAATTCGTTTTGTTTTCTGCGGCCGACGATTTCGTTTTACCGGGACTATTGGAGCGGGCGATCACTGCCCTGCGCGAACACCCGCCGGCTGCCCTGTTTTGCGCGGGGGCTGTCGTCATCGACCCTAAGGCCAATATCCTCGACTTCCGACCCTTCACCGAGCCGGCGCAGATTGCACGCTACGTATCGCCGGAGGAAGTACGCAAGCTGATCCTTTTCAGTGACAATTGGATTATTGGCCCGACAGTGGTTTACCGACGAGACCGGCTGTTGGCGACCGGGGGCTTCGATGCGGCGCTTGGGTCATTTTGTGACGGCATTGTTGTGCGCAATCTTGCGCTCCGCCACGGATTTCTATTTTGATCCGGACATCCTTGCGGCATTCATGTTGTACCCACAAAGTTTCTCCGCAAGTTCCGCGTTATCGGCCAGCAAAACACATGCGCTCATCGATATCGCGCGAGAGCGCGGAGTTCAGGTGTTTCCCGAAGACGTTCGCGACCACTATAGCGATTTGCTCACGCGTCGTTTGCGTTTCAACATGTCGCGTCTTTCGCTAGAGTTCGACAAAGGCCACCCCGACGCGGACGGCGTATCAAATGTGTTCGGCGGCAGCGCGATCGACCGGCGTACACTGCGCATTCTGATGCAATTGCCCTTTGTGAACCGAGTGGCGGTCCTCGGCTGGATGTTTTTTCGGAGCCGCCCATTTGGCACATGGTCTACCGTAAAATCATGGTGGAATCACGTAAGACGCGATCCAGCGCGCCGCACCCAGATATCGCGCCTTATGACCGAGATGGGCATCGAATAACGACGCCGATATTCTAAGGGATGATCAGTGACCAAATCTTTTTATTGAAGCGGCACAAAACAATTGTTGGCACTCTCGGTATGAAGTTCATTGCTGCCGTAAGCTTCACTGGCAATCAGGCGGAAGTCCAAACTGAACCGAATATTATTCGATCTGTTTTCCGCCGCTCCGTGGATCAGCGATCCAGAAAAAATTGCCGCTTCTCCGATCCCCACATCAAAAGCACGACGTTGGGAAAGATCCACCCCTGAAACAATATGCTTCGGGGCATAAGGTAAGCCGATCAAATGCCCAGCCGATTGTTTCGCCGTGATCGGATCTTCGACACGAACGATCCCCAGGCGGTCATCAGGAATAAGATGGCTATTGGGGATATATTGCAAAGAATTTTCACTGGTAACGTTCGCAACCGGAACCCAGAAATTTACACAGCGCTCAACTCCTCGGCCGTAAAAACTTTCACGATGCCAGCCGATATATTCCTGGAGATTCTTGATTTGTGGTCGTGTAGCACGAAGATGAAGATTTCTCTGAATAAGGATTTTCTTTGAAGCCAATATGTCCACTATCAAATCAATACGATCGTGTGCGATCTGGTACGTGAGATTCCGTTTATTTAGTTGATCCTGCGCCTTTGAGACAATCTTACGATAAGCATCTGCATGCATTTTAATGTATTGAGAAACGGGAAGCGTGAAATTCGACTGAACTGTGTCGACAATCTCGCTGACCAACGTCTGCGAGAAAATATTGGTAATGAAAATTGCCGACGAACCATGGGGGAAAAACGGCCCATTGGTTGGCAGTCTCTGATGTTCCGACTCGGTCGCTCCCACACGAAAAAAGATACTCCCAAACCTGCAAGTGGCAAGCCCAAAGCTGCGGAACCTAGACTCCGCCAGTGGTAATATTAGAAATCGGAAATGTCAGCAGGAGTGACGTATTTGCAATCGCTTTGCCAGCTGCGGCACTTTTCCATGACGCGCTTAGCAACCGAAGGAATGAGCGGAATATAAAGGGTCGATCCAGATGGTATATTGCTCAGGGAAAGTATTGGGCGCTCGTCGATCCTGCCGCCGATCCGACTTCTATCCTCGTCAACAAAGAAGCTGGCCTTATTGGAGAGCGCCCCATTGAGCCACATGCTCGAAATAGAAGTCCCGAAAATTCCGAAAGAGTGGGATGTTTCTGACGCCTCTTCAGCCGAAGATAGAACGTCATTAAGCCAGGCAAGATGTTGACGCAAAATGCTTGCGCCAACGGTCGCGTCCGGGAGGATTGGCGGTGCGACCCCTCGATGCGCCAACAACGTAATCTCCTTCGGCAAGATATCATTACGTATCGTCTCAATCACTAAGCCCGCCCGTGTCGCGAGAAATGCGAGCGTTGGCCGTGTGAAATGCACGAGATGGTCCGCTACCAACAGATCAAAGGGCGATGCTTCGAAATCGGGCACCTCAACAAAAATCCTGCCGTTGTCGGATAGCAACAAGGCGTTCGCTGACAAGGTATCTAGCGGCTTCGTCATATGTTCAAGCGAATGTATCAATGAAACCACATCAAATCGTCCTGTGATGCTCCCGGACCCGCCGAAAAAAAGATCCACGAAGTTAGGTATGCGGCGCAATTTGGTTAAATGGTTATCTGAGAGTTCGCTGCCAAAGAGAGCCCATTTTGGCAACGCCGTCGAAAAATTGGCTAGGGCGGCGCCATTGCCACACCCGACATCGAGCAATCTTCCAGTTTCGGGTAGGTTTGCTTCACGCAAGATGAAGGAAATGAGCGCGGCAGACCGTGGCAAAACTTCTCCTTGGTCGAGAAATATGACCTGCTCCGAACCTCCAGACAGCCGATAGATTTGGTAGTCGTCATAGATTTGACGAATCTCATCGAGCCAGGCCGCATCTGGGATTTTTTGGGTCGCGCCGCAATCAACGCATATTGCGACTGTTCCGCCTGACGGCCATGGTTTGCAGTCAGATGTTACACGTGGAAGATACGAATAGGCGTCAATTTTTTTGAGCCCGCCGCCACATATTAGGCAGGAATGGGATTCGAGCATGCTTTGTCCCCACACACGGCATTACATAAAAAGGCTTTTTCGCCAAGAAACGGCATTGCTATGGGCTGATAGACATATCCGAACATTCGCAACGGACAAATCGGTCGTAAATTCGGCGCGCCCTGCGACGAAAACGCTGTTTGGCTGGACCGTAGCTGGCAAAGTGTTCCTCGCGAGAATACTCGAGGGCGTTTTCCATGCTCAGTAAAAATCACGACAACTACGGATTGGTCGTTGATGTTATTTGCGATAAAACTTTTGTAGCCAAAAGTAGTGAACCAGCCTCAGTCAAGTGCCCATAGTCCCAAGCTGTTGGCTCAATTTTGCCGTCTACTTTCGCCGTCGCTACGCAGCCATTTTTGGTGCATAGTGCGTCTAACGCTGACACAAATGACGCACCCTCGCTGAAAGCGACAGACCTAAGTTTCGCGTCCTCAGCGTATAGTTCCGAACGTAAGGGAGTATCGATATCCGCTGCGACATTTAAATACTGTCGCCTCTTTAACATGATTACTGGCAAGCGCGCCTGCCATTGAGGAAGGCCACCGATAACAATGATCCTCGATGCTGCTGAAACATTTTTGATTTCAGCAATCGTTTTTGAAAGCTGAACCAACAAACTAGTGGAATCATAATTGATCCAGTTCGCTAGCAGCACGATGACCGTCGGCTTAATGCGCTTTATCTCACTGACAACAAACGAATTGATATTTTCGCAATAGGAATACAACGGACTAACGGCGTTTATACCGGGCGCACAATTGCTCGCGGTGTATTGGACTACAGCATGGGGCAATACCTTGCGAAGGCCACTCGAAAAAGACGCAGCATGCGAGTCTCCCCACAACAAATAACTTCTGTTTCCTGCTCCAATGTAGTTACAAAGGGAGGAAAAACCCGCCCGACTTTGTGTCGACGTCAGAAAGCATTGCCCCTCTCTATAGATCGATTCGTATTTGTAATCTTCATAGCCCAATAATTCTCGTTCATCGCTTGATAACCGGCCAACAAATCCATTCGTGAGCGTTCCAATCACCCCGAGCCCAATCATGCCAGCACTCATCAAAGCTGCTGATATAAAAATGGTCTTCTTTCCAACGCGACCTTTATCTCTAAATGGCCGCTCAATGTACCGCCACGTAAAATACCCGAATACGATAGCTGACGCCCCCAAAAGCGTCAGCAGCCAATTACTTGGCGTATCCAAATTGCGGAGCCGTGCAAAGGCGAACAGCGGCTGATGCCACAAATATGCGCTGTAGCTAATCAATCCAATGGCTACGAGCGCTTTGCTCCCGAGCAAGCGCCCAACAAACGTTTTCGGCGTAGCAAATAATATAACCAGCGCCGTACCGATTGCGGGGATGAGTATATAGAGGCCGGGGACTGGTGTGTTCTTGTCAAATGCTAAGACAGCGTATGCAATAAGCGCTAATCCGGTGACAGTTGCCACTTCGCCGATAGATCTGCTGACAGTTGTAATTTTTGTCTCGCCTTTGGAAACAACAATCGCCAATAATGCGCCAACCAACAACTCCCAGCCACGCGTTGGCAGAAGATAAAAGGCAGCTGTTGGATGATTTAGTGATGCCCACTGTGCAACAGCCAAGCTAAAAATCGCCAACACCATAATTAGAACAGCGATCCAACGGGCAGGCAATTGCCAGCACAAAATGAGAAATATCGGAAACAATAAGTAATATTGCTCTTCAATTGCCAAACTCCACGTATGCAGTAATGGTTTCAGTTCATTATCAATGCCAAAATAACCGCTCTCCCTCCAAAATTCGAAATTGGATGCGAATACAGAAACGGAAGCCAGACTTTGGGAAAACCTTTTTAAATCACTTGGCACCATCCACAGCAACGCAAATGGCAAACATGCCAGCAGCACAAAGAGTAACGCAGGCAGGATACGCCTCACTCTGCGTTCGTAAAAATTAACCAGCGAAAATGTGCCAGCATTTTTCTCCGCGATAATCAGTGATGTGATTAAATAGCCGCTAATGACAAAAAATATGTCAACACCCACAAACCCACCGCTAAATACTTTAAATCCAGCGTGAAAAAATATGACAGGCACCACTGCGATCGCGCGCAGTCCATCTATTTCACTTCTGTATTTCATCTATTCCCGGCATCTCTTCTGTACGATGTTCCTGCCGCGGTATCCGAGGCATACTTCCCTCTCGGAAATTTGGTCACGAATTCGTTGCGCCCAGCTTTGCCGCATACTTCGTTGCAAAATAGCGCCCTAGTCGACCTGATATTTCGGTCCCATGCTCTGCGTTTAGGTTCTTTAGTCTTTCGAGAATCGACCGACCCACTTCTTCGTTCTGGATCGAGTAACTATCCGGTTGCAATGCTTCATCTACGGTCTCAACAATATCGTCTGACGAATTCGGAAGCAGAATGACTTCGCGCGCTGACAACAGGAATTGATTATCTGCCTCAACAATGTCTGAAGACAATATTTCTCCGAGCGAGAGAACTCTCTTTTTTCGCGTAGAAAAGTAGAGCTTCGGTATGAACAGATCTTCGGCATGCCAAGGGAATCCCGCGTTGAGTGGGATATTTACGAGGCAGCATGGGCGTCCGAAAGCATGGGGCACCGTATGGAGGCCAGAACTTTGCCCAACGAAAAAGTCTGCAAGACGCGCAAAGTGCGACGTCCATTTCGGGCGTCTTACTGGGTGAATGCGCATAGTCGATCACTTGAGGATTGTTCCCGCATGCACCCAATTCGAGAGGCGGCATCGAAGAATCTCCCATCCGGACGACCCATCCTCCGGATTTCACGATTGATCGAATTAGTGGGTAGTAGCTTTCGAGAGGAGCATTGCGGAAATCTTCTGCGCCCCCCTGTATTTGCCCATGAAAACCGCTGCTGCGAATGTGCAGGCAGATGAACCAATCTTCTTCGCTCATTCCCCATTTTTGTTTCTGAGTGGCGAGCTGTTCCGCATGCTCTGCCCGAAGGCGGAGCAAAGGTGCGCGTCGCTCTGCACTCCACTGACGCTGGAGGCCTGCAATTACGCTATGAACGTGGGCGACGCCATCGCCACGAGGCATTACACCGAGCCAGCCAACACCGTAGATGGCCTCCGCGACAGCGAGCTTATCGACTTCGGCTGGATCAGTAACAACAGTGATGTAGTCGCGCCAATATTCCAGAAAAGGCTTGTTGACGATTTCGCCGTTTCTGGCGAGCAAATAATAGGGCCGTTGGTCTCCATTTAAAATGCGATGTTTAACGTATGCATCAATGTGCCCAATCCCGCCCAATACCTTCGGGGTTTCTGGCGGCAGAAATACTTTGCGATCCGGTTCAAAGCCCGCACGCAGGGCAAGTTCGTCGCGAAGAGCCTCTGCGTTCCCAAGTTGCACCATTGCGTCATCGCGCCGCCCTTGAAAAAGTATCATATAGCCAAGCGCTCGCTGGGCATCGAGCCAAAGCGGAGCTGCACGAACCGCTCTTTGAAAATTTCTTTCGGACAGCCTCGCGAGGCAATTGAACAGATTTTGATCGGTTATAATTTTGGCGATCAACCACCGAGCAAATGTTGCAGATTGGAAACTGGCAATAGCGCTCGCATTTATTTTGAGATTAGGTATTTGCGCATAGGCTCCGCACCCGCGCCCGAGCCATACAACACCTCGTTGTATGGCAGACAGTTTTGTGTCGCCGCCTCGTGAAGATGGATAAAAGTGATTTGAACCGGCGGGAAAGAAATAACCGACCGCTTTTTTAAGGACATCGAAGACGTAAAATAGGAGCCAAAGAACGTAGATCGCCGCCGTAAGAAGCGCAGTGTTTACATTTACAAAGGGAAATCTTTTCATGGTACATATGGGAGGAATCTAAGGAACTCTCCATCGCTCATATCAAGCTTCCTAACGAGGGAAAAGTGGTTTGCAATGACCCGTCGGACGCGAGAATCCCAATACAACGTAATGCTCGAAAAGATCGCGCATAAAGGCCTCGATTCCCTTGGCCTGATGACCAATCAAGCTTGGGATGATGACCCGAAACGCCTCACATTCACGTTGGCGCGGTATAAGTTCGTCGCCAAAATGCTGAGCGGTAGACGCCGCGTGCTGGAAATCGGCTGCGCTGATGCCTTTGGTACCCGCATTGTGCTGCAGGAGGTTGGCGATTTGACCGCAATCGATTTCGATCCGGTCTTCATCGAGGACGTAAAGCAGCGAATGAGCGAGAAGTGGCCGTTCACGTGCTTTGTGCATGACATGCTTCAGGGGGCCGTCGAAGGTGAGTTTGACGGGATTTATGCGCTCGACGTGCTCGAACACATTAGTCCGAAGGACGAGGCCATGTTCATGCAGAACATGGTGGCGTCACTCGCGCCGCACGCCGTCGCAATAATCGGTATGCCGTCGCTTAAATCGCAAGTTTACGCGTCGCCGATCAGTCGCGCCGGCCATGTCAATTGCAAGAGCGCACCTGACCTCAAAGGCGGACTCGAAAAATATTTTAACACGGTGTTCATGTTCTCAATGAATGACGAGATCGTGCACACGGGTTACCACAAAATGGCGCATTATCTACTCGCGGTCTGTTGCGAGAAGCGTTAACGGCGAGCTCTCTTCAACAATTCTGTTGCCGATCGCCCAGCGCCGTCACATGTCGCCACGTCCCAACAGTGGCGCGCCGAGGGTGCGATATACAAATCCAGACGCAGCGAACGCCCTGCCATCGAGTACACGATAGGGATCGATGATCATCCGGCCACGCATCGTTTCGGCTAGCTCTTCCGCGGTAAGGCGACGATATTGTGGCCATGGAGTCGCGATCACGAGTGCGTCGGCATCCTTTGCAGCATCGAGCGGATCGCTCGCAGCGCGAGCCCATGGCACAACGGCGGCGGCGACCACCGGATCGTGTACAGCCACAACCCTGCCACGCAGCTGGTCAAGCAATGCGAGGGCTGGTGAGTTTTTGGTCGAATGCGTGTTTTCCTTATAGGCGAGACCGAGCACGGCGATGCGCGCATCAGGCCTCTGCACCAGCACCATCTCATTAAGCGCCTGCCAAGCCCAATTCTTGCGTCGCGCCGAGTTGGCAAGCCACGCGCGCACCACGCTGGCGTCAGTCCCATTAGTGGTTGCAAGCGTGATCACCGTGCGCAAATCACGCTCCAAGTTGCCGCCAGCGATACCGAGCCCCGGGGTAAGATAAGCGTACTGGCCGATGCGCGCGTCGAGCTTCAGCGCCGGCTCAATTTCTGCCCAGTCGGCACCGATGGTCTCGCAGAGTTCAGCCAAAGTGTTGGCGACGGTAATCGAGGCGACCAGACAGCAATTAATGCTAATCTTGGCGAGCTCCGCGCTTTCGTAACGCATGCGCAGCACCGGGCAGCTAAATGCAGCGAGATAGGCGGCGAGTGCGTCAGGTAACTGCCTCCCCGGATCGGCACAGCCAAGGATGATGCGTTCGGGCTCAGACGCGCGCTGGACCGCACGACCGAACACCAACGTCTCGACCTGATAGTAGAGCCGTTCAGGCGGGACCGTGAGAGCCCGGGTAAAGCCTGGTGGCACCTGAGAGAGCACGACCAGCGTCACATCGTGTCTCAGCAGTGGTACCACATGCGCTATCATCCTGCGGATGGCGTCGAGGTCGCTCCGCCCCTCGGCGTCGGTCGGCACATCGACAGCCAGGTACAGGAGATCGCAACGGCCGAGCGCGGCCGGATCAGCCGTGAAAGACAAAGCCATTCTATTTTTTGCAATCAACTCAGCCAAATCCGGCTCGAGCACTGGCAAGTCGCCTTTGTCTAGTGCACCGACAAGTTTTGCATCGGTGTCATAGCCGATGACCTCAAAGCCTTTCGCAGCGGCCGCGGCCGCCGATACGAGGCCTAGATGCGTCATCCCCGCGAATCCGACCGACAAACTCATGTTTCGCCGCCGAGTTTACGCAGCACCCGATTCAACCAGATGTCGTTTGCGAGCGAGGACGATCGCCGCTCGCCGCACAGTGTTTTGAAGTGTAGGTATTCGAGCGCCCAGGTTGGATCTTCTTGCGTCAGCACCTGCACATCCTCTAGTGGCCGGCCGCTGGGCAATACACGCGTGTAATGGATAAATTCCGAGGGCCCCCACTTGCAAAGCGAGCGAATATGCGCACTCCCATGTTCTCCGAATACATCCGCCGTAAAATGATTTCGCCAACTCAGAAGCGTCATCTCGAACTCTAAACGGGGGCGAGCGCCGCCGGAGGCAAACACGACGTGATCGGGCGCCCGGTTCTCGAATCTATCGGCAGAGACGATATGAAAATCGTCGCCGATTTCACCGAACCAGAAGCGCGCGGTGTCCAGCAGGTGGGAACCGAGATCGTCAAGCACGCCGGTACCACGGTCGCGCCATTCGGATTGGCGGACGAGCCGCGCGGTACCGTTGCCGTAGAACATGCGGCAGCGGTAGATGCGCCCAAGCTTGCCAGAAGCAACGAGCCTATGCATCCGTACAAAATGCGGCTCGAAGCGGTGATTGTAGGCGACGTAGCATACAGCCTTGTGATCAAACGAAAGTTTTTCCAGGCGCGCGATTACCACATCGTCGGCAACAAGCGGTTTCTCCACCAACACATGCTTGCCATGGCCAAGGAGATACTCCAGCAATTCGGGTTTGACCTCGTCAGGAGTGCAGACCAGAGCCGCATCATAGTCGTCGATCGGCACATCTGGGAGGACGCGGAAGTGTGCTTCCGGGTTACGGATGTCAACCGAGGCGACGAAATCGTCACCAGCAAAGCGGGAGCGTTTATTACCTTGCACCCCAAGACCGATGACGATGACGCGCATGGGTTCTAGTCAAACTTGGCTTCTCGTTCCACCGCATCAATTTTCTGGTGGACATCCTCAACCTTGATCGGAACGTTGCCGTCGCGCTCGCATTCACAGGCCGCGGCCATGGTGCCGATAATCGTAGCAAGTACATCGGAGCCAGTGGCAAGCATGCTCAGGGTCGCGTATGCAAGTAGTGCGTCGCCAGCGCCAACGCCGTCGATCAAACGGTCGACGAAGCTGTCCAGGACGAAGAACGAATCATGCGCCTCGTGCTCGCTGTTCCGGCAGGTAAGCACTCCGCGTTCGCCGAGCTTTAGAATGAGCGTTTTACACTGCGCCGCGTCATATAGTGAGGAAGCAAGCGGTCTAATTCCGGAATCCTGGTCGCCGAGGGCGAAGCGCGCCTCGCGCTCGTTCGGCGTGATCAGATCGAAGCCCTTGAAGTCCGCAATGTTGCCCCATCGGCTTGCCACTTGGCTATCGGCAACCCGGTAGCGACCTTTGGGGATAGAATCGATGAGCGAAGGAATTGTGCGCCGATTAAAGATTCCGTGCCGGAAGTCGCTGAACACTACAGCATCCGCCGGTTCTCTTGCGATAGTGTCAATGATCGACTGAAGAATATCATCAGTGATCGAACGGTTGTCTAGCGTATCGATCTTCAAAAGCCGATACCCACCTGCGACGATAGCATTTTTATTGGCGGTAGGACGAGACTTATCGATGGCTGCGTGGCAATCGATGCCCAGCCGACCCAGGCTTTCGAGCACAAAATCCTTGAATGGGTCCTCGCCAAGTACTGTCGAGAAGGTGACATCGGCACCGGCGGCGCGCAGGTGCTGGGCGACAATAGCGGCTCCGCCGATGTAGTCCGCGCGCCGCTCGAACAGCACGCTGATAGTCGGTGTCTTGGTCTGACCACCGATCATGCTGGCGTGCGTGAGGCTATCGATGATTGTGTCACCGACTACTTGCACGCGCCGCCCGCCAAGCCGGTCGAGGACTGATCGCAACAAATCAAACGTTATGTCAAATTGCTCCATTAACATCATCAGCTTCTCGATCCGCAGCGCCGGTGGCGCGGCCTCAATTAGCTGGCTTGACGAAAACACAAGGTCGCCGGGCGTGAAAATGATCTCTCCGCCGTAACCTCGGAGCACGTCAATTTCTTCCTGCGTCTTCACGTTAAGAGTGGCCTGGTACTCGTAGCCTTTGGCGAAATAGTCCGGTTTGATGTGAGCAAGGTTTTGGAGCGGCGTGGGGTTTTGGTCGATGACTACGTAGTCGACGATCTCATATGCGGCGAGATTTGCGGCGCGCAGCTCCTGCGGGATATGCGGGCGATATTTACCCTTGGCAATGTGAACGTCTGCGGTGAGACTCGCGATAAGCACATCAGCCTTGCTTTTGCAGTAGAGGAGATGGCGCAAGTGGCCGGGATGCACGACGTCGAACACACCGTGGCACATAATAACTTTCGACTTGCGCGGCGGCTCGTCGAACAACTTTGCGAGCTCCGCGGCAGTCTTGATCTTGTGCCTATAACGATTCCCAAGCGATTCCATCACGTTACCTCCAGCCGATCTACGATCAGCTCATCCGGCTGAGATACTGAAACCAAGTCTTGGACGCCGCCGCAATCGATTCCGTATCCCACAGCGGCGCATCCCGCCAGAGCTCAATATCAACCATCATCCTGCGAACGCCCTCATCGAAAGGTACGGTCGGTCTCCAGCCAAGGTCCTGCATGATCTTGGAAATATCGGCCCAGGTTGTGTCGGGTTCGCCCGGGCGTTTGGGCACATACGTCACGCGGCCGCCGATTAGTTCGACCAAATGATTGACGCTTTGGGGGTTACCGGCGCCCAGATTCCAGACACGTTCAGAAAATCTGCTTTCGGCCGCGCGCAGAAAAGCATCTGCAATGTCTGTCACGTAAAGAAAATCGCGGCGTTGAGTCCCGTCTCCAATCACTGTGAACGGCTGACCGGCGAGTTTCTGTTTGAAGAAAACCCCGAATACTGCACCATAGGCGCCCGTGGTACGAACTCTTGGGCCATAGGCGTTGAAGATGCGAATCGAGTTGACCGGCAGGCCGTATACGTTGCCCCAATGTAGCGCCGCCATCTCGCCGGCGTATTTACTCAGCGCGTATGGATGCAGCGGCTGGATCGAATGATCTTCTTTAGTCGGCACAGTCGCGAGGCCATAACAGGAGGAAGAAGCCGCATAGATGAACTTTTTTGCGCCGGCTATACGCGCTCCCTCCAGAACCCGAACCGTACCCTGTACATTCACATCCATGTACTCGGATGGCCGCTCGATCGAGGGTACGATGTCCCCAATGCCGGCGAAATGGAATACAAAATCTGCGTTCGCAAACACGGCATCAGCCGGCTCAAGCGTGCGGACGTCATGAGATTCTACGGAAAGGCGCGGCTCGTTTTTGTGCTTCGCAAGATTGGATTCGCGGCCACCCGAGAAATTATCGATTACGCGGACGGTATCGCCGCGCATGAGCAGCAGATCAACCATGTGACTGCCAATGAACCCGGCACCGCCGGTCACGACGCTAATTCGACCACTTATGCCGCGCACAGGCGCTTCATCCTGCGGACATTGTAGTAGATGTCGTCCGTCATCGGATTCGGAAGCCGGCCGTCACGGAAAGCCGCGCACAGATCGCGCACTGCATCCTCGATCGAACGTTTCGGCTCAAACCCAAGCATGCGTCGGATTTTGTCGGAGTTAATGTGGTAGGAACGCTTGTCGTCGCTAGGCGTCGTGATGATTTTTATTTCGCCCTTCTCAGGGAACTCCTGCTCCACCACGCGTTTGACCAGAAGCGCGATATCCATGATCGACATGTTCTGGTAGCCCACGTTGAAAATCTGATTACCGATTTTTTCGTCAGGGGCGTCCAGCAGAACCTGCACTGCCTCGCAATAGTCGGCGATATGCAGATTCGGGCGAAGCTGTTCGCCACCAAACACAGTGATCTTACCGTTCGTGATAGCGTGGTTAGTCAGAATATTCACCGACAGATCGAGGCGCTGGCGCGGTGCGTAGCCGCACACGGTTGCTGGCCGAAAAACCACACCCACAAAATTGCTGGTTGTGTGCTTGAATAACAGTGGTTCGCACTTACCCTTATACTCATTGTAGAGCGTGAGCGGGACGAGTGGATGCTCCTCCGTCACGTTCGGCTGGTGGGAGACGCCGTAGACCGAACTAGACGATGCAAAAATAAACCGCTTGACGCCTGCATCCTTTGCCGCGAGCACGGTCGGCTCGAAGGCGTCGAGATTCACCGAGGTCGAGAGCTTCTGATCCAACTCGAAACTTGCGTCGTTCGAAATACAGGCGAGATTGATGAAGGCGTCGTGGCCCTTAACCGCTGCTGACAACTTCCCAATATCGCGGATGTCACCCTGGAGGACCGAGAGTGCTGGATTGTCTTTCGGCAGGAAGTCGTCGCCGTAATAGCTGATATCATAGGAAGTGACCCGGTAGCCGCGAGCAAGCAAACGCGGCACGAGCACGGATCCGATATAGCCGGCACCGCCGGTGACGAATAAGCGTGTGAAACGGTTTCTTGTCAGCATCTCGTTACTTTCCGTTACAACGATAGCGCGAACTAAGGCGCCGCAAGCCGCTCAGGTACGCGGATCTTAAAATTCGACGCCGTCGCGTCCTTGTAAAACATCTTGACGGTTTCGAGTGAATACTCGTTAAGGTCCTTCCCGACCAAGCCGAGTTTGGCCAGCACATCATGGCTCACCGTGATGATGTGACAGCCGCTCGCATTGGCCTCGAAAATGTTGAACAGCTCGCGCGGACTTGCCCAGAGGAGTTCGGCTTTCGGGTGATCTTTTAACTCGGCCAGACAAGCTTGCATGATTGGGATCGGCGCACGGCCGGTATCGGCAATGCGGCCAGCAAATACCGATACGATAGACGGCACGCTTGGCACCAAGCATTCGGCAACGTCCTTAACCTGCGCGACCGTAAAAAGCGCCGTGACGTTGAGCATGACGCCCGACTGCGCCAGCGTGCGGATGACCGGACCCGTGAAAGCACCCGACGTGGTAGTAACTGGTATTTTGACGTTGACGTTTTTACCCCACCCAGCGATGACACGGCCCTGAGCGATCATTTCGTCGAAGTCGTCTGCGAACACCTCGAAAGAGATCGGTCGGTCGGGCACCGCGTCAACGAGTTTCCGCGCATAGGTTTCGTAATCAGTAACGCCTGCTTTGCGCATAAGGGAAGGATTAGTCGTGAAACCCTTGACCCACGGCTTTTTCGCCAGCGCCACGATGGCGTCAAAGTCGGCACCGTCAGCGAAAATTTTGACTTTTAGGTTTTCAATCTGCGTCATGTATTTCTCCTGCCACGGGGTCGGCGTCCCAGGATGTGCGATGTTGCTGCAGAAAGCGATTTGACGGCCGCGTCGGGTTCTTCGACAAGAGTTTCCGCGTAGCCTCTCTCGATAAGAATCGTATACAAGTCGGCCGCCCTGCCCGCAACCACATCGCTCCAGCGATCCCCCACCATGTAGCTCGCGTCGCGAGCAATTTTGAAACGACCGATCGCTTGCTCGATCAGCCCGGACTTTGGCTTCCGACAGGCGCAGCCCTCATCTTTTCGATGCGTGCAGACCAGAACAGCATCAATCGGGGTGGCCTCGCGCAATTTTTCATGCATCGCGTTGAGCGTTTCGGGCGTGACTAAACCACGACCGACATCCGGCTGATTGGTCACAACGATGACCAAAAAACCCGCCGTCTTCAGGTTCGTCACGGCGCGAGTTACGCCTGGAAGCAAGTGAAAGTCTTTGAGACGGCGGGGCGCATAAGGCTTGCCATCCCGTGTCTGTGAGCGGTTGAGCACACCGTCGCGGTCAAGAAAGACCGCGGGACGTTTTCCCCTACGAGCCCCAGTTGGCAGCTCACGCGGCATTTGACGAACTCTTGTTGCCATCGGCGTTCATCGACTGGTATTGGGCGAGGATATCGTCAACTTTTCCATCCGCAACGATCTTGCCGCGATCGAGCAAAAGCGCGCGGGTGCACATCGCACGGATCAACTCGTCAGAATGTGACGCAAGCACCATGATGCTAGAGCGCGCAATCAGCGCCTTCATGCGCTCGCGCGCGTGCAGTGCGAAACGCGCGTCACCAGCGGAAATGCCCTCATCAAGTAGCAGGATTTCCGGGTCGATCGCTGTCGCGATGGCAAAACCAAGTCTTAGTACCATGCCAGCAGAATAGGTGCGCACGGGCAACGACAGGAAATCACCCAACTCAGCAAAAGCGTCGATATCAGGTACGTTGCGCTCGATCTCCTCGCGCGTCATTCCAAGCAGAAGGCCACATGTGATGATGTTGTCATAGCCGGTATCATCGAGATGAAGGCCGGGCGCCCCATTGAACAGTGGTGACACACCCCCGTCGATCTCACAGCGACCGTGTACAGGCTCGTAGATGCCCGCGAGGACCCGAAGCAGTGTGGATTTGCCCGCGCCGTTGTGACCCACGAGCCCAACAAAATCGCCGTGAGCGAGTTTCAGAATGTCACATGGTCGAGTGCGCGCACAACGACTTGCCGATCAGCGTCTTCCGAACGCTGCAGCAACCCGCCTACCGCCCGGCGAACGATGGTCGACCGCAGCCCCGGTTGCATACCGTAGAGCGGAAAGTCGATGACGACGTCATCAAGCGTTATTGAGGCCATGAAAGTCCTCGCTCAGAGCCAATAAGGGAGGCGGCGGCGGAAACGACTGAACAGATAAAGTGCGAGAGACCAGCCGGCGGCCCCCCCTACGACCAGCACCATCCACGTCAATGGTTTTGGCGCCTGACCCATCAGCGGCGCCCGTACGACCTCGATGTAATGGTAAAGCGGATTGTAGTCGACTAGCGCGCCAAGCGGCCCGGAGAGTCGCTGGCGATCCCAAAGGATGGGGGTAACAAACATCGCTACCTGCAGGATGCTGCCAACAAGCGGCTGAATGTCGCGGTAGCGTGCAGTCACGATCGCCAGCACTAGCGCGATCCAAAGAATATTCGCGCAAAGCAATATCGTACCGGGAATGAGTAGCAGCGTATTATAGGTTGGGAGTATTTCCGCGTAGATACATACTAGGACGTAGATCAGAAGATTGTGACCGAGCACGATCGAGTTGCGCCACACCACAGCGCAAACCAGAAGCGTATAAGGAATTCGAAGTTGCTTGATCAGCGCATCATTCAAGGCGAACTCGCCTGCAGCCTCGTACACGATCGTGTTGAGCCAGATCCAAAGAATCATTCCGGCCGTCACATACGGCATGTAGATTTTTGGGCTCTGATTCCACAACTGCGCCCAGACCAGACCAAGAATAACAGTGAAGATTGCGAGGCTGATCGCCCCCCAGAAAGGACCGATAGTTGTGCGCCGGTAGCGCCGCTGAACCTCGCGCCAGCCAAGCCGGCCCCACATCCTGTATGACGCCACACCTGTAGCGACGTCGTCGATGGCGATGGCGATGGCATACTGTGGAACCATGCCCATCACCACTTGGTCATTGCCGTCTGCAGTCGCGGATGCGACACCAAACAGTGCCAGATCACGGCCTGGAACGCTTCAGTGTGCGGTGTCACAAGCACAGGATCGACGGAGGGTACGACTATTACTTGCTGGCCCAGTTGTTTGGTATTACCGCCATCGCGGCCGACAATGCCGAAAATGGTCATCTCACGGCTTTTTGCAAATTCGAGCGCACGGACGATGTTGACGCTCACCCTACGTTGGAGATCGCCGCCGCCGACCGACATAACGAATAATCCGTCAGCCTTGTTGGCGCGGCTGGTTTCCAGCCATGCCGCGAAGATCGTGTCGAAACCTTCGTCGTTCGCGCGCGCGGTAAGCTCGGAGACATTATCAGTCGGTGCGTACGCTTCGATCCCACACAGCTTGCGGAAATCGTTCACAGCATGACTGCAATTCGCTGCACTGCCACCAACTCCGATCAGGAACAGCCGCCCGCCGCCCGCTCGCAAAGCCACGAGCGCATCTACCATGCGATCAATTGCAGCATAGTCTAGGCGTGCGGCTATTTCGCCGATCTGCGCGAAATAGCGCGCGGCGTGCGATGAATTCGGCTTGGTCATCGAAGATCCCTCCACCGCTCTGATCAAGTCGAGTGGATCGAACGTCGGCGCGGCGCCGCCATATCGATTGTGACGAAGAGACAACACAGCACCAGCGGAGCGGAGACAACTCCGACACGGCGTTTGTGCCGCCTGGTTTTCAGGTAATGAGGCAGTTCGGCTACGGTGCGACCGAGATGGACGACTATCTTGCTCACGGTGCTCGGCTGCGCTCGCGCGACGCACCAACGGGACGGAGTGGACGTCATGTTGCCGACCCGTTTTTCTGTCGAATTCGGATACGCAACATAGCGGGCACAAGCACGCGCTCATCTCCGAAGCGTGCTACGGCAGCCTCGCAGGTCTCGCGCGGCCTCAGCACGTCGGTAATCAAAACGGCGTCGAACGGATCAGTTACTGCGTCAAATTCCTCAAACACCGGGAGCCCGATGAATTGCGGTTTCGCTGTGCCCTTCTGCACAACGCCGACGATTTTGACGCCATGTTCCATGGCGCAGAGCGCTGCGATTTCCGCCAAATCACTTTGGCCAACAAGCAATACTTTTCCGACGTTACGGGCAGTTGCAGCCTTGAACAGGTGATAACAATCAGTCTTCGCCTGGCGAAAAAACCCGAAGGAATAGGAAAGATAGTCGACGGTCAGCCGCGACTTTTCAGCAAATCCCTGTGGCGTGAGGTAATAGGCGTAGCGGCGCGCCGGTGCGCTGCGCACCTTGACCAATCCTTTTTTAACGCAGCGCTTGAGGTAAGCATTCACGAGACCAAGCGCGATGCCGAGTTCGGAGGCGAGCAGGCGCTGCGATTGCGCGCGGTTTTGCTCCACAGCGTCGAGCAAACCGAGCATAATCCGCGAGCTTTCCGGACTTTCTTCACCTACGCGACGCATTGAGGTGTCTCCGCCAACGGACCTTTGGTACGCTGTTCATCGCGTGAACGTCAAGCTTTTACGTTCAAACCATGAACGCCGTGAGCGCCGGCGACCTACCGGAATAACTGTTTAGATACAAGGTGCTATGCCACAAGAGGTTTCCAAGCGATTGCTTGTTGACCCTCAGTTTGTATTGCAACTGAGCGGCCGGTCTGCCGAGAGAGGCGATTTTGTCGGGGTGCAGACAACATGGCTGATGTAAACAGACGGCGCCCTTTCCGCCAACACGACAAAGGAACGCTATGGACCTTGGCTCGGACAAAAACGTTGATGCTGAAGTTGCCCGAGGTTTTGGCGCCGAATGGTCGACATACCGCCAAGACGAGATAAGCCTCGCGCATGAACAGCGCGAAACAATATTCCAAAATTATTTTCAAATTTTTCCATGGCAGCTCCTACCCTCCAGCGGAGGCATCGGCGCGGACATCGGCTGTGGCACCGGACGCTGGTCAATGATGGTGGCGCCGCGCGTTGCGCATTTGCACCTTATCGACGTTAGTGCTGAGGCGCTCGCCGTTGCACGCGAAAATCTGCACGGTCAACATAACGTCAGCTTTGATGTTAGCAGTGTCGCGGAGATTCCCTTGCCCGATCATTCCCTGGATTTCGCCTTTTCCCTTGGTGTCCTCCATCACGTGCCGGATACGCAGGCAGCGATCAATGCGATTGCCGCAAAGCTGAAAAAAGGCGCTCCGTTTCTGGTCTATCTTTATTACGCATTCGATAACCGGTCTGCGTGGTACAGGGCATTGTGGGCGGTCAGCAACAGCATTCGACTCGTCGTGTCGCGGTTTCCGCACGTCTTACGCAGAATCGTCAGTGAGATTATCGCCGCAACTATCTACTGGCCTTTCGCTCGCTTTGCGAGATTGCTGTCGAACTTCGGCATATCCGGCAGATCAATCCCGTTGTCCTGGTATGCCGAGAAATCCTTCTATGTCATGCGCACTGATGCCTATGATCGCTTTTGCACTCGATTGGAAAAACGCTTTACCCGTGCGGAGATAGAAGAAATGCTACAGCGCGCTGGCTTCGAGCACATTCGGTTTTCGGATTCGCCACCTTATTGGTGCGCCGTTGGAATTCGATCGCCGCACGGAATTCCAAACTGATGGCGCGAAAAATCATCTATCTGGTAACGGAAGACTGGTATTTCATTTCACACCGTCTGCCGATGGCACGCGCAGCGCTAAGAGCCGGGTATGAGGTCCATGTTGCGACGCGCGTCAGCGATTACGCCGACAAAATCCAGCGAGAAGGCTTCCTTCTGCATCCAATTCATTGGCGTCGTGGCAGCACGAATCCGATCCGCCTGCTGGCGGCGGTTCTGGAGACCCGGCGTATTTATCGATCCGTAGGCCCCGATCTTGCTCATCATGTTGCCGTTATACCGACGCTGATTGGGTCGGTAGCGGCATTAGGATTGCCGATCGTCCGGCTGAATGCTCTCGCGGGTTTGGGCTACGCGTTTACATCCGATACACCCAAGGCTCGCACTGTACGGCCCATGGCCCGCCTCGTTCTCGGTTGGGTGCTGAAGCGGCGAAATACCGCCGTCCTTGTACAAAATCCGGATGATTATGCACTTGTAGCTGGGCTCGGTGTATCGAAACAATTCATCACACTGATTCCCGGCTCAGGCGTGGACATCGACGCGCTCACCCCGATGCCGGAACCGGCCGGCCCTTTTACGGTGGGATACGTCGGACGCCTCCTCGACGACAAAGGCGTGCGAATATTGGTGCATGCGCATGAACTGTTGGTGCAGCGCGGTGTCAAAGTTAACACGCTGCTGGCTGGCGAACCCGATCCCTCCAACCCGGCATCTATTCCGGACCAAGTGTTGGCGAGCTGGAGCCGCATACCCAACCTCCGCCTTCTCGGCCATGTGAACGATATACGGAGCGTTTGGGCTCAAGCACATGTTGCCGTTCTCCCGTCGAAACGGGAGGGCCTACCAAAGAGCCTGCTGGAAGCGGCGGCCTGCGGTAGACCCTTGATCGCCACGGACGTGCCAGGTTGCCGAGAAGTTGCTCGTAATGAGCTCAACGCCCTCCTCATTCCCATGGACGATGCCGAGGCGCTCGCAAACGCAATAGAAAGACTCGCGGAGGATCAAGGATTACGGGCTCGGTTCGGCGCGGCTAGCCGCAAAATCGCCGTTACCGAATATTCGAGCGAACGGGTCGGCGGCGACATCGCTGCTCTCTATGCGCGCTTGCTGGACGGCGAGTTGTCATCGAAACTCTAGGCTCGGACGACCTAGGCTTATCGGCGGGGATGCTGTGACTTTGGCATTTGGCGTGGTTTCATTTTTCGCTGCCGCGGCGATCAGTTTCGGCGTGTTGCTGTGGCTTCGGCCGTTGCTTGCGCGCTATGCATTGGCAAATCCGAATGCCCGTTCGTCGCACAAAACACCAACACCGCAGGGCGGCGGCATCGCGGTCATTGCTGCCACGATAATCGTAGTCGCCGCCGTTGAGCTGTTTTTAATGCCTTCAGTCAACGAACAGCTGCGACTCTCTGTCATCTTTGTATCGACGATTTGCCTTGCGCTTGTCGGTGCAGCCGATGACGTGCGCCCGCTTGAAGCGGTCCCGCGTCTGGTCCTGCAAACGGTAGCGGTCATGGCCGTCATCGCAACCTTCCCTGACGAGATGCGTGTCGTATCGATATTTCCGTGGTGGTTGGACCGAGCGGTCGTCCTTGTTGGCGGCGTCTGGTTCGTCAATATCGTCAATTTCATGGACGGCATCGACTGGATGACGGTCGCAGAAACCGTACCCGTCACGGCTGGGCTCGCCATGTTCGGCCTCATGGGTGAGTTGCCTTCGACCGCAGGTCTGTTGCATTCGCCCTTTGTGGGGCCGTCATTGGCTTTGCTCCCTTTAATCGCCCGGTCGCAAAGTTGTTTCTTGGTGATGTCGGCAGTTTGCCGATTGGCCTATTGCTGGGCTGGCTGCTGGCGCTGCTTGCCAGTGGCGGCCACCTCGCCGCGGCGGTCCTGCTGCCGCTCTACTATCTGGCGGATGCAACCATCACATTGATACGGCGCTTCATGCGTGGCGAGCCGATCACGCAAGCTCACCGCAGCCATTTCTATCAACGGGCGCTCGACGGCGGGTTCGGCGTTTATCAAGTCGTCGCTCGGGTGTTTGCATTGAATATGATCCTTACGGGAGTCGCGGCGGCGACTATTTTGAACAATTCGCTGATATTTCAGACTGCGATGATCGCAGTCGGCTGCGTGCTCGTTAGCCTGCTACTCTGGACATTCAATTTCACCAACGTAAAGCGATGAAGCTCTCGATCAACTCCAGTACTGAACGCCTTACCGTTTTCGGTGTCCTTGGCTTGGCAATGGCGTTACGCGTCATCGCCGCGATCATAATTCCAGACCAAAGCCAAATACTGCCCGACGCGGCCGAATACCGAGAGTCGGCAGCACTGCTCCTAAAAAATTGGCAAATTGTCAGCGTATTCCACATGCCGCTCTATCCGCTAATAGTAGCGATAACCGGCACCGGCATCGGTCAACTTGGCGCCGACATGATACTTTCGGTCATTGCGGTGTGGTTAGTCTATACGCTGGCGAATGAGCTTTTTGCCGATCAGTACGCGCGAATATTTGCCGCCGTTGCCGCCGCCTGTTATCCGGCGCTGATCTATTTCTCGGTCGTCGGTCTATCGGACACGCTGTTCAGACTCTTGTGCTAGCGGCTTTCCTATTCTGGTACCGTACCCAATTCACAGCGGCAGCGATATTTGCTGTGTTAGCAATCCTGACACGCCAAGTGTTTGACCTTTTTGGACCAATGCTTGTCCTGATGTTTGCACTGGTCGTGCACCGGCTGCCGCCGTCAAAAGCTTTCCGACACCTCAGTGAGTACGTGCTCGTTTATTGTGCCCTAATGGCCCCATGGTGGTTCAACAATTCCGCGGTTTACGGAAGTTTTGTAAGGCTAACGCCCAGTGCAGGGACCGTGCTCTACGCTGGAAACAATCCGCTCAACCATTCCGGCGGGGGAAATCAAGGCGTCGACTACGACCTGAGTGCATTCAAGAATATTACCGATCCCCTCGAACGTGACCGCGTGCTGCGCAATGTGGCTGTCGATTACATTGTTCATAATCCGCAGCGGTTTCTTGAGCTTGCCGCCCTCAAGTTTCTCCGGATTTGGCGTGTCACGCCCGTCCACGAAGCCTATAGAAGCTTGAGCACTATGCTTGTTTCGATTGCGTCCTTTGTCCCAATACTTTTGCTTGCAGTTTTAGGGCTTTTCATTAAGCGACATCTATTGCGCCGATTGTCGCCGATTTTATTTTTTGCGGTCGGTTACACCGCCGTACATATGATCTTGGTCGGCACGATTCGTTATCGGCTTCCGCTCGAGCCTTTTATGATCATTTTTGCAGGCGCGGGGGCCAGCTATCTCATGAAAAGAGCGACACCCTCACGGACCCAGCCCGCGCAGTTCTAGGCGCTCGCCGCTTTGACGATCAAAGGGTTCATCGGCCCAGAACGGGTCCTGAATGCCGCTTCCGACCGCGGTATCGCCAGACTGGCCCCGGCCAATAGCCAGAAAGTGCGCTGATAAAAGATGTCGCCATGCCCGGACATCACCGCGAAGGCCACGAAGCATAGCACAATGAGCGCGGATGCTTTGTCCTTGCGCGCGTGTCGCCATTCGCTGCGAAAAATATAAAGGGCTGGGCCGGTAAACACGGCAAAGCCGGCAATACCCATCTCAGCCAACAGCCATACCGGTGTCGAGTGAATAACCAACGGAATTCCGTCCGTCGTCAATACTATCTCGTTGCGGAATGCACCGAGCCCCACCCCGAAAACCGGGTGGCTGATGAATAACTTCACACCACCGACGATGGTCATCCAGCGTTCATGCGTTGATGCGGCCTCGGGCACAAAATTCGGGATAGTAAGATCTACAAAGTGCGGAATGCCCATAGAATCGATAATAAGACTGGCGCAAATGCAGCACCCGGTATGTCCGAACTCCGGCGTCGCCGGCGGACGATAGTCATCCATCTTCCCGGCGCGACGAGAAGTATTTGGAAACGTAGGCGTGCATTTCCTGTTTATTTGAATTCCAACGCCAATAACCATTCTCGTCCAGCGCGATGTCAGTAAAGGGATCGAACTGGAACCGCTGAAGTCCTTCGTGACGTCCGCGCGTCTGCCGGTTAAAAACGTCTCCATGCCATAAGTGAAATAATTCGCAATCGAGATAACCAATTTCAGCTCGCACGGATTTATAAAAAGGTTCCGCCCAAGAGAGATATCGATCCTGTTGGCGCTGGTTCATGTAGTGGCGTTTTATCAATTCATCGAAGCAATGGTATGCCGCACAGGCCATTGCACGATCTCCGCCACCGAGGATGCTAGCATCGAAAAAGCCGTGCTGATCGAGTAGGTCGCGGCGCGCCGCCCAGGCAAAGCCAGTCGCAGAGGTACCTATTCGGGTATCGAAAGAATGGCCAATACATGACGCTGCAGACGCACCAGATGAAATGGAATAAGCGGCCGACGGTCGGGTAAACTCCACTTCTCTCGTACAATCTTCTCCAGGTGTCCAATGCGGCGAAAGATAATGCACCCGCTTGAACAATTGGACCATCGGGAAACGATCTAGGAGCAAATTCGCAGACCTAGCCCAGTCAGGTGCGCTGAATATAACATCGCAGTCCAACCACGCGACATTGCGACAACTTTTTGGCAGGGCCTGCATTGCCACATTCAGCAACCGCTCCTTTTGCCATAGGACGGTATCGCCTCGCAGGTGTACTAGGATTTCTGCGTCCTTCTCTCGTAGTTCGAAGTCAGACCCACCATATGCCAGCTCGACCGCTACGAGAGGTGCATTCAAATATTCACGAAAGATGTTGAAATTCAGGAGTTGCCGCTTGTAGCGCAACGGGTTGAAATACGATGTGATGACCCATAAGCCATCCGCATCAGAGCCGCGTGGGAGTGTCATGTGGGTCTAGTTATTTCTTCTCGGAAACTTTGTTAGTCGAATTATCCCGCACATTCGGGAATTTGTTGAGTCGTTTAAAGATGATGGCTGAGCATCCTTCCGACTGACCCAATCTCAGCCTTCTCGTATGAGCCAAAAGCGGCTTTAATTCTACCTTGAATAGTCATGCGCGCTCAGGATGCTTTTTAGGCAGATTGCCCTTTTTTTAATTCCGATCATCCGGTCGCGAGCACTCTCTGCCGCGGCGGCCACTCTGCGTGACGCTCGTTTGCGACGCGCCTCAACTCCAGTTGGAACCGCTCAGTGGCGGCGCTAGATATAGACTCGACTAAACCCACTGAAGATGCATTGGTCAGTCCGTATTATGGGCGCAACCTGCATTGATGGTGGCTTCGACCAATGATACATGAATTTTGAAATTGAGTTGTGTGGTAACCATATTATGTCCGATCAACCAAGGATTTCGTTACTTGCAGCGACACGTCACATCGGCTGGGGCGGGGTGGGTAAACTTCGCCTCATCTTAGAAAAGCTACCGTGCGCCGAAGTGGTACTCCACGGTGATGAACACAGCGCCGCCATAACGAAAGAGTTTCTGGGCTCGCGCCATAAATTCAGCGAGCATCGGCAGCGGCGACCGGATGTCGCCCTCGTGATCAATGATCCTGCCGCGGCAAACAGCATCGCCGATCTTGATGTGCCGGTGGTTTACGTTGACAGCCTGCCCTACGTACACAGGGTCGATAGCGATGTTCCGGCGCTTGCGAGAGTCGCCTACTACTGCGCGCAAAAGTACCCGATCGAATTATTGCCGCTCACAAGCCCACTCCTCCAGAAATGGCGCAATATCACGTGGATCGACCCGATCGTTCCTTTACCGCAAAGCCGACGCGGTGGCGGCGGTATCGCCATCAACGTTGGCGGTCTTTACACCTATAATGTTGGCGGTGTGCAAAGCGATTTGGCTGACAAGGCCGTCGATGCTTATCTGAAGCTGGTTTTGTTTCCACTCGTGAACTTGTTACAGACGTCCGGACGAAAGATATCAGCTGTTTGTGGTAACCTGAGTGGCGAGGCCTGCAGGCAGCTGCGTGCAATGTTGCCAGAATGCGACGCGATCGGCCCGCAATCGCCTCAGGCGTTCGAACGTACGCTGATGAACGCTGATCTGCTCATCACCTCGCCAGGCAGCACGACACTTCTCCAAGCTACGTCAATCAACTTGCCGACGTTGCTCTTACCTCCGCAAAATAGAAGCCAATTTATCAACGCACAGCTTTACTCGAAGGCCGATGCCGACATAATGCGATGGCCGTCCAGCGTGCTCGACGAGGAAAAACTGGAGCAAATGCGCTCGCACGGGATAAGCGCGGTTCTCGGCTATATCTTTAAATCGATCATCGATGCGGCAGCCTCGCAGAAGATTGCCGATGAAGTCGCGGCGGTGATCAGCAATGCGGTCTCCAACGCACCCCTCGACGGTGTACTCAATCCCTGTTTGTCTGAACTCGGTGTTGCAGGCGCGGACCAAGTCGCCCGGCTACTGAAGCAGACTGCGCTCCAGCGTGAAGAATATTGTTAAGCGACATGCGGCCGCTCCGATCTCTCTATCTTTTTTCGGTTTGGTACAAAAGACGATCAAGCCGGACCACCTATGATTAAACAGCGCGCGCTACCAAATCCAAACAGTGAGCGCTTAGAACAGCTTTACGGGAAGGAACTCCTGCGTCTAAAGACGCCAGGGGCGTTGGAAGCTCAGTTGATTGATATCGATAAAGGTGGCGCATTTCGCCGAATTTATGTGATGGGTTGCGGTCGGTCCGGCACGTGGCTTCTGACTCTACGTCATGGGCACGTTTCAAGAAACTGAAGTTTTGCTAAGAGAGCTAGCCTTTGAATATTTTGGTCTGTACGCCACAAGCGGCTCCGCACTCGTTCTTAAAAGAGATCATGTTGCGTACGAGAGAATTGAAGATATTCCGGAATGCATCGAAATCGCCTATATCCTCCGTCACCCGTTTGATGTTTTGACCAGCCATCTGCCCTCCAGCAACAGGCCCTACCATATCCTCCCGGACCGATGGCTTGGGGAAATGACGTCGCTTCGGTATCTTTTGGACACGGGCAGAAAACACACCAAAATAATTCGTTATGAAGACCTTGTTCGCGCCCCGCGTGAAACTCAGGCAGACCTCGCGAAGTTCTTTAAACTACGCGTCGGCGCCTCCATTGATGAGCTTTACACGTCGTCTAATAACCCATCTGAGGGGGCATCGCACCTTGCCCGAACAATAGACGTGCGCTCGATCGACAAATACAAGCACGATCCGAAAAAGATAGAATATTTAAAAACGATCAAACCATCGCTGGGGCAAACGCTACAATGGGTTGCAGAAACCTTCAGTTATGATGTCTCGTTGTGACACTGCAAAAGGAACAATCGCGGCGAAAATGAGTGCTGGGCAATGTCCTTAGATTTGACCTCAAGGCCACTCACGCCTTTTGCGTACAGTGAGCAGCAATACGCGCTGTTGGAACCGGCTGCTCAAAAAGAGCTTTCAAATATTGTATCCATCAATCTCATTGAGAATGGCGACCGTGTGGCGCGTGAGAATTGGCAGCAGCGGCAACTGACAAATCTGCTAAGGCATGCGCACGCCCGTTCCAAGTTCTGGCGGCGCCGGATGCCATCTCGCATGATCAGTCACGGCATCATGAAATATTTACCGGTACAAAATCGTCAGGATATTGCCACACAAGTGGAACTCGAGGGTTCGCTTCTAGCGGCGGATGGCGACGCGTCTCACTCGACATACGCTTCGACCGGATCGACCGGGGTACCCGTCAAGGTTCATTTCTCCGGAGAAAATGCTTACTACAACAGTCTCCGTAGCCTTGCTCAGTATTTTATCGACGGGCTCACTCTCGATGAAAACCGAGTTCGCATCGGGCCAGGTACGAAATTAGAAAACATGCATCGCAAATCAATACTCGTTAAGTCCTCCGAGCGTTGGGCTGGACCTTTGGGCAAGGTATTTCGCAACGGCCATTCAAAACATATCAATCACTATTATGACGACGATAGCCTCATCAACGAACTATTGAAAGATCGCGTCGGATATCTTGTTTGCCCAAATCTATATATCAATATCTTGATGAACAATGGTGGGCTGAAACTTATAGAGAAGCTCGGCATTAAATTATGGATTCATGTGTCTGATTATCGCGATTTGGAAATTGTCGATGCATTAAAAAGTATCGGCGTGCCGTCTCTGTCGAATTATTCCGCCGGTGAACTGGGGCCGATTGCTTTTGAATGCTCGAAATACCAGGGCCACTTCCATGTGGCCCATACGAACGTCGTCGTTGATTGTGATAATCAAGTGAATGCATCATTCAACGGCGCGACGGTCGGACGCTTGTTGATTACACATCTGCATTCCTACGCGACACCTATTATTCGATATGACATTGGCGATTTCGGACAGGTCGACGAGCGGTGCCAGTGCGGTCACGACGGGCCGACGATTTCCAATATTTTTGGCAGAGGAAAACACTTTCTTCGCCATCCCAATGGCAAGCTGCTTCCGTTCCACGTCTCGACCCGCGTCCTGCTGGAAGCTGTTGCGTTTAAGGAGTGCCGCGTTCGACAACCCGAAGTTGATACGATCACGATCGAGATTGGCGGGCGGACAAGCATTACCGCGGATGAGGAAACGAAGCTGAAAGATGTGATGATCAAAGCGACCGATTCTGCTTTCAAAATCCAAATAAGACCGGTCGAGATAATTGATTGGGGCGACAACTCCAAACGTCTTTTTTTCTCGAGCTCGGTTGCGTAAAGATTGATCCTGAGAGACTGGCGTTTGATCTTATCGAGAACGGTGTATAATTGGATCCGACACCTTCGAGATTGACGCTTGGGCTATTTTCGAGATCTTTCTGCATCAATCAGGAATGCTAGCAGCGCGAAATCTTCGCAACGGTAGAAATTGTCGATAGAAATCCAGAGCTCATACAACGTAATGAACCAAAGCCAACGATGAATATCGTCGACCCAATTCTTTTTCAATGTAAACTTAATCCCCTGGCTGCGGCCTTATGCGTACCCGGATCCAAATATGGGACCATCAGTTACGGTCTTTTGGAAAAATTAATTTACAACGCCGCCGAGATGGCACTCAAATCCGGTATCGTTCGCGGACAACTAGTCGCGATTTATGTCAACGACACCGTGCTGCACACTGCGCTCATTCTTGGCCTTATGCACATTGGCGCGGCAACGCTCTCTCTTCGCGACCTAAAGGCCGTTCCTGGAATTAATCCCGAGGTCATTCTGACGGACGTTCCTGGAAAATTTTCAGGAAGCGTGACAGTTGTTGCCGTCGATCCATCGTGGCTTGAAGGTAGCGGCAAAGCAGTGCCGGATGTAAGGCCCCTACATCCGGGCGGCAATGAGACATGTCGCATTATTTTGACGTCTGGTTCAACCGGGCTAGCAAAAGGGGTAGCATTTTCGCACGAAGGATTGCTGGCGCGCATCGCTCACTATACCTATTCAAAAGGTCCACGATTTGCCCACTGCCCGCGATTTTTTTGCGATCTCGGTATAGCGACGTCGCCGGGCTTTCGCTACGCGATGTCACTCCTTAGCCGGGGTGGGACAATTTATTTTCTGGGACCGGATCCAACGGACATTTTACAGACGATTGAGTTGGACAAGATCCAAGGCATGGCAACCTCGCCGTATGGACTTGGGGAGTTCCTCAAATTTTTTGAGGCTGACCCAAACTTCGAGGTGACTTTCGACCATATCATTTGCCAGGGAGCTTTGCTTTCGCGTGAACTCTCGGAGCGCGCACGCGCGCGCATGTGTCAGAACCTTTACAGCTCGTACGGCTCAACTGAAACGACAACCGTAGCGTTCGGACCGGCGAGCGTGCTCGAAAAAGTGCCAGGGGCGGTCGGCTTTATCCAGCCCGGCGCAACCGTTGAGGTGGTAGATCAATCGGGTCGACCACTTCCGCCGCTGCAAGACGGCGCTATCCGAATTCGGACAGAGCATATGGCCGCCGGCTATGTGGGCGACGTTGAGGCCACACAAACGTTCTTTCGTGACGGATTTTTTTATTCCGGCGATATTGGCAATATTACGCCGGAAGGGCTCTTAGTGATATCTGGTCGCCAGAAGACGGCACTCAATATCGGCGGCGATTTAATTCATCCGGAATTGGTAGAGACCGTAATTGCCTCTTACGAAGGCGTACGCGAAGCAGCGGTCACAGCACAGAGCAATGAGCTAGGGATTGACGAGCTCACCGCATTGGTTGTGACCGCAGGAGCGCTGGACGAAACTGCATTGCGAAGCTACTGCGCGCGCAGACTACGGCCCTCATGTGTTCCAGTAAATTTCATTGTTGTCGAGGCGCTGCCTCGGGCGGCACAAGGAAAGCTCGATCGTCAGCGTCTGTCGGAAGTTGCGGCCAGCAAATCTGCCCGAGGCAAGAATGAACATCGTTGATCCCATATTATTTCAATGCTCTCGGCAGCCGCCTGCCCCTGCTATCTGCGTTCCGGGGTCAGGTATCAGCCTTATAAGCTATCGCCGACTCGAGCGGTTTGTACACAACATCAGCCGAAGATTACACGGGCTCGGTTTCCCGGCGGGCGCCGTTGTAGCTCTTGATCTACAAGACGTTATTTTCCATGTCGCTGTGATGTTAGCGCTAACTCGCCTGGGAATTGCTACAATTTCGATGCGCGAAGGCCAAGACTCTTTGCCTGTAAAAATCAATGCACTTATTACAGATTCCAAAATCGGGCACATGCCACACGCGATTTACGCCAGTCTCGAGTGGACCGAAGGCGATGGTCTTCCTCTTGAGGAAGATATCTTACCACAGACCAAGCCGCATGATTTATGCCGTCTCATTTTGACGTCGGGCACGACTAGAACTCCAAAAGCAGTCGGGCTTAGTCATGAACTCGTTGCCGGTCGAATTGCAAGGCATCTTTCTGTTTTTGGAAATCGCTTTGTAGATTGCTCGCGCATTTACTGTGACGTCCCTATTTCATCATCGCTGGGCTTCCAATTTCTTATTTATACACTCTGGCGAGGTGGTACCGTTTTTTTTCCAGGCAAAAGCTTTGAGAGTACGCTGCCGGTCCTTGATCAGTACAAAGTTCAGAGCATCGTAGGGTCGCCAGGCGGCTTCGAAAATCTCTTGCGTTGTTTTGATCTCGTGCCTGCGTATCAAAGTAATATTGATGTGCTCCTCTGCGCAGGAGACGTGCTATCGACAACGTTGTCTAGCCGGATGCGATCACGGATATGCTCACATCTGGTCACGTTTTATGGTTCGACTGAAGCGGGCGTCTCTGCTTCGGCACATGCACGTGAAATTCTAGATATGCCGCGAGCGGTTGGATTCGTAACGCCCGATGTCGAAATTGAAATTGTCGATCCGACGGGAAATGAAGTGTCGCCTGACCGAGAAGGTCATGTTCGTATTAAGAGCACCTATGCGGTCGATCGCTACTTCCAAGATTTTAGCGATTCCGCACAGGTTTTCCGTGATGGATGGTTTTATCCCGGCGACTTGGGACGATTGGAAACGAACGGCTTGCTCATCATTACCGGACGGGAACAATTGGCGCTAAATTTGGGCGGCGACAAGATTAATCCCGAAACTGTCGAGCTCGTTCTATCGCAGTACAACGGTGTTATCGAAGCAGCGGTCTTCGCAGGTCGCACCGAATATGGCAACGCAGAAATTTGGGCTGCCATCGTGAGCAAGGAACCTCTTGAGCAGCAGTCGCTTGCAAGCTACTGCAGCGCTAGAATTCCGCGGCCTTTCGTTCCCGCCAAATTCTATTTTGTGCAAAGTCTGCCGCGCAATGAGATGGGCAAGATCGATCGTAAAAAGCTTTATGAATTAGTCAGCGGAACTGTTCGACAAGCCACATAAAACTAATTGGTCGTCAACTAGCCGCCACTTCGCCGATGGATTGCAACATCTTTTTAAGTTCGTCCCTTTGGACTTTGCCTAATGTCCCGCGAGGAATTGCATCAACGACGAATATTTTGTCGATATTATTTTTGAATTGTGTGTTTGATTCGATTGTATGTCGCAAGACTCCGATGTCCGCCGATGGCGAGAGAACCAGAGCAACCCACACTTCGGCGAAGCCAGAATCGCCCATCACGGTGCAAACTCCGGCATCATTGACGCCGAAACAGCTCGACAAGAATCTTTCAATATCGAGAATGGAAAGTTTCTCTCCTCCGCGATTGACGACTTCGCTATTACGTCCGGCGATGCAAAGGATGTTATCTGCAGTAATGCTGCCCAGATCCCCTGGATAAAACCACTGGTCCGGTGATTTTGCTGCCGCCATATTTTCTGCAAAGACTTCCGATCGCACCCGGACGAAACCTTCTTGCCCGATTGGCAAAGGTCGTTCGCTGGCATCAACAATCTCGACGTCGACCCCAGCCACGATAATACCGACAGCGCCGGGGATATCGGCGATCATGTCATGTGGAGCAACGGCGACTACTCCGGCCTCGGTCGAACCGTAAATCATAATAACATTGCGGCAGAGATTTTGCTTCACACGCAGCACGCCACTGTTACTGATCGTCGAAGCACCTATCTGGAAGGTCTTCAGTGCGGAAAGTGGAAAACGCGATGATTTTTCCTGTAACTCGCAAAGTTCCAAAGCCTGTTGGGGCGATGCGAGTATGGTATCGATTTGATAAGTGTCCATCATCCAAAGCGTCTCGGTTCCCGGACGGGCGAGACACACAGTCCGGCCCGCATGTAAAGCTTCGTAGGCGCGGCTGAGACCCCAGGAGGTGACAAGGCTGGGTACGATAAGCATGCGTTCATAGTTTGCGAACGCCGAATTGAGCGGAAATAACACACGATTTTGCCAACTTCGCGGGGGACAGACCACGACCTTTGGTCGCCCCGTCGTCCCAGAGGTGAAGCACAGGATATTCCCGCCCGTGGTCTTGAAACGAGGTAGCGAGCCATCTTTCCGCGGAAAACTAAGCCAATTGTCGTTGAACGGGATATTTTGACCGCCGTCGAGTGTCGCCCCATCGCGATCACAAATGAGCGCTGCAACTCCGGCAGAGGCGAGATGTTTGAAAACTGGCTTGTTTGCTAAAACGGCACTGAATCCCGATCGAAGCAACCCCAAAATGGTAACTAGCAGTTTCGATCCAGATTCAACCGAAACACCCACCGGCTTCGACTTGTCCTCTATTGTTTCCGCAAAATGCGCGGCAGCAGCTTCCGTTGCATAAGCCAAGTCTGCATAGCTGATGCTACCCGTTGGTTCGATAACAGCGATGCGCCGCGGAACGGCACGTGCCCAATAATAGACAACGTCGACAATATGCATGCCACTACCGGGCCTTCTTGCGGCTGAGCAGCAATTCTTTCAACCGAGATTTCTGGACCTTGCCGAGTTCTCCGCGCGGGAGCTCATCCAATACAAAAATTTCATCGGGTGCGAGTTCGATATCGGCCTGCGCGAGCATAAGCTCCTTAATATGACGGATATCAATATCTTCTCTCACCTCAACACCGATCCAGATCTCTTCGAGGCCAGACGCGCCAACGATGCCGCAGGCGGCCGCTTCTTTGATGTATGGCAGGGTTCTCAAAAATTCTTCGATCCGATTGCCAGATACTTTGACACCCCCACGGTTGATGACGTCGGAACTACGTCCCGCGAAAGAAAGGCGTCCATCTGGCGCCAGAGACCCCATATCGCCGGGATAAAACCACCCATCGCGGACGCCAGGAACACTGAGCGCTCCTGCGCGCTTGATGTTTTCAACCAATTGCGGTGTTTTATAGCGGATTAGCCCTTCACCGCCATCGGCGAGCGGCTCTCCGCCTTCATTGACAACCTCAAGCTCCGTCCATGGTAAAGCAATCGCGCCAGCTTGATCAGCAAGCAGGTGAAAAGGTGTGAGTGCAATGACGCCACCTTCTGTCGAGCCGTACTGATTAATAACATTGCGACAAAGCGCACCTCGGATGGCTCCGATTGCTTCCGGTTCTATCTTGCCTCCCCCAACGAAAATTGTTTTCAGTGACTCCGCGCGATAACCGGGCTTGGACATCTTGAGTTGGGCGAGTGCGGTGGCCTGAGCGGCGGATGTGACGGCAATTTCAATGCCATGCAAATCGATCAACGAAAGCGCTGATTCACTGTCTCCGGCAAAACAAGCCGTTTTGCCTACATTGAGCACTTCGCACAGACGATTGAACCCAAACGTAGTCGACAGGCCCGGCATGATCAAAATTTTCTCACCGACTCCGGACGCACACGTCAAAGGATAATTCAGCAATACGTCGAGTGCACCTGCTGCCTGCACGACCTTCTTTGGGAGCCCGGTGGTGCCTGAAGTAAAAAAGATCACGTCGCCGCCAGTTGTTGCCTTCCGGGCAGCCCGCTTTATTTCCTTGTGCTCAGCGTTCTTCGAAAGCCATGCGGGGTCGAATCGAATGTTCCTTCCGCCCGAAAGCATTAGCCCTTGGGAATCGTAAATGACATTCATAATTCCGGCTGATTGCAATAGAGGTAATAAAGCCGGTCGGACCAAGGCTGCCGTGTAACCGTCACGCAATAGCGCTAATGCTACGACAGCGAAGAAAGCCGGGCTGGCGATGCACACACCGACTGTATCGCCTCGTTTAAGCCCCAGCTGATCGATACGATCGGCAACCGTATCGATGGCTCCCGCCAGTGCGTGATAGGTTGTGATCATATCGGGCTGGATCATGGCGTGCCGGTAGGGATCCGTCCGGGCCCGATAGAAGATCATCTCAACGAGGTACATAAAAACGATCCCAACAACCGGCACTTGCTCGCATCAATTTTGGCGTAATTTGCATCGAATGAAAGGCAGAAAAAAGCCCCGGAACAGGTTCCGGGGCTTCTGGAATTCTTCGCCGGCTTGCGCGAGCTGAAGTCGCCAGCAATCATCAATCAGAATTTATAGTTCACCTTGACCCGGGCGATGGCGGCCGTGTTCTTGAACTGCGTAGCCTTAGAGCCATCCACATTGACGCCGTTAGTATGGCCAAGGTCGACCCACAAAGCTTCTAATCCAACGGTCCAGTTCGGAGTGAGCATGTGCTCCATGCCGCCGCCGATGACCCATCCAGCCTTGGTCTTACTTACAGATTTTGTCGTGAAGGGATTGCCGTAGAGGCCGTTAAAGTCCACGGTATTCTTCACTCCGCCAACAGCCAAACCGCCTGTAAGATAGAGCATAGTGTCGGGATGCATCAGCCATCCGACCCGAGCACGATAAGTGCTGAGCCAATTGATTTTGGCCTCAAGGGAGTTTCCCTTGCCGGTATCCGCCTGTTCGCCAGTCGCCTTCCCACTCAGGCCGGAAATGTCGGCCTCGACGCCAAACACCCAAGACGGAGAAAACTGATAATTGTAACCAATCTGGCCGCCGCCGATAAAACCAACGCCATACCCTCTGTTTCCTGGGAAACAGCTCTCGCAGCTTGATGCGGCATATTCGGCATTTGCATGTTGCCACGCCGCACCGGCATGCAAGCCGACGTAAAAGCCGGTCCAGGTTGCTACCGGGGCCGGGGCCATTGCCGGCGCCTTCATCGGAAGGTCAGCCGCCTGCGCGCCTGATACCGCAGCCACGCCGCCCGCAGTTGCGAGTAAGAAGCCCTTATATTTCATGGCTCACGCCCCCTTTTGCTATATAATGATAGCAATCTATCCAAACAAACCTTCGCTGCAAGCTCCATTAGAGGTTTTCAACGCTGTACGTGCGGGAATCCTGCGCAGCTGTGGCATATAAGCAACGCAAGGGGCCGAATATCATTATCAAACAGGGGGTTACTAGCCCCAAGGCTGCCTTCAGAGGTCGCTACTCTTGGCCCGCGCCCTCAATGCGGCGCCCCCTGCTACTCCAACACCGATGACGTAAACCCACCCCTGCACAAAATCGAACAAGTGCGAGTTGAACAGCGAACCGACGAGGTTCTGCGCCACAACCGCGAGACCGATCCACTCGGCCAAACCATTGCCTCGGAACAAAAGTAAATGTGCAATCCACATCGCCCACAATACAGTAACGCCGACAAGGCCAAGCTGAATCGCCACCGCCAAAGTCTGATTGTGCGGATTTGCAGCAGCGACGCCTGCCAGTACCGGTCTGTCCGGCAGCTGCCTTTTCAAACAGCGAATGGATCGAGCCGGTGCCGTGCCCGACTGATCGGCGATTGCCGGACGAATTCGATCGACTTCTTCCAGAACTCAATGCGTTCGCCCGAAGATGTTCTGGCGTTGGACGCCTCGTACTCTCTGTATTTCTACCCGAAATGTCGCTTACTCGCTGGCGCAGGTAAGGCGATGTGTACCAACCTACGACACCAACCAAAATCGACGCCAAAATTGCAAGAACGATGCCGTTGATGCTCAGCCTCTTGATTGCAAACAGCAGCAAGAAGCACAACGGCGACAGCTAGGGCCGTCCGGCCGGTTGACGCATAGAAAATATCGGCAAGCATGGCAAAAATAATTGCCGCAACAGCGAAAACCCAGAGCCAGCGCCGGCTCTCCGTCGCCTCATGCGCTAAATACAGTAATCCGAAAATACAGGTGACAAACTCGCCGCTTTGGGTCGGAGCATTTTTCACCAAGACATTGTCGAAGTGCAATCAGCGAGAGCGCCAGCGACGGGATAGTCATGACAATGGTCGTGGTAGCCAGCAACGCGATGCACGAGAAAAGATAGCCAGCAAATACCCAATTCTCTCGATCGGAACGACGGAACTGGCAGAGCAACAGCGGTATTACCAGCAGCTTTAAAAATGAATCGAGACCTCTTCCATCGCTCGGCCAGGCTTACATCGGCCCACAGCATTCCAGCGATACCGAGGCCTACAAGCAAGACCGGAAGTCCGCCGGCCGGCGTAGCAAGTTCTCGTCGAATATTCACCCATTGAAGCGTAGGAATCAGCGCGATGAGCCAAAGCCCTGCCAAAATTGCCGTAGCGGACGTCGACCATGGTAATGACACGGCCACCGCAACGGCCAACCCATCGGCGATAGATTTGAGCCTCTCACGGGAGAAACTTTTTTTAGCGGGAAGCGTGACCATCGTTCAACTCACGGCCATGGTCGTCGCAGAGTAATCTTGCAGCGATGACAATCCACGCCGCGCGCGAACTCGATCGCTAGCAATGACATCGTCGAGCTTATGCTCGTTTGCGGTCAGCCGCGAGCGATCAGCTTCGACATGCCAGAGATGCAGCACACCGGTCGCGAATGTGCCATCTTTGCGATGAATGCCCGCGCGCAGCAGACGGACAATAATGTCCGAATCTTCCTTGCCCCAGCCACTGTAGTCACTATCGAACCCGTCGACGCGATCAAGATCGGCACGCCAAATGGCGAGATTGCACGAACGCGCACCTTTCCACGCCCTTTGACGGAGCTTACGCAACGGCCCAAGCGGCAGCCACAGTAGTGCCGACAGACGATTGATGCCGCCGCGCAGACGTTCGGCGAGCCAGCGTGGAAACGTCCAATTCTCCGGCCTGAGGTTCTCGCGAAGAACCTTTGCGGTCAGGTCGCGCGACAGCAAAACGCGGTTGCCACTCACAAACCATCCGCGCTCGGCAAGCTCGCGATGGGTGCCGACAAAATCTGGACGCGCGATACAGTCGCCGTCAAGAAAAATGCAATATGTGCCGCGCGCGGCCAGGATCGCCCGGTTCCGAATTTCTGCCGCACGAAATCCGCGGTCGGCGTGCCAGATATGTTCAAGGCGGCGCCCGATCTTTGGCTTTCCAAACAGCGACGGTCTCCGCAGTAAGAACACCCGACCCGTCGTCGGCAACAATAACCTCAAAATCCGCATCCCCCTGTCCTGCGAGCGAGCGCAATACTGCGTCGAGCGCGTCCTCGCGGTTATAGGTGGTGACAATGACAGAGATCAGCTCAGCCACGGATGCCCTCTTCTAGAGGCTTTAGCCGATGTCGCACGCGTCGACAAACCCCTAGGGCTTGCGCGTCCCAGAATGTTAACCTGCGGACTGTCGATCATTAAGCTGCAACGAGCGTCATTGGGCCATGCAAAAAATATCTGCCTATATTCTCACTTATAATGAGGCTGAAAAGATCGAAGCCGCGATAGCGAGTGTGCTGTGGGCTGACGAGGTTGTCGTTGTCGATTCTTTCAGCGTTGACCAAACCCCCCAAATTGCTCGGTCGCTTGGCGCGCGCGTCGTAGACGTTAAGTTCAAAGGCTTCGGCGACCTGCGCAATCGCGCCATCGAAGCCTGCAATTTCGACTGGATCTTTAGCCTCGATGCAGATGAACGCTGCACCGAAGACGTACGCGACGAAATCCTCATGTTGCTCGCCGGACTCGCCACCGCACGATATCTATATGGTGCCACGACGCAGTTACATGATGGGCCGCTGGATCCGCGGTTCTGGCTGGTATCCGAATTTCCGGCAACCGCAACTCTTCCGCAAAGGCAGCATCCGCTACACGCTTGAACCGGTGCACGAAGGATTTGAGGTCCTGGGCGGGCGCACCGTTGGCACGTTACGGAACGCGGTGTGGCAATTTCCATTTCGAAATTTGGAAGAGGTCATCAACAAGATGAATCGTTATTCCACACTTGGCGCATTAAAGCTCGCAGGAAAACGTGTGTCGATGGCGAGCGCATTCGGCCATGGCGCTTGGTCATTTATCAAGCATTACATCTTCAAACTCGGCTTCATCGATGGCTGGGCCGGATTTGTCATCGCATTCGGAAATTTCGAAGGTACTTTTTACCGCTACGCCAAGCGTTACGAAGAGACGCAGCACTGGAAACCACCGGCAAGCAAACCAATCAACCGCAATGCTAAACGCTGATGGGTTTGCGTAAACGCCGCGACAGGTTGCGAAGCATCCGGAACGGCAAAGCCAGATAATATTTTCGCAATATCTCCCAGCGATCCGGCCAGCGACAGCTGGCACCAGATTCGCGCGGCACGTACCAACCGTTATTGTCGCAGCGGCGGACGATGCGGTAGCCGGCCGCCAACAAATATTGATGCTTCGACAAGTCGGCGACGTGATCCTCGAGCAAGATGAGTCGCGGGCGCCAGTGAGCGATATTAAACCCGCGCAGCACTTCGATTTCGTGGCCTTCTACATCGACTGATAAAAAATCGAACTTGGTAGGGCTGCCTACTTCTTCAAGGATGCTGTCGAGAGTTCGGATGGGCACGTCGATGACAGTTTCGGGTGTGGAACCGGGCGCCATGAGTGCTCGATCCAGTGAGGATAGCGGGCCAGCCACATGGAATGGTAAAACCCGTCCGGCATTCGCTGGCGAGGAACAGGCGACCGCGAAAACTTTAGCTTTACGTTGAGCCCGTAGTTTGACTGCCAAGTCGGGCTGCGGCTCTACAAGGATGCCGGTCCACCCATCCTGCTCCAAATGCCACGTTTGAGAGCGTTCGCGCGGGTCGTTGGCACCAACTTCGACGAAATAGCCTTTGATATCGCCAAAAAAAGCGGCCACTAGCCGGGTTTCATGGTCGGATGACGTGCGAGCCAAGCTTTAATCTTTCAACGGGACGAGCGAGTCTTCGGTGCGCGCGTCCGTTCGACCATGGACGTCGTCGAATGTCCGGGCACGATGTCGACTAGTATGATCTCACCGCCAAGTGCCTCGACAATCTCGCGGCCGACGACTTCTTCACGAGCGTAGTCGCTGCCCTTCACCAGGACCGTCGGCTTCACGCGCGCGATCAGGCTCTCCGGCGTATCCTCGTCAAATACGGCAACAAGGTCGACAGCCTCCAGCGCGGCCAACACTTCGGCACGCGCCTGAACCGGTTGAACGGGCCGACCGGCCCCTTTCAATCTCCTAACCGATGCATCGCCATTCAAACCCACAACCAATCGATCGCAAGCTGCGCGCGCACCGGCAAGCAATTTTACATGGCCAGGATGCAGCAGGTCAAAACAGCCATTGGTGAAGCCAACACGCAAACCTTGTTTGCGCCACTCGGCGAGATGATCGTCGAGCAGCATCCAATCGAAAACAATTTTTTCCTCAGGTGCGAGCGTCGCTGCCGGCAAAATGTGCGATCGTATTTCCGCCACCGACGCCGTCGCGGTGCCGCGCTTTCCGACCACAACTGCCGCGGCCGCATTGGCGGCTCGCGTGGCGGATTCAAAATCGGCGCCCATCGCGAGCATCGCAGAGAGTACCGCCACAACTGTATCGCCAGCACCGGACACATCGCGCACACGCACCGGGTAAGCCGGCACATGAACCGCAGTTTCGCCCCCGACCAATGTCATTCCGGCTTCACTGCGCGTCACCAGAACTGCCTGTGCTCCCAAGGCATCGCGAAGAGCCGCAGCGGCAGCGGCGATCTCGTCGTCGGTGCGAGCCGCCCTATGCATAGCGTCCGCGAGCTCCTGCCGGTTTGGGGTTACTAACGTGGCGCCCTTGTAAACGCTGTAGTCGAGGCCCTTCGGATCGACGACGACAGGCTTTCCGTGCTCGTTTGCGGCGTCGATCACGGCGCGAATGACCCTGGGCGTAAGCGCGCCTTTAGCATAGTCGGACAAAACCACTGCACCCGCCCGCGGCATCGCCTTAACGACATGCCCGATTAATGCATCTTCACTGCCACTACCAACCGCTGAAGCCGTTTCCCAATCGGCCCGCAGCAAATGCGTCGAGTGATGCTCTGATACGAAGCGGACTTTACGTGTCGTCTGCCGTGCGCCCTCGACAACCAAATGAAATTCAATAAGCGGATGTGCGGCGAGTGCTTTGGTTAGTACGCCTCCTGCGTCGTCATCTCCGACGGCACCGACAAATATGCAGCGCGCACCAAGAGCCACGAGGTTTCGCGCGACGTTGCCCGCCCCGCCGATCATTACCTCGGTCCGTTTGACCGCAATCACGGGTGTCGGTGCTTCCGGCGAAATCCGCGAGACCTCGCCATAAACAAACTCATCCAGCATGAGATCGCCGATGCAGAGGACGGTCTGTTCGGAGAGCGCTGCGAAGTGTTTATCGAAATCGTACATGGTGCTAGCGATACCGGTCTTGGCGGTCGAGATAGCCGGTAACGTATTGCCCGACGGCAGTTTCTAATGGGGTAAAGCCGCCGTTGTAACCGGCACCGCGCAGATGTTCGATGCGCGCTTCGGTGAAGTATTGATATTGCGGCCGTATTCTTTCGGGCATGTCGATATATTCGATATTCACCGGCAGATGAAGTGCCCTGAACATGGCAGCGATCATATCGCGGAAGCTTTCCGCCTTTCCGGTACCAACATTGAAGATACCGCTGACGCCCGACGCCTCCAGAAACCAACGCAACACGGAGATGGCGTCATCGACGTAGATGAAGTCGCGCCGCTGGTCGCCGTCAGCAATACCTTCACGATGCGATTTAAATAGCTGTACTGACCGGCCGGATTTGGCGATATCGAACACTTTGGCCACGATGCTCGCCATATGACCTTTGTGGTATTCGTTCGGGCCATAGACGTTGAAAAATTTCAGGCCGACCCAATGCGGCGGCATCTTTTCTTTTTTCACGTAGCGATCAACCACTGCAAGATCGAACAAGTGCTTGCTCCAGCCGTAGAGATTCATCGGTTTGAGCCTGCGCAACGCATCAAGCGACCAGTCATCAACGAAACCCTGACTGCCATCGCCATACGTCGCCGCCGAAGATGCGTATACAAATGGCGTGCGCGCTACCGTGCACCAGTCAAGCAAACGCATCGACAAACGAAAATTGTTTTCCATCACCAGATCGCCATCGGTAACGGTCGTGTCGGATATGGCGCCCATGTGAATGACCGCATCGAGCTTGCGGCTGCTAAGCCACCGCGGCAACTCGGCCGGCGGCACGATGTCCACGACCTGATGTTTGGCAAGGTTGCGCCATTTTGCATCGTCGCGGCCAAGAAGGTCGCTGACGACGACATCGGTCGCGCCCACCTCATTGAGGCTGGCGACAACGTTCGATCCAATGAACCCGGCCCCGCCAGTGACCAAAAACATGCCCAACCTCGCCGACCCGGCTGTCCTGCAAACCTTTGCCCCAGTCCGCCGCCCGGCGCAATGTTCGGCCCGAATGCCGCGCAAATGGCTCCGGACAGGGTAAAAATGGCGTCTGGACAACCCGCTGCGGCGCAGGCTAACGCCTGCCCGCGGGCCAAAACCGGGCAAACAGGGGCGGACGGCGCCGAATTTATGGGCCAACATTTCAATCAAGCCGTCGCGCCGGTCCTGATCGTTCCTTACGTGTGGATCGGGGATTTCGTTCGCTGCCATTCAGTGGTGAGGCTTCTGCAGGCGCAAGCCCCCGAGCGGCCGATCGACATCGTCAGCAGTACGCTTTGTGCACCCCTCGCCGATTATATGCCGGGCGTTCGACGCGCCATCATAATCGATTTGCCGCGCCGAAAATTAGGGATCGCGCTCCAGCACCAACTCGCCGCCATGTTGCGTCAAGGCGGTTACGGGCAAGCACTGGTAATGTCGCGAAAGTGGAAAGCAGCCCTGGCACCTTGGCTCGCCGGGATCCCGCTGCGCACCGGCTTCGCCGGTGAAATTCGTTTCGGCCTGCTCAACGATGTGCGATTTGGCGAACGCAAATTGCCGCGCATGATCGACCGAATGGGCGCACTCGCATTGCCGAAAGGCGCACCATCGCCGGCCGAATGGCCGCTGCCGCAATTAAGTGTCCCGGCGCACGCGGTGCAGTCGTGGCTCGCGCAGCGCCGGCTTGCGAGCGACGACAGACCAATCGTGGCGCTGTCGCCCGGCGCCGTTGGCAAAGGCAAAACGTGGCCGCCTTCGTACTATGGCGATCTCGCAAAAGCCCTCACGAAAGAGGGCGCGTCGGTCTGGGTGCTGGGCGGACCAAACGAAACGCGTACGGCCGAGCAAATTGTCGCTGCGGGTGGCAGCCGCGTTCGCGACCTCACGAGCTCCGATTTGCGCAACGCGATCCTGGCGCTCGCCGCGGCCGATATTTCGGTGACGAACGATTCCGGCCTCATGCATGTATCCGCGGCGATTGGGACGCCAACGATCGCAATCTTCGGTCCCACCAGCCCCTGGCACTGGAAGCCGCTCAACCCGATCGCAGCAATCCTTGAGCCGGAGGGAGACGCGGATGCACGCGCTCGCGCGCGCGTCGTAGGCAACGACGCGGTCAGCCACCGGCGTACAGACGACGTCCCGGTCGAGACCGTCCTATCAACCGTGCGCCGGGTCCTTGCAGAAGCGAAAAGCCTTGCAAAATAAGTGACCGCCCAGGGGAAGCACCGTTCCGCGTTAACGAATTGAACGCGGCACGCCTGACGCAAAGCTCTTTCCGTGCTATCAAACGCCATGGCCAAACCGAAGTCAGTTCAAGTGACCAACGACCAGGCACAGTCCGCCATTGCATCGGCACTCCGCACCTTGGAGGCCGAAGGCGGCGGCGTCGACGCCCTTTCGGCTGCATTGCGCGACGGGCTCGGCACCTCATTTGCTGCCGCGGTCGAATTGATCCGCGCGGCGCAGGGCCGCGTCGTCGTCACCGGCATGGGCAAATCGGGCCACGTCGCTCGTAAGATCGCATCGACCTTCGCATCGACCGGCACACCGGCCTTTTTCGTGCATCCGAGTGAAGCCAGCCACGGCGACCTCGGCATGATCGCAAACAATGACGTGATCCTGGCGTTGTCGTGGTCGGGTGAAACGGCTGAACTGAAAAACATCGCCGATTATTCGCGGCGTTACGGAATCCGGCTGATTGCGATGACGGCGATCGCGGACAGCACGTTGGCCAAGGTCGCAGATGTCGTGCTCGCGCTGCCGCAGGCGCGAGAGGCCTGCCCCCACAACCTCGCGCCAACCACCTCCTCGCTTATGCAGCTTGCGTTGGGTGACGCGCTTGCGATCGCACTCCTGGAAAGTCATGGATTTACCGCGGTCGACTTCGGGCTCCTTCACCCCGGCGGCAAGCTCGGCACGCTGCTGAAAACTGTCGGCGACATTATGCATAGCGGCGCGGCGGTGCCGCTGATGCCGCTCGGCACACCGATGTCGGAGGCCATTCTTGAGATGACCGCCAAGGGATTCGGCTGTGTCGGCATCACAGATACGCGAGGGATGCTGGTCGGCATCATCACCGACGGCGACCTGCGCCGGCACATGCGCAAGGATTTACTCAACGCCCGCGTCGACGATGTCATGACGCGGGCACCGAAAACGGTACGGCCGGGCCAGTTGCTCAGCGAGACGCTCGATATTCTCAATTCGAGGAAAGTAACGGCGCTATTTGCTGTCGAAGCCGGCAAGCCGGTTGGCGTTATCCACGTGCACGACTTGCTGCGCGCCGGAGCAGCCTGACCATCATCTTCAGCGCGCGTATTTGGCAACCGCATCAATGACCGAACCGACCGGCGGCGGCGCGCCATCGGCGCCGAGAACGATGAGCGGCCCGCTTCCAACGGGGCCGGTCAGGCTCGGTTTGGTACCTGTAAAAATCGCAACCAGCGGCACGCTCAAGGCGGCGGCGAGATGCAACAGCCCCGTATCGACGCCGATGACATATTCGGCGCCGGCAATGAGCTTTGCGACCTGATCGAGCGGCGCGCGTTCCGGTACGCGCGCGCCCGGCACCTGAGCCGCGATGCGTTCGCTGCGCGCGCGCTCAAGCTCGGTGCCCCAGGGCAACACCAGTTCAAGCTTTCCGCCGAGCGCTTTCCCGAGTGTGACCCAATCGCTTTCCGGCCATTGCTTTTCCTGTCGCGCGGTGGCGTGCAGCAGCACCGCATAGCGAGATGTGCCGCTTGCAAACCTCGAGCGGTCCAGCCCGAAATCGGGCTCACCCCGTGGGGTGTAACCGAGCGCCAATCCACTCAGCGTCCTGTTGCGTTCAACGGCGTGCAAATCGCGGCTGACGCGATAGCGCACATCGTAAAAAGCAGAAGCCACTGGCTCGCGGATACTGGAAGCGTCGTAGCCATGGCGGCGACCGTGCGCTAATCGGGCAATCACGGCGGAACGAAGCAGGCCCTGGCTATCGACGATGGCGTCGTATCGCCGCGAACGAATTGTGCGGAAACTCGCGGAAATTTCGCCTATTGTACCGGGTGAATAGAGCGATTTCCGCCAACGCCGCCATGCGACCGGAATGACGTGGCCGACAGCGGGATGCAGGCGCACTAACGGAGCAAATGCTTCCTCAACGAGCCAGGTAAAAGCCGCATCGGCGCGGGCCTTCCGCGCGTCGGTCAACGCCGGCATGTGGTGAATCACATCGCCCAGTGAAGAGGTCTTGATGAAAAGAATGTCGGCCATGACGCGTTTGCGGCACCCATATACCGGTCATTAAGCATGCCCGCCATAACCATGCCATCGCGCCGGGTGATCAGGGTGTGGTTTTTACGAACATTCGGCAAATTTCATTGAGCCACGAGGGGCATTGGGCATGACGATCCTGGTCACAGGCGGCGCCGGCTATATCGGCAGCCACATGGTGCACGAGCTCGTTGACGCGGGCGAGCAGGTGGTCGTGCTCGATAATTTGTCGACCGGATTCCGGTATCTGATTCCCGCGTCCGTCCCCTTTGTCGCCGGAAGTACCGGCGACCGCGCAGTGGTCGGAGATACTATCGCCCGATACGGCATCACCGCGATCATCCATTTCGCTGCGTCGATCGTCGTGCCCGAATCCGTGATCGACCCCCTTAGCTATTACGGCAACAACACCATGAACACCTGCGCGCTGCTCGACGTCGCGGTCAAAGCAGGCATTCGGCAGTTCATTTTTTCCTCGACCGCGGCAGTCTACGGGGAGACGAGCGACGCTCCCGTGCGCGAGGACGCTCAGACCACGCCGATCTCGCCTTACGGCACGTCAAAGCTGATGTCCGAAATCATGCTGCACGACGCCGGCAAAGCCCACGGGTTACGCTTTATAATTTTGCGCTACTTCAATGTCGCCGGTGCCGATCCGAAATTGCGCACCGGACAGGCGACGCCGGCTGCAACCCATCTGATCAAGATTGCCTGCGAAACGGCGATCGGCAAGCGGCCGAAGATGAGCATCTTCGGAACCGACTACCCGACTCCAGACGGCACATGCATCCGGGACTACATCCACGTCAGCGATCTTGTGCAGGCGCATTCCGTCGCGCTCGCCTATTTGCGGAGCGGCGGCGCCAGCGCGACGTTCAACTGCGGTTATGGCCGCGGTTCTTCGGTGATCGAGGTGATTGAAGCCGTGAGGCGCGCGTGCGGCCGCGATTTTCCAGTCGAGGTTTCTGCCCGGCGGCCGGGCGACGCGCCGGCGCTCGTCGCGAATGTTGATCGCATTCATGCTGCGTTGCCTTGGCGCCCGCGCTTCCAAAATCTCGACACCATCGTCGCCCACGCGCTTGCATGGGAAAAGGAGCTGTCGAGTCGCCACAAAACAGCCGTTGCATGATCAAATCGGCGCTTTTTGCCGCGTAAACGGATTTTGGCTTGAAAATTTCTTTGGGCGCGGGCAAGGAGACGGCCACTCCTGCCCCGACGTGCCCTATCCACAGCCCACAGAGGGCGGATGAACGAACACAGTTTGCCAACAGCCGCCGACGAGCGCTATCGCGCCACTGCCCTGGTCCGCCGATTGCTCACCGAACAGGGCATGGCGCATTGGCGCAAATATGTCGCCGCGTTCGCGCTCATGGCCGTATCCGCCGGCTGCACAGCCTTTAGTGCCTATCTGATCGGCGACGTCATCAATCAGGCCTATGTAAACCGCAATCTGCCGGGGATCATCACGCTCGGTTTCGTTACGGCCGCGCTGTTTGCGATAAAAGGGCTCGCCACTTACGGCCACAGCGTGATGCTCTCGCGCATCGGCAATCGCATTGTTGCCAACAATCAACGCGCGGTCTTCAGCAAATTACTCAGCGAAGGCCTCAACTTTTTCTCGGACCGCCACTCGACCGAATTTATCGCGCGGCTGTCGACCGGCGCCGCATCCGCGACCCAGGTCATCAACCTGCTCATCACCTCGGTCGGCCGAGATCTGTTGTCGCTGATCGGCCTGGTCACCGTGATGGTGGTGCAAGACCCGCTGATGTCATTCGTCAGTTTCGTGGTCGTACCGCCGGCATTCTTTGTTCTGCGCAAGCTGATCCGGCGCATCTATTCGATTGCACGGACCCAATTTCACGGGGGCACGCGCATTCTCGAGACATTGCAGGAAACGCTTCAGGGCATCCGCATCGTCAAGGCGTTCACCCTAGAAGAAACCATGCGCGAGCGGTTCGACCGAAACGTTGCCGCCGTCGAGCACGAGGCCAACAAGATGGCCCGTGTCTCCAATCGCGCCAGCCCCCTGATGGAGACACTTGGCGGTTGCGCCATCGCTCTTGCCATCACGTACGGCGGTTACCGCGTGATCGATACCGGAGCGACTCCGGGCCAGTTCTTTTCTTTCATCACCGCGTTCCTGCTCGCTTACGAGCCCGCCAAGACGGCTTGCGCGTCTCAATATCGAACTCAACAGCGCTCTTGTCGGCGTACGTATCCTGTTCGAAGTGATCGACAGTCCGCCGAGTGAACCGGCCGATAGCAACAAGCCCGATTTGCAAATCAGAACCGCACGTCTTGAATTCGACGACGTCCAATTCGCTTACCGTGGAGACGAGGCCGTATTGCGCGGGATGTCCTTCGTGGCCGAGCCGGGCAAGATGACCGCGTTGGTCGGGCCTTCTGGCGGCGGCAAGTCGACCGTATTCAACCTGCTGTTGCGATTTTATGAGACCGAGCACGGCAAGGTCGCCATTGGCGATCAGGACGTCGCATCGGTTTCACGCCGGTCACTCCGCCAGCACGTCGCTTACGTGGGCCAGGATGTATTTCTATTTCGTGGCACCATTCGCGAGAACATTGAGTTCGGGAAGACCAGGCGCGAGCCAGGACGAGATCGTTGCCGCGGCCAAAGGCGCGTACGCACACGATTTCATCATGTCGTTTCCACGCGGCTACGACACGCCAGTCGGTGAGCATGGCTTGCAACTGTCCGGCGGGCAGCGCCAGCGTGTGGCGATCGCGCGCGCCCTCATCAAAAACTCCCCGATTATTTTGCTCGACGAGGCAACGGCGGCACTCAACTCCGAATCAGAATTGCAGGTTCGCGAAGCCATGGAGCATCTCTTCCAGGGTCGCACGACGCTTGCGATTGCCCACCGCCTTCATACGGTATCGCATGCCGATCGCATCTATGTGGTTGAAGATGGCCGTGCGGTTAAGTCCGGTCGCCATGACGAATTGTTGCGCAAAGGCGGGCGCTATGCCCTGTTTTATCGGCTGCAGCTCCAGCAGCAGGAAACTCGTCCTGCGATTGCCGCCGTCGCAACGTCGTGAGCGGCATGCGGTTGACGGCAGCGCACCACACCTGATACGGACAGCCAACTTTCGCTTGACCGCCAAGTCGCGCGGCCGGGTCTTTCTCCAACCATCACAATAACGAACGGCCAATTCATCATGACCGACAGCCGCTACGTCATTCCGCCCGCACCACAGGCCGCTATCGCCGTTGCAGGAACCGATAAATCATTTCCCGTACGCCGCATCTGGTGCGTCGGTCGCAATTACATCGAGCACATCCGTGAGATGGGTCAGGACGAGCGTGCGCCGCCGTTCTTCTTCGCCAAACCGGCCGACGCCATCGTGCCGGATGGCGGCACCGTGCCCTATCCGTCGCTGACGAAGGACATGCACCATGAGGTCGAGTTGGTGGTCGCACTAAAAAGCGGTGGGCGTAACATACCGGTCGCCAAGGCCAATGACTGCATCTACGGTTACGCGGTCGGCATCGACCTTACCCGTCGGGACCTTCAAATCGCTTCGCGTGACGTGAAACGGCCATGGGAAGTCGGCAAAGCGTTCAATTCATCCGCACCGTGCGGACCGCTGATGCCGGCAAGCAAGATAGGCCATCCGGCCAAGGGCAAGATTGTGCTCAAGGTCAACGGCACGGTGCGCCAGGACGGCGACCTCAATCAGATGATCTGGAATGTTCCGGAGACAATCTCAAAGTTGTCGGAGATGGTCGCTCTCGAGGCCGGCGACATTATCATGACCGGTACACCTTCGGGCGTTGCCGCGACAGTCGCCGGAGACAAGATCGAGTGCGAAGTCGAAGGCGTCGGCAAGCTGACAGTGACGATCGGCCCGCCGCTCAAATAGGGTTACAGCCCCAGATAAGCCCGACGAACGCGGTCATCGCCGAGCAACGCTTCGCCTGAGCCGGCAAGAGTGATGCGGCCGTTCTCCAGCACGTAGGCATGGCTGGCGAGCTTGAGCGACACCGCGACATTTTGCTCGACCAGGACGCAGGTCAGCCCGTCTCGATTGAGGTCGCGTACACAACGCAGCACGGTTTGCACGACAGCCGGCGCCAGGCCGAGTGAAGGCTCATCGAACAGCACCAGCTCCGGCGCGCCCATCAGGCATCGGCCGATCGCGAGCATTTGCTGCTCACCACCCGAAAGCGTACCCGCGGCCTGCAGGCGGCGTTCGGTCAAGAACAGGAAACAGCGTGTAGACCTTCTCCAGGTTTTGGTCGCGTAGTTCGCGTGCACGCGGTAGCATTGCGCCCATTGCAAGGTTTTCTGCCACCGACAGCGACGGGAATACTTGCCGGCCTTCTGCCACCTGACCGATGCCGAGATCACAGACCTTGTGACTGGGCCACCCTGCGACATCCAACCCACGAAAATAAATGTGACCGCGCGCTGGCCGGTGCATGCCGGCGACGGTGCGTATCAATGACGTTTTGCCGGCGCCATTCGCACCCACGATCGCAACAATTGCGCCCTCTTCGATTTCAAGCGACACGCCGTCGAGCGCCTGGGCGTCGCCGTAGAATACATCAAGATCCTCGACCTTGAGCATCATGCGACAGCCTCCGCACCCAGATAGCTATCGATGACGGCACGGTCGCGCACCACTTCTTCTGGCCTGCCTTCTGCAATGGAAGCGCCATGATGCATCACCAGCACGCGCGTTGCGATGGCCATGACCGCGCGCATCACGTGTTCAATGACGAGAATGGTCACTCCCGTGTCGCGATTGAGATCTTTGAGAATAGCGACCATTCGGTCTGTCTCGGTCGGACGTAAGCCTGCCATGACTTCATCAAGCAAAAGCAATTTCGGATCGGTCGCAAGCGCGCGCCCGACTTCAAGACGCTTGCGGTCGGGTAATGTGAGCGATGAGGCGCGTTGCGCGCGCTTGTCGTAGAGATCGAGCCGGCGCAGGACGTCATGCGCATGCGTGCGCGCTTCCCCGACATGACGACGATGCAAAAGCGCGCCAACGATGACGTTGTCCTCCACGCTCAACGCCGGAAACGGTCGTACGATCTGGAACGTGCGGCCTATGCCGCGGCGACAAATCTGATCGGATGGAAGCCCATCAATCCGGCCGCCGGCAAACGTGACCGACCCGCTGTCAGGCGCGAATGCCCCCGCGATCATGTTAAAAAGCGTTGTTTTGCCCGCGCCGTTCGGCCCAATCACGGCGAAGATGGCGCCCTGCTCGACTTCGAAGCTAAGGCGGTCGACTGCGACCAGGCCGCGAAAGCGCTTGCTGATCGCCAGGACGTTAAGAATTGCGGTCATGGCTTGCGCTCCGTGATTCCCAGTTTGCGCGCGAGCCAAGGCCAAACGCCCTCCGGCAAAGCGACCACGACGATGAGCAGCAGAACGCCAAACACCAATTGGCGTACGCCAGGAACGTCCCAGTCAAACGTAGCCAGAGTTAACCGCAAGCCTTCTGCAAATATCTCATAAACGACGACGCCGACGATCGTTCCGAATAGCGTGCCGACGCCGCCAATAATGGGCGCCAGGATGATCTCGATGGAGCGAGACACCGAGAAAACCTGCTCAGGAAACAGATTGTTGTAGTAAAAAGCGTAGAATACGCCGGCGAATGCCGTCATGCCTGCGGACACCACGACTGCCAGCAACTTGTAGCGAAACGTATCAATGCCGAGCGAGCGCGCGGCCACCTCGTCTTCGCGAATTGCGAGCCAGAAATAGCCAACGCGGCTTTGCAAAAACGCGCGGCTTCCAACGAGCGCAAGCGCGGTGGCAACCAGCAGGATGTAGTAGAACATCGCGGGGTTGCCGCGCATATGCCAGAGGTCGTTCCGGGTGTACTGCTTGACCGGCAGAAATAGTCCCGACGATCCATTCGTCCAGGACAAATGATCAAATCCAATCCGGGCGAATTCCGCGACTGCGATCGTCAAGATCGCGAAATACACTCCGCCAATACGGAAGCGAAACGCCAGATATCCAATGAATGCGCCGGCGAGCATGGCGATTGGCACAGCCGCCAGAAGGCCGATCCACGGGCCGACGTCAAAATGCACGTACAGCGCTGCCGCGGTATATGCACCCAGCCCGACATAAAGCGCGTGGCCGAGCGACAATTGCCCGACGAAACCCATCATGATGTTCCAGGCCAGCCCGGTATAGGCGAAGTAGAGAACGACGATCAAAATCGTCAGCAGATAGTCGCCGGCGAAAAGCGGCGCGATCAGCATGATCGCCAGCAGCGCGCCGAACAGCACGAGCGCGCGAGTTTGCACCCCATCAAAGAACCCGCCGATCATGCGGCCCTCTTGCCCATGATGCCCTGTGGACGAAACAGCAGCACCAACACAAGGAAGGCGAAGGCAAACATGCTTTTGGCGGATGGCGAGAACAGCAGACCGGCCATCGCCTCCGTCAAACCAATAAGGACGCCACCAATCAATGCACCTGGCATTGAACCGAGGCCGCCCGTGATCACAATGACAAATGCGAGAAGCGTGTATGCCGGCCCGACCTCGGGCGTGACGTCGAAAAGCAGCAGCAGCATGCAGCCCGCAGCGCCAACGCAAGCAGCACCGATACCAAACGTCAAAGCATACAAGCGCTTGACATCAAGCCCGACCACCATCGCACCGGTGTAGTTGTCAGCACATGCGCGAATCGCTGTGCCAAGCAAAGTGAATCTGAAAAACCCGAACAACAACGCAGCAACGCCGAGGGCCGCAATCGCCGCATACACTTTCGTCGCATCGACGATCAGGGTGCCGACCTGAAAGCTCTCGTAAGCGTACGCTGTCTGGACGTTCCGTGCGTCGGGGCCGAACACGATCAGCAGCACATTGGTAATGATGATGGCGACCGCGATGAGCAGCAGGAATTGACTGTGCTCTGGCCGCCTAATGAAAAGGTTGATCAGGCCAGCCTGCAGTGTGTAACCGAATACGAAGAGGACCGCCGCAATCGGCACCATCATCACCAGCGGATCGAGGTGGAATGCGGTGAAAAGCGCGACCGCGATATACATTGCGATCGTCATCATCTCGCCGTGAGCAAAATTCACCACGCGCACGACGCCGAAAACGACAGACAGTCCCAATGCCATCAGACCGTAGACAAGACCGGTCAACACGCCCCCGACGGCGACGTTAAGATAGATATCTGCCGGCACTGATCTTCCCTAGTGCGACGCCCCATCCGCCGCTGCGATGCGCATTACCCGCGCTTGTCGTACGGCTTCAACGGCCACTCGACTTTGGCGTTGGCCGCCACTTTGGGCGCCACTGTCACGAGTTTGCCGCCACGATTTTGGATCGCCGAGTTTTTCAATTTGTCGTTTTGGCCCTTTTCGTTGAACTGAATTCCCGGGCCAGGGCTGACATTGTCGGTGATGTTAGATTTACGAATGGCTTCGGCGAGTGCCTTCGGATCGGCTGAGCCCGCTCGCTTGTAGGCGTCGGCGGCGACGAGCAAAGCCTCAAACGTATAAACGTGGTTGGTATTAAGATTGACCCCGGGATTGGCCTTGGTGAGCGCGTCCTCAAGCTTTTTGCTCAGAGGTTTGTTGGGATCGTACCAAGGAACGAAACTCAACGGACCATCAGAAAGTTTGCCGAGCGTTTTGAGATATTGATCTTCGTACCAGCCAGGACCCATGCTCAGGATCGCCATTGGTGACCACCGCTGCTTGACCAATTCGCGCGTAAGCAAGATCGCATCATTGAGCCGGCTGACCATTAACAACGCGTCAGCCCCGGTGGCTTTCGCCTTCGAAATCTCGACCGACAGGTCTCTTGCGGTCGGGTCATAGGCGATGGTCTCGACCAGTTTGTAGGGCATATCGAATTTTGGCATCACCGCACCGATGCCGCCCTTCATCGCAGTGCCGAAGGTATCATTGACGTGCATGAAAACCGCCGTTTTCGGCTCCGCACCGGCGGCCGCAAACACTTCCTTCTGATTCGCGAAAGCATCGCTCAGGATCATCCCGGCCGTCGGGAAGTTACGAAAAACGAATTTGTAGCCCTGCTCCGTGATCTGCGGCGCGGCAGCAATGTTGATAACGTAGGGAATGCCTTTTTGCTCCGCGACTTGAGCGATCGCAGTGCTCTGGCCAGAATCGAAGGCACCGACGAGCAGCTGCGCACCGTCGCTGATCAACTTCTCCGCGCGCGAGCGCGCCACATCGACATTGGATTCGGTATCGCCATTCATGATTTGCAGTTGCGGCATCCCAAGGTCCTTGAGGATGCCGGCGGAAATGTCGACGCCGCGCTGACAATCCTGGCCGATGCCGGCCTGCAAACCGGATCGCGGCAGTAACACACCTACTTTTAGGGCCGTACCCTGTGCGCGCGCGATGTTAAAAGGCATGATCCCGCTGGCGATGCCCGCGCCGAGACCAGCGGTGAGTGTGCGACGCGTGACGCGCGCGCTATCAGAACGTGGCTTGCGGCTCATAGTGTCCTCCCTGCGGCTCTTTGGCCATTCGCGATATGATGCCGGATATCCGGTCCGGCAAACAAGCCCCGAAGCGTCAAGTTACCCGGCAAATAATCGTTCGACCGCCGCAGCAATTCGAAACAGCCTATGATCCTGCCCGTTGCGGGCCACCAACATCAGGGACGTCGGCAAGCCCCCCTCCCGGGGCAACGGCAGTGCGATAGCACAAAGATCGAAAAAGTTTGCGATGACCGTGTTGCGCAATAGCATGGCGTTCTTGCGCGCAAAATCGTCCGCCGAGGCCACTTCCTGCATCGTTGGCGCTACGATTGGCGTTGTCGGCCAAGCCAGGACGTCGAGGTCGGCAAGCCGTTCGTCCATCTGCCGAATGAGACGCGCCCGCTGCCGCACCATATCGATGTAGTCCGCGGCATTAATATTGCGCGCACGCTCGAGACGCACACGGACGTTCGGATCGATCGCATCGGGCCGCCGCGACAATAGTTCGCGATGCACAGTGAAAGCTTCCGCCGGCTGCACACCACCTTTACTGTTGACCTGCGCCATGTCTCCGAGCAGTGACAACGTCTCATCGGACGTGTGCGTGCCGGCTTTGCGCAGACGGCCGATGGCGTCCGGAAATCGCTTGCCAACCGTTTCGTCCAAATTCTCCAGGGGCGCGCCCTGCACGATGCCGATGCGAAGTCCCGCAAGGGACGCGGGCTCGAGCGGCACATATGTTTCGCCGGCCATCACCGCGTCGGCTTTGGCGCAGGCTTCGACCGAACGCGCAATCGGGCCGATCGAGTCGATGCTATATGAGAGCGGAAAAGCGCCATCAGTCGGGATGCGCTGCCGACTTGGCTTGTAGCCCACGATCCCGCAGAGGGCGCCAGGAATGCGGCACGAGCCGCCAGTATCGGTGCCGATCGCAATCTCGCACATACCATCGGCAGCGGCGACCGCAGCGCCTGACGACGAACCGCCGGGCGCACGCTTGCGGTCAGCAGGATTGCCGGGGGTACCGAAGTGCGGATTGGCTCCCACGCCTGAATAGGCGAACTCACTCATATTGGTTTTGGCAACGATCACCGCGCCGCCCGCCCGCAGGCGCTGCACGACCGGCGCATCGATTGCTGCGGGTTTTGCTTCCTCGGCAAGCGCTTTGGAGCCAGCGCGTGTCACCTCACCGGCAACATCAAATAAATCCTTGATGGTCATGATCGTGCCGTCGAGCGGCCCAAGCGAAATTCCCGCGCCGGCGCGCGCGTCGGCAGCAGCAGCCGCTGCTTTCGCTTGTTCGCGGTAGATTGTCAGACAAGCGCGAGCACCCTCGCCTTTCGGATCGAAGATGCGACCAAATGCGGCTTCAAGCCGTTCGCGCGCGGAGATTGTTTTCATGTTGCGATCCCGATCACTCGAACAAACAGACGCGTATCCATGCATAACCCTTGCAGGCACATTTTGCACGGGCGCCGCCGTCACGTGCTACGCCCTTTGTTAGGAATTTTTTCAAAAATGGCTGCCGTATTTCATCCTCAGAATTATCAACAGCGTTCTGAACGGGGTTGCCTCCCCACGCGATGGAGATAGGCTTTCCAGCAGGTCACCCATCTTCGGCTCTGCCGGACACGGATGGCCGCCATGGCCGAACGGGCATGGGACGTGGGTGCTGCTTGCAGTACTTGTGGTCCATGGTTGCCGGTCCTGGCTCTCAGTAACTGGTACCGGCCGAGCTCACGCTTGCGCTGGATTTGGATCCGAGAGCTTGTAACGGGTGGGCGACGGTCCGCCCGTTATGGCTTTTTGGGGCAGGCTGCGTTCCGCTAGAGGCTGGCGCCGTCGAATTTTTTCACCTTGAACTGCTCGACGTCGATCCCGTCAAGGCAGCGCACATTCAGCATCACCATCTCCTTGCCGCCCGGCCCCTTGCCATAGGCGAAAGATTCGATCCCGCACGTCTTACAAAACGGGTGATGGACCACGCGCTTATTGAATTGGTAATCCGTCAGCTCCTTTTCGTCCGAAAGCAATTTAAAATCGGACTTGGCAACGGCCGATAGCAGCGGGCCAAGTTTTCGGCACCGCGAACAATTGCATGCAATGACTTCGGCGATATCGGCCTGGGCTTCGTAGCGGACCTTTCCGCACTGGCAACCGCCGGTATAGCTCTTTTTCATGGCTCGCCTTCTCCCTTTTATGTGGCCTCGCCGGTCCGCTCGCCGCTTTCCCGCAGCTTGACCGCCCGGTGTCCAACCTAGTTTAACAATCCGGCACGAAAAAGGAGTTGCGCAATGGCGGACCAGAAGACCGGGCTTGTTATTACAGCCCATCCCGGAGATTTCGTCTGGCGCGCTGGCGGCGCTATCGCCCTGCACGCCAAGCGCGGCTACCGAGTCAAGATCGCCTGCCTGTCGTACGGTGAGCGTGGCGAGAGCCAGTTCGCCTGGAAAGAAACCGGCGCAACCCTGGAAAAGGTCAAGGCGGGCCGCAAGGACGAAGCAGAGCGTGCGTCCAAACTACTCGGCGCCGAAATCGAATTCTTCGACTGCGGGGACTATCCGCTCAAGCTCAATGAAACGCATTTCGACCGCATGGTCGACATTTACCGCGAGCTCAATCCGTCCTTCGTGCTCACCCACGCACTTGAGGACCCGTACAATTTCGACCATCCGAACGCGGCGCATTTCGCGCAGGAAACGCGGGTCGTGGCACAGGCCATGGGGCACAAACCCGGTGCTCAATACAAATATTCGGCCCCGCCAGTGTTCCTGTTCGAACCGCATCAGCCGGAAATGTGCAACTACAAGCCCAATCTCATTTTAAAAATCGACGACGTGTGGGAGCAGAAATACAAAGCCTTTCAGATTCTCGCCGCGCAAAAGCACCTATGGTCCTATTATGAGCGGGTCGCACTCAATCGGGGCATTCAAGGCAGCCGCAACACCGGGGTGCCGATGACCTATGGTGAGGCGTATCAACGGCTGTTCCCGACAGTAGAGGAGATTCTGAAATGAAGCCCGTCGTCGTCCGCAATATCAAACGTGCCGACAGCAACGCCATCGGCACCCTCGCCGGGGTCGGTGTTTCCACCGCGCACGAGGCGCTCGGGCGGTCGGGCCTCATGAAACCCTATATGCGGCCAATCTGGGCGGGAGCTCAGGTTGCCGGACCTGCCGTGACCGTTCTGGCGCAGCCGGGTGATAACTGGATGATCCACGTCGCGGTCGAGCAATGTCAAAAGGGCGATTTTCTGGTGGTCGGCTGCACGGCCGACAATACCGATGGCATGTTCGGCGAATTGCTGGCGACGGCACTACGCGCACGCGGCGTGTGTGGTCTCGTGATTGACGCCGGCTGTCGGGACGTACGTCCTATTTCCGAAATGCGATTCCCGGTCTGGTCGAAGGCAATTTCCGCGAAGGGCACCGTCAAGGCGACGCTTGGCGCGGTGAACGTTCCGGTGGTCTGCGCGGGCGTGAATGTCGAACCGGGCGATGTCGTAGTAGCCGACGACGATGGTGTCGTGGTCATCCCAAAGGCGCTCGCGGTCGAGACGGCGCAAAAGGCGCAGAAACGCAAAGACGACGAAGACGGAAAGCGCAAACAGCTCGAATCCGGGACGCTTAGTCTCGACATGTACAAGATGCGCGAACCGCTCGCGAAAGCGGGGCTGATCTACGTCGACCGTTCAGAGGACGCCTGATCGGCGGATGCGCAATCTGCGTATCGGCCGCGCGTCGACTGTCCGGATGAATTATGTCAGGCCAATATATAAACGGCGGCGCTACGCTCGCGACGGCTGCAACTCATTCCTCCCGCCGACGACACACAATTGTCGTTACGCGGCACGTGAGACGACGTGCACTTGTCGGCAAGCGGCCCTAATTTTTTGAAATTTGGTACGCGCGATCGAAGATGCTTTTAAGAGCGCATCCGTAGTGTGGCTGTGTATCCAGCTACAGGGAGCATGCGCATGTCCAAAGTGTTTGCGTTTTTGAGAAACGAATCCGGCACCACCGTGATTGAATACGGTCTCATCGTTGCCGGTGTGGGCGTTGTCATCCTGGCGACTGCTAATGCGATCGGCAATAATCTCAACTCGATGTTCAGCCCGCTCTCGGACTAGCCGAGACAGACTCGCGGCGCCCTCTCCGATTGCTGACGCAGAAACGCGGCGTCCTTTCCGATTAGCTCAGATAGATACGTCCCCGCCTCTCCGAATAGCTGAGGCAGACGGGCTGCGGGACGGTCTCGTTGTGAGGATGCGGGGAGCGGGTTGCGGCCGCCGCGTTAAGTGGACGGGAGGCCGGTGCTAACTATGCCGGTAAAGGGGCCCTCGATCTCGCCCGCTTAACGGTCGCTGCCGGTCGAAACGTGCCCTTTTTGCTGGGCGTTCCGACGGGTCGCCCGACTCCAGCGTGCAAAGCTGGCGCGCAGCGGCGTGTCGGAACTCTTAGCGGTTTGGATAACGGCCCGTTAATGCAGTGGCGCTGGCGTTGCGCAGGCACGGTCTCGCTGGTGTGCGCGGAACGCCTGAATGGCGTGGATTCCGCCGAAAATTCAGCATCTGCGAAATCCAAAGGCGCGCGGCGGCCGGATGCGCCGTGCAAATTTTCCTAAGTATTGAAGCAATTTCAACGCCTCCGCCGAAATTTCTTTTTAACGGGCCGCAGGTACGGTCATGCCATCAGCCATCTGGATGATGTCTGACGTCTCGCGTGTTTCAGCCACATGGAGGATGTCTAATGTCTAAAGTTGTTGCGTTCTTGAAGAATGAGTTGGGCGCCACCGCGATCGAATACGGCCTGATCGCCGCTGGCATTTCGGTTGTGATTATTGCCACCGTGAATGCGATCGGCACGACCCTCAACGGCAAGTTCGACAGCATCTCTACGCAGCTTAAGTAGTTCTACGCATCGAATTGCATGAAGCCGCCGGCAACGGCGGCTTCTTCTTTTTTGGTAGTGGCCGCGCAGCCCGTGGCGTCAATATGCCGGGTTGGTTGAGGTCGGATGGAACTTCAACGCGGCGACAACACCAACGATCAGAAAAACAACGAGCGCCGCGCTCTGGGCAATTAAAAAAGGCGGCTCGGATTGCGTGGGTGCCAGCGCTTGCAATTTTGGCACTTTTTGGAACGACTGAACGATCAGCACCAAGACGTTGAGATAAAGCGCACTCGCAGCGCAGGCGACATAAATCCAGCGCCAAGCTCCAAAGAGATGCTGGGCATAAAGCCCGTAGAGCGCAATCCCTAGCAGAAACATGGACACGATGCCGGTGCCGAGCCCGGGCGTGAAGCCGTGGATCGGAAACAAGAAGCCTGTAACACTAGTAAGAATGGTGGTGATCAGAAAAAAGGCGGTCAACCCTTGCATTCGATGCGATCCGAGCATTCCAATCAGCACCACAATGCCGCTCACGATCGCAAGCAAGCTAATGATGACATGAATGGTTGTGAATGTTTGGAGCGACAGGCCGATGATCATCGCGGACCTCCTCGCAGATACACACAATAGCCACGTAAAGTTTCGCGCCCGCGAATGACAAATTCAATGGGGTATCTAACGGTTGGCGTGGCTCCACGGCGCAATGCGGCGCCCGACCCACTTCAACAATGATGTCAAAGAGACGCCGAGAACCATCAGAACAATTACCGGGACGAATGTCTTATCCATCTCGAACACGTTTGCGTAACGCGTGATCATGAACCCGAGCCCGGAAATTGTCGTATAGAATTCAGCGATAATCATGCCGATCAGGCCCCGGCCGATGGCGAGACGGATACCAGCGATGATGTAGGGCACCGCGAACGGTAGCAGCACGTCCTGCCATACGCGCCATTCGCTCGAGCGGAACGAGTGTGCCACTTCCAGCATGTTTTTGTCGCATTCGCGGACGCCCTGATACGTGTTAATGAGGACAGGAAATACCGCAAACAGAAACACGACGATGATCTTGGCCTTCAGGTAGATCCCGAACCACAGCACGAGAAGCGGAACGACCGCGACCAATGGAGTTGCGTATAGCGCGTTGATCGGCAGATCGAGCGCCCAATCGAGCCAGCGGATGCGCGCCATCGCGATGCCGAGCGGGATGCCGACGATAAGTGCAATGGTCAGGCCATAGACCATGACTTCCAGGCTTTGCGCCAGATAGTATGGCAACTCACCGGAAGCAGTCGTCGTATAAAACGCGGCTGCAATCTTTGTCGGGTAAGTAAAGAAAATCGGATTGATGAACGGGCCAACGATCTGCCAGACGATGAGGATGAGCGCGACGAAGCCGTAGCGGAAAAATGCCTGACGTTCCCACCATGACGTTTTAACCGTTGACACCGCCCGCGTTCCGTCAGCGAGAGTGCCGCTATGAACCTGATTGGCAACGCTCATCGTCATTTTTTCCTTGATGTCTTATATCGGCCTTTGAGTGCGACCAGGCGCCGCCCGGCGAGGCGGCGCCCATTGATCGTCCGGTCAAAAGCTCAGAACGCGGCGGTTGGGCAGACCGGGCCTTTCCACTCACCCACTTGCTCGATCGCCTTTTTTGCAAAGGTCGTATCGACGATCTCATCGTACTTTGGCGTCTTGCCCTCTTTGATATTGCCGACTTTCGTCATCAGGTCAGCCGTGAAGTTCACGCGCTCGGGGCTTAGCCCACTATTGGCGTCCCAAATGCATTCCTTGACCATGAAGTCAAAGCTGTCAGACAGGATTTTTTCCGGATAGCCGGTTTGCTTTACCAAGATCGGCAAAATCTTGGCTTTGTCTGTGTACATGATCCGGGTCGCTTCGATATTCGCTGTCACGACCGCCTGCACGACCTCCGGCTTGTCTTTGATCGTCTTTTCGGTCGCCGAAAGGAACGTATAGAGAGTTTTTGGCTGCAGCTCCCACATGCGCCCGATCGCGTGCAGGTCCGGCACTTTGCTCTTTGCGAGCATTTCCTGCTCGACGTGCAGGATGGCCGTATCGACCTGATTGGCGACCAGAGCCGGTACGTCTTCGCTTGCAATGCTGACAAAGTTGACGTCCTTGGGGTCGATCTTGGCGGCGCGCAGCACGGCGCGGCTCAGAATGTCGGCAAAGCCACCCGGCTCCTGGATGCCAATGCGCTTTCCTTTGAGATCTTCCATCGTTTTGATTTCGGCGCGCACAACCATTGAGGCTTCGAATTTCGGCAAGTTGGCGGAAAGGGCTTTGACCTCAGCGCCGTTGGACCGGCCAATGATTGTCGGGGCACCCGGAGTGAGACCGAAGTCGATGTTACCCGCCAACAGCGCGCGATAAACTTTCACGCCATCGCCAAGCGACACGATGTCAACGTCAAGGCCGGCTTTCTTGTAGAGACCAAGCTCCTTGGCGACGATCGTCGGCATATGGACGATATTAGGTGGCGACGTTGGAATGCCGATGACGACTTTCTGTTGCGCGCTGGCTGCCGATGGCAACATCATTGCGGCCGCAATAAGCGCCGAGATAGTCGAGTAAAGCTTGCGCATTTCATCCTCCCAGATTTCTTTTTCTAGGGCCGCCCGTTTCGCCGCACCATCGCGCAGACCAACGGTTTACCCGCTGAAACGGCTACTTTGCCCGATCATATCCGTAAAAACAACGAAGCCGACGATCTGGCCCTGTTGGAGTTGCACCTTTGACCCTGGCATTCCGCCATGCCTAAGTGCGGCACTTAACGCATTCGGCTGCAACCATGGTTAAATTCGTCGTCGACTTCGCAAAAACCGGAACACCACCTGCGCCGGACGGTCGGCTGGATGCACCCGCATTTCACCGCAACCATGAGGCCATCTGGTCGGCGATCGCGCCATTTTTAGGCACGCAAACTGGCGACGTGCTGGAGATCGGCAGCGGTACCGGACAGCACGCGGTCACCTTCGCTCGCCGGACCCCGCAACTGTTGTGGTGGCCTAGCGACATTTTCCCGTCTCACCTCGAGAGCATCGCTGCCTGGCGCCAACACGAAGCGCTTCCCAATTTACGCGCCCCTCAATATATCGATCTCACCGTCTCCGACTGGAATTGGCAGGGAGGTGAACCCGCCGGCCGCAAACTCACATCGATACTTTGCATCAATGTCTTGCACATCTCGCCCTGGCGCGTTGCGCAGAATCTGTTTGCTGGCGCTGGGCGGTTGTTGCGGGACGACGGCTTCCTGTTTCTGTACGGGCCATTCATGCATAACGGTTCACACACGGCGCCAAGCAATGCTGCCTTCGACGCCACATTGCGGGCGGAAAATCAGGATTGGGGAGTACGCGATATCCGCGATCTGCGCGCGCTCGCCGATCAAGCTGGACTTTCACTGACCGAAATCATCGCAATGCCGGCCAACAATCTGGTGCTGGCATTTGCACGTCCGCTTGGGCAGAATTGATCAAAGCGAGAAAAAAGACAGAAAACCATGGCAGCCGAACCCATCCACGACATTGCTCATCTCGGCCATGTCGAACTTCTGACGCCCAAATTCGACGAAAGCCGCAAGTTCTTTATCGACGTCATGGGAATGACCCAAAGCGGCGAAAAGGGCGACAGCGTCTACTTGCGCGGCTGGGATGACTACGAGCGCTATTCACTCAAACTTACGGCTTCGAAAGCCTCGGGCCTGGGGCACGCCGCCTTCCGCACCCGCTCGCCGCAGGCCCTGGAACGCCGGGCGACTGCATTAAAAGGATCGGGCTTCGACGTCGGCTGGAGCGACGGCGACCTTGGTCATGGCAAGACATTCGTTTTCAAGGATCCGGACGGACACAAATTTGAGATTTACTACGAGACGGAATGGTACGAGCCACCTCCGGATCTAAAGCCCGCGCTCAAAAACCAGGCCCAGAGGTATCCTGCGCGCGGCATCAATGTGCGCCGGATCGACCATTTCAATGGCCTCGCGACCGACATCAAAGCTAACCGGGAATTCTTTCAGAACTATCTTGGCTTCATGCTGACCGAACAAATTGTGCTCGACGATGGCACCGAAGCCGGCATGTGGATGACCGCGACGAACAAGAGTTACGATTTCGCCTACACGCGCGACAACACCGGAACCAAAGGTCGTCTGCATCATGTGACATTCGCACTTGACGCACGCGAAGATGTTTTGCGCGCTGCCGACATTTTCTTGGAGAATGGCGTTTATATAGAGACCGGACCGCACAAGCACGCGATCCAGCAAACATTTTTTCTTTACGCATACGAACCCGGCGGCAACCGGGTCGAGGTTGCCTGCGCCGGTGCGCGGCTCGTGCTGGCCCCAGATTGGAAGCCCATCACTTGGACCGAAGCAGAACGCAAAAAAGGCCAAGCCTGGGGACTACAAACGATCAAATCGTTCCACACCAAGGGAACACCGCCAGTCCCCGGCGTTCCAGATTCCTGAGTTGCGAGCCCGCCTATGAACCGACGTAACACGCCGCGTATATCCTTCATCGGGTTTGGCGAAGCAGGACAGGCCATTGCCTCCGGCTTGCGCGATGCGGGGATCGAACAAATCGCAGCATGGGACATCTTGTTTCCGGACGCGGCGGGCGCACCTTTGAGGGCCGCGGGCGACGCAATTGGAATACGAGCAGCCACTTCAGCCGCTGATGTCGTCCGCGAGACAGACATCATCATCTCGGCAGTGACCGCCGCATCCAGCGTTGATGCCGCGCGTTCGGTCGCACCCTACATAAGCGGCAGTCCCTACTATCTCGACATCAATTCGGTATCTCCGGGCCGCAAACTGGAAACCGCCAAGCTGCTCGGCGATCACGTGCGTTACGTCGATATCGCGGTGATCGCGCCAATCCACCCTGCACGCCACCGGACACCATTGCTGATCGCCGGCCCGCACGCGGAGAAAGTATCGCCTCTGCTGCGTGAATTGGATATGCAACTCACCGTGGTCAGCCCCGAAACGGGAGCCGCAGCCGCCATCAAAATGATCCGCAGCGTTATGATTAAAGGCATCGAAGCCTTGACGATCGAATGCTTCCTCGCAGCTGCTCGTGCGGGCGTCCTGGAGGAAGTAACGGCATCGCTCAAAAACAACTATCCAACGCTCGATTGGCGCAAAATTGCCGATTACAACCTCGAGCGGATGGCAAGCCACGGTGAGCGCCGGGCAGCCGAAATGGAAGAGTCGGCGGCGACATTGCGCGAATTGGGCCTCGACCCCTCATGGTGGAATCGACGGTCAAACGCCAGCGCGAAATGGGCGTCATCGGGAAGCAGCAAACGGTGCGTGAAACACTGACGTCTGGGCGAGCTGCGATGCTTGACGCCATCAGTGCCGTAGCAAAAGACCGGCATTGAAATTGCCAGTCACATGAACGCTCGTTCAGAATGGGCAACGGCTGAAAAACAGTAAAATTCTTGTAATTGTAGCCTGCTACCTCCTACTATGTTTCGTCTCATTGTTGGGAGGAATGACATGAAGACCAAAAATCTTGCCTACACTATGTTCGTTGCCGCGGCAGCCGTCACATTTGTGATCGGTTCGGCCGTGCCCAGCGAAGCCGCTAAGAAGAAAACAGCTGCAGCTGCGCCGCCGCCAGCGCCGGCGCTATCGTTGTGCGTGGGAATGGAATCAGCACCCGTTTGCGCGACCAAAGGCGGGATGAAATTTACTTACGCGAACTCATGCTACGCAAAAAAGGACGGCGCTACGGCTGCGAAACCCGGCGCGTGCAAAGCCGCGAAGGGCGGTGGCGGCAAGAAGAAAGCAGCTAAGAAGAAATAGATACAAGCCGTTACAACTTGATTGACGCAAAGACACGGGCCGCTGTGATGCAGCGGCCCGTTTTCTTTTATTCCGGTGGAACGCTGCTCTATTTTTTTCGCGGAGGAATCTGCAACAATTCCGCGATCTGCTCTTTGGTTAGAGGCGCATCCAGGAACTTCAACGTCACCGCATCGCGAATAGCGCCATCGAGGTCCGCAAATTTATCGGTCTGCAGCGTGTCCTTGGGCTGGAATTTATTCATCAACTCTTTGAGCAACGGGACGGGCTGATGGACCTTGGCCGAATACATTTCGATAGCTTTCGGATCCGAATACATCCAATCCACGGACTCGCGATAGGCGTCCATGAAACGCATGATCGCGTCACGCTTTGTTTTGAGCGAATTGGCATTGACGATCAGTGTGCGCACCGTCTGGCCCTTTAGCGAAGGTACGTCGCTACCCTTCGCGATGATGCGGATCTTACCGTCTTTAATCTCCTGCAAACCGAACGGCGGCGCCGCCCAGCCAACATCGACCTGACCGGACATCACCGCGGTCAGCGTTGCGGCCGGACCGCCTGTAGCCGTCGGCTTTGCTTTGGCGCCAAGCTCGCTGACAAAGGCAACCACAATGTTGTTCGAACTGGAGCCGTTGGTCGAATACGCGATGGTGGTCTCCGGTGTCGTGTCCTTCAAACTGTGAATTTTCGAATCCGCCTTCACGTACCAGTACAGATCGCCGGTGCCCGTAAAAGCTGGCGCGAGAATGCGCACCGGTGCACCTTTGGAAAAAGCGCGCATCACACCCGCTGCACCAACGCCCGCTCCAATATCGGCGCTGCCCGAAATCACCGCTTGAATGGTTTCACCGGCGCCTTGCGTGCCGGTGTTTTCCAGGACGATGCCGTGCTTTTTGAAAATGCCGGCGTCTTGACCGAGTGTCGGAGCCTGGTTTTCCCAGTTGTTGATTTGCCCGATGACGACCTTAAGCGTGTCTTCGGCCGATGCAGAGACAGCACTCAGCGCAAGTGGCAATACCAGGCCAAGCGCACCGACGATGCTTTTAACGGTCTTCATGCGATTCCTCCCTCCACGATTTATTATGTTTGTCGCTCCCATGGTGCGCGCTATTCAACACCGGGACCTGCTTACGGGGAAGCCTAAATTGTCAGCGTCGCCGCCGCTTCGCAGCCCGTTTCGGTTTGGCTTTGGCGCGCGCGGGCTTGGCTTTTGCACCAGCCGATTTGGCCGCTTTGGTCGCAGTCGCTAGACCGCCAGCCTTGTTCGCCACCCGCATCGACCAGTATTCCCACGACCGCGTGAGGCCGGTCGTCTTCCCGCTGATCTGTCCGGCCAGTTGCGTTTCGCCAGGCGAAAGCACCGCTACATTCGACCCGATAGTCATTGCGCGGACCTGATACTCGGCATTACGCGCCGAAAAGACCGACCGGAACACGCAATCGCGCACGCTCGTCCCCGCGACCGTGATGCCGTGACGCATCATCAGCACCATCCAATGTTTACCGAGAGCACGCGCAAGCGAGGCGCCCTCTTCCGGCTTGATCACCAGCATGTTGGTGTCGCCGAACTCGTCGCGCTGATCCCAGAACGGCGGCCGAATGCCGCCCACCGCGCCGAGATGAAAGATCGGCATGTAGTCTGTGCCGGTGGCGAGCAGCGGCATGAAAGCCGGGCAGTGGTGGTGGCACACCGAATTGACTTCCGGACGCGCCCTGTAAATTTCGCCGTGAATGACCCGTTCGGAATATTGGCCGACTCCGGGATCGCGTAGCGGCTGTGAGTCGATGTCATATTCGATGAAATCCTCCGGCGTCACCAGCTCTGGCGCGCGCGACCGCGATAGCAGATAGCGGTTTGGATTGTCTGGATGTCGCATGCTCACATGACCGAAGGCATCGATGATGCCTTCGTTGGCAACGATGCGATTGGCGAGCGCAAGCTCGCGGCGGGCTTCGACAAGCGTATTGGGCACTGACGTTTCCTCTCGAAAGCTCTGACTGATGTCCCACATTATAGGACAAGGCCCGGACCGAGCCAGCGGACGACGCTTGACAGATCACATGGGTTAGGGACGCTTGCAACCATCATGGCCGCAACCACGCAAATCGTCATCGACCGCGTGAATCACATGTATCGCCCCGCACGCGGGCGCGAGGTCCTTGCACTCGACCAAGTCTCCCTGGAGGTTGCCAATCGCGAGTTTGTCGCCCTCCTTGGGCCTTCCGGCTGCGGCAAGTCGACACTGCTTTACCTGATCGGCGGCTTCCTGCCGGTGGAAACAGGCACGATCCTCGTCGACGGCAAAAAGGTCACGTCGCCGGGCCCCGATCGCGGCATCGTTTTCCAGCATTTTGCGCTGTTTCCCTGGAAAACGCGTGCGCGGCAACATTCTTTATGGGCTCGAACGGCAAGGCATGCCGAAAGACGAGCGCGAAAAGCGCGCGATGGATTTCATCGAGCTCGTCGGGCTTTCCGGTTTCGAAGATAGCTATCCTTCGCAACTCTCGGGCGGGATGAAACAGCGCACGGCGATTGCCCGCACCCTCGCCTTCGATCCGAATATTTTGTTGATGGACGAGCCGTTCGGTGCGCTCGACGCGCAAACGCGCGGGCTGATGCAAAGCGAGTTACTGCGTATCTGGCAACGGACGCCGAAGACCGTGATCTTCGTGACCCATGACGTCCAGGAAGCCGTCTATCTGGCCGACCGTGTTGCGGTGATGTCCGCACGGCCCGGCCGCATCAAGACCATCGTCGACACAAAATTCGACAAGAACGATCCGGACATCCTCAAAGCCAAGGCCTTTGTCGAGAAAGTGGACGAAATCTGGCACCTGGTGCGTGACGAGGCGATCAAGGCACAAGGCAATCGGGTATGAAGGCTTTGTTCATCCGCTATCTGCCGCTGATTTTGCTCGCCGTTGCCTGGGAGCTGACGGCGCGGCTCGAGTTGGTGTCGACCACCGCGCTTCCGCCGTTGTCCGATGTGATCGCGGCCTGGGTCGACATGATCAAGGATGGCGAGCTCATTACCAACGGTGCATCGTCACTCTATCGCGCCGCCGCGGGGCTGGCGATCTCGATCGTCGTTGGCACGATCCTTGGAATATCCATGGCCTGGTGGAAACCGGTCAATGTGCTGCTCGCGCCAATCGTGGAAATCTTCTACCCGCTTCCGAAATCGGCGCTGATCCCGGTGACCGTGATCTGGCTCGGCTTTGGCGATGGCTCCAAAATTCTGTTGATATTCCTCGGCTGCATGCTGCCGGTGACAATTGGTGCATTCAACGGCGCACGCGCGAGTGAACAAGTTCTGGTGTGGTCGGCGCGCAGTATGGGCGCGAGCCGGCTGCGCATGCTGTGGGACGTCGTCTTGCCGAGCGCCATGCCGGAATTGCTCAACGGCATTCGCACCGCGCTTGCGCTCTCCTTCATCCTGCTGGTGTCGTCCGAACTCATCGTCGCCCAAAAGGGGTTCGGCTATCTGATCGGCTTTCTCGGCGCTAACGGCACATATGACGCAATGTACGCTGTCGTCCTCAGCGTCGCACTTCTCGGCTTCGCGGCCGACCGCATCTATCAGGTGTTCGTGAACCGGATATTGCTATGGCGGCAATAGACCAGCTCCCGCCGGCACCGCCGGCTTTGCGTTTGCTGCGCTCAACGCTCTGGGCCGGCGCGCGAGTGATTTCGGTCGTGCTCCTGCTCGCAACATGGGAGGTGGTCACGCGCAGCGGCATCGTCACGCCGTTCCAGTTACCGGCGCTGAGTAGCGTTCTTGATCGCATCTGGAGCGACGCCGTCTCGGGCGACCTCGCAATCAACACCTCCGTTACGCTTTATCGCGCCATGGTTGGTTTCATCATCGCAGCAGTCGGTGGGATCGTGCTGGGAATGGCGATGTCTCGTAACGCACTAGCACGTTGGTTTTTCGATCCGATCATCTCGGTTGGCTTTCCGATGCCGAAGATTGCTTTTCTGCCCGTTGTGATGCTGTGGCTGGGGGTTTTCGACATTTCTAAAATCACGATGATCGTTTTCGACGCCATTTTTCCGGTTGTCGCAGCGACCGTGATTGCCATTCAGGGCGTCGAGCGCGAGTTGATCTGGTCGGCGCGAAACATGGGCGCGGGCGAGCGCGAAATGCTCTGGCAAATCATCCTTCCCGCCGCATTGCCGACAATTATGACCGGCCTGCAAGTTGCGCTGCCTCTCTCGCTGATCGTCGCGGTCGTGACCGAGATGCTGATGGGCGGCTACGGCCTTGGCGGCGCGATGATGACAGCATCGCGTTTTGCCAATTCGACCGGCGTATTTGCCGGCATCGTCGAAATTGCAGTGGTCGGCTACATCCTGGTCAAAGCCATGGCAGTCATACGCCGCCGGCTTTTGATCTGGCATCAGGAAGCGCAGGCGCCGAGCACCGCTTGAGTGTACCGAATGGCGGGTGTTCGCCGCATCGCTCGCACTTGCCAAAATCAGTTGGACCCCCGACAATCTCCATCGTTCGCGACGAGAAGCTTGCCGATGAAATGCGCAAGCCCGGCGAAATTGGGAGGAAAACCATGCGCTTTCTGAAATTTGCGCTCGCAGGTGCGTGCGCGCTTAATCTTTTAGGCCTCAGCGCCGCCAATTGCGCTGAACCTGTGAAAATCCGCATGTCGTGGGTCGCACCAGTCGCCAATTGGGCGTCCATCGTTCTCGAGAAAAAAGATTTGGCCGTCCACATGGGCAAGAGCTACACGCTCGAGTTTGTCCGCTACCAAGGCACGCCACAAATGATAACGGCGATTGCCAACAATGAGCTGGAAGTTTCCAACCTCGCCTATTCATCACTTGCCATCGCGATCGAGAACGCGGGGCTCGACGACATCCGTGTCATCGCCGACGAATTCCAGGACGGCGTCCCCGGCTATTTCAGCGAACAGTTTTATGTTCGCAAAGATAGCGGCATCAACAAAGTCGAGGATCTCAAGGGCAAAGTGATTGCGACCAACGGAGGCGGCAGCGCCGTCGACGTTGCAATGCGCGCCATGCTGAAGAAACATGGCCTGGAGGAAAAGCGCGACTACACAATGATCGAGGCGCCATTACCGACGATGGCGGCCATTCTGTCGGATAAAAAGGCAGACCTCGTTCCGGCTGTGCTGCCCTTCGCTCTTAATCCAAAGCTCAAGGAAGAAGGCAAGGTCCTCTTCGAGCAGCGCGAAGCCATCGGCATCACCCAAATGATCGTGTGGACCGCGCGCAAATCGTTCATCGATAAAAACAAGGCTGCGATGGTCGACTTCATGGAAGACATGCTGCGCATAACGCGCTGGTATCTCGACCCGAAAAACCACGATGAAGCCGCCAAGATCGCCTCCAATGTCACCAAGGTGCCCCCTGAGCGGTTTGGGTGGCTGTTCACAAAGGCCGATACCTATCGCGATCCGAATCTGTTGCCAAACGTCGAGGCGCTCCAGCGCAATGTCGACATGACGCAGGACCTCGGCTTCGTGAAGAAAAAGATCGACATCAAAAAATATGTCGACTTAAGCCTGGCGCAGGAAGCCGCCAAACGACTGAAATAGAACGGGTACAATTTCCCTCTTGAGTTTGGGCCCCGGGGATTGCACCCCCGGGGCCTTTGTTTTTCGCTCAGATGCGCTTGAGGGGAATCGCGCCGAGGAAGTCTCGCTTGCCGACATCGACGCCAAAGTTTCGCACCGCGATGTAGGCCGCCGTGAGATGGAAATAAAAATTCGGCAAGACGAAATGATTGAGATAATCGGCGCCCTTCATCTGGCCTTTGTTCGCTCCAAGCGGAAAAGTGATTTCTCGCTCGGATGAGGAATCGATCGCTTTGGTGTCGAGCGTTTTCAGATAAGCGACGGTCTTTGTGATCCGTTCCTTGAACTGGTCGAGTGTGGCTTCAGTGTCGTCGAATTTCGGCGGCTCAACGCCGGCGAGTCTTGCCGAGCCATTCTTGGCTTGATCGCAGGCGACTTGCACCTGGCGCCCGAGGGCGAACATATCAGGCGCGAGTCGCCAGCCGAACAGCACGGACGGATCGATTTTCTTCGCCGCGATATGGGCCGCTGCTTTGTCGAGCACAGCCAGGAGAGCATTAAGACCGGTCTCGAAGACCGGCAAGGAAGCTTGGGACATCGAAAAAGGCATATGGAATTGGTCCTTGTACGCTGAATTGTGAATGGGGGTTGGTCAGTGCGCGGGACGATGCACGCGAAGGGCTCAAGGTTCAATCACTCTCAGTCATACGCAAAATTTTTTTTGAACCGTATTCGCAGACACATCGAAAAAAATCGAATGATCGCCGCGCCCTACGCATGACACTCGAATCTTTCTAATTATACATTGGAACACATATAAATCATTGATATTGCAAGATTTTTTGTGGCCCCGTAGTGACGCTGTGGGGCTGTTGTAATCGCACATTTGGTGCGTGCGCAGAAAAAAATCGCCCACTGATGAAGGTGGAGTTATGCGTCAAAGGGGAGCAGGCCGGCACATTCCGATGTTGCTGGCGACAACGTTTCTTGTGGCCGGCTTTGATGCCGGGATCGTACGGGTCGCCGCGCAAGATCAGCCGCCACCCGCCGCCGGGGCCGACGCAAACGCGCAGGCCGTCACCCTCGATACCATCAATGTCCAGGCCGATTCCGGCCGCACGGATGGCTACCTCGCAAACAGCACATCCGTCGCGACCAAAATCAACACGCCGCTGCTCAACATTCCCCAGTCGATCACGGTCGTGACCCATGACTTTATTCGAGACCAAGGTTTCCCCGGACTCACCGATATTACGCGCTACGTGCCCGGCGTCGACATACATCAAGGCGAAGGCAATCGCGACGAGCTCATCATTCGCGGCGTCGATTCAAGTGCGAATTTCTTCGTCAACGGGTTTCGCGACGATGTTCAATACTTCCGCGATCTCTACAACGCGCAAAGCGTCGAGATCCTGAAGGGGCCGAGCGCCGTGACCTTCGGGCGGGGCTCCGGTGGCGGCCTCCTCAACCGCACGCTCAAGGAGGCCGATGGCACGAGGATCTACGAGGTGACGGCACAGACCGGATCGTACCGGGATCGGCGCGTGACACTTGATGCGGGACAGGCCGTCACCGAAAACTTCGCCGCGCGCCTCAATATGATGTACGAAAAAAGCGATACATTTCGCGATTTCGGCAAGCTCGAGCGTTACGGCATCAATCCGACGGTCACTTTCAAGGTCGATGACGCCACCAAAATCAGGCTCAGCTACGAATATTTTCACGACCAGCGCACGGCGGATCGCGGCAACCCTTCTCAGGGACTAAGCGCGGTGGCGCCGTCATCAACTCGTTTCAATCCGGCGGCGCCATTCGCACCGAACGGAGACCTGACCGCATTTTTCGGCAGTCCGGACCTCAACGTTGCACTGGCCAACGTGCAGCAAACGATGGCATTTATCGATCACGATTTCGGAAATAGCTTTACGGCGAAGAACTCGACGATGTTCGCCGACTACCAAAAATTTTACCAGAACGTCTATCCCGGCAATGGTCCCCTGTCGGGCGCGGTGAACCCTGCGGACACATCGTTCAATCGCGCGGCCTATAACCACACAACCAATCGCGACAATTTCTTCAATCAGACCGACTTCTTCTATAAAGCTTTTACCGGTCCGATATTTCACAACATTGCATTCGGTATGGAGTTTGGCCGACAGTCCGGGATCGATGTCCGCAATACCGGCATCTTTCCAAACGGAACCAACACGATTGTAGGTAATCCGTTTGATCCAACCTATTTCGGACCCATCAATTTCATCCATCAATATCCGGGAGCATTTTCACCTGGCGTCACCACACCTGATTCCAACAGCAAATATCTCCTCTACACCACGTCGGCCTATGCACGGGATACGATCGAAATCACGCGTTGGCTGCAATTGATTGGAGGCGCTCGTTTCGATCGCTTCGACGAGTCGGCGTTGGATATGAATACGAATGCGAACAGGACGCTGATCAACAATAAAGTGTCGCCCCAGGCTGCTGTGATCGTCAAGCCGATCGAAAATCTGTCGATCTATGGCGCCTATAGCGTTTCTTATCTGCCCGCGTCCGGGGACCAGTTCAGTGCATTGAACAACGGCTCTGTCATTCTCGCGCCGCAAAAATTCGAAAACAAAGAGATCGGCGTCAAGTGGAACATCCAGCCGCGACTGCAATACACCGCGGCGATATACGATCTCAACCGGACGAATGTCCCGCTGCCTGACCCAAACAACGCGGGCTTTTTCATCCTGTCCGGCAGCAATCGAATTCGCGGCTTCGAAACCAGCCTCAACGGATATGTGACCGACGACTGGCAGTCGACGCTCGGCTACGCCTACACCAACGCGCGCGTCACAAGCGCCACGTCAACGACGATTGTCGCTGGCAACCGCATTCAACTCGTCCCGTTCAATCAATTCTCATGGTGGAACAAATACCAGATTACCCCGGTCTGGGGGGCTGCGCTTGGCGTCATCTATTTCTCGGATTCCTTTGCGTCGTCGGATGACAGCGTCAAACTTCCCGGCTGGGTTCGCTTTGACACGGCGCTCTATCTGAAAATAAACGAGATGTGGCGAGCACAGCTCAACGTCGAAAACCTCTTCAACAAAGGTTATTGGGCGTCCGCCGACGGCAACAACAACCTTTCGCCGGGCCTGCCGCGCACTTTCAGAGTCTCGGCAATCGCCAAGTTTTGAGGGCTTTTGTTTGGAATGGCTAAAATCTACGGTGCTATTCGTCTTTTCTTTTCGGCAAACGCCGAGTTGCTGCTATAGCACCGGCCACCGAGAGGCCCCCATGGCTCGCTTGCGTACGGCAAACAATCGTTTCGACAAACGACCGGTTTCGGCGGCTTTGTTCTTCGTCGCCCTGCTGATGCCGGCCCAGGTCTTGGCGCAAGACCCGACTGCGGTCGCCGCCACCCTGCTCACCTTGCCGCGTGACCTGTCGCCGTGGGGCATGTTCATGGCGGCCGATATTGTCGTCAAAGCCGTGATGGTTGGCCTCGTCTTCGCATCAGTTCTGACCTGGACAATCTGGTTTGCCAAAGCGATCGAGTTGATGCGTGCGCGGCGAAATTTGCGTGAGGCGATCGCAGCATTGGCTGCAGCACGCTCCTGGAACGACGCCGCTGCGATACCGAAAGGACGCACCGGCAGCGTAGTGGACCTGATACAGGCCGCCGGTTCAGAATTGCGCCTGTCCGCCGATGGGATGACTGCAGCCGGCGTCAAGGAACGCATCGCGTCGCGTTTCGAACGCATCGAGGCCGCCGCCGGCCGGCAGATGATACGAGGAACGGGCCTCCTCGCAACCATTGGTGCTACCGCACCGTTTGTCGGACTGTTCGGCACCGTGTGGGGCATCATGAACAGCTTCATCGGGATATCGAAACAGCACACCACCAATCTCGCTGTAGTCGCCCCCGGTATTGCGGAAGCGCTGCTCGCCACGGCGCTCGGGTTGGTGGCGGCGATTCCGGCGGTGGTCATGTACAACATGTTTTCGCGATGGATCGCCGGTTATCGCGCGCTTCATGCCGATGCCGCCGCCGAAATCCTGCGCATCGTTAGCCGCGACCTCGACCGCGGTGCTTTCGAACAACGTCCTTCGGATCGCCGCCGAGCGGTCGCAGCAGCTGAGTAAGGTCAGATGAGTGTACGACTCGATCACGGTGAGGAGAGGTTAAGCGAGATCCACGAGATCAATGTCACGCCGTTTATCGATGTGATTTTGGTTCTGCTGATTATCTTTATGATTGCCGCGCCGCTTGCGACGGTGGACATATCGGTCGACTTGCCTGCCGCGAACGCAGAGCGCACGCCGCGGCCTGACAAGCCATTATTTCTCACGCTAAAATCCGACTTGAGCGTTTCGCTCGAAGAAAACCCCGTCAGCCGTGCCGCCCTTGCGAGCGCGCTCGACCAGGCGACTTCGAATGACAAGCAGCAACGCGTATTTCTCCGGGCGGACAAGTCCGTGCCATACGGCGAGCTGATGACCCTGATGAACGAATTACGGACGGCCGGATATTTGCATGTGGCTCTGGTCGGACTTGAGGCAGACAAGAAATGAACGCACCCAGCCGCACCGCGGTGACGCGACGCTGGCCCGAAAGCGTGCGCTGGACCGCCTGTTTCGCGCTCGCGGTCGCCTTTCACATTGCCGGCGCGGCCGCCCTGATGGCGCGTTGGAACAATGACAGTGATCTGGTCGCAAACGCGCCGGTGATCACGATCGAGCTAGCCGCACTACCAGTCGCGCCCGAGACCACCCCGAACGAATTGCCGCCGGGTCCACAGCAACAAGATGCTGAACCGGAGCCCGAGCCCGAAAAGGCGCTCGAAAAGAAGCTGGAACTGCCGCCGGACCCCAAGGCCGAGCCGTTGCAGGCCGTCGTCCCTCCAAAGGTCGTCGAAAAGCCGCGCGAAAAGAAGCCCAAGCAGAAGCACGCGAGTCTCGCCAGCGCCCCGAGTTCGGCCGACACCAAGTCGGACCGGGCTGTGGCGCCGACGCCGGGGGCTAATTCGCAAAACCCGAATGCACTGCCGAACTGGAAATCACAACTTGTCGCGCAACTTGAGCGCAACAAACGTTATCCGCCCGAAGCCCAATCGCATGGCGAACAAGGCGTTGCGCAACTCGCTTTCAGCATCGATCGCAGCGGCGGCGTTCACAACGCGCACATTGCGCGAAGCTCTGGCTCGAGCTTGCTTGACCAGGCAACGCTGGCGCTGGTTGCGCGAGCGGCCCCGCTACCGCCGCCGCCGCCCGAGGTGACCGGCAACCAAATCCCGATCTCGGTACCGATCCGCTACAACATGCGTTAGTCGCGCGCGCGTCAGCCGGCTTTCTGATCGACCGGTGCCGCGCTTGATTGAACTGCCGCTTGTTGATTGAACACATGTCCAATCATCACCAGCACCGGCCCGGCCAAAGCCGCTTGCGAAAGCCGCACGGGAAGTTCGCTGATCGGCGCGGCCACGACGGCTTGGTCGGGACGCGTGGCACGGGCAATCGCAAGCGCCGGTGTCTTCGGATCAAGACCTTCAGCGACGGCTTTTTCCACCAGCCGCGCCAGCGTGCGCGTCGGCATGTAAATCGCCGTCGTCGTTCTTGGGTCGGCAAGACTTTGCCAATCAAGATCACCGGGCAATGCGCCGTTTTTGGCATGGCCTGTCACGTATTGAAGGCGTCGAGCGCGTTTACGGTCGGTGAGTGGAAGGCTGAGCTTGGCGGCAGCACCTTGAATAGCAGTGATGCCGGGCACCGTCTCGACGGAGATATTCGCCTCTCGGCAAGCATCGATCTCTTCGGCGGCTCGGCCAAAAATCAAAGGGTCGCCGCCCTTGAGGCGGACAACACGCTTGCCCTGCTTGGCGAGGTTCACCATCAACGCATTGATGTCTTCTTGCTTGCACGACGGCCCAAAACCGGTCTTGCCGACCAGCATTTTCCTGGCTTCGCGGCGTGCAAAGTCGAGCACATCAGTCGAAACCAGATCGTCGAATAGGATCACGTCGGCCGATTGCAATGCGCGTACCGCACGCAAGGTCAGAAGCTCTGGGTCGCCTGGTCCTGCGCCCACGAGCGTCACGGAGCCGTTTTCGTGGGTCGTACCAAGCCCCTTTATCTCGGCAACGAAACGGTCGAAATCTGCCTCAGCCGGTTCATGCTCCGGATTGGCGACAGCATGGGCGGTGAACAGTTGCCAGAACCTGCGTCGCCCCGAAAACGACAGGCCGGATGCCTTCACCGCGCTGCGCCAGCGCGCAGCAGCAGCAGCCCAGTTCGCAAAGCCATTCGGCAGCAACGCTTCGAGTTTGGCACGGATGGCCTGAGCAAACACCGGCGCCGCGCCGTCCGTTGAAATTCCGATCACCAAAGGCGAGCGATTGACGATCGCGCCGAAGGAAAAATCGCAAAATCCCGGCTTGTCGATCACATTGACCGGAACGCCGAAAGCACGCGCGGACGATGCAAACTGCGCGGCACCCGAATCATCTTCGAAAGCACCGATGGCAACCGCGGCACCCTTTAGATCTTCGGGTGCCCAAAGACGCCGATGAAGAACAATCCTGCCGCGCGGCGGGTCCGCCGCGACCTGAAGCAATTCGTCACTCGTGTCCGCTGCATAGACTTCAACTTGTGCGCCGGCCGCCGCCAGTAATTCCGCCTTCCAGGCTGCCGCGGCATTACCGCCCGCGAGAACGGCGCGTTTGCCGTCGAGCGCCAGAAATACCGGCAGCCGCGCCAGCGGGCTCATGCGCGCAGTGCCGGCTTCGGACGGAGTACGTGGTTCAGTCATCATAAACGCTCAGTAAACATCGGCTTGATAGCGGTCACTCTTCTTGAGTTCGGCAACGTAGCGCGCGGCATCTTCAGGGCTGCGTTTCCCGTGCTCCGCGATCACATCGATCAGCGCGCGCTCGACGTCTTTTGCCATGCGCAAGGCGTCTCCGCAAACATATATGTGTGCGCCGTGGCTCAGCCAATCCCACAGGTCGCGGCCATCATCACGCATGCGGTGTTGTACGTAGATTTTCTCGTCGCCATCGCGCGACCAGGCAAGCGTGAGCCGATTAAGGTGGCCGGCCGACCGCATGGTGACGAATTCATCCTGGTAGAAGAAGTCATAGTCGCTGCGCTGATGACCGAAATAGAGCCAATTGCGGCCGGGCGCCTTGGTTGCAATACGCTCCTGCAAAAACGCCCGGAACGGCGCGACGCCGGTGCCGGGGCCGATCATGATGATCGGCACATTCGGATCGGCGGGCAACGCGAAGTGTTGCGCCTTTTGCACGTAGACCCTGATTTTGTCGCCGGGCGAAACACGGCCCGCGAGGAAGTTCGAGGCCACGCCGAGACGCGTCCGTTTTTCGACGTCATAGCGTACTGCGTCGACCGTCAGCGAGACGCGGCCTGGATTGCACTTGAGCGACGATGAAATTGAATAGACTTGCGGCTGCAGCACGTCGAGGGATTCGATAAACGCTTCCGGGTCGGGCCGGATGCCGGAAAACTTTTGCAACGCCGCCAGCACATCCAGCGTGGCCGCGTCGCCATCCGGATCCTGTCCGTCAGCCAACGCCTTGGCCTTTTTCTTCCGGTCGCCGCCGGTGAGGTAGGATATCAACTGAAATAGCATGTCCGGCGCCGGAGACAGCGATACGCTGTCGGTGAGAACTTCGCGCAGGGCACGGCCGCCGATCGGAAAATCGGCCGGTGCATCGAGAGCTGCAATAATTTCATCAACCAATGCGGGATCGTTGGCAGGAAAAATCCCAAAAGAATCTCCGACCTCGTAATCGAGACCGGTCTCGGCGAGATCGAATTCGATATGCCATGTGTCTTTTTGCGAACCAGGCTTGTTAAGTCGTCGGCGCAACACGAACGTGGCGTAAGCTGGATTGTCTCGTGAACGGCCTGGCTCGGATGGCGGCAACGCCGGCTTATCGGCCTCCGGAGCATCGATGGGCTTCGCGATGGCAGGGGCGACACCGATTTCCTCATAGAGCCGCTTAAGCATGCGCGCGGTGTCCTTGCCGCCCGGAACGCACAGATTCAGCCGCTCTTCCTTTTTGACAAACAAGGCTTCGGAATAGTCCTGGCAGTTATAGCCGCACTGCCCGCAATCCTGTTGGGCCATTGCTGCCATCATTCGCCGCTGGAGAGGCCGGCCTTCGGCAAGCTTCATGCGATCCGCAAGCGCCATAGCTGGATCGTGCCAAGGTGCTCCGTCGTCTTCGACGGGCGGCCCAGATACGCCCCCGATCAGGCCTGGCAGAAGCTTTGCCACCTCTTCGCCCGACAGCGGCGTAACGCTGTCTTGCAATCCAAATAAGCCCGCAAACAGTCCATTCAGCCAGGTGCGCTGCTCCGGGGTGAACGGGGCGGATTCCGGAATGAACGACGGGATCGGCGGCCGTTGCGTAACGCTCATGTCGCGGCCTCCAGCTCGGTCATCGCTTTGAGCGCATCAAGCTCGTGCCGTCGCGCGAAAGCTATAAAGCTTTCTTCGCTGGAGGCGCGATGTGAGAGATAAGCCTTGAGAATGCGCTCGATCGTCCGCGGCGCATCTTCCGCTACAACATCACGGTAAAGCTCCCGCCCGAGCGCCGCATCCGGTCCAAAACCGCCTCCGATCGACACGTGATAGCCTTCGACCGGGTCAGCCTCCTCAGTTGGTTGAACTTTGCAGGCGAGCAGTCCGATCTCGGATATGAAATGTTGCGCGCAGGAATGATGGCAGCCGGTGAGATGGATGTTCACCGGCGTATCAAGTGCCACCCGCGTCTCACACCAGCGCGCTATTTCCTCTGCATGACGCTTCGTGTTGGATGCCGCGAATTTGCAGCCCGTATTACCAGTGCACGCTATAAGCCCCGAGCGAATGGCGTTGGTCTGTGTCGTCAGGCCGAGGGCCAAGATCTTTGCTTGCGCGGCTTCAAGTTTGTCGCCCGAAACGCCCGAAATCAGCAGGTTTTGCCATACTGTTAGACGGATATCGCCATCACCAAATTCCTGCGATATCGCGGCGATGCCTTGCATCTGGGCGACGGTTAAATGGCCGACCGGCACAACGACGCCGAGCCAGTGCAACCCGGCTTGCTTTTGCGCGTGCGCGCCAATATGCGCGGTCCGGCTGAAGGGCGGGCGCGGCGCCAACGCGTCTGGCACCGCACGATCGAGGCTACGGCCAAGCTTTTCTTCCATCAGCGCGAGGAATTTCTCGACACCGATTTTGTCGAGCACATATTTGAGTTGCGCCTTGTTGCGGTCGGTACGGTCGCCGAGATCAATGAACACGCGCACGACCGCGTCGGCCACAATGGTCGCATCAGCGGGCCTGACCAAAACTCCCGTATCGCCCGCAAAGCTCTTGTGCCCCGTCAGCCCGCCGAGACAGAGCTTGAACCAGATGCCGGGCGCCAGGCCAAAACCGTCGTTGACCTGCACCGCCTGGAAGCCAATGTCATTGGTATCTTCCAGCACGGGGATTGTGCCCGCACCGTCGAAGGCGACGTTGAACTTGCGGGGCAGACCGTAAAGCGAGCGGTCATTGAGAATGTGGAAATGCCACTCACGAGCATAAGGCCGGGTGTCGATCAGTTCCTGAGGATCGATGCCCGCCGTCGGCGTACCCGTGACATTGCGGATGTTGTCGGCGCCGGAGCCGCGCGAACAGAGACCTAAATCTTGAACGGCCTCGATAATGTTGATCGCATTGGCCGCCTGGATTTCGCGAATCTGAATGTTGGCGCGCGTGGTGACATGCGAATAGCCGCCGCCATAGCGTTCTGCGAGATCGGCGAGGCCCGCAAACTGCGTGGCCTTCAACATGCCGTTCGGCAATCTTAGCCGGCACATGTAGGAATTCTGGTTCGGCGCAACGTAAAACAGACCGAAGTAGCGCCAGCGGAAATTGTCCGGAGGCTTAGGGTATTCGCCTTTTACCGCGTGCGACTTGAGCCGTTCGTAGGTGTCGAATGGATGTTCATCGCGCTTGAATTTCTCCGGGTCGGATAGCTTGCCACCCGCGGCGATCACGCGATCCTGTGCCTTGCGCGCAGCGGCATCCGGACCGATTTGCTCTGCAATAGATGTGGCCGCTGGTGCCGCGATGCCGGCGCCCGCCAAACCTTTTGCGGTTCGGGCGATCTGCACGCCGGCGACAAACCCTTCCAGGTATCGCTTCTGTTCGGGATCAAAGTCGCCGGCCGATACTTCCGAACCCGCCTGTTGCCCGGCTTCCGTCGTCATACCCTCGGCACCTGCATGATGCTTCGATATCAGCAACGACCATGCCAAAGCATAACTAATTGATATAACGTGATTTTTATGACTTCGGTGACGTCGCTGCTCTTAAATTAGCCGCCGTCGATAAAATCTTGTGCAATGCAAAAGCGCGCATCATCGGGCGCAATTTCGCCAACACGTACCGATGTAGGCGTAAGCGCGAAACAAAGGCCTCGATCTTCGTTGAATTCGCAGAGTTCGCGCCCTGCATTGGGAGAACGCGCAGTTGGCATATCAATTGCTCAGGGCTTCTTGGGATTGCAAGCGATCAAAGGAGATCTTCAGTGGCCTATCTCGTTCCTTCTGAATTCGTCGCCAAGATGGTGGATGCGGGTGAATTGAAAATCTTCATGTCGACCCGCGACACGATTATCCGCGCGTACATGGCCGGCGCCATTCTGGCCTTGGCAGCGTGGTTTGCGATCACCATCAACGTCGCAACCGGCCAGCCGCTGGTCGGTGCGCTCCTATTCCCCGTCGGCTTCGTCATGCTGAACTTGTTCGGCTTCGATCTGCTCACCGGTGTGTTTGTGCTGACTCCTTTGGCTTTGCTCGACAAGCGGCCCGGCGTGACGATTAATGGTGTTTTGAGGAACTGGGGCTTGGTTTTTGTCGGCAACTTTGCCGGCGCGTTAACAACGGCATTTCTGATGGCGTTCGTAACGACATTCGGTTTCACGCAGCCGCCCGACAAGGTCGGCACTGTGATCGGCAGTATCGGCGAAGCCCGGACATTGGGCTACGCGGCACATGGCGCGGCCGGCATGGCCACGTTGTTTCTTCGCGGCGCGCTGTGCAACTGGATGGTTTCGACCGGCGTCGTCGGCGCCATGCTGTCGACCAGCGTTCCCGGCAAAGTCATCGCGATGTGGATGCCGATCCTGGTCTTCTTCTATATGGTATTCGAGCATTCCGTCGTGAACATGTTCCTGTTCCCCGCGGGCCTCATGCTCCACGCCCCCTTCTCGATCCTGGACTATTTCATCTGGAACGAGATCCCGACCGTGCTCGGAAACCTGGTTGGTGGCATAGCCTTCACCGGTTTGACCCTCTACGCGACCCACATGAAAACCGCCCCCAAGCGCACGCAGCTCAAACGCGTTGCTTGAGGAAATTTGCTACTATCGCGGAGCCTCAACCCAGGCGGGTTGAGGCTCCTTTCTTTTGGTCCAACGCATGCCAGGTCAACTTGCGATATCGATCGGGCAATACTCGGATAAGGGCCGGAAGGAAACCAATCAGGATTTTCACGGCGCATTGATTCCGGAAGAGCCGCTGCTCGGCTCGAAAGGCATTGCCATCGTCCTGGCAGACGGTATCAGCACGAGCGAGGTGAGCGGCATTGCCAGCGAGTTGGCCGTCAAAAGCTTTTTGACCGATTATTACTGCACATCGGAGTCATGGTCCGTCAAAACATCGGCACAGCGCGTCATCGCGGCGGCGAATTCCTGGCTGCACTCCCAAACCCGTCAGAGCCAGCATCGTTACGACAAGGATCAAGGCTATGTGTGCACGCTAAGTGCGATGGTCATCAAATCAACGACGGCACACATTTTCCATATTGGTGACGCCCGCATCTACCGCCTTGCCGGGCACGCCCTCGAACAACTGACCGAAGATCATCGCATCGTCATTTCATCCCAGCAGAGTTATCTGGGCCGCGCTTTGGGAATCAATCCGCAAATCGAGATCGACTACCGGGCGATCGGGATCGAAAAAGACGACCTCTTTCTGCTGGCAACCGACGGTGTCTATGAGCATGTCAGCAGCCGATTCATCGCCGAGACAACCAATGCCAACGCGAACAACCTCGACGACGCCGCCAGAACCATTGTCGAAGAAGCGCAGCGGCAGGGAAGTCCCGACAACCTGACTGTCCAGATCATCAAGATCGAGGATCTGCCAGACAGCGACAGCAATGAAATCGTCAGACAGGCACTAGAACTGCCGTGCCCACCGCTGCTGGAAGCGCGAACAATGATGGACGGGTATCGGATCGTCAGGGAAATCCACGGCAGCAGTCGAAGTCACATTTATTTGGCCGTTGATAGTGCGGACGGTGCACTGGTTGCCCTCAAGACGCCATCGATCGACTTACGTGATAAGCCGGCCTACCTGCAACGATTCATGATGGAGGAATGGGTCGCCCGGCGGATCAACAGTGCCCACGTCTTGAAGCCCCGTATCCATACAAGGACGCGGAACTATTTGTATGTCGCCACCGAATTTGTCGATGGGCAAACGCTGTCGCAATGGATCATCGACAATCCGAAACCGAGCCTTGAGACTGTACGCGGGCTTGTCGAGCAAATTGCCAAGGGCCTGCAAGCATTCCATCGAATGGAAATGCTGCATCAAGATCTCCGGCCGGACAACATCATGATCGACGGGACCGGAACCGCAAAGATTATCGACTTTGGTGCGACGAGAATTGCCGGCATTGCCGACGACACATCTTCCACTGTCCACGACGATATTCTCGGGACGGTGCAGTACACGGCACCGGAGTACTTCCTGGGCGAAACCGGCTCCTCACGCTCCGACATCTTTTCCCTCGGCGTGATTGCGTACCAGATGCTGACGGGCAAACTCCCCTATGGCGCCCAGGTCGCGAAAACCAGAACGAAATCACAACAAAAAAAATTACGGTACAGATCCGCACGCGATGATAATGGCGAGATTCCGGTATGGGTCGATGGAGCGCTCAAGAAAGCCGTCCATCCGGATCCGACCCAGCGCTACGACGAGCTGTCCGAATTCATTTTCGATCTTCGGTATCCAAATGAACGATTCCTCGAATCCTCGGTGCCGCTTATCGAGCGCGATCCGCTTCTGTTCTGGAAAAGTCTTTCAACCGTGCTTTGCATCGCTTTTTTGGCGGTATTGGCGCTGCTCGTGATCCAGATTGGAAAACACTAGGGTCGAAGCGCCCCTGAAGCCGGATCATTTCGGCGTCATGGCGCCCACATGCGCATGGAAATCGGCGCCATTACCGGTCTTGGCGACAAAGCCAGCGCGGATCGCAAAGTCGCCGAAGCGTTCGCCCTTCTCGCGCCTCGCGGCGTATGCGGCGAACACAGTGTCGAGCGCAGAAACGATCCCGGCGTGATCGAGGTCCTCTGCGTAAAGTTTGTTCAGTCGCGAGCCATCGAAGGCAGCGCCGAGATAAAGATTGTAGCGGCCGGGGCCTTTGCCAACCAAACCAATCTCGGCGAGATAAGGACGCGCGCAGCCGTTCGGACAGCCGGTCATCCGAATAACAATGTCGTCGGCGGAAAGCCCGTGCGCGCCAAGCCGCTCATCGAGCGCGGTCATCAGATCGGGTAAATAGCGTTCGCTTTCAGCGAGTGCGAGCCCGCAGCTCGGCAGCGCGACGCAGGCCATGGAGTTTCGGCGCAGGCCGGACCAGGGCGCCAGCAAACCAGCCTCACGTGCGATGCGTTCGATCTCCGCCTGCTGGCCGGTCGGGACATTGGCGATGATAAGATTTTGGTTCGGCGTAATACGGAAATCGCCATCATGCATTTGGGCGATGGTCCGCAAAGCCGTCTGCTGGGCGGCGGCGCCGGCATCGTGGACACGGCCGTTCTGGACGAACAACATCAGATGCCCGCGTCCGTCGTCGCCTTGCGACCAGCCGTACTGATCTCCGGTGGAAGTGAACGTAAAGGGCTTCGCCGCGGCCAGTTTGACGCCGGCGCGACGCTCAACCTCCGCCCGAAATGCATCCAGGCCGCGGTCTTCAATTGTGTATTTCAGCCGCGCGTGTTTGCGGTTCTTGCGGTCGCCCCAGTCGCGCTGGACCGTCACCACGGCTTCCGCGATTTTAACGGCGTCGCGTGTGTCGCAAAAGCCCATGATGTCCGCCGTGCGCGGGTACGTCTCCCCCTCCCCATGGGCCATCCCCATGCCGCCGCCTACGCTGATGTTCCAGCCGATGACGTGGCCAGCATCATCAAGGATGGCGATGTATCCGAGATCATGAGCGAAGACGTCAACATCGTTCGAAGGGGGCACTGCTACCACGACCTTGAATTTTCGCGGCAAATAAGTTTTCCCGTAAATCGGTTCGACCACTTCTTCCTCACCACCGGCGATACGCTCGCCGTCGAGCCAGATTTCGCGGTAGGCCGGCGTGCGCGGCAATAGATCATCTGAAATGGCTCGCGTGAGCTCGATCGCCGCCGCATGCGCGTGAGACTGGTGGGGATTCGGATTGCACATCACATTGCGATTGACATCACCGCAAGCGGCGATCGTATTGAGCAGCGCCGCATCAATAACTTTGAGCGTTGACTTCAAATTCGATTTGATAATTCCGTGCAACTGCACCGTCTGCCTCGTGGTCAGGCGCATGGTGCCATTGGCATAGTCGCGCGCAACCTGATCGAGTGCGAGCCATTGTTTCGGAGTGAGCACACCGCCAGGAACCCGTACGCGGATCATGAAGGCGAAGGCCTTCTCCATTTTTTTGCGCGCACGCTCCGGCCGCAGGTCGCGATCGTCCTGCAAATACATGCCGTGGAATTTGACCAGTTGCTGGTCGTCCTCGATGATACCGCCGGTGATTTCCTCGCGCAGCCCCTCGGTAAGCGTACCGCGCAGGTAATCGCTCGCCTCTTTGATGCGCTCGTTGCGCGATAAATCGTCGGTCATGGCGGCCCAATCGAAGCAGGATCAGTAGACATCCTGCAAGTAGCGCTTTTCGCGCTCCAATGTCGCCACCGCCTGCTCGGCGGCCTCCGGCGAAACCGTTTTCACGTCGGCATAGGCCTTCACCAGCATGGCGCGTACATCCTTGGCCATCGCCTTGGCGTCGCCGCAGACATAAAAGTACGCGCCGCTCTCGAGCCATTCGACGAGCTCGTGGCGACGTTCCCAAACTTTATGCTGGACATAGATTTTGTCAGGCCGGTCGCGAGAAAAGGCGACGTCCATATGCGTCAAAGCGCCATCTTTCAGCGCATCCTGCCAATCAAGCTGATAAAGAAAATCATGTGTGAAAGTGCGGTCACCAAAGAAGAGCCAATTGCGGCCCTTGGCTTCGGTGGCGCGTCGCTCCTGCACGAAGGCGCGAAACGGAGCAACCCCGGTACCGGGGCCAACCATAATGACGTCCTTGTCAGGTGCGGGCAACGTGAAATGCTTGTTGGGCTTGAGCTTCACCCGCACGCGCTGGCCGCGCTTCACACGTTCGGCAACATAATTCGATGCAACACCCTTGCGGGCGCGGCCATGCGAGTCATATCGCACCGCCGAAATCAGAAGATGGGCCTCCTCGCCCACTTCGCGGCGCGATGACGCAATCGAATACGCGCGCGGCGCGAGCGGCCGCGTCAGCGCACGTAAAATACCGGCATCCACCGCAATTGGAAACACCGAGAGAAGGTCGATGAGTTGTCGTCCAGCGATCCATTCGCGCGCCTGACCGTCAGCGAGCAACGCTTTGACGTACTGGTGACCGGTTTTTTCGGCGTAGATCTCGATAGTCTTAAGGGAGAGGGTGGTGACGTCACGGGACTTGATGAACTCCGTGCGCAATTGGTCATCCTGGGACAAACCGGCGACTTTCAGCAATTCATCCACGTACGCAGGGTCGTTCTCCGGGTAGAGATCAAGCGAATCGCCGGGTTGGTAGGCCGGCGCACCACCTTCGAAGCTAAGCGCAAGATGAATGGTTTCCTTATCCGAGCGCGAGGAATTCAGATCGACGTGCTCAATCACTTCGGCCTCAACCACATCCGTATTCGGCGCAGCCAGCGGCTTGGCACCAAAATCGACCTCGATCACGCGGCCACCAGCGTTCGGCGGCGCCAGCGCTTTTACGGCATCACCAATCCAGCGCGCCGCAGGCTCGGCAAAATCGAGGTCGCAATCGACACGGTCGACGATGCGCTTGCCGCCAAGTGCGGCCAGCCGCTCATCGATTTTCTTTCCGACAGCGCAGAATTCCACATAAGCCGTATCGCCCAACGCCAACACGCCGAATTCGACACCGTCGAGCCGGGGAGCGCCCTCGCCCATCAGTTCGTTATAGGCACGTATGACACGCGCGGGCGGCTCGCCCTCGCCCCACGTTGCCGCGATGACCACCAGCCGTTTGGCTGACGCGAGCGCGGCCAGAGGTCGAGGTCGGCCATATCGATAATTGTCGGCTTCAGCCCATTCTTGCGCGCGGATTTTGCAAAATCACCGGCGAGCTTTTCCGAATTTCCGGACTCGCTGGCATAGACGATCGTGAGCGGTTCGGCCGGACGCGATGACGCCGCCGGTTGCAGCGCAACTGCGCCGCCCGCTGCTGCATCGAGACCCGCAAGGAACCCGGCAAGCCAGGCCCGCTGATTGGCGCTGGCAGGGCCGACGACGCGGTTGAGGAGATCAATCTCCTCCTCAGCGAAAGGCGCGGTCTTCGGGATAGGCGACATTACCATTCTCATTTCTCGGCAGCACAACCGGCGCTGCCGTATTGCAAGGCGTTAAATTGACGCCGGGAACAGGTGGTTGACGACGGCCAGGATCAGGAGGGAAACGACACCGATGCCGAGGCTCCAGCCGATCAGCTTCTTCTCGATCGGCAAAAGCGGCTCGACAGCTGCTTTGCGAAGTTCTTCGCCGACATTCACTTGCGACATCGTTTGCTCCTTAGCCTCAGCCGGCCAGCGGCGGCTTGACGCCGCTGAAGAACAACCAGGAAATCAACAATCCGACCCAGATCACGAAGCCGAACAGGCTCACGAAATAGACAGCGGCAAGGCGGCCAATGCCCTCAGCCCACAGCTTCTTGAAGTTCGAAAGCACGCCGATCGAGAAGAAGGTCAGAATGAAGAACACGACGCGGATCGTGTTCGCCTCACCCATCGCGGCTGGCACCTTGGACGCGATATTGGCCGGTGTCGCGAGCGCGAGGTAAAGCCCGACCGCAAACGTGACGATGAACCCGATAACGAATTTCGGAAAGCGCTCCCAGATTTCGCGCACGCTGGCTTTATCCGACGTTCGGTTGATGTGATTGGTCCAGATATAGCCCAGCACAAACGCCCAGATGCCAATGAAGATGTCGATGAACACCTTGATTGTCGCTGCCGTGCCAAGAATCCATCCTGGCTGATATTTGATGCCTTCGGCGGCGTTCTGCGCGAGAATCAAAGATTCGGTTATGGCGCCGCCGGCGACCGCCGCACCGTCAGTCTTGATCGCAAGCCCCATCCAGGCGCCTGCGACCAGCGGCTCATGCGACAGGAATGTCTGCGCCAGAAACGGCAGCACCAGCACTTCGACGACGGCGAATACGACAACCAGCGAAGAGACCAGGACCGGGATCATCGGCCGCGCGCGAATGGCACCGCCGGTAGCGATCGCAGCCGAAACGCCGCAGATCGAAATTCCAGAGGCAAGGGGTGCCGCCCATTCACGATTGAAGCCGAACCATTTGCGAGCGACGAAATAAACGACCGCCCAATAGATCAGGGAGGCTTCGATAATTGCTGCGACACCGCGCAGCAGCAGCGCACTCGCCAGCGATAATTTTCCGGCGGCGGTAACAGCGAAAAAGCCACCGAGGATAACGATCGCGATTTTGATATAAAGCTCCGGACGTACTGCATCTTTGATCGCCTCGCCGAAGCGCGGAAAGACGTTGGCGATCACCAGGCCTGAGATAAGTGCGAAGATGTAAGCGCCTTCATTGGTCAGCTTGAGTGACCAACTAATGCCAAATTTTTGCAATTCGGCTGGAGTCACTGCGGCGAAGTTGGCGAAATTTCCTACAACCCAACTCGCATAGGCGATCCAAAAAACCGCCGTAAATGCCAGCGCGAATTTCTTGATGTCGCTCTTGAGCGCCACCGCCGCTGCGCTGAGGACCACGAGAAGCGCGACGTAAGTCGCGACCAGCGCACCGAACCCACCAAGCGAAGCATAGGATTTCGAAACGGTGCCGAGCGCCTTGCCCGCATCGGTCCACACGGACGTGGTCACGACCCAGCCAAGCAAATCAAAGTTTGCGATCCCGGCGAGCGCCAGAACGAAAATTGAAAGCCCGATGATCAGCGACAGCCAATCCTCGCTGATGCGCGGCGAGAGTTCGACATTGTCGGCGCGGCGGGGGGTCGCGCCGGACCAGGTCGTGGTACTCATGGAAAATGGCTCCTTACCAGGGGAAATGCGGCAAGACGCCGAGGACAATGAGAGCGACCAGCGCGGTTGCGATCGCTACCGCCCAGTTATCCAGTCCGCCTGGCTGCAAGACGCTGCGGCGCTCGTGAGGTAAGTCGGTCATCGGACAGCTCCCGTGCCAAACGGCATGAGCTGTTAAATAGGAGACTATTCTACAGAACCGCAATAAGTGCCCGAAAATAAGAACAAATTTGCTTTTTGAGGGGGGTCAGCGCGTAACATTTTCCTTCCTGCGCCCTGTTGTGGAGAACGCCGGTAACGCTCGAAACCCGTGTTTACGTATGCAAAACACGGAAAGTGATGCTCACTTGGGAACTGTTCGAACACTCATGGCCACGTATCGTCGCAAATTGCATTCCCTGCTGACCGCCCGCGAGCATCGATTGTTTGCCCGCCTCGACACGCCGCATAAGATCCAGGATTTTCTCGACAAGTTGCCGGTGAATTTCAGCCTGAACGGCGATACAGCGATGTCGCCACGGAGCGTGCTCAACGCGCGGATGGCGCACTGCGCGGAAGGTGCGGTTTTCGCAGCAGCGGCCCTCGCCTATCACGGACGGCCGCCGCTGCTGATGGACATTCGCGCTCTTCCGAGCGATCAGGACCACATCATTACGCTTTTCCAGGAACGCGGGTTGTGGGGCGCAATCAGCAAGACCAATCACGCTATCTTACGTTGGCGCGACCCGATTTATGCGAGCGCGCGTGAGCTGGCGATGACCTATGCGCACGAATATTGCCTGCCGGGCGGCAAGAAATCGATGCTGTCCTTTTCGAAACCATTTTCACTTGCCCGCTTTACGCCGAAAAGCTGGGTAATCGCACCGGACGATCTCGATTGGCTGCTGGTCGAACTAGACACCTCTCCGCATGTGCCGATCGCACCCCGGCACGCGCTGCGCAGACGCCGCCGGTCGTCGCAAGTCGAACTGCTGTCACAGGACGTGGTGGAATGGCCCGATCCGCGCAAGCCGAAACGCAAGAAGAAAGCTCGAAAGTCGTAACATTTCGCGGCGTGGCAAACGCCCGGTAGTATCCATCCGCAATCAACATTCGAGGCGACAAAGTGGCTTCGTTCACCAATCGTAGGCAGCTAACGATCGAATGGGGTCAGTGCGATCCCGCCGGGATCGTCTTTAATAGCCGTTTTTTTGAACTATTCGACTCCAGTACATGGCTTCTGTTCCAGGCAGCACTCGGCGTAAGGCCGCCTGATCTCGCAACGACATTTGGCATCATGGGGATTCCGCTCGTCGATGTGCGTGCGAATTTCCTGAGGCCGATTAAATTCGGCGATGCTGTCGAGATAACGTCGCGAGTCAGCGAATTCCGCCGCTCGAGCTTCGACGTCGAGCACCACTTATCGGTTGAGGGTCACCTGGCGGTCGAGGGGGGAGAAACCCGGGTTTGGGCAGCTCGTAGCAAAGATGACCCCGAAAAGATTGGCGCCGTGGCCATCCCGGCGGATGTGATTGCCAAATTTGGGCCGGCGTAATCGTTCCAGCCATTCCCGGAAATTGGTCTGGAGAGGCCTTCCGGCGTAGTGTGTCGTAGCAACAACAATAAAGACAAAAGGCGCGCAAAGCCTGCGCGCTTCCAAGGGACGAAAACGCTTGGCCAAGCTGCTTGAATGCAGGCTCAACGGCCGTGACCGCGCCGATGCGGTCGCCGATAACATTTTATTGCTCGACTATTTGCGTGAAAAGGTTGGTCTGACGGGCACGAAGACCGGGTGCGATGGCGGCGAATGCGGCGCCTGCACAGTTCTGGTCGATGACCGGCCGATATTGTCATGCCTCACGCTTGCCGCGACCATACAGGGCAAGCGCGTCGACACGATCGAGTCGCTCGGCACCGACGGACAGCTCTCGGCCGTCCAGCGCGGTTTCCACGAAAAGCTCGGTTCACAATGCGGGTACTGCACGCCGGGCTTCATCATGGCGTCCGCCGGCTTGCTCCGCAAAAATCCAGCTCCAAGTGACGCGGAAATCATCGAAGCGCTCGGCAGCAACATCTGCCGCTGCACCGGTTACGTCAAAATTATCGAGGCGGTGAAATATGCCGCGACACTAAATGCGCAAGGGGTCGCGCCGTGAACAAAGCGGTCCCCGCACACAATATCGGTTCCTACGTGCCCATGATCGACGGGCCTGAGAAGGTATCGGGGCGCGCCAAATATACTGCCGACATTCTCGCGCCGGATCAGCTTGCCGGCCACATTTACCGCAGCCCCTATTCGCATGGCGAGATTGTTGACGTCGACGTCACCGAAGCACGCAAATTGCCGGGCGTGCGCGCCATTGTTACCGGCAATGATTGCGACAAGGCGTTCGGTGTCTTGCCAATTGCCCGTACCGAACATCCGCTGGCACGCGACAAAGTGCGCTACCGCGGGGAGCCCGTTGCCGCTGTCGCTGCTGTCGATGATGCGACTGCGCGCGAGGCAATCCGCCGCATAAAGTTTACGGTGCGAGAGCTTCCGGCGTACTACACCGCGAAGGATGCGCTCGCGCCCGGCGCGGCACTCCTCCACGATAAGAAGCCCGGCAATCTTGAGCGCGATGTCCTGTTTGAGCTTGGCTCGACAGCGCAAGGTTTCGCAGAAGCTGATCTGGTGCGCGAAGGAACATACAATTGCGCAGAAGTCTGCCAAAATCAGATGGAAATGCACGCTGCAGTCGCCGAGTACGATGCTGTGCGCGAGCGCATGACCGTGCATGCTTCAACCCAGGTGCCCTACTACGTCCATCTGATGCTGTCGCAGATCCTCGGCATGGAAATGTCGCGCATCCGAGTGATCAAACCGCATGTCGGCGGCGGGTTTGGCTGCCGCACCGAGACGCTGAATATCGAATTGATCGCAGCATTGCTGGCGCGAAAGGCGAACGGCACAGTGCGCATCGTCACGAACCGCGAAGAGACGTTCATCACCCATCGCGGACGGCCGGAAACCGATATCAAGCTCAAGATAGGCATGCGCAAAGACGGCCGGATTACTGCGGTCGAATGCGATTGCGACCAACGTGGCGGGGCGCATAGCGGATACGGCGTCGTGACAATCCTATACGCGGGGTCGATGCTGTATGCGATCTATGACCTGCATAACGTCAAATATGTCGGACGGCGCGCGCTCACCAACACGCCGCCGTGCGGCGCGTTCCGCGGCCACGGCACGGTGGATATCCGTTTCGCGTTCGAGAGCCTGGTCGATGAAATGGCAATCGAACTGGGCCTTGATCCATTCGCCGTGCGGCGCGCCAATCTGCTCAGTGCACCGACCTTCACCGACAACGATTTGATGGTGAATTCGTACGGCTTGCCTGAGTGCCTTGACTGGGTCGAGCGTGAAAGCGGGTGGACGGTGCGCAAGGGCAAGCTCGCCAAGGGCAAAGGCCTTGGCATGGCTTGCTCGCACTACATTAGCGGCGCCTCCAAGCCCGTAAACTGGACTGGCGAGCCGCACGCGACAGTGAAGATCAAACTCGACTTTGATGGTTCAATCGTCGTGCTCTCGGGCGCCGCCGATATTGGTCAAGGCTCGACGACCATATTGGCACAGACTGTCGCTGAAGTGCTCGGGCTCGATCTTTCGCGCGTGCGGGTCGTTACCGGCGACAGCGAAGTCGTACCGAAGGACAATGGTTCGTATTCGTCACGCGTCACCTTCATGGTCGGAAATGCCGCACTCGATGCGGCCCGCAATCTCAAGACCGTCCTCGTCAACGCCGCCGCGCGGAAGCTGGAGGCGCGCCCGGAAGACATCGAATGCCTGGGTGAAATCTATCGCGCTGGAGCTCAGGACAAAGGCGCAACATTTGACGAAGTGGTCACCGAAGCGCTGAAGGATTCGGGCACGCTTACAGTTACTGGAAATTATTCGACGATTCCGGAATCGCACGGCGGCAAGAAATATCGTGGATCCGCAATTGGCGGCACCATGGGCTACAGCTATTCGGCGCAGGTTGTCGAAGTCAGTGTCGACGAGGACACTGGCGTTGTCACCGTCGACAAGGTCTGGGTCGCGCATGATTGCGGCAAGGCACTCAACCGCCTGACGGTCGAAGGTCAGGTGCAGGGCTCGGTTTGGATGGGCATGGGCCAAGCCATGAGCGAAGAAGCTGCGTACCACGAGGGCCTGATGGTCACCGCCAACATGCTCGACTACCGGGTCCCGACCATCCAGGATTCCCCGCCGATCGAGGTCGGCATCGTCGAAAGCAACGATCCGCACGGACCTTTTGGTGCCAAGGAGGCAGGCGAAGGCTCTCTCGCCGCGTTTCTGCCGGCACTGACCAATGCCATCGCCAATGCCATTGGCATTCGCTTCAACGATCTGCCCGTAACCCCCGACCGTGTGTTCGAGGCGATCGAAAAACGCAAACGCGCGCTCGAAAAATCATCGAAGAAAAGCGGAGAAGCGTGATGGACGCCCTCCCCGAATTCCGCGTGCTCAATCCGGCAACGCTCGACGAGGTGATTGCTGCGCGTGCTGCACATCCGGACAGTAAGCCGCTTGGTGGCGGCACTGACCTGGTGGTGAACGTGAAGCGCGGCATCCTTGCTCCTCCCGTACTGATCAACATGAACCGCGTGCAAGAACTCCACGCGATCAGGGTAACTGAAAAATCGCTCGAAATAGGCGCTTCGGTAACGTTGACCGAACTCGCGGAAAATCCGGACGTTATTCAACATTATCCTGTGTTGGCGCAGGCGGCCGGACACATCGCCGGCCCGACCCACCGCAACATGGGCACAGTCGGTGGCAATCTCTGCCTCGATACGCGCTGTATCTTCTACAATCAGAGCGAATGGTGGCGAGACGCCAATAACCATTGCCTGAAGACGACCGGGACCATCTGTCACGTGGCGCCGAAAAGCCGCGGTGTCTGTTTCGCGACCTTCAGTGGTGACTTGGCGCCCGCCTTGCTGGCACTTGGGGCGGAAGTCGATATCGCCGGTCCTGCAGGCAAACGCACCATACCGCTGGAGAAGCTCTATATCGGCTTTGCGCGACAGGACGCGCCGATCACGGAGACCCAAGGGGACGGGAAGTTCTACCTGTCGCTACGACCGGGGGAGATCGTCACATCCGTCAGGGCGAAGAAGATAGCCGGCCTGCGCTCGGCCTATGACAAGATCCGGATTCGCCGGTCAATCGAATATCCCGTTGCGGGTGTCGCGGTAGCACTCAAGCGCGACGGTGCAACCCTCGCCGATTTGCGCATTGCCTTTACGGGGACCAATCCACGCCCGGTGCTGCTCGCGGGCACCGCTGATCTCTGTGGCGGCGGTCTCGATGCACGCGTGTTCAAAGGGCTCGACGCCCTGGTTCGTGACCAGATCATGCCGATGAAGACAGCGTTCACGCCCGGCCACTATCGCCGGAGGGTGGCCGGTGTGCTGGCAAGGCGATTGCTGTCGCGGTTGTTCGAAAGCTAACAGTGGGGATGGGCGTGCTGGACGAATTCACCGAACGCCGCCCCTACAACGCCGTAACTGATTTCATCGACGCAAACGTTGCGCGCGGACTCGGCGATAAACCCGCTTTCATCGACCCAGACCGTTCGCTCAGTTACGGCGGCCTGCAAGCGCGTACCATTCGCTTCGCCAATGCGCTACGGAAACTGGGCGTGGAGCAAGAGAACCGCGTCGCACTTTTGTTGAACGATACTGTCGATTATCCGGTAGCCTTCTGGGGGACCATCCGCTCCGGTGCGGTCGCTGTTCCTCTCAATACTTATCTCAATGCCTCGCAATACACCTACATCCTGGCGGATTGCCGCGCGACCGCGATTGTCGTTGCGACACCTCTTGCCCAGCTCATTTGGCCGGTCATCGAAGAACTCTCGCGACTGAAGACCGTAATTCTCGTCGGCGATAGCGACGGTGAAAAATTCGCGCTGCCCGGCCGCAAATTGCATTTATTCGAGGATATTATCGCCGATGCCGACGCGACCCCGTTCAGCGCAGACACTGTATCCGATGAGGTTGCGTTTTGGCTGTACACCTCAGGCTCGACTGGCGATCCGAAGGGCGTCAAACACGTTCATTCCAATTTGATGGCAACCGCCAAGCTGTTCGGACAAGGCGTTCTCGGCATCCGAGAAATTGACGTCGTCCATTCGGCGTCCAAGCTGTTTTTCGCTTACGGCCTCGGCAATGCCATGACGTTCCCTCTGTCGGTTGGCGCCACAGCCGCGCTATGGCCGCACCGTCCATCGCCCGAAGGTGTATTCGAAACGATGCGGCGGCATCAGCCGACTATTTTCTACGGCGTACCATCTCTTTACACGGCCCTCCTCTCGCACCCTGAAATATGCAAGAGCGCCGGCTCGAATCGACTGCGGCTTTGCGTATCGGCAGGCGAAGCATTGCCCGCCCATATCGGCGAACGGTGGCGCGACGTGGTCGGCGTCGATGTCCTCGATGGGCTCGGCTCAACCGAATTGCTGCAAACTTTCCTGAGCAATCGCCCCGGCGATATCCGCTATGGTTCTACAGGAAAGCCGGTGCTCGGGTACGAGGCACGCATCGTCGACGAGAACGGGCGCGAACTCGGCGACGGCGAGATTGGCGAATTGATCGTGCGCGGACCATCGGCGGGCGAAGGCTATTGGAACCAACGCGCAAAAAGCCGGCGCACATTCGTCGGCGAATGGACGCATACTGGCGACAAATACCGGCGCGACACTGAAGGTTACTACTACTACTGCGGCCGTACCGATGACATGTTCAAAGTGAGCGGCATGTGGGTGTCACCGTTCGATGTCGAGGCGGCGCTAATCTCCCATGAAGCGGTGCTCGAAGCCGCCGTCATCGGCAAGGAAGACGCAGACGGGCTGATTAAGCCAAAGGCGTTTATTGTTTTGAAGAATGGCTACACGGCGGATGAAAGCCTGTTAGAGACGTTGAAAATCTACGTCAAAGACAAGGCCGGGCCATGGAAGTTTCCGCGCTGGATCGAACTACGCAATGCGTTGCCGCGCACCGCCACGGGCAAGATTCAACGCTTTAAACTGCGCGAAGAAGATATGCAGGCAGTGAGCGGCTGATTGTTCCGTCTCACGCAATCTTCACATATTCGAAATCGCCGGGCTTGTTATCGATGCCGACTTTGGGCGGCGCGATCCAGCTGGCAAATCTGCCCGGCTCCGACTCCGGCTGCATCAAGCTTTCGATGAAGTCCTTGTCGTCAGCTGATGGCAAAAACTCGGTCCTGTGGTGCGTCCACTCTGCGGGCGAGAGGATATCGCCCTCGACATCGGCGTTCGTACGCGAGAATTCGCCGATGTGGCGATGGAATGCAACGTGCGGCAGCTTGATTTGGAATGGAATTCCGTGGTGCTCGATGACCTTGTTCCAGCGGGAGACGCCGACGTTGCAATCAACGACGTAGTCATCGCGCAAGCGCATGTTGAGCGCCGAGAGCGCCGGCGAATCGTCATTTTGAACCTTGCCTTCGATCAGGCGCAACACCGGATAGGTCGCGCTCTCGAGCTGGTGGTCGTCCTTGAGCCGGTCTTCACGGTAGCGGCCCTTGAGGCCAGCGTGGAAAGCGTTGGCCGCATTGGTCGAGATCTCATTGCCGAACAAATCGAGTGTCAGCGAAAAATGCATGTTCGCTTTCTTCTGGATGGTCGGCAGGTCGATGACCCCAAGTTTACGCACTTTCTCGATTTCATCCGGATCGCTGATCCCAGCCTCCTTCATCGCCTCGCATGTGCGCTGGATGATGCGGGTAACGCCTGTCTCACCGACAAACATATGATGTGCTTCTTCGGTCAGCATGAAACGACAGGTGCGCGAAAGCGGGTCGAAACCCGATTGCGCCAGCGCCTCAAGCTGCATTTTGCCGTCGCGATCGGTGAAGTAGGTGAACATGAAAAACGATAACCAGTCCGGCGTCTTTTCATTGAATGCACCCAACATGCGCGGCGTGTCCGCGTCACCGGAGCGGCGTTGCAGCAGCGCCTCGGCCTCCTCGCGACCGTCGGTGCCGAAATATTTCTGCAACAAATAGACCATCGCCCAGAGATGGCGACCTTCTTCGACATTGACCTGAAACAGGTTGCGCATGTCGTAGAGTGAAGGCGCGGTTTTGCCGAGATGCCGCTGCTGCTCGACTGAAGCCGGTTCGGTGTCGCCCTGGATCACGACAAGGCGGCGCAACATGGCGCGGTATTCGCCCGGCACTTCCTGCCACGCAGCCTCGCCTTTGTGCGTGCCAAACGGAATCTTGCGGCCCTCCACCTGCGGGGCCAGCAGCACGCCCCAACGATATTCCGGCATACGCACGTAATCGAACTTGGCCCAGCCTTTCGGATCGACGCTGATAGCCGTTCGCAAATAGACCAGCGAGTCCTGGAAGCCCTCGGGGCCCATGTCGTTCCACCAATTGATGTAACCGGGGTGCCATTTTTCGAGCGCGCGCTTGACGCGCACATCCTGCCCCAGCGCGACATTGTTCGGAATCAGGCCGTCGTAATCAACGCTGGCGATATTCATGGCTACACCCTTTCCTTGCTGAAGGTCGGCGACACGCCGCTGCCGTAAAGTTTCAGGGCACCCTGCTCGCCGATTGCATTCGGCCGCTGGAAGATCCAGTTTTGCCAAGCGGTGAGTCGACCGAAAATTTTCGTTTCCATGGTTTCAGGGCCGGCAAAGCGGAGGTTGGCTTCCATGCCGGTCATGGCATCGGGGGAGAAACTGGTGCGCTCCTCAAGCATCACGCGCAGCTCGTCGTCCCAATCGAAATCCTCATAGGCAGCGGTCACCAAGCCGAGCTCGGCCGCCGCTTCCCCTTCGATCGCCACACCGATTTTGGACTTGGCGCTTTTTATTGATTCCGGCTCGCCAAGGAACCGGGTTTCCAGCCGCGTAAGCCCATTTCCCATCGGATAAAAGCCGAAATTTGAAGCCCCCAGCGTGATGGCCGCAGGTTTGCGGTTGTCGCCCTCGCGGGTGCCGATCAGCATCAGCGAGCGATCGGCCGCGAAAGCGAGTTCAGCCAGCGTGCCGGCAAAGCAGGAGCCCGGTTCGATCAGTGCAATAATGCTGCGTGGCGTCACGTCGATGCGCTTGAGGACGCGCTTGAGATAGTGGCGGATCTCACGCATCAGCCAGTCGCCATTAGCCTTGGCGAGAAAATCATCGTGATCGAGTACGGCTTGCGCGCTTCCATCGGTACGAAGCAACACGACGCCGATCGCTTGCTCGTTGGCGCGAAGATGCAAGATGGCATCTTCCAGCTCACGCGCCACACAAAGCGGCCAGAACTGGGCGCCTAATGCGTGGGCCGCTTCCACTGAGGTCGGAACACCTTGCGCAGGTCCGCGGACTGTAATGGTCGCGAGCCCGCGCTGGCGGTCGATTTCTATATCAACATGCGAATACGACACGCGGTCGTTTCCGATTTTGCGTTCAAGCGCGGTTAGTTTGATGCCCTTAGCGTCTTTCGGGCGATCTGAGCGAGCAGCAACCTCTTTTGCACGCCCGGCCACCGTTTCTTTCCACTTCGAATTCGGTACAACTTCATCAACTAGGCGCCATTCGACAGCTTTCGCGCCGCGAATTCCTTCCTCGATCGAGCAGAAGACATCGGCACGATCGCGACGAACCTTTCGTTTGTCGGTGACGCGGGTGAGGCCCCCGGTTCCGGGCAACACAGCGAGAAGCGGGGTCTCCGGCAACGCCACTGCCGAGCGGCGATCGTCGACCAGCATGATATGATCGGCAGCGAGCGCGAGTTCATAGCCGCCACCGGCGGCATTACCGTTGATCGCGCATACATAGACCTGCTTGGAATTCTCGGAAGCGTCCTCGATCGCGAGGCGCGTCTCATTGGTGAATTTACAGAAATTCACTTTCTGGCCATGCGTCGATTTTCCGAGCATGCGGATATTGGCGCCAGCACAAAACACATTGTCCTTGCCGGACTTGATGACGACGCAGCGCACCTCCGGGTGCTCGAAGCGCAACCGCTGCACAGCGTCATTGAGCTCGATATCTACGCCGAGATCGTAAGAGTTGAGCTTAAGCTCATAGCCGTCGAACAATCCGCCGGCCTGATCAACGTCCATGATCAAATAGGCAATGTCGCCGTCAAGTTCGATCCGCCAATGGCGGTATCGCGAAGGGTCGGTTTGAAAATCGATGACTTGCATGGCGTCCACGCGCTGGGCAATGTGCCCGGCTACACGCTCCCTAGATGCATTATTATGCATATTATTATCACCCTGGCTATGCCCCCCTCAACAAAGACTGGCAATAAGGCATCCGCTGCCTCACTATTGCTTAGCATTATAATGCATGTTACCGGATAAGCGATGAGCGCTACCCGTACCAAGGCCGCTGCCGGCCGCGACACCGATGCCTATCTCCGGCGGCTCGGTGAGCGCGTGCGGATCTTACGCAATCAGCGAGGCATGACCAGAAAAGCCCTCGCCCGGCACGCGAAAGTATCCGAACGGTATCTCGCGCAACTTGAGGCAGGCCTCGGAAACGGTTCCATTGTCCTTCTGCGGCGGATCGCGCGTGCCATCGGACTGCCCATCACTCAGCTTGTGCACGAAGGAACAGAGCCCGCGCTCGATCTTGTTCTATTGTCCCAATTTCTCGAACGCCTGCCACCCGCCACGCTTGCCGAGGCACGCGACCTGTTGCTCGAGCGCTTTAGCAAGCCATCGGAAGACATACGACGGCGGCGCATTGCATTGATCGGGCTACGCGGGGGCGGCAAGTCTACGCTTGGCCGCCTGCTAGCCGAGCGACTTGGTATTCCTTTCATTGAACTCGACCGTGAAATAGAGCGGCGCAGTGGCGCCACGCTCAGCGAGATCTTCGATATGTTCGGCCAGGAGACCTTCCGCCGCGCCGAACGCGAAGCGTTGGATGATGTCCTTCGACAGCATCAGAATTTCGTCATCGCCACGAGTGGCAGCATCGTTACAGAACCAGGAACGCTCGAACTCTTGCTCGCGTCGTGTTTTACGGTTTGGGTCCGCGCGGAGCCGAAGGAGCACATGGGCCGGGTCATGGCCCAGGGCGATATGCGCCCAATGGCAAATAGTACGCGCGCGATGGATGATTTGATCTCAATTCTGAAAAGCCGCGAACCCCTCTACGCGAAAGCGGAGGTCGCGCTCACCACGACGGGCAAAACACCGGATCAGAATTTGGCAGAGTTGTTGCGTCTCATTGAGGTTCCCGATAATCGCATGACGCGCCGGTCGGCGTAACAGTAATCGTAAGGAGCCGGCCCCTGCCGGGATGACAGGATGAGTGATACAATCAAGACCGATGTTCTGATCGTCGGCGCGGGCCCCATCGGCTTATTTGCCGTCTTCGAATTGGGCCTGCTCGATATCAAGGCGCACCTTGTCGATATTCTCGACAAAGTCGGCGGGCAATGCGCCGAGCTTTATCCGGAAAAACCGATCTACGACATCCCAGGCATCCCAATCATCACCGGTCACGGGCTTACTGACGCGTTGATGCATCAGATCAAGCCGTTCGGCCCAACTTTCCACCTCGGCGAAATGGTGACGACGCTGGAAAAAATCGGCGACCCATTGTTCCGGGTGGCGACCGACCGCGGCAAAGTTTTCGAAACAAAGTGCGTGGTGATTGCCGCAGGTGGCGGCTCTTTCCAACCAAAGCGTCCGCCGATCAATGGCATCGAACCCTATGAAAATACGTCGGTATTCTACGCCGTTCGCAAAATGGACGCGTTTCGCGACAAGCGGCTGCTGATTGTGGGTGGCGGAGATTCGGCTCTGGACTGGACGCTCAATTTGCAGCCGATCGCCAAGCGTTTGACGCTCGTCCACCGGCGCGACGACTTCCGCGGTGCCCCGGACAGCGTGAACAAGATGCGTGCGCTCGTCGCTGCCGGCGCTATGGACCTGAAGATCGGTCAGGTCTCCGGCCTGGAGGGCGGCGATGGCCAGTTGAGCGCCTGCTCCGTGAAAGGAAACGACGGCGCGGTGACGCGTATAGACATCGATGCGATGTTGCCCTTCTTCGGCCTCACCATGAAGCTCGGTCCGGTGGCGGACTGGGGACTCAAACTGGAAGACGAACTAATCCCGGTCGATACGGCTGCGTTCGAGACCAGCATGCCGGGCCTGTTTGCGATTGGCGATATCAACACCTATCCCGGCAAACTCAAGCTGATCCTTTCCGGTTTTCATGAAGGGGCGCTGATGGCACAAAAAGCGCATCGTTATGTGTATCCGGACAAGAAGTTGGTGTTCCAGTACACGACCTCCTCCACGAACCTCCAGAAGAAACTGGGCGTTGCCTGACGTCGCAATGCCGAAAATTACTTACATTGAACATGACGGGACCCGGCACACGGTCGATGCCGAACTCGGCTCAACCGTGATGGAAACGGCACTCCGAAACGATGTCGCAAGCATCGTCGCCGAATGCGGTGGCGGCTGCACTTGCGCGACCTGTTTGGTGCACGTGGATGAAGCCTGGAGCGCTATCGTCGGCCCGCCCTCGGCGGAAGAAGAAGAGATGCTTGATTCCGCTTTCGAAGTGAAACCGACGTCACGGCTCTCCTGTCAGATCAAGGTGACCGAAGCGCTCGACGGCCTGATCGTATATACGCCGGCCTATCAAGGCCGTTGAAGGCGGCATTTTCCGGCATCAGCCTGGCTCCATGCCGCGTTTCTTGAATGCTTCACCTGCTTCAGACGTCGTCAGAAACTTGACCAACGCTCGGGCTGCCTCGGCTTCCTTAGCATCAACGGTAATCCCGCTCGAGAACACGGTGGTCTGTTGTACATCGGCAGGCAAGGGGCCGACATAATCTACGCCAGGATAATTGCCAAGCTCGCTGACTTGTTGGAAGCCGATGTCGACTTCGCGATTGGCGATTATGGTGCCGACAAAAACGCCGGTCGGTGTTTGCTTAAGCTTGACCTTGACCTGGTCTAACACACCCAGTTTCTCGAACAGGGTTACAATGTAGACGCCGCTTGGCCCCGTGGAATAGCCGATCGACTTGGCCGCCAGCACGGTTTTCTTGAGCGCCTCGGTCGTGCTGATGTCGGGCTTGGGCGCGCCCTTTGGTACGCCGACAGCAACTCCCGATTTGGCTATATCGACCCGACTGCCCGCTACGGCCTTACCGGCCTTGATCTGCGCGTCGATCGCCGGACCGGCCATGATGATCATGTCGTAGGTCTCGCCAGCCGCGAGCCGCTTCTGCACATCGAGCGTGCCGGTGAAAATGGTCGAGACCTTGTGGCCGCTAGCCTTTTCAAATTGCGGCACCAACTCGCGATATGTCTCTTCGGTGGCCTGAGTGGAAAGAACTCTGATTTCAGCAGCGTTAGTCATGCCGGGCAGCACCAGCGTAGCCGCTATGGCGACAATGAATATAATATTCATAGAAAGCCCTCCTTCACGAGATCATGTGTAGTCGTGCATCCTCCCGGGCGCCGCAATTTTTGTTTGTTGGAAGAATAGGCCCGACCCCTGGCATCCAGCAACCGCTTTCGCCACCTCCAAGCGCGATGTTGCTGTGCGTCCGAATGCGGGCATCCCTCCTCGCGGCGTATGGCTAATCCCGGCGAGCGTCCAGCAGGCCACGCAGTGCATCGACAAGTCTTTCTGGCGTGTATGGCTTACCCAAGAACGCGGAATTCTCGACGAAAAGGTCCTGCATTCGGTCTGTAATGCCTTGGCCGGTGGTGTAAAGCACAGGGAGGGCTGGCACGCGTTTGACGGCTTCTTGCGCCAAACGAAGTCCGCCATACAGGTCACCATGCAAAACGAGATCAACGAAAATGGCGTCGATCTTTTCCCCGCTGTCGAGAATCGCAATGGCTTGTTCGACTGTACCGGCTGATAGAGTTGAAAGCCCATTCGCCTGAAGAATGCCTTCAGCAAGCACGCGGACCTGTTCATCATCTTCCACGACAAGTATGAGCGACATGGTCACCTTGCATGAAGTGTCACGTTAGGGCTGGAGGTTCGCATTGCGATTGGTTCAAGTCGAACGAAAAAGCCCTTAGTAAAAAGGCGTCATAGCGTCCCGGGATGCGCCCGAGCAATGTCGGTTTTCCCCAAAGTGGATACTTGGTGCCGTGATTGGATTGTCCGCTAGGTACGGGGGTCGGGCTGCGACGTAAAGCTTGCCGAAAGTGTGGTAATGACGCTCGAAACACGAGCAAACCTGTAATGCGCAATGCAACCGCACTCGACCCGCCCCACGGATCGATTGGTATATGTTGTTGAGAAGATTGGTGGGCGCACCAGGGCTCGAACCTGGGACCCGCTGATTAAGAGTCACGTCGTTTTTCTTTTAACTCAATAGTTTAACCGCAAACTACGCCACTTTGCTGCCATTAGAAATCAATGCGTTACAACTGAAATGCAAACCGCCGAATGACATGTTTGAGTGGTCCTAATCGACTAAGGCGCACCATACGATTTGTGATGTCCGCTCTAGCCCCCAAAGCAGACATGTGCAGTGCAACTCGGCATGTGCGCTAAGTGCCAATAGCGGACATACCGTTCTACTTTTGTGGCTCAGGTCGCAGCACTGGGCCTGGAAGCCAGTTTGCTTCTATGACCTCTTTCGCCAGCTCGTAGTCGATGTGCGGAGCGAAGGCTGCCTCAATTAGCGGGCTCTTTCACCGGATGGGATGCACCCAGCGGCAGATCTTGTCGATCAATGTAACCGTTGCCCATCTTCGATCGAAATACTTAAAACTATGAGCGCAACAATCAACTGAACGTGATGCACATTTATGAAAGCGCGAGGCTACGGCGAGGTTCGTTTCCCTGCCAATCCGCTACCGTTGGTGTTATCGTGGCGGCCCCTTCGTGGTTGAAACGTGCCGAGCGCCGCGTGGATCACCTTCAAGCACAAGATGCGACTGCGGATGTGCGCCGGTCGACCTGGATGGCAGCGGCGCAAGCCGGCGACGGCGCCGCATATCAGGCATTGCTGCGAGACTGCATACCAATAATCAAGAGTGTTGCGCGTCGGCGCGGTATATCGGCCGATCATCTCGACGATGTGGTGCAGGACACATTGTTGACCATTCATCGTGCGCGGCAGACGTACGATCCCACCCGATCGTTCACCGCGTGGCTATCCACTATCGCCGATCGTCGGGCAATTGATCTCCTTCGCCGTATTCGCCGGAAGGATGTGCGCGAGGTGCACGCACCGCTCGCGCTCGAAAACTATGCCGATGAAGCGGCTGATCCAGCGCGCGGACTTGCTCAAGCTGAGGTCACAGGTGCATTCGCTCCTGCGCTGGCGAGCCTGCCGCCGCGCCAGCGCGAAGCAGTGGAGTGTCTCGTGCTGGATGAGCACTCACTCGCCGAGGCTGCGAAACTGACCCACCGCACCAAGGGTTCGCTCAAGGTTAATCTACATCGCGGACTAAAAACACTTCGCGGCAAAATATCGTCGGGGGAATGAGGACATGAACACTTCCTCGAATAACAGCTCCGAGCATGAGCGCTTAATACGTGATCTCGTCACCGATCTGACACCGGTGCGTCGGTTGCGACGACCGACCGTGCGGGCGTTAGGATGGCTCGCAGTCGTGGCGGCCACGGCCATCGCACTCGCCCTGATCGCCGACTTGCCGGCGCTCGGGCGCCGACTCCTCGCGGCCCCCGACTTGTGGCTCGCTGTCATCGGTTCCGCGTCAACCGCTATCCTTGCCGCTTTCGCCGCATTCCAACTCTGCCTGCCCGATGCGCGCCGGGCATGGGCGTTGCTACCACTGCCGGGGTCAATATTGTGGATCGTCGCAAGCGGCGTTGGGTGCTTGCGCGCATGGTTCGTGCCCGGGACCCACGCGGCCGACCTGAGCGAGGCGCGCGATTGTCTAATGTTCATTGTCGCATTGTCGGTTCCGCTGTCGGCGTTGCTAATTACAATGCTGCGACGTGCTTGCCCACTGTACCCAGGGCTAACAGCATCGATAGCCGGGCTCGCATCAGCCGCAGCGGCCGCGACACTACTCAACTTCTTTCATCCGTTTGACGCGGCAGCGACTGACCTTGCGGTGCATATACTCGCGGTGGCCCTTGTCATTGCCACAAATCGAGCCTTCAGCGGCCGTCTGCTCGCCGCTAATTTTTCCCGTAGTAGCGTAACCCGGGTCATAGCTGGATCGAACTAGCAGCGATGGGATCACCATGACCATCGTCAAACGTTCTCAGGAGGATCCAGCAATGACCTGTTCACGCCTCATAGCTTCCCTTTTCGTAGCGTTCATATCGGTTTCGTTTGCCAGTGCCCCGGCAGCTTTTGCTCAGACCACGACCAAGGACAACATGGGCAAGACTGACTCCATGAGCAAAGACGGCATGTCCAAGGACGGAATGTCGAAGGATTCGATGAAGAAGGACACAATGTCGAAGGATACGATGTCCAAGGACTCGATGAAGAAAGATGACGGCATGTCCAAGGACAATATGAAAAAATAAGTTCGGGACACGGCGTGGCTCGGCCAATCAGCACGCGTCTAATGGCCTCAGATCTGATGTCCGCTTGGAGCAAAGGCGGACATCACTTACCTCACGTGGCCGTGATAGGCGATATAAAATTCATTTACACCTGTGGTGTAACGTGTCGGTCGGACGGTTAATTATGGTTTCTGTGGTCAATGGATATGTTTGCTTTTCCTCATGCGACGAGGCAAAGGCGAAGCGTGGCACCGACCCGAACGCGAAACCTGGCACGCCGCCTGATGTTTCCGATCCCAGCAAGAAATCTGCTTTTGCGGGACAACCGCCCGTGATCCTCGACGGTCTGCTTAAAGGCTTAACAACTGGCGCCAGCCCGGCAAGCGCTTCCAATGTGGCTAGCGACACCAATCAGCAGCCTTCGTTGAATATCCTGGCATAACGCGCCGCTGCTGATCGCTACTCTTCCGTCACACTGCTGCGATGGGTTTCCCATTGCCTTTGACCCAGATGTGAGGAAAAACACGCGGGCGCGCGTCGCAGCTTAATGTCCCCTTAGGGATGTCCTCTTAGTGCCAATAGCGGACATTAGGCACTTTCGTCGCTAGTTATAAAATCCACGGTGGATCGAATTACGGGCACAGCCAACAAAACTACAGGCGTCATAATCGCCCATGAAATAATCCATGACTTAACCCGCTGGTTTGCGAACATTGAGGTATTGAAAAATGGCGCACTGGATATTCCAGCCGCCACCGCGCAGGTTAGTCCCGATTGAATGAACCCAAATATAAAGTGGCTATAGCGTCTCGGAATCCGTGACATTGTCTGCCCTTTTGCAAAGCGGCTCGCCAACGGCAATCAGGAAGTGACAATACGTCGTTGACATGTCCTTTTCCTTGCGAAAGCAGACATTCCTCAGCGGTTTGGGATTGCCCGCTCAGTGCCAAACTCCAACATTCGCCGACTGCGATTTAATTGACTGGGTGTGCGCGTGATTTGGACGTGCAACATACCGGGCAACGCCAATACGTCATGACCGCGTTGTCACCGTGCACGATGCGTTTAGGTCGACTCATTTGCTCCACACCGCAGGCTGGGCAGGGCTCTTTTCCCGTTGATTTAGCAGGCAATTCCTCGCATAAATTTGACATAAATTTTTTGGTGGCGCAAAATGCCAATAGTCCTTGTGACAGTCGTTTTCCTCATCCTGAACGGGTTGCTCTGGTATCAGCGACCTAATCCCCACGTTTGGCTATTCGGATCGATTTTTTTCGGCTTGGGATGGGGCGTCCTATTTATGCACCTGATCACGCGTGATAGAGGCAAGCCCTGATGCACCTCATAATCGGCTTGATCCTCTTGGCAGTGGCCGCTGTCCTAATTTTTATCGGTCTCCCTCAACGAAACGGTGACAGCCCTCCCTTCCTTCAATTTCAAGCGGCGCTCGTCTCGTATCCGCCACTCATCATGATCGCCGTCGCTATGGGGGCAGCAGAGGTGATCACCGGACTATCGGGCATTCGGTAACAAAATTCAGGAGGCGTCGATGGAATATGGGATAGCCGTATATCTGCGAGACCTTTCCGCGCGTCTGACCGAAGTCGCCCGCGGTTGCCCAGACGCAAAAACACATGAGGCGATTGTCGCACTCTGCTTTGAACTTGCAGACAAGGCGCATGTGATCGAGAGCAACTTCACGATTCCAAAGCAGCGACCCACGGATCGCGCAGGCCGAGGGAATGTCTACTAGTTACTATTCGCGGACAAATACGAATTACGCAGCGGCATGAAAGAGGATGCACGCTTGGATTATTGCCCCATCCGTCCATGCAAAACCTGGCTTGCCCCAGAAAATTACAGCCTATCCACTAACCAAGTGTCACTAGCAGACATGATGTCGATTATTCTCTCGTGAGAACAACCGAAAGCGCTCTTATCGCCGGGGCAGCCAAGACCACCACCGGCACCATCGCGATCCATGCGACGAGCCCGGATAAAAGCCAATGCTTGATAAACCCCACGAGGGTTGGCGATGGGAAACTGGCAATGCCGGCGGCGATCAAGCTCGTCAGCGCAGCTTGAATGACACCGAAAATAAAATGGCTATATCTGCGTGGAATACCAAGCATAGCGTGCAGCCTCTCGCTCCGGTTACTGGCAACGTGCCCCGGATGAATTATGTCCAATTAGGTCAGGTGAGGCCATTGGTAGTCAGGAAGCTCTAGCGTGTCGATAATGTCCCTCCCAAACGTGAGGCGAGCGAATCTTGGAATGGCCGCCATTTTGATAATCTGATTGCGGAAGAACAGTCCTAACCGCGTCTTCGGCGCAAAAGCGGATGCGAAACGTTCTGCGCCACGCTGTTTCTTCTCGACAAAACCTCGCAGGAGCTTCTCATAGTTGGCAAATGCGATGTCGTGCTGCCCGTCCGCTTTAGCGAGCTCGCCCGCCAGAACGTAAGCGCCAGTCATCGCCAACGCCGACCCCTGACCGGCCAGCAGCGAAACGCAGTAAGCGGCGTCGCCGACAAGCGCAACCCGGCCGCACGACCAATGCTCCATGCAGATTTGACTGACCCGGTCGAAATAAAGCTCCGGAGCATCGTCAATCGCATCAAGGATGCGTCGGCATTCCCATTGGCTTCTGGCGAACTTGCTTCGCAGCAACCGCTTCTGCGCGGGTAGATCGTGGATCGGCGTGTCGGCATCTTCGGCGAAAACAAAAAGAAACAAGGTCTTGTCGTCACGAAGCGAGACGCGCCCGACCATACGGCCGGGCTCATTGTACATCACGTAGACATCTTCGTTGCGAGGCCGGTAGCCGAATGCTTCGAATGCAGCGACGACATAACCCAAGCGCTTCTCAAAGCGCTCCTGCGGACCAAACATCAAGCGGCGGACGCCAGAGTGCAGGCCATCGGCGCCCACGACAAAGTCGAACCGCCGCTGGACGCCGGACTTGAGCCGTACCTCCACACAAGTTTGCAGATCGTCGATTTCGATTATTTCATCGCCAAATATAGCCTCGATTTCGTGACTCACCGTCTTTAATAACAGTTGCGAAAGGACGCTACGTCCAACCGTCACATAGCGTCCGCCCGTAAGTTCAAGAAAAACGCTCGTTCCGAAGCCGGAAATTCGTCCGCCCTTAGCGTCAACAATTCTCATGTCCCGGATGTGATAGCCGGCCCGATTGATCTCTTCGATCAGGCCCATTCGTTCGGCTATGTCGTAGCCCAAGCCCCAAAAATCGATGACGTAGCCGCCACGGCGCGGGGCTGGCGCTTGCTCAATGAGAGTTGGCTGGAAACCAGTGGCCTTAAGCCAGAAGGCCATCGTCGGCCCGGCTATTCCTCCTCCTGAAATGAGAACGGTGTGTGTCACGGTTGAGAAGCCTTAGGTCAGCGCCAGAGCTGATGAGCGCCTTCGATGCCCGCTAAGTCCCAGAAGCGCATATTTGTGCAAAATGGTCACATCTTACGACCTGAATTTATTTTCATCGTCTGTGACATTCCCGGCATCGGTTGATTCCCCTGACTTGCATTCGGGCCCATCGCGCCAAAGCCTTCAATTTCGAACGTGACGGTGGCGTCTCCCGCTCGCTCGAATTTCAGCGTCACTGGCACCTTGTCGCCTTTTTTGAGCGGGCTTTTTAGCTCCATCATCATGATGTGGTAGCCCCCGGGCGCGAGGACGACGGATTGACTGGGTGGAATGGGTAATCCGCCGTTTACTGGACGCATTGTCATGACGCCGTTATTCATCGCCATCTGATGCACTTCGATCCTGCCAGCGGCCGGACTTGACCCGCCCATCAGTCTGTCCTGGGTGGCGCCTTTATTTTCAATTGTAAGATAGCCGCCGCCGACCTTGGCCCCGCCTGGCGTTGCGCGAGCCCAGGCATGGTCAAGTACAAGGTCGCCAATTTTGACCTGTTGTGCCGATGCGGGTTTGGCGCAAATAATGGCGAGAGCAAGAAACACAACCGTAGATGATATAAAAGGCCATAAAATGCGGTTGGACATCGGTCGCTCCGATTTTGTCATGACCTGAATGGATCAGGGCCGCACGGGCGGCCGTATGTCAGAGGACTTGCGGAGGGCCCCGAGCAAGCTTGGGATTGGATGCAAGGCCGATGCGCGGGGCCGACAATGCCGGGCAAAGGACCTGCGCAACACCACGCGGCAGTACGGTGCCGACTAAGCTATCGGGCGCGCGCGGCGGGACCGAGCCATTACAAAGGGTACAAAGCTCACAGGTGTGCCCCGCCATGTGATTGAGGCTACCCGGCGTCTGGCTAACCGGGGCGTAGCTTCGGGATTCGCTGCGGCAGATGATGGAGAACGGATCGCCCGTGACCAAAGTATCGCTAATGACCGGCACGACACCCAGCAGAGCGGCGTGCAAGGCAACCGAGTAGATCACCGCCCAACTTACAAAGCGTCTAGCCTTCATGCGCATGCTACCTGTGATCTTACCATCGGACTTGCTCGATTGATCGCAAAGCTGATCAAGGACTTAGCTTCAGAATTAGAAAGAGGCTGCGTCCGCTTTACCCTCATTCGCTGAGCGCCGCTTAGACGCCGAGATGCCGCTGTAGTACTTCAGGCCGTGCCTTGATCTCCTGCGCCGGACCTTCATGTACGATATGGCCATTGTTGATGATGTAAGCACGGTCGGCTAGCATAAGGGCTGCTGCCAGATTTTGCTCCACCAGCACAATCGTTTGGCCTTCCGCCGCCAGCTTGCGACAAACCTCTACAAGATCGCGGACGATCACCGGTGCTAGACCTTCGAACGGCTCATCTAAGAGAATTATCTTGGGATTACGAATTAGCGCCCGTGCAATAGCTAGCATCTGCTGTTCGCCGCCCGACAGGTCCGTCCCGCTGCTTGCACGCCGCTCTTCTAGCCGCGGAAAAATTTCATAGATCCGTCGTAACGGCCATTTGTTGCGTGCTGTGAGCCCCGCAAGCACGAGGTTTTCCTCGACGTTCAGGCCACCGAAAATGCGCCTCTCCTCGTGCACAAGCTGCATACCAGCTTGCGCGATGACGTGACTTTTTTGGCCCGACAGCTCAACGCCGTCAAATTTCACTGAACCTGTGCTCGGCATGACCACGCCCATCAGGGTTTTCAGTGTGGTGCTTTTGCCGGCGCCGTTGCGGCCGAGCAACGCCACCACTTCGTTGCGCTCCACGCGCAGCGAGACGTCGAAGAGGATGTGCGAATCCCCATAGTAGCTGTTCAGTTTATTGACCTCGAGCAAACTCATTCGGCCGCCAACACGCCATGCACGCCGCCAAGATAGGCTTCCTGCACTTTTGCGTTGCCCTTGATTTGGTCGGGCGTGCCTTCGACCAGCACCCGGCCCTCTTGCAGAACCGTGACGCGCTCAACCAGTTCAAATAGCGAATCCATATCGTGGTCGATAACGATCATGGTGCGACCGCGGCTGATCGATTTGAGCAGCTGCACTGTCTCCACGCGCTCGCGCGGGCTCATGCCCGCGAGCGGCTCGTCGAGCAACAACAGGCTGGGGCCGGTAGCGAGTGCCAATCCGATCTCCAGCCGCCGCTTCTCGCCGTAGGCGAGTTGCGATACCGGCGTATCAACCCGCTTGGTCAGGTCGACGAGCCGGAGCGTGTGATCGACCTGCTCGTGGAGGCCGGAAACGCCGTTGAGACTGCGTAGCATGTCGAGGCGGTATTTTCCGCGCCGTTCAGCGAGCGCGGCGATCGTCAGGTTCTCGCGCACGGTCAGCCGGCTGAACAACTGGTTGATCTGGTAGCTTTTCGTGAGCCCGAGTTGGCAGACGTCGGTCACAGTCATACCGGTGATATCGCGGCCTTCGAAGATGATTTGCCCCGAGGTCGGTGGTACCTCGCAGGTGAGCATCTTGAAGAAGGTCGTCTTCCCGGCGCCGTTCGGGCCGATGATGCCGCGGCGCTCGCCGTGATTGACCGAAAAATCGATGTCGCTGTTGGCGATCAGGCCGCCATAGCGTTTGGTGATCCCGCTTACCCGCAGGATCGCACCGGTATGGCCGGCCGCCCTGAGACGCGCGGCCATCGGCTCGGCCATCATTTTGGCGGCAAGATCGGAATGGCCGGCCTTCTGCTCCTCCGCCGCGGGTATGCCAGGCGCGAGCGATTGCTCGGTCGGTTCGGTCTCGCGCGCCCGGCGTTTGAAGGCGAGAATATATAGATCCTTGATGCCACCGATCAGCCCGTGGCGGAGGAAGCAGATCAGCAGGACGAAGACCACGCCGAGTACGAGTTTCCAGGTGGCGCCGAGGTGCAGCGTGCTCTGGAAGAAATCGCTTAGATAAAGCCACACGATGGCGCCGACCAGCGGTCCAAACAGCGTGCCGGCGCCGCCGATCGCGGTCTGCATGACAAGCTCGCCCGAAGTCTCGAATGTGAAGGCCTCGGGCGGCATGAAGCCTTGCATCAGCCCGAGCAACCCTCCCGCAAATCCGGCATAGGCGGCAGCAACGACGAAGGCGGCGAGCTTATAGTTCTGAATGTTGTGACCGAGAGCGGCCGCACGCAGCGGATTGTCGCGGATCGCACTGAGGATCGCGCCAACCGGCGAGCTAACGATGCGCAACGCGACCACCATGCCGACGAAATAGCATAGCGCCAGCAACCAATAGAGCGACGTGTCGCTATTGAATTGAAAGGTGGTGAAACCGAATTTGAAAACCGGGGCCGGCACGCCAGGAAGCCCGTTCTCGCCGCCCGTGAAATCGGAGAGAGGATTGAACTCGACGAAGTAGAATACTTCCCCGATCGCCACCGTGATCATGGCGAAGTAGATTCCGGTGCGCCGAAGGGCGATCAGCCCGATCACGTAGCCGATTGCCGCCGCCGCGATCGTGCCGATAAACACCGCCGTCATGACGTGCGGAAAGTTCATGACCGTCAGTAGATAGGCGGCAACCATGCCGCCGGTGCCAAAAAACGCCGCCTGACCGAACGACAGCAGGCCGGTAAAGCCGAACAGAATATCGAAACCGATGCCAAATAGGCCCCAGACCAAAATGCGGTTCACCGTGGCGGGCGAAAATCCAAGATTGGGCAGCACGAACGGCGCGGCGATCAGCGCGACCGCCGTCAGAATCTCAACTAGAATGGGATGTTTCCTGACCATCAGATGATCGCGTTCATTCGCGGCCGGCCGTGCCGAGCAGGCCGTAAGGGCGCAGCACCAGCACCAGCGTCATCGCCGCAAACAGCATGACGTAGGAATAGCCGGGGTTGAACATCGAGGTGATGCTGATGATCTGGCCGGCGATCAGCCCCCCGAGGATCGCGCCCGTGAACGAGCCGACGCCGCCGATGACGACAACGACAAAAGTCTGCACCAGAATCGCCTCGCCGACGTCGGGCGCGATCGACACCACCGGCGCGTTGACGATGCCGGCAAAGCCGGCTGCCATGGCGCCGATGCCGAACACCAGCATGAATACCTTGTAGACGTCGATGCCGAGCGAATCGACCATGATCGAAATCTTCGATACCGGCCCGGACGATCATGCCGATGCGGGTGCGGTAGAGCACGATGTAGAGCGCCAGCAGCGCGACAGCCACGATGCCGAGCAGTGCGAGGCGATAGGTCGGGTAGAACATGAAGCCGATCGACGTAATACCTACAAACGGCGGCGGCGGCGGCACAGTTTTCGACAGGCTGCCAAAGAAGAAGCGCACAGCCTCGACGAAGACGATGCCGAGGCCGAAGGTGACCAGGATTTGGTCTTCGCCCGGGCGGCCGTAAAAGTGGCGGATAATCAGGCGTTCCATCAGCACGCCGACGACCATAACGAACAGCGAGCCGGCGATGAGGGCGACGATAAAGGAGCCGGTGAAACTATAGCCGAGCCAGCCGGCATAGCCGCCGAGCATGAACATAGCGCCGTGCGCGAGGTTGAGCACGCCGAGCGTGCCGTAAACGATCGTCAGGCCGGACGAAATCAGCGCCAGCAGCGCGCCGAGCACCAGCCCATTGAAACATTGCGAGATGAAATTAGGCCAATTTACCAAGGAAGACCTCGATTGCTGACGGCGCGTCCCGGGCGCAGCGCAGCACGTCTTCGTGGTGCGCTGTAGACCCGGGACCCCGGTTGGTTTTGAAAAAACCGGGACTCCACATCTGCGGTGCACCGCTGCGCGCTGCACCGCGTGCGGGGAACGCAGTCGTTACTCAGGTGTAGTCGCCGAGATTGCAGCCGAATGCGTCCGGCTTCTGCATCAGCGGCGCGCCAGGAAGCACCTCGGTGACCTCCCAGTAGTCTTCCTTATTCTTCATGTCCTTGGGCGCCTTGCCCTTGACGATGACCACCGGTCGCACGAGCTGATGATCTTCCTTGCGGAAATAAACCTCGCCGACGGTTGAGTCGAACTTCTCGCCCTTCTCGTACTGTTTGATGACGTCCGGCGGATAGAAGGAACCGGCCTCCGACACCATGCGCGCCCAGATGGCGAACTGCATGTAGGCGTTGTTGGCACCCCACTCCGGCTTGTAGCCGTACTTTTTTTCGAAGGCCTCGACGAACATCTTGGCCAGCGGATACTTGTCTTGCAGCGTCCACCAGAAATCGGTGGCGGCGTAGACGCCCTCGGTGAGCTCCGGTCCGGTTTCCTTAGCGAGGAACGGGATTTGGTAGGGTACCACCATGTTCATCTTCGGGGTGAGGCCGAACTGCTTGGCCTGCTGGATCGACAGCACGGCGTCGCGGCCCCAGTTCACGTTGATGATGAACTCGGCGCCGGAGTTGGCGATGTTGGTGAGAAACTGGCTGAAGTCCTGCGTGCCGAGCTTGGAGACCTGGTTCGTCACCATGGTCCAGCCGCCGTTCTTCGTCAGGTAATCATTCACCGACTTGGTGACGGTGTGGCCGTAGGTGTAGTCCGGCGTCATGAACGCCGCCTTCTTGTTCTTGCCGTAGGCCTTGATCAGCACCGGGCCGATCGCGTTCGCCGCCGTCTCGCCGTAGAAGCACTGCCGGAACGAGTAGCGCACGCAGTCCTTGCCGGTAGTGTCGTTGGAGCCGGAGATCGCCACCAAGTAGAGAATCTTCTCGCGCTCGGCGAACTTGTTGAGGGCCACCGCGACCGCCGAGGAGGTCGAGCCGGTCATCGCGACGATTTTGTTGTCGTTGATGAAGCGCTGCTGCGCCTGCACCGCATTGTTCGGGTTGGCGGCAGAGTCGGCAACGACGAGGTTTACCTGCTTGCCGAGCACGCCCTTGGAAACCTTGGGCGCGATCTTCTTAATCAACGGGTTTCCGGAGTTGATATGCTCGATGGCGAGCTGCATGCCCTTGAGCTCGTCTTCGCCCTGAACCGCATAGGTGCCGGTCTGCGGCACGGTGGCGCCGATGTTGACCGTCGAGCCTTCCGAGCCGGCCGGCCAGGTCCCGAGCGCGGGATGGTCGCCGAGGCCAACTGCAAAAGCGGACTGCGGAAGAACAGGCACCAGCAACGCGCCGCCTGCCAGGCCGGCGCCGGCCTGCAACAGTGTCCGGCGCGACACCGTCACCAAATTTTTATTGCGTGACATTTTCATTTCCTCCCTTTGATCGAAATCTGAACTCGTCTCGATCTTTTTGTGCGAACTTGTGTCTTGTCATCATCGACGTCTACTGAACACTGCAGACCACCGAAATTATTTTCGAGGAACCATTGGCGACTGTGAGCGGCTTTTTCGTCAATGCCACTTTCGTCGCGTTACATGTCGTAATAATTCTTTTAAATCGATGGATTGTATTTCTAAATCATCGCAGCATTGCGCGCGCTTGAAACATGCGCAAAAAACGGCCCTATCAGGGTACCTTTGCGCTTGGAGTTTTGTACAGAATAGGATTGTCGCACATTGGCTTCGACAATCGCAACATGAGTAATCGCAATGCTTGAGAAGCTGGAGTTCATGATCGCGCTGGCGCGCGAACAGCATTTCGGCCGCGCCGCCGAGAGTTGCGGCGTTGCCCAGCCGACATTGTCACTTGGTATCCAGAGTCTCGAGCAGATGCTCAACACGCCGCTGGTAAAACGTGCCTCGCGTTTTCAGGGCTTCACGCCCGAAGGTGAACGTGTGCTGATGTGGGCGCACCGGCTGGTTGGTGATGCGCGCGCCATGCGACAGGATCTTCTCGGCTTGAAGGACGGTTCGGAAGTGCATTTGCGCATTGCCGCCATCCCCTCCGCCATGCCGCTGGTGGCCAGGATCACGGTCCCGCTGCAGATGCGCTATCCCAATGTCCGGTTTACCGTGCTTGGCCGCACATCCAACATCCTTCTGGACATGTTGCGGCAACGCGAAATTGAGGCGGGCGTCACTTATTTGAGCAACGAGCCCATTGGCGACGTGAGCGCCATTCCGATTTACCGCGAGGAATATCTGTTGCTCACCACGGCCGGTGGGCCGCTTGGGGATGCTGATCGCGTCACGTGGTCGCAGGCGGGCGAAGCGCCGCTATGTCTTCTCGCCCGTGATATGCAGAGCCGGCGCATCGTCGACAGCGTCCTCCGCCGCATCGGCGTCGAGTTGACGCCATTGATGGAAACAGACTCGCTGAGCGCGCTGATCGCCCATGTTCACGCCGGCCGCTGGGCCAGCATCGTGCCCAACTCAGCGCTCGAAACCGTCGAATTGAACGATACTTTGCGGGCAATTCCCATTGTCGAGCCGGAAGTCTCTCACACCATCGGCCTCGTCGTTTCTGACCGCTATCCCGTCCAGCCTGCCGTCGCCTCGTTGATCGAGGAAGCGCGCGCACGAGCGCCACACGGATTGTTGCCCGCGGCCTAACTCACCGTCCCGCCTGCCCACCGTTGCGGGCCCGCGATTGCGGTTCGCAATAGAGCGATTGCGTTCGCCTGCTTGATGCGAAGACGCGCTCATTTTCTTCTGTCAGCTGGGCTGAGAGCGCATAAGAAAACAAAATTCCAAGGGGAGGATACGAATAATGGCAATACTGTCATTCCTCGACCGCGAGCACACGGTCGCTAAACCAGGATACAGCCGATGGATGGTGCCGCCGGCGGCACTCTGCGTACATCTGTGCATCGGGCAGGCCTATGCATTTAGCGTGTTCAATCTGCCGATGACGAAACTTCTCGGCATCACGCAGTCGGCGCCGGATGACTGGAAATTGACTCAGCTGGGCTGGATATTTTCCATCGCCATAGTCTTTCTCGGGGTTTCGTCGGCGGTATTCGGCCGCTGGGTCGAGGAAGGAGGCCCGCGCCGCGCAATGTTCACGGCGGCCCTGTGCTGGGCCGGCGGATTCTTCATCTCCGCCTTCGGCGTCTCCATCCACAATCTGTGGCTTGTCTATCTCGGCTATGGCGTGCTCGGCGGCATCGCGCTCGGCATCGGCTATATCTCGCCCGTATCGACCTTGATCAAGTGGTTCCCTGATCGTCCGGGCATGGCAACAGGGATGGCCATCATGGGCTTTGGCGGCGGGGCCTTCATCGCATCGCCACTCTCGGTTTGGCTGATGAGCATCTTCAGGACGGAACATCATGTTGGCGTTGCGCCGACGTTCGTCGTGCTGGGCGCCATTTATTTCTTCTTTATGATGGTCGGCGCGATCATCGTTCGCGTGCCGGCGCCGGACTGGAAACCGGAAGGCTACAAGCCGCCGGCACAGGCGACGAAGCTGATCAGCAATAACGACGTGTTCGTCTATGATGCACTGAAGACGCCGCAATTCTGGCTGATCTGGTGGGTGCTCTGCCTGAACGTGACCGCCGGCATCGGCGTGCTCGGCCAGGCCTCCGCCATGAGCCAGGAAATGTTCCCCGGCCGCATCACGCCGGTGGCAGCGGCGGGTTTCGTCGGCCTCATGAGTTTGTTCAACATGGGCGGCCGCTTCTTCTGGGCCTCCACGTCGGACTATATCGGCCGGCGCAATACCTACTTCGTGTTCATGGTGCTTGGCTTCATCCTCTATTGCCTGGTGCCCTACACCGGCTCGGTCAACAGCGTCGTCGGCTTCGTGTGCGCATTTCTGGTCATCATCAGCATGTACGGCGGGGGCTTCGCCACCGTGCCCGCCTATCTCAAGGACATGTATGGAACGCGCTATGTCGGCGCTATTCATGGCCTGCTGCTGACGGCGTGGTCGATGGCGGGAATCTTTGGCCCGGTGCTCGTGAACTACATCCGCGAGTACAACGTCACGCACGGCGTTCCGAAGGCGCAGGCCTACAACACGACGATGTACATCATGGCCGGGTTGCTGGTGATCGGGTTCATCTGCAACTTCCTCGTCAAGGCGGTCGACGCCCGCTTCCACATGAAAGAAAAAAGCGAAGGCGATATGCGCGGCGCCGCCGGCGCGCGGGCGTAAAAGGGAGGATCAAATATGACAACAGCAAAAGAAGAAGGCACCACCTCGCTCCAGCTCCTGCTGGCATGGGGATTTCGTCGGCATCCCGCTCATTCTTGGCGTGCTGCAGACGCTGGTCAATTCGATGAAACTTTTCCAGTAGCTTCGCAGATACTGGAAAACACTGCGGCGGCTCAAAAGGCCGCCGCTTCTTTTTTGAGCGCGCGTTAAATTGCTCTAGCGCCCGTCGATCACACAAGGCGCTCGGGCTAAATGTCCACGGCACGGTCGAAATACACAAACGTCCCCGCTCTCATTGCTCAGCTTCGTGGGTAGATTTGTGGGTATCACGAATTCGTTCGAGCGATTACGAAGCCGATCAATAACTTAGGTTCAGAATTCGAAGGAGGCTGCGTCCGCTTTACTCCCGAAAGCGGAGTTGGAAAGGAAAGGGGCCACCAATTGAGACATTCCCGATACGAAGGCACGGACGATGCCGGCTAATCGGTGCGCGTACTCAGGGCGTCACGCATCTTGCCGACGTCACCGGGCGCGACGGCCGCCGCCGGACGGCCCCACGCATTGCGGACATAACTCACGACAGCCGCGATCTGCTCGTCATTGAGCTGACGGCCGAACGACGGCATGCCGGGCGCGGTCGGCTCCTGTGCGGTGGCGACGCTGCGCGCGCCGCGCAGCACGATGCGGATCAGCGTCGTGGCGTCACGCGAGCGCACGCCGGACGATTCCGCGAGCGACGGGAACAACTGCGGCACGCCCTTGCCGTCGATCTGATGGCACGCCGCGCATTGATCGCGGTAGATCGCCTGCCCCGCGACCATCACCGGATCGTCGGCTTTCAATGGCGCGGGACTGTCCGCCGAACCCGGCACGCGATTTCAGATAGGCCGCCATCGCCGCGAGATCCTCGTCCTTCAGCTTGGACGTCGAGTGCTCGATCTCTTCCGCCATCGGCCCGGTCGCGGCGGTGATGCGGTTATGGCCGGTCTTGAGATAGGCCACGATATCGTCGGCGGACCAACGGCCGAGGCCGACGCGGTCGTCATTTGTGATGTCGGGCGCAAACCAGCCCTGCAAATAGGAGCCGCGCAGATATTCGCCGCTCTTGTCGCCGCCCAGAAACGATTTCGGCGTATGGCAGGCCGTGCAGTGGCCCGGCCCTTCGACCAGGAATGCGCCGCGATTCCAGTCCGCCGGCTTCTGCGGATCGGGCTTGAACTCCCCCGGGCTGAAATAAAGCGCATCCCACACGCGCATCGATGTCGCGGATGTTGAACGGGAACGGCAGGGTGTTGGCAACGACCGGATGGCGGACCGGCTCGACCGTGTTGAGATAGGCGCGGATCGCGACGACGTCGTCGTGCGACATCTTCGTATAAGACGTGTACGGCATCGCGGGATAAAGCCGCGTGCCGTCGGGCCGCACGCCGTTGCGCACCGCGTTGTCGAATTGCTCGTCGGTCCACGATCCGATGCCGGTCTCGGCGTCCGGCGTGATGTTCGGCGAGGTGATGTTGCCGAACGGCGTCTCGATCGCGCGACCGCCGGCGAACGGCTTGCCGCCGTTCTGGATCGTGTGACACGCCACGCAATCGGCGGCGGTGGCGAGATAGCGGCCCTTTTCGACCTGCGTGAAATCCTGGCCGCCGGCCTGCGCGGCACAGGCGGCAATGCAGCAGCGCCGAAGCGCCTGCCGCGAACGCGGCTATAGTCCCGCGTTTACGCATCGACCAGCGGCCCCGGCTTCTTGAGGTATTGCTCGCGGATCGCCTTGGCCGCCCAGAACGCCAGCGCGGCGACCGTGCCGGTCGGGTTGTAGCCGGCGTTCTGCGGGAAGGCGCTGGCGCCCATCACGAACAGGTTCGGCACGTCCCAGTGCTGCAGATAGCGGTTGAGCGCGCTGGTCTTGCGGTCGGTGCCCATGATGGCGCCGCCGTTGAGATGCGTCGTCTGGTAGGTCGTGCTGTCGTAAGGGCCCTTGCGCGGCTTCTTCTCGGTCTTCTCAGCGCCCATCGCCTTGACGATCTGCTTCGAGCTTGTCGGTGAGGTAGGCGGCCGCCTTCAGCTCGTTGTCGTGGAAGTCGATCGTCATGCGCATCAGCGGACGGCCGAAACGGTCGCGATAGGTCGGATCGAGATCGAGATAGACGTCGCGATAGCTGTAGAAGCTGCCGTGGACTGCCGCGCCGCTGACCGTGCTGAGATAATTGTCGGCCACCGCCTTCTTCCACTCGGCGCCCCATTTCGGCGTGCCGGACGGCACCGGCGTCGTGGTGATCGGACGGCCATTGGTCTGCGCGTGGGCGAAATAGCCGCCGCCCACGAAACCCATGCGGACCGTGATCGAAATTGTCGCCGTTGAATTCGTCCATGATCATGCCGATGGCACCGGACGCGATGAACGGATTGAAGTTGAACTTCGACTTGTCGAAAAATCCGTTCACGCTCGACATTGTCTGGTGCGTGAAGTTGCGGCCGATCACGCCGGTATTGGTCGCGGGATCGTAAGGCTGGCCGATTTTCGACAGCAGCAGAAGCTGCACGTTGAACAACGAAAAGGCCGACAGGATCACCAGATCGGCGGGCTGTTCCCATTCCACGCCGCTGCTGTCCACGAAGGTGACGCTGGTGGCGCGCGTGCCGGAGCGGTCGGTGTTGATCTTGGTGACTTCGGAATTATCGCGCGCGGTGAAATTCGATTTGCGCACCAGCACCGGCAGGATCGTGGTCTGCGGGCTGGCCTTGGAATAGTTGGCGCAGCCGAACCATTCGCAATAGCCGCAATAGGTGCAAGGCCCCATCCGCACACCGAGCGGATTGGTATAGGCCTGCGAGAGATTGCCGGACGGTTGCGGGAACGGTTTGTAGCCGAGTTCGCGCGCCGCCTTGCCGAACAGCGAGTGGCCGAAGCCCTGCTTCATCGGCGGCGTCGGATAGGGCCGCGAGCGCGGGCCTTCGAACGGGTTGCCGCCCTCCTGAATCTGGCCCTTCAGATTGCCGGCCTGACCCGACGTGCCGCACAGATATTCGAACGCGTCGTAATGCGGCTCGAGGTCGTCGTAGGTGACGCCGTAGTCCTGAATCGTCATGTCCTCCGGCAGGAACGATGCGCCGTAGCGCTGCGTCAGGTGTGTCTTGAGCACGAAGTCGGACGGCAGGAAGCGGTATGTCTGGCCGTTCCAGTGCACGCCGCCGCCGCCGACGCCGTTCGGCGGCATGAACGAGCCCCAACTGCGGATCGGCAGCGCGGTCTGGTCCATCTTGTTGCGGAACGTCACGGTCGTCTGGTCGGGCCGCAGGAACAGCTCGTGCCGGATGTGGTAGCGCAACTCGTCCTGCGCATAGGTGGTCGGAAAATCGGTCGGCGCGTCGCGCCACGGGCCGCGCTCGATCGCGATGACGTCGAGCCCTTCGTCGGTCAGTTCGTGCGCGAGGATCGAGCCGGTCCAGCCGAGCCCGATGATGACCACATCTTTTTTGGGGAGGATGCGCGCCATTACCGCCTCGGAGTCCATTCCGCGCGGCCGGCCAAACTCACCGGGGGCAGCGGATAGGGTTCGTTGTGACGCTCGATCCAGTCGAGATAATTGTAGCGAGCGCCGGGAAAGCCGATCATTTTCCACGACACCATGTCGCGATTGCCGCCATAGATCGGGTCGGCGAAGAATCCCATCTGGATGTCGGTGACGGCCTGCTGGAAGAACGCCTTGCCATCGACGCCATCCAGTTTGATTTTTTCGCTCTCGAGGCCCTTGAGCAGTTCGTCCTTGTCGGCGTCGGACAACTCGACGAAGGCCTTGCCGGAATAATTCGCGCGGCAATATTTATCGAGCGCAGCGAGTCCGTCGCGATACGTCTTGGTAACCCCGCCCTCTGACTGCGGACCTTGCTGTTTGGTGCCCTTCATATAGGGCGGTCGATTGTAGAGACCTTCGCCTTGCCCGTAGGCGCCGGCCATCTGCCGGTCGAGATAGACGGCACAGCCGGAATCCTTGCCGCCTGGTGTTTTCGGATCGGGCGGGATGATGCGGTCAGCGAGCGCCTCGACGGCGGCGGCTTCAGGTGCGGTGAAAAACAGCCACGGCCCTGGACGCGCGGGAATCGGCGGATCGCCGGCGTTGGGGCTCCACGGCAGAGCGCCGGAGATCATGCGCGCATGTGCCGTCACACCGGTGACGACGAGCCAAGCCGTAGTGGCTAGCAAATCCCGACGTCGCAACATGTCCGTATTGGCCCGCTGAAGAGCCGCCCGCAGACCCAACGGGCCACTGCGGCAAAGTTCCTTTCACGCGGCAATTAAATGGTTCGGCGGCGAGCGAGATAGGCAAAGGCAATCGCTCGATTGTGAGACCCACGCCGCGAGGCGTGACGATCACGTAGAGCAACAAGCTTCACTCTGTGGGGTTAGCTCTCTGCAAATTCACTCGGGACAATGCGGTTCTCCATCGCCCGCATGTCCGCTTCGGGTCAAAAGCAGACATGTGCAGCGCACAAGCCGATGTCTGCTAAGTGCCAATAGCGGACATTCCGCCTCGGCCCAAAAATCCCGCTTTGTCCGCTATAGTCCGAAGGCGTGGTAGCGGAAATTCCGATAAGCTTTGCCGTTACCAAAGATACGAGGGACAAGTACATGACCTCCCACACAGGTGGCTGTTCGTGCGGCTCCGTGCGATTCGCGATTGACGACTATTTGTATGTCCTGGCGTGTCATTGCCAAGCTTGCAAGAAGCGCACAGGAAGCGCGTTTGGCGTATCTGTTGTGGTCGATAACGCCAGCGTTACTAGTCTTCAGGGTGAGACGAAGACCTTCACGCGCAAGGCCGAGAGTGGACGATCGGTTGATTACGAGTTCTGCCCGAATTGCGGGACAACAATTCGGTGGAGTATCAAGGCTGCGCCCAATCGGAAGATATTTGCTGGCGGGGCTATCGATAGCATGAGCCAGTTAACCGTTGCTGGCGAGATGTACACTGAAACAGCGATACCTTGGGCGCGGCTTGGATGTGATTTGTCTCGATCCGGCGAACCCGATAATGATTTTCGAGCAGCTTTGATAGAGAAATCTAAGCAGCTTCGTTGAATAAAGTTTTCTCAGTTAGAGACCGCCGGCGATTAGGCCCATGTCCGCCTTGTCCCTGAAAGCAGACATGTGCAGCCATATTGCTCAATTTCTAGATTGTGGGGACGTGCTTGGGCGCACTCATTTTTAAATGTCCAGCCACTGGCAGGACATTCCGCTCAGAGTTTAGAGCGACCAGCGAGGACCTAGAAGCCATCCCGCGAGGCGCGACCATCCGATTGTGTTGCGAAATATGCAAAGAGCGGCACGAGTTCGTAGTGGCCGAGTGCTCCATCGATGAACAACAACCGCCGGTCCTTGATGTCCGCTTTGGGTCATAAGCGGACATTTTACAGCGCAATCGTCATGTCCGCTTTACCCCCGAAAGCAGACACGATGGCCAGCTACTGCGCGAGAGCTTCGACCTGAAGCGTTTCGCTACCCCTGAGGAGCAATTGATCCTCCAGCTATCGCGGCAAGAGTTAGCAGCTCGTTAGGGGCCGGGAAAAGGCCTTAATCCACCTGTTTCCAGAACAAGATCTTCATCGAGCTTTAGACCTATCCTGCAAACTAGACCCGAGGGCTCGAAAGCCATTTCGAGTTTTCCATCGAAGTTATCAAGCGCGCCTGATAGCAAGCGCGTACCAAATCCTCGGCGACGCGGTAAAGCAACGGTGGGGCCGCCACTTTCACGCCAATTAAGTGTCAATTGAGCCTCGGACGTCGTCCAATCAATCGACAATCCGCCAACCGAATCAGCTAATGCGCCGTGCTTGGCCGCGTTCGTGACGAGTTCGTGAAATACCAACGCCATAGTAAGTGCGAACTTTGGCGAGAGGAAAATGTTGGGTCATCCAAATTGACCCGCGACGTATCATATGGCGCTAGTTCGGCCGATAGGATGTCACGTAAATGAGCCCCTCGTCCCTTGGACGCTATCACAAGGCCGTCGGTTACTGACAGCGCGAGCAACCGACTTAAAATATCATCTCTAATCCGCGGATGTTCGCGGAGTTGAAAGCTGACTATAGATTGCAAAATAGCCAATTTATTTTTTAGTCGGTGTGCAAGCTCTTCAATTGCAAGCTTTCGAAGTCGCTCTTCGCTCTCGACTTGCTTCGTGAGTGCGTGGAGGCGATTGGCCCCACACACAATGAGCAGGGAGGCAACAAATAGATACGCTGCTAAATTAAATTCCTCTCCAGATTTAAGCAGTAAAAGCTCGCCCAAAAGATTGTATCGCCTGCACGCCTACGATTGGACCAAAAAATACCGTATTCATGATTAAACATTTTTAAGGTTCACGTCGATGAAAACCCAAGCACCGCAGATTGGCGTGGTCGCGCCGGTTTCACGCTGATTCAATCTTCCTCGTACCCCGCGCAAAAAAGGACGGGCAGCAAAACTGCCCGTCGAGATTCGATCTAACGCGCGCGGGTGGACAGACGGTCAGGCATGACTACTAATCACGTCCACAATTTTCTTGTCTGACGGATTGACGATCAAAAGTCGGTTCTTGAGCATCGCATAATCGTACGGCTTCAGCGCAGGGACCTTTTTCACAGCCGCGGTTGGAATTTGTCGCAAGCTTATGGTCGTCGGCACTACGGTTCGGACCGACGCTTTAAAGTCGGACGGCGCATTCTGCCTGATTGCAGACTTGCCTATGTCATTCAGCGCGGTTTTTTCTTGCTGCGTCGTCAACGTCAGATTGTCTTTCGCGGCACTCGGGTGCTGAGCCATTCCGGTCGCTGCCGCAACCCCGCCGGTTGCGCCGAGCGCGAATGTGAGAGCGGTGAGTATGACGAGTTGCTTCATAGCGGATCTCCCAAATTAAGGAGCCGCCCCTATCGATAGAAGAAATCTGCGCAGCGCTCGTTCCATTAAAATTTGTTGAGGAGACATCCCGCTGCCTGGGGGGTCCCGCCTGCTGTCGGTAAAGGCGGGACCCAGAATTCTCAGGTGCGACTTGCCGACCAACGGCCGCTGTATTTGAACTCGGGAGCCGATTTTAGCTGTTCAGCCGACGTGTTTATCGTCGCGTGCCACTTCTTGTCGGAGTCGTTGTAGGTGACCATCACGTCCCGGGGATTAACTGCGACGTAATGTTCGCCCATGCCCAAAAAGCCGCCGACTGACAGAATGTAAGAATCGACCCGGCCATCCGAATTGAGAGCGACGTCTTTGATCGTGCCAATGTCCTTGTTTGCGCTGTTATAAACGTCGAGGCCGACCATATTTGAACTGAGTTTGTTGGTCTGCGGAACCGACACGAAATCGCTGGCACCAGAGCCAGTCGTTGCGCTTGCGGAACCACTATTACTGTTGCTTTCGATCTCCGTAACCTGCGCAATGGAGTCCGGGCTGACCATCATAACCACCGGGTTCCCATTCTTGTCCTTTGCCCGGATCACGAAAGAACTCGGCATCATCCGAATGTCCGAGTAGCCGCCTTGTTGGAGCACATTGCGGAGGTCAGAGCGCAGACTTTTCGAGTTAGTCTGCGCCATTTCGGTGTTGGACCCTGGTGGGGTGCTGGCTGTCTGGGCGGACGCCGTTTGACACAGCGCGAGTGCTGCCGCGGTAGCCAAAAGAAGGGAACGCATGTGAGTAATCTCCGATGTTGCGCCCCTTTCGATCTAACTGCAGATGTCGTTATGGGTTCCGGGCGGGCCTGAATTCCGAGCGCCAGGATTGTCCCACCCTGTCAGAGAACATCGCGAGACAACAATGGAGTTTGGATTTTTGTCAGTCCTGTAGTTTACAATTGAAGGTCAATTTATGTGCAACGATTTCCACGTCCGCTTTGGGTCAAAGCAGACATGTGCAGCGCAATAGGTCATGTCCGCTAAGTGGCATTAGAGGGCATCACATCGACTCTGATCACGAAATCTAAAAAATAGGGTCACTGCGATCGATGGCCGCAGCGGTGAACCGTGTGATTGTTCACGCGTTCCCAATAATCACGACAAATATTGGGGCGGCAACTAGGAGGACGCCATGAGCGCACGTCTTCCGCTTCGAGATAACCGGCCCAGTGATGAATTACATCCTTTGATCTATCAATCGCTTGTTGGGTTGACGATTTGGCTCGTGCTGTCTGCGTGGGGATTGTTCAGTCGCGGGGCGTATGAAGGTTTGACGCTCTCCGTAATCACCCTGTTCTTTGTAATTTTGGTCGGACTTCCAGCCCTTCTTTGGCTGACCTGGCGACGCAACATTGACCCGAACGAGCAGCATGTCGATACCGCACCGTTCGGTGAGTGGATTTCGCGTCCATTTGAGACGTGGACCGGTGGCATTAGTGGTCGCGAAGCAGCGGTGCAAATCCTGTTACCAATCGCCGCAGTCGCCTTCGGCATGACCATCTTCGGGCTGGTGTTCTTATTTGCGGTGCCGCACCTAAGTTGAATGTCCACGACGGGTCATAAGCAGACATGTGCAGTGCCAACGGGTACCGAAGCAAGTCTCGCACCAGCTCGCCGCTCCGAGTTCCTTAAGAAATGCCAGCTCGGAGCAATGACCGAATAACTGAAAAAATTGCCGTTTAAGGTCAGTACTTCTGACCAAATCAAAGAGCGAGATTGATTACGGTCTTGCAGCGGGCGATGAAGCGTATGCAATGGAGACTCCGATGCGCATCGCTCTGGCGTTTGTTGTAACGCTCTCCATGCCGGCGACGGTCGCGTCGGCCTGGGCTGAAGATATCAAGACTGCTGCTCCGGCGGCGGTCCAGCAGGCCCCTTCCACGTTCCCACCGCTGACAAAAGAGAAGTGCGATAATCCAAATGCACTCGGCGTTGAGCGGGTGGTGGAAATCGATACCACCGGTGCGCCCGGCTTCGGCTTTCAAAATTTCAAGGCTTACGACTTCCTCAAGGACCATGAAGTCGTGTTGACGTTCGACGATGGGCCGTGGCCCGGCAACACCGAGCGTGTGCTCAAGGCGCTGGCCGATGAGTGCACCAAGGCCATGTTCTTCCCAATCGGTAAGCATGCCGGTTGGCATCCAGAGATCCTGAAAAAAGACTTGGCGGCGGGCATGACCGTGGGCTCGCATACTTGGTCGCACAAAGATTTGACGAAAATCCCGTTCGAGGACGCAAAGACCGAGGTCGAGAAAGGTATCGCGGCGGTGAGCATCGCCTCGGGCAACAAGCCTATCGCACCATTCTTCCGGTTCCCGGCCCTGCGCGATCCGCCGGACATCGAGAAGTATCTTGCCACCCGCAACATCGCCATATTCTCCACCGACTGGGACACGTTCGACTTCAAAGCCCGCAATCCGGAACAGGTTCACAAGGCGGTCATGGATCGGCTTACCAAGCACGGCAAGGGGATCATCCTGATGCATGACTTCCAGCACCCCACCTCCGAGGCGATTGCCGGCATATTGCAGGACCTCAAGAAGAACGGCTTCAAGATCGTGCAAGTTGTCGGCAAGAAACCGATCGAGCCGCTGCCGGAATATGTCACCATGGTGGAAAAGGAAATGGGCGGCGGCCTTTCCGAAGCGCGCCCGATCTCGAGCGTAATTAAGACCATCAGCCCCGGTAGCAGCAAGTAACATAAATTGGTGTGCATCGAACCAGTTGAGATTGCGACACCTCACGTCCTCTTTGGGTTATTAGCAGACATTGCGCCACGTCAGCGAGACGTCCGCTTTAGCCCTGAAATCAGACCCCGACACGGCGTCATTTCGCCGATGCGACCGCCTTGCCTACAATTTTATCATCGATGACTACTTCCGAGCGCTGCTCGGCCGGCTTTTGAAAATGCGAAAGATTGCTTGCGGTATTAACCAACGCCAGATGCGAAAAGGCCTGGGGGAAGTTGCCCACCAAGCGGCTAGTTCGTGGTTCGTATTGTTCGCTCAAGAGTCCTAAATCGTTTCGAAGCAGCAGCAACCGCTCGAACAGCTTCTGGGCATCGCTCTGGCGGCCAAGCATGAGATAGGCATCAGCGAGCCAAAAGCTGCAGGCCAAAAACACGCCCTCGCCTGCTGGCAGTCCGTCGTCCGCAGTAACAGTATTGTAGCGCTGCACAAAATCATCAACCACCAGCTCTCGCTCGATGGCCTCGATCGTACTTGTGATACGAGGATCTTCGGGCGGCAGAAATCCGATTGCGGGCAGCAGCAGTAGGCTGGCATCGAGATCCTTCGATCCATAGGCCCGCACGAAGCTTCCGCGCCGAGCGTCAAAGCCACGTGTGCAGACGTCGGCATGAATCTCAGCACGAATCTGCCGCCAGTGATCGAGAGGCCCAGGTAAACCGTAAGTCTCCGCGCTCTTGATTGCTCGATCGAAGCCAAGCCATGCCATCGCCTTAGAATACGTGAAATGTTCGCGGCCGCTGCGCACCTCCCAGATACCTTCGTCTGGTTCGCGCCAGATTTTCTCAAGATGCGCCAAAAGTTCGCGCTCCAGATCCCACCCCGTTGCATTGTCACCGAGACCGCCTTGACGGGCTTGATACAGCGCGTCCATCACTTCGCCGAAAATATCGAGTTGGAGTTGGTTGTGCGCCGCGTTGCCAATCCGAACCGGTTTCGATTTTTCATAGCCAGGTAGCCAAGCTATTTCCCATTCGGTTAGTCGCCGTTCGCCGCGAATGCCATACATGATTTGAATCTGGCTCGGGCTTCCAGCTGCGGCCCGCAGCAGCCAATCTCGCCACATTTGGGCTTCTCCATAGTAGCCGCCATTCATGAGCGCCAGCAGCGTCAGTGTGGCATCACGCAGCCAACAGAAGCGGTAATCCCAATTTCGAACACTGCCTATACATTCAGGCAGCGAAGTGGTCGGCGCTGCGACCATGCCGCCGGTGGGCGCAAAGGTAAGCGCCTTCAGCGTGATCAACGACCGCACGACCGCCTCGTCCCACGGACACGAAATTTTATTTTTAGCTGACCAACCAGTCCAGAATCGCTCGGTAGCGGCGAGGCGCTCCTCAACATCGACAGCTTCCGGTATATCTTTGTGCGAGAGCGAATAAGACAGGCCGAAGCCCTTACGCTCACCAGCCCGGATGCTGAAGTCGCCGACGGTGCGGAAATGCTCGCCCCGGAACGGCACTGACGAATGCAGTACCACCATGTCGGGACCTGCGACTGCGCGGATTGTGCGTTCATCGACGCGCGTGACCCAAGGCACAGTCGCCCCATACCCAAAGCGCAGAATTAATTCTCCGTGCAGTTCGATTTCTCCACGTTCCCCGACCAGGAGCCGCAGGAGATGCGAGTTTCGTTCACGCGGGGGCATGAAGTCGATCAGGGTCACGGCCCCCCCCGCTGTTTCAAAGCGCGTCTCCAGGATCAGCGTATTTGGTCGGTAGCGGCGTGTGACCTTGGCTGTCTTATCCTTGGGCGCAATTTGCCAACGGCCGTTCTCGGGCGTGCCCAACAGCGCCGCAAAACAGGCATCGGAATCGAAGCGCGGCCAACACAGCCAGTCGATGGAGCCATCGCGGCCGACTAGCGCGGCGCTGCCGAGATCGCCAATTATGGCGTAATCTTCGATGCGCGACGTCATGGTGGATCTTTCGCTTAACGCTAATCGTTAAACTCGACAACGACCTTGATGTCGTCGTCATTTCTATCGAACGCTTCCGACCACCGCGACAGCGGGAGGCGCCGGGAAATTAAACCAGCAAGCCACGTCTTGTTGGCCTTCGCCAGAGCTTCTGCCGCGGCTCGATAATGGCGCCGGTTGGCGTTCACCGAACCGAACACCACATGATTTTCTAAGACAAGTGTCCGGTTGAGCTTGCCGACATCAAGATTGATTCTACGGCCTCCTGATGAGACCCCCGCAAGGCAGACGATGCCATCCGGCTGCACAATGCGGAGAACATCGACAACGACCACATCGGCACCGGTGCACTCGATGACGATATCGGGCCAGAGGTCCTTCGGCAGTGTCGCATGATACGTCGCACCGAGCGCGCGAGCCAAATTCGGCTTGGCTCCCTGTATGTTGCGATCGAACAGGTGCACCTCAAGCCCACGTTGCACGCCGAGCAAAGCTGCCAGCAAGCCGACAGGGCCGGCTCCGGTCACGAGAACCACGCGCGGTGTCCAGGTGGCATAACGGCCGCCGATCTTTTCGATCTGCTCCCATGCCTTGGCGACCACACTGGTTGGCTCCAACAGCACCCCGAGTTTGTCGAGCGTCGGATTGAGCTTCACGAGGAAGTCGGGTTCAACGCGGAATTGTTGGCTGCCATAGCCGTTGCGCTGCTTTATGCCGCGCTCAGTGTATCGGCCGTTGCGGCACATATCCCATTCGCCAGCGGCGCAGGAGGGGCACGGCACTGGGTCCGGCCGCCGCACGATTCCAACAACCAGGTCGCCTCTCGCAAAGCCGCAACCATCGGGTGCACTTTCCACTCGTCCGAGCGATTCATGGCCGATTACAAGGCGCTGCTCTCCTGGCGGCGGCCACCCATAATCCCCTCGGATGATGTCGCGGTCGGTAGCACAAATACCGAGCGCAAGCGCACGAACCAGTACTACACCGTCGCTCAATGGCGACGGCGGCACGTTGTCGAGTTGTAGTGAATTAGGCAAGGAAGGCTGGACCGTCAAAGCAAACATTGGAGCGGGACTTCGGGTTATTTCCCCAGCTTTAAAACCAACACCTCACCGAAAAGTTCAATGCCGGGGCCGGGCCCACAGAGATGTGCCTTCTCCCAAATTCTCGGAAGCACAGCGATCTAGGTCAATTTATTTGGAAGTTGGCCGCACGTTTAATTCGTTTTCATCGGTGGCCACTCGGGGCGTCCGCTGTCTACTGAGTGCCAATGGCGGACATTCCAGACTTAGAACGCCCGATCAAGAGCGCGCGTGACCGCCGTGATGGCCCAGAGCGGTAAGGTGCGTGCTCACGAAGCGCTCGCATGCGTATGGCCCTAAATTTTATTAAAGCCCAGCGCATACCTCTGCCGACGACCCACCACATGCGTGGGCGAGAGCACAGCACGTCGCACAGCGCTACACGGACCAGATATTTGATGGAGAGTGCAACGCACCCAGCCCTGTTAATCTGCCCGCATGCCAAACGGAATTATTCGCGATCCGAGCACCGAACACCAAATCGCTTACTCTGACGCAGCGGCAAAGTTCGGATGTGACCAATAATGCGGTTGTAGGCTTTATAATTGAGGAAAATCTTTACTCAGCCGATGGCGATGGCAGGAAGCGGTATGTCTGTCCGTTCCAATGCACGATGAGATTTATATAAAGCAGAAAGACCGCCTCGGGGGCGGTCTCCCCGAAATCCGACAGTGTCTCAATTGGATTGTGCCAATTAAATTTCATCGTGTGGCCAACCAATGACGGAAAGCCCACCCTACTAACCAAATAGCTCCGGCAATCAGCAATGGTATGACCGCGATAACAGGCTCACCTTCGCTAGCGTCGGACGCGTAGCCTACTAAGACCACCACCACGATCAGGACGGCAATAATGGTAGCCGCCCAATATATAAATTTGCCCGCGCGAGTATCCATTTCACTCTTATCTTGGTGCACTGCGTCAAGCAATATTCTGCATCGAACGGTGTGTGGCTGGCGGGTGTCAACTTGGGCGCCGTGTTTTTCTCGCCAGCATTAGGACCCTACTTCTGAATTGAGGCGACCGATAGTTTATAGTCGCCAGTGACCCCCCCCCATAATCCGCGAGTGAGTCACCCCATGCACCGTTATTCCGAGAAAGAAAAGGAAACACTTCGAGATCCAAATTGGACCATCAAAACCCCATAAGGGCCTGAACATACGGTGACGATCAGGTGGCGACTTTTGTCATGTCCGCTAACTGCCATTAGTGGACATGGCCACATGATATCGGGATGTCGGCATTACCTCTAAGCCGACGCATTATACTGCCGTTGTCATTCGTTCCAGCACATCTATCAGCCATGAAGCAGCCTGCAGTATCGAGACGCGCTGCGCTAGCGATCCCTTCCGAAAAGTTTCATTAAGAAGGGTAAGCGTCGTTTTGTAGGCCGGAAATTCCTCTGCGCGCTTGCCAAGCGCGGCCAACCGTTTGGTGAGTTCGGCGCGTCGGACTTCCATCGCAGTGTAGCGAAGACGGAAGGCTTTGAGTGCGGGTTTTGGCGCTTTGGTGCGCCGAATGAACCCAACAAGGCGACGGGGCATACCTAACCTATTCGTATCTACGCCACCGCAAATTTCAATCTCCGCCACTAGAAAGGGGTATGGCCTTCTCGTCAATTGGGGCAAATCGGATGCCCAGTACAAACCAGACAGGAACGGCCGGCCCGCCGCGAGGCGGTCATCCCAATTGTGGTGTCATGTCCGCTATTGGCACTAAGCGGACATCGCCTAGTGCGCTGCACATGTCCGCTTTTGACCCATAAGTGACATTATTGATTTGGGCTTGGACCGAAAGCGCATTAGCGTCCTCTCTCGGTCAAACAGTTCTGATCGGGGGAAACAATGCCTATCGATAGCTCACCGATCTCTACGCGAATCTCGCGTCGCGTCGTACTTGGAACGGCGGCCGTGATGGCCGCAACGCCAGCGTTGGCCGAAGTGTGCCCGATCGGGCCGCCTACCCATGAAAAAGGTCCAAGAGTGTGGATGGATATGGACCAAGTCGAACTCGATGCCGCTTACGACCAGAGCATCTACGCACCGTTGATCGGGCAGATTCTAAAGCGCTACGCGACCAGCAGCAACGAAGCGCGCGCGCACCTTGGCGCGCCGAAGCGGCTCGCCTATGGACCGACGCCAGTCGAAGCATTTGATCTCTACCCCGCCAAAAAGCCCAATGCGCCGATTTTCGTGTTCATTCATGGCGGGGCCTGGCGGCGCGGCGAAGCAAAAGACTATGGCTTTCCTGCCGAGCTGTTCGTTAATTCCGGTGTGAACTATATCGCGCTCGACTTCATCGCGGTGGGTGCAGCGAACGGCGACATCGGGGGCATGGCCGAGCAGGTGCGCCGCGGCATCGCCTGGGCTTACAAAAATGCCGCTAGCTTCGGCGGCGATGCCAGCCGATTTTACATCGGCGGACACTCATCTGGCGGCCATCTTTGCGGTGTCGCCTTGGTGACCGACTGGCAAAAGGACTTCGGGCTGCCAGCCGATATGGTCAAGGGTGGCCTCTGCATGAGCGGCATGTATGACATGAAGCCGGCGCGTCTTTCGAAGCGCAGCTCCTACATCAAATTCACCGACGAAATGGAGCAGGCGATGAGTTCACAACGCCAGATCGACAAGCTGCGTGCCCCTATCATCGTCACTTATGGCACCAACGAAACGCCGGAATTTCAGCGTCAGAACCGCGATTTTGCTGCGGCAGTGAAGGCGGCTGGCAAACCGGTCGAACTGATTGAAGCGCCTAACTTCAACCATTTCGAAATGTGCGAGAGCCTTGGCAATCCCTACGGTCCGAACGGTCGTGCGGCGCTGAAACTGATGAAGCTTGCGTAGGAGGAGATCTCCCGGCTTTTTACAAGCGCATGTCGCCTATTGGCACTTAGCGGACATCGCCTAGTGCACTGCACACGTCCGCTTTTGACCCAAAGCGGACATCGGCTATCGCTTAACAGCCCCTCTTTTCTGGCGTTGGGCACGGCGGCTACTATGCAGTCGGGGCGGACATGAAGCGACGCAAAAAGACAAGCGACAAGCGATCTAAAGCGGGGCCAAAGCCGCCCAAGCCGATTAAAGATGCTCGGCGGCGCGTGACCAGGCAGGCCAACAAAGCATCGAGCACGCATGCATCTATAGCTGAACTACAAGACCGGCTCGACGGGCGAACCCGTGAGCGCGACGAGGCTTTGGAGCAGTGGGCCGCGACGACCGAAGTATTAAAGGTCATCAGTCACTCGACCTTTGACCTCCAAACTGTGCTTGCCACTGTGGCTGGCTCGTCAGGCCGATTGTGCCTCGCCGAAAATGTTCAAATCTTCTTGCGTGACGGTGAGGTCTACCGACTTGTGGCGGACAACGGCTTTTCACCAGAGTATCAGCAGTACCTGAGAGAGCACCCGATCCCTCCAGGCCGGGGCTCGCTGGTAGCGCGAACTGCACTGCAAGGCGTCACAGTTCACCTTCCGGATGTACTGGCTGATCCCGAATACACTTGGCACGAGGGCCGCAAACTCGGCGGATACCGCACGATGCTTGGTGTTCCGCTCGTCCGTGATGGAAACTGCATTGGCGTCGTAGCTCTGACGCGCTCAAAGGTGCACCCATTCACAGGTAACCAGATTGAACTCGTAACTAATTTCGCCGCGCAGGCGGTGATTGCCATCGAGAATACGCGGCTGCTAAGTGAGCTGCGAGAATCACTGCAGCAACAGACCGCAACCGCCGATGTGCTTAAGGTTATTAGCCGATCGACGTTTGATCTCCACGCAGTTTTACAAACACTTGTCGATTTTGCCGCTCGCCTCTGCGATGCCGACAAGGCTTTTATTACTCGCCAGAGAGACGGAGCCTTCTACCGCGCCGAGTTCTACGGTTTTTCACTTGAGTTTGCAGAGTATGTCAAAGGTATTCCCATCAAGCCCGAGCGAGGAACGGCGGCTGGGCGCGCGCTCCTGGAAAAAAACCTTATTCACATTGCTGATGTGACGATTGATTCTGAATACACTTGGGTCCAGGCCCCCAAACTAGGTGAGTTCCGTACCATACTCGCCGTTCCCATGATCCGTGAAAGCGTTGCTATCGGCGTCCTGATTTTAATGCGCTCGGCTGTCCGGCCTTTTACCCAGAAGCAGATCGAACTTGTTACAACTTTCGCGGACCAGGCAGCAATCGCGATCGAAAACGTGCGGTTATTTGACAGCGTCGAAGCCCGAACAAAGGAATTGGCGAAGTCCTTACAGGACCTTCGTGCCACCCAGGACCGTTTAGTGCAAACACAGAAGCTCGCTTCGCTTGGACAGGTGACTGCTGGCATCGCCCATGAAATCAAGAACCCGCTGAATTTTGTCAATAATTTTTCGGGCGTTTCTGTCGAACTGCTCGATGAATTGGGCGAAGCGATTAAAGACGTAATTCCTGACGAAAGGAAGCGTGCCGAAATCTCAGAACTGGTCAACACCGTACAGGGCAACTTGGACAAAGTCGTACAACACGGCAAACGCGCGGATGCCATCGTGAGGAATATGCTTCTGCATTCGCGCGAAGGGTCTGGCGAGCGCCGGGTCGTCAATATCAATTCTATCGTCGAAGAGAGCCTTAATCTTGCCTATCATGGGGCGCGCGCTGAGAAGCAGGGCTTCAACATCACCGTGGAGCGATCATTGGACCCGGCTGCCGGTGAAACGGACGTTTTTCCGCAGGACATCACGCGGGCTCTTCTAAATCTCATCACGAACGGTTTCTATGCGGCGACCAAGCGCAAAATGGAGGCCAATAGCGGTGACTACGAACCGACTCTGGCTGCGGCAACAAGGAATCTCGGCGACCGGGTCGAGATAATAATCCGAGACAATGGCACGGGTATTACGCCAGAAGTAAAGGATAAGATGTTCAATCCATTCTTCACAACTAAGCCCCCTGGTGAAGGTACGGGGCTTGGGCTTTCAATCAGTCACGACGTAATCGTCAAACAGCATGGTGGCTCGATTGATGTCGATACGCAACCCGGCGAGTTCACCGAAATTAGGATTGTTCTACCACGCTCGTGCCCTCCCGAATTTGGAAATCGGTCGTAATTTCTTACTTAATGTCCTCAAGAAATGCACGAACCCGCACTGACGTTTGACGGAATCGTACTGTCTCCTCAGAAGGAAATGGTTCGCATTTTCTTCAAGGAGATGTGGGACAAAGCCGACAAGAGTTTAATTCCAAGAATCCTGCACTCTGACTTTACCTTCCGCGGTTCGCTCGGTCCTATTCTCAGAGGACACGAGCAGTTCGCCGGATACGTCGATATGGTTGTTGGCGCTCTTGACCAATACACCTCCGACATTCTCGATCTGGTCGAGGAAGGAAATAAGGTCTACGGCAAACTTCGCTACCACGGATATCATCGCGGCGAACTACTCGGCTTTCCGCCGGCAGGACGACATGTATGGTGGTATGGAACGCCTATCTTCACCTTTGAAGGCCCAAAAGTTCGGGATCTTTGGGTGCTCGGCGACGTTCGCGGACTGGTTGAAAAGCTTCAACCGGCACCTTCGCAAGCGGGCGCGGCTAATTCCTAAAGTCTGCGGCTCGATGTCCGCTTTTGGCACTTAGCGGACATCGCCTAGTGCACTGCACATATCTGCTATTGCGGGTAAGGCGGACTTAGCTCCGCTCGCGGGGTTCGCTCAGTAACAAATTCGAATAGGCTTTAAAATTCGTCGCCCGTTTCGGTCTGTGACCCATTGCTTCCGCCAAAAGCAACCGCCGACATCCTGACCAGCACTGTAATAAGGACCGCCATAAGGCCCAGCGTTGATTGGATGCGTAAAGCTAAAGCCCGCGGCCGATCCGGGGGTCGGCAGGAGGACCGAAACGCTAACGAGTAAGGGGATGGACAAAGTTTTAGTCATCCCTGCATTCACCTTCGACGAGACTTTCACATATCGACGTAGACGAAACCCTCTCCATTCTCATGGGATGCGCTCTTCAGCATTTTCATCTTGTGTCGGCACCATGCTAGGGGCATCGACGGGACCTAGTAATCCGAGGGCGCGGGTCACGTTTTCGTTGAGCAAGATCTGTTCTAGTCGCTTCAGCGTGCGCGGCGCGTTTTTCACCGGTCGAGAATTATGAGTTCTCAACTCTGCCTTAGCCAATCTCATGGCTTCTAAAATGGTGATCACTTGATCTTTCATCACGCACTCACGCAACAACACAGACGTAAACGTAACCTGACGAAGACCGTTCCCGTGCTATGATTAACCCATGGGGTTGAGGGTTTGGGTTTTCGTCGTTTTTGCTGTCGGAGTTGCGCTTTGGCTCGCGGCTCTTTGGGTGACGTACGGCGAGACCGTCCCCAACTAGGCCAATCCGTCACGCAGCCGCTTCTGCCGGACTGGCACCGACCGCCTACGTCGAGGGGTAGCCAGAGGCTGGGTGCGCTGCTGATGACCCGACGACGAAGGCGACCGGCGCTTTGTAAAGGCCCGAAATCGAAGCGTGGTTCCTCGCCAATGCCTACGTTATTTCGAATTGGTGGCACTGCAGTTTTGCCCCCCTGCAGTTCCCGAACCGCGCTCCGCATTAGGGGGCGATTGACGGGGGCGCGATCTAATTAGTTAAGCGAGATCCGGGCGTTTGGTTTCCTCGCTACGGGATTGTGCCGATTGCCCGGGGGCACCAACTGTTCCGACGAACTTCGTGGGAACCGAGGGGAAGGCTGGAGGTTCAAGCCACGGGCAACCGGCATAATTTCAATGGTATTGGAGTGGTAACAGTTCCAGTAATTCTTATATCGTTTCGGAATGCTGTACCCGCGTAACACGCGTGGCAGGCCTCGAAATGCGCCCGCCCGTTTCATCCCGCCATGCCGTCCCACTGTCGCGAAGGTTCCTCCGCGCGGTGATGGCTGGGTGCATGAATTGAAACATGACGGCTATCGTCTGCAAATCCATGTTCGCGATGGGCGGGTGCGGCTCTACACCATGAACGGGGCTGACTGGACAAAGCGCTATCCTCGTATTGTTGAGGAAGCGTCTCGGCTCCGTGAGCCGCTGATCATTGATGCCGAAGTTGTTCGTCTCGATGACGAAGGCGTAGCCGATTTCGACACTCTGCACAGCCGCACAGCTGATCAGAACGCCGTGGCCTGCGCTTTTGATCTTCTGCTTGCGGGTGACGATCTTCGGCAGCCTCCGCTGATTGAACGCAAGAACGCATTGCGGTGGGTGCTTCGTAAGTCGCGCGGCGGCATTCAGTACGTCGAACATACTGAGGGAGATGGCGCGAAGATGTTTACCGCTGCTTGCGAGCTAGGGCTCGAAGGAATTGTTACGAAGCGGCTGACCTCGCCCTATCGTTCTGGCCCGTCGAAAAGCTGGATCAAGGTCAAAAATCCGAAGGCAGATGCGGCAACTCGGATACGTGAGGGCGGTTTTTGAACGCCTTTAGCCGTGTCTACATAAAGTGACCGCGCCCTTTGCCACGAAGGACGCGGTCCTTGGCCACTGGGTCGAGTGGGGAGTTGTTGTGGCGCTCCTGACCCGATGGAGTGGCAGTGGCCAACAATTAAGTTAGAGATGAGACAGCGCTTATCAAGCGCCAATTGGATACAAAGAGTTCATATGGGCGGCAGCCGCAGCATGTTGTGGCTTCATGCTAGCGACTGCCGCCCAAGGTTCCCCTCTATAGAGAACCCATAGCGAAACTAGGAGGCGCTAATCTTGTTCCGGTAGTGAGCTACCAAACGTAATTTTTGTGACTGGAATTACAGTGGGAACTCGCAAGCGCGCTTACATCAAAATACATAACCCTAAATGGGAGGCAGTCATGTGGAACCGCTTCACAACCGAAAACGCACAAGAGATATTTGCAATAACAACCTTCGTCAGCGCCTTGCTCTTTTTGTCCGTCGTAATTCCGGCTTAGGCCCGACTGAAAAAAGGCCGCCAACCAAATCTAAAGCGCTGATTTTCGTCGCGTTCGCCTCCTGACGCGGGATTGGAAATCATTAAACACGAATATCCGAAGCGCGGACGAGAGGTTGAGAGCTTTACGTCGCCGACGAATGCGATCTATGCCTTCCACAAGTGCGAACATAGTAATGCGCTTGCGCTCTGCGATCTTTCGCAATTCTCCCCAGAATTCTTCTTCGAGCGATATGCTCGTCTTGCGTCCGTAGAGGGCAACGGACCGTTTTATAATTCGCGATTTCATGCTGATGCAGCGGGCCGGACGGAAAACCTACTTAGCCACCGCGATTTGAAATCCGTCATTGCTTGCAAACGGGTAGTCGCATAGCCGTGATTATCAACAGACGGCGGCTGCGCTCGCGCCGTAATCGTCCGGAACCAGGGCTGCCCTTTCGACGCTTGGGGATGACGCATGATGTGGCCGATGACTCGGTCGCCACCTAAAACAACGAAATCGTTATCAGGCCTATGCGGCTCGCCGTAGTGGCGTTTTTTTTGAGAATAAGTGTCGTCATTTAGTGATCACATTCGCGTTCAAACAGCCTTTATAACGTGACACATTGACTGCGGGTGTGAGAACTTTCTGACCTAGCCGCTACGACGAGGAAGCCAATATGCCGCCGTATATCTGGGAAGAGATAACGACCGAGTGTGACGGCACAACCATCAGGGGCTCATACCAAAGGATCGCAAATAGAGTAACAGTTAAGACGTTGGGCGGAAGCAAAGCAGCGCCCTTAAGCGGTCTCAATCCTGAGTATTTGGCAAAAATGCTATTGCGCGAATTGGCGCGCGAGGGGAACGCCTAACAGCGCGTATAGCGTGCACATGTCCGGTTATGACCCAAAACCAAAAACGGACATCGGGGCGTTAGACGTCTTGCGACCATTCGCGCCAGTGAGTGGGCTGTATGTCAACTCGCTTTTGTGATTTCGCGTTGGTCCATCCACCAAGAATGCGTCGGCAGGGAAACATGAGCGCGTGGGGGCCATCATAATCGATGACTGCCAGTTCAATATCGCGAGCATACGGAGCAGTAGGTATCGCTTGCCACATTGCATCATTGACCATTCTGCATTCTTAATCGATGCAGACTCGAAAGCATTGACGCAGATCAACAATCCTGGTGCTTCGATTATTAAAAAAGTTCCGCTTTGACGGTCATTGGTTCACTGCACGGACGGTGGACGTAACCGCGCGGTCCCAACAAATCAAAAATAAAAGGGCCAAGCCCCGGGGGAGAGGCTTGGCCCGATGCGCGCTATTGCGCGACGGCGGGGATCGTGGGGGATCGAGGACCGTCGCACGTTTGCAGTGAAGTAACTCCACCGACCTACCGGCGTTCCATTAAATTATTTCTGGTTTGGAGTAGCTTCGGTGCCGTTTTTCTTCTCATCGCCTCCCCCAAAAGCTAAGGCGACGGCATCTTAGCGGCTCAAAAACCATTGCCGCAATGCTCTACGCCGGCCGGATTCTCAAAGGCGAAAAACCGGCCGATCTGCCAGTCCAGCAGTCCGCGAAAGTCGAACTGGTCGTCAATCTCAAAATTGCCAAGACACTTGGCATCACGGTGCCAACGCAGATCGTGGCCCGCGCCGACGAAGGGATCGAATGAATGGCGCAATGTCCGCTTATGGCACTTAGCGGACATCAGGTAGTGCGCTGCACATGTCCGCTTTTGACCCAAGGCGGACGTTTGCTTTTATGGGCGCCAAGCTAGCTCTCGAACCAAACGAAAACCAAAGTTTATGGTGCTAGCGCCAGTTGAGGTCGTCGCGGTCTCGCCCTCTCATGTGAGGTCGCGGCAAATTGCAATCGATTCATCGTCAACGACGTCGAAACGGAGAGGAGTGGATTCAGGGTTACCGCGTATCTGTAGCCTTATCCGTTGGCCATTCGGCAGTATCATAGTCGTTATATCATGAGGCTCCGGGACTTTGACCTTTCCGGCGAAATGGCCGGAGATTCTTGGTGCAGCATTTTCATCGCTTACCAAAATTTCGTACGCCCCCCGACCTTCGAGAAAGCCTCCAAAGAACAGGATTCTCATATCCGCGAATTGATCGCTTTACTAAAGTAGTCATGCGTTGGCATCCGAATTGGCCCCGATTAGGCTAGCAAAGAGCGGAATATGGTGGTGTTAAAGCTCGGTAAAAAATGGGCAAAAAAGCCGTAAATTGTATCGCCGGGGGCTGATCGGAACCGCGTTGGTCATGCTGCGCGGATTGATCTGATCAATGTTCGCTTTTGGGGGTAAAGCGGACATTGATCAGGTCATGCTGAATGTCCGCTTTGTACCCGGGCACGAATGGGATGTCTGCTTTGAGGCATCGAGAAGAGTGCCGGCTCAAGTTAAAAGCGGGGAAGTTAATCGTCCGACGCCGGACCACACCAGCCAGGTAAATAGATCGCGTCTTGGCTCTTCGCAAATTTCATCGCCACTTCCAATGCACGAGTAAAGTCGTTTTCGACGAGTTTCCGCTTAACGCGGCGACGGAGGAAATCAGCCCACAAGAACTCGCTGAAGGGCCTCGTGTCTTTGGCAAACCCACCTTGTCTTCTCAGTTCACCGGCAAGGGATCGGAATGGATCGTCAATCATACTGTCCACCGATTTCGGAATGCTCGTGTAGTTACATCGACGGCCTTCATCGTCGAACGGATGCATCCAATTTCGATTTTCGAGAACGGTCCAAAATGCGTCACGCTCGAGCATACTTAGATTGGCAACTACCGTCACGGTCACCTTTTTCACGCCTTCTTCGTGAAGTGCGCGCGCAAGGTGATGGTGATCAATGACGTAATGGCGTTTCTTCGGGCCGAGGATAACAGGGATCATGTGGGTACCCAGAAACTTTCCACCCTTTTCATCCTTTATTTCCCGCCAACGTTTCTGTTTTGCGTTGACTTCCCTCATTCCGACTGTGATTTGCGTCGGACGCAACTCTTCAATGGCAACAGGCGTGAGAATTGGGTCTCGAACCGCGACCATGGCATCCTCCTCGGAATATTTATCAGCCCCCGGAAAGTTAGCTCGGGAAATACTCCAGGTACACGCGCCCTGTCCGGTGCCCTCATCGTTTGGCTGACCGGTTCCGAGCTGGGCGTGGTCTCCACCGCTGACGGACGCTTTGGGTCAAAAGCAGGCATGTGCAACGCACAAGCCAAATTCCGCTAAGGGCCAATAGCGGACAGTCTGTTCTGCCGGGGTTGCCCCATCGGCAGATATCGGGTGTCGAAATCGGGTGTCCGTGCGCACGCCACATCACCATTGTCCTCCTCCTTTACAGCACCAAAGGAAACCCAATCGGGGTTTCCACAGGGAGCAAAAGGAGCACGCCATGTCTTTCAAAAGCTCGCTCCCATGGGATCTCGAACAAGCGATGACCGCTTTTCAGGTCAATCAGAATTGGTACGAGGAATACTGGTTGCGTGACACAAACGACGGCAAGTGGTCAGTGCGACTTGCGAACAGCCCTTCCCAAGGTGATTTCTGGCCTGCGGAAACCCATCGCGATCCAAGCGGCGATAAGCCTCGACATGAACTTGCCGGAGTGACCATCATAATTCGGTAAGTCATCACCAAGCGCGACGCCGTCTCGTCGGGCTTGTGTCATGACCCGCATTTGAAGGGGCGGCGCACTTGCCGGAAAGCGGTTCCGGTACATCGTCAGCCAATGTCCCTTGGTAAAGTCGAGGAACATTGCCGAATTGCAACATGTGGCAATGACCCGGCGGGTCGGAGAATCAGGCTTGAGCCGGTGCTCTTCAAGATACTCTTGCCCCGTCACACATAGCACGCGATCCTTTCGATATAAGACGTAGTCTGTTCCACCGTCGGGATTGAGGACGGGTGGCGCGGAAGGCAGTTGCTCGAAGCGACTTCCGGCTTCCTGGCAACTCGCGCAATAGCAGGAGGCGGTCAAAATCGGCTGGCCAACTGCCTCCAATTTGACCTTGCCGCATCGGCATATCTCGGAGAGGTGTTTTTTTTGGTTCATTGCGACCGCCCGTTCGTGGGTCCTGTCTATGAAGTTATTTTGGCGTTAGTGAGAAATGTCCGCTTTGGGTCAAAAGCGGACATGGGCAGTGCGAAACGTCATGTCCGCTTTGTGCCAGAAGCGGACATTCATCACAGGCTAGTTGCAGCAATTTCCCGCTCGCACCGGCGAACACGACACAGATCCATACGAGCAGAATACGCAACAATCTCCTGGCTTCGGTTTAAGCCTCTCGCCACACCCCTGGCAGTCATAGAAATACCGGCAGGCGTCGGTTGGCATATGCTCATTTGCTTGATGGCCGCACTTCGGGCAAGTGATTGCAGATCTGAGGATGACGTCGTTCATCGAATATATTCACGCGCCAGCTTAGAAGCGTGTCGCGAAATCCGTTAGCCACTCTGGCGAGGCGTTAACGATCGCCGTCTCTGCTGACTTATCAAGGCCGCTTAACACAAGCACGCCGATCACAACGAGCAGAAATCCGAAGCCGACTTTCATACCTTGGCCGGCCGACAAGATGTGATTGCGCCATCGCATCATCGCTTCACGAGAGACCATACCAAGCGCGAGCAATGGGAGCGCTGCACCAATACCAAACGCAAGCATAGTGATGGCTACCCGCCAAAGGTCGCGGCCCTGAGCGGCCAAAAGCGAAGCCGCGCCGAGCGTCGGCCCAACACATGGGCTCCATACCGCGCCCAACAGCACACCGACCCAAAATTGGCCCGAAAGCCCGCTACCGCGTTTATTTCCGAAGTGCTGATCGGTCCAGTTGGCGATCGGCCCACTTGCCGTGGCAAGCCGCACTTGAAGAGCGGGAAGCAGCAAGATTGCGCCCATAACCACGATTAGAGCCGCGGCCGCATAACGAAACACGTCCGCATTCAATCCAATTGAAAAACCAACTGTCGCGACAAATAACCCGATTGCGACGTAAGAGATCGAGAGCCCGCCGGCAAGTGCAACGGGTCCAAGCTTATTATTTGAAACCGCTGTCCCGAGGACAATGGGGAGGATCGGCAGGACGCAAGGCGACAGGATCGACAAAGTGCCTGCCAAAAAAGCCAATACAAGCGTGCCAATAGTCACACCGAATTCCCGCTAGAGCGTCCTGTTCAGCAAGGCACCGATGGATTTTGGATTGGTGTCACCGACCGATCGGCCTTCCTCCTTAACACCTTTAAATGCAATCAGAGTTGATTGCATCCGGGCGCCGAAGTGGTTGACCAAATCCTTTTGGCTATCGAAATCGATAACGAAAAAGGCAAGGTTGCTGAACTTCGGCTCACTCGAAAGCTCGCCTAGGATGGGTGCCTGCGCCTTACACGTTGGGCACCAGGTGGCATGAATGGCGATCAAAATCGGCTTGCCTGCCTTTTGTGCGTCGGCGAACGCCTTGGCATCGAAGGGTTGAGGGCTCGCGGCGAACGCCGGTGATATTAGAGTGACAACACCTAAGGCAAGCGCGGCAACTAGAATCAAGCGTCGAGGTAACATCTTGCGGCTCCTTTTGGACCTTACGAGTTAGCTTCTACGTTTACGGACGATGGAATGCACATCACATTTTGGGCGGCGGCGTTCACAGCTCGTTTATCGCGATCGCGACATCAATGGTCGTCCGGCTTCGTCACTTCGCCGAGCGTCCAGTAGTTCACACCAAAAAGGATTAAAACGATTGGACGGAGCTCAGCGTCCGCTCAGTGCCATTAGCGGACATGACAGCACGCCGGAGGTCAGCCGCTAGTCGTCATCGCTATCCGGCGGCGGCTCGTGAACGAGAACCTTAGTATTGCAATTGGAGCAGACGAAAATATCGTGACCGAGCGACGGATCGTCAGGCTCGGATTGCATTGCCACCTTGCAAAATGGGCAAGACCTAAATTGTGTGTCCACGACGGCGTTAAGTACCGCCGATCATTGTTTTCCACCACTACGTAAAACACCGTACATCTTGGCGGCGTCGCAGAAAATGTCCGCTTCGGGGTCAAAAGCCGACAAGTGCACCGCGATAGTCGATGTCCGCTAAGTGCCAATAGCGGACATCAATCCCTTCGCTAGGACTTATTCAATTACATCGTCGGAGCGAACGTGCAACGTCGGTGGAATGTCAATGCCAAGGGTCTTCGCAGTCTTGAGATTTATGACCAGCTCAAACTTGGTTGGCCGCACGACCGGAAGCTCCGAAGGCTTTGCTCCCTTGAGAATCTGACCGGCGTAAATGCCGGCTTGACGGTAAGCAGTTGCAATATTCGTTCCGTAGCTGACTAGTCCGCCAGCATCAGCGAACTCGCGAAACGGATATATCGCGGGGATTTTGTAGCGCGCCGCGAATGCAACAAAATCATCGCGTCGGACCACATAGAATGGATCGGAACCGATAAGCAGTGCGTCGGGACGTTGTGCAGCGATGGCGCTGAAGGCAGCGTCAAGCTCAGTTCGTGTACTGGCATTGTACATTTTAAGCTCAAGGCTATTGGCCTGCGCAGCTATCTGCACGTCTCTTATTTCTGGGACGGCATCCGGGCTGACAGGATTCGCCAGCATAGCAACCACGGCAGCCTTGGGAACAAGTTCACGTAATTGTTCAATTCGTTTTTGTCCGAGCGGCCCTGTGAGGAGAGTCATGCCCGTCGCGTTACCACCCGGCCGATTGAAACTATCGACTAGCCCACCTGCGATAGGATCGAAGCCGACAACAAACACAATTGGGATGGTCGCAGTCGCCGCCCTGGCGGCCAAGGCGGCCGGAGGTCCCTGGGCGACAATGAGGGACACCGGACGGCGGACCAAATCAGCCGCCATCGCCGGAAGACGGTCATATTGACCATCCGCCCAATGGTACTCAATGGCGACATTCTGGCCCTGCACGAAGCCGGCTTCACTCAATCCACTGTGGAATTTTTTTTGCTGCTCGACAGCCGTATTTTCGGAAGTTGAGCTAAGGAATCCGATTAGTGGCATCGTCGGCTGCTGCGCCTTTGCGGCGAGCGGCCACGTGACTGCAAAGCCGGCAATAACCTTGATGAACTCGCGTCGCCTCATGCAGCCCAACCGAGCGTCAGAACAAGCCATCGTATCGGATTAAAGGACAGCGCTGTAAGGGGGGTATGTCCGCTTTGGGTCAAAAGCAGACAGGTGCAGTGCAAAACGGCGTGTCTGCTTTACCCCAGAAAGCGGACATCCTGCTAAGCTCATTTTGTTTCTTCAATCCGCACCCGGATCGCCGCGCCACTATCTGACCAACGGGCCGAAGTTGCTTTTACCCCGAACTGCAAAAACGCAATCTGTTTCGGCTCGGCTACATCGCCGTGCAGTTGAAGCATTCAACCGGCACGACCGTCGATCTCACCTTGACCCGGCGGCCGGCGACGCCCGCCCCCGCCTACGATCCGGCGGCGCGCTATGCCCCCTGCACTGGCCCCGCCGCCAAACGCGCACCCGACAACAGCATCGGCATGGGCACTGCCTCCGATTGCTTCCACCTGCGGAGCTACGGCGCGAACGGGGGGATTTCAGCCGAGCAGAAGCGCTGGCGCACCACGCTCAACGCCGCGATGCGCCGGCACGACTTTGCCAATTACTTCCGGGAATGGTGGCACTTTTCATTCACTAGCGCGGCCGAGCCGCGGGATTATGATTTTGCGATCGGGCTGCGAGGAAGGTGACGGCGCAGCCGTCATCACCCGACCGGCGCGCAGCGCCGTGTCCCGGTGATCTCGTTTAGGATGGCAAGGCAGTGCACGACTAAGCGGGATGGCCGGGACAAGCCCGGCCATGACAATCTCGCCAGTTGAGACGGCACCGTGTCAGTATCGGCCTGAATTGCAATTCATTGACACTAAAAATCAGGGCGACCATAGTTTCCAAAAGGCCAACTCCAACAATCTATTTCGGGAGGCCGTGCACATGCCAAAAACAATTCCTTCGCAGCGACACACCAGCACCAACCGTAACGTCTCTTTATTCCTGCTCTCCCTCTCTGCCGCACTGATGACCACGCCCGTCTTCGCGCAGCAGGAAGTCAATTACGGTGTGCAGCCCGACACCGATCCGTCGTTCATCGCCAAGGCTCTCGGCTATTTCGAGCCGATCGAGAAAAAACACAACGTCAAGATCGTGTTCCGGGAATTTGCCTACGGCGCGCCGGAAAATCAGGCGATGGCCGCGGGCGCCTTGCAATTCGCGTCGGCCGGCATGGGCCCGGCCACGATCGCGGTCTCGCGCCTGCCGGCCAAGCTCGTCGGCATCAATATTCTCGAGCAGACCGCCATCCTCGTGCCGACGGACTCACCGCTGAAGTCGGCGTGCGAGCTCAAGGGCAAGGCCGTCGCCTACCCCGGCGAGGGATCGCAGCAATATCCTCTGCTGCTCAAAGCCCTTTCAAAGTGCGGGCTCACCGCGCAGGACATCAAGCTGTTCAAATCCAACGGTCCTGACATTCCCACCTTGGTTTCGAATAAATCGGTCGATGCCGGCATCACCTGGGATCCGTCGATTTCGGTCGGCCTCGCCTCCGGCAAGGTGCGGATCCTCGCCAAGGCCGAGGAGATCATGCCGATCATGGGCGGCCACTATGTCGGCAACGGGCTCTATGCGCGCAATGAGTTTCTGCAGGATCACAAGGACGTCGTGCAGGAGCTGGTGACGGCGAACGTCAAGGCGATCAATTATATTCTTTGTCATCCGCAGGAGGCGGCAAAGCTCTGGAGCAAGGAGATCCGCATCAACGAGGATGCCATCCAGCTCTCGCTCGATCGCGGCATCTCCGTCTACAGCCTCAACGTCATCCCAACGGAAGAAACGATGAAGGCCTATACGGCGTTTCTTAAGGACGCAAAGATTTTGCAGCCCGACGATAGCCCTAAGATCGATGCGTCATTCGCCACCCAAGCCCTGCAGGACGTCAAGAGCGGCGAAAAAACCTGCATGGAGACGGGCCCAAGCAAGTGACTAAAGTCGTTAATTGTCGATAGGTGTCGGTAGGTATCGGTGAGTTTTGCTTTCCACCGGGGATAATTCGTTTCGTGTGAGCGCCAACCCGCATCGCGTGCTGGCCGGCATGGCAAAGGCGTTGCCTTTTTTCTATGCCGGTATCGTGATCGTACTGGTCTGGCAGCTGCTTGTCACGGTGACCAGGCCTGATCGTGCGATCCTGCCGCCGCCGCTGGAGGTGGCGCACACATTCATCCATCTCGCGAGCGACGGCGAGCTCGCCATCCACAGCGCTTATAGCCTCGCACGCGTTTTTGCCGCCTGGCTGCTGTCGGCCATTATCGCTATCCCGCTCGGTCTTCTGATGGGAAGCTCGCGCCGGCTCGATCGCATCATCAGTCCCTTCGTCGAGCTGTTCCGGCCGATATCGCCGCTGGCGTGGATTCCGATGGCGATCCTCTGGTTCGGCATTGGTGAAGCGGGAAAGGTCTTCGTGGTCTTCATCGGCACTTTTTTCCCGATTTTGTTGAACACGATCGTCGGCGCCAAGGGTGTGGATCCGGTTTTGTTGCATGCCGGCCAAATCTTCGGCTGCACCAGCCGCACGGTGCTGTTTCAGCGCGTAGTGGTGCCCGCCGCGCTCCCCAGCATCGTCGTCGGATTGCGTGTGGCCTTCGGCACCGGATGGGCGGCGATCATCGCGGCGGAACTGGTGGCGGCGCATAGCGGCCTCGGCTACCTGATTGCAAACGGCATGGACATTTTGCGCGCCGACCAGGTCCTCGTCGGGATGATCACCATCGGGCTGCTGGGCTTTCTCTTCGATACCTTGTTCCGATATCTGCAGGCGCGCTTCGGACGATCCGCCCAATGACGACGGAAACCACCACCGGCAAGCCCAACACCGGAAAGCCCACGACCGGCAAGCCGCTTTCCATCCGTGACCTGACAAAAATCTACGAAACCCGCTCGGGCGAGGGGGTCGAAGCCATGGCACCGATTTCGTTTGATGTTGCGACCGGTGAGTTTCTGGTCGTTGTCGGCCCGAGCGGCTGCGGCAAGAGCACGCTCCTGCAGATGCTGGCGGGGATTCTTCAACCCACCGCTGGCTCCATCTCGGTGGATGGCGAGCCGATCACCGGCCCGAGCCTGGACCGGAGCATGATCTTCCAGAGCTACGCCCTTTTTCCCTGGCTGTCCGTCCTGGAGAATGTCGCGTTCGGGCTGAAGCGCAGGTCTATCCCGCGCGAGGAACAGCGCGCAATCGCGCTTCACTATCTCCAGCTGGTGGGCCTGACCGATTTTGCCCGCAAGAGCATCGATGAGCTGTCCGGCGGTATGAAGCAGCGCGTCGCCATCGCGCGCGCTTTCGCCGTCAATCCTTCGATTTTGCTGATGGACGAACCGTTCGGCGCCCTTGATGCCCTGACGCGTCGCGTTCTGCAGCGCGAACTGTTGCGCATCTGGCAGGAACAGCGTCGCACCGTGGTTTTCATCACCCATTCGGTGAGCGAGGCCATTTACCTGGCCGATCGCATTCTGGTGATGTCAGCCCGGCCCGGCCGGATCAGGGCGGAATGGCGCCTCGCCAGTCCACGTCCGCGGGACGTTACCTCCGTCCAACATCGTCAGCTTGAAACAGAGATATACGCGCTCCTCGATGAGGAGGTCACGAAGACATTTGGGTGAAGAGGAAGCGCTGCGACCGGCGAGCATATAAAACGCAGGTCAGGGTGTCGGGTGATAAGCGCCTGCCCGTTCCATAAGCTGATGTTATGCGAGTCCGGGTTTAAATCCCATGTCCGCTTTGCCCCCGAGAGCGAACATGTGCGGTGCAATAGGCGATGTCTGCTAAGTGCCAATAGCGGACATTCGGCCATATGCGAAAGCAATCATGACAACAGGAACACGGAGCTACGCTGCGGTGTTCTCATAACGGGGGTTACAGCCTGATTCAAGGAGGAGGAACCACCATGACACTGATCACCCTTCGGGCTACTGCGGCCGCTTTTGCCTTCGCCAGCGCCCTAGCGTTCGCCGATCCATGCCTGGCTTCCATGGTCAATTTTAAGGCCACTCTAAGCGGGAAGGACGAAGTACCCCCGACTGCCAGCGCGGGCACCGGCTCAGTCACGGCGACCTACGATACCAACAGCAAGAAGCTGACCTGGAAAGGCAGCTACAGTGGCCTAACCGGCCCGGCCACCGCCGCGCATTTCCACGGTCCCGCCCCCTCCGGCAAAAATGCCGACGTGATGGTCCCGATTAGCCCCAATGGCCCATCGTTCGAGGGCTCGGCAACGCTCACCGACGCTCAGGCAAAGGCCCTGATGGACGGTGACGTCTACGTCAACGTTCACACCGCGGCCAACAAGGGCGGCGAAATCCGCGGCCAATTGATGAAATAGTCCGATTCATATGGCCGCTCGGCAGTAACAGTGAGTGTCGGGCTGGTGTGGAATGATCCACATCGCGGAAAGTTGGATTTAGGTGAACACTAACCGACGAACATTGTTTGGCGGGTGTGATGCCGTCAGTGAGCCGCGCCGCTTAAGGCGCCTCATCTTTCAAACGTTTCGTCGTGGGGGGCGCGGAAGCAGGATCACAAAGATCAGCGTAGGCAATGCACCGAGTAGCAACGCGCCTGTGAGGCCTTTGTATAATGTTTTTTCGCTCAGCGTCAAAAGGGAAACGGCTGTAATTGCATAGAAGATCGACATCAGCACCAAGCTGAGGAGCCACCACGCCGCTCCACTGCGACCCTTCATCCTCTGCGCAATCAGGCCAATCAGGATTGGTAGGCTACCCATGACCGTCCAAGCAACGATGCCATCGCCGGTGGCTCCGACCATTAGCCCAATGATGAAGGGCACCAGCATAATCGCGATTCCAAGACTTGCAGACAACATCATCAGCCTCCATTGGCTAGACAGAGTCGCTCCTCTTTAAACTATTACAAAATAGAACGGATGCAGCGATCACTCGACTTGCGTTCGATTACCTCGGGCGGGCGATAGCCAGCCAAGAACAATATCAGTGGCGATCCATGTGGTGCTTGGTCACGTTGCGACCAATCGCATAATAGCAATCATCGGCATCACCAAAGTTGTCGTGCAAGCCTAACGGCCAAAAAATGGAAACGGGCTCGGATCAAGATGGCGCGGTTCTTGTGCGTATCCGTATGCGTCGCTTGCGGCTATGGTCGGTGCTTTGTGCACCCGTTTAGAAATTACATGCACCTTGTGCTTCTGATCGGGGAGCGCTTTATTTTGAGCGACTTTCGTTTGCTTGACTGGCTTTGCGAAACGCCCTGTCTGCGATTCGACCGCAATGGGTGGTGCAGATGGCGTAGGTTCAAGGGGTGACTGCAGCGCCATCAGACCGGCGACCCCGATGCTGATAATTGCCGAAACTCCGACGAGATAGGCGAGCAGGCTAGTAAACCCACGCACTCGTTTCACTCCAGCACCGTCACACTGCCACTAATTGCTGTGGCACAGGCATCCTCATATGATGCATAAATTGGGTACTTGCCAATGGCAAAGATCGTGCCCTTGGCCGCGGATACTCATGACGTCACTGTGCAGCGCACAAGCCTTCCTCGATGATCCGCATTGGGGTGGGCATGCGGCGCAATATCAGCGTGCCGGCCCAACAATGTAGGCGCCGGCAGCGATGAAGACGTAGGTATTAATTTCGGAACGTCCCTTTACGTGTCTCGGAGCGCCTTTAGATGACGGCGCCGGTCGAGGGATCGATCAGGTCCCGACGTGCACGACGTCGGATTGATCGACCGGTGAACCGGCTTCATGGAGGCTTGAGAAATCTCAAGTAGAAAGCTCCGAACACCAAGACGATGCCAATATTCACTGCCAGCCGTTCCCAAAATCGATTTCTGAGGAACGAGAAATCTACACCGACTATGATGGCTGCCATCGCCACCCCGTAAAGCATTACGGCTATCTGTCTGCCCATGGAGGCGATAATAGCGTTTACGACATGACCGCCATACAAGCCGTATTCGGAATCATGGCGCTACTTCGTCGCTGGTATTACGCGGCTTGGCACGCCGGAGATGAAGGCGGGTTAGCGTCCGTCTCGTGGCGAGCCTAATCTTTGAGCGGTGAGGCTCCGGCGATTTTCCGCCCTGCCACATGCGCCAATCGACCGGTTGAACTTTGATCTCGCTGCCGAGGTCGACGTTAATCCAAGCATCTTCGTTCGTTCGCAGACATGGAAATTCAAGAGTTACGGTCTCTCCATATTCCGTAATGCGCAATTCAAGTTCTTGGTTGTACGGCGCTGTCGATATCTGACGCCAATGAGACGAATGTCGTAGATAGTTTTGCAGGGATTGAAGCCATCCTTTGGTCATAGCAATCTCATCAGGTGAGCTGCGTTTCAAAGCAACGCAAGGCGTTCGTAACCGGGTTGCCCCGCATTCCTCAATGTCGGGGGATTATTTTGTACAATGTCTGCTTTACGCCCGAAAGCGGACATGTGCAGTGCACTAGGCGATTTCTGCTAAGTGCCAATAGCGGACATCGCGCCGCTATTCGATCACCTCGTCGGCACGCTGTTGCAGCTGCACTGGCACGGCGAGTCCCAGCGCCTTCGCAGCTTTGAGATTGATGATCAGTTGGTAGTTGGCCGGCAGCTGGACCGGGAGGTCGCCCGGCTTTGCGCCGCGAAGAATAAGGTCGACATAGGTCGCTGCTCCCCGCTGCTGCTCGACCGTATCGAAGCCATATGAGACTAGGCCGCCCTTCACTGCGAAGGGACGAAACGGATAGATCGCCGGCAGACCGAGCAGGGCAGCCAATGCAATGATCAGTTCGTCGTTGGCAGTATTGAATGGGTTTGGTGTCACGATGAGACCGCCAGCCGGTTCTCGAGCGAATGACGCAAGGACAGGCTCGATGGCAGCGGTTTCATGAAGATCAGCTGCGGTTACGCTCACCCCTACTGAAGCCGACAAGGCCTCAGCCGTGCGTAGAAATGAGACATTTGCAGCGATGTTCTGATCGTGAACGACAGCAACTCGTTGGACAGACGGCGCAATCTCTTTGAGCAGCTGCAACCACTTCCCTCCGATTGCAGGTTCAAAATTCTGGAAACCGGTGAGATTGCCGCCTGGATGCGCCAGGTTGGTGATGAAGCCACTTCCAACAGGCTCGGACACCGACACAAAAACAATCGGAATGGTTTGTGTCGCTTGTCGCAGCACCGCCACCGCCGGATTGGACCAGACAACGATAATATCCGGGGCCAGCGCGACCATTTCCGCGGCCCCTGCGCGGATGCGGTCAATGTTTGAGCCCTGATAACGGTATTCAAAGCGGATGTTGCGGTTTTCGATCCAGCCAAGGTCGTGGAGGCGCTGCGTGAATGCCGGCAAAATACTCTGCGCGTAGGGATCTCCGCGGTCGAAGGGGATCAATACACCAACGCGCCGCACGGAACCGGACTGCTGCGCCTGCACACCATTCGGCCAAGCCAACGCTGTGCCACCGATCGCCGCAATAAAATCACGCCGTCGCATTGCGGCCCTCAAAACTCAGGACAGAGCAAGGTCGCTACAAGTTATCATATTGAAACAGGGTTCGCAGAGGTACCATTGATGTCCGCTTTAGATCAAAAGCAGACATGTGCAGCGCACTGGCGCATGTCCGCTAAGTGCCAGAAGCGGACATTTGTCGGAGGCCGCCTGTCCTCAACCTTTGATCAATCCAGCGGCCCTCAGCGCTTTGTTCCGATCTCAGGCAGGGACGGCATCGGATCTTGCTGCGGCATTGCCTCATCGTCTTTATCGAGCACTTCGCCCTCCGGATTGAGCACTTCAACCTCCAGCACCGGATCGTGACGAGACGCCGGAGAAAGTATGACTACGTCTTTCGCTATTGAAGCTCGATCAACCGCAATCCCGAAAAACTTTGCAATGTGATACGATGAAGAAATCCCCACTGGCAGCAGAAACGGTCCGGGTGACGCCGCACGCACCCTCGGCTTCGCCGATCGCCAACGGCGTGCCATGCGCCATGTTGGTGATGGTATACGCCTCGATTAGCTCATCACCAGCTGCATTGATCCAAACCTCACGCGGAATAGCCGTCAGTCCGTGTTTTCACCGAGGGAGACAACGGAAGACCATGTACGTCGGTCCACTGTTTAAGGATTTCTTGCGCGTTCGACGGGATGACTGTCTTGTCGGCATTTCCATGCCAGACTGAGACACGTGGCCACGGTCCTTGGTGAGACGAGGCTTCGCGTACGAGCTCCCCCCATTCCCGTGCCGGGCGGGAAGGACTTTGAAACATCGTTTCGAATGCTTGCTGCACGGTCGTCGCAGCGCCATAGGGCAGACCGGCAACGATCGCACCTCCGGCAAACACTTCAGGGTAGCAGGCAAGCATATTGGACGCCATCGCGCCTCCGGCCGATAGCCCGGTGACAAAGACCCGACGCCGATCGATACCATAATCGACGACAGTTTTTTCGATCATCTGCCGAATCGAAAGGGGTTCGCCTTGATTACGCCGGCTGTGCTCGGGCTTAAACCAATTGAAACAGCCGTTGGGGTTGTTGGACCGTTGCTGTTCAGGCAGAAGCAGCGCAAAACCGTAGCGGTCCGCGAGGGTCGACCATCCGGCGCCAAGATCGTATGCCGCCGCTGTTTGGGTGCATCCATGCAACACGACGACGAGTGCAGGATTGTCGGCGAGGGTCGACGGCCGATAGCCGAACATTCGCAGATTGCCCGGGTTCGATCCGAAACCAAAGATCTCCCGTAAATGCGTGCTGACCTTGTCGGCGCGACCGACGTTTCCACGATTGAGAGATCGAAGGAACTTCTGCCACCCATCCCGACGGCCGCTGACGGCGAGCGCCTGTCGCAAATTTATCATTGCGGTTCATTCCCTGTTGCCACCATCAATTAATTGCTGCGCTGCACAACGCTAGTGGGTCGGTGGAAATTTTCGGGAATATTCACCGCTTGCGCGCGGCCGCGTTCTGCGGCGAGTTATCGCCAGCTTCGAGATTGTTTTTGAAATCACCTGGTACAGAAATTCCAGACCCGCGAGCGGGAAGAGCGGGAGCGAACAGTTGGGATTTGCAGACCTAAGCGACCGCTTAAAAAGAATTTGCGCCTCGATCCCGAAAGGGCGGCGCTGTTCAGAAATCGCTGATGCCAAAATTTGTCGTTGCAACGAAACCAAACGCTTCGATCTCGCTTAACTAGGTTGATCGCGCTACCGTCAATCGCCCCCTAATGCGGGCCGCGATCAGGGAACTGCAGGGGGGCAAAACTGCAGTCCCACCAAATTCAAAAAATCCCCGGCTCCGTGTCTTTTTTAAATGCAAAAGCTGACGCGATGCGCAAAAAGGAACGAAATGCAAAATTGAAAGTTCACACAACGACCGCGTTATGCCCCCCGATCCCCGGCGCGGTTTTGGGCTAAGCATTAAAAGTGCTTAGCCCTTTTTCTTTTCCTCGCGTTCGGCCTCGACGGCGCGGCTTTCCCAGGCGTTCGCGATCCCCAACAGTGTTTGTTTGTCCGCCGCATTCATCGTCGCTGCGATCGAACGCAATCCTTTGCGTACTGTGCTCCGATTTCAACACCAGGGTCTCCTCAGTCCCGCCGACGGGGCAACGGATAGCGACGGAACAGAGTTCGGGAACTATCTTGTGACGCCGACTGCTGGAACCGATCATTTTCATCGGAAACGGGCTAGCGGCTCAGGCGTCGTGTGAATGGATCGTGTTTGCCTCGGTCAACCTAGGCCGCGCGATCTAAGGGTCGCGGCTTCTTCATCGGCCTTGGCCCTTTTTATGGCGCTGACGCAACTATTTCCCTAAGCCAGACCCAAGCACTCGGTTTAACGGCAATTCCTCGGCATCCCGGTTTTGTTGAACCTGATCTGCTAAATGAAGATAGGCGAGCGCCAAGCCCTCAAACTGAGCCTTGAGCGCCGAGTATTTCGCGGTTTTGGCCAATTGCGTTAGCTCGGCAGCCTTGAAAAAATAAAGGTCCCGCCGGCTAATTGGCATCGCGTCCCCCCGACCGGCTGAGCAAACAACGATTAGATGAACAAATTGCTTCGTCTTGGCGGAGACACCCGCGGACGCCATGTCCACTAAGTGCCAATAGTCGACGTCAAGGTTTGAAATCAAAAAGAGCCGCAAGCTAATACCGCCCGAGCTTTAATGCGTCTCGTCGGCACGAACGCTTAGGCCGCAAGGGTCACACTGTGTCCGTTTTCGCCGGTTTAGCCTGTAATTCCTTTTGTACCGTCTCGGCATTATCGCCGACCTTGGTAATGGCGGCTTGAATGTCATCTTTCGATTTTCCGAAATGCTTGCACCAATGGCGTGTTAAGTCCTTCGTAGACAAGTCGACACGGTTACGATCCAGTTTCGGAGTGGGAGAGATTTTCAACATAACGCGCTACTTTTTCACAAAGGCAAGGCATAAAACTGGCGCGCCCACAGGCGCGCCAGATTGATTTATTCGGGATCACCTATTCCCAGTAGGGCCGAACACGGTAATAGTCATAGACGCGACGGTCGTTATCGCGGTTCCAATTCCAACCGCGACTTTCATTAAATTTCGGCGCGTTATCGAGTTGATCCTTGGTCACATTGACGAGATAGCCACCAAGGTTGGTGTCGTATTTCAGGGTCGACCACGGCACGGGATAGTAGTCTTCACCCATGCCCAAGAAGCCGCCGAAGCTCAGCACCGCATACGCCACCTTCCCGCTGACCTTGTCGATCATGACCCGCTTGAGGGATCCGATTTTTCGTTGATCGGTACCGTACACGGCCGTGCCTTCAACCTTGTCGCTAGCTATCAAAGTCGTTGTCTCTCGTGTCTCGAGTGTTGTTGCCATGAGTAATCCTCCCATTGTAACGCCCCTCAGCCGAACATGGAGGCAACAAATTGACTTGGGATTTGTTTCGGCCAGTTTCGATTAAAGGCCTATGTCAAATTTAAATGCGAACGGTCGACTAATTCAGCAAGTCACTAATTTCAGCCGCCTCGAATCGATTTTAGAGGTTTCGATTTTATCGGCTGAACCGGTTCCTGGACCTAACGGTGCGCTTCCGCGTTTGCTTTCATAGGGCGCGACCAACACGGGAACAACGACCATGCGTAAAGCGATCTTGGGCGCAGCGGGTGCATTAGCTCTCGCCTCGCCGGCAGCGGCCGCCGATCTGCAGATACCTCGCTATAGCGAACTGCCAAGCTATGAGCGCGAGGTTCCAGCATACGGATACCAGAGTGCGCCGCCTGTCATTGTCGAGGAGCAAGCGCCCATGATTTCAGAGCCCGTCGTGGTTCGTCGGCCTATCATTGTGGAGCGGCTGCCAGTCGTAGTCGAAGAATATCCGATCTATGCAGCACCTGATGCGTATGCCTACGCGGGTCCGATCTGGCGTGATGAATGGGGCCATCGACGTCACTTCCGCGGCCGTTGGTAACGCTTGCAGTGTTCGCGGCACAAGCCCAAAGTCTGCTTTGTGCCATAAGCGGACGTAGGCGATCCGACGCCAATTGCACGGTCATTTTACTGGCTTATTGCGCTTGCTGCCGTGAGTATTCGCGTAAGTCTTCGTGAACTCGGCTCCAAGCAGGAAGATCTGCACCGAGTAATAAATCCACAAGAGCAGGACTATGAGACCGCCGGCGCCGCCATAACTGGAAGCGATTGCGCTGCTGCCAATGTACCAGCCGATGAGCGATTTTCCGAGGTTAAACAGGAAAGAGGTGATGAGCGCGCCGACGATCACATCGTTCCATCGCAGCGTGCGATCAGGCAGAACTTTGTAGATGGATCCGAATAGAAGCGCGAATAGTAACATGGAAACAACAAAATTTACGCAGAACAGGATCTGATTACCGACCGGCAGCGCATCAAGATAATTCCCAAACGCCGTCAGGCCTGCGCTGACGACGAGTGAAATGATCAGCAGAAATCCCAAGGCCGCCACCAACCCGAGACTAGTGATACGAGCGCGAATAAGACGCGATACTGTCGTGGCTTGGGATCGCGTTTTCCAGATGGTGTTCAAGGCGGCCTGCATCTCGCCGAAGACCCCGGATGCCGTCGCAATCAGCGTTCCGATGCCGAGGACCGTTGCGATAATGCCTGAAGACTTCGTCGATGCGTTGGCCACGACAGACTGCAAAAGGTCCGCCGTCTGCTTGCCCATGAGAGCGCTAAATTGCTCGTTGATGGCGTTTTGCGCGGCATCTTGCCCAAACGCCAGACCGGCGATGGCAATCACGATCAACAGAACGGGGGCAAGTGAAGTAACCGCATAGAAGGCAATTGCAGCGCCCCTGCTCAAGGCCTCGTCGTCAAGAAAGGACATCCCCGTTTCCGTAAGCATCTTCCAGAAACCCGCTATCGCTCGCATCACCTATCCTGCTCAAGAAGTTCGGTCTCCCGTCGTGTCGTTTGACCTGCGGGCCGCTATCTCAAGCAACTAAATGCAAAGGTGTTAGTTTCAGCGATAGGCGCCCTGTCTAGCGATGTCCGCTAAGTGCCAATGGCGGAATCAACCAAACTTATATTGCGGGGTCTAGAGATGCGGTCGGCTCATTCACCACTTGCAGGGCCGGCCCGAGTTCGCGCCCGACGAGAGTTGCATTCATTTTGCAGATAAAGCCAGTAGGCTCAAAAATAGTTTCAACACTGCCGTTAAATTGACCTAGACCAGCGGACAACAATTGAAGCCCAAAACCTCGATGGGTCTGCGGAGCGACGGCGGGGCCCCCGGTTTCGCGCCATTCAAGTTTCCAAAGATCGTCCGATAACGACCATTGGATCGAAAGCGACCCGGTTGGGCGCGACAATGCGCCATACTTCGCAGCATTCGTCGCCAGCTCATGAATTAACAAAGCCAACGTCATCGCAAACCGTGGGGGAAGAAATTTCCGGCCCATCCATCCGAACACGCGAGACCTCATAAGCCCCGAGCTCAGTTGAGAGGACATCATGGATGCCTGCTCCGCGTCCTTGCGTAGCCATAATCAGGTCGTCGGTCGCCGATAAGGCCACAAGTCGGTCGTTAATATTAGCTTTGAGTTGAGGCTGACCGCGAAGCTGGTAGCTAATGATGGATTGGATCGTGACGATTTTATTTTTGAGACGATGCGCAAGTTCCAGAACCGCCAGCTTGCGCAAACTTTCTTCTTTTTCTAGCCGTTCGGCGAGCCTGCGATAACTGGTTGCGCCCCAAATAATCAAAGATGCCGAAAAGACATAGCCGCCCAGTCTAGTCGCCGATCCGGCGGCCAGTGGAAACAGATGAAAATACGGAGGCAGATACGCCCACCACCCGATCATGCCTCCAAGAAAAAGGGCAAAACACCCGACCTCAAGGCCGCCGATAAGGTCGCAAAAAGCACTGCGGGATAGTAAGCAGAAAATACAAAGATGTTTTCACCGATGAGAAAGCCGAACGCCTCGCGCAAGACCGTCGCCGCCGCAATAAGACCAAGGGAGGCGAGGTACGCGTTCACGGAACCGCGCCGGAGCCGAAGCCGGCTGACGGGAGGGCTGGAGTCTTATCATGAATACACCACCCACGAACTGCGCCGATGGACCAAAGTAATTGCATGTAACTCGCAAATTGCCAACGGGGGCCGTTAAAAAGCAATGGGATCTCGCAAGTCCGCTTTGGGTCATTAGCAGACATGTGCGGTGCAA
>CAWGBH010000007.1:0-188651 GCA_963820805.1 uncultured Alphaproteobacteria bacterium
TATGCTCGCTTGGTTTCTTGGGTTGTGCCTTGCCGGGTGCATACAGCGCGTTGCCGTATTGCTTGTTCCATTCAAGCGGGACGTTGAAATATTTGCCGCCGATCATCTGGCTGTAGGAAATCTGCTTGCTCTTGTCGTCGGCCGGACTGACGACACCGTCGTTGACGACCAGCTTGTCGGCGGGGACCGAGAGCAGGCCGGCTGCCATTTCAACCAGCACACGGCGCGCTTCCGCTGCGGCCACACGCATTTGCTTGCCGCCGTTCTGAATTCCGGTCGAGCCGGAAGCGCCACCCTGGTTCACCGATGTCGCGGTGTCCCCCATGAAAACTTTGACGCGCTTGAACGGCACATCAAGTTCTTCGGCGACGATCTGTGCGATCGCCACATGCAAGCCGTGACCCATGTCCATTTTGCCGAAATAGGCAGCAACGCTGCCGTCGGCGTTCACGGCGATGTAGGACGACAATTGGTCGGGCGTCAGCGGGGGCTTTGCGCCCTGCGCGAAAGCCTGTTGAAGCGATAGCACAGTGTCGAGAGATACGGCCGCGCCGATCGATACGACGAGAGCGCCGCCACCGAGCAGAACCGAGCGGCGGCTGAATGCGGAGGCCTGTTCAAATTTTGTCATGGTGTCCTCCCCTTAACCCATCATCTCGGCGGCACGTTTGACCGCCTTCAATATGCTGATGTGCGTACCGCAACGGCACTTGAGGCCGGAGAGGGCGTCCTTGATCTCTGCATCCGTCGGTTTCTTTTTGTCGCGCAGGAAGGCCGCGGCGGTCATGAGCCAGCCGTTGATGCAATAGCCGCATTGCGGCACTTGCTCCTCGACATACGCGGTCTGCAGGGGATGTGGCTTCTCAGGCGTACCGAGGCCCGCGAGCGTCGTGATCTTGGCCTCGCCGACGGTCGAAATCGCCGTGATGCAAGACCGGGTCGGCTGGCCGTCGAGATGGACGGTGCAGGCGCCGCATTGCGCCAGCCCGCAGCCGAAATGAGGATTGTTTAGGCCGAGGTCGTCGCGCAGCGCGTAAAGCAATGGCATGTCCGGGTCGGCGTCGACCGTGTGGGATTTGCCATTGACGGTAATCGAGAAGCGTTGGGTCATAGCGTTCAGCTCCCTGAACTAAATTATAGGATCAGTGGCTTACGGCCACCGCCTGCCGTGGGTGCGTCTTGTGCCGACGCTTGCGGACCAAAGGCTAGTCCCGCACACTGCGCTTGGGAACGCCCGTCGCAATAAAATTCATGTTAAGTTCACCGGAATAAAGGCCCGATCAGAGGCCCCAAGGAACTTGAATTCACGGAGGAACCTCGCAATGCGCATCGTCTCTTATACGGGCATGGCCCTCGCGGCCCTTGTCGCGCTATCGGCACCCGCCTGCGCGCAGGACAAGGTCTGGAAGCACGGTTTGATCAATGCCAAGGGGGATGCCGGCATTTTTTTGATGGTATCGACACGGGATTTTGCCAAAAAGCAGGGTTTAAAAATTGAAATCTCGCAATTTAAGGACGACCAACTGGCGCTAAAGGCGCTGATCGCGGGTGAACTCGACAGCTTTGAGGGTGGGCCGCAGGGCGTATTTGCCGTCGACGCCAAAGGCGGCGACGTAAAGTTGCTTGGCTGTCATTGGGTGGTGGTGCCGCATGGCATCTATGCGAATGAGAAAATCACCCAAATGCAGGACCTCAAGGGCAAGCAAATTGCGGTTTCGGCACCCAACTCGATGCCCGATATGCTGGCGCGCTCAGCGCTGGAGAAATTCGGGATTTCCGACACCGACGTGAAGCTCGCGGCAGTCGGTGGTGATAATGACCGTTATCAGGCGTTGGTCGGCGGCGTGGTCGATGCCGCGGTCGTGTCCAACGAATATCAGCCGGTCGCCCCGAAGAATATTCACCTCTTGGTCGCCGGCCGTGATGCGGTTCCAAATTTTTTGCGCGTGTGCCTGGTGTCTACCGCGAAGAAACTCGCCGAGAGGAGCGACGACGCCGTAAAATTTCTTGCCGCAGAAATGAGCGCATTGCGTTTTGCGCTTTCGCACCGGGACGAGACCATCGCACTAACGCGCGAGCTGATACACGCCAAGCCAGACGATCCGCGTCCCGCTTTCGTTTATGACGACGCGGTTCAGCACCACGCCGTTGATCCAACCCTGCCTTTACCGGCAGAGAAAATTCAGTGGATTCAGGATCAAATGGTCAAGGCCGGCAAACTGAAGTCGCCGCTTGACCTGAAGACCGTGACTGCGCCTGAGTATCGCGAAAAGGCGTTGCAAGTGGTCGGTCACTGAGCATTCGCTACAGTTCGGAGAATTGAATGGGTGAGGTGACTTTCCTCGACGTGTCCAAACGCTTTACGCTGCGTGTAGATGGGCAACTCCATCACGTGCAAGCGCTCGATCGCGTCAGCTTTTCGGTCAAGGACGGGGAAATCGTTGCTTTGATAGGCCCTTCCGGCTGCGGCAAGACGACGGCGCTGCGTGTGGCCATGGGTCTCGATCCTTCGAGCAGTGGCCGCGTGACTGTCGACGGACGCGAGGTCAATGGTTGCGGCCACGATCGCGGAATGGTTTTCCAGCACGCTGAGCTGCTGCCGTGGCTCTCCGCCATGCAGAACGTAATGTTCGGACTGGAAATGAAAGGCATGCGCGGGGCGACCCTGCGCGAAACGGCAGAAAAATATCTACACCTCGTGGGCTTGAAAGATTTCGCAAAATCGCCGCCCGCATCAGCTCTCCGGCGGCATGAAGCAACGCGTCGGCATTGCACGTGCGTTGGCCATCGATCCGAAAGTTCTGCTGATGGACGAGCCTTTCGGTGCGCTCGATGCGCAGACCCGGGAATCGCTGCAGGCCGAACTTCTCGATATCCACGCCCGTACGGGAAAGACGATTATATTCGTCACCCATGACCTGGACGAAGCTGTGCTGATCGCCGATCGCATCATCGTCATGAAGAATGGCCGCGTGGAGGAAATCATGGCCGTGCCGCTTAAGCGTCCGCGGCCCGATCTCGGCGTCGTGCGCGGCACGCCGGAATTTGCCGAGACTCGCTACAAAGTTTGGCGCGCAATCCACGATGGCCCGACGGTACATTGAATGACCTGTCGTCGTCATATTCTCTGTTCATTCCCGCGCAAGCGGGAATCCAGGGAGATGCTTGAAGAGTCGAAATTCATGTTCTCTGGGTCCCCGCTTTCGCGGGGACGAACCGAGAAACAAGCAATCGCACGGAAGCAGTTCTGATGGTAGACGTTGCCGACCGCAACAAGGCTACAGCCACGCCGGAAGCGGATCCGGCCGAGCGGAAGCCGCTGCCCCGCTGGGTCATTACGCTTTCCTCGATCACAGTCATGCTGATCTTGTGGGAGATATTTGGCCGGCGCATCAATCCGGTGTTCGGCTCGTATCCATCGGCGATCGCAGTGGCGTTCTGGGATCTCGCCGTCTCGGGGCAATTGTGGTCGGCGCTTTATGACTCATTGCGGCCGTTTCTGATGGGCTATGTGCTGGCGATCCTGATCGGTGTGCCGCTCGGGCTTCTCGTTGGCGGCTTTCGGACCGCGGAAGCCGCGCTCGGCATCTATGTCACCGCCGGGTATGCGATGCCGCTGGTGGCCCTGGTGCCGCTGCTGATCCTGTGGCTGGGCTTGGGCTTTGCGGTCAAAGTTGCTGTCGTTTTTCTGATGGCGCTGTTTCCAATCGTCATCAACACTTGGCTCGGCGTCGTCGCCGTGCCGAAGACGCTGATCGAAGTCGGAAAATCCTTCGTCGCGCCCGACATTGTGATCCTGCGCCGCATCGTGCTGCCGGCGACGCTGCCTTACATCATGGCCGGTATCCGGCTCGCGGTCGGACGCGCCGTGGTGGCCATGGTCATCGCCGAGTTCTTCACGACCATTTCCGGCCTCGGTGCGGTGATCATCAATTCGGCCAATAATTTCGATACCGCGACGATGTTCGTGCCGATCATCATTTTGATGCTGATGGCTGTCGGTCTCAATTGGTTCATCGGCTGGGTGGAGCGAACCGTTGCACCCTGGCAGGCGGAAATTGCCGGCCGCGATCGCGAATGATCAGACAATAGCTTTTATCGCCGTCAGCAGGCCGCGCACCTGCTGCTCCGAAATGTTCCTGGTGATGAAGACAACGCGGGTCTGCCGGTCCCCATCCGGCCAACTTTCCAGTTCAATCGGCGGATGCGCAAGATGTTGGACGAACTGGACAACCACCGGTCCTTTGCAGCCCTCGACGTCGAGAAAGCCTTTGACGCGCAACAAATCGGGCCCGCGCAGCTGCATCAACGTGTCCATGGTCTTGGCGAATACGGCCCAGGGTATTTGCTTATCGTCAGCGAGCACGAAACTGCCGATGCCGTCTGAGTGCGCAGCCTCCGCGACAAACGTATTGCGCTGATCGGAAGCCGGTTCGATCAAACGGGCCGGATCAATATCGCCATTGACCGCCTCGAAGATTTCTGCGCCGGGGTTGAGCGCGCGCAGTTGCGCGGTCAGTGCAGCGTACGCGCTTTCGCCTGCGATATCAGTCTTGGTGATGATCAGCCGGTCGGCCAGAATGGCTTGCTTGCGGGCTTCCGCCGACCAGCCAAGCGTTTCGGGGCCGGCCTCCGCGTCGACAACCGTCACGACCGCTTCGACATGGAAAGCGCCGCCCAAAGCGCGGTCGGTAGCGAAAGTCTGTAGAATCGGACTTGGGTCCGCGAGCCCGCTGGTTTCGATGACAATGCGTTTGAAGTCCGGCAATTCGCCGCGCTCACGCTCGACCACCATGCGGCGGAGCGCTTGCTGTAAATCGGTGCGGGTGATGCAGCACAGACAGCCATTGCCGAGCAATACTGTCTCGTCGGCACTCGATCTGACGAGGGCATCGTCGATGCCGGTCGCCCCGAATTCATTGACGACCACCGCAGTGCCTTGGCCCTGCGGCGTTGCCAGAAATCGTTTGAGCAGCGTGGTCTTGCCGGCGCCGAGGAAGCCGGTGATCACTGTGACGGGTACACGTGGTCCTCGTTCTCGCTTGAGCCTGCGCCCGAAGCGTCCGGCAGCGGGAGAGGGGAAGAGCTCGTTCATCAAAAGAGTATAACCGACTTCGGCCGAGCCACGCATGCTGCATGCTCCCTCTCCCCGTTGGGGAGAGGGTTGGCGTGAGGGGGTCTAGGACTCTCGATGTTTGTGACCCCTCACCCGGCGCGCTTCGCGCGCCGACCTCTCCCGACGCGAGAGGTGAAGTGCGTTTGCTGCCGGCGCAGCAATTAAAAATCCATCTCCAGCGTGTAGAGGCCGCCGGTATGCCGGTCGACCGTGTACACGATCTGCCGTTCGTCCACGAACACGTCGTTAAGCTGCACGGCGCCGGCCGGGGTGCCCTTCGGTGGCGGCGGCACGAAGGTAGCGACTTCTTTTGGCTGAAACGCATTGGAAATGTCGTAAGCTCGCAGGCCACCATTGAAGAAGGTGCCGAGCACAATCTGATCGGATTGCCACGACGTCGGCAACACTACGTTCTCATGGATATTGTGCGCACCGAAACGGCCGCCGCGATCCTTGAACGCGTCGACCGGCGGCATCGGGCACGTCGAAATCGAGACCAGGCTTTTCTCATCTCGCATGTCGAGGATCCAGATCAGCTTCGGCCAATCCTTGCCCGCATTTTCGGTCGACTCGTCGGTTACCAGCATGAGGTTACGGTCGAACAGCGGCACCGCGGTGTGCATGAAGCCGGTGTAAGGTGGCGAATTGGTCCAGTGCGAGATGACCTTAGGGCTGGCCTTGTCCTTGATGTCCATCACGAACATGCCGCCGTCGATGTAACAGAGGTAGAGGCGGTCCGGGCGTTGCGGATAAACGTTGGTGTTGTGCGCCCGATAGCCCTTATCTAATGGATGCCGCGGCGGTGGCGCGACATTGTCCGTCGCCGACGTACCCGGCATCCACCAGCGGCCGACTTCGACTGGCTTCGAAGGATTGCGCACGTCAATGCAGCGATAGAACTGGTCGTCCTGCGGGTGGCTCGGCTTGAAGTCGGGTGAACCCGAAGCCATGTGGACGTATTCGCCGTCGCAGAACCACAATTGGTGTACGCCGCGTGAGGTTGGACCGGAGCAATCGAAGAACGAGATTGATCTGGGCTTTTCCGGCACCGACACATCGAACAACTCGAGACCCGCCGGCTGCTGGCCGACTTTTTGTGTCTGATAGGCAACCGCCATGATGTCGCCGGAAAGCTCCAGCGAATTCGATCGCATGTATGGTTTGGGGAGGTCAGTCTGTACGACGACCTTCGGCTGGCGCGGATCCGATACGTCGACGCCGGTGAAATTCTTCGGCGCACTTTCATGCGCCAGCCAAATGATGCGCCGTCCGTCCTTGGCAATCTGAACGGACATGCCTTCGCCCATTCCGCCGAAGCCGCCGAGATCGTTCTGGGAGAGAAGTTTGAAATTCCAGGTAATAGGCTCGCCGCTTTTGTTGAGCGGGCTACTGGCAGTGGACATTCACATCTCCGTGGCTTTGGCTTTGCGGAAAGGCCGGCGCGAACAGCGCCGGCCCGTCGTTCGTACATCAGACGCTCTTGCCCGTCACGGGCTGTCAGGCGCCCGCTTGCTTGAGAAATTCGGTACGCAGCGCTTTGCTCCAGTCGGGTATTGTCTTGATTTTGTTTTCCTTCAGCAAGATTTCGGCTTGCTGTTGCATGTAGGGCACGAGATCGTTCGGCCATCCTGGCTGCACTTCCACTCGCGCGAGCGCTTTTGCGAAGGTGTCCTTCGACATCGTGTAGCCCTTCGATTCGTAAAATGAGAAAATCGTGTCCGCAACCTTCTTTGGCTCGGTCTTGAAATCTTTGGCAACCTCGAGCCAGGCTTTCAGATAGGCGACGACAGTCTCCGGACTCTTTTGTACATACTCCGGCGTTGCCGCCATGAACACTGGAAGCCGATCGAAAGTATCGAATTCCGAGACAGTGACCGCGAGGCCGTCGGCCTCAGCAATCGCGTTGTAGGGTTCGACGTTGCACATGGCATCGACGGTCTTGGCTGCCATCGCTGCCACCATGTCGTCCACGTTCATGCGCACTTCCTGGTAGTCGCCTTTTTTCAAGCCCGCTTTGGGCGCGATCTGATCGACGAAAATATTGCCGGTCGACGAGCCGGTCTGATTGGCAACCTTCAGGCCCTTGAGCTGTTCGACCTTCGTAATATTGAGGTCTTTGCGCGCCATCACGCGCGCGGTCTTGCCGACATATTCGATCATGGCAATGGCCAACAGACCGCCTTTGTCGTGGCCAAGGGCAAACGAGGGGCCGGCGTAAGTGCCCATATCGACCTGGCGGGCCACCATTTGCTGCATCGTGAGGTTGCCGGAGGGGACGGCAAATTCCTCGAACTTCAAGCCGTGCTTTTCCAACAATCCGGAGCGGAGCAGGTAGTAGGTCGGCATGCCCCACATATTTGTCTGGTAGCCTTGGCGCACCGTTTCCAGTGCCGCGGCCGGCCGTATACCGAAGCCTGCCGCCAACACCCCGGCGCCCGTTGCCGCGAGATAGGATCGGCGCGTTAGTCCTGTATTCTGAACCATAATCATCCTCCCTTATGCGTTTGCCTTACCGTTGGCTTTTGCCGGCTCGCTTGCGCCGATCTCATGACCAAGATGGCGCAGCAGCTCTTTTTGAAAATCGAGAAATTCCACACTCAGAGGGTCGCGTGGTCGCGGCATGGGAATGCGGATCTCCGTTTTTATCGTGCCGGGATGCGGTGTCATCACGATGACCCGATCGGCAAGATAAACGGCTTCCGAGACATTGTGCGTCACGTAAATCACCGTTTTACGCGTTTCCCGCCATACTTCGGCGAGCAGGCGCTGCATGTCGTCGCGGGTCAAGGCGTCGAGTGCTGCGAACGGCTCGTCCATTAGCAGAACCGACGGATTGTAAGCCAACGCTCGTGCGATGGCGACCCGCTGCTGCATGCCGCCCGAGAGATGATGCGGATAGGAACTCGTGAACTTTTCAAGCTTCACGAGCCGCAATTGCTCCCGGGCGATTTTGTCGCGTTCATCTTTCGGCACGCCTTTCATTTCAAGGCCGAAAGTGACGTTACCGAGCGCGGTCCGCCACGGGAAAAGTTGAGCAAAGTCCTGAAAAACGACGCCGCGGTCCATGCCATGGCCGTCGACCTTTTTGCCGTCGATGCGAATTTCTCCCACCGCTGGTGCCAAAAAACCCGCGATGATATTGAGCAGCGTGGACTTGCCGCAGCCGGAAGGCCCGACGATGCAGACGAATTCGGAAGCGTCAATATTCAAATTGACGTCTTTCACGCCCGGGACTTTCCCGCCGGGCGTGTTGTAGATCAGCGAAACGTCGCGAATTTCGATGGGAACCATGGTACTCGCCTTACCGGTGTGCGCTAGCCTTTGGCGGCGCGCACCATGCCCCACCGCATCACTGTCGCGCGCTCGAGCGATCCGAAAACGAAGCGCTCGAAAATAAAGCCGATCGCGCCGATCACGATCAAAGACGCTAGCATGATATCGGTATTGAGAAATTCTTTCGCATCAAAAATAACCCAACCCAGCCCCCAGTCGGAGGCCGCAATCATTTCGGCGCCAACGACCGCGATCCAGGCACGCAAAAATGCCTGCCGCATGCCCGTAATGATAAATGGCGAAGCGCCCGGAATGATAACCTTCCAGAACAGTCTGTGTTCATCGGCACCCATCGCGCCGGCCGCGCGCAACCACAGCGGATTGACCGAGCGCACGCCCGACCATGTGTTGAACATCATGGGGAACGTCGCGGCGTAGAAGACGATCAGGATTGTCGTCAGATTACCGATGCCGAACCAAAGCATAAACAGCGGCACGAGCGCGAAGGAGGGAATGGGCATCAGGGCACTGACCAGCGGCAGAAAGAAATGTTCAACGCGCGAGAAGCGCGCCATCAGAATGCCAAGTGGAAGCCCGACCACGATTGAGAGCGCAAAGCCGAACATCACACGGTAGAGCGTGAAGGCCGCGTGTTCGATCATGGTGCCGTCGGCAATGCTTGCGATGAGCGCATGCGCGACCATCGGTATTGTCGGGAGCAGCGCTGGCGCAAAATAACCGCTGCGCGCCAAGGCTTCGTAGATCGCCGCCGCCGCGAGCAGCGTCAGGCCGCCTCGCACGAGAGAGTTCTGGCGCTGGCGCCATTCGGTCATGACGTGATCATCCCCCAGCGCACGACGGTGTAGTTTTCGATTTTCTGGAACACGAATTTTTCCAGCGTGAGGCCGATGATGGCGATCACGACAATGCCGGCCATCATGACATCGGTGTTGAGAAACTTGCGCGCCCCGAAGATCAACCAGCCGAGACCCCAAGGCACGGCTGCGAGCATCTCAACCGCGACCAGAATGCGCCAAGCCTGCGCGAGGCCAAGCCGCATACCAGTGAGAATATATGGCAGCGCGCCCGGCAGGATCACGTATCGAAACAACCGGCTGTCATCGGCGCCCATCGATTGTGCGGACCGTATCCAGATCTCCTTCACTGCCTTTACGCCGGTCCAGCTATTGAAAATGATGGGGAAGGCCGCCACGAAACCAACCAGGAGCACCGCTGAAATATTTCCGAGACCGAACCAGAGCAAAAACAACGGCGCGTAGGCGAGACCAGGAATCGGCGCGCCAATCGAGACCAGCGGCAGGAAAATGTCCTCGGCACGGCGGGAGCGACCCATCAGCACGCCGATGGTCACACCGAGGATGCCTGCAAGCGCGAAACCGCTCAGCAGCCGAATGAGAGTTTCGATCGTATGGTGCGGCAGAATGCCCGTGACCGTGAGGTGCACGAAGGAGGCCGCGACCTCTTCCAGAGTTGGAAATAGCCGGTGCGGAAATACGCCGGCCCAGGCGATAATTTCCCAAATCGTACCGACGACAGCGAACGGAAATATATTCCGCGCAATCAGCCGCAAGCGCTCGCCGCTTTGCGAGTGGACTTCCGGCTCTGTTACGCCAATCGTGATGGCATCCTGCATCGGTGCCACGTTCCTCCCACCGGCCCGTCAGCTTCACGAGCGGGCCTTCGGCAGCCGTCTGAGCGGCATTGTTCAAAGGATAGCGCTTTGGACGCCTACCACAAGGCACACGCAGGATTTGCCTCCCGTATGCCGCTACTGGCGCAATTGCGGCAGAACGGCTAAAGCCCCGTCGAGCGCGCGGAGAGCGCCAAGATTTCAACGGGAGAGTTTCGTGATGTCGAAGAATGCACAAAAAATCGGTTGGATCGGGGCCGGCCGCATGGGGACGCCGATGGCGGAACGCCTGCTCAAGGCCGGCCACGATGTGACGATCTGGAACCGTACCCGCGCCAAGGCTGAACTGTTGGCCGCCAAAGGTGGCAAGTTGGTCGACAAGCCGGTCGAGCTTGCCGATTGCGATGTGGTGTTCGCCATCGTCTCCACCGGCAAGGACGTTGAGGAAGTCGTCTTCGGCAAAGACGGTCTGCTTAGCGGCCCGAAGAAGCCGAAGATGTTGGTCGACTGCTCGTCGATCTCGGTCGAGGAATCCGCCGCAATCCGCAAGCGTCTGAATGAACGTGGTGTCAGCTTCCTTGCTGCGCCGGTGTCCGGCAATGCCAAAGTGATCAAGGCCGGCAAACTGTCGTCAGTGGTATCGGGGCCGGAGGCAGACGCTAAGGTGGCGATGCCGTTAATTGAAGTATTTGCACCGCAAGGCGTCTCCTACGTGGGCGACGGCGAACTCGCGCGGATCTGCAAGATCGCGCACAACGTCATGCTCGGCGTGGTGATCGAGAACCTGATTGAAATCACGCTGCTTGCCAACAAGATGGGTGTGCCGCGCCACGCGTTTCTCGCCTTTATGAACAATGGCGTGATGGGCTCGATGTTTACGCGCTACAAGACGCCGGCCCTGGTCAATCTCGACTGGACCACGACCTTTACACCCGAATTGCTGCGCAAGGACCTCGATCTCGGTCTCGAGCTGGGACGTGAGATGGACGTGCCGATGCCGGTGACGGCGGCGACACGTGAAGTGCTGCAAACCCATTTCGGTGCGGCAATGTTGCAGAAGAACCCGGAGGAATACCTCGCCAAGGACTTCGCCGCGCTGGCCGAAACGATGGCGCTCGCAGCCGGCATGAAGCTCACTTCGGAAAACAAGAATGTATCGACCGGCCTTGAGAGCTGATCGGATTTAGCGGCCATTCGGCGGCACAAAAAAAGAGGGCCCCTTGCGGGGCCCTGTGTGCATAAGGTGGAGGATTCACGCCGCCGTCTAAGCCTGAAGGGAGGAAAACGGCAGCTGCGCACGTATCCACTCAATCGGGCCCAAGTGGTCATCACAAGTAAAATGGCCGTAAATTTCATGGTGCATATGCAACAAACACATGACACGCTTTCCTTCGTTCGGACGATAGATCGGTAAAACGGGAGCTCTCAATGGCATTCAAGCTCTACAACGCCCCGCAATCCACCTGCAGCCAGCGCGTTCGATTTCGTGTTTAACGCCAAGAACGTGCCGTTCGACGAGGTGAAGCTCAATTTGCTCGAAGGCGACCAGCTCAAGCCGGACTATCTCAAGCTCAATCCCAACGGGGTTGTGCCCACGCTCGACCATGACGGTGCGATCATCATCGATTCCACCGTGATCACCGAATATCTGGACGAGGTCATTCCCGAGCAAAGTTTCACCCCGAGCGACAAAGTCGCACGAGCTCGCATGCGCGCACTCATGCACTTCATCGACGAAATGCCGGCCGCTGCCGTGCGGGTTCCGACCTTCAACCTCGCGTTTCTGCCAAGCTTCCAGAAGATGAGCCGCGAAGCCTTTGTGGCGATGGCCGAAAGCAAGCCCTTGCGACGCGAATTCATGCTCACGATGGGACAGACCGGATTTCCCAAGCACGACATGGACGCCGCACTGGCACGTCTACGTCGTGCGTACGAACGTATGGATGCCGAAATGGAGGCGAGTGGCGGTCCGTGGCTGCTGGGCAAGCATATTTCGCTCGCCGACGTGGCGGTCATGCCGGCATTAGTACGTATGTACGATCTCCGCCTGCCTGATTGGCAAGATTTGCCGCGCGTCGTGACCTGGTTCGACAACATCCGGGCGCAACCGGCGTTCAAGCCGACCTACTATCCCGGCTCACTGCTGAGTGAGCGCTTTCTCCATCTGAAGGAGAAGGCACCGACCTGACGGCGCGATACGCCGATTACGTTCAATAGCGATGGCTAATCGGCAATTCCTCGGCGGGGAACAGCGAGATTACGCGACAGCCCTTGTCGGTAACCACCATCTCTTCTTCGATACGAGCGCCCGAAAATCCGTCGGTCGCCGGACAATATGTCTCCAGCGCGAAGACCATGCCTTCCCTGATTTCGGTCGGATGATCGAGAGACACGACGCGAGAGATGATCGGCCGCTCATGCAGCGCCAGGCCGAGACCGTGGCCGAATTGCAGGCCGAAAGCCGACAATTCATCGGGGAAACCGAATTCCTGCGCCTTAGGCCATGCGCGCGCGACCTCGTCGGTCATTACTCCCGGACGGATCAATTCGATGGCGCGATCGAGCCACTCGCGTGCCTTTTTGTAGGCATCGTGCTGAGCGGGCGTCGCGCGGCCCACATTGAAGGTGCGGTAATAGCAGGTGCGATAACCCATGAACGACTGCAGGATGTCGAAGAAGGCTTGATCGCCAGGCCGGATCATACGGTCGCTGAAATTGTGCGGGTGTGGGTTGCAGCGTTCACCGGAGATTGCGTTCACAGCTTCCACATCATCCGAGCCGTGCCGATAAAGAAACTCATTCACCTTGGCGACGATATCGTTTTCACGCACGCCAGGCTTAAGTTCTTCGCTGATCATGTGGTAGGCGCCGTCGACCATAGCGGCGGCGCGATTAAGCAGTGCGATTTCATCAGCTGACTTGATCTCGCGCGCCTCGAGCATGATCTGCTGGCCATCGACGATCTTCATGCCGGCCTTCTGGAGCTCGAACATCATGGCCGGTTCGATAATGTCGACGCCGACGGGCATCTTCTCGACGCCCGCTTCCTTGAGCAGCGAGAAGATTTCCTTGGCGTGTTTGGCCATTAGCCCGAATGAGGGCTGCACGGTACCGCGCAGCCCGAGCAGGCCGGCTTTGCAATTTTCGGGCTTGAGCCAAGGCGCATAGAGCCGGTGGTGTACCGCCGCCGAGCCGAAATCCCACAAGATCGGTTCGTTGTCGCGGGTGAGTAGCGCCCAACGACAAATTTTGTCGCGCTCCCATTCGCCGATCTTGGTCGATGTGAGGTAGCGGATGTTGTTGACGTCGAACACCAGCAGTGCGCCGCACTCCGACTTTTCGAGCACTTGCTTTGCTCGGCCGAGCCGGTATCGGTGCATACGGCGGTAGTCGACGCGTTCCTCGAAATCCACGCCCATGATGCCGAGCGCCGGTAGCGCGCGTCCCCAGTTGTAGCGTGGGTTGACGTCTTCAGCGCGGATCGGCAGGGGGTCGCGCGTTCTCTCGTCCATGGTCGTCTCCTTACGCGGTATTGATTGCCGGCCTCATAGCCGGTGAGGGTGGCGCATTATATGCCTTGTCTGCGACGCTGTCGGCAACAACAGATCGAGGCAAATTACCGCCATTCGCACCGCTCATTGGGGCATATGGGTTTAGGGATATCAGGATCGCGAAAGTCGTGCGATTTCAGTTGGCCTCGACGTTGGCGTCCTTGATAACGCCCCCCCAAACCTCGGTCTCTTTCTTGATAAAGGCTGCGGCTTCAGCCGGTGAGCCGCCTGCGGCGTGGAGGTTGATTTTGGCAAAGTGATCCTGTGCTTGCGGGCTTTGCAGCACTTCATTTACTGCCTTGTTGAGTTTCAGCACGATCGGCGCCGGTGTTTTGGGCGGAGCGGCGAGGGCGTTCCAGGTCCCCGACTCGAAGCCCTTCACTCCAGCTTCATCGAGCGTGGGGATGTCGGGCAAGCTGGAGATGCGCTTATCGGTCGCAACCGCGAGAATACGCGCCTTGCCGGCCTCGTGCAGTTTGATGGCAGACGCGAGTTCCATGAAGATGAAGTCGACATGTCCGGCGATAATATCGTTAAGCGCCGGAGCGGTCCCTTTATAGGGCACATGAACAAGTTTGCTGCCGGTCATGCGCTCGAACAATGCTGCGGTTAGATGCGACGTGGTGCCGATACCTTGCGAGGCGTAGTTAATCTTGCCCGGATTGGCTTTCACATAGTCGATAAAGTCCTTCGCCGTTTTCGCCGGAAAATCGGGGCGCACCAGCAGCACGTTGGCGATCGAGGTCATGATCGCCACAGGTTCGAACTGTGCCGGATCGAAATTCATTTTCTTGTAAAGCAACGGATTGACCGTCAATGGTGCCGGTTGAGCGGCAAGCAGTGTGTAGCCATCAGGATCGGAGCCAAATACATATTCTGCCCCAATGTTGCCGGCGGCGCCGGCGCGGTTCTCCACGATGACGGGCTGACCGAGCTTCTGGTGCAGTCCTTCGGCAACGATGCGGGTTACCGTGTCGACGCCCCCTCCGGCCGGCACACAGACGACAATCTTGATTGGCTTGTTCGGGAAATTGGCCGCAGCATCCTGCGCCAATGCGTCCGACATAAAAAGCAGCATGGACGAAATCAAAGCAAAAAAGGTACGCACTTTTATCCTCCAGTCACCGGTCCTTTACCACTTATGCGACGCGGGCCATCTTTTGCGCCGGCAGCTTGAGGTTAAACACCTTCACCGCATTGCCGCCAAGGATATTGCGCTTGGCCTGTTCGCCCAGAAACGGCAAGTCATAAATTGTTGACGGCAGGTCGAAGTCCCAATGTGGATAGTCCGAAGAGTAAAGCAACTGGGTTTCCGCGTTGATCATTCGGAAGGTTTGCTCCAGCGCCGCCATGTCGGTCATTTCCATTGGCTGCGATGAAAAATACATGTCACGCATGTACTCGCTCGGCTTTTTCTTTAGAGCTGGCGCCTCCGATGAGCGCATCATGTATTCGTTGTCGAAGCGCTGCATCATGAACGGCACCCAGGCCAGGCCGCTTTCAATCCAAAGAACCTTGAGTTTGGGAAAGCGCTCCGGCAGGCCGTTCATCACCCAATTGGCGAGATGAACCATATTGTAGAAAACGAACCCAAGTGCATGAACCGAGATGAATTGATTCATTAAGCCGACAGTCTGGTCGCTCCAATTGTAACCGGCATGGAATGCCAGTGGCAGATTCATTTCCTCCAGTAAGGCGTAGGTCTTCATATAGGAATTGTGGTGAACAGGCCGATAGCGCGCCGATGTCACCATGAATCCGACGACGCCCTTCTTCTCGCCGAATTCTTTCACCATCTGGAATGAAGCTTCCGCGTCGTTGAAGGGCAGATAGAGCATGGAGCGGATGCGCGGCTCATGGGCCAATACGCGCTCGGTTAGCCAGCGGTTATAGGCGCGCGCCAGCGCGACCTCGACTTCGACCTGGGGATGCAAGCCCAATTGCAGCATTGGAGTGGGAAACATGATGGCCACATCGATGCCGATGGCATCCATCCAGCGCCGCGTGAGTGAAATGTCACGTTGCACGCCGGCATCCGTCTTTTCCAGTCCACGCACTGCATAGCGCATGACGCGCCCGCCCATGTCCTGATAGCCGACCCCGGCGGGTAACATGCCGACACTCTTCGCGCTCGCCTGCCGGGCGCTACGGGCGAGCTGCTGCAGCACAGGGTCGTCCATGTACTCGAGGATCTCGTCGAGCGCCTCGCTTTCGTAGTGATGCGAGTCGACATCGACGATCGGAAAGTTCTTATAGCCGCGCTCGCTCGCCTGTTTTGACGCGTGCGCAAGCAGTTTCGAGGTGTCGAATTCCTCAACTGCCATACGGCGGGAGTTGCTGAGCGGAAGGTCCATGGTTCTCTTGTTCCTTTAGCGACCCGACCAGGCTTGCCACATGCCAAGTTCGAAAATTTGCAGGTTCACTGCGCTAAGCATCGCGGTCACCGTAACCATCACCTCGGTAGCGGTTGCAGCATCAGACGCGAAGGCGGGCAACGCGCCATCCCGTTCCGCCGCACGCTCGGCATAGAGTCGTACGGCTTTGGCGAGCATATCTTGGATTTCTGCATCGCTCGGGCACTCCAGTGTATCAACTTGCGACGACATAGATGTCCTCCCCGCGTCGGACGACCTTGAAGCTTTTCAACCGAAGCTTCCTGTCGGCGGCACATTCGCCCGTCTTGAGGTCGTATTCGTAGCCGTGCCAGGGGCACACGAAATGGATTTGTTTGTCTGAAAACCGTTGGCCGCTCCACGTGCGGTCGGAAGCGATTACATCCTCGACCTTATGCATCATGATGCCTTCGCAGGCGGGCCCGCCCTGATGCACACAAAGGTTTTCGTAGGCGTAGAACTCACCCTGCCAGCGGAACACGCCGATTTCGACCCCGCCATGGGCAACGATACGGCGCTCCCCATCGGGAAACTGCGCAATTTTGGCGACAAATACTTCCGGCATTTAGTCCGGCTCCAGTCTATTCGCGACGGAAAAGTATGGCACCGAACCGCACAGCGCGGCAACGAAGCGCGGCTTCGCGGAAATAACAGCCAGGGTTGCAGCCATCCGCATTGTGAAAGAATGCGGCATCCCGCAAGGTCCGTCGTACTTGGGAAAGGTCGCCGGGTGGAATCAGCTGGACTTCTCATTGCCGTCGCGGGCGCTTTTCTGCTGGCTGGCTTTGTCAAAGGCGTCATTGGCCTCGGGCTGCCGACGGTCTCGATCGGTTTGCTGGGGTTGCTGATGACGCCATCGCAGGCGGCGGCGATCCTGCTGGTTCCGTCGCTAGTTACCAATGTGTGGCAGGCTGTCGTTGGCGGCGGAGTATTCGCGTTGCTGCGCCGACTATGGCCGATGCTTGCGGGTATTTGTATTGGCACATTTATCGGAGCGGCACTCCTGCCGCACGACGACAGCGGGCAGGCGACCGTCTGGCTCGGTTTAGCTCTCGTGCTCTACGCCGCATTTGGCCTCGTTAAAGGTCATTTCGCAGTGCCCGAGCGGGCGGAAGTTTGGCTCGGATTGCTCATCGGAGTGGCGACCGGCGCCATTACTGTCGCAACCGGTATTTTCGTCATGCCGGGAACGCCCTATATACAATCGCTGAAATTCGACCGTGACAAAATGGTCCAGGCCCTCGGTCTGTCGTTCACTGTGTCTACTATCACTCTGGCGTTGGCTCTCGTTTATGGCGGCCAAATGCGAACGTCCCTCGCTTGGCCCTCTTTTGTGGCTCTCGCCGCCGCGCTTGTTGGAATGTGGTTAGGTCAACTGATGCGCGGAAAAGTGAAGCCCGAAACTTTTCGACTGTGTTTCTTCGTTGGATTGCTGCTGCTTGGCGCGCATCTGGCGCTGCGCGGACTCTTGTGATCGATTGGGTGGCGGAACTTAAATTTGTCAGGACCTGCACGATGAAAATCGTCGATCTCTCCCACGTTATGAATGTGCACACGCCCGGCTGGGTCGGCTACGCGGGCAACAAGATGTACTACGCGCAAAATCTGCAAACGCAAATGATAGTGGCGCAACGCATCGATACCGCCCTGCACGTCGGCACCCATTTCGATGGTGCCATGCATGCGACTGACAATCGCAAAGGTGACATGGCACATCTGCCGCTCGACTATTTGGTCAACCGCGGTGTTGTCGTTGACATTTCAAAGCATATGCATGACTGGGCTGTAATCACGCCGGAAATGATCGAATCCGCTGGCGCCGATATCCGAGAAGGCGACATCCTTATTTTGCACACCGGTTGGCACAAGCACTACGAAGGCCAGCCGCATCAGGATCTGGTGAAATACTTCTGCTATCACCCTGGACCCAACCTCGACACGTTGCACTGGATGCTAAAGAAAAAGATCCGATGGTGGGGCATGGATTGCGGTTCTTGCGACCACGCCATGAACACGTCGATCCGTCGCATGCGGCCGGATCTCGCCGAAGAGTTCACGAAAAAACACGGCAAAACGCCGGCCGAATTCTTCGGCACATTCGAGTACACTCACAAGAAATCCGGCCGAAAAGTGCAGCAGGACATGTTTCCATTTCACAGCTGGGCATTTCAGGAAGGCTTGCTGCACGCGGAAAATCTCGGCGGCGACATTGAGATGATGCTGGGCAAGCGCTGCGTCATCGGTGCTTTCCCGTGGCGCTACGAGGGCTTGGAAGGCTGCCCGTGCCGGATCGTTTGTTTCCTCGATACTGATATGTCGGTCGAAGCAGTCGGTGACGCTGCGAAGGCAATTTTGCGCAGTTAGCCTTTGGCTTTTTTGCGCTTTGCAGCGGGTTTCGGATCGCTGAGCCGCGGGTCGGGACGATCGTTCTGAAGCGTCGACTGAATAACCTCGCGCAGCAGTCTGTATTTCGACTTCGGCCACCGGGCGACATGAATATCGGCCAACAGTTTTGCGGATTTTCCGAGCACCACGATACGGTCGCCAACACCGATAGCCTCTTCCAGTTGATGGGTAATGAGGATCGCGGTCGAGCCACATTCGCGCGCCAGTTTAAGGAACGTCTCGCGCAGCTCTGCCGCGGTCACTTCGTCGAGATGCCCGAAAGCTTCGTCGGCCAGCAGAATGTCTGGTTCGACTGCGAAGGCGCGGGCAATTGCCACGCGTTGGCGCATGCCTCCTGACAATTCATGCGGAAAGGCATTGGTAAATTGCCCCAAGCCCAGCCGGTTAAGCCATGTCAGCGCGCGCTCGTTCTGTTCATTTTCGGGCATCCCGATCAACTCGAGCGGGAGCCTCGCGTTATCGAGCGCCGATCGCCAAGGAAGCAATCGATCCTGCTGGAAAACAGTTGCGATCCGGCCGCGGAAATAGTCGAAATCTGCGTGTGGCCGTTTGTCGCCAATATGGATCGAGCCTTCGCTGGGGGCCTCCAATCCGATCATGAGATCGAAGAACGTGGATTTTCCGCAGCCAGTCTGGCCGACGATTGCCACGACTTCTTTCGGCGCAATGGTGAGGTCGAGCCGGTCGATTGCGACGACCGACTGACCGGTCGTCGTCTGCCGGAAGACTTTGCGCAAGCCACGCACCTCAATCGGCGCCGGACCACTCATGTGCGCCACCGCAATACGCGGGCCTCGACACGCGCGACCATTGCTTCGAGCAAAAATAGCAACCCGACCAGGACTAGTGTCCAGGCGAAGACGTCTGCGACCGAGAACAATTCCTGTGCCACCGACAGTTGGTGTCCAATGCCGGTCACCGCGCCAACCAGTTCGGCAATGGTGACGACGCGAATCGCCAGACTAATATTAACTTTCCAGCTGGTGAAAATCGTCGGGACGATTGCCGGCAGCATCAGTTTGTAAAAATATTGCCAAGTCGTCGGCCGAAACGACTGCATCATGTGACGCAATTCGCGCGATACCCCGCGCATCGCGTCAAGCGTATCGATCAAGAAGACCGGCCCGCAAACAACCACCAGCACAAACCCGATACGAAATTCGACACCAGGAAACCACAGCACTGCAAACAAAATCCAGGACACCACGGGCACTGCCATGAACAGGCGCACCATTGGATGCAGGTATTTGTCGAGCGTATCCGAGCGGTACATCGCCATTGCGAGAGCAAGGCCCAACACAAACGAAGCGATAAGTGCCGCGATTACGCGCGCCAGCGTCACGACAATGTCGATTGGTGTAATCGTTGCGAAGCTTCGCGCGATGCGCGCGAAGCTTGGAACAGCGAAGGGTGGAATCCCCAGGTAGGGCGCCAGATGCGACAGCACCTCCCAGGCAATCGCGAAAACGAGAAGGGAGACGAGTGTCTGGCGTGGAAAAGTCAGGACCGGGACAGACTCGCCCAGCTCCTCATGGGGCATAGATAATCTTCTCGTCCGGCATCTTTTCGTAGAAGCCTGCTTTTACTGCGCGCTCCATCATGTCGGTGATGGTTTTGCGGGTCGCCGGCTCCCACGCCGGCTTGATGATCATTTGCAGGCGCTTGCTTTGCAAGGCGGCGGTCAGGATGCCCGGCGGCAGCTTCAGCGTGTCGTTGGCGATCTTATCGGCATCGGCCGTGTTTGATTGCATGAAGGCGGCGACATCTTGCAACGCTGCAACGAGCATCTTGGGTGTGTCGGGATTCTTAGCGATCGCGTCGGCGCGCATCGCCGTGACGATTTCCCAGCCATCTTCGCCGCTGATCTCCTTCCAGCCTTGCGCGCCATTGAAAATCACATGCCAGCCGGGATTTTGTTTTGCGATAATGCTGGCAAGCGGTTCGATCACCAATGCGGCGTCGACACGGTCCGCTTCGAGTTGGGCGCGGGCGACGGCAAAGTTGGCGTTGACGACGGTGATGTCCTTGCCGAGGTCGATACCTTTGGCAGCCAGGTACATTTTGGTGACCTGGAATTGCGAGCCGCCCATATCGATTGCGAGCTGTTTGCCTTTCATATCGGCCAGCGACTTGATCTGGTCGTTCTTGCTGAAGATAACCAGGTCGGCGAGCGTGAAGCCCGTGCCAATAATTCGAACAGGGACGCCTTCCTGATAGAGTTTCTGCAGGATCGTCGGGCCACCAATCAGTACGTCGGTTTCGCCGGTGGCAAAGCCGGCATAGAAAGCCGCGATCGATGGATAGGCATGAATGTCGAGTTCGAAGCCATGTTTGGCGTCGAAGCCTTGCGCCTTCATGATATTCCACACCAGTGGATTAAAGACCGGTAGCGTCAGGCTTGACACTTTGATGACGGGCTTTTGCAGCGCCCACGCGGCGGGCGTGACAAATCCAGTAACCGCAATCGCGAAAATGGCGGTCAGCGCGGCGAGGCCGCGTCGGGACAAGTTGAACATGAACAATTCCCCCTCGTGGTCGTTCGAGCCGTGATCTTGCGCGTCACATGGCCAGAACGCGATCGCGACTTTACTCTGCTTTCGTTTGCGTGCAAATAATCGGCAGCAGCGTTTGGAGGGCGTGATGCCGCACATAACCGCGCGCGACGGGACGCGGCTTTATTACGAAGAGGCCGGGCGCGGCACCCCGGTGATCTTTGTGCACGAGTATGCCGGCGACTACCGCACTTGGGAGCTGCAGATGCGGTATTTTTCGCGCGGCCATCGCTGCATCACTTATAGCCAGCGCGGTTATCCGCCATCAGACGTGCCGGGCGACGGAGCGCGATACAGTCAGGATATCGCGCGGGACGATGTCATTGCACTGATGGACGCTTTGAAAGTCGACAAGGCGCACGTCGTTGGCCATTCGATGGGGGCCTACACGGCGTTGCATGTCGGAATTCACGCGCGGGCGCGCTGCATTTCAGTTGTCGCTGCCGGTTGCGGCTGGGGTTCGACGCCCGATGCTAAGAAACGCGAAGAGATGAAAGCGCTTGCCGCGGAAACCGGCAAAATGTTTGCTGAGGAAGGCATTGCGGCGGCGGCCGCGAAATATTCCGACGCACCCATGCGCCAAGCGCAGAAGAACAAGGATCCGCGCGGCTATGCCGAGTTCGCGCGCATGCTGTCCGAGCATTCGGCCGAAGGCCACGCCCAGACGATGTTCAATCTCCAGCTCAAACGGCCGACGCTGTGGGAGATGGAGGCGGCGCTGAAGCAATTTGCCGTGCCGCTGCTGATTATCGTCGGCGACGAAGATGAACCCTGCATCGACGGAAGCGTCTTTCTCAAGCGTACGGCGCCGACGGCCGGCCTGTTGGTGATCCCGCGCTCTGGGCACAATGTTCCGACCGAAGAACCCGCGGCTTTCAACGCCGCTTTGGCGGACTTGTTCGCCGCGGCGGAGGCCGGGCGTTGGCTCGCGCATAAATCCTCAATGTAGAGAACCGGAGTACCGCGATGGACCTCAAGCTCAAGGGCAAAACTGCGCTAGTCACTGGCGGCAGCGAAGGCATTGGCAAGGGCATCGCCCGCATGCTCGCAAAGGAAGGGGTCGATGTCGCTATTTGCGCGCGGCGCAAAGAGCCGCTTGAGGCGACGGCAAATGAGATTGCCAAGGAGACGGGCCGAAAGATCGTCGCGATCGCGGCTGATTTGCGCAAGGACGCCGATGCGAAGAATTTCATCGAGCAAGGCGCAAAGGCGCTCGGCCGCGTCGATATCATGGTCAACAATGCGGGCTCGGCGGCTGGCGGTGTCATCGAACATCTGACGGAAGACGATTGGGAGAAAGGCCTTCAGCTCAAGTTTATGGGGTATGTTCGCTGCCTGCGTTACGTGCTGCCGCTCATGGTCAAGCAAGGCGGGGGGCGCGTCGTGAACCTGATCGGAAATGACGGCGTGAAGCCATCATATTGGGAAATATGCCCGGGCGCGGCGAATGCCGCGGGGCAGAACCTGACGCTCTCGCTTGCCGGCCAATACGGTAAGGACGGGATCAGTTTTGTCGCCGTCAATCCGGGCCCGGTCCGCACCGAGCGCTGGGCTGGGCTGGTCAAGGCCATGTCACGCGACATGAAAATTTCATACGAAGATGCCGACAAGCTCGCGCCTGCCTCGATCCCCATGGGACGCATTGCCGAAGTCGATGAGGTTGCGGCTCTCGTCGTGATGTTGGCTTCGCCAATGATGCAGATGGTCAATGGCACGATGATTGAAATCGACGGCGGCCAGGATAAGCCGCTCATGGACCGGTTCCGCGACAAGCCGATAGGGTAAACTGCGTGCCTCAGCCTTAGCTGGCTTGACAAGCGTGGGGATGGGGCCGGACTATTTGCATACAAACAAGTTCGCCGGGCACAGCTACGCAGGAGCGTTGTAATGATGACTAAGCGTCCCGTGTTATCGATCGCCTTCGCCGCCATGCTCGCAGCAGGCCTATCGCCGGCCACGGCGCAGCAGACGATCAAAATCGGCGAGCTCAACAGCTACAAATCTCAGCCGGCATTTCTCGATCCCTACAAAAAGGGATGGGAAATGGCCATCGAGGAGATCAACGCCAAAGGTGGCGTCCTCGGCAAAAAATTGGAAGTGGTGTCACGCGACGACGGCGCTAATCCGGGCGAAGCCGTACGCGTGGCCGAAGAGCTCGTGACGCGTGAAGGCGTTGCGTTGATTGCCGGTACATTTCTTTCCAATATCGGCCTCGCCGTGACAAACTTTGCCGGCCAGAAGAAAGTGTTTTTCCTCGCGGCCGAGCCTCTGACCGATAAAATAACGTGGCAGAACGGCAATAAATATACGTATCGACTGCGCGCCTCGACCTACATGCAGGTCGCCATGCTGATGCCGGCCGCAATCGCCGCGAAAAAGAAAAAATGGGCGTTGGTCTATCCGAACTTCGAATATGGCCAGTCGGCGGCCGAGAACTTCAAGACCTTGATGAAAAAAGCGCAGCCGGATGTTGAATTTGTCACCGAGCAGGCGCCGCCACTCGGCAAAATCGACGCCGGTGCAGTAGCGCAAGCAATCGACGACGCCAAACCGGACGCGATTTTCAATGTTCTGTTCGGCGGCGATCTCGCCAAATTTGTGCGTGAAGGCAATACGCGCGGTGTGTTCAAGAATCGTGCGGTCGTCAGTTTGCTTTCGGGCGAGCCTGAATATCTCGACCCGCTCAAAGACGAAGCGCCCGTCGGCTGGAGTGTTACCGGCTATCCTTGGGACAAGGTCAAGACCAAGGAAAACCAGGCCTTCGTTGCCGCCTATCAAAAGAAATACAACGATTACCCGCGTCTCGGTTCGATCGTCGGCTACGTGACGATGAAGTCGATCGCCGCGGGCATCGCCAAAGCGAAGTCGACCGATACGGAAAAGCTGGTCGAGGCCTTCAAGGACCTCAAGGTCGACAGCCCATTTGGTCCGTTCCATTACCGGGCGAGTGACCATCAGGCCACGATGGGAGCTTATGTGGGCAAGATCGCGCTGGAAAACGGCAAGGGCACGATGGTCGACTTCAAATATGTCGATGGCGTCTCAGTGTTACCGAGCGATGCTGAGGTCAAGAAGTTACGCCCAGCCAACTCGAACTAAGGTTTTCGCCCGCCATGTCCTTGGCTAACCTCTCCCCGCGGTGGCGGGGAGAGTTGACCGTCTAATGACTTTCAGCGCGTTCCTATTTCAGGCGCTCAACGGGCTTTCGACCGCCTCCGGACTATTCTTTGTCGCAGTGGGCCTGTCGCTGATATTCGGCGTCTCCCGCATCATCAACATCGCGCACGGGTCCCTGTACATGTTGGGGACCTACGTCGCTTACTCGTTTGCGACCCGTCTCGGCGGTGCGTTCGGTTTTTGGGGCGGCATTGTTGCGACCGCAATTCTCATCGGTGCGCTTGGCGCCGTGATCGAAATTGTACTGCTGCGGCGGGTTTACCGCGCGCCCGAGCTGTTTCAGCTGCTCGCGACCTTCGCGCTTCTGCTGGTTATCAACGACGCCGTGCTCTGGCTTTGGGGCCCGGAAGATTTGTTGGGTCCACGCGCGCCGGGTCTTCGGGGATCGATAGAGGTGCTCGGGCGCCAGCTCCCGAGCTATGACCTGTTTTTGATTGTCACCGGCCCGCTGGTGTTGCTGGCGCTGCATTTCACACTCGCCCGCACGCGTTTCGGCCGCCTGGTGCGCGCGGCGACGCAAGACCGGGAAATGGTCAGCGCGCTCGGTGTCAATCAGGCCATTTTGTTCACGTCGGTGTTTGCGCTGGGCGCAGCGCTCGCCGGTCTCGGCGGCGCATTACAGGTTGCGCGCGAGCCCGCCAATCTCGCCACCGATTTGGTCGCGATCGGCGATGCATTTGTGGTGGTGGTCGTCGGTGGCATGGGTTCGATTACGGGAGCTTATCTCGCTGCGGTGATCATCGCCGAAGTGAAAGCCATCTGCATCGGCATTGGTGTTGTCGATTTTGGTTTTATGGTCATCAATTTTTCCAAACTGACGCTGGTCGCTGAATTCATGGTGATGGCGGTGGTGCTGATCGTGCGGCCTTACGGTTTGCTGGGCCGGCCGCAAGCGCAGGTGCGTTCGATTGCGGATCCGGAAGACCCCATTCGACCGGCGACGCCGGCGCTCAAGATCCTCGGCGCTACGGTTCTTGCCCTCCTGCTGTGCCTGCCGTTGTTCGCGCAAGCGTCACCGTATTTGCTGATCCTTGGCATCGACGTGCTGATTGCGGTGATCTTCGCGACCTCGCTGCATTTCATCATGGGCCCAGGCGGCATGCATTCATTCGGGCACGCCGCCTATTTTGGCCTTGGCGCATACGGCGCCGCATTATTGGTGAAATGGCTGGCGATGCCGATGGGCCTCGCGTTGATCGCGGCGCCGGTGACCGCACTTTGCGGCGCGCTGCTATTCGGCTGGTTCGCGGTCAGGCTCTCCGGCGTTTACCTCGCGATGCTGACTCTTGCTTTCGCTCAAATCGTCTGGGCTTTGGTCTTCCAGTGGGAGGCGCTGACCGGTGGCTCCAATGGCGTCATCGGCGTGTGGCCGCCGGCACCGTTCGATGCGGCCTGGGCCTATTTCCTGCTGACATTGGCGCTCGCGGTTATCGCCGTGCTGCTCTTGCGGCGCTTTCTATTTGCACCTTTCGGTTATGCGATGCGGGCGGGTCGCGATTCTCCTTTGCGTGCTGAGACGATCGGGATTGATGTTAAGCGAGTGCACTGGCTTGGCTTTGCCATCGCTGGGGCGGTCTGCGGTGTCGCCGGGGGGTTGTTTGCCTTTGCAAAAGGCTCGATCTCGCCGGAGACGATCCATGTCAGCCGCTCCATCGACGGCCTGGTGATGGTGTTGCTCGGCGGCATCCAGACGCTATCCGGTCCAATTGTCGGCGCATCGGTATTTGCAACGCTGCAAGATACGGTGATGAGGCAGACCGAGTATTGGCGCGCGCTACTCGGACTTATCATTCTGCTGCTCGTGCTCGCATTCCCGCAGGGCATCGTCGGTGCTTTCTCGACGCTTTGGAACAAAGCGGGGAAGAAGCTATGAGCGTGCTTGCTGTTCGCTCCTTGTTCAAAGCTTTCGGTGGCGTAAAGGCCGTCAACGACGTCAGCTTCGCGGTCAGAAAGGGCGAATTCCTCGCGATGATCGGCCCCAACGGCGCTGGAAAGTCGACCTGCTTCAATATGATCAACGGCCAGCTCAAACCGGATTCGGGCGAAATACTTTTTGAAGATCGTGACATTGCGGGGCTGGCGTCGCGCGATATCTGGAGGCTTGGCGTCGGCCGGACCTTCCAGGTCGCCGCCACGTTTCAATCGATGACGGTTGCTGAAAATGTGCAAATGGCACTCATTTCGCATGCACATGAAACGTATGAACTGTGGCGCCCCGCGGCGGCGGCGCATCGCGAACGCGCTCTCTCCCTGCTCGCACAGGTCGGTATGCGGGACGCCGCCGATCGACCGAGCCGCGAGCTCGCTTATGGGGATGTCAAACGTGTCGAACTCGCCATCGCGCTCGCCAATGATCCTCGCCTGTTGTTGATAGATGAACCCACTGCCGGCATGGCGCCACGCGAACGCAATGAACTGATTGCTCTGGTGAAGCGGCTAGTGGTCGAGCGCGGCATTTCCGTTCTGTTTACTGAACACTCGATGGACGTCGTGTTTGCTTATGCCGACCGGATCATCGTGCTGGCACGCGGACGGCTGATTGCGGACGGCGATGCCACGACAATTCGCGACCATCCGCAAGTGCGCGAGGTCTATTTCGGGACCGGAAAAACGTTTGTGGGTGCCGCGCCATGAGCGGGGCAATGCTGACAGTCGAATCCTTGAGCGCCTGGTATGGCGCCGCCCGCATTTTGTACGACCTGAACTTCGAAGTTCGTCGCGGCGAAGTCGTCGCCCTCATGGGGAGAAATGGCGCGGGTAAATCAACCACCATGAAGGCGATCATGGGGCTTATGGGGCAGCGGCACGGACGTGTGCATTTCAACGGTGAGGATATCTCCAATCGTAAGCCCTTTGAAATTGCGCGACGTGGCTTGGGCTTTACGCCCGAAGACCGCCGTATCTTTGTCGATCTCACGGTGATGGAAAATCTCGATATCGGCCGCCAGCTGCCCCGCCACTTCGCAGACGGAAAGGCAGCTCCCTCATGGACACCGGAACGGCTGTTTACGCTGTTTCCCAATCTCGCGGAGATGCCCGACCGGCTTGGTGGGCGCATGAGTGGCGGTGAACAGCAGATGCTCACGGTGGCGCGCACGTTGATGGGCAATCCGTTGCTGGTGCTGCTGGACGAGCCGTCGGAGGGCGTGGCGCCGTTGATCGTGGAGCAGATGGCGCACACGATCCTGGCACTGAAAAAGCAGGGGCTTTCGATCCTTCTGTCCGAGCAGAATATCCACTTTGCGCGGCTCGTTTCGGATCGCGTCTACGTGTTGGAAAAAGGTCAGATTCACTGGCACGGCACAGTGTCAGAGCTCGATGCCAACCTGGACGTGCAAAGGACTTACCTGACAGTGTAGGATAGCGGCATTGAAGGAATGAGAGCATGAAGACGCTGTCTCACGAAAAACTCAAAGTCATAGCGGCCCGGGCGGACGCGTCCGAGCAGGGACGCTATGTCCTCGACGAGCAGGCGGGCTTCCTCATGCGTGTCGCCATGCAGCGCCACACGTCGATATTTACGTCGCGCATGATTGAGGGGCTGACGCAGACCCAATTCGCCGCTCTCGCCAAATTGCACGAAGTCGGTCCGTGTTCGCAGAACCATCTCGGGCGATTGATCTATCTCGATGCCGCTACCATCAAAGGTGTTGTCGACCGCCTGCACCTGCGCGGCTTTGTCACCGCGCTCAATGACATGAAAGATCGCCGCCGCCGCGCCGTTGCGCTGACAGAGCGCGGCCGTCAAGTGACGGAGGCGGCCATGCTCGTCGCCGCTGAAATAACGGCCGCCACGCTAGCGCCGCTGACAGCAGATGAGCAGCGCATGATCACGAAGCTGCTGCGCAAGCTCGGCTAAGCTACCAGAGCCCCTTCAACCGTCCGCCATCGAGATTGACCGATACGCCGGTGATGTAGCTCGCGCGCTCGGAACATAAAAAAACGGTGGCGTTGGCGAGCTCTTCCGGTTTGCCCATGCGGCCAAGTGAGTTTTTCTTTGCTGCGACTTTGCGTGCTTCGGCTTCGCTCGTTACGCCAAATTCTTTCTTCATACCTTCTGTATTGCGGACCCACAGATCAGTCGCTACCCAGCCGGGGCAGATCGCGTTGACCAGAATGTTGTCCTCGCCAAATTCCTCGGAAAGTGACTTGGTCAAATTCAGCAAGGCACTGTTGGTCATAGCGCTCCCGAACATATAAGGATCAGGTTCTTTGCCGGCGCCACCGATGGTGTTGACGATGCGACCCCACTTTTGGGCTTTCATCATGGGGTAGACGGCGCGGATCGCGCGCATAAATCCGAACAGCTTGGTTTCCAGCTGCGTCTTGAGTTCGTCATCCTTGATGGCCGAAAAACGGCCCGAATACATCTGGCCGGCATTGTTCACGAGAATATCCACGCCGCCGAGCTTCTGCTTTGCGGTATCAATCATTTTCGCAATGTCGGATTCTTTCGTCATATCCGCGACGACAGCGTGAACCTCACCGCCCGTGCGCTTGGCCAATTCGTCGCGCGCCTTGTCGAGCTTTTGCTGATTTCGCCCGGAGATAATCACGCGCACGCCTTCCTCGAGAAATTGCCGTGCGGTCTCAAAGCCGATACCGCTCGAGCCCCCGGTGACGACTGCGCGGCGGCCTTTGATTCCCAAATCCATCTCACTCTCCCGTTGACGCCCTCAAGCGCAGCATAGAGTATCGCTCGCGGCAGCAATGCAACAAGAAAACGAGGAACGCAATGCAGCTCGGCCTTCGCGGCAAGGTCGCTGTGGTCACTGGAGCCTCGCGCGGTATCGGCAAGGCGGTAGCGCAGGCGTTGTTGGAGGAGGGTTGCGCGGTTGCAATTTGCAGTCGCAACGCCGCACAACTTGACGCCGCAGTAGCCGAGCTTTCAAAAAAGGGCCGGGTTCTCGGCGTGCCCATGGATGTCACTGACGAAAACGCGGTGAAAAGGTTCGTCGAGGCGGTGCTCAAGGAGTTTGGGCACATCGACATTCTCGTCAACAACGCTGGCACACACCTGCGCGGCACTGTCGAGACGACGACGCTTGAAATTCTCGAACGTCAGTTGCGCGACAAGGTATTCGGCTTTTTCGCGATGATAAAAGCCGTTCTCCCCAGTATGAAGGCACAACGCGACGGTCGGATCGTCAACATTGTGGGGCAGGCGGCGCGCCACCCGCATCCGGACCGATTTCCATCCGGTGTAACCAACGCTGCGCTCATGGCAATGACCAAGTCCGTGGCGGACTCCGTTGCGCGCGACAATATCCGCGTCAATGCCGTTTGCCCGCAATATATCGAATCCGAGCTGCTTGCCTCATTGATTCAAAAAGAGATGCGGGAACGTGGCGTCGACCGCGCAACTGCGGCCGCGGGTTTTACGCGCGCCAATCCGCTCGGCCGCACCGGCCGTCCGGATGAGGTCGCCGATCTCGTGGCGTTTCTTGTTTCCGATTGCGCCGGTTTTGTAGCAGGCAGCGCCGTAAGCATCGACGGCGGCTATCATCGTTACGTGTTCGGGTGAGTGTGACATGCAACTTGGGTTGACCGGCAAAGTTGCGCTGATTACCGGCGGGACCAGCGGCATCGGCCTGGCTGTTGCCCAGACGCTCGTAGCGGAAGGGTGTCGCATCGCTATTTGCGGACGCGACAAGGCAAGGCTCGACAAAGCCGTAGCCTCCCTCAAATCCTCCGACGTCGAAGGCTTTGTTGCCGATATTTGCAACCCTGGCGACGTTGCCGCGCTCGTAGGGAATGTTCGCAAAGCTTTTGGGGGGATCGATATCGTTGTGAGCAATGCCGGCACGCACCTGCCGGGCCGTCTTGATGAAGTCGCGGGCGATGCGCTCCAACGCCACTTCCAGACCAAAGTGCTTGGCGCGTGGGAATTGGCGCGTCGCGTTGTACCGGTAATGAAACAGCGCGGTGGCGGGCGCTTCATCGTCATCATCGGCCAGGCCGGAAAGGTGCCTCAGGCGAATGCCATCGCGTCGACCGTGGTCAACGCCGCGCAGCATGCTTTCGTAAAGTCGCTGTCCGATGACTTGGCGCCGCACGGCATTCTCGTTAATGCCGTGTGCCCCAGCCGTATCAAGAGCCCGCTCACGCACGCGCTCGGTACGCTGCACAATGAAGTTTATTACGGCCGCAGCCTTGAGCAGCAGGAGACCAAATGGGGCGCTGAGGTGCCGCTTGGCCACTGGGGCACGCCCGAGGACATCGCGAAAGCGGTTGCCTTCCTCGCCTCGGAGCGCGCCGCTTTCATTGTCGGCGCCAATATCGATGTCGATGGTGGCCATCAGCGGTCGATCTTTTAGCGGGCATGGCCATGATTGATCTGCGCCACGTCTCCAAAACCTTCAGCAAGGGGAAGGAACTGGTCGATGCGGTGCGCGATATCAGCCTGACCATCGCGCAAAAGGAAATCGTCGCCATTATCGGACCGAGCGGGTGTGGCAAGTCCACGCTGCTCAACATGGTCGCCGGCCTTTACCCGCCCTCGAGCGGTTCAATCATTTATAAAGGCGCGCGCGTCTCGGATGTGAACACCGATGTCGGCTATATGACGCAGAAGGACAATCTTCTTCCGTGGCGTACCGTTCGCGACAATATTGCATTCCCGCTTGAACTCGCAGGCATTGCAAAGGCCGAGCGCGGCGACCGCGCCGATCAGGTGATCAAGCATGTCGGGCTCGACGGCTTCGCGCGTCGCTATCCGCACGAGCTGTCGGGCGGTATGCGCAAGCGTGCATGTCTCGCGCGCATGCTGCTGTATGGGGCGGAGACAGCTTTGCTCGATGAGCCGTTTGCCGCGCTCGACGCGCAACTGAAGCTTGCGATGCATGACTTGCTGCTCAAGCTTGCCGCGGAAACCGGGCAAACCGTGGTGCTCGTCACCCACGATCTCATGGAGGCGGTGACACTCGCCGACCGGGTTCTGGTCTGTACGCGCCGGCCCGCGATGTTGGCGCTCGAACAACGTATCGACCTCAAGCGCCCGCGCGATGTGCTCAACGTCCGTTTTACGGCAGAGTTCAAGGAGCTTTACGACGCCCTCTGGGAGCGCCTGCGCGTTGAATATCACGAGGAGCGGGTATGACCGCGCCCGATGCCGAATCTGTGACAACGGATATTCGCGAAAATGCCGCGCATGCTGCATCGCGCGGATTCGGCAGTGGCTTTATGGTGATCTGTCAGGTGGCGCTCGGCATCGTGCTTTTGTTGCTGTGGCAAGGTGCGTCGGGCCGGCTCGTCGACAGCTTCTTCATTTCCAATCCGGTCGAAGTCGGGACCCGACTTTTTGGATGGATTGCCGATGGCTCGCTGTTCCTGCACATCTGGGCGACCGTCTACGCCACGCTCATGGGCTTCGTCGTCGGCTCCGTTGGTCGGACGTTGTTCTCGGCATTTGGCTTGGCGTTTCGCCTTTCACCAGCCGGTTGCTCAATCCATATCTCAACGCGCTCAATGCGCTGCCCAAGGTCGCGCTGGCGCCGCTATTCGTGCTGTGGTTCGGCCTCGGCATCGAATCCAAGATCGCGCTCGCCGCCGTACTCGTGCTGTTTCTGGTTTTTCTCAACACCTATGCCGGCGTGCGCGAGGTCGATCAGGATCTGATCGACGGCGCGCGGCTGATGAAAGCCACGCGCACGCAAGTCATCGCCAAGGTGATCATTCCGTCGGCGATGTCGTGGGTTTTCGCGGGGCTGAAAATCTCCGTGCCCTATGCGCTGATCGGCGCGGTGCTGGGCGAAATGATCGCGGCCAACCGCGGGCTCGGCTACCTCGTGCAGTTCTCAGGCTCGCAATTCGATTCCGCCGGCGTTTTCGCTGTGCTGATCGTGATCGCACTACTTGCCGTTGCACTTAATTTCCTCGTCGAAATCGTGCAGCATCGTATGGAGCAATGGCGGGTCGTGGGCCGTTGAACAAAAACAATCGGGAGGATGCGCTATGAAGTTATGGAAGATGGCCACCGTCGCCGCGGCCACATTGATCAGCGGCGCGGCGTCGGCAGAGACTGTCAAGATCACCAATATCGGCCACGGCTATTATTCGGGCGCGCTCTACGTCGCCGTGCAAGAGAAACTGTTCCAGAAATACGGGCTTGAGCCGGATATCTCCTACGTGCAGGGCGGCCCGCTCGCGCTCGCAGGCCGTGCTCACAAAGCAGGCCGACGTCGGCATTCTTTCGTACGAGCATGTGCTTACGGTTGCGGTGCAGGGCAAGCGCATTGTCACATTCTTCAACATCGCCAATCGTCCGGTGAACAACGTCATTGCGAGCGACAAGCTGATGGCCGGCGCTGAGAAACTCAGCGTCGCCGACAAGATCAAGAAGCTGAAGGGCCAGCGCGTGGCGATGCCGTCAGCCAATGGATCTGGCGAGAAAATGCTCGGCGTATTGGCGAAGAAGTACGATCTCACGCTGCCGGGTGATATTTCTACCGTCTATCTCGGCGCCGAGGCGCCTTCCTACGTCGCCGCCTTCCAGAAAGATTTGATCGACGCGGCGTTGCCGTTCGAGCCGGCCGGCGTGCTGGTGCAGCAGTCCGGCAAGGGCAAGATCTATCTCAACATGATGAATGGCGAGATTCCGGAATTCCGCGATATCCTGTTCATGACGTTGGCGACCCATCCCGACATCATGAAAGAAAAGCCCGATATGTTGCGGAAGGTCGCGCAGGTGTTTTCTGAGGCACAGAAAATCCTGAAGGAAGATCCCAAGCGCGGCATGGCGATCATGGCCAAGGAATATTCGACCATGACACCGGAGACCAATGCAGAGGCCTACAAGACGGTGAGCCAGATCTGGACCAGCAGCGGCCAGATCACAGAAGCACAGGCGCGCGCCACGTTCGCGTATTTGCAGCCGAAGGGCCCGGCCGAAGTGGATTTTCCGTCGACATTCACCAACGAATTTCTGCCGAAAAAATAAGTCGGGGAGGTGCCGGTGTTCAGCGTAGGCGATGCAACCATCACGCGGGTCGAGGAAACCAATCTTCCGAGTTATCCGCTCCGCGATATTTTCCCCGAATTTACCGACGCGCATATGGCCGAGCACAAGGCGTGGCTGGCGCCGCACCACTATGAGGCGGAGACCGGAAAGATCAGGCTCTCGCGTCCATAGCTGGCTGTTGCAGATCGGCGGCAAGAAAATCCTGATCGATTCCTGTTGTGGGAACAACAAGGCCAAGCCCGGCCGGCCCTTCTGGCATATGCTCAATTTGCCCTATCTTGAGCGGCTGGCCGCCGCCGGCGCGCGGCCTGACGAAATCGACATGGTGATGTGCACGCATCTGCATCACGATCATGTCGGCTGGAACACGATGCAGAAGGACGGCAAATGGGTGCCGACCTTTCCCAACGCTCGCTACGTCTTTTCAAAACCGGACGTGGACTATTTCTCGAAAGTCGACGCGGATCCAAAAGAAGGGCCGGCCGAGCTGGGGACGTTCCGCGAATGCGTCGTTCCCGATTCTCGAACATGGCCGCGCCGATCTCGTGAGCGGCGGCCCATACCGGCTCAACGACTTTATCGAGATCGATTCAGCTCCCGGCCATTCGCCCGGTCACGTATTCTTCAAGCTTGAAAGCAAGGGCAAGCGCGCGGCATTCATTGGCGACGTCTGGCATCACCTGTTGCAGGTCTATTATCCGGACTGGAATTTTCCGAAGAACTCCGACGCCGCACAGGCGCGGGTCAGCCGGCGGAAAGTTCTCGATTATTGCGCCTCAAGCGGTGCGCTTGTATTTCCCGGGCCATGTCGGGTTGCCCTTTGCAGGGCACGTCGAAGTGACGCAAAAGGGATACCGGCCGAACTTCAAGCCATAAACCGGTTAAAAGCCGTAGAGCTGCGCGGGATTGTCGACTAACGCCTTGTTGCGCGCGGCCTCATCCGGAATCCAGTCCAGCAGCATATCGAGCATCCATGCGTCGTCCGGAACCCGCACGTCGGGCGTGGGATGCGGCCAATTGGTAGCCCACAACATTCGTTCCGGCGCCTGCTTGGCCAAGGCTTTGGCGAGCTTCCCGACATCATCGTAATTTGGCGGCCCAACCTTCGAGACCTCATAAGGCGCCGACAGTTTGATCCAGGTGCGGCCACCGTCGAGCAGGTTTTGAAGCGTGCGAAATCCGGGGTGATCGAGCGGCACAGGCTCAAGAAACTTTCCAACGTGGTCGATGACTAACGTGCTGGGGAGGCGTTTGAGCATGGCCTCACGTTCGGGCAGTGCGCGGCCGTCGAGTTGCAGTTGTACGTGCCAGCCGAAAGGCGCAACGCGTGCCGACATGGTTTCGAGGATGTCCCAAGGCAAAGGCGCACCCGCCAACATGAAAAAGCGAATTCCTCGTGCGCCAGCTTTGGTCAACCGATCAAGCTCGGCATCGGTCACGTCCTGATCGACGACCACGATGCAGCGAGCGTTTGGCCCGATCTCGGCAACGGCCTCCAACGTACAGCGATTGTCCTTTCCATATGTCGACGGCTGCACCACCACGGTGCGCTCGATGCCGAGACGCTCACACATCTTGCGGTAAGCGGAAACTGGTGCGGCGGGTGCATCGATCTTGGCGGTCGGCGCCTTGGGATATTTCGGATCATAAATATGCATATGCGTGTCGCAGGTGCCCGCGGGCGCCTTGAGCTTTGGTTTGAGTGTGCTGTCGACTGCTGGCATGTGTGACCTACTGACAGATATAACCGGCGCCGTTTGGATTAGCGAAACAACCGACCGAGGCTGGCAACACGTGCTTGGGTATCCAAAGTACGACCTCGGGGAAATAGATGCAGAAGGCGATGGTCGCCAGAAATACGACATAGATCGGCAAAGCCGCCCGCAAGGCCTGCGAGAAACGAACCCCGACGAATTTTGATGCCATCAGCAACACCAAGCCATAAGGCGGCGTAATCAGGCCGAAGGCGAGCGTTGCGATCAGCACCACGCCCATATGCACCGGGTTGATATGTCCGGCATTCGTGAGCGCGTTGACCAGCGGCATGAAGATGATGATGGTCGGCACCGGCTCGATGAAGTCACCGACGATGGTGAACAGCAACACCATCATCAGCATGATGAGATGCGGGTCTGTGCCCGCAATGCCGATGATCCATTCAGATATTACGATCGCGCCCCGCAAATAGGCGAGCAGGTACCCGAATGCATTAGCTGCGCCGATTGTAATCAGCGGCAGCGAAAAGATCAGCGCTGCCAGGCAGAAGTCGTAGGGCAAATTCCACAGATGCCTGGGATTAAGGGCCGGAATGACTACGACGATGATCCATACAGCCGCCACGACGCCGGCTTCGGTGGGCGTGAACCATCCGGTCAGAATTCCACCAAGCAGGATCACCGGAATCATGAGCGGTAAGGCCGCATCGCGGACTGCCAGCGCCACCGCGCCAAAAGTGGCGCGCGGCCGCCTGAAGCCGACGGGTCCGAAAAAATAGCAATAGGTCATCAATCCAAGGCCGATCATCAATCCGGGCACGAAACCAGCCATGAACAGGCCTGCAATCGACACGTTGCCGGTCGCGCCATAGACGACCGCGGTAATACTCGGTGGCACGAGTGCGGCAATGGTCGATGCCGCAGCAATGATGGCGGCGATGAAGGGGCCCTCATAACCTTCCCTTTTCATCGGCCCGCCAAGCGCACGGCTCATCACCGCAACGTCTGCGGTCGTCGAACCCGACATTTCGGAAAAGAACATGCTGAACACAGTGACAACCTGTGACAGCCCGCCGCGCACGTGACCGACCAGCGCCATCGACAGATTGGCGATGCGTACAACCACGTTCGCCGAACTCATCAGCTCGCCGACGAGAAGAAAAAACGGAATTGCGAGGAGCGCCTCGTTATCGACGCCGTCAAAAACCTTTTGAATGATGGATGCGAATGAAACATCTGCCAGCGCCGCGCCGACAAAGACCCCACCCAGCAAAGCGAATGGTACCGGCACGCCAAGATAACCGAACGTCAGAAAACACGCCGACATGAGCGCGAGAATAACCGAAGCGCTCACAGCGGCTGCTCCGGTCTGGATGCGCCGAACGCCGCCGAATGCTCCGGCTCGAGCGGCTCCGGATGGTCGAATCCCTTGAGGCAGCCGTTGACGATCTGCTCGATCGTAAACAGTGCGATCAGAACCCCCGAGATCGGAATTGCCGCGTACAGCGAGGCAATGGGTGTGTTCGACGGCAGACGAAAACTGCCAAAGCCACGCAGGTAATTGAGATATCCGTAGTAGATCATGCATGCCGCAACGGCGAGGACAATGAGCCGGATGATGAGTTCGGCCACCAAGCGCGGCTTTCCGTGCATCAATTCTGCAAACGCCGTGAGATAAAGATGATCATTGCGCCGCGTTGCGGTCGCTGCGCCGATGAAAATCGCATAAATGAAAAAGGTCGAGGTGACTTCCTGCAACCACAGCCAGGGACGGCCGATTGTTCGCGTCACGATGTCGGCGCAGACCGATAGCGAGAAGGCGAACAGCAACAGGCCGCCAATGATCATCAGGATCAACTCGAGGCTGTCGAGCGCCTTCCATTTCAGGTGGCGCTGTCTCTGCAAAACCAGCTTGTCGGCAATGCCCATCACGCCCGCCCGCTAAGTTGGAAAGGCCGGCGATGCCGGCCTCTCCGTTGTTCCGCTCCGAGTGTGATTTATTGGACTGACTTGATCAGCGTTTTGATCTTGTCGGCGTGTGGCCCAAGCTCCTTTGCGAGCTTGTCCAGCATCGGGTCCGAAATCTTCTTGAAGCCGGATTTGTCGACGTCAGTCACGATCTTGATGCCGATCGCCTTGAGCTTGCCCGCGGCGGCGTCTTCGAGTTCGAACGCCTTCTTCGGTTCCTGTGTGCTGACGTCGCGGCCCGCTTCGAGCACCCATTTCTTTTGCTCGTCGCTGAGGCTCTGCCAAAGTTTGTCGCTGATCCAGAGGATGGCGTTGTTCGCTTCGTGTTGGGTCATCGAAAGGACGGGAGCCGGTTCGTAGTGCTTGTTGATGAGATAGACGTTGACCGAGTTCTCGCCGACATCGACCACACCCGTTTGCAATGAGGTGTAAACGCTGCCGAACGGCATATGCACCGTCTGCGCACCGTAGGCGTTGAATGTTGCGTCTTCAGTCGCGGTGGCCTGGACACGAATTTTCAGGCCCTTGATGTCTTCGATCTTATAAATTTCTTTTTTGCTGTACATGTTGCGCAGACCCTGCGTGCCAAGGCCGATCACGTGGATGCCTTGCACGGTCTGGTCGATCATGTCGCGGATGGCCTCGAAAACCTTCGGGTCAGCGAGCGCCTTGACCATGTGATTTTCATCGCGGAACAGGAAATGCAGCGACATGACCCCGGCTTGCGGCGAGATCGTCGCGGTGTTCGCTGAGGATACGATGGCAAAATCGAGATCGCCTGATTTGACGAGTTGCAGAAGCTGTGGCTCCTGCCCAAGCTGCGCCCCCGGATATTGGTCGACCAGCATCTTGCCGCCGCTCAATTGCTTGAGCTTGGCCGAAAAGATGTCATAGGCGACGCTGTAACCCGAATTGAGCTGCTGATCGTGGGCAAAACGGTAATGCTTTTCCTGGGCGCTCGCGTTGAACGAGAAGGCCAGGGCGCCGGCCGCGACGGCCAGTCCCCATCTGGTGAAGATTGTCATTGTTCCTACCCCAATATTTTTTGGTTCTCGCGGCCCTCGAGGGACCGGAGGGAATTGTAGTCGAGGGCTGGCGGGACGGATAGATAATCCGGAGGGGCGCGGCCCACCAAAATCGCCGGTTTCCGTGCGATATCGGCCACCGGCTGGGCACTATTACATAAGTGCCTTGATCCGCTGCGGCGTCACCGGAAGTTGGGTCACGGCGCCAGGCCGCTGCAGCGCGTCGTCGATGGCCGATGCGATTACTGCTCCAACGGGATTGGCACCACCTTCGCCGGCACCTTTTAAGCCGAGCGGATTGAGTGGGCTCGGTGCATCTTCGGACACGATGACGGTAATCTCAGGCACCTCGCTTACGGTCGGCATCAGATAGTCCGCAAAGGTGACCGAGAGAGGTTCGCCGTTCTCGTCATAGCGGAATTCTTCCAACAGCGCGCCGCCGATGCCCTGCGCAAGGCCACCAGCGATTTGGCCTTCGACCAATTTTGGATTGACCGCTTTGCCAACATCATAAGCGATGACGTAGCGCTCGATTTGCACCGCCCCTGTATCCTCATCGAGGCGCACGGCGGCGACGTGGACGCCATAGGGATAAACCATATGGGCCAATTCAAAAGTATCCTCGGCGCTCAAGCCGTCGGGTAGGCCACGTGCAAGTTCGGCCAATGGCATCGACGGCCCGGGACGGTCGGTGCGGATGATCTCCCCATTCACGATGTCCAGCCGATCGGCGCGGGTTTGCATCAACTCGGCGGCGGTTTGGAGAATCTCAGTGCGCAGCTTTGTCGCGGCGAGCCGCGTGGCTTCACCGCACATCACCGTCACACGTGAAGCGAACGCACCCATGCCGCGGGCGATGCGATCGGTTTGGCCGTGAATGACGCGGATATTGCTGTAGTCGACACCGAGTGCATCGGCGCAGATTTGCGCGATAACGGTTTCTACGCCCTGGCCGATGGAGGCGACACCCGTAATGACCTCGATCATGCCGTCGGGCTTGATTTCAATGCGAACGGTGTCGAACGGCCCGAGACCGCTTTTTTCAACAAAGATCGCCACACCGGCGCCGACGTTCTCTCCGTTCTTGCGGCGTTCGTGAACTTGCTTCCGGAGATTGATCCAGTCCGCAGCCTTCAGCGCCTTGTCGAGCAGCAGTGCGTAGTCGCCGGAATCATAGACGATCTGCGTGCCCAGTGTGTCGAGACCAAGCGTGTACGGCATCGCGCTTTTCCCGATCAGGTTTCGCTTTCGAATTTCGACGCTGTCGACGCCAATTTTCGCCGCGATTGCGTCCATCAACCGCTCGCGCACAAAAGTAAACTCGTAACGACCCGGTGCACGATAGGTCCCGCACGGCGTTTTATTTGTCAGCCGAATGTGGCCGATGGCGCGATAAGCTGGCACGCGATAGGGCCCGGGCAACATTGCAGCGGCGAGATCGGGCACAGTTGCGGCGTGCGTACGCATGTACGCGCCGTTGTCGTGAAAGAATTCATCTTCGATTCCAAGGATATGGCCTTGCGGATCGATTGCGGCGCGGACGCGATGATATTGCTCGCGCGAATGATTGGCGGCGATCAAATGTTCGCGGCGGTCCTCAATCCATTTGATTGGACGTTTGAATTTGAGTGCCGCCGCACAGACCAAAACATCTTCAGGATAAATCTCGCCGCGAATGCCGAAGCCGCCGCCCACGTGACCTTCGTAAAGCTGCACGGATTCCCTTTTCCGTCCGAGCATTTGCGCAATGGTATCGCGATTCCAGTGCGGCACTTTGGCGGCGCCGTGAAGCTCCAATAAATCGCGCGTCTCGTCGAAACGTGCGATGGCGCCGCGCGTTTCCATCGGCACGCCGGAATGGCGACCGACGGAAAGCTCAAGCGAAACAATGGCATGCGCGCTGCGGAAGGCGGCATCGACGTCTCCATACGATTTCCGCAGGACTCCCGGTTCTGTGGTGAGTTCACGCTCGTAGAAGCCCGGTTGCTCGGTCGCGAGCATTATTGTTTTCAACTGCTCGATCGAAATTTCGACAAGCTCCGCCGCGTCTTCTGCGAGATATGCGTTTTCCGCAAAGACCACTGCGACCGGCTCACCGACATATCGCACAACATCACGCGCCAGCACCGGCTGCTGGTAAGGCTCGAGCGTCTTGAGCCCGGTCAGACGAAATGGAATGTGCGGAATGTGCGCGACATCGGCGTGCGTCCAAATCGCATGAACCCCGGGCAGCGCACGCGCCGTTTCGGTTGCAATCGCGCGAATCTTTCCATGGGCAATTGGCGAGCGCACGACGCGCATGTGCCACTGGCCGGGAAATGAAATATCGGCAGCAAAGCGGCCCTGACCCGTCAGGAGAGGACGGTCCTCCAGACGCGGAACTGAACGGCCGACGAATTTTTGTTTTTGTTCGGTCATTGCGACGTTCTGATCCACATTCCGCTCATTCCCGTGCAAGCGAGAATCCAGGACCACGAATGCAGCGCTCGGAGCTAGCGTCCCTAAATCCCCGGTTCCGCGGGGCCGAGCGGCTGACGAGAGGTCATGGACACTTCACTTCCGCATTTCTTTCGCCGCCGCGCGCACCGCCTTGATGATGTTCTGGTAGCCGGTGCACCGGCACAAATTAGAGGACAGCACGTCGAGCAAATCCTCGTCGCTCATGTTCGGTTCGCGTTCGAGCACGCCCACCGCCAGCATCAGGAACCCGGCCGTGCAGAAACCGCATTGCAGGCCGTGGTGATCCATGAAGGCTTGCTGCATCGGGTGCAGGTTATCGCCGTCCGCCAAACCTTCGACGGTGCGGATTTTCTTGCCGTCGGCCTGAACGGCAAACATCAGGCAGGAACGCACGGGTTCCCCATCGACGATGACCGTGCAGGCGCCGCAAATCCCGTGCTCGCAGCCGATGTGCGTGCCGGTTTGTCCGCAATCTTCGCGGATGGCGTCGACCAGCGTGCGCCGCGGCTCAACAGCGATCGCGTGATCGCGATCGTTGATGGTGAGTGTGATCGCGGTTTTCTCGCTCATGCGGCCTTCTCCGCCTTGCGCAGGGCCGCGCGGATACGCTGCGGCGTAGCCGGTATCTCATTGATGTCTACGCCGAAAGACGAAAGCGCATCGTTGATTGCGTTCACCACCGCCGCAGGCGCGCCGATGCAGCCGCCTTCGCCCAAGCCTTTGGCTTTTGTGATCGAATTGGGGCTCGGCGTTTCGATGTGATGGAGCTCGATCGGCGGAATTTCGTGTGCTGTCGGCGGCAGGTAGTCCGCGAGCGTTGCGGTGAGGATGCCGCCGTTCTCGTCGTAGATAATTTCCTCAAGTAAGGCATTGCCGATGCCTTGCGCGATGCCGCCATGCACCTGACCCTCGGCGATCATCGGATTGATGATGCGGCCGGCATCCTCCGCCACAACGAATTTTTCGACCTTCACGTGCCCGGTTTCCACGTCCACTTCGACAATGGCGATGTGGCAGGCGTTGGAAAACGTACCTGGCGGATCGTAATGGCCCGTTTCCGTCAGCCCTGGCTCGATCTCACCATTGAAACGGTGCGTTTGCGTATACGCTTCGCGTGCGAGCTTCGCGACGGAGATCGCGCGGTCGGTGCCGGCAACTTTTGCAGTCCCATCCGCGAGCACAATGTCATCCGGCGCGGCTTCCAGAAGATGGCTGGCAATCTTGATCAACTTGGCGCGCACCTTGCGGGCGGCTATGAGCGTCGCGCCGCCGGAAATCACCAGCGAGCGGCTTGCAAAAGTGCCCCAGCCATAGGGTGCGCGGTCGGTGTCGCCGTGCACCACCTTGATCATTTCGGGTGTGACGCCGATCTCGTCGGCAATAATTTGCGCAAGCGTCGTGCGCAATCCCTGGCCGTGCGGCGACGAACCGATACGTGCCTCGACAAAGCCCGAGGGGTCCACCGTTACGATCACAGTTTCCCAACCGGGCGTGATTTCCATGCCGCGCGCCGCGAAAGCGGGGCTTCCGTAACCGGTGCGCTCGGAAAACGTTGCAAGGCCGATCCCGAGATGGCGACCGTTGCTGCGCGCCTCTTTCTGGCGCTTGCGGAAAGCCGGGATATCGATCGCTTTAACCGCCATTTCCAGCGTCTCTTTGTAGGTGGCGTCGTCGTATTCGAGGCCCATGGCCGATTTGTACGGAAATTTGTCGATCAGGTTGCGCCGCCGGATGTCGACCGGGTCAATCGCAAACGCGTGGGCGGCCTTGTCCATCAGCCGTTCGAGCGTGAAGGTGATCACCGGCCGTGACACGCCGCGATAGGGCGCCATGGTGCACGTGTTGGTGATCACGCCGCGCGCGAGGCAGGCATATTGCTGCACATCGTAAGGTCCCGGCATCTCCGCCATCGCCATCAACGGTTCAACACCGCAGGTGGTCGGAAAGCAGGAATAGGCGCCGATATTCGCGACGACGTCCGCCTTCAGGGCAACGAGCCTGGCGTCCTTGTCAAAAGCGCCTTCGAGCGTGATGTATTGATCGCGCGAATGAAAGCCGGCGATCAGGTTCTCGCGCCGATCTTCCGTCCAGCCGACCGAGCTTTTGAGCTTTCGCGCCAGCCAGACAAGCACGACATATTCGCTCGCGAGCGACATTTTCTGTCCGAAATCCACCGCCAACATCCGGTGCGACCACGCGTAAGTCAAACTCCGGAAAGCCGAGGACGTCGCAAATTGCAGTGCGGGTGAGATGTGGCATTTGCGTCGTGCAGGTGAGGGTAACGCGTCCGGTCGAGGCATCAAAAGTTGCGTGGGCGCCACGCGCTTCCATCGGCGTCGCATTCTGGCGGTGCGAGCGGGCTTCAACCTTGACGATCTTGTGCGCCGCGTTCCAGGTTGCGTCGAAGTCCGGCGTTTTCACCTTGCCTTCAAGGATGACGTTGCCCGGCGCTTCGGGATGCACCTGCGGTGCGCCGGATTCGAGCGCCGCACGTGCGTCGGTCACCGGTGTGGTATCGTCGATCGATACTTCGACCTGATCGGCGACATCCTCGGCTTCTTCTTCGCTTGCCGCGACGACCGCAGCGATCGGTTCGCCGGTAAAGCGAACGACGCTGTCTGCGAGGACCGGCTGACCGACCCGCTTATAATTGAACTTGTGCAACATCGGCGTGATTGCCTTCACGCCTTTGAGGTCAGCGGCGGTGATCACCATCGTACCTTCGGGGCAAGTGATGCTTTTAATCTTTCCAGCCGCGACAGCACTGCGCACGAAGCGGACCCAATGGGTCGCGGGCAGGTCGGCCGTGAACCGTCCCTGGCCCGTGATCAAGGCCGGGTCTTCCAGTCGCCGGATCGCGCGTCCAACCCAGGTCATGCCCGAGCCTTTGGTGTGCGCGGTCATGCGGCATCCCTCATCCGCTCGCGGAAGCGGGGACCCAGAGCAACAAAACGGTCGGCTTGAGATCGTGGCCCTGGATTCCCGCATGCGCGGGAATGAGCGGAGTGTGAATTAACGATCATGCACTGTTCTCCAGCGCGCGCCGCACCACCGCGCGTACCAGGTCGCGTCGGTAGTCGGCATTTGTCTGATGATCTTCCAGTGGGTCGATCGCTTTGGCGGCCGCTTCGGCTGCAGCGCGAAAGACCGCATCGCCTGGGGCTTTGCCGTTGAGCGTTGCCTCCGCCTCTGCGATTCGGCGCGGAGACGCTTCGGCCCCGCCCACGCCCACACGGGCATCGATAATCTTGCCGCCTTGCAGGCGATAAACGACCAACGATGCCGCCATCGCAAAATCGCCGGCTCGGCGATTGAATTCGTTGAATCCGAATTTTCCGTCTGCCGGTAGGAGTGGTAGCCGCGCTTCCGCGAGTAACTCGCTTTCGGTTAGCGCTGTCGACATGATGCCGTCGAAAAAATCTTTAGCGGCGATCGCCCGCTCGCCACGTGTGCTTTTGGCAACGAGCGTTGCGTCGAGCGTCGCCGCGACCAGACACCATTCCGATGCGGGATCGGCGTGTGCGAGGCTGCCGCAAAACGTCCCACGCATGCGGATGGGATAGTGCGCGATATGGCGGGCAACAGCGCTAAGCAACTGTCCAAGCGGATTGTCGACAACGGGCTTGTGAAATGCGGCATGGCGCACGCAGGCGCCGATGGTCAGCGATTTGCCATCACTCGAGATCTTGTCGAGGCCCGCAATCTCATTGATGTCCACAAGATGCGCTGGCTTGGCGAGGCGAAACGCCATAATGGGCACGAGGCTCTGCCCGCCAGCGAGAATCCGGCCATCCTGCGGCGCGACTTCCGCCAGAATCCGCAGCGCTTCATCGAGCGTCGTCGGCACATGACGGACGAAGGGCGCGGGTTTCATGCGGTAAATCTTCCGGCGGGCCGGGGCTAATTATTTGTATACAAACGATAAAGCGCGTCGGCGGTTTGTCAAACGCGTTTACCGTTGCAGCGCTTTTCCGGCCGGTGCATACCGCCCTCTCTTTCATTGAAACCGGCGGTTTCATATCCTATTTGCTGAATATTCAGAGAAGGGGTCGGGGATGCCGACAACACGAGCGTTTGCTGTTGCCTGTCTTGCCGGCGCCATGCTGGCGAGTGCGCCGGCATTGGCGGACCAAGGCAAACGGCCGGACAAGGTGTCGTTCTACTTCGCTGCCCACGAGGACGACTGGCAGTTGTTTATGAATCCATCCGCCTTTCAGGATGTGATCGGTGGCGCCGCCAAGACCGTCTTTGTGCACCTCACAGCCGGTGATGCCGGCCTGGGCGCCGGCATGGGTGGGCGCAAGCATCCATTTTATCTCGCGCGTGAGAATGGGGCGGAAGCCGCAATTCGGTTCATGGCTGACGCTGACGCTGCTCCAGGCGAGCGCGTCGCTGCGCCGATATCTTTTAACGGACATTCAATTTACCGCGTCAGCTATCGCAACACCGTGAGCTATTTCCTGCGCGTTCCCGATGGCAATGCCTCAGGCGCGGGCTATGCCGAGACCGGGTTTCAGTCCCTCAAACGCCTGGCCAGCGGCGAAAATAATATATTGCGGGCTATTGATGGTTCCACCACGTATCAAGGCTGGGACGATCTCGTCGCCACACTGCGCGCGATCATCGCCTACGAACGTGGGGGGGCCGGGCTCATCCAGGTCAACGTCGCGGAAACCGACAAGCGCATCAATCCGCAAGACCACACCGATCATCTGATGACGGCCAAGGCCGCGCTCGATGCGGCCAAAGAGGCATCATGCGTGCGCAAGGTTTTTTACGTCGACTATGCAAGTTCCCGCTTGCCGCAAAATCTCGATGCGCAACAGCGTGACATGGAAAGCTCGGTCTTTGCCGTGACTCTCGCTGGTATTCAGGCGATGGATCACAGTACCTCCTGGCATCACTACGATCATTCGTTCGTGGGCCGGAACTACTTCCGTGTTCAGGAACCAGGCGGCCATTGTGGCGTAGCAGTGACCGCAATGGCGACACGGCACTAATCCGTCGGTCCCACGGGTCATTTATTTACTTTTGACGTGAATCCGGCGGAGAGGCACACTGCTTCTCCGCGCAACCAATTTCACGTTCGCTGGTTTCCGTCCGGTCAACGCTCCGTCTGCAACCGTCATCCGCGCACATGCGTTACGCAGAAGTGCCGCTCGTCCTGAAAACCGACCGCGTCGTTGCGGTGGATGCGTTGCGTGGGTTCAATATATTTCTGATCCTCGGTGCCGATGGCGCGATCTGGACGCTCGACCGGATGCTGCGCGACAAGGGTCCTGCGCTCAACGCGATCGGCAATTTCCTTGGAACCCAAATGAGCCACGTCGAGTGGGTGGGTATCCGCTTCTATGATCTCATCTTCCCGTTGTTCATTTTCGTAACCGGCGTTTCAATCGCTCTGGCTTTACCGAAGCTGCTGGAGCGCGAGCGAAAGATGCAGGTCTATGGACGCATCTTGCGTCGTACGCTTTTGCTGTATGCTCTCGGCTTAATTTTTTACGGCGGGGTCGGCCATCAATGGGGCGATATTCGCTTTGTCGGTATCCTGCAGCGCATCGCGATCTGTTATTTCTTCACGTCGATTCTGTTTCTAAACCTCAATCAACGCGGTCTCGTTGTCGTGCTGATTGCCTTGCTTGGCGGTTATTGGGCGGTAATGACTTTCGTGCCGATCCCTGGCGCTGACGCCGTTTCCTTTGAGCCTAACGCCAACCTCGCCAACTGGATCGATCTACACTATCTGCCAGGGCGGCTATGGGACGTAACTCGCGATCCGGAAGGATTGCTCAGCACGCTGCCGGCGATTGGAACATGCCTGCTTGGCGCATTGGCGGGCCTGCTTTTGAAAGATGAACGGCTGACTCCAACCCAACGATCGCTATGCTTGATCGGCGGCGGCATCATTATGGTGGCCGCTGGTCACCTGTGGGGGCTGCAATTTCCCATCGTAAAGGCGATCTGGACGTCGTCATTCGTGTTGGTCGCCGGCGGATACAGCGCGGTCCTGCTGGGCATCTTGCATCAAGTGATTGACGTGTGGGGTTGGAAGGCGTGGGCGACGATTTTCGTGTGGGTCGGCGCCAACGCCCTTCTGCTCTATTTCATCAATGGCATCGCAGGATTTGAGCCTTTTGCGTTGCGCCTCGTGGGCGGCGACGTGTCCGCGTGGTTTGACCGGCTTGTGACGCCGGGGACCGGCCTCTTCATTGCGCACCTCGTGGGACTTGTATTGGCCGTCGTGCTCGCCCGGTTCCTCTATCGACGCAAGGTTTTCTTGCGGGTCTGAACTAAGTCCCAACTTTCAACTCTGAGACCAGTGCGCGAAGCGCGGCGACGGTGGAAGGCGCGACGCTTTTGCCGGTGCGTGGATTTTCGGACGGGATGTTCTCGATTGTCATTGTGAAACGCGCTGTATCGGCATCGACCGTGATGGTGTGGGTGTTTCTGGTCACGGTTGGGTCGGCCCAAATTTCAAGTTGCGTGCGATCGGGCCCGATGCCGGCGAGGCTCAAAGCCGCCGCGACATTGACGTTGGTCGGAAAACCACGAGCGCCTTCGCGCGCGCTGCCGTCAAACACTTTTCGCGGCTCTTTCAGGTCAGCCACGGAAATTTTGTGCTCAAGCAGATAAGGCGCGCCCTCCAGGCCTGCCGGTGGCTTGCGTGTCACCATCTTGACCGAATGGATTGTGCCTTCAGCTGCTGCCCGCACAGCATCGAGGCCGATGAGCGCGCCGGTCGGCACCAAAATGCGAGCGCCCTTGAGCTTTGCGCGCTCGACCAGGTCGCCGTTCTCCAGGAGCTGCGCGACTGAAAGCGGCATGAATATACGGCCCTTATCGATGGCGCTGATGGCGACCTCGCGAAAGAGCGTTGGCGGCAAGCACTCAACGACGATGTCGCAATCATTCGCGAGCTCAGTCGCTTTGCGGACGGGGAGGGTGTTGCCGGCCGCTGGCAGAGCCCGCCGCGCTTTCTCGGCGTCGCGCACGGCGACTGCGGCGAGCGTGAGGCCCGGGACGCCCGCGATCAGACGCTTTGCCACTTCGAGGCCGACCGCGCCAAGACCGGCGATGCCGACACGCAACGGTGGCTTGGCTGGCGCTTGGGTCATTTCTTGCGGCCGCTGAAGTTGGGCTTGCGCTTCTCCATAAAGGCCCGCACGCCTTCGGCATAGTCGGGCGTCAGGTGGGCTTCGCGCTGCAAGTCGCGCTCGAGATCGAGCTGGGCGTCGAGCGTATTGCCTGCGGACGCATTGAGGGCCTGCTTGATCAGCGCCAGTCCTTGCGTTGGCGCCATCGCGAAGTGCTCGCAGATTCGTATCGCCTCACGCATCAAAATCTCATCTTCGACTGCGCGCCAGATAAGCCCCCAATTTGCAGCCTTCTCGGCATCCAAGCCCTGCGCCAGCAGCGCAAGGCCGCGCGCTCGCGCATCACCGACAAAACGCGGCAAGAACCACGTTCCGCCGGAATCCGGGATCAACCCAACACGTGCAAAGGACTGGATGAAGCTCGCTTTCAGGCTGGCGATTACGATGTCGCAGGCGAGCGCGATGTTGGCTCCGGCGCCGGCGGCGACGCCATTCACGGCCGCAACGACTGGGAAGGGCAGGGACCGCAATTTGCGGATCAGTGGATTGTAATGTTGCTCGAGCGAATTGCGCGGCACCGGCGCTTCACCGGGCTTGAGCAGACGATCGCTGAGGTCTTGTCCCGTGCAGAAACCACGGCCCGCGCCGGTGATCATCAATGCGCGGCAGGTTTCGTCGGCCTCTGCGTCATCGATCGCTTTGCGGAGCGCTAGATGCATCGCCTCGTTGAAAGCGTTGAGCTTATCCGGCCGGTTGAGGGTGATGACGCGATAGCCATCGCGGGTTTCGGAGAGGATGGGAGATTCTGCGGTCATGGCTTGCCGATAAATCGATCGAGCGTACCGACTTCCATTTTTTCACCGTCAACGTCCTCGGCGATACGTTCGTAAAGTCGTGCGGCCGCCGTCAGCATTTCGTGCTCGACGTGCTCGTTGCCGACGAAGGACGCGATCTCATCAAGTTCGGCGACCCAACGGTAGGCCTTGGAGTACATGGCCGGCACTTGGTTTGAAAGATAGCGAAACAAGTCGGGCCGGCTTTCGGCAAGTTCGGCCTTGAGCGCTTCGGCCGAGCCGCCGCGCGTTGCCGCGAGCATCATGGCAGCGCCCAGCGCGGTGAAGCCCTTGGTGATGCCGGCATAGGACATTTTCAATGCGGAGGCCGCAGTGAGCGGGCCGCTCAACACGCGCACGATCAAGCCATAGTCATTGAGCACGGCGAGTTCGCCGGCATGCGGGCCGGAAGCATAAATCCGGGTGTTTGTGCTGCCCGGCTTGGGTGGGGGTCCGATAATGCCGGCGCCGATGAAGGCGCAGCCGGTTTTCGCAATCTCGTCCGCGATCTTGAGCATCGTCGGCGGGCTGACCGCATTGCATTCCACGTAAATCGGCTTCTTGTTGGCGGCAGTGAGCACGGGCGCAAGTCGCTTGGCGAGCGTTAGTGCGTCGCCGGGCGGCACGATCGACATCAGAAAATCAGCTTCCGCCAGCACGCGCTCCTCGACCGGCTGCATGCCGGCTTGCCGCGCACGTTTGGCGCTTTCTTCGCTGCGGCCTGCAAGCGACGTGAGCACTGTGACTTTGTTTTCGGTCAGACGCTGGCCGATGCCGGCACCCATATTGCCCGGTGCGATGATGGCAACAGTAGGAGTCATGATCCGGTCACGCCGCCGTCGAGGTTGATGCTTTGTCCGGTGACGAAGGCCGACGCCTCGGAAGCCAGGAACAGCACCGCGCCGACGAGGTCCTCAGGTACTTCCGCGCGCGGTACGCACTGCATGGCAATGATGCGCTCCTTCTGTGCCGGCGTCACGGTTTTGCGTTCGATTTCCGTAAAGGTCGCGCCCGGCAAAATGGCATTCACGGTGATATTGTCGGCACCTAATTCGCGCGCCATCGACAGGCTCATGCCGGCGAGCGCAGCCTTCGTGGCGATGTAGTGCAAGTAGTTCGGCCGGCCAAGCCGCACGGCCCCGGACGCGACGTTGATAATACGCCCCCATTTAGCCCGTCGCATGGCCGGCAGCACGGCGCGCGCGCAAAGAAACGGACCCGTCAAGTTGACGCGCAGCACGCGCTCCCATTCTTCCAGCGGAATCTGGTCGAATGGGCGCATCTCCAGCGTCGAGAAAATCCCGGCATTGTTGATCAAAATGTCGATGCGGCCGTATTCGTCCTCGACCACCTCGATCATTTCGGCGATCGAAGTTTCGTCGGCGACGTCCGTCGTGACCGCCAGCGCTTGGCCGCCGGCCTCCATGATTTCTGCAGTAACCACCGCCGCCTTCTTCTCATTCACCTCCGCAATCACGGCGCGCGCGCCCGCGGCGGCGAATGATTTTGCGAAGACGCGGCCGATGCCTTGCCCGGCTCCGGTGATAATGGCGACGCGATCCTTGAGGCCCGGGAATACGACGTTCTGCAAGTCGGTGCTCATGCCGCACCGCGCTCCAGCTGCGGCAATTGCTCAAGGGCGGCACGCGCGTCCCATGGCGTCCACCACGGCTTGAGACCAAGGTCGTTGGCGATGACGCTTGCGCTGATGTAGCCGGCACCGCCGGAGATCGCGCCACCCGGATGGCCGGCGGAGCCTGCGCTGTAAAGGTTCGGAATCGGCGATCGGTAACCGAAATGGTTGTACATCACCTGTTCGGCATTAAACGCGCCCATGAAAATGTCGCCGCCGCGCATGTTGATCATCTCCTGCACATATTCGCGGCCGGTATAGACGTAACGCCCGAGGATGTTCTTGGACGTCATATTGGGACAGTAACGGGCAAAGCATTCGACAATCCTGTCGGAGAACTCTTCCTTGAAATTGTCGTAGCTCTTGCCACCGAGATCGGGGTTCAACGGCATGACGTGCCAGCAATAGGTCGTGTGCTTGCCTGGAGGTGCCTGCGTTGGGTCGAGCAGACTCAAAGGCCCCGAGCCGAACTGGATAATTTTTGGAACGCGTCCAGCCTGCACATCCTGATGGGCCGAGAAGAGATCCTCCATTGTCTCGGCGCCGATGCTCCATTTCAGCGAGCGGTTGATATTGGGATCGAATTTTTCGGCAGCGAAGCGCGGGCTTTCATTGAGCGCGAGATGCAAGCCGAACAGGCTCCAGGCCGTGTATTGGAAAGCGTCAAGTTTTTTCAGGAACGCCGCGGGCAACTGTTCGCGTCCGATCAGAAGTCTCGAATGTCTGGTGTACATCGAGCGTCGACGCGACAAATTGCCGGGCGCGGACGGTGCGGCCATCGGCCAGTTCGATGCCGGTAGCGCGGCCATTCTCGATCACGATACGGTCGATATTAACTTGCGGCTGGAACGTGCCTCCGGCAGCGATAAAGGCTTCCATCAATCCGCGCGCCAGATTGAATGAGCCGCCCTCGCAAAGCTGATAGCCGCTTTCGAGGTCGAATGCCCGAATCACCGAACCCATCGGCGACGTCTTCGACATCGTATCGACCAGCCATGTGCCGAACAGCGACACCTTGAACAAAAACAGCAGCCGCACTTGCTCGTTCTCGAACAATTCGCGCACCACATCGAGCGGCTGGCGATTGGAGACCTCAAGAAATTCGCGGCCCAGCGCCGTGCGTGACAGCAGCGCTTCACGTTCGTCTTTCACCAGGGGCGCGGCGTAGCGTTCCGGCAGGAAAATCTCCGCGGTGATTTTTTCCGCTTTGCGGTTCCACTCGCGGAATGTCGCGGCGTCCTTTTTGGAAAACCGCGCGATGTTTGCGAGCAATTCTTCGAGGTCGCGGCCAAGCACCAGCGCCGAGCCATCGTGGTGCGCCTGGCCGAATTCGTACCGCGGCGTGATGTAGGTGACACGCTCTCCAAGGTTCAGATCCTTGAACCATGGCGTCTCGCTGATGTGGAAATGATTGATCGAGTGCAGGTTGTGATAGAAACCGGGCAGCGTCACTTCGCGCGTGCACAGGCCGCCGCCGTAAGTCAGCCGCCGGTCCACCAGCAAAATATTGAGGCCGGCGCGGGCAAGATAACTTCCCAGGATCAGCCCGTGATGGCCGGCGCCGATGATGATGCCGTCATAGGTTTTTTCGAGCGCTTTTGACAAAAGTTGAATTCCCGGCGATGGGCCCCCATAAGGGCAGGCGCGCTAGACTGCCGGTGCCGCGCCGCACCGGTCAATGCCCGGCGCTGCATGGCCGCCGGGCCGAAAATACCAGCGATATCGGCCCCCGCGCCAAATCGAAATCAAGCCGAAATATAGTTCGCCCACCCTTGCGCGGGTGGACCTCATGGCGCCTCTGCCGGTACATTAGACAATCTGAAGGAAAGGGGCCGAATGGGCCTCGGGGAGGATTTCAAATGCGTAAAGCAATCTTGGCCGCGAGCGCCGCTCTGCTGCTCGCAGCGGGCCCGGCCGTGGCCCAACAAAAATCAATCAAGATCGGATTTGTCAGCACGTTCAGCGGGCCGGTCGCCAACATCGGCGAGGATATGCGCAATTCCTTCGAGCTCGCGCTCGATCACATGGGCCGTAAGATGGGCGGCTTGCCAGTCGAGGTGATCTACGAAGACGACGGCTTCAAGCCGGAAGTCGGCAAGCAGAAGACCGAGAAGCTGATTGAGTCCGACAAAGTCGATTTCATCACCGGCTACATCTGGTCGAACGTGTTGCTGGCTTCGCTTAAGCCGGTCGTCGACTCAAAAACATTCCTCGTGATTGCCAATGCGGGCCCCTCACAGATCGCGGGCGAACTTTGCTCGCCGACCGTGTTCTCGACATCCTGGCAGAACGACCAGACGCCGCAAGCCGTCGGCCTCTACATGAATCAGAAAGGCGTGAAGAGCGTCTTCCTGATCGGCCCAAACTATGCTGCGGGCAAGGACATGCTTGCCGGCGTCGCCGCCACCTTCAAAGGCAAAGTGGTCGGGCAAGAGCTCACCACCTGGCCGGCGCAGCTCGATTTCTCCGCCGAGCTTGCCAAGGCAAAGGCCGCCAATCCGGATGCGATCTTCGTGTTCTATCCGGGGCGCGCCGGCGTGCAGTTCCTCACCCAGTACGCGCAGGCGGGCCTGAAGGACAAGATCCCGCTCTACACCGCCTTCACCATCGATGAGCTGTCGTTGCCGCTGCAGAAAGATCTGGCCTTGGGCGTGCCCGGCGCGCAGGAATGGGTGAACGACCTCCCGAATGACGCCAACAAGAAATTCGTCGCCGACTACATCAAGAAATATCCCGGCAAGCGGCCGTCATTTTACGGCGCGCAGTCCTATGACGCCGCCAACCTGATCGCATCGGGGGTCGCTGCCACCAAGGGCAATCTGTCGGACAAGACGGCTGTGCAGAAGGCGCTGGAGAAGGCGAACTTCAAATCGGTGCGCGGCGGTTTCAAGTTTGGCAATAACCACGTTCCGATCCAGAACTTCTATCTGCAGGATGTGGTGAAGGATGCGAAGGGCGAATTCGTCCTGAAAACCGTCGCCACCATCGTCAAGGATGACCAGGACCGCTTCCACGACAAATGTCCGATGAAGTGATCTTGTTCTGATGCGATACGGGGCGGCAGAAGCGCCAGGCGTTTCTGCCGTTTCGTTTTGGGGGGGACGGCAGTGAGGGGGCCTGGGACTCTCGATAAGCTGTAACCCCTCATCCGGCGCACTTCGTGCGCCGGCCTCTCCCGTAGGAAGAGGTGAAGGGGACCGTGGGGCTATTCTACCGAACGAAACCGAAATGCACTTTGGTACGCTAAGAACGCCATGACGTTATTCATCGAGCAATGCCTGAACGGGCTGCAGTTCGGCCTGCTGCTGTTCCTGCTGGCGGCGGGGCTGACGCTGGTGTTCGGCATCATGGATCTCGTCAACCTGGCGCATGGCTCGCTCTACATGATCGGTGCCTATTTCGCCGCCACGTTCGCCGCATGGACCGGCAGCTTTGTCTTCGGCGCCGTGCTGGCGCTCGGAGCCACGCTTCTGGTCGGCATGGTTGTCGAAGTGGTCGCCATGCGAAGGCTCTATGGCCGCGATCACCTCGACCACGTGCTCGGCACATTCGGCCTGATTTTGTTTTTCGATGAGCTGGTGCGGCTGGTCTGGGGACCGCAGGGGATGACATTGCCTCTGCCGTCATGGCTCAACCGGTCGGTCCAGATCATCCCGGGCGTCGATTACTCGGCCTACAAGCTCTCGATCATCGTCGTCACCCTCGCCGTCGCGGCGTTTCTGTATGTGCTGGTGATGCGAACGCGGATCGGCATGCTAATCCGCGCCGGCGCCAGCAACCGCGAAATGGTCGGTGCGCTCGGGGTCAACATCAAGCTGCTCTATACGCTGGTGTTCGGCCTGGGTGCCGCACTTGCCGGTCTCGCGGGCCTGATGCAGGCACCGATTTTGACCGTCCAGATCGGCATGGGCGAGAACATTCTCATTCTTGCCTTCGTCATCACCGTCATCGGCGGCATCGGCTCGATCCGTGGCGCGCTGGTTGCCGCGATTTTAGTGGGCTTTCTGGACACACTTGGGCGCGCGTTCTTCCCCGATTTGTTGCGAATGGTCCTGAGCCCGGCGGCGGCCTCGACTGCGGCACCCGCGCTATCGTCGATGCTGATTTATCTGCTGATGGCAGTGGTGCTGGTGGTCAAGCCGGAAGGCCTGTTCTCGGCGAGCGACAAATGACGCGCGCACTCAATCTGCGCACGGTTGTCGGCATCGCGCTGCTGCTCGCGCTCGTGCTGCTGCCGGTCTATGTCGAGGTGTCAGGCAATCGCTTCGTGCTCACGCTGTTCACGCGCATCGTGATCCTTGCGATGGCGGCGGTCAGTCTCAATTTGATCCTCGGCTATGGCGGCATGATGAGCTTCGGCCATGCCGTCTATCTCGGTATCGGCGGTTATGCGGTCGGCATCCTGGCGCACGAGGGTGTTCTCAGCGGGTTCGTGCAATGGCCGGTGGCGCTTGCGGCGTCGGCACTGTTCGCGCTGGTGATTGGTGCGTTGTCGCTACGCACGCGCGGTGTCTATTTTATCATGATCACGTTGGCCTTTGCGCAGATGGCGTACTATGTCGTCGCAGGTCTCGCGCGCTACGGCGGCGATGACGGCCTCACCATTTACAAACGCAGCGAATTTGTTCCGCCGATCGATCTCTCTAATAAAGTGCAGTTTTATTACATCTGCCTGACGTTGCTGCTTGCGTCGGTCTATCTGGTCTGGCGCATCGTCAATTCGCGGTTCGGGATGGCGATCCAGGGCGCGCGCTCGAACGACATGCGCATGCGGGCGATCGGCTTTCCAACCTACCGTTACAAACTCACCTGCTTCGTCATCGCCGGCATGCTCTGTGGCCTCTCTGGCGCGCTCCTCGCCAACCACACCGATTTCGTCAGTCCGGCAATGATGTATTGGACGCGTTCGGGCGATCTGATCATCATGGTCGTGCTCGGCGGGATGGGGTCGACCTTCGGACCCCTGTTCGGCACGATCGCGCTGCTGGTTCTCGAGGAGGTGCTCTCCGGCATCACCGAGTATTGGCAGATCATTCTCGGTCCCATGTTGCTGCTCGTCGTGCTGTTCGCGCGCGGCGGCATCGACGGCCTGCTCGGCAAGGTGCGCCATGGCTGATTTGCTGCGCGTGGAGAACCTGGCCAAGCGCTTCGGTGGCATCGTGGCGACCGACGATCTCGTCCTCGGCATCGCCGAGGGTGAAATGCATGCCATCATCGGCCCCAATGGTGCAGGAAAAACGACACTGATCGCGCAATTGAGCGGCCAGCTCGCGCCGGATTCCGGCCGAATTTATTTCGGCGGGAACGATATTACGGCGGTGCCGATGCATGCGCGCAGCGCGCTCGGCCTCGCACGCTCGTTCCAGATCACGTCGCTGTTTCTCGACTTAAGTGTGCTCGACAATGTCGCGCTGGCGGTGCAAGCCCGCGCGGGCCACTCGTTTCATTTCTGGCGCGATGCGCGTCGCGAACCGGAACTGCGCGATCCCGCCCGCGCCGCACTCGCGCGCGTGGGCTTGAGCGCGCGCGCCGATTTGGCGGCTTCGGCGCTCAGCCACGGCGAGCATCGCCAGCTCGAGCTGGCCATGGCGCTTGCCTCCAGGCCGCGCATGTTACTGCTCGACGAGCCGATGGCGGGCCTCGGGCCGGAAGAATCTGCGCGCATGGTGACGACGCTGCGCGACCTGAAAAAAGAGCTGACCGTCCTCCTCGTCGAACACGACATGGAGGCCGTATTCGCGCTGGCCGACCGCATCACGGTTCTGGTTTATGGCCGCACGATCGCGTCCGGAAAGCCCGACGATATCCGCAGTAATGCGCAGGTGCGTGATGCCTATCTTGGCGAGCAGGAGGCCGTCCATGGCTGATCCCGTGCTCGCCCTCGACGGAATCGAAACGTGCTACGGCCTCAGCCAGGTCCTGTTCGGCGTTTCGCTTGCCATCGCTCCCGGTGAAATGGTGACGCTGATGGGGCGCAACGGCATGGGCAAGACCACGACCGTGCGTTCGGTTATGGGGCTGACACCGGCGCGCGCCGGCGCCATTCGCTTCATGGGCGAGGAAATTCGCGGGCTGCCGTCATACAAAGTCGCACAGCGCGGGATCGGTCTGGTGCCGGAAGGCCGGCAGATTTTCCCGAATCTCTCCGTGCGCGAGAATTTGCTGGCGACCGCGGTGAAGCGCGATGGCGGCGGCTGGACGCTTGCCAAGGTTTACGAGCTGTTTCCGCGGCTGGCCGAACGCAACGCCAGCATGGGCAACCAGCTTTCCGGCGGCGAGCAGCAGATGCTCGCCGTCGGCCGTGCGCTGATGACCAATCCTCGCCTGCTCATTCTCGATGAAGCGACCGAGGGGCTGGCGCCGCTCATCCGCACCGAAATCTGGCGTTGTCTCGCCAGCCTGAAGGACTCCGGCCTGTCGATTCTGGTGATCGACAAGAACGTAGGTGCATTGTTGCGTGTGGCCGATCGTCATTTCCTGATCGAACGGGGCCGCGTGGTGTGGAAGGGCTCATCGCAAGAGCTCGCCGCTGCCCCTGAGGTGCAGCATCGATATTTGGGAGTGTGATCTCTCGAGTGTCGTCCCCGCGAAGGCGGGGACCCATATGCGATGATCCATCGAGAGCCTGCGGAGTATGGGTCCCGGCCCTCGCTTCGCTCGGCCGGGACGACGGCGGGAGATTACTCCGCCGGCTGCAGTGGCGGACCGCGGCGTCGAACGAAGGTGAAGTTCGCGCCGCCGAGCCTGCGGTGCAATTTGTCGAGCACCAGGTAAATGACGGGCGTCGTGTAAAGTGTAAGAACCTGCGACACCAAAAGCCCGCCGATAATCGTGATGCCGAGCGGGCGCCGCAACTCCGACCCGGGGCCGATGGCGATCACCAGTGGTACCGCGCCGAGCATCGCGGCAAGTGTTGTCATCAAGATGGGCCGGAATCGCGCAAGGCAGGCCTCGTGGATCGCGCGCTCCGGCGGCAACCCGAGTCTGCGTTCGCCATCGAGTGCGAAGTCCACCATCATGATGCCGTTCTTCTTCACGATGCCGATCAGCAGGATGATGCCGATAAAGGCGATCACCGACAGTTCGGTGCCCGAGATCTGCAAGGCGAGCAGCGCCCCAAGTCCGGCGGACGGCAGCGTGGAGATGATGGTGAGCGGGTGCGCAAGGCTCTCGTACAAGACACCGAGCACGATATAGACCGCGACCAACGCTGCCAGCAGCAACAAGGGTTGCGCGCCAACAGCTTGCTTGAACGCCTGCACGTCGCCGGAGAAATCGGCATGGATGGTGTCGGGAATATGCATTTCGGCAACGGCCTGGCCCAGTGCCGCTGTCGCATCGTCAATCGTTGTATTGGGCGCGAGATTGTAAGTGATTGTCACTGACGGGAATTGGCCCTGGTGGTTGACCACCAATGGCGCGATGCCCCGTTCGACGGTTGTCACCGCCGACAGCGGCACTTGCGCATCGTTATTTCCGGGGACGTAGACGCGAGAAAGGTCCGTTGGATCGCGCTGATAGTCCCGGCCAACTTCCAGGATCACGCGATATTGGTTGCGCGGGCCGTAAATGGTCGAGATCTGGCGCTGGGAAAAAGCGTTGTTCAGCGCATTGTCGATGTCTTGCACACGAACACCGAAACGGGAGGCTGCTGCGCGATCGATAGTAATGTTGGCTTGCAAGCCACCTTGCTCGCGATCGGTCGTGACATCCACGATTCCAGGCAGCTGCTTGACGCGATCGACCACGCGCGGCACCCACTTCTGCAATTCGTCGATATCGGAGCTCCAGAGCGTGAACTGATACTGCGCATCGCTTTGGCGCCCGCCGACGCGCAGATCTTGCGCCGGCACCATGAATACGCGGATGCCGGGAATCTGGTTGAGCTTGTTGCGCAGGCGGTTCACCACCTGCTGCGTGGACACATTGCCACGCTGGTTGAGCGGCTTCAGGCTGATGAACAAACGTCCGCGGTTGACCGAAGCATTGAATGGCGAGGCGCCGACTGAAGAGCCAAGGCCCGCCACCGCCGGATCGGCGAGCACGATGTCCATGGCTTTGAGCTGCAATTGCTCCATCGCTTCGAAGGAAATGTCGGTCGAGGCTTCGGTTCCGCCGAAGATGAGGCCGGTGTCGTCCTGCGGGAAGTAGCCTTTGGGAACCTTGATATAAAGCCCGATGGTGAGCGCAATCGTTGCAGCGAACACGATCAGCATCAGGCCGCGGTGATCGAGCGCGAACGAAAGTGTCCGGTCGTAAAAGCGGATCAGGCGCGACAAGAATCCCTCGACCCTGCGGTCTAGCCAGGTAGCGTCGCGGCTTGGCGGCTGGCGCACGAAATAGGCGCAGATCATCGGCGTGACCGACAGCGATACCACCGTGGAAATCGCGATCGCGAAGGCGAGCGTGACCGAAAATTCGCGGAACAGCCGCCCAACGATGCCGCCCATGAACAGCAGTGGAATGAAGGCGGCGATGAGCGAAACTGAAATCGACACCACGGTGAAGCCGATCTGCTTGGCGCCCTTCAACGCTGCGCGCAATGGCGACGCGCCCTGTTCGAGATAACGGAATGCGTTTTCAATCATCACAATGGCGTCGTCCACGACGAAGCCGACGCTCACCGCCAGCGCCATCAGCGACAGGTTGTCGATGGAAAAGCCGGCTGCCCACATTGCCGCGCAGGTTCCGGAGAGCGCGAGCGGCACCGTGATGCCCGCCGCCGCGGTCGGCGCCAGACGGCGCAGAAAAATGAATACGACCATCATCACCAGCAAAACGGTGGCGCCGAGCGTCAGCTGCATGTCGTGGACGCTGGCGCGGATGGTTTGCGTGCGGTCTGTCAGCACCGAAATGTCGAGTCCGGCCGGCACCCATTGCCGCAGTTCGGGTAAGAGTTCGTAGATGCGATCAACGGTGTCGATGACGTTGGCATCGCCTTGCTTCGTAATGATGAGGAGGACGGAAGGATCTTTGTTGAACCAACCGGCAGCACGGCTGTTGCGCACGCTCGGACGTATCGTCGCGATATCCGAGAGGCGAATAACTGTACCGTTCACCGTTTTCACCACCAGCGAATCGTATTCGTTGGCATTGCGAAGCTGGTCGTTGATTCCGATGGTCACGCCGCGCTTGTTGCCGTCGAAGGTACCGATGGGCCCCGCGGCATTGGCATTGGAAATCGCTGTCCGCACATCTTCCATCGCCAAGCCCATGGCCGACAGCCGCTCGGGGTCGACCCGCACGCGGACCGCCGGCTGTTCGGACCCGGCCACCGTGACATCGGCGACGCCGTCGACCTGCGAGAGACGCTGAGCGATGATGCTGTCGGCAGCGTCATAGATTTCGCTCGGCTGCATGGTTTTGGACGTGAGCGCAAGAATTAGGATCGGAGCCGCCGCCGGATTGGCTTTGCGGAAGGTCGGCAGCGTCGGCAAGTCGGTCGGCAGATCGCTGAGGGCCGCATTGAGCGCAGCCTGCACGTCGCGTGCCGCACCCTCGATGCTGCGCGAGAGATCGAACTGAACCGTGATCCTGGAATTGCCGAGCGACGTTACGGAAGTGAGCTCGGTAACGCCTGAAATTTCGCCAAGCCGGCGCTCGATGGGCGCGGCCACGGTCGCCGCCATGATGTTGGGATCGGCGCCGGGACGCGTCACAGTTACGTTGATGGTGGGAAATTCGACGCTCGGCAGGCTCGCGACCGGCAGAAACGTATAAGCCACCGCGCCGATAAGGAATAAGCCTATCGCCATCAGTGTCGTGCCGATGGGCCGCCGGATGAAGGGGTAGGAGAAATTCACGGCCGGCCTCGTGCCGGGCGCGTCGCCGGCGGCGATGCGGACGAAAGCCGCGCGCGCAACCTCTCCATGTAAAGGTAGATGACTGGCGTGGTGTAGAGCGTCAGCAGCTGTGAAAGCAGCAGGCCGCCGACGATGGTGATGCCGAGTGGATTGCGCAGCTCCGATCCGGTGCCACTCTCCAGGGCCAGCGGCAATGCGCCGAACAAGGCGGCCAATGTCGTCATCATGATGGGACGGAACCGCAAAAGGGCCGCCTGCATGATGGATTCCTCAGGCGATAAGCCCTGATGCCGTTCCGCGTCGATCGCGAAGTCGATCATCAGGATCGCGTTTTTCTTCACAATACCCATGAGCAGCACGATGCCGATCAGGGCAATGACTGAAAGGTCGTATCCAAGCAGCATGAGCGCCAGCAATGCACCGACACCGGCCGAGGGCAGGGTGGACAGAATTGTGAGTGGGTGGATGAAGCTTTCGTACAAAACCCCGAGCACGATGTAGATCGCGATGACCGCGGCGAGGATCAGCCACGGCTCGCCGGCGAGCGATTTGGCGAATTCGGCAGCATCGCCCGAATAAGTGCCGGTTACCGATGACGGCATGTTTATTTCGCGCTCGACCGACCGAATAGCGGCGACCGCGTCGGAAAGGGCATACCCCGGTGCCAGATCGAAACTGATGGTCACGGACGGGAATTGCTCCTGGTGCGCGATAGCAAGTGGCGCCGACGTCGAAATGAAGCGCGCAAATGCTGCCAGGGGCACCTGGTTGCTGCTGGTCACGGCATTGGGTGTGGCAGTCGTGTTGGTATTTGTGTTGCCCGTCGCGGTATTGGCCACGGTCGCTGCGGTCCCCGTCGAAGTGCTGGCGCCGGTGACGTAGAGCTTGGTGAGTGCGTTGGGGTCCTGCTGGTAACGCGGCTGTGCCTCCAAAATGACGCGGTACTGGTTGGCCTGGCCGTAGATCGTGGAAATCTGCCGTTGGCCGAACGCATCGTTGAGCGTGTCGGTTACGCTCTGCATGGAGACGCCCAGCCGACCCGCCTGTTCGCGATCGACATCAACCTGCACGCGCGGGCCACCCTCCTGCGCCTCCGAAGCCACCTCGCGGAAAACACGAATCCCACGCAATCGGTGCGCCAGTTTGTCGGCCCATTCGACCACTTCGTCGCGGTCAGTGGACACCAGCGTGTACTGATACTGCGCACGGCTTACGCGAGTGGAAATCTGGATGTCCTGCGTCGCCTGGAAATACACTGTCATGCCGGGCACGCTGGCGACTGCTTGTTTGAGCCGCGCGATGATGGCGTCGACCCGGTCGCTCCGTTCGTCCCGCGGTTTGAGCGTGATGGCGAGCCGCCCGGCGTTGGGCGTTGCGTTAATAGGGCTGACACCGATGACCGAGACGACGCCTGTTACATCTGGATCGCCACGGATTGTGTCCTCTACCTGGCGTTGGAGCCGCTGCATTTCAGTAAATGAGATGTCGGTCGCGGCTTCCGTCACTGCAGTGATCAGTCCCGTGTCCTGCAACGGCAGGAAGCCTTTCGGTATGATGATGTAGAGAAAAATTGTGGCAACGAGTGTCGCCAGCGTGACCAATAACGTTTCGCGCTGCCGGCGAAGCACCCATTCGAGGCTTTGCCGGTAGGTCTCAATCGTGCGCTCGGTCAGTTCGTGGAAGCGCCGGGTGAAAGCGTTATCTACGCCGCTGCCATGCCGCAGCAGGCGCGAGCACATCATCGGCGTCAGCGTCAGCGAGACAATGGCAGACGCCACGACGGCGATGGTGAGCGTGAGGGCGAATTCGCGGAACATGCGGCCGACCAGGCCCGTCATGAACAACAGCGGAATGAACACCGCGATCAAAGACAGGGTTAGCGAAATCACCGTGAAGCTGATTTCGCTCGCACCGCGCAAGGCGGCATTCAGCGCGTTCTCGCCATTTTCCATATGGCGGACGATGTTTTCGATCATCACGATGGCATCGTCGACGACGAAGCCAGTGCCGATGGTCAGGGCCATTAATGAAAGATTGTCGAGCGAAAAACCGCAGAACCACATCACACCGAATGTTGCGATCAGCGATAGCGGCAGCGCCACGCCAGCAATGATGGTGGCGCGAATGGTGCGCAGGAAGATCAGCACGACAAGCACCACAAGCCCGATGCTGAGCACCAGAGTGAATTGCACGTCGTGAATCGAGGCGCGGATGGTGGTCGTACGGTCGTTTACGATGGTGAGGTTGGCGCCCGCCGGCATTGCGCGCCGTAACCGTGGCAGTTCAGCGCGCACGCGTTGCACCGTTTCGATGACGTTCGCTCCGGGTTGCCGCTGGACATCGATGACAATCGAAGGCTGCCCCCGATACCAGGCGCCGACCTTGGTATTCTCCAGTCCATCAAGCACATCGGCGACATCGCTGATTTTAACGGGCGCGCCATTGCGAAACGCCAGCACCATGTCCTTGTAGACGTCGACGGTCGTGATCTGATCATTGGCCGAGATCGTGTAAGACTGATGCGCGCCGTCGAGCGAGCCTTTCGGTCCCGCGACGTTCGCGCCGACGATTGCCGTGCGCATGTCATCCAGCGCGATGCCGTAAGAGGCGAGTCGCGAAAGGTCGGCTTGAATGCGAATTGCAGGCCTGATGCCGCCTTGCACCGAGACATGGCCGACACCAGTCACTTCCGAGAGCCGCGGCGCCATAATTGTGTCGGCCATGTCGCTGAGTGCGCGCAAATCAATCGTTTTCGATGTGATGGCGAGCGTGATGATTGGCGAGTCCGCGGGGTTCACTTTCGAATAGAGCGGCGGGTAGGGAAGGTTGCGCGGCAGCGTCGAGGCTGCGGCGTTGATCGCCGACTGAACGTCCTGCGCAGCGGCGTCGATATCGCGGTTGAGGTCGAATTGCAGCGTGACCTGGCTGATGCCGAATGAACTCGACGACGTCATCGTCTGCAGCGCCGGAATCTGTCCGAATTGGCGCTCCAGCGGCGCGGTCACCAGCGCGGCGATCGTATCGGGATTGGCACCCGGCAGCTGGGTCGTGACCTGGATGGTGGGGAAATCAACCTGTGGCAGCGCGGAAACCGGCAGCCACCAGTAACCGAGAAATCCACCGAGCATCACCGCGACGCCGAGGAGGGAAGTGGCGATCGGCCGGTGAATGAATGGCGACGATACGCTCATTGTTGCGAGTTCGGCCTCGTAGTATTGCCGCCCCGCTGTCGACGATCACCGCCTTGCGTATCGGGGCGCTGGCTGCGCGGCCGTGCGCCTTGCGCGGGCGCGCCGCCGGTGTCGGCGCTTCCGATCGAAACTTTGCTGTTATCGGTCAGGCGGACGAAACCGGTCGTCACGACGCGCTCATCCGGTTCGACGCCGCTCTTCACAACGGTCTGCGTCTCATCCTGCTTCTGCACCACGATCGGGCGCATTGATGCGGTGTTGCCGTCCTTGACGACGTAAACGAAGGTGCCGTTTGGTCCGCGCTGCACAGCGCCGGTCGGGATGACGACTACTTGTTTGAGCGTGTCGATCAACAGTCGAATATTGACGAACTGACCTGGCCAGAGCTGCAGATCGGCGTTGGGAAATTCGGCTTTCAGCTTCACCGTGCCGGTTGTTTGGTCGACCTGGTTGTCCACCACCCGGAGCACGCCTTTATCGATCACCGCATCATTGTCGGAACGCAGCGCGTCGACGGCGAGAGGCCCCTTGCTGAAAGCGGCGTTCACTTGCTGCAAGTCCTGTTGCGGCAGATTGAAAAACACTGAGATCGGACGGAGCTGGGTGATCACCACAATTGCGGATGTCGTATCGGCAGCGCGCACCAAATTGCCTTCGTCGACCATGCGAATGCCGGTGCGGCCGTCCAGCGGGGCGGTGATGGTAGTGTAACTGAGCATCGCCTGTGCGTTCTCAATCGCAGCCTGGTCGGCCTGTACGATCGCGGTGTTCTGCGCCACCAGGGCTCGCTGAGTATCGGCCTGCTGCTTGTTGATCGCGTTGGTGGCGGCCAGTTTTTCGTAACGCTCCAGATCGATCTTGGAATTGGCGAGTTGCGCTTCGTCCTGGGCTTTTTTTGCCACCGCTTGATCGAGTTGCGCCTGGTAGGTGACAGGATCGATCCTGGCGAGGATGTCGCCTTTCTTGATGTCGTCACCTTCCTTGAAATTCACGCTCAGAAGTTTGCCGTCCACTTGCGGGCGCACGGTGACCGTATTGAGCGCTTTGATCGTGCCGACAGCGTCGAGGTAGACAGGCACATCGGCGCGCGTTGCGGCGGTCACAAGCACCGGCACCGGACCCTCGGGGCCGAAGCGGTTGGCGCGCCGCTGCTGTGCGGCTGGCCCGCCAAAGACGTAATAAAGGGCCCCCACGACCGCGATCAGAATAAGGGCGATCGCGAGGGTGCGCCGTTTGCCACCACGCGCTGTCGCTAGCAACTGCTTGCCGAATTCACCGTGCATCGGCGGCTTCCACGGGTTTCGGCAGCCAGCCACCCCCGAGAGCCTGATAAAGGCTGACAATCGCCTGCACATGCGCCAGCTGTGCCTGCACCAGTGCATCCTGGGCCGCATACAACGTCTGCTGTGTTTGCAGCACAGTGACCAAATCGACGGTGCCTTCACGCAGGCGCTGTTCCGCAATATCGAAAGCGCGTCGCGAACTCGTCACGACGTCGCGTTGCAAGCGCTCGCGCAGTGCAGTTTGCCGGATCGCATCGAGGGCGTTTTCAACATCGGCAAAGCCGGAAATGACGGCTTTCCGATAAATTTGCAGCAACTCGTCCTGCTTGCCCTTTTGCAAATCAAGATTGCCGAGCAGCGCGCCGCCATGGAAGATCGGTTGGGTCAAACCTGCAGCCGCGGTATAAATTGCGGATTCCGGCCGCAATAGTAGTTTGAGGAAAGCGCTCTCGTAGCCGCCTTCGCCGGTGAGCGTGATGCTCGGCAGAAACTGGGCGCGGGCGTTGTAGACGTTGGCATCGGCAGCAGCGAGGTTGGCTTCGGCCTCACGAATATCGGGCCGCTGCGCCAGCAATTCGGACGGCAAGCCCGGCGTCACGCGCGGGTAGGCGATGCCGAGCAGGCTTCCGCCGCGGACGTTCACGCTCTCGGGCGAACGTCCCATCAACACCGCGAGCGCGACGCGGTTTTGCCGCAGCGTCTGCTCAAGCGGCGGAATGGCGGCGCGCTGCGTATCAACCAGGCTTTGCTGTTGCGCAGTATCGAGCGCGGACGCCGTTCCGGCTTGCAACCGCTGCTCAATCAGATTGAGCACGCGGGTTGCGCTCGCCAGATTGTCACGCGCGACGCGGAGACGATCTTGCGCGGCAAGCACCTGGAAATACGCGTTGGCAGAAGCAACCACCGTAGTGAGGCCGACCACTTCGCGGTCGTAGCGGGTCGCGACCGCGGTTTCTTCGGCGGCGCGCAGCGCGGCGCGGTTCTTGCCCCAAAAATCGATTTCGTAGCTGGCGCTGAGGGTCGCCTGCAAATCATTGCGGAGAATCTGGATGCTGGCGCCCGACTGGGAAACATTGACCACGCTGGAGCTGCCGGTGGTCTTGGATTGCTGGCTGCGTTGTGCGTTTCCGTTGAGATCGACAATCGGCAACAGGGCGGCGCCAACAATGCGGGCATTCGCATCGGCCTGCACGATCCGCGCGATCGCGGCGGCGACATCGAGGTTGGCGACGCGCGCCTCCTCGATGATTTCGGTCAATTCGCGCGAACGGAACGCGCGCCACCAGTCGAGCGGGGGAACCGCTGCTTCCGCCGCCACGGGATTACGCGGGCCGGCGCTATAGGCCGGCGGAATATCGAGATTTGGCTGCGGCTTGTCGCCGTTCAGCAGGCAGCCTCCAAGGGGTACCGTTACACACAAACTCTGCAGCATGATCCAGAACGGGCGCCCTCGCGCTTTCGTTCCCGTCTCCTTTGTCTTCCCAGCCCAATTCATTCCGACGTCTTTCGCAGCCCCGGCCAAATAGCGACTCGGATTCGCGCGAGATTACTACTATTTGGCGCCTGCGGCTTTGCGCCCCGGCGGCCAATTGGCCAAGGCTTGCCGACCGGCCGGCGACATGCTCGCCGCGATGCCGGCAAAAACGCCCTGAATGGTCTGATCAAAAGCCTGCCTGGCCATCCGGGTATTAGCCATCGCGGCACGCATCGCTTCGACGTCGAAAGGCTCCTGCCGCAAGACCTCGTGAATGCCGTCTTGGGCGGTGTGGTACGAATTCTGTGTTTCTTCAATCGCCGGACGGTTGGCGCTGATGCGGCTACGAAGGATGTCCGCATCAGCCGGCGGCAGCGTGGCGGCGAGCCGCTCGACGCGCACAAATACGTTCCGGTCCCAATAAGAGGGCGCCGGCGCCCGAATAGCCATGGCGATGGCAACCCCGACGAAGAACAAATTGAGGGCCAACGAACTCAGCAACAGCCAGCGCGGAGAGCCACGTTCCATTGCCGGAAAGGCCTGCGCGACGCTCATGGCCGTTCTCCCGTCAGGGTGTCGGGTTCGGAGACGATCGAGCCGATACCGCGACTGCCCACCGTGACTGATCCCCCGAGCTGATCGAAAGGGCGATCAAGGCCGGAGATGCCGACAACAAATCCGAGCGCGGCACAGCAGGCGAGCGCTGCCATGCGTGGCCAGGCCGGCGAGAATTCCCAATTGAGCAGCACGGCCGGCAGGCGCCAGAAGCGCTGCTTCTGCCGCGGCAGGGGGGCGGCGAGCCGCATTAGCACACGGTCGACAGCCGCGGTGTCTGTTGGCGGCGCCTGCATCTGCCGTTTCAAGGCGGTTTCGAGAAAATCGTCGATTTGCTCGTTCGTCATTTTTTACTCGTCCTTATCGATTACGCCGCCCAGCGCGCGGCGCAGGTTCTGCTTGCCGCGCACCAGCAAGGTCTCGACCGCCGATACCGACGTATCGAGAATTTCCGCCACCTGCGCATTGCTCATGCCTTCGCCGTAAGTGAGCACGATCGCACTGCGCTGGCGCGCGGATAGCTTTTCAACTGCCGCCGCGAGCATGCGCTCGCGTTCATCGACTTCTGCTTGCTCGCCAGCCCCGGGCGTGGGGTCGACGATGTCGCCGGCGGTTTCCAGGGCGACCCAGGGCGCCCGCCGTTTGCGGTCGAGGCAGAGATTGACGACCACGCGCGTGAGCCACGTACGGAATTGCGCCAAAGGCTGCCAGCGCGGGGCATAGGTCCAAACGCGCAGGAAGGCCTCTTGCGCGACGTCCTCTGCCTCCGCCGCGTTACCGAGAATGCGACGCGCAACGCCGAGCATGGCCGGCAAATGGCGGCGTGAAAGAAGCTGAAATGCCCGCTCGTCGCCACGCGCGACTTTGGCCATGAGCGCTTCGTCGCTGTCATCCATCGCAGTGCGGCGGCTGCCATTGGGAACGCCCGTCCATTCTAGTCCTTGGCCTATCTGATTAACGGGCGGCGCGTCCGAATCCTGTGCCGGCAGTATAGCGGGGAAACCGGGAAAAAGCCGTCTTCGCTGCGGGCTAACTTATTGAATCAACGAGCTTTTGCAACGCGCCGCTGGGCGGCTTGTTCTAGCCCCTTCACGAGACGGTGGACCGCCCTGCAGTTGGGGACCGGCACCTTGAGCCGCTCGCCTTCGCGCACGATGAAGCCGGTGAGTTCGTCAATTTCGGTGGGCACGCCCCGGGCGATATCCAGCGCCATAGAGCCGGCATGCTTGGAGAGGGGAATCTCGCCGGCACGGATTTTGTCGACGAATTCCATGGGCGGAAAAGCGAAGGTGCCGCCCCGCGCCCGCACGACCGCCACACACTCGGCTGCCATGTCGTCAACCAACTCGCGCATCTCGGGCGCGTCATGGCGGGCGGCATTGTCGCCCATCATCAGCGCGCCAAGCGGGTTCATCACGCAATTGAACACAAACTTGGACCAAACTGCACCCATAGGGTCAGCGACGACGTTCGTTTCCATGCCGCCTTTGTTGAGCAGGTCAGCGAGCGCCTCTATGTCCTCGACCTTGCCTCGCGCCGGACCGAGCCAGGTCTTGCCCTCAATCAGGAATTCGACGGAGCCCGGCTCGACATAGCGGCCGGCGTTCATGGTGACGCCGCGCACGACAATTGCGTTTGGCACGGACAAAAGCACCTCCGCATTGCCCATGCCGTTCTGCAATGTGACCAGCAAAGGATTTCCGTCGAGCACTGGCCGCAGCTGCGCGAGCGCCGCCGGCGTCATTTTTGATTTGATGAGAAATATAACGGCGTCGAATATCACGCCCTTGAGAGTGGTGGGGTCTCCGGTGGCGTCGATGCGCACTGTTCGCGAATTTTTGCCCGTGATCTGCAGGCCCTGCGCGTTGATGGCTTTCACATGCTCGGGGTTTGTGTCGAAAGCGGTGACCTTGGCGTTAGACGACAGTGCGGCTGCGAACAGCCCGCCGATGGCGCCACAGCCGACGATGAGGATTTGCGCACTCATGGATTTTTGGTGACTTGCCTAATCGTCAATTTCAACGTGGCGTCGATTCGAGTTGGCGCTTGAGGGTTTCGACTAACCCGGCAATTGCCCTATCGTCCGGCGCGATTTGAGCGAGCTGTTGTGCATACTCTACGGCCGCGGTGATATTCCCGGCATCACGATTGAACGTGACAAGAGCGAGCAAGGTGTCGCGATCTTGGGGATGCTTGCCCAGATTCTCCTTAAGCACGGAGAGCGCATCGTCATTACGGCCCGCTGAGTGAAGTCCGACGGCATAGACATAGGCATATTGCGCCTGATCGGGTGCAAGCTCGGTCGCGCGGAGAAGTTCGGCGAGGGCTTCGTCATTTTTCTTTTGGCGAACGAGCGTCAATCCAATGGCGTAGTGCAGGCTTGCATCGCGCGGTGCGTCGGCGGCCGCCGTGCGCAGGAGTGCCAATCCTTCTGCTTCGCGTCCCAAGCCGCGATACAAGTCGGCGAGGTTGATCGCAGCCGGCGAAAATTGCGGGTCGAGCCGCCGGGCGGCTTTATATTCAGCCTCAGCTTCGGCAGATTGCCCGCGTTGCGCCAGAAAATTGGCGAGCGTGGTGCGTGCCTCGGGGCGGTCGGCATTGAGACGCTGGGCAGCGATGAATTCGTCTGCCGCCTGCGCAAATCGCTCGCGGTCCGCCGGCGGCTGGTTTGCCGTTGCGACTGGCGCCAGCAATGAAGCGGTGCGAACGCGCACGCCGCGCACCGGGTCGGACAAGAGCGAAGATACCAGCGGCCACAGCCGTTCGGCGGGCGCGTTTGAAAGCATCTCGAGGGCGCCAAGCCGCACCATCGGGTCGGGATCGGTAAGTCCCTTCCTCGCCAGATCGATATTTGCGGCTGAAACGTAAGCACTGAGTTCCGAAAGCGCGCTGGCGCGCACGAAAGCAGGCGTGTTGGCATCGGACGCGACGTCCGCGAGCAGCTGCGCGGCGCCGTTTCGGCCTGTCCAAGCCGCATGGAACGCCTTGGCGTAATTCTGAAATCCCTCCCGTTTTGGCCCGAACCAGCCCTCGACTGCCGTTGCCGCCCATTGAGACGTCTTGTCACGATGGCAATCATTACAGGCATTCGGCGTACCCAATTCTGCCGAGAGATCCGGCCGCGGCACGCGGAAACTGTGATCGTGGCGCCGGTCGACAATCATGTAGGTGCGTGCCGGCATGTGGCAGGATGCACACGACAGAGCCGGATTTACATCGGCATGATGGCTGTGTGCAGCGGTCTCGTATTTGGCTGCGGCGTGGCATTGCAGACAGACACCGTCGCCGGGCGCACGCAACTCGGCACTATGTGGATCGTGGCAATCGCTACAGGTCACGCCCATCGCGAACATCTTGCTCTGTTTGAACGGGGCATAATTGTAGGTTTCTTCGATGTCGCGCATCTGCCCGTCGGCGTTGAAGAGGCGGCGCTCGAGCGGCGAAACCCGGTGCGTATCCGATAGCCAGTGTCCGGGGACCCAAGCTTCGGAGAATCCGCCGCGCCGCGCATGGCACAGGCCGCAAGTCTCAACCTCTTCGCGCACGAGGGCGGGCGGCACGCTCCGTTGCGGCATGCCAGTGCGCGGGTTCTCCGGCCAGGTCACGTTGGCGCGCTCATCGAAACGGACGAGCAGCCCCTTGGTGGGGTCTTCGCGCTTGCCCAACGGCCACCAGCTCGCCCGATTGCGCGCCCAAGTCGCGTGGTTGGATCCGGCGCCGTGACAAGCCTCGCAACCGACGCTGATTTCCGACCATGTCGTCGCGAACCGGTCGGCCGAGGCGTCGTAATTCTTACGCACGCCAGTCGAATGGCATTCGGCGCACATGAAATTCCAGTTCTGGTTCAACTTGGTCCAGTGCAGCACTTCGTCGGCGCGGATGTTCTCGTTTGGATAAAGATGCAGCCAGCGCTGGCCGCCTTTGTCCTTCGGCCGAGAATCCCATGCGATCGACAGCGCCTGTATGCGCCCGTCCGGAAATTCGATCAGGTATTGCTGCAACGGATCGACGCCGAACGTGTATTTGACTTCGAATGTGGCGAGCTTGCCGTCGGAGCCATCGGTCTCGACCAAGAACTTTCCGTCCTTGCGGAAGAAGCGCGATGTCACACCGAAATAATCGAACGTTACGCCGGAAAAATCCCCCAGCACCGATTTTTCGGTAGCGTGGTCCATGGCGTGCTTATGCTGTGAGGTCTGCCAAAGCTTGGCTTCGGACTGGTGGCAACCGACGCAAGCCTCGCTGCCGACGAAGGTGGCGGCTGCCGCCGGTCTGCTGGAATTTCCCACAAAAGGAGCCGCGCCGTTGCCGGCGATCAGCCAGCCTGCCGCAGCGACAATGGACACCGATACGATTGCCGCGGTGATCCACAAGGTCCACCTGGGCGTCCGCTCCGGCGGTCCGCTATCAGACGGACCGTCACTTGACGGCGCACCTTGGTCTTTGGTCGGCTTGAATCTCGACTTCGGCCTGTGGCCCGCACTCGCCATCGATGAGCTTGCCTCCCGCATACATCGTGGCACAAATCCTGACGACCCGCGAGGTGCGGAGGCTTACCGCTCGAACGGAAAAATAACCTTCCAGTCTTTCTTCATGTCGGCCACCGTCCATTTATTGACAGCCGCGGCGTCCAACGCCAAATCCAGTTTTCCGAACTCCGTGTTGCGGTCGTAGGCGTATTCGCGCTCGGCATCGGTGTGGTGGACGATCAAGCCAAAACGCCGGCGACCGCCAGCCATCGTCGTCCATTGCAGCATTTCGAGATCGCCATCAGAATTGCCGAAGGCGGCAATCGGGCGGCGGCCGATGAATTCGTTGATGCCGACGGGCTTGCCGGCTTTGTCATCGACAAAGTTGACCTCCGGCAGGCGGAACAGCTCCGGTCTGCCTTGGCGCGTCTCGAATCTTGTCTTGATCGACGAACCCACCACCTGCTCGGGTGGAACGCCATAGACCCGTTCGCTCCATGGCCGCATGAATTCAATGCCGCCGCCGGAGACGATGAAAGTCTTGAAGCCGTTGGCTCGCAGATAGGCCAGCAGTTCGAGCATCGGCTGGTAAACGAGCTCGGTGTACGGCCGCTTGAAACGCGGGTCGCGCGCAGTGCCGATCCAATCGGTGACGATCTTAGAAAATTCATCGCTGGTCATGCCGCCATGCGTCACCATTATCAATTCCACCAACCCGTGCTCGCCGGATTCAGCCAAGGTCTTCATGTCGCCGTCCAACACCGCCTTGAAGGGCTGCTTGTCCTTCCATTCCGGATGCAGAGGCGCCATTGCCTTCACGCGATCAAGCGCGAAGACCAGCTGGACATACATGGGGTGCTCAGTCCAAAGCGTGCCGTCGTTGTCGAATGTCGCGATGCGCTCTGGCACCGGAACGAAATCCGGCGAGCCCTCGCGTGTCACCGCTGTGACGAAATCGACGATCGATTGTTTCGAGGCGCCCGCATTCCACGAAGGGAGAGGATCGCCGCCCGCGACGGCGGTCTGCGCAGCCGCAGACACGAGCGTTTCGGGCAGCGCTGTGAGCACAGCCAGTGCCGAGAGCATTGTCCGACGGCTAACGTCAGAGCAAAATAAATTCGGTGACATGGTTGTCTCCTTCTACTCCGCATTTCGCGGCGAAATTGTTTAGGGCGTCAGTATCAAAGCCTTGAGTTCCTTGCGGGCCGTGCCGTAAGTGCCAAGTTGATAAACCGATGCTGCCATCGGGGAGAAAGTGAACGCCTCGAACGGTTCTGCGAGCATCTCTTTAAGGTAGACCTCAGTGGCGACTCCAGTAGTGACGTGCGGATTGAATTTCTTGCCCGCTGCGACTGTCGCAAAATTGGCCACATAGTCGATCAAAAACCCTTGAATGTCGTGGCCTTCTTCGGTGGTCACGAACGCTGCGGCGGTTCCGGTATTCACCGTGAAGGGCGCAATCGCGTCAAGAAGCTCCTGCTGCAGCCGGATCAGATCGTCTGTCGGCTCTACCACGATGCCCGCAAGACCGACTGGTGGCGAGGGGATGTAATAGTACTTGAACGCCTTCAATTTCCAGCGCGTCGGCTTCTCATTGGCCAGAACCTTGCCGGCCGCGGCGTAGACCTTGTCGAGGTCAGCCGTGCGGACGAACTGCTGCAGCAACGTGATGTGTGGCTGGTGCGTCGCGTCGAGCGCGAAGCCTTTCGGATAGGTCTTGAGCAGCCGGGCATTCGCGGCTTTCGCGTGCTGGATCATCGTTACGTCCGGCTCCAGCGCGATGTCGATAGCGGTAACGGGATTTTGCTGCGCCGAAGACGTTTCCACGGGACCAAGCAGCAGTGTCAGGCCGACGCCCAATGTAACCAGCACAGTTACGAATTTTGACACGGACGTGTCCTGACGCGATGTTCGAAGGAAAAAAAGGCGGGCAACCTGTGAGCAGGCCGCCCGCCCTGAAGGCCAGTTCAACTACTGGCCGGTGCCTTTGCTCGCTCTTTCAGCCTCTTCCATCCTTTTCGCCATCTCAGCTTTGACCGCGTCGAGATTGAAGCTCGCGCCTCTCTGCATCGGCGGGAATTCGATGAAGGTTTGGATCTCTTTGGCCATGATCTGTTGGACGAACACGAAGCGCCAGAACTGATACTTGAACCAATCGAAGTATTGCTGTCCGCCTTCTTTCGTCCCGTTGTTTGGCCAGCCGGTACGCTCGAACGGATCCAGGCGCAGGTTGGTGATGTAAGGCACATCCGGACGGGTCTTTTCGCCAAGCCAGCCCGCGGGCTGGTCGATGAAGCGGAACTTGTAGTCGTCAATACGCACCGCGCCGACCGTGCTTTCACCGAGGTAGAAAATTTCGTGACGTGCGGATGGTCCTTTGCCGGTGATGGCGGCTAACTGGTTGTAGCCATCCAGATGGTTCTTGTAGGTCCGGTCTCCGATCGTTTTGCCCTTCAGCAATTCGTCGACGATGTTCGGGTTCCCGGCGGCGGCCACGAAGGTCGGCAACCAGTCCAGGCCGGAGAAGATTCCGTTCTGCACCGAGTCCGCCGGCACCTTGCCCGGCCAGCGGACTATCGCCGGCACGCGGAAGCCGCCTTCGAGGACTGTTCCTTTGGACTGCGCGAACGGCGTCTGACCGCCATCCGGCCACGTAAACACTTCGGTGCCGTTGTCGGTGGTGAAGACGACGATGGTGTTATCGTCCACGCCCATATCCTTGAGCTTCTTCATCACGAGACCGACGTCGTCATCGAGTTGGGCCATGCCGGCTTCTTCTTCCGACCAGCCATTCTCTGAGTTGCGCAGTGCCTCGTACTTGGGAGACAGATGCGTGACGATGTGCATGCGCGTCGGGTTAAGCCACAGGAAGAACGGTTTGCCGTCGGCCTTGGCCTTTTCGATGAACTTCAAGGAGAGATCGCGGATCTCATCGTCCACGGTTTCCATGCGTTTGGGATAGAGCGTGCCGGCATCCTCGATCCGTTGTTTGCCGATTTTGCCCCAACGCGGCATCTCCGTGGGATCATCTTTGTCGGTGGCCCAGCTATGAATCATGTTGCGCGGGCCGACGACATTCAGGAGGTTCTGCGGATAGTTTGGATGCGCCGGATCTTCCATCGCATCGAGGTGGTACAAGTAGCCGAAGAATTCGTCGAAACCATGGACCGTGGGCAGAAACTCATTCTTGTCGCCAAGGTGGTTCTTGCCGAATTGGCCGGTGGCGTAACCCATAGATTTCAACACGGTTGCAATCGTCACCGCCTCGGCTGGCAGGCCGACGGAAGCGCCGGCCTGACCAACGGTTGTCATGCCCGTGCGGATCGGAAGCTCGCCGGTGATAAAGTTTGCGCGACCAGCCGTGCAACTTGCCTCGGCATAGTAGTCCGTGAACAACATGCCTTCCTTCGCGATCTTGTCGAGGTTGGGTGTTCTGCCCGCCATCAGACCGCGATGATAAGCGCCGATATTCCACATGCCGATGTCGTCGCCCATGATGACGACAATGTTAGGCTTTTGCTGTTGTTGTGCGGCTGCGGGCAAACTCATCGCTCCTGTAGCGATGAGTAAAGCCAGTGGCGCGAGTCGCAGATCTCTAATTATATTCATGTATGAGTTTCCTAGTGGTGGCTGAACGCACGTATGCCGACCAAAACGAGGTCGGCAGACGGTATCTTGTTAGGATCTCGATGCGTCTTCCGCGCGAAAGCGCAAAGTTCAGAAATTTAAATGTGACGATATGAGATGATAAGGCGCGCCATTTTGATATAAATCAAGCGGCGCCGATGTTGGGCCTTGGTCCAACTCAAAGTTTTTCGCGGGTTGAGTGTGTTCGACGATGCACGGGCCCGTTGTTCGGCGTCACTAGCGCAGTTTAGTCAATTGCAAGCGACCCAGCAGATTTCATAATAATTGCACGCGAGATGCGTGCCGCGGCCGCCGCACATTCCGCGAGTAACGGGCCCGACATAGTAGGCGTTGCGATAGCCGCGATAGTATCTCGCGAAATAGGCGTCATTGATCGGGTAACATCCGTCGTAAGGTCCGCGATGTACGCCCAGTCCGCACCCGCTTGCGACGGATACGATGAGGTCCGGCTGCGCCCGAACCAGCGGCATGGCTTGTGCAATGACGATGCCCGCAACCACAAATGCGGAAATGAAGAAAAGAAGCTTTTTCATTTACCGATCCGCATGCTCACTAGTCGCTCAGGAAAGCAGAAACGACCGGTAAATAGCAAAGCAAATCGGCGTTAATGGTAAGTGGATCAGCTGCGCGGCGCCACGTCGGTGAGCGCGAAACCGGCAATCCGCTTATAGTTCTCCGACAGTGCGCGCAATTCATCTTGCGTTATGTATTTGTCGAGGTTGTCGAACGGCTTGTCGCCGACCAGTTCCTCGACCTTGATATTGATGAAATCGGGCGGCTGCTCGCGGTTGGTGCGCACAATTTTTGCAGCCGGTGCGGAGCGAGCGGTTTCGTAAGCCTTGAGCGCAATGGGCGCATCAGGATTTTTTTGCAACAGATCGGCGAGTGTGCGTGCATCGATCGTCGCTTGCGCTGCGCCATTTGAACCACGCGGATACATCGGGTGCGCGGCGTCGCCGGCAAGGGTGACGCGCCCAAACGTCCAGCGCTCGATTGGGTCTTTGTCGACCATTGGATATTCGAGGATCTGGTCGGCATCGCGGATCATCTGCGCCACATCGAGCCAATCGAAACGCCAGCTCTCATAAAGCGGGAAGAAGTCAGAGAGATTGCCGGGCTTGTTCCAGTCGTTCTGTTCTGTGGTATCGCGCTTGATCTCGGCCATCCAATTGATCAGCTGATTGCCATCGGCATCTACGTTATTAATGATCGGATAAATTACGATCTTGCCGGTGAGGATTGAGCCAGCCCGCACATATGTGCGCCCGCCGAGGATGGGCTTGTGGCGCGTCACGCCACGCCACGTGTTGATGCCGGAGAAAGCGACCCTGTCGTTCGGGTAGAACTGCTTGCGCAAGGCCGAATTAACGCCGTCGCAAGCGATGACCACGTCGGCTCGCACGCTATCGCGCGATTTCCCCGTGGTAGTTTGTTTGAAGTGAACGGTCGCGCCGCTGTCATCTTGCTCGACGCTGACGCATTCGCAGTTGGTCAGCACTGCTTCCGGCCCAAGGCGCTTCAGGACGGCGTCGTAGAGGATGACGTGCAGCCGGCCACGATGGATGCCGACTTCCGGAAAAGGATAACCGGCGAACTCCCCGCGATCCTCGCGGTAAATCAGCTGGCCAAATCGGTTGAAGAAACAGCATTCGCGGTTTTCGATGCCAGCCTTGAGCAATTCGTCGCCGAGGCCGAGCGCGCCGAATTCCCGCATCGCGTGGGGCAACAATGTGATACCGACGCCGAGCGGTTTTATTTCAGGCGCGCGCTCATAGACGCGGCACGCGATGCCACGCTCCTTGAGATTGAGAGCGAGCGACAGCCCGCAGATTCCGCCGCCGACGATCGCTACTTGCATCCCGTCACGCCGCTCCAAGCCGCATCACAGCGGCTTCACTTCTACTTTGCGGAATTTGATTGCTCCGGCGCCGTGTTGCAACGCGATCGAGCCTTCATCGAACATGCCGTTGCGCAGCGTTGCCGTCGTTTGGCCGTTGAGCACGACGGTGATGTCGCGGCCTTTGGCGGTCACCTCAATCGTGTTCCATTTGCCGCCGGCCTTTGGCATCGGATTGATCTCCACATACCGGGTGATCGCGCCAGTGCCGTAGCTCGGATCCGGGCGCTGGTCGAAGATATTGGCCTCGTAGCAGGTCCGGTCGGTGATCTTTTTGGGATCGAGGCAGCGGAAATAAATGCCGCTATTGGCATCGTCGCTTGGCCAGAATTCAACGCGGACGATGAAGTTCTTGTACGAGTTCTTGCTCACCAGATAGCCGGCTTCCTTGCCCGGCATCTTGTCGGCGATAACCGCGCCATCCTCGATACGCCAGTTGGATTCTCCAACCGGGTTCCAATTGTCCAGATTTTTGCCGTCAAACAGCGTGATCCAGCCCGATTCCTGGCTCATAGCCTTCGGCGCAATAAAGGTGGCTGCTGCAAAACCGAAGAGAGTGAGCGCGATAGTCATTTGGAAAGCGCGTCTCGAATTTAATCTCATGGTGTTTCTGCTCCCTCGATTTCGTTTGTATTTTTTGCCCGGTCGTCCTCAAGAATTGGACGAAATCACCCAAACTCTGTCAACATGACGAAACGCCGATGAAAACAACCAACATTTGGGAGGAATAAAATGGACAAGGCGCTCTACGACCGCGGGATGACCATGCGCCGCAAGGTGCTGGGCGATGAATATGTCGACCGCGCCGTCGCCAATACCGACGACTTCAACCGGCAATTCCAGGAGTTGCTCACCACCTATTGCTGGGGCGCGGTGTGGGGCGACGACGCCCTCAAGCCGCGCGACCGCAGCATCCTCAATCTCGGGATGATCGCCTGTCTCGGCCGGATGCATGAGTTCGAGGCGCACTTTCGCGGGGCCCTGCGCAACGGTCTGACGCCCGCCGAGCTATCCGCAATTTTGCGGCAGGTTGCTGTCTATTGTGGTTTCCCCGCCGCGGTGGACTGTCACCGGGTGGCCAAGCAGGTCCTCGCGGCGGAAGCCAAAAAACCCTGAGACGTCGCGGCAAAATCACGTTAACGAGATAGCCGTATTGTTGTCTTGAATGTGCCTTCATCCCGGGGCAATCAGGGCGCGATTTGGCGGCTGCTTCGCCGCCCAGGGTGGATAATGATCCGATTTTCCTCTGTTTTTCTGCTGACGCTGCCGGTTGCGGCGGCTTTCACGGCCGCACCTGTGCTGGCGCAGTATCAATATCGTTCGCCGCCTCCCGGGTATCAGGAGCGGCTGCCGCCCGTCATGGGCGAGTACGATGATGACGATAGCCAACTGCCGTCCCCCGGCACGCCCGGTGCGAATCAGCGGCGAGCGCCTACCAGCCGCGTTTTGCCATATCCCGACGATGATGCGCCGCTTCCGCCGCCGACGGGGTTGTTTGGTGCGCCTGAGCCGCGTCCGGGCGCCGGCTATGGCCACCAGCTTGATGCGCAACAACCGCCACAACAGTTACCACCGCAGCAGACGCCACCGGCGATTGCTGGCGCACCAGCCCGGATGAACGACCCGGACGCGGTCCGTCCGCCAGGCGCTATTGGTGTCGCACCGCAGGGAGTCGCACCATCAAACAGCGTGATGACGTTGCCGCCCGAGGATCAGCCTGAAGTCGGCAAGCCGAAGGAACTGCCGACCAATCTGAAAAAGCAGCTGGTTGATTTTACCACCAAGGAGCCAGCCGGCACCATCGTCATCGATACACCCAATACCTACCTCTATCTGGTGCTCGGCAATGGCAAGGCGCTGCGTTACGGCATCGGCGTCGGCCGCGAAGGGTTCACCTGGGCGGGCACCGAGCGCGTCTCCAGAATGAAAGAATGGCCGGACTGGTTCCCGCCATCCGAAATGATCGAGCGTCAGCCTTATCTGCCGCGCATGATGGCGGGCGGTCCAGGCAATCCGCTCGGCGCGCGCGCTCTCTACCTTGGGCATACGCTTTATCGCATCCACGGCACCAACCAGCCGTCGACTATCGGCTCCTACGTATCGTCTGGCTGTATCCGTCTGCTCAACGAGGACATCGAGGATCTCTTCAGCCGGGTCCAGGTGGGAACCCGCGTGGTTGTGATGCCAGGCAAGGCGCCCGACCACGTTGCGAATACTGCTGGCCCACAGCCGGTGCCAAACGGCCCGATGCCCATCGGCGCTCCTCCGGCCAATGTCGCACCAGGCAGTGGCGCACCGCCAAATGCCGGTGCTGCACCGCGCAACAACGCCGCTGCAATAACGTCATCACCGCTGCCGCCGGTGCGTTAGTCCGTATTGCGGCCCGTCTTGGCGCGCCCCCCGACGCTGCACTAACATCGTGATCTGCACGGTCCGGCTTGCGTCGGCTTGTGCTGCGTTATTCAGCGGAGGCGGATATGGAGCGTGAGCAATCGCGGAACTCGATTGAATCGACGCAAATTTCTGGCGGGCGCAGCGGTTGCGGGCGCGGCCAGCGCGGCGCTACCCGCCGATGCGGCGACCCCACCAGCTACAGATATTGCGCCGGCCGCGCCGCTACCATCAGCGGTGCGACCGACCGCGCAAATCGCGGCCGCGGAAACTGGAACTCCGCAAGTCGCGGTGCAAGCCGAAGGCACGCCTACGTCCGACTTTATGGTCGACGTCATCAAATCACTCGATATCGAATACGTCCCTTGCAATCCCGCGCAGAGTTTTCGTGGCTTGCACGAATCGTTGATCGATTACGGCGGCAACAAGAAGCCGGAATTCCTTACCTGCACGCACGAGGAATCTTCCGTCGCGATGGCGCACGGCTACTTCAAGATCGCCGGCAAGCCGCTGCTTGTGCTTTGTCATGGCACCGTCGGTCTCCAGCACGCAGCAATGGCAATTTACAACGCATGGTGCGACCGTGTTCCAGTCATTGTCATGGGTGGCACGGATCTCGACGCTTCCAAACGTGCGCCGGGTGTGCCGACCTTCCACTCGGCTCAGGATATAAACGCGCTGGTGCGTGATTTCACCAAGTGGGATGACCAGCCGGTATCGCCGCAACATTTCGCGCAGTCATTTGTGCGCGCCTACAAAATGGCGATGACGCCGCCGCATGAGCCGGTGATGATCGCGCTCGATTCCGGATTGCAGGAACAAACGCTGCATAATCGCTCAAAGCTCACAATCCCGCGCTACGTGCCGACGTCTCCGCCTCAAGGTGATATGAACGCAGTGCGCGAAGCGGCGCGTTTGCTGGCCGCGGCCGAAAGTCCGGTCATCATTGCCGACAAATATGCGCGCACGGCCGACGGTGTGACATTGCTGGTGCAGCTTGCAGAAGCTTTGCAGGCGCCGGTCATCGATCAAAAAGGACGGATGAATTTCCCGAACACCCATCACTTGTTCCAGAACGGCCGCGCGCAAGCGTTGATCAAAGAAGCCGATGTCATTCTCGGCCTCGAATTGTCCGACTACTGGGGCACGGTGAACGGGTATGTCGACAACGGCGAAATCGACGGCGCGGGCTTGCAGGAATCCCACATCAAGCCGAACGCCAAGCTGATCAGCATTAGCTCGATCACCCTCAATACCAAGTCAAACTATCAGGATTTCCAGCGTTTCCAGGTCGTGGACGTCGACATGGCGGGCGATGCGCAAGCGACTTTGCCGGCGCTGATCGAGGCTGTGAAACAGGCTTTGCCGGCAAATCGCGCGGCGAACGTCGAGGCGCGCGGCGCCGCGATGCAGAAGGCCTGGAGCGAGGCGCGCGATCGCACGCGGCAAGCCGCGTCATACGCTTGGGATGCGGCTCCGATCAGTACTGCGCGAATGTCGATGGAGGTCTATGCGCAGATCAAGGACCTCGATTGGTCTTCGATCGGCGGCGACCGGCAACTTTCATCATGGCCCAGCCGGCTGTGGCCGATGGACAAGCACTATCACCACATCGGCGGACCCGGCGGCTACGGCGTCGGCTACAACGCACCAGCCGCCGTCGGCGCGGCACTGGCCAATCGCGCATTCGGCCGCTTCTCGGTCAACTTCCAGCCCGACGGCGATATAATGTTCGGACCGGGCGTGCTGTGGACCGCCGTCAAGCATCAGATCCCGTTACTGTCGGTCATGCACAACAATCGTGGCTACCACCAGGAATCGATGCACGTGCAGCGCATGTCGAACCGGCGCAACCGCGTTGCCAGTCTGGGAAAAGATATCGCTCCGGTGGGCACGCGACTGGAAAATCCAACAATTGATTACGCCAAGCTTGCAAGCGCGATGGGGATGTGGTCGGCCGGCCCGATCACCGACGCTAATGAACTTGCGCCTGCGCTCAAAAAAGCGGTGCAGGTCGTCAAGGCCGGCGAACCAGCATTGGTCGATGTCGTGACGCAACCGCGATGAAAGGTGTCCTCATGTACATTCGCGTTGCATGCGCGTTGGTGTTGTTAGCGGTGGCGATGGGGCAAGGCCCCGCGTTTGCGGCGTCCGCCGAGCATGGCAAGACCGTCTTTATTCAGAAGGGCTGTTGGCAGTGCCACGGCACAATGGGGCAGGGGTCGATCGCGACCAGCGAGGGTAAGCGCATTGCGCCCGATCCGCTGCCTTGGGAAACATTTTTCGCTTTTGTGCGGTCGACAAACCGCGCCATGCCGCCGTTCAGCGATAAAATACTATCAGACGGGGATCTCGCGGACATTTACGCTTACTTGCAATCGATCCCGAAGCCGGCGGCCGCAGGCACTATTCCGCTCCTCAATCCCTAGCGATCGCGCCCATGCGCGTTGACGCGGGCGAGGCGCGTGATCGCCTCGATCATGGCACCGGGATCGGCCTGGCCTTTTCCAGCAATGTCATGCGCGCTTCCATGCGCGACTGACGAAAACAAAATTGGTGAACCGATCGATAGTCCTGCGGTGCGGTTGAAGGCCTGCAGCTTGGCGGCGATATGGCCCTGGTCGTGCAGCATGACGATGAACGCGTCGGAGCCCTTTTTACGGAACATGGTATCGGCGCCGAACGGGCCGGAGGCATCGATTCCATCTTTAGTGGCGCGCGCGATTGCCGGCGAAATGATCTCGATTTCTTCGGAGCCGAACAGCCCGTCCTCACCGGCATGAGGGTTGAGGCCACCGACGAATATTTTCGGTTGTGCGATGCCAATCTTTTTCAGCGCGGCGTCAGTCACCCTGATGACGCGCTCGACATGTTCAAGCGTGATCAGCGCCACGGCCTCGCGCACGCTCACGTGCAGCGTTGCATGGACAATGCGGGACTGGTCGAAGCAGATCATCAAGTAAACGTCATTGATTGGCGTGCCAGTTTCGCGGGCGACGAACGACGGATAGCCGTCGAAAGCGATACCGGCTGCAGCGATCGAACGCTCGGTTTGTGGAGCCGCCACGACCGCGTCGACTTCACCGGCAAGTGCGGCTTTGATTGCGCGGCTCGCGCTTGCGAGTGATGCGCGGCCATAGGCAGCGTCGACGGTGCCGATTTTGACCGGCGTGTTGCTTCCTTCGCGGACTTCTAAAAGATTGACGGCTCCATTCGTCCAATCGGCATCGGCGGCGGTCTGGACGACGTGCAGATTTGGCGAGAGGCCTGCGCCGCGCGCGTGCAGCGCAATCGCTACAGGGTCGCCCACAAGCAAGGGACTGCACAGGCTGCGAACTTGCGGGTCGATTGCGGCTTTGAGCGCGATCTCAGGCCCGATACCGGCAGGGTCTCCCGTTGCAATGGCGATGCGCGGCAAGGGCATGGCACTTGGCTTCCGTAACCGGTCTGGCTGCTTATAATGGGCGCCTAACGCTGCAAGAAATATAGCAAACGCTCGAGGAAACGTCGCCATGATGTCGCGTGAGCAAAATGATCAGCTAAGCCGCGTCGGCCCGGGAACCTTCATGGGCAAGTTGTTGCGCCGGTATTGGGCGCCTTTCCTGCTGGCTTCCGAAATCCCCGAACCGGATTGTCCGCCCGTACGCGTAAAGCTCATGGGCGAGCATCTGGTGTGCTTCCGCGATAGCAAGGGCAGGATCGGATTGATTGACGAGTTCTGCGCGCATCGGGGCGTTTCGCTTTGGTTTGGCCAGAACGAGGAGTGCGGGCTGCGCTGCCCCTATCATGGCTGGAAATACGACGTGACAGGGCAATGCGTAGACCTGCCTTCGGAGCCCGAGGAATCCGGTTTCCGCAAGAACATCAAGCTGAAGTCCTATCCTTGCATCGAAAAGGCAGGATTAGTTTGGGCTTATCTCGGGCCGCCAGCGTTGCAGCCACCGCCGCCAGCGCTGGAATGGACCGACGTTGAACCGCCGCAGCGTTTTGTTTCCAAGCGCTTGCAGGAGTGCAACTACCTCCAAGCAATGGAAGGTGGCATCAATTCCAGCCACGTCTCGTGGCTCCACGGCAGCGAGCTCAACAAGGATCCGTTGTTCAAGGGCTCGAAAGGCAACGTCTACAATGAGCAGGACCGCATGCCGTTGTTCGACGTAGAAGAATTTCCAGGCGGGCTGTTGATCGGCGCACGCCGCAATGCCGATGGCGAAAAATACTACTGGCGCATCACGCCATGGATCATGCCCTGGTACACCATCATTCCCCCGCGCGCCGGACATCCCTTGGGTGCTCATGCCTGGGTGCCGATCGACGACGATACCTGTTGGGCGTGGAGCATCAACTACCATCCCAAACGCGCGCTCACGAAATCGGAAATCTCGGCAATGCAAGACGGGGAAGGCATTCACGTGAAATACGTGCCAGGCACCTTCATTCCGCTTGCCAATAAATCGAACAACTATTTGATGGATCGCGAATCGCAACAGCACGGGCACTCTTCGACCGGTGTCGACGGCATCGCCATGCAGGACGCGTCGATCCAGGAAAGCATGGGGCCGATTCAGGATCGCACCAAGGAGCATCTTTGCGCGACCGACCGGGGCATTGTGATGACGCGCAAAATCATGTTGCGTGCGGCGAAAGCGGCTGCCGAAGGCGGGCCCGTTCCGGCGACCGAGCCGGAAGCACAACGTGTGCGGTCCGCTTCGATCGAGCTGGACAAAGGTGTGTCATTCACCCAAGGCGCCAAGCACGGCCTCTATGCGGCGTTGGGCACCGATCCGATGTCGGTGTAGCCGAACTTACTCGGCCGCCGTCTTCGCCGGCTTACCGATTGCGGCGTTGACGCGCGGCATGACCTCTTCGGCCATCAGCTGCATCGAACGTCTGGCAAGCGTTGGATCGACCCAGTCGAGCCCGGCATAAACGAGCTCGCCGAAATCGCCGGTCTCCTCGCGTATCTTGAGGATTTCATCAACGACTTTGTTAACGGTCCCGAATGTTACGCAATTGTCCATCACGTAATCATCGGTGATCTCGTCGTCCGGCTGCTCCTTGTGGCTCTTGAACACGTAAAGGCGATTGCCGCGTTTCATCTTCGCGCGCATCTGCTCGAAGTAGAAGCGGTAAGGACTCTTGGTATCGCTGTGGCCATAGCGCTTCGCCACCTTGTCATCGTCGGCGACGAAAATCGTGCGTGCCACGCGCCAGTCCGCGATATTCGCCTTGGCGCCGGATTCCGCTTTGCCCTTGGCGTAGTTGGTCCAGTGCGACTTGAGATGTTTCGCAAGCAGAAAGTTTGCCGAGAGTGGATGGAAATCGCGCTTGCCCATCAAGACAACGCCGGGGGAGAAAGGCGCCACAACGGTACCCACAATCTCGGGCCGCGGCTTCTGAAACGGTTTAGCAAGAATGCCGACGCCGAGTTCGAGCGCCGCGGTGCGTGCAAATCCAACTTTGAATCGATTGTCGGGAAAGTCGATGTTGTAGGGTGGGTCGCGCTCCCAAACTGCCAGAATCACATCGATCGCTTCGGCGAAAATCTTGTTGCGGTCGAGATCGAGGATTCCGATCGCCTCGGAGTCTGAGGTCAGGGCCCCGGCGCTGATGCCCATCACGAAGCGCCCTTGCGACAAATGGTCGAACATCGCGGCATTCACCGCGATCACCACCGGATGCATCTGCGCGAGGTTGGTTGTGCCGGTCGCGAGCTTGATGGTCTTGGTGTCGTGGATCAGCGTTGCCTGAAACAGCATGCTGTTGGTGATGTTTTCGCAGGTATCAGTCAGGTGCTCGCCGACAAAGGCGTCATAGAAGCCGAGCTTGTCGGCGAGAATGATCGCCTCGCGATCCTCGCGCAGGGTCTGCGACCAGTCCCGGCCGATCGGATGCACAGGCATGGTGAAGTAGCCCAACCGCATTGAACGTCTCCGCCTCGGATACTTATTGTCCCGGCAAGCTAACCGACCCGGGACGCCGATGCAGCAAATCTTCGCGCAAAGGTGCGTTGCGGGGTATCAGGAAGCCGTTGTTTTCATGGTATTAAACTTGGCCATGGCGGGACGCCCAAGGTGCCGGATTTCGCTGCGCTCAATGTTTCCACAGGCGGATTTCGCCGGATTTCGCTACAGCGTGCCAAGCGACTAGCTTCTCAACGCTTGCTACTCACTCGACGCCGGGGTTTTGCCATGATGCGCTGGTTCCACGCCTTGATGCCGAAGGAGGAGCGATTCTTCGACCTGTTCGCCCGCCATTCGCAGGCGGTCCTCGCAGGGGCGCATGCCTTGCGCGCCATGCTGGAAGGTGGGGCAGCGGTGCAGCGCAATTACCAGATCGTCATGGACCGCGAACACGACGCCGACGACGTCACCCGCGAGGTGCTGATCGCCGTGCGCCGCACATTTATCACGCCGTTCGACCGCGGCAATATCCGTGACCTGATCACTTCGATGGATAACAGCATCGACCAGATGCAGAAAACCGCCAAGGGCGTCATGCTATTCGACGTGACGGAATTTACGCCGCAAATGAAGGAAATGGCCGACGCAATCGTAAAATGTGCCGAGCTCGCCAAGGAAGCGGTGCAGCTGCTGCGGTCAATCAGTTCCGAGGCCGTGCACATCAGCGATTTGACTGCGCAAATTTCCGCTCTGGAGGGACGTGCCGACGAGCTCCATGACATCGGGTTGCGGGAGCTTTATTTATCCAAATCAAAATCAGACCCGATGGCATTCTTCGTCGGTAATGAGGTTTACGATCACCTCGAGAAGGTGGTCGACCGCTTCGACGACGTCGCCAACGTCATGCATGGAATTGTCATTGAACACGTCTAGCGCTTCCGGAGGGTCGTGACGATGGACGCGGTCCTGTCATTGCCGGTTCTGGTCGGGCTGATCGTTGTCGCGCTTGCGTTTGATTTCCTTAACGGGCTGCATGACGCGGCGAATTCGATCGCGACCATCGTTTCCACGCGCGTGTTGCGGCCGCAATATGCAGTGGCCTGGGCAGCGTTCTTCAATTTCATTGCGTTCTTGTTCTTCGGGTTGCACGTTGCCAACACCCTCGGCACCGGCATTATCTCCGCCGCGGTGGTGGATGCGCACGTGGTATTTGGTGCGCTTATGGGCGCGATCATCTGGAATCTGGTCACATGGGCACTGGGGATTCCATCGAGCAGTTCGCATGCGCTGGTCGGCGGGCTCGTCGGTGCCGGCCTCGCCAAAGCCGGCCCCAGCTCGATCGTTTGGCACGGCCTTGTCCCGACGACCCTTGCCATCGTCGGGTCGCCACTGATTGGCTTTTTGCTCGCATTACTGATGGTGCTGGCGCTTTCGTGGATCTTCATACGGTCGACGCCGTTTGCCGTCGATCGCACCTTTCAGCATCTGCAATTCGTCTCAGCCTCGCTTTATTCACTCGGCCACGGCGGCAATGATGCACAAAAGACAATGGGCATCATCGCCGTCTTGCTCTATTCGCAAGGGCATCTCGGTGGAGAGTTTCACGTGCCATTTTGGGTGGTCATCGCCTGCCAAATCGCGATGGCGCTCGGCACGCTGATCGGCGGCTGGCGCATCGTAAAGACCATGGGTTCCAAAATTACGAGGTTGACGCCGATGCAGGGCTTCTGCGCGGAAGCGGGCGGTTCGGCAACGCTGTTCGCTGCGACTTGGCTCGGCATTCCTGTGTCGACCACCCACACAATTACCGGCTCAATTATCGGTGTTGGTGCCGCGCGCAAGGTCTCGGCCGTGCGCTGGAGCGTTGCCAATAATATCGTCGTCGCCTGGATCATCACAATCCCGGCGTCGGCCGCCATTGCATCGCTGTTCTATTGGCTGTCGAGATTATTCGGCTAGCGGCCCACGCGCTACAGATCACGCCGCGACGCGCGAGAGAAAACCTTCGACTTCTTGCCGCAACTCAGCCGCCGCTGCTTCCACCTCCTGGGAGGCAGTGAGCACGCTTTCCGCGGACTGACGCGTTTGCGCGGCGGCGCCAGAAACCTCGCCGAGCACCGATACAACGACTTTCGCCCCGTCGGACGCGCTGGCGACGTTTTGCGAAATTTCGCCGGTGGCGGCGCTCTGCTCTTCGACCGCGGCGGAAACGGCCGTTGCGCAACTGTCAATCTCCTGCATGCGGCCCGAGATGCGGCCGATTGCCGACACTGCGCTCGTCGTTGCCGCCTGCACCGACATGATCAACTTTGAAATATCTTCCGTTGCCTTGGCGGTTTGCACCGCCAGCGATTTGACTTCTGAGGCCACGACCGCGAAGCCTTTGCCGGCCTCACCCGCGCGGGCCGCTTCGATGGTGGCATTGAGCGCCAAAAGATTGGTCTGACCGGCAATGGCGCGGATCAGCTTGATCACATCGCCGATCTTCTGCGCCGCCTGCGCCAGCGCGGTAATCTGGTGATTGGTGCCCTGTGCCTCGCTCACCGCAGCCCGCACGATATCGGTTGTCCTGGCAAGCTGGCGGCCGATTTCGTTAATCGAACCGGATAGTTCGTCGGCCGCGACCGCGGCGGTTTCCACGTTGCTCGAAGCTTCATTTGACGTCGACACAGCACCGTCGGCGCTTTGGGATGTCTGGCCGGAATTGCTGAACAACGTGCCGGCTGTCGAGCGCATTGCCTTGGCGCCTTCGGCCACGGTCTTAAGGTGGTCTTCGACGCGTTGGCGGAACGATGCAATCGCCTGCTCAATCATGGCGCGGCGTTGCTGCTGCTCTTGCATTGAAATTCGCTCGCGTTCGGCGTCGCGGCGTTCGGTAATGTCTTCGTGCGTGGCCACCCAGCCGCCGTCCGACATCGGGCGGTTGATGATGGAGATTGATCGCCCGTCGACGGATTTTACCTCGGTCGAGGTTATCTGACCGGCGGCCATTGCGCTGGTCAACTCGCGCCGATAGTCGATAGGATCGCGCGAGAAGCTGCCGTTGTGGATTCGGTATTCGAGAAGACTCTGGAGCGTGCAGCCCGGCTTAACAATGTCGCCGGAGAGTTTGTACATCTCCATATAGCGTTGGTTACAGATCACCAGGCGTTCGTTGCCGTCGAACATGCATAGGCCATGCGACATATTGTTGATCGCGACGCGCATGCGCAGGTTGTCCACGCGTAGTTTGCGGGCAAGCATGGCTGTGATGATTGCCATGGCCAGCAATCCAGAGACGGTGGCGAGCAGCAGAGAGGCCATAGGCTTGGATATCGATGTGATCCAAACCGGCAGGAAAAGATGAAAGAGGGCGAAGCTGACCGCGAAGGTCGCAAAACCAATGAGAGCGACCATACGCCAATCGCGCGCGCTTGCGGGTGCGGATGTATGCTCGACCATGTTCGCGTCCAGGTAGGGCCGCACGCTATTCCCCAAGACGTTTTTTTGCAGTTAATTGCTGGACATAAGAGGTTAAGTAAAACTTAAACATTGCGCTGGAGGGCCGGGGGATGGGCAAGTTGCGGGCGGCGGAATGTCGCGAATTCATCAAGGCGGTGGTGGAAAAGGCAGACGCCATGGGTGTGCCGGTTTCGATCGCCGTGGTGGGAGCCGAAGGCCACCTAATCGCCGTTGAGCGCATGGATGACGCCGGTTTCATCACGCCCGAAACGGCCATCGCGAAGGCTTTCACGGTGGCGGCGTTCCGCTCGATGAGCCCTCGCTTTCCCGACGGTCTGGTGATCCAGCAGTGGTTCAAGGAGCGTAATCCGCAATTGCTAGTGAGCCTTGCCGCCATGACCAATGGGCGCATCGCCGCAAGCGGCGGGTCGGCACCTGTGTTCAAGGGTAATGAAATGGTGGGCGCCTACGGGATCTCCGGCGGCACGTCGCAGCAGGACGAAGAGATGGCCGTCTATGCGCGCGCCAAGGCCGGATGGACGCACGTGCCCGAGCATGACACGACCGATCCGGAGGTAAAGGCGCATATCAACGCGCTCTACGCCAAAGCCGGCATTACCGATCACAAACTTTAAGCTTTGGCGGGAGCGCGCATGACCCAATCAACGGCTGCAGGAATTGGCGACCATGCCTGGTCGGGACGCGTGGAGGACGATGCGCTATTGCGTGGGCAGGGCCGTTTCGGTGACGATGTCAAACCGGAAGGCGCGCTCTCCGCTTATTTCGTGCGATCACCACATGCCTTCGCCAACATTGAACGCATCGATGTCGCCGCAGCGAAATCAGCGCGGGGCGTGGTTGCGGTACTGACAGGCGCCGATCTCGCGCCTGCACATTATCATTCCATTTCGCATGGTCATCCGATACCCGGTCGTGGTGGCAAGACAGCAATTTCGCCGCATCGCCCGTCACTTGCGGAAACGCGCGTCATGCATGTCGGCGAACCGGTCGCAATGGTGGTGGCGACCAGCGCCGCCGCTGCCCAGGATGCTGCCGATAAGATTGTCGTGGAGTACGAGGCGCTCACACCGGTGACCGACGCGCGTTTGGCGGCGAAACCGGACGCGCCGCAACTTTGGCCGGAGGCGCCCGGCAACATCGGCTTCGACTGGACGGCCCCAGCCGATCCTGAGGGCAAAAAGCAAGCCGCGCTCGATCGAGCCTTCAAAGAAGCCGCACATGTAGTGCGCGTCGAGCTGGTCAACCAGAGGCTGGTCGTTGCCTCGCTTGAGCCGCGCACCGCTAGTGCCAGCTATGACGTCGCCGGCAAACTGTTCACCCTGCGCGTCGGTACACAGGGCGTTGCCAGCGTGCGCGGGCAGATCACCGGCGCCATGAATATCAAACCGGACGAGTTGCGCGTTCTCACGGAAGATGTTGGCGGCGCTTTCGGGATGAAGGGGTGGTGCTATCCCGAATATGTTCCGCTGCTGCATGCGGCGCGCGCCCTCAGTAAGCCCGTCCACTGGGTCTCGACCCGTTCGGAGGCCTTTCTTACGGACAATCAAGGCCGCAATTCATTCTCGACCGTTGAGCTTGCGCTCAGCGCGCGCGGTCGTTTTCTCGGCCTGCGCGTCGACTGTATCGGCAATCTCGGCGCCTATTTCACCGGCGTTGCGCATTTTGTTTTCACGACACACATCTCCGGTTGCTTGCCGACGGTCTATGACATTCCCGACGCACAGGTTAATACGCGGTGCGTTTTTACGAACACGTTGCCGACAGGGCCCTACCGCGGGGCAGGCCGCCCGGAGGCCAGTTATTTGATCGAGCGGGTAATCGATGTGGCGGCCGACGTGACCGGCATCGATGCCGCCGAACTGCGCCGGCGCAACCTGATCCAAGCCGACAAATTCCCGTATATCACCGCATTCGGCAATAGTTACGACAGTGGCGATTTCCCGGCGATCTTCGAGCAGGCGTTAAAGACCATTGGTTACGACGGATTCCGCGAGCGGAAAAAGGCGGCGAAAAAACGAGGCAAGCTGCGCGGCATTGGTATTGGATGTTATCTTGAAATTTCCGGCGCCTTTCCGGAAGAAGCGGCGCGCATTTCTTTTCCTGGCGGAAAGTCCGTACAAGTCAGCATCGGGGCCGGTGCCAGCGGGCAGGGGCACAAAACCGTTTTCAGCCGCGTCGCGGCGGACCGGCTGGGCATTGCGCCCGATGCGGTTACGGTGACGTCCGGCGATTCCGCCCGCGATGTTCCCGGCTTCGGCGCAGCCGCGTCGCGCTCGGCGATGTTGACCGGCGGTTCGGTCGCGCGGACCGCGGAAACGGTGCTGGAGAAAGGCAAGCGCGTTGCCGCTATGCTGCTGCAAGCCGGCGAGAGCGAGATCGACTTTAACGACGGCAAGTTCAGCGTTAGAAATTCCGGCCGCGAAGTTTCATTGTTCGATGTGGCGGAGCGCGCCACCGAACTCAAGCGGCAGGGCGTGATCGCTGAGAGCCTCGATACGCAGGCCGGCATTAAGGTGCCGCCGTCGTTTCCGAACGGCTGCCACATCGCCGAAGTGGAGATAGACCCATCGACAGGCGCAGTCGAGATTGTCTCCTATGTGGCTGTCGACGATTGCGGCAACGTTCTCGACCACACGATCGTCGAAGCGCAGATCCATGGCGGCGTCGCACAGGGCCTTGGTCAGGCGCTCACGGAGAACACGGTCTACGATGCCGGCGGCCAACTCGTATCCGGGTCGTTCATGGACTACGCCATGCCGCGCGCGGATTTGATGCCGCCGATGTCGGTCGCGCATCACCCCGTTGCCTGCCGGACCAATCCGCTTGGGGTGAAAGGGACGGGCGAGGCTGGCACGACCGCTGCGCCGCCTGCGGTGATGAACGCGATTCTCGATGCACTGCCCGAAGGCGCCCAGCTCGACATGCCGGCGACGCCGGAGCGTATCTGGCAGGCGCTACAAAACGTGACGTGACGGCGCCTATTGCGCAACGTCGATTTTCACGGCGGTCGTAATGGTCTGCCAGTGCTTCATTTCGCCATCGAGCCAGGCCTTGGCATCCGCAAGCGACTTGTTCGGCACGACATTGAAGTTCTGCTTCTGAAGCTTCTCGATTGCCTCGGGCGAACTCAGCGCCTTGTTCACGGCCGCAAAGAGCGCTTCCAGTACTGGCTTCGGCGTTGCTGCCGGGGCGAACAACCCATTCCAGGCCACTGTCCCAATGTCTGCGTAACCGACTTCCTTCATGGTCGGAATGTCGGGGTATTCCTTGAGCCGCACGCGATTTACAACGGCCAAGGCGCGGAATTTCCCGGCCTGTACCTGCCCTGCGGTCGAAGCCACATTGAGGAAGGCGGTCTGCACGTCGCCGCGCAGCATATCCTGGATGACACCGGCGGCGCCGTTTTTGTTCGGTAAGCCCATAAGATCGAGGTCGCCCGCACGCTTGGCAAAATAGGCCATGTCGTAATGCGGATAGGAGCCAATACCGACGGTGCCGTAGCGAATTTTACCGGGATTTTGCTTGGCGTAGGCTATGAGTTCGGGGACCGATTTCACCGGAAAATCGTTCGCCGTGGTCACGAGCAGGAATGCCGGCACGTCGACCAAGTTGGTAACAGCCACTACGCTCTTGGCGTAATCGGCGTTCATCTTATTGGCGTAGATGATCGGCGTGATGGCGTTGGTCGACACATTGCCGATCATCAGCGTGTAGCCATCGGGAGCCGATTTCACCATTTCGTCGATCGCCAGCATTCCAAAGGCGCCGGGCTTATTGAGCACGACGAAACCTTGGCCCGTGATCTTCTGGAATTCGTCGCCGACAATGCGCGCAACGATGTCGGTGGCGCCCCCTGGCGCATAGGGCACGATCACTTTGACCGGCCGGCTCGGATATTTCTCCTGCGCCGTCGCCGCACCTGCGCTGAGGGCGACAATGGCGAACAGCACCGAGATCAGACGTTTCATGCAGCCCCCCACCAGAATGCGCGCTAGAATTTTTTATTGTCGTCGCGCTGAAAGTTTAGCTCGCCTTGATGCCATGCAAGCTGTGTGACGCGTCCTTGACAGTGAAGAACACGACGTCGCCTTCTGCGGTTGCCTTGCCGGCGTGCACGGTATTTGCCGGAATGTAGACGACCGACCCTGGCTTAACATCGATTTCCTTGCCGCCAATATTGGCGTGAAACGTTCCTTCAAGGACGTAAATCCATTGCTCGTTCGGGTGCGAATGCGGCTCGGCGCCCGTCCCGGCCTTCATGCGCATGAGGCCCACGATCATCCGATCGCCTTCGACGCACGGCCCGTGCGCGGTCGAGTAGGCAGGCCCGCCCATGATTTTCTCAACGGTACCCAGATCGAAGACAAATTCGCCTGGAGCGGCGCGTTTGGCGCCCGGTGTGCGTGCTGCCGGTGTTGCGGTGGTCATGGCTGTTCTCCCGGTGCGATGTTTAACGGCTTGTTGTTAGGCCGATGTTAGTGGAGCACAGGCGGTCGCGAAAGGCCTCCCAACTGTCGGTTCCACGTATCGTCGGCGGAGCTTCGATATGCTGGGGTTGATCATGGTTCGGGCACGGTGGACAGCGTACGCTGACAATTCGATTCGGGGATTTCCCTCAATGAGTTTGGCTCGTGCGCTGTTGGCAGTGCTGGCGTTCGCTACTCTCGGCGGCTGCGCTGATACCCACACGCCGCCGGCTGAGCCGACTTTCTACCGCGACCTGGCGCAGCCCGGCGCGGAACTTGATGCCGCCGCCGCGGCCTCCATGATTTCCGGATATCGCGCGAATAACGGGCTGCCGGCGGTTGCGCTTGATCCCGAACTAATGAGGCTTGCGCAGGCACAAGCTGAAATCATGGCCAGGCGTGACAAGCTCGATCACGGCGCCGGCAAGCCTTTCGTGCAACGCCTGAAAGCATCGGGCTACGATGCGAAAACGGCGGCGGAAAACATCGGCGCCGGGTATCACACGCTAGCCGAGGCGTTTTCCGGCTGGCGCGACTCGAATCCGCATCGGGCCAACATGCTGCTGGCGGGTGCGACGCGCATGGGGATTGCCGCGGTCTATACGCCCGCATCAAAATACAAAGTCTACTGGTCGCTGATTTTGGCGGAGCCCGATGAGAAAAGGGGATAGGCCCGCGATTGTCAGTTTGCCTTGCCAAGCACGGCGCGCACCGTTGGATGCGCCAGTAGTGTATCGGTGCCTGCCTGAACCACCATATCGACTTCTTCTTCCGGTAATTTAAAACTCGTGGGTACGCGATCGAGCCTTGCGGCACGCGCCGGATCCACTTGATTAAAATTGATCTCCACAACGTCAAAGCTGATATTGCTGCAACGCCAATCGCCCCTGGCTCCGAGTTTCACGGCTTCGGCTCGCGACAACGAACATCGCCACTTGCGGGCTGAGTCTTCCCAACCTTTGACGGTAAGCCGGAATGCATCGTAGCCACTCCGCACTGCGGAATTGATTGCGGTGTCGGTGATCGCACCGATCAGTTCTTTACCGGTCGGGCCTTGCACGGTCTGTGCCCACTCTCCTTGTGGCGGCAGCCCTGCATTGACGACGACAAAAACCATGTGACGCAGTTGGACAGCCCTGTCGCGGGTCAGCGGTGAATAGGGTTGCCCTGCAGCTTCGCGGGCGATGACGACGCCAGAGAAGTCCGAAATTATCCGTGATGCCGCCGTCGGCCAGTTTCACGTACCGAATCTGTTCGGGATCACGGTATCGTTTGAGTGCTTGCGCAAATGCCCGGACCTGGGCCCCCGACGACCGGTCTGTGAGGACACGATCCACCCATGGCGGCAGCGGTACACTGCATGCGTCCGAGAAGCTGGCGAGCACGATCGGAACAAACGCTACGGGGACGGCAGCCGAGGCCGCAACTGCCTGCGATATCGGATATTTGCGCGGATCGCTGCACAATGCCTCGAACGTCACCGGAGAAAACAGAAACGGTGTGCGATTGAAGAGGTCCGACGCGTTGAGCCAAACGATAGGCTTACCAGGTTGATAAAGATCGGCGAGCGTCGCTCCCTCATACAGGTTTTGGTCGAGCCAGCCGGCAAACCGCGAGGAATCATTGACGCCGCCGCCGAAGCCTCGCGCCAGATTCACGAGGCCGACTCTGGTATTGAGGTCTTCCTCGGCGTTCCTCAACAGGAATCGTTCGCGAAAGTCCGCAAGCGCGGGGCGTCCCTTCAGGCCGAAATAGGCGGCAGCAACCGACCCTCCCGACACACCGGAAATGAAAATCACACGGTCGAAATATGTGCCGCGCCCCTTGGCTGGCAAGCGATCGAGACCACGCATAGCGCCATAAGCAAAAGCGGCCGCCCGTGTACCGCCGCCAGAAAACGCAATTGCCACGACAGTGTCGCCGCCAACGTTTGGTGGCGTTCCGGGCGGAACGATCGCGGCATTAGACGCCACCGGCAAATTGATCGGTTCATTGAAGGTGGCGGCGCACGCAGCGAGAGTTAGCGCGAGTGTTGCAACCGCGGCCCGATACGCCGTTTCGCGCATTACTGATTACCCCCAACGCGACAAACTCAATCGATGCTATTGAACCAAGCCGCCATTGTTTGTCTTCATCAATATAGCGGTTCGGCCTTGTCTTATCAGTTTATCCGATACGGACGGATTTAACGCGCGAAAAAATGACAAAACTTACATATCGGGGGGCATAAATGCTCAAATTTCGGAAAATGGCGCCCCGATTTTGTGTTCGGCGCGGATGTTCACGGTCTGATACAATGGGTGGTACAATTGTCTTGATAGGACGCGTTTATTCATGTGGTGCGCGCAAAGGCGCTCGAACACAAATTAATTGTATGCTGCAAGCCAAATCCACACATTCGTATCATCGACGTGAATCGGACGGCGCTTGATGTTTAGCGGAGACCAACTGCAAAGATCTTGGCTCTTCTTATCAATTGCCGGGGTTGTCGCAATTTTTCTAGGGGCCGGCGTCTATATCTTTGAGACGATGCCGCCCCGTAGTGTCGTGATGGCCACCGGTGCCGAGGGAGGCGCCAACTTCGAACTTGGAATCCGATATCGCCAAATCCTGTCGCAATCCGGCGTCAAGTTGGAGTTCGTGCCGACCACCGGTGGCCTCGAGAATCTGGCGCTATTGCGCAGGGCGAAAGTTGATGTTGGATTCATACAGGGTGGAACCACCGGGGTGGATGATGCGGCGGATGTCGAATCGCTCGGCACGGTATTCTACGAACCATTATGGTTCTTCTACCGAGGTGAAATCGGGCAAGGCATTCAAGCGCTCCGTGGCCGACGAGTGTCTATCGGCCCTGAAGGAAGCGGGACGCGGGCGCTCGCGCTTAGTCTCATACAAAGGTTCAAACTCGATAGTATTATCGGCGCGCTATCGGGATTTGAGCCGCAGGAGTCAGGTGAAAAGCTGATCGCAGGTGAAATCGACGCTGCGTTTATCGTTACGGGCTGGGATTCCCCGGTCGTCCAGCGTCTCATGAACGCCAAGGGCATCGAGGTTGCGAGCTTTCCACGTGCAGACGCTTACGTTGCTCTTTATCCTTTTCTGAACAAGCTCGTCCTGCCCGCAAGCGTCAGCGATCTGTTGAACAACCGCCCCCCCACCGATGTTGTGCTGTTGGCGCCGAAGGCCAGTCTCGCCGTGCGGGCGGGCTTGCATCCGGCGATACAGCATCTTTTGCTTGATGCGGCGGTCCAGATTCATTCGCAGCCCGGAATTTTTCAGAAAGCCGGACAATTCCCCGCTGCCGAGGCAACAGATATTCCGCTTAGCGACGAAGCGCAGCGCTTTTACAAAAGCGGACGTCCGTTCCTTCAAAATTATCTTCCCTTCTGGGCCGCAACTCTAGTTGAACGCCTGGTTGTTGTATTCATTCCGATCGCGGCGCTTCTGTATCCCATGTTCAAGTTTCTGCCGCAGATATACGACTGGGTTATGCAGTCGAAAATTCGGCGGCTGTACGATGAAATGAGATCGATCGAGAGTGAGATGGAAGCCCCAGGAGAGGGATACGACGCCGTTTCCATTGACGCGAGACTTGAACAGCTGAGCCAGCGTGCGAACCACACGTCACTGCCCACCTCCTATGCAAGCATATTGTACACCCTGCGAAGCCATATAAATCTTGTCCGCATTCATTTGGCATCGAGGTCAAATAAGTAATTCCCGTTCGGACAATCCAGTCTTTGCCTCGAATCAACACAGCACGTACCGTTGATCAGTGTCCGCTTGGCGCATTCTCGATTTGGGGCAACTTCAAGTATGACGACGGAGTCCGACCCGCTCACTGAGCTGCTGCGCCCGGAGCGATTGACTGCGGTTGTCGATATCGGCGCCAATCCGATCGACACCGATCCGCCTTACAAGCGCATGCTTGGCAATCGGCTCTGTACGCTCGTCGGGTTCGAGCCGCAGGCGGAAGGCCTTGCCAAGCTCAACGCGATGAAAAGCGATCTGGAGACTTATCTACCTTATGCAGTTGGCGATGGTGGCAAAGGTATTCTGAAAATATGTCATGCGGCGGGCATGACCAGTTTGCTCACGCCTGAGCCGCGGGCGCTGGATTGCTTTCCTGGGTTCACCCAATTCGGTCAGGTTATAAAAGAGATCCAGATCGAAACGCGCACGCTCGACAGCGTCTCCGAAATCACCCACCTGGACTTTTTGAAGATCGACGTGCAGGGCGGCGAGCTTGCCGTTTTTCGCAACGGGAGCGCGCGGCTTTCGAGCGCGATTGCCATTCAGAGCGAAATTTCATTCGTGACGCTTTACAAGAACGAACCGGTGTTCGGTGAGATCGATCTGGCGCTTCGCGCGCTTGGCTTCATTCCGCACATGTTCGACAAGATCAACAAGCGAATGATCCTCCCGCTGCATTTCGGCGACAATCTCTTCGCATCGATGAATCAGCTCCTTGAAGCCGATATCGTCTATGTGCGCGACTTTACGCAGCCCGATAAAATGAATGCTGAGCAGTTGAAGCATTTGGCATTGGTCGCGCACCACTGCTACGGCTCTTTCGACCTGGCGGCCCGCTGCGTTCATTTTCTGGCGGCACGCGGTGCGATCGCGGCGGACGGAATGAGGCAATATCTCGCAATCCTCGGCAAGAAATAGCCCGGGCTGGACCTCTCGCTGTCTGCTGATTAGTTTGCGCTCATGCCGGTGTTACCTCACGTCAAAGACTACGATGCGCTTTATCGCCAATTCCGCTGGTCGGTGCCGGCGCGCTACAACATCGGCATCGATGTCTGCGATCGCTGGGCGGAAAAAGAGCCGGATCGCCTGGCGATCTTGCATGTGCGGCCCGAAGGCCGCGACGAGCCGATCACTTACGGTTGGCTGCGCGAAACTTCCAACCGGCTTGCCAATGCGCTGCGCGCGCACGGTATCGAACGGGGCGATCGCGTCGCTATACTTCTGCCGCAGTCGCCCGAGGTTGCTGCAAGCCATATCGGAATTTACAAGCTCGGAGGCGTCGCGTTGCCGTTGGCGGTCCTGTTCGGCACCGACGCACTGTCTTACAGGTTGCAAAATTCCGGTGCCGCCGCGCTGATCACCAACGCGCGCGGCGCAGAGCGAATTGCAGAGATCAGGAAAGAATTGCCCGCCCTAAAGCTCGTGCTTTCGCTCGACAGTGCTGGCGAAGGCGCACTCGGTTTTGCCGAGGAGCTGGCACGCGCCTCATCCGATTTTGCGGCGGTCGATACCTCGCCCGACGATCCCGCAATGATGGTCTACACCTCCGGCACCACCGGCCAGCCGAAAGGCGCGCTGCATGGCCATCGCGTGTTGATCGGTCATTTCCCCGGTGTGGAAACACACCATGATTTTTTCCCGCAGCCTGGCGACCGGATGTGGACTCCGGCGGATTGGGCCTGGGCTGGCGGGTTACTCAATGTTTTGCTGCCGGCCTTGCACTACGGCGTGCCCGTTGTGGCGCGGCGTTTCGAAAAATTTGATCCTGAGGAAGCGTTCGCGCTGATGGCGCGCACCCAGATCCGCAACGCCTTTATCCCGCCGACCGCGTTGCGCATGCTGCGTGCAGCTCCGAATCCGAGAGGCCGGCACGCCATCAACATGCGGTCGATCGGCTCAGGCGGCGAGTCGCTCGGCGCAGAAACCTACGAGTGGGGTAAATCGGCTTTCGGTCTGGTCATCAACGAATTCTACGGGCAGACCGAATGCAACATCGTGCTCGCGGCTTGCAATGCGCTGGGCGTTTCAAAGCCTGGAGCCATCGGGAAACCGGTGGCGGGCCACACGGTCGCTGTCATCGATGCCGCGGGAAACCCTCTGAAAACAGGCGAAACGGGACAAATCGCCGTCAAGCGTCCCGACCCGGTAATGTTTCTCGAATACTGGGGCAAGCCGGAGGCAACCCGAGACAAATTCATCGGGGAGTGGATGACCACGGGCGATCAAGGCGTGGTGGACGATGAGGGCTACTTCAGCTTCGTTGGCCGCGATGACGACGTCATCACATCGGCGGGTTTCCGCATCGGGCCCGGCGAGATAGAGGATTGCCTTATAGGCCACCCCGCGGTGGCGCTTGCCGCTGTGGTCGGGAAACCGGACGCCCTACGGACCGAAATCGTGAAAGCTTTTATTGTTCTCAAAAAAGGCCACTCGGCGTCCGATGCGCTCGCCTCTGAAATCCAGACCTTCGTGAAAACGCGCCTGTCCGCGCACGAATACCCGCGCGAGGTTGCCTTTATTGACGCCATGCCGATGACAACAACCGGCAAAGTGATCAGGCGTTTGTTGCGCGAGCAGGTGTGACGTTAGCGGGCTGTATCTCCGCCCAAAATGAAGAGATGAAAGCCCAGCCTTCGCCTTGCGACGCAATAGAACAGGATCGATTCGGCAACCAACGCGGTCGAGGTCGCGATCGCCGCACCCTCGATCCCGATGCGCGGAATAAGAATGATGCAAAGCACTAGGTTGGTGACGAATGCTGCTGCGTAAACGAGTGCACATTGCTTGCGTTCGCCAAGCATGTTGAGCAGGCGTTCGGCTGGTCCGACAGCCGCGCGCGCGAGCATTCCGATCGCTAAAATAAACATCACCGGGTAGCCCGATTCGAAGTCCGCACCGAACAGCTTCAGCAGCGGCCGCCCGAATGCGAGGATCGCTACACAGGCGATCAGTGACGGCCAGAATGTCCAGCGAATGGTTTCGTCAAAAAATGACGCAAGCCGCTGCCGGTCGCCGGACACATGATATTCGGAGAATTTGTGCGTGGTGGCGCCCGCAGGCCGACATCTGACAGCGCGCCGATCATCAGGACCCATGTCCAAACACAAATGTAGATGCCGAATTCGTAGCTTCCCATCCAGCGTGCCAACAGCACTTGCGAGGCGAGTGCGAGCAACGCGCTCCCGACCCACACGAGGAAAACTTTTCCGGCGATTACTTGTGCCAGGCGGCTGTCGCCATGATCGGCGAGAATGGATGTCACGCGCGCGATGATGCGCGCGGCCATCGATGTCGGTGCGGGGCTTGCGCTTTCGGAGTTGACCAGAGCCACGGGTTCCCCTCCGAGCCGGCTGCGGCTGGGGTGCGAGCGACGGCGAGGCCATCGCAATCGCCTAGCAAGGAACCGTTAACATTCGGTTGGGCGACGCGGTTTCAGCCGGTAAATCAAGCCATTTCCAGCTTTGTGACGTCGGCCAGAATACGCGCGACCACATTGCGATCTTCGGCACCCAGCGCAGCCTGTGGGGGCACGGGATCGCCGACGGCATAACCTTGAATCTGCAATCCGGCCTTGATGCAAGCGGCGAGACTAAATCGCGCGAACGCCTCGTTAATGCGCCAAAGATCACGCTGGAGTTTCATCGCCTCCGGCCATTTTCCGGCGCGGCACAGCTCGTACAGGCGCACGCTCTGTCGCGGTACGATGCAAGCCGGTCCCGCCATCCAGCCGACGCCACCGATAAGCATCACTGCGGCTGGAATATGCGCCGAGGCTGAAAATACTTTCATGCGCGGCGCGCGGTTCATGATCGACAGCAGGCGGCCGGTGTTGATGGATGCGTCCTTGATATACTGGATGCGCGGATGTTCGGAGAGGCGCGCAATCACGTCGAGCGAAAGGTCGCTGCGCTGAAATTGCGGATTGGTGTAAAGCACGACCGGAATGTCGACGGCATCGGCAATGGCGCGAAAGTAAGATTCGATCTGCGGGTCCTTGAGCGGAAAGTAGGCTTCAAGAATGGCCAGAATGCCATCGGCGCCGAGTTTTTGGTAAGCTTGTGCTTGCTCCACGGCATCCGCTGTCGCGGTTGATGCGACGCCCGCGATCACCGGTACGCGCCTTCCAGCCGCTTCGATCGTTGCTCGTACGACGGACTCTCGTTGCGCACGATTGAGATAAGCGAACTCGCCGGTCGAGCCGAGTGGTGTCAAGCCATGCACACCGGCTTTGATCAGCTCGGATGCCAGCTTGCCCAGCACGTCGGTGAGAATTTTCCCATGCGCGTCGACAGGCGAGACGAGATAGGGAAATACGCCGTGGAAATCGCTCATAAGTCTAACCTAGAAGACCCAGAGCGCTTCAGGTGGAAATTCGACATAGTGTTCGCCCGGTCCGAGCGGCGCTGAGGCATAGGCGCGCACAGTGAGATTGTCGCGCGCGAACACGAGTTCCCATCGCTCGCCGAGATACATCGGGGCCTTCAGTTCCATCTTCAAACGGTTGGGGCCAGGGCTCGAAGCGCAGCGGACACGCTCAATTCTGATGATGCCGGTCGCCTTTCCGCCTGTCGCCTTGGTGCGCGCAATACCGGTAATGCGTTCGCCCAACAGTTCTATGGTTGCCCGGCCCCCCGAATTCTCGACCAGGGTCCCGTCGAGCCGGTTGTTGCTGCCCATGAACTCCGCCGCGAACAAAGTCGCAGGCTCGTTGTAGAGCGCCGTCGGCGGGCCTTCTTGTACGATCACACCGCCGTCGAGCAGCACAATGCGGTCGGCGATGGCCATGGCCTCCACCTGGTCGTGCGTGACGTGGATGGCGGAAAGGCCGAGCGTGACAATCAGCGTGCGCAGCCAGGCGCGTGCTTCCTCGCGGAGCTTGGCATCGAGATTGGACAGTGGCTCGTCAAGCAGGATCACGGGCGGCTCGTAGACGAGCGCGCGCGCAATGGCGACGCGCTGTTGCTGCCCGCCGGAAAGCTGATGCGGGTAGCGCGCGGCAAGGTGCCCGAGGCCGATTTGCGATAGCGTTTTCTCGACGCGTGTCTTGATCTCCGCAGGAGATACGCCGCGCAGTTTTAGGCCGTAGGCGACATTGTCGAAAACAGTGCGGTGCGGCCACAGCGCATAGGATTGAAACACCAGGCCCAATCCACGCTCCTCGGCGGGCAATTCAATTTTGCGCGCGGCATCGAAAAACACGCGCTCTCCGATCGCAATGGACCCGCGGTGAGGGATCTCAAGACCGGCAACCGCCCGCAAAAGTGTCGTCTTTCCGCTGCCCGAAGGCCCCAGCAGTGCGACGACTTCCCCAGCGGGGACGGCGATCGACACGCCTTTGAGAATTTCATTATCGCCGAGACGCAGGGCGACATCTTTGACAACGAGTTCAGCCATGCAAGCGCACTCCGAGCCGGACCGCGACGGCTAAGCCGACGCCGATCATCACAACATTAACCACAGAAAGCGCCGACACCAGATCGATTGCGCCGGTGCCCCAGAGCGACACCAAAAGCGAGCCAATCACCTCGGTGCCGGGCCCGAGGAGATAAATGCCGGTGGAATATTCACGTACGAAAATCAGGAAAATCAGAAGCCAGCTTGCCAGCATGCCGTATTTGATCAACGGCACAGTCACATCGCGCTTCACCCGCAGATCATTGGCGCCGGCAGTGCGGGCGGCTTCTTCGAGCTCCGGCGCGACTTGCAGCAAAGTGCCGGAGACGAGGCGCATGCCGTAGGCGAGCCATACGATCGTATATGCGAGCCAGATCGAGGCCATTGTAGATTTCAACGGCGACAGGAATGGCACGAACAAAAAGACCCATAACAATGCAAGGCCAGCGATCAGGCCTGGCATAGCGCGCGGCACCATCACGATGTAGTCGACCAATCGGGTCCACCCGGAATTCCATCGATGAACGGCGAGCGCGATGGCGGTGTAGCAGGCAACGGCTATCGCGCCGCCGATCACACCGATGCCGAGCGTATTGAGAATGCCGCGCACTACATTCGGGTATTCGGTGAGTTCTCGATAGTGATCGAGCGTGAGCACGTCGAGCAGCTTCACACCTTCGCCCCAGGTCACCACAAAGGACCGCAACGTGATTCCGAACAGGGGGACAACGACGGTGATAAAAAGCCAGAAGACGATGCATGCGAAGGCAAACCAGCGCCATCCATGCAAACGCAGCGGCTGCGTCTTCAGCCCCTTGCCCCGCACCGAGACGTAGCGTTGGGCTTGCCGCAGCAGCAGGCGCTGCATGAAAACCAGCGGGGCAGTGATGGCAATGATTGCAACCACGACGACGGCCATCAATTGATACGACGGCACGCCGAGTTTGTTGGTGAGCTTGTAAAGATATGTCGACAGCACAAGGACATCTTGCGGATCGCCCAGCACCAGCGGCAGGCCGAACAGTTCAAATCCAAGAAAAAACACCAGTACGCCCGCAAATAAAATAGCGGGCAAAATCATCGGCAGGCTGACATTGATGGCAACGCGAAATGGGTTTGCGCCGGAGACACGTGCAGCCTCTTCGAGATCGGTGCTCAAGCCGCGCAAAGCGGCCGCACTATAAAGATAGACGTGCGGCACATGGGTCAGCCCGGCGATCGCGATCAGGGCAGCCAGCGAGTACAAATTCCACGGAACGAACCCGAGAACATCCTTCGCCAGCGTCGAGAAAATTCCGACCGGCCCAATCGCGACCACATAACCGAACGCGATCACCACCGCGGAGACGAAGATCGGAATCAGAATGAGTGGTTCGAGATACTTCCGTCCCGGTACGTCGGTTCGTACCATCAGGAAAGCGAGCAGTGCGCCGAGCGGCACCGCGATCAGCGCCATGCCGCTGGCGATTGCGATGGTTGTCCAGAACGCTTGCCAGAAATCGGAATCGGCGAAGACGAAAGAATAGGCGAGCAATCCAAACTTCGCCGACGGGTCGAAGAACGGCGCGGTCAAGAAGCTCTGATAAACCACAAGCGATAGCGGCGCCGCCACGGCGAGCGTGGTAAGGCCGAGCACAAGCAAGCGGTACACGACAATGGGCATGGCCGCCGTTGGTTTGCCGCGCCCAAAGCGGGGCAGGGCGAAAAATTACAGTCCCTTCTTCGCCTGCTGCCACTTGGCCAGGAAGGCGAGCCGTTTGGTCTGATCGAGATTCTCCAGCAACGTCTGGTCGACGGGCACCGGACGTGCCTTGTCGCCAATCAGCTGGCTAACGCCCTTGATCGTCGCTTCACCCTCGACATCGGACCGCAGCGAATAGAGATCTGCTTTGTTGGCGATGATGTCCTGGCCCCGTTTCGACAGGATGTAGTCAAGAAACAATTTGCCGGCGTTCGGATTTTTTGCGTTCTTCGAAATGAAGGCCACGCGTGACGTCACCATCGTGTAATCCTTCGGCAGAACAATGCCGAGGTTGGGGTCCTTCTTTGAGCGGCTCAGCGCGTAAGAGCCAAAAATGCCATAGGCGATCAAATGTTCGCCGGACGTAACACGCTCCATCATCGCGCCAGCGCTGGTGTAGAGCTTGGCCTGAGCCTTACCCATCGCCTTGAACAAATCCCATGCTTGCGGAAAATCCTTGATGTCTTCGTTGCAGAACAAGTAGCCGACGCCGGAACGTTCCGGATCGTAAGCGGTGATCTTGCCCTTGTAGAAGTCAGTCTTGGCATCGAGCAGCTTCAAGAGTGCGGTGTGGTCCTTCGGCACGTCGCCTTCCGGCACGAGCCGCTTGTTGTAGACAAAGGCGATGGGCTCGTACGTCGTGCCGTAAGCCGAATCTTTCCACACGGCCCATTTCGGCAGCGCTTTGATTTCCGGCGACGGATAAGCCGCGGCCTGGCCGTCGGCAACGAGTTTCACCTGCAGGTCCATGGCAGAAGACCACAGCACGTCGGCTGTGCCGTTATTGGCGGCGGCCTCGGCGATGAAGCGATTGTAAAGTTCGGTCGAATTGAGATCGGAATACTCGACCTTGATGCCCGGATACAGCGCTTCGAAATCCTTGATCAGCGGATTGGCTGCAACCGCGTCGGTGGTCGCGTAGATGACGACCTTGCCTTCTTTTTTGGCGGCCTCGACAATTTTGGCGTAGTCGGCCGGGTAGCCTTCCGGCACCTGTGCTTGTGCGCCGGTGCCAAAAGCCAATGCCGTTGCAATAAATGCGGCGGATACGACGTGTCGCATGACAACTCCCTAGTGACGTTTTCTCGGCGCCTTGCCCCGGCGGCGGCCGTTCGGCGCGATGCTACTCCAGGCCTTCTGCACCCGCATAGAGGCTGCAAAAGCAAAGGCCCCGCCGAGTGCTGCGACGGGGCCATTCGCTTGGTTCAATTGGCTAGTGCGCCAGGGGGTCCGGGCGAACTTGGATATGCACGGCGCGAGGGCTCGATCCCTTACCCGTCTCCATCAGCCATGGGGTGCGGTCTCCATTGGTGCTCCAGAGACCGCGGCCTTTCCAGCCTGCATTCGGGTCGTCGATGCGTCCATCGAGGCCTTTGGCATAGAAGCCCATAGGGTAGGGAATCCGCAACGAAACCATCTTCCCATCCTTGAAGGCGACAAATCCATCGCTGAGATTGGCGGTCGAGATCGGAACGTTCTCGCCGAGTCCGAGTGTGTTGTGCTGGTCGACCCAGGTGTAATAACTCGCCTCCGCGCTTGTATCGGGGAAGCCTTCAAAACCGGGACCTGGATATTTATAGAACGCCCAGCCTTCCGGGCAGTGATTGCCAGTAGCGTTCGGGCCGTTGAGCGGACCTTTGCACTTGCTGCGATCGAAGCTCATCAAGTGACCGCTTGAACCCGATCCCCACAACACGCCATTGCCGTCGATGTCGCCACCGCGAATGCCAAAGCCCGGCTTCGGAATGTAATAAATTTCCGACAACTTGGTTTTGGGGTCGAAGCGTAGAAATCCCGGCGGCCCGGCGAAAGTCCCGATCGCGTACCAGATCGAGCCGTCCTTCGGGTTCGGCATGACAGAATAGGGGCCAGAACCAGCGGTGATACGTCGATCCTTGGATGAATCCGCCGGCGCGTTCGATTCGACATACTCATCGAGCTTGCCGTTGCCATTCGTGTCGAGCACCCAAGGTGCCCAGCCTTGCGCTTTCTGCGCGTCGCCGGTTTCGTCGAAGACTTTGGTGTTGACCCATCCGGCAACCTGACCGGTGCCGCTGAACCACAATGTATTGTCGGCGTCGTAGCCAAACTGCGGATGATGGGTCGCAAAGCAAGTATCGACGAAAGAGTATTTCATCGTCTTGGGATCGAGCATGGCAGCTTGTCGCGGGCTTTTATCCAGCGGGAAGACCTTCGCGTATTCGTTATCGGAGCCCTTCTTGCACCATGCCGGATTGTCCATTCCGCGCACAGTCGCCGCGAGCCAGACGCGGCCCTGCTTGTCGAACATGGAATTGTGGTTATTGGCGCGCGTGTCCCAAAGAACCTCACTGCCCCAGTACGGCGAATCCGCCATGGGTTTAACAGCGCCAGCATGGCCTGGCCCGAGCGATACCGGCATTTCGGGGTCGCGTACCGGCATCTTGAAGAACGATACTTTGTTTGTCTTCGGATCGAGGATTGGCATGTTGTCGGTCGAGTATTCCGGAGAACCGAACAACGGGCCATTGGCGTTCACGGTGGGATTGCGCCGGTCGGACGAAATCAGATCGTGCAGATATTTATCCGGCGTCGACCATTCCCAAGACGTAATGACCACATTGCGTTCGATGCCTTGCGGTCGCGGCGGTTCGATCTTCGGGACTTCACCCTTGGCGATCCTGTCGGTCCATTCGCCGAAATATTTGTAAGGCACGCCTCCGAACTGGCCGGCGAGGCGGTTGGTCATTTGCTCGCCAGCTTGTCCCGATTGCGTTCTCCGCATCCAGGCGTCCTCGCCGGAATTGAAGTGGCCAAGAGCCGCGGGGATCGTGCGCGTCGATTCCTGTCCAAGCTGGTGACAGCCGATGCAATCGACATTGTTCATCTGGCGCAGCCAGTCGTTCTGAGTGATTTTTTCGGGAATTGCACCTTTGCCGCCGAACTCGCTGGCCGGCGGGATTTTCATTAACGTGTACCAGTAGATTGCGGGATAATAATGCGCCGCTGATGCTGCGTTCGGTGCGGGCACAGCCGTGAGATCAAGCGTCATCCCGGGTTTGGCGAGCATTTTCGGGGAATCGACAAGCCCGTAGCCGCGAACCCAAATGCTGTAATTTGCAGTCGGCAAATCAGGGATGAGATACCGGCCTTGATCGTCGGTCACGACGATGCGTGCGAATTTCGTGGGAAGGTCCGTTGTTTCTGCGATCACCCAAACGCCGGCCTCAGGTCCTTTCGCGCTCGCGACAACACCGCCGATTTCAGTGGCTCCGACGTCGACGCTCTGTTGCGCATGAAGACCAGTGGATAGCGCGATCACCAGCATTGAAAAGATAGGAGCAGTCACACAGCGCCGAAGCGCATGCGTCAATTGCAGCATGGGTCGCCTCCCTGACATTACCTTCCGGCTCTGGGCCGGACTTTTTGTTGACGCAAGCCTAACAAAGCTCGCGGGCAGCGTCCCGTAGATTTTGCATTGAGTGATTTTTCAGCCGGCGAAACCACCGCTGTCCAGGAAGGCCTGTTCTTCCGCCGTCGTCACACGGCCGAGCACGACATTCCGGTGCGGGAACCTCCCAAACCGCCGAACAATATCGGCGTGGATTTCGGCCCATTTCAAGCCATCGGCATCGCCGGATGCTTTGTAAAATGCGATGCCGCGTTCCTGGTCGGCGAGATTTTCCGAATGCTCAAAAGGTAGGTAAAAGAAGCTGCGCATTGCGGCAGGAACCTGGGCATCGAAGCCGCGCACGATGCCTCCCGCCGCAACCGCACGGGCCAGATCATCGGTGGCAAAAGCACGCGCGTCACCCCGAAACATATTGCGCGGAAACTGATCTAGTAAAATGAGGAGGGCCAGTGTACCTTGCGCAGATTGTTCCCACGCAGACAGTTTGCCGGCCGCTGCTGCTTCGTGCGTGCTGAGGAATCGATCGACAATTTCTTTATCGAATGCGTCGTCTTTATTAAACCATCGATCCGGTCCCGCTTCGCTCCAAAACGAAACTATCTCGCCTGCGTTTTCGATCATGGGCGTTACGTGGCTGGGGGTTGAGCAGCATCATCGCGCAGCGCCCGTCGCAATATTTTTCCAACATTTGTCTTTGGCAATTCGTTGCGAAATTCAATCTGCTTCGGCACCTTGTAGCTGGCGAGCCGGCTCACGAGAAATGCTCGCAGCTCAGCAGCTGTGACGTCCGGATTTTTCTTCACTGCGTACAATTTTCCGGCTTCACCGGAATGTTCGTCAGCAATGCCAACCAGCGCGCATTCCATAAGGCCGCCGTGACTCATGGCTACGTCTTCAACCTCGTTGGGAAATACCTTGAAGCCCGATACCGTGATCATGTCTTTCTTGCGATCGACAATGCGCACGCGGCCTTGGTTATCCATCACGCCAATATCCCCGGTGCGGAAAAAGCCGTCGGCTGTCATTGCTTTGGTCGTTTCCTTCGGGCGCTGCCAATAGCCTGCCATGATCTGAGGGCCACGCGCACAAATCTCGCCCCGCTCTCCGGGGGGCAGTTCATGGTCGTCGTCGTCGCGGATTGAAATGTCAGTCGAAGGCAGCGGAAATCCGATGGTGCCGGTCCACTCCGTGATATCGCCGCGATTGCAGGTGAGGACCGGCGATGTTTCCGAAAGACCATAGCCTTCGATGATAGGCTTGCCTGTTGCCTTTACCCAGGCATCAGCAACGGATTTTTGTACGGCCATGCCTCCGCCGATTGCGTACTTGAGCATACTCCAGTCGATTTTGCCGAAATCCGGGCTATGCAGAAGTGCGTTGTAAAGTGTATTCACCGCCGGAAATAAGTTGGGTTTGTAGCGGCTGAGTTCTTTGACGAGGCCGCGAATGTCACGTGGATTAGGAATCAGAAGGCAAGTCCCGCCATTGCGCACTCCGAGCAGAAAACACGCGGTCAGTGCAAAGATATGATAGAATGGAAGTGCAGTGACGATGAGAAGCTGATCGATCTTTGGCGGGAGGTCGACCAACGGTTTTTGCCATGCTTCCACCTGTAACATGTTCGCGACCAAGTTCCGATGCATGAGCATTGCGCCTTTTGCGACGCCGGTCGTTCCACCAGTGTATTGCAGAAATGCGAGATCGTCAGGGCTTACGGCGATCGGCGTAAAACTTGAGTTGCGGCCGGAGGCAAGCGCGTCATTGAACATTGTCGCTGTGGGTATCGCATAGGCGGGCACCATCTTCTTGACATGGCGAACGACGGCGTTGACGAGCGCGCCTTTTACGCGGCCGAGCAAATCGCCGAGGCTCGCCACCAGGACATGTTTGATCGGCGTTCTTGGTAATGCCTGTTGAAGAACAGAAGCGAAATTCTCAAGCACAATAATGGCTTCGGCGCCGGCGTCGGAGAGCTGGAATTCCAGTTCGCGAGGCTTGTAAAGTGGATTGACGTTCACCACCGTGCAACCGGCGCGAAGGATGCCTGCAATGGCTATCGGATATTGCAGTACGTTCGGCATCATGATGGCAACGCGATCGCCACGTTTCAAACCGCGGCTTTGAAGCCATGAAGCGAGCGCACGCGATGCTTCGTCGAGTTCCGCATAGGTCACGGATTTTCCCATGCAGATGCAAGCTTCGCGAGCCGCGTAGGCGGTGAAGCCTTCTTCAAACATCGCGACCAGCGAAGGATACCGCGACGGATCAATCTCGCCGGGGACGCCCGGCGGATAATGCCGAAGCCAAAGCCGTTCCATGACGCTCCCCCGCGTCGGGCTTCTTGGTTCGCGCGCCCGATGCTCGATCCACAGTTAGCATGATTTCAACCGACCGTGCAGGCAAGGCCGAGGACAGCATTCGGGAAAGGCTAACGGCCGCCGAACGGTATGAGCGGGTTGTCCGTCAATGCCGCCCGATCAGGCTGGTCTGGTGCGGCGACTCCAAGAAAAGCTGCGAACAGCTCCCGGACGGTGCGCTCGGGGAGGTCGCGAGTAATGAATACCAGCCGGGTCCGGTGGTCATCATCGGGCCAACGGTCGAGACGAACGGTTGGATGGAAGACGTGCTGCACGCCGTGGACAACGACCGGCGTTTCAGGCATTTCGGCAAGCTTCACGATACCCTTTACGCGTAAAAGCTTCGCGCCGTGGGTGGCCGTTAGCAATTCCAGGAACATTTCCAGCGTGCCGGCTGGTACGGGCTCTTCGGTCGTCAGAACGAAGGAGCCGATATGTTCGTCGTGTCGGTTTACGTTGTGGTGGTGATGGTGTGCGTGGGCATAAGCTTCTGCGGCGAGCCATTTTTTGACATCGGGGATCTTTTTGTCCGGGTCGTAAAGACCGCTGCCCGAGGATCCGATCAGGCACAGCTTCGCCCTTGGCGGCGTCAAGAATGGGCGCAGCCGGATTGAGGGCCCGCAGCCTCGCGATGATACGCTCGCGCTGCGAGGCGTACGTGAGGTCAGTTTTGCTCAGAACGATACGGTCAGCGACCGCTGCCTGTTTCACCGCCTCGGGATGCGCATCGAGTTCTGCCTCCCCATTCACTGCATCAATCACTGTGATCACGCCATCGAGCCGGTAGCGCAGCAAAAGATAGGGATGTGACATGGCGGTGTGCAGCACGGGTGCGGGATCGGCGAGGCCGGTGGTTTCCAGTAACACACGGCGGAATGTGCAACGCCGGTTGTCGAAATCCCGAAGCAGCGTCTCCAGCGCATCGACGAGATCGCCGCGCATGGTGCAACACAAGCACCCGGATTGCAGGAGAACCATATTGTCGCTGACATACTCGACCAGCAAGTGATCGAGCGACACGTCGCCGAATTCGTTGATAATCACCGCCGTCTCAGCGAGCGCAGGGTCCTTCAGAAGCCGATTGAGCAATGTGGTCTTTCCGGCCCCTAAGAATCCGGTAAGCACGGTCAACGGTATGGGCGTCGGCGGCTGGCGCCGTTCGGCGCTTTGGCCGGGCTCGCTCATTGACTAACCGAGGTGACTTTCGGTTTGACAGGCTTTGCGGGCTTCGCGGTCTTGGTTGGCTTGGCCGGCTTGGCGGCCTCTTCGGTCTTGGCCGGCTTTTCGGCACCTTCAGTCTTGGCGACGGCTTTCTTTTTCTTTTTCGGTGAGGCGCTTGCGGTTTGTGCGATCGTGTCCGGGTGATCGGCGGGTCCGGTGAAGACGACTATTGGGGGCGTGGTTTCGACGGGCGGCCCGAGCACGAATTTTCCGTTCGCAGGCTTCAGGCCGGATAACATGAACGCCTGCTGCCCATTGCTCGCTTCGCCTGTGGAGGTCGCCGCAGCGGCCGCGTCTTCTGGCTCCTCCTCGTTTTCTTCGGATGGAGGCTTGCGTCGATGGCCGCCGCACATTTCGTCGCGTAGGTTCGGAGGTTGCGCGTCGATCGGTGCCAGCGCATCGACAGTACCAAGCGAGGGCGTCAGCCACGACAAGCCGGCACTGTTGAAACCGCGTTCGAGCAGCTGGGCCGCCTTTTGCGCGCGCACTGCGCCAGACCAGGCGCCGAGCACGACCGCGATGAGCCGATGACCGTTTCGCGTGGCAGAAGCAACAACGTTGTAGCCCGACGCGCAAATGAATCCGGTTTTCATGCCATCGGCGCCGGGATAGCGATCGATCAGTGAATTGTAATTGCGCATAACGCGATTGCCGTAACGGATCGACGAGATGTGCCAGTAACTGTCGTATTCGGGAAATTCACGGATAAGCGCACGCGCAAAAATCGCAAGATCGCGTGCCGAGGTGACGTGGTTTTCTGCCGGTAGCCCGTTGGGGTTTACGAAGTTGCTCTGCGTCATGCCAAGCCGCCGGGCATTGGCGTTCATCAGATCGGCAAATCCTTCGATCGAGCCTCCGACGCCTTCAGCGATCGTCACCGCCATGTCGTTGGCGGATTTGACCATCAGCATCTTCAACGCGTTGTCGACGGTGACAGTGGTGCCGACGTTGAAGCCCATCTTTGTCGGCTGTTGCGCCGCTGCATTGCGCGAGACGGTGAGGAGCGTATTAAACGAGATACGCCCTTCCTTAATCGTCCGCAGCGTCGTGTAGGCCGTCATCAACTTCGTGACTGAGGCCGGGTACCACGGATACGTCGCGTTTTCGGCATGCAGGACTTTGCCCGTCGAGGCCTCGATCAGCAGTTGCGCTTCCGCTTGTGCGCGATCTGTCCCGAAAAATGCGAGCAGACCTGCGGCAAAGCCGAGGAGCATGAGGCGAGAGCAGCGGCTTGAAATTGCTTTCATTGTTGTTTGCGGTTCACAACCCTAAGGCTTCGAAACGGGAATGTTCCATAGGTGGCCGTGCTAGGCTATCTAAGCTTTGGATGGTAGGCAAAATCGGTGGATCGCAGCTAAGTATATGCTGACGAAGAACTCATCGCCGAGGAAAGCGACCAAAATTCGGCAAAGGAGGCCTCGATGACCGCTTGTATAGTCGGTTGGGCCCATACCCCCTTTGGTAAATTGAGCGGTGAGACCGTCGAAAGCCTGGTCGTTCGGGTGGCCGGTGAAGCCCTCGCCGATGCCGGTATCGGTCCCAAGGACGTCGACGAGATCGTTCTTGGGCACTTCAATGCGGGCTTTTCGGCACAGGATTTTACCGCCTCACTGGTGTTACAGGCATCACCCGAATTACGCTTCAAACGCGCTACGCGCGTGGAAAACGCCTGCGCGACGGGTTCAGCCGCGGTGCATCAGGGGATCAAGGCGATTGATGCGCGGGCCGCGCGTATCGTTCTCGTCGTCGGTGCGGAGCAGATGACGACCACGCCGCCGGCGGAGATCGGCCGCAATTTGTTGAAGGCGTCGTATGTTCGCGAGGAAGCCGATATCGATGGCGGATTCGCGGGCATTTTTGGAAAAATAGCCGGGCTCTATTTCCAGAAATGGGGGGATCAGTCTGACGCGCTCGCGATGATCGCCGCAAAAAATCACAAGAACGGCGTCGGCAATCCTTATGCCCAGATGCGCAAGGATCTGGGCTACGACTTCTGCCGCACCGAGAGCGAGAAAAATCCGTTCGTCGCCGGGCCTCTCAAGCGGACCGATTGCTCGCTGGTTTCGGATGGCGCTGCCGCCGTGGTGCTTGCTGACGTCGAGACCGCGCTCAGATTGAAGAAGGCGATCGCTTTCCGTGCAGCCGAACACGTGCAGGATTTCCTGCCAATGTCGAAGCGAGACATTCTGAAATTCGAGGGCTGCGCATTGGCCTGGAAACAAGCGCTTGCAAAGACGGGGCTCACGCTTGGCGATCTTTCATTCGTCGAAACGCACGACTGCTTCACGATCGCTGAATTGATCGAATGCGAGGCCATGGGTCTGACTGCGGAGGGGCAGGGCGCGCGCGCTGTTCTAGAAGGCTGGACGCAGAAGGACGGAAAATTGCCGGTTAATCCGTCGGGCGGCCTCAAAGCAAAAGGCCATCCGATTGGTGCAACTGGCGTGTCGATGCACGCCCTTTGCGCGATGCAGTTGACCGGCACCGCTGGGGATCTGCAGGTGAAGAATGCCCGAATGGGCGGCATCTTCAATATGGGCGGAACGTCGGTAGCAAATTACGTGAGCATTCTTGAGCGGATCAAATAGCGCGAGACGGACCGTCGGCGAGGTCTAGTGGAATTTGCGGTCGGCAACCGACGGCAAATACGACCGATCGAAAATATCTTCTAATTTTGGCTTGGCATTCTTGAATTTATGAGTGAGCGCGATCTGTTCGATTGATCGTGAAAAACGCGCGTCGTCTATTTCACCATAGCCGTTCGCTTTCACCTCGGGCGTAACGATATTTTCGCGGATCGCCATCATGAGCCGTTCAAGTTCGACGGGCTTTTTCGCGAGTGTATTCCGTTTGAGTACGGATTCGACCGCAGCCGATGGTTGTTTTACGGTTTCTCTCAAGCCACGCATGAAAGCACGCAGAAAACCTTTGACGGCGTCCGGCTGCTCGGCAGCAAATTTCGAGTTCACGAGAATCGCGTTGCCATAAAGAATCACGCCGTAGTCGGCCAACAGCAGCACGACGATGTCGTCGACCGGGACGCCTTTATCTTTGAGATCGATATATGAAGAGAATGAGTATCCGGTAATCGCGTCCACTTGCCCCGCAGCCAGCATCGGCTCGCGCACAGGAAAACTGATATTCTCTATTGTGACCTTGGACACGTCGATGCTGTTGGCTTGTGCGAAAATTGACCATTGCGCGAAGGCACCATCGGCTGCTGGCGCACCGAGGGTTTTCCCTTCGAGATCTTTCGGGGCTGCTATGCCGCGGCTTTTGCGACCGATGACCGCAAATGGCGGCCGGTTATAGAGCATGAAGACGGCCTTGATGGGCGTGCCGGGGTTTGCATCGCGGAATTTGATCAGCGCGTTGATGTCAGCAAAGCCCATGTCGTATTCACCTGATGCCACGCGCTGGATCGGTTCGAGCGACCCGATTGATGGTTCGATTGCGACATTGAGGCCCTCTGCTTTGTAGTAGCCCTTGTCGAGTGGCAGCAGGAAAGGCGCCGAAGGTCCTTCGAATTTGAAGTCGAGCGTCATTTTGACGGCCGTTTCGGCCGCCCAAGCTCTTCCTGTCAGAGCGACAAGAAGGAGCAGCGCCACCCGTGCCAACCGGCCGGCGTGGTGTGCGCGCATCACTCGATTCCTTCTTTTTCGGTCCGCGCACCCGGCGGTGCGTGCCTTGGCCTTCACCAAGCAAAGCAAAGGACAGGAGTATGCCAAGGACAAGGCATATGCAAAGGATGACCATTCAAATTGCGTTGGTATGACTAATGCAGTCGTTCACAATTTCGAACGTCTGCATTCTTAAACCGCGAGAATCGCCAATTTAGGATAAGCTCGCGCACCGGTTCGGAGCTTCATTTCATGCCACCGGCAAAAAGCGACCAGCTTGCTCGCGACATTACGCCGCTACGGGCGCCTTACGCGCCGGCCGATGAAACTATTGCGATCAGTCTTTTGGCGTCAGCCGGCCGTTCCGCAAGCGCCGAGGCTCGTATCGACGAGCGCACCAGGCATCTGGTCGACGCAATCCGTGCCCGCACGGGTGGACTTGGTGGCGTCGAGGATTTTCTCCACGCCTACGCTCTCTCGACCAAAGAGGGGCTGGCTCTGATGGTGCTGGCGGAAGCGCTTCTGCGCGTCCCGGACGCAGACACCGCCGACCGGCTCATCGAAGACAAGCTCAAGGCTGGCGATTGGGCACATCACGAGTCCCGTTCTGCAGCGCTATTGGTGTCGGCTTCAGCCTGGACGCTTGGCCTGACGGCTCGCGTTATCCATCCCGGGGAAACACCGGAAGGCATCGTCGGCGCCCTGGTTAAGCGGCTTGGTTTGCCGGCAGTACGTGCGGCCACGCGCCAGGCAATGCGATTGCTCGGCTCGCACTTTGTTTTGGGGCAAACGATTGACGAAGCGCTCACGCGCGCCGGTTCGCATCGCGAGTTTCTTTATTCTTTCGACATGCTGGGCGAGGGCGCCAGGACTGCCGACGATGCCGAGCGCTATTTCGAATCTTACGCCAGCGCCATCGATGCGATCGGCAAAAGCGCTGGCAATGAATCGCTCCCGAAACGCCCTGGAATTTCCGTGAAGCTTTCGGCGCTGCACCCACGCTATGAGCCTCTGTCGCGCGAACGCGTGCTCGCGGAGCTGGTGCCGAAATTGCTTGAACTGGCACGGCTCGCGAAGACACATGAATTGAATTTCACCGTCGATGCCGAGGAAGCAGACCGCCTCGAATTGTCACTCGATGTCATTGCCGCAGCGCTGCGCGATTCGTCGCTTGGACGATGGGACGGTTTTGGCCTCGCCGTGCAGGCGTACCAAAAGCGTGCCGGCGCGGTGATAGACTGGATCAAGGACGCCGCGGAAGCGCTCGATCGCCGGTTGATGGTTCGTCTCGTCAAAGGTGCCTATTGGGATACCGAGATCAAACGCGCCCAGGAACGCGGGCTTGCCGACTATCCCGTGTTCACCCGCAAGGCGATGACCGATCTCTGTTATCTCGATTGTACGCGCAAATTACTGGCCGCAAGGCCGCGTATTTATCCGCAACTTGCGACCCACAATGCGTTGACTGTCGCGTGCTCCATTCAAGATGCGGGAAACGCAACCGGCTACGAGTTTCAGCGGCTCCACGGCATGGGTGAAGCGCTATACGAAGCCTTACTCGCCGAGCTCCCAGATCTAACATGTCGAGTTTACGCACCGGTTGGCGGTTACGCCGATTTGCTCGCCTATCTTGTCCGCCGCCTTTTGGAGAACGGCGCCAATTCGTCATTTGTATCGGTTGCGGCCGATCCCGCGGTTCCCATCGAAACGATTCTCCGTCGACCACAGAGCTGGATCGCCGATGCATCCCACGCGCGCCATTCACATATTCCGCTGCCGCGCGAATTGTTCGGCACGGCGAGGCGTAATTCGGCGGGCATCGAATTTGGCGATCAGGCCGCAGTGATTGCCTTGCTAACCGAAATTCGCGAAGCACCACAGCGCGTGAACGCAAAGCCGCTGATCGACGGCGTGCCAGTAGCCGGGCGTGAGCGCGCGGTCGACTCGCCGATTGATGGTAAGTCCATCGGCACGGTGCAAGAGGGTGATGAAGCTGTTGTCTCCGCTGCGCTTGCTGCGGCCGTAGTCAATTTCCCAGCATGGAACGCAACGCCGGTCGCTAGCCGCGCAGCCGTACTCGAACGTGCCGGCGATCTCATCGAGCAGAACCGCGGCAGGCTGATCGCTCTATTGCAGAGTGAGGCCGGCAAGACGATCGACGATTGCGTTTCGGAGGTTCGCGAAGCGGCGGACTATTGCCGGTACTATGCCGGCGAGGCGCGTCGCACTCTTGCACCGAAGGTCCTGCCGGGCCCGACCGGTGAGAGCAACGAACTGCGGTATCGCGGCCGCGGCGTCTTTGCCTGCGTTAGCCCGTGGAATTTTCCGTTGGCAATCTTCACTGGCCAAATTGTGGGCGCGCTTGCGGCCGGCAACTGTGTCGTGGCGAAACCTGCAGAACAGACACCGCTCGTTGCGTTCGAGGCGGTGAAACTCTTGCACGCTGCCGGAGTACCGGCGGGTTCGCTGCATCTAATACCGGGCGATGGCAGAGTCGGGGCCTTGCTTACACGCGATCACCGCGTCAGCGGTGTAGTTTTCACCGGTTCGACTGAAGTCGCTCGCATCATCAACCGGGGGCTTGCAGAGAGGGATGGCCCGATTGCGCCGTTGATCGCCGAAACCGGTGGGGTGAACGCGATGATCGTCGACGCCACCGCGCTACCCGAACAGGTGACCGATGACGTGGTTGCATCAGCCTTTCGTTCTGCCGGCCAGCGGTGTTCAGCAATACGACTGTTATGCGTGCAGGACGATGTGGCCGATCGCATGTTCGAAATGATTGCCGGCGCCGCGCGGGAACTCAAAGTGGGCGATCCGCGCGATTTGACAACTCACGTAGGTCCCGTGATCGACGCCGAAGCCAAGGACAAGCTCGATCGCTGGGTTGCGGTTATGGAGGCGCGCGGAGCCGTAATGTTTCGCAAGGATGTCGGCCCACCGGCGGGCGGCACCTATGTTGCGCCCACGATCATCGAGCTCGACAGCGCTCGCGAGCTGACCGAGGAAGTGTTCGGTCCCGTGCTGCATGTGATGCGATGGCATGCGGACGAGTTCGAGCAGCTGCTCGAGGACATCGCATCGAATGGCACTGCGCTGACGCTCGGCATTCACTCGCGTATCGAGGCGACGGTCGCGCGCATCGCAAATCGCCTGCCAAACGGCAATATCTATGTGAACCGCAACATGATCGGGGCCGTGGTCGGTTCGCAGCCGTTTGGGGGAAGCGGTTTATCGGGTACGGGGCCGAAGGCCGGAGGTCCCAATTATCTGCATCGATTTTCCGCCGAGCAGGTGGTGACGGTGAATACGGCGGCATCCGGCGGCAATGCCACCTTGCTATCGGAAGGCGAGTAGGAGACGCGCGAGGGCAGTTCGGTGGAGTGAAACGATCGCATTCCCCGCGGAATGCCCCGCTTTGGACCCATTTCACGCGTTAATCGCTCGATAACTCTGGTAGCAGCCCGTTACCGCGCACTATGGGCGGCTGTCATATGCGTTAACCGGTTTTGCGCGCGGATCGGATATTGTGAGCGGTATGACTGATTCGGTCGCTCGGCTTTACGACGCGGTTATCGCGGTTCGCGGTTCCGACCCGGCGAAATCACGCACCGCACGTCTGTTGCGCGCGGGCCGCGCGAAGATGGCCAAAAAACTCGCCGAAGAAGCGGTTGAGGTCGTCATCGACGCGATGCACGGCCAGCCTGAAGCGGTGGTCCGCGAAAGTGCCGATCTGCTTTATAATCTCGTGGTGCTGTGGGTTCACGCCGGTGTAAAGCCCGACCAAGTATGGGCCGAGATGCGCCGTCGCGAGCTCATGTTCGGTATCGCCGAAAAGGTGCCAAAAGATTTGGTGCGTGCCGCGGCACGGCGTAAAGTGGTCACACTTGAGACTAGGCGCATTCGCAAGCGCCGTTGATCCGTCACAATTCTCCTCACGAGTATCTCGATGACCGTTGAGGCCGCCGAGCCGCGTTCTTTGTTGCGCCGCCTTTATGATTGGTGCGTGGCCGCAGCCCATAAGCCGCATGCAATGTGGACGATGGGCGCGGTTTCGTTTGCCGAAAGCTCATTTTTCCCGGTGCCGCCCGACATCATGCTGATTCCGATGGCCCTCGCGCGCCCGGAGCGGGCCTATGCGATGGCGGCCTTGTGCACGGTAACGTCTGTCGCAGGCGGGCTGCTCGGCTACAGCATTGGGGCGGTGCTTTATGACTCGGTCGGGGGTTGGTTGATCCACCTCTATGGATATGGCGACAAGGTTGATGCCTTCCGCGATGCGTATGCACGATGGGGTGCCTGGATCATCCTTCTGAAGGGGCTGACGCCGATTCCCTATAAGGTCGTGACCATCACGTCGGGCTTTGCCGGCTACAATCTTGGGCTCTTTTTGTTGTTTTCGATCATTACGCGCGGCGCCCGTTTCTTTGTGCTGGCATTTTTGCTGCACCGTTATGGCGATCGCGCGCGTCATATTATTGAAAAGCGACTCGGGCTATGGGTACTACTTGGTGCGGCGGCTATCGCCATCGGTGTCGTTGCCGCGCTATACTTGATTTGAGGAGGCGCATTCCTCAATTTCGCTTCGGCCGGTCATGGGCATAAGACAGGTTTTGACCTTTCGTCGGAATTGCGGAGCGGGTTCGCACAAACTCGCATTCGCGCTCTTGTTCGCCGGCAGCTTGATTTTGCAATCGGCATTAGTCGCAGCACAAGAACAAGGTACCCCGGTTCAAACTCCTCCTCGGAGCGAAGGATTTCTCGCCGCTTTCAGCCGGTGGTTTGGCGAGCAGACGTCAAACGTTGGATCGTCACTCAAGGACGCGCGCAAAAAAGTTGAAGGCTTCAGCAGCGCTGCAGGCGATGCGGCGAAGACGACGGTCGAAGGTGCGAAAGATGCTGCCGATGCCGTTGTGCGCATTCCTGCCGCACGAGCCATTACCGGGCATGAGACATGCCAGCTGGCACCGAATGGTGCGCCCGACTGCGTCGCTGCCGCGAGCACAATGTGCAAGGCGAAGGGTTTCGAACTCGGGGAAAAGCCTCGATATGACCACGGCCGAAGTCTGCCCGACCAAGGTCTACATGTCGGGCCGATCGACCGGCCCCGAGTGCACGACAGTGACTTTCGTTTCCCGCGCCCTCTGCCAATAGCTTTATAGTAGTGGCCCTGACGGCGCTTGTGTCGTCACCGGGCCTGTGTTTCCGTTTCGCGCATGAACCTCTATGCCAAGCTGATCGACCGCGAGACGTCCGGGCGGCCCGTGACCGTCGGCCTCATTGGTGCGGGCAAGTTCGGTACAATGTTCATGGCGCAGGCGCGGCTGACGCGGGGCATGCACCTTGCTGGCGTCGCCGATCTCGATGTTGCGCGCGCACGCCGTCAGCTCAAGGACGCGGGATGGCCGGATGAATTGTTCGGTGCTGCGTCGCTTGCCGACGCGCACAAGAAGCGAGCGACTTTTGTAAGCGATAACGCGGAGGCCTTGATCGCCGATCCGGAGATCGAAGTCATCGTTGAAGCCACCGGCGTTCCAGGCGCGGGCATCCACCACGCGCTTAGTGCCATCACCCACGGCAAGCATATTGTGATGGTCAACGTCGAAGCCGACGCTTTGGCGGGGCCGCTGTTGGCGCGGCGGGCCAAAGCGGCGGGCCTCGTCTATTCGCTTGCCTGGGGTGATCAGCCGGCACTGATTTGCGAGCACGTTGATTGGGCGCGGGCGGCTGGTTTCAAAGTGATTTGCGCCGGCAAGGGCACGCGCTATGAACCGCATTATCACAAATCGAACCCGGACAATGTCTGGGACATCCTGGACAAATATCTGAACATTTCTGATCGGAAGTCGATCAATCCAAAAATGTTCAACTCGTTCGTCGACGGCACGAAATCCGGTATCGAGATGACAGCGGTCTGCAATGCAACGGGTCTGGTGCCACAAACGAATGGTCTTGGGTTTCCGCCGGCGACGCGCTTTGAACTCGCCGATATCTGCAAGCCGAAGAGTGAGGGTGGGACACTTGAAAAGGCGGGTGTCACCGAGGTGACATCGTCAGTGTATCGCGACGGCCGCGACGTGCCGCATCACCTTGCGCTAGGGACCTATGTGGTGTTCGAAGGTGATACCGAATATGCGCGCCGCTGCTTCAAGGAATACGCGATGCTGCCGGACAAAAGCGGGAAATACGCGGCGCTCTACCGGCCAATTCATATGATAGGCCTGGAGTTGGGCATTTCCGTCGCCAGCGTAGCGCTGCGAAATGAACCGACCGGCGCACCAAACGGCTTCCGCTCCGACGTCGTGGCGACCGCAAAACGAGGCCTGAAAGCTGACGAGATCCTGGACGGGGAGGGTGGGTTTTGCGTTTGGGGAAAGCAGACGCCGGCCGAATTTTCGCTCGAGCATGAATTGTTGCCGCTTGGCCTCGCGCACAACGTGAAGCTCAAGTCTGATATCGCCGAAGGGCAGGCAATTCGATGGTCTGACGTTGCCTCCGATTCCAACGATACAGCAGTTAAAGTGCGGCGCGAGATGGAAGCAGCGTTTGGCCGGCGGAATGCAGTGGCCGAGCCGGTGTTATGAATCAAATAAACAAAGTCATCGGGAGGAAAGCATGATGAAACGTTTGGTCGCCGTATTCGCGGCAGTCTTTGCTATCGCTATGATGCCGCATGGGCTGCGCGCAGAAGACAGCAAGCTGACGGTTATCGTTTTTCCGGGCGTGCAAAACCTGCCGATGTTTGCAGCGCAGGCGAAAGGCTTCTACGCCAAGCGCGGCCTCGACGTCGATATCAAGTTCACGCCGAATTCCGACGAGCTGCGTAACGGGCTCGCTGAGGGGCGCTACCAGATCGCGCACTCGGCGATCGACAATGCATTTGCACTCAAAGACAAGGCCAATGCCGACATCGCGGTCGTGCTCGGTGGCGACAACAGTTTCAATCATCTTGTCGTGCAGCCCGACATCAAATCGCTGGCCGACATCAAAGGCAAAACCGTTGTCGTCGATGCGATCAACACCGCCTACGCTTTTCAGCTTTACGAAATGTTGCGGCAGAAGGGCCTCAACAAAGGCGACTATGAAATCAAATCGGTTGGCGGAACGGGTTTTCGCCTGGAGGCAATGACCAAAGACAAGGCCATGGTCGCCGCTATGTTAAATCCGCCCTTCTCGGTTCGGGCGGAAAAAGCAGGCCTCAAGGATATGGGCACGGCCGCCGCCGCGCTCGGCGCATACCAAGGAACATCCGCGTTCGTACTTCGGCCTTGGGGCGCCGCGAACACCGACACGCTGGTCAAATATCTCCAAGCGTATATCGAGGGCAGGCGTTGGAGTCTCGATCCGAAAAATAGAGAAGAGGCGGTCGCGCTGCTTTCCGAGCGACTAAAGTTGCCTCCAGACATCGCTGGGCTCGCGTATGACGGCACAAAGGATGATTTTAGTCCCGATGGCGCGATTGATATGGAAGGCGTCAAGAATGTCCTCAAGCTACGCGCGCAGTATGAGGGCGGCACGCCGAGTGCGCCGGACAAATATCTCGACCTTTCTTACTATAAAAAAGCGCTTGCCGGCCTTTGATCGCGCGAACGGCTACGCCAGTTCGATCGTGCCGTCGATCTTGTAGTTAAGGCCGACTTTACCGATGGTGAGAACCATTTGTGCCGACAGGGCTTCATTGCCCTTGACCCGTCCGTCGGAAACGGCGGCCCGCACGGCCTTTTCAATTTCGCGTTGCGATGTGACACCAACCGTCTTGAGAAATTTGCGCAATGAGGTATTGAGCACGTCTTCGTTCATCTTCGACTCCCTGAACCGGCCAATCCCGCTGGTCGATCTTACGTCGTAGACGGGCCCTCTCAAAGGGTTGCAATTTTGTTTGGCTGTATAGGGAGTTGCCGCTATAGCTACCTTGAAGCCGGTGTGGCGGAATTGGCAGACGCGCACGACTCAAAATCGTGTTCCCAAAAGGAGTGTCGGTTCGACCCCGACCACCGGCACCACCCAACAATCGGATCGACGGACGATCGGCGCGCGCAATGAACAATTTTATCGAACTGATCCGTCGCGACCCACTGTTCGCGGCCGCGGCAATCGTGACAATTGTGGGCGCGCTCACGATTTGTGGCTTTTTTTTCTTCCAGTACGTACTTGGCTATCCGCCGTGCCCGCTCTGCCTCGATCAGCGTAATGCTTATTACGTTAGCGTGCCGCTCGCGGCACTCCTTTGCGTGGGCTCCAATCATGGCGCTTCGAGCAAGGTCATGATTGCTGGTTTCGCCGTTATTGCAGCGGTCATGCTTTGGAATACGGGACTGTCCGTTTACCACGCCGGAGTGGAATGGAAATTCTGGCCGGGCCCGACGGATTGTTCCGGTCCGATCAACAGTCTCGGATCAGCGGGGAGTTTGTTGAACCGGCTCCAGGACATCAAAATCGTGCGCTGTGACGAGGCGGCTTGGCGGTTCCTCGGAATTTCGCTGGCCGGCTATGACGCGGTGGTGTCACTGTTTCTGGCGGCTATCGCGGCCTGGGGCGTCAAGGCTTCACTCGCGCGCCGCAACTCCTCCGACTAGAATACGTACGGCTTGTCATACGGGAATAAAGCAGCATGGAAGTTTTGATCATCGGCGCCGGCATCGGCGGATTAACCCTCGGGCTGATGTTGCATCGCGCCGGTATTGCCTGCCGCCTCTTTGAGGCCGCTCCGGAACTCAAGGCGGTCGGCGTTGGGATCAATATTCTGCCGCACGCCTCGCGTGAATTGTGCGCGCTGGGATTGGAAGACGCGCTCGCAAAGGTCGCGGTGACGACTCGGGAATATTGTTTCTACAATCGCTTCGGCCAATTCATCTATAGCGAGCCGGCCGGGCGTTTCGCCGGCTACGACGTGCCGCAGTTTTCGATCCATCGCGGCGACCTGCAAATGGTCCTGCTCGATGCTTTCGTGAAGCGGGCGGGTGCGGATAAAGTTATCACCAGCTGGCGATGTACCCGCGTCGATTACGATGGGCCGGAGGCAATTGCGCATTTTGAGGATTTAAACGGCAAGCCGCTGCCGTCGCAGAAATGCAGTGCGGTGATCAGCGCCGAGGGAATCCATTCGGTCCTGCGCAAGCAACTTTATCCAAACGAAGGGCCACCGAAATATTCCGGTATCAACATGTGGCGGGGCATCACACGCTGGAAACCTTTCCTCTCCGGCGCCAGTATGATCCGCGTCGGTTGGCATCATCCGGCTAAGCTTTTGATTTATCCGATCCGCAATAATGTCGATGCCGCGGGACACCAGCTGGTGAATTGGGTGTGCGATATCGAGACACCGCAATATCAGGCACGCGATTGGAACAGGCGCGGGAAATTGGAAGACTTTCTTCCGGCGATGGCAGATTGGCACTTCGATTGGTTGGACGTACCGGAATTTATCGCCAGCTCTGATGCGATCCTCGAATATCCGATGGTCGATCAGGATCCGTTGCCGCGCTGGAGCTTTGGCCGCCTGACTCTCCTTGGCGATGCCGCCCATCCGATGTATCCGCGCGGTGCAAACGGTGCGGCACAGGCCATTCTGGATTGCCGCGCGCTCGCCGACGCGCTTTCCACCAACGCCGATCCGGTTGCGGCGCTTAAAGCCTATGAGGCAAAACGTCTTTCGGCGACCAGCGAAGTGGTGTTGGCGAACCGCAAGGCGCCCCCTGACGCAATTCTGCATGAAGTGTACCAGCGCACTGGCGACAAGCCGTTCAAGAATATTGATGATGTCATCAGCCGCGAGGAGCTCATCGCACTATCGGAGAGCTACAAGCGCGTTGCGGGTTATGACAAGGAACGGCTGAAGACCAGAGCGTGAGGTCCCCCCGAAAACACTGACGACCACGAAATGCTAAGGCGCGCGTACATCCGGCGTCGCCCACTGCATGTTCGTGGCCGCTCGATGACAGAGCCTTTCGGCTCAACATCACCGCTGGAATGCATATAGGTAACATTCGTTCCAATACAAGGGTTTGAGGAATTGATGGTTAAACCAGCCGGCTACACTTCCACTGCAAAAATCCTGCACTGGCTGATCGTGGCGCTCCTGATAGGGCAGTTCATCGTGGCATGGACCATGCCGCATATTGGGCGCAACACGCCGGTGACGACGTTAATCAGCCTTCATTTTTCATTCGGGATCATCGTTCTCGTTGTTGCAATTGTGCGCCTTGCCTGGCGATTGACTCACGCCGAGCCGGCGCCGGTTGATGGCATTCCGCCCTGGCAAATCCAGACCGCGCGCGTCGTGCATTGGCTGTTTTATGTCCTGCTGTTCGTGGTGCCGATCCTCGGCTGGCTCAACGCCTCATGGCGAGGCATGCCGATTGTGATGTTCGGGCTGGAATTGCCGAAACTGGTTGCTGCGCGTGCGCCAGGCTGGGGTTGGACTGGCGATATACACGCGTTGCTCGCTTACTACGTGATGCTATCGCTGATAGGCCTGCACATCGCAGCGGGCCTTTATCACTATTTCATTCGCCGTAATGGCGTTCTGCAGCGGATGCTTCCCGGCGGATAGCGCTCATGGCTTTGCCATTACCTTTTGCTTCCATCCTTCCTAAGTGCGGGCAAGTCCGTGCCCTTCGCGCTCCTCGATTTTGCGCGCTTCTTCCGGGTCCATATAGGTAATCGGCGATCCCATGCTCATGGCCTGAGCCTGGAGAGTTGCATTGAGCGCGAGGAAAATTGTGCGGCCCACCACCCGCGGCAGCGAAGGTCCTGTGATGACCGCGCCATGGCCGCGCATCAAGGCCGCGGGATGATCACCGAGTGTCTCGGCGAGGTTACGGCCGAGCGTCGGGTCGCGGATCAGCATATCGGTCATACCGGCACGATCGCGAATTTCGAAAACCGGAATACCAAAGCTTATGAAAGCTGAGCGATGATACATTGGCTTGAGTGGAACATTGGTGACACCGAAGGGTATCAACGAGGGTGCGTGCGTGTGCACGATGGCGATTACGTCGGGTCGCCGCTTATAGATCTCGCCATGGATGTAACGTTCGGTGAACAGTGCCGACATCGGCAAACCGTGCGTATCGACGGGCCGGCTATCGAGATCGAATTCGATAATGTCCTTTGCCGTCACGAGTTCGGCCGACATTCCTCGCGCCATTAGGTAGCGGTTGGGATCGCGATTATGCCGGACGGAAACGTGTCCCCAGCCGTCGAGGAGCCCGTGGTCAGCGAGAATACGGTTGGCGGCGACCAGATCTTCGATCAACTTTTCGTCGGGCGGGCCCGCGGAAGCCGATGCTTGCTGGGCGAACGCCGCGCCAACCGAAAATATGCCGGCGATCAGACAAACAATGAAAAGTGACGTCCTGCTGCCGCGACGATCATGCAGCGCATCGATCATAATGAACTCCAATACGAAATCGCGTGATGGGCTAGGGCTCGAGCTCGGTGTCCCAATAGAGATAGTCGAGCCAGCTCTCATGAAGGTAGTTGGGCGGGAATAGCCGGCCGTTCCTGTGCAGATGATGGACCGTCGGCTGGAATGGCATTTGCGACGGGAACATCCGAGCCTCGTCAGGCGTGAGGTTGCCCTTGCGCAAATTGCACGGCGAGCAAGCGGCCACCACATTGTCCCACGTGGTATGTCCGCCCCGCGACCGCGGCAACAGGTGATCGAAGGTGAGGTCGTCGCGATCGCCGCAATACTGACAGGAGAAACGATCGCGCAGAAAAACATTGAAGCGCGTGAAGGCCGGATGAGTTGAAGGCTTCACGAAAGTCTTGAGCGAAACGACGCTCGGGAGCTTCATCTCGAAGGATGGGCTGTGAACCGCGCGGTCATAGTTGGCGACAATGTTTACGCGTTCGAGAAAGACCGCCTTGATCGCGTCCTGCCATGACCACAGGGACAGCGGGTAATAACTCAACGGCCGAAAATCCGCGTTGAGTACCAGGGCCGGAAAACCAGCAGGCGAAACGTGCACGTTCAAGCGACGCTCCTTGACCTCCTTGGAACGCTGCCGCCACGCAGCTAACGCGCTAGTAATAGGGCAGCGTGACAGGATTGTGAAGCCGGAACGGGGAGTTACCCGCAGGACAGCTATTTGCGGGCCGCAAAGCACCTGGCGAGGAATTCGCCGCCCTGGCGCAGGCCTTCCTGGTCAATACCGTGGCCGACGCCGAGCGAGATATGCCACTCCACAGGAACCCCCAGCGCCGCCAGACCTTGGGCGGAATGACTCACCGCCTGGACCGGAATTAGTTGGTCCTGATCGCCGTGAATAAGCAGCACGGGAGGCCTCGATTTGATTTCGGCCGCAAAGGTCTCCGACATGGCATCGCCCGGCATGATCAACATGCCAGAATAGCCGACGATCGCCGCCGGCGGGACGGCTCGGCGGAGGCCGACATGAAGCGCCATCATGGTGCCTTGGGAAAATCCAACCAACGCGAGCGCCGAAGGTGGCAGGCTTCGCCGTTTCAGTTCCGAATCAAGAAAGCTTTCGAGAATCGGCGCCGCCTGATTGACCCCATTCCAGCGCTCGTCCGGATTGCGAAACGTTAACGGAAACCATTCGCGGCCCGTTGGTGCCTGGCCGCATGGGCGCGGCGCGTGCGGCGACACGAAAGCTGCATCGGGCAACAGGCCCTGCCAAGCGCGGCCGATCTCGATCAGGTCGTTGCCGTCGGCGCCATAGCCGTGCAGAAAAACGACTAACTGTTGCGCAAGTCCTGAACGCGGCTCGAGCCGCGGGCCGTCCAGTTCAGCCATTCTTCTTTTTCCTTTTCCTCGGTTTCTTGCCGGCCGTTACTTTCGGCCGGCCATTTGGCTGAACCGGCACCACGTCGCGTTTCTTCACAGCATGATAATAAGCCCAGAGCAAATGCGCCGCCACGCCACGCCATGGACGCCAGGCCTCGGCCATTTTGGTAAGGGCCTTGGCGTCGGGTCGCTTACGCAAGCCAAAAGCAATGCGTGCAGCTTCTTGCACGGCAAGGTCGCCGGATGGAAACGCATCGGCATGACCCAGACAAAAGAGCAAATAAATATCCGCGGTCCATGGGCCGATTCCGTGCAGTGCTGTAAGCGCCGCATGAGCTTGATCCGCGTCCATATTGCCAACGGCTGTGAGATCGATGCGGCCTTTAGCGACCGCCTTTCCAATTTCCCGGATCGATTTGATCTTGGGTGCCGAGAGGCCAAGGCGCTTGAGCTTGTCGACGCGCGCGCGCCGGACCGTGTCGTGATGAAACGGATCGAATGCAGCGAACAGGCGCGCCCGGATTGCTGCTGCACTTGCGGTTGAGAGCTGCTGGCCACAAACGATGGCGCACAGGCCGGCGAATCCTGCTTCGCGCCGGCGTAGGCTAAAAGCGCCCGCTTTATCCGCAACCGGCTTGAGTCGCGGGTCTGTAAGCAACAATTGGGCGAGTCCCGCCTGCAAGTCGTCTTCGGTGTGAAGGAAGTAGGTCATGCGCTATCCGTGTAGCAAGCAAGACGGTAGATAGAAAAGCCATGCCACCCGTTTTCCGGTTTGCGCCATCGCCGAACGGCTATCTGCATCTCGGTCACGCTCTGTCGGCGTTGCTGAATGCCGATATGGCTCGCGCAAAAAGCGGGCGGCTTTTGTTGCGTATCGAGGACATCGACACCGCCCGCTGCCGGCCAGAATATGAATCGGCGATCTATGAAGACCTCGCGTGGATTGGGGTTGAAGCGGAAATGCCTGCATGGCGGCAGTCCGACCACGCTGACGACTACCGTGAGGCCCTCAACCAACTTAAGTCGATGGGTTTGATCTATCCGAGCTTCGAAAGCCGCGCGGAGATTGCGCGTTTGGTCTCCGCGCGCGAAGCGCATGGACCTTGGCCGCGAGATCCTGACGGCGCTCCGCTTTATCCCGGTGAAGCCAAGAGCATACCTGACACCGAGCGGAAGCGACGCATGGATAGCGGTGAACCTTACGCCTTGCGGCTCGATATGCATGCCGCGCTTGCTCGCGTGGGCTCGCTGGGTTGGGTTGATACGGGCGCGGGGCCCGCTGGCGAGTTCGGCGTGGTCGCTGCCGACCCCGCGGTCTGGGGCGACGTGATACTCGCGCGAAAGGAGACGCCGACGAGCTATCATCTTGCAGTGGTTGTTGATGACGCGGCGCAGGGCGTCACGGACATCGTGCGCGGTTGCGACCTGTTCTACGCGACCGCCGTGCATCGGTTGCTCCAGACGCTACTCGGCCTGCCGGAGCCGTCTTACCACCATCACCGTCTCGTCCTTGATGCGGGGGGCAAGAAGCTTTCGAAATCGACACAGGCAACAGGCTTGCGCGAACTGCGCGCGGGTGGGGCATCACCCGCCGACATCCGCCATCTGGTCGGGCTCGATTGATCGCCCCTTCCGTGCCATTGTCGGGGTCGGGGTTAAGGGAATGGCGAAACGCAAGCGCAGGAAAAAGGCCGGCGGCCGGCGGCGCTTGCACGCCCGCGGAACCGCCGCATCGGGCGGAAATTCCGCAACGCGCGCCATCGAAGCCTCACTGGCCGGCATCGCACATGACATCCGCACGCCACTCACCGGCATCGTGGCGCTGGCCGAATTGCTTGCTTCATCGGACTTGGGCGCACGCGAGCGCGAATGGGCCAACGCAGTCAAGAGCGGTGCCGATCACCTTGCCGCGCTCGCGACGCTGATCGTCGATGCCGCCAAGGTGGATGCCAGTGGTCTCGTCCTTCGCAACGAGCCATTCTCGCCGCGCGTACTGGCAGAGGCCGTCGGCACGGCGCTTGCTGCGCGCGCGAACAACAAGGCGATTACCGCCGACATTAAAGTTGCGAACGATTTGCCTGCTCTGGTCTCCGGAGACGTCTTGCGACTGCGCGCCGCATTGGAAAACCTCGCGGACAACGCCGTCAAATTTACTGCGGAAGGCGCCGTCACATTTGCCGTGAGCGCCGAAGCTGCCGCACGCAAGCGGGTGCGGCTGATTTTCACGCTGGCCGACAGCGGCATCGGCATGAGCAGGGCCGAAATGAAGCTCTTGTTCCGTCCGTTCGCCCAAGCGAGTGCCGAGATTGCCAGGCGCTATGGCGGTGCGGGCCTCGGCCTGTCCTTCGTCAAGCGTATCGCACAGGCGATGGGCGGCGATCTCACGGTCACCAGCAATCCGGGTATCGGCTCTACATTCAGGCTGACGGTCCTGGCCGGACGCGTTGATGCGCGTCCGGGGACGAATCAAGCGGATCCGCGTCCCACATCCGCTCGGCCGCTATCGATTCTCTGTGCTGAGGACAATCCCTATGGCCGTGTCGTCATGAACACGATCTTGCGCGAGCTCGGCCATCGCGTCGACTTCGTTGAAACCGGTGAGGCAGCAGTAGAGGCAGCGGCGCGCGGCGCCTATGAGGTCGTGCTGATGGATATCACGTTGCCGGGCCTCGATGGCGTCGAGGCTACGCGACGTATCCGGGCGTTACCGGGCGACGCCGGGCAGGTGCCGGTGATCGGAATATCGGGCCACGGCGAAAGCGGTGATGAGCAAACAGCAAAGGCTTCCGGAATGAATTTCTATTTCGTGAAGCCGGTCAGCCCGGGCAAGCTCGCACAAGTGCTGGCAAGCCTTACCGGCTAAGCTAAACGTTGCTCGTTCTGGTGGCGCGTTCGACGATCCGGACAACGTCGGACATGATGCGGTTCAATTCAAAATCCTTGGGCGTGTAGACGGCCGCAACTCCGGCCCTCTCGAGTTCGGCTGCATCCTCCGGCGGAATAATGCCGCCCACGACCACCGGCACGTCGAGCCCGGCCCGCTTCATGCGACCGACGACGTCTTCGACCAGCGGCAAATGGCTTCCAGAAAGCACCGACAGTCCGATTACGTGGGCCCTTTGCGTCCGTGCAGCCTCGACGATTTCTTCGGGCGTCAGCCGAATGCCTTCATAAACGACCTGCATCCCGGCATCCCGCGCCCGCACAGCGATTTGCTCGGCGCCGTTGGAATGGCCATCGAGTCCTGGCTTGCCAACCAGGAAGGTGAGGCGCCGCCCCAGTTTGCGCGAGACGCGGTCGACATCAGCGCGAATGTCGTCGAGACCAGTCACATCATTGCGCATGGCGCGGCCGACGCCGGTCGGCGCGCGGTATTCGCCGAAGGCCTCGCGTAACGTCCAGCCCCATTCGCCGGTTGTGACTCCGGCTTTGGCGCATTCAATAGACGCCGGCATAATGTTGCCGCCGCTAGTGGCGGCGCGTTTGAGTTCTTTCAAGGTTGCGGCGACCGCGGCATCGTCGCGGGTGGCCCGCCAGGCTTTCAACCGGTCGATTTGCCCGCGTTCGGCATCTTCGGAAACAGTGAGAATAGCATCGGCGGCATCCGCCAGTGGGGAGGGCTCGCTCTCAAGGTATTTATTGACGCCGACGACAATCTGCTCGCCGCGCTCGATTGCTTCCAGCCGCGCCGTGTTCGACTCGACCAGCTGTTGCTTCAGATAGCCAGTATCGACCGCGGCGACGGCGCCGCCCATCTCTTCGATGCGCTTGAGCTCTTCTTTGGCCTGTCGCTTGAGTTCATCGACTTTGCGCGCAATCTCGCCCGAACCGTCAAAGATATCGCCGTAATCGAGCAAATCAGTCTCGTAGGCGAGAATTTGCTGCATCCGCAGCGACCATTGCTGGTCCCAAGGGCGTGGCAAGCCGAGCGCTTCATTCCACGCCGGTAATTGCACGGCGCGCGCACGCGCGTTTTTCGACAACGTCACGGCCAGCATCTCGATCAGAATGCGGGCCACGTTATTTTCCGGCTGGGGCTCGGTCAGTCCGAGTGAATTCACCTGCACGCCGTAGCGGAATAGACGGTGCTTGGCGTCAGTGATGCCATAACGCTCACGCGTGATCTCATCCCAAAGTTCGGTAAACGCACGCATCTTGCACAGCTCGGTCACGAAGCGCATGCCGGCATTGACGAAAAACGAAATGCGGCCGACCACTTCGCCAAACTTTTCGGGCGCCACCTCGCCGGAAGCTTTCACCGTGTCGAGCACTGCGATTGCGGTGGCGAGTGCAAAGGCGAGCTCCTGCACCGGCGTCGCCCCGGCTTCTTGCAAATGGTAGGAGCACACATTGATCGGATTCCATTTCGGAATTTCCTTGGTCGTGAACAGGATCACGTCCTTGATCAGCCGCATCGATGGTGCCGGCGGAAATACGTAGGTCCCGCGCGAAAGATATTCCTTGATGATGTCGTTCTGGATGGTGCCTTGCAGGGCAGCGCGGGGCGCGCCCTGTTCGTCTGCGACCGCGATGTAAAGTGCCATCAGCCACGCCGCGGTGGCATTGATGGTCATTGAGGTGTTCATCGTGTCGAGAGGAATGCCCTCGAACAGCGCGCGCATGTCGCCGATGTGGGAGATGGGGACACCGACCTTGCCGACTTCACCATTGGCCAGCACGTGATCGGAGTCGTATCCGGTCTGCGTCGGCAGATCGAAGGCGACAGAAAGGCCGGTCTGCCCTTTCGCCAGGTTCTTGCGATAGAGCGCATTGGAGTCCGCGGCCGTCGAATGGCCGGCGTAAGTGCGGAAAATCCAGGGTTTATCGCGCATCGGTCGCCAGATGCCAGTGTGGCCCAGCATTTGTTGCAATGCAACATCGGTGGCGCCGCCGGTATTCGGCCGGCGGAGCCTGGCTTATTGGGCGTACTGTCGCACAGAAAGCGGGTTAAGCCCGCTTTACGAGGCCTATGATGACCAAAAGGATCACAGCGCCAATCGTGGCATTGATAATCGAGGCGATCAGGCCGCCGCCGATGGCAATGCCGAGGGCACCAAGCACCCAGGTGCCGATAAAGGCGCCCACGATGCCGACAATGATATTGCCGATGAGACCAAAACCCATCCCTTTGACGATTAGCCCGGCGAGCCAGCCGGCAATCGCGCCGATGATGATCAGAATGATGAGGCCTTGAACGTCCATGGCGACTTCCCCCTAATCGCGGCTCACCCCGACGGCAGGCCGCTGATAGAGCGATTGAATACCAAAGTCGTGGCTGCGTCGACTGCCGCTCGCCGGGACTTAGGGGGCTGGTGGTTTGCCACGCCGCACGTGCACGACCGCAACGTCGTCGGCGTAGGTTCGCTGCCATTCCGGCAGGCGGTCGAGCAACGCGACGGCCGGCGTCGTCGGCGTGAGCAAGGTCGTGCCGATGCCGTATTCATCGAGCAGCCGCAGGAAGTCGGGGAGGTTTTGCAGACTCAATGCGCGGTCGTGGCGCAGGACATAGGCCTGACCATAAAGTTCGGCACGCCCGTCGATGAATGGCGCAATGCCGACAAAATCGAGGTAACCGCCAAAGTCGTAATCATTGAGGATTGTGCCGGCCTTGGCAACGTCGATCGCGTGAATCGCGTTTGCTGGCGTAATTTTAACCGAGGGATGCACATCGTTCCTCAGCGCGGCCAATCCTGTAACGACGACAAGCAGCGACACAGCTGCGGCAGGCGCCCACGCGTTTGTACGCGCGAGTACGTTCGTGCGGCCGGCGGCAAGCGCTGCAAATTGTTCGGACAAAGGCCGCGCGAGAAGCAGGGGTGCAAGCAATGCAAGGAGATCGGCGTGGCGAACCTGCGACAGGCTCAGATGCAGGATGCCGAGGATCATCAAGATGCGTGGCCAAGGTAATGTCACGCCGCGGTAAAGCACAATGCCGAACGCGCCAAGCATGACCAATTCGAATGCACCGAGGTGGCTAAAATCCTGCGATCGCCATTCGGTAACAGTTGTCAGGGCCGCGCCTAATGCGATGGTCCTGAACGTTACCAGGATCATTTCCGGGCCGTAGGGATTAAGGCAAGCAGCGGCGAAAGCGAGGACGGCGAAGAGAGCCCATTGCCGGATGACATTCCATCGCTCGGAATGTGAAGCGCGCCAAAGTGCGTCGCACGCGATCGGCGCAATCATCGCAAGGCCGAACGTAAAGCTGCCGTGCAGATTGGCCCACAGTGTCATCAACGGAAGCAGAAGCCATGGTGGCGGACTGCGAGTATCGACGGCGCGGATCAGCGTGCCGATCCAGGCAACCACGACGGGAAGCGCCAGAATGTGTGGACGCGCCAGAAGATGCGGTGCGGTCAGCAGAAGTGCGGCGAGCACGGCGACCAGCACGGCGGTCGGTTGCCATTCGCGCATCAGAAATCGGGTCAAGAGGCCGAATGCGATGGCGACGGCGGCTGCCGGCGGCACGATGACACCGAGCCATCCTCCAGCGGCGTAAGCCGTCGCATAGGCGATTTGCGAAAGCCACTCAAAGGCAACCCAATGCGTTCCTCGCAGCGTCGCAGAAAACGGGTCGGTTGTCGGAACGGTGTGGTGTTCGAGGATCCAGCGGCCGAGTGCGATATGCGAATAGGTGTCCGGATCGGAGAGGAGCCGCGGTCCCAGTGCGATGAGCAGGACATAGATGCCGGCGGCAACAAGCCACGGCATGTTGGCTTGGACGTCCACGATCCGTCCAGTTCGGCGAATGATCTGTTCGGACATCCCGCGCTCTGGGGTGATTTTTGGAACGCTAATCCGGCTCGCATTGCAAAACCCTTAAGAGTCGCGTCGCAAATTTTTCAGAGCGTCCATGAGACACCCCTTAAGCCATTGTGGATAAATACGTTTTCGTGTCGCCAAAGCTGATATTGCGATGCAACATAATTTGCGCCAGACTGTTATCAGGGCAGGGAGAAACTCGATGCCGGCTGTCGCGAAGGCAAGAAATGTCGCTGCGCTCAAGGATCTCTATGACGTTGGCGAGATCCCGCCGCTCGGTCACGTGCCGGATAAGATGCACGCTTGGGTCATCCGCAAGGAGCGCCACGGGCCTCCCGATAAATCTTTCCAACTCGAAGTGGTGCCAACGTGGCCGATCGGTGAGGACGAGGTGCTCGTCTATGTGATGGCCGCGGGCGTCAACTACAACGGTGTCTGGGCCGGTCTCGGCATTCCGATCTCGCCGCTCGACGGCCACAAAAATCCGTATCACATCGCAGGCTCCGACGCGGCCGGCGTGGTGTGGGCTATTGGCGCGAAAGTGAAGCGCTGGAAAGTTGGCGATGAGGTCATCGTCCATTGCAATCAAGATGACGGCGATGATGAAGACTGCAACGGTGGTGATCCGTTGCTGTCGCCGTCGCAACGAATTTGGGGTTACGAGACACCGGACGGCTCGTTCGCGCAGTTCTGCCGCGTCCAGTCGCGCCAGCTCATGCACAAGCCGAACCATCTCTCTTGGGAAGAATCAGCCTGCTACACGCTGACGCTCGCGACGGCGTACCGCATGTTGTTCGGCCATCCGCCGCATACGCTCAAGCCGGGCGACAATGTGCTGGTGTGGGGCGGCTCCGGCGGCCTCGGCGTGTTTGGCGTTCAGCTCGTCGCGGCCTCCGGTGCTAACGCGATCGCTGTTATTTCCGACAAGTCGAAGATCGAATACGTGCTCAATCTCGGCGCCAAAGGCGTCATCAATCGCAAAGACTTCAAGTGTTGGGGCCAGATGCCGGCGGTGAACTCGGCTGAATTCAACGACTGGACCAAGGAAGCGCGCCGCTTCGGCAAGGCGATTTGGGATATCACCGGCAAGCGCGACGTCGACATCGTCTTCGAGCATCCGGGCGAGCAGACATTCCCGGTTTCCTGTCTGGTCGTGAAACGCGGCGGCATGGTCGTGTTCTGCGCGGGAACCACCGGCTACAATCTTACGTTCGATGCACGTTACGTCTGGATGAGGCAAAAGCGCATCCAGGGCTCGCACTTCGCGCATCTCAAGCAGGCCTCGCAGGCCAACCGTTTCGTGCTTGAGCAACGCATCGATCCCTGCATGAGCGAGGTGTTCACGTGGGACAACATACCGCTGGCACACATGAAGATGTGGAAGAACCAGCATCCGCCAGGCAACATGGCGGTGATGGTCAATTCGCCGCGTCCGGGATTGAAGACATTTGAGGATGCGCAGGAAGGGACGAGCTAGCGGTCTTTCATACGCATCTTGGCAATGGCCGAATTTAATTCGCCGCCATAAATGAAAATCGACGCGCTGACATAGAGAAATACCAGCGCGACCATTGCCGATGCCAATCCGGCGTACATCGATACATACGCAAACGCATAGTTGGCGAGATATCGTCCAAAAAAAGCGCCGCTGATCAACCACAACAGCAGTGTGGCAATGATGCCTGGTGCAATCTGCCCGAATGAACGCCGCCCCGCCGGCAGCCAGAGGTGCACGATCATCAGAGCAACGACAAGCACGACGGCCGCCACCGTATAGCGCGCGATCGTGATCAAATCGCCGAATTGCTCGAGTGCCGGAATATATTGCACGAGCTTTGCCAGGATCAGCGGTGCAAGCACAACCAGGAACGAGAACGCGAGGATCGCCACAGCGCCCACGAGGACGTAGACGATCGATTCAATTCGCAGCAGCCACCACGGACGCCGCTCCTTGATATCGTAAGCGCGGTTCAGCCCGATGCGCAGGCTTTCCACGCCACTCGAGGCGAAATAGAGCGCGAACAGGACACCCAATGTCAGCACGTCGCCGCGTGTCGACGTCAAAACTCCGGTGATATCGAGAGCGATCGGCGCCGCGACCTGCCGCGGCCAGGCTTCCAGCAAGATGCGCGCAGCTTCGTCGGCAAGCTCTTTCGATCCGAAGAAGAATCCGGCGAGCGCGGTTACCACGATCAGGAACGGAAACAGGGCCATCAGCGTGGACAGCGCAATATGGCTCGCGATCGCCCAGCCGTCGTCCTCAATGAAATGCCGAAGGGCATTGCTTGCAAGTAACAGTGACCGCTTAAGAACGCGCAATGGGGGCTCCCGTAGTCGGAAGGCGTTCACATTGTCTATTGCGGCGGCTTTGCAAGGCCGTGCGGTTTTAGCGCCGAGAAGGGTGGAATTACGCGGCTTGGACGTTGGTCAGGAACTGGCGCACTTGCGCCTCCAGGCCCTCGGCTTCGACGGCGACCGAATCGGCGAGGTCCTTGACGTCGGCGGCCGTTGCGCGGGCGTCGGTGGTGACGTCGGCAACGCGGCTCATCGCTTCTGCTCCGACGCGAGCCTCGCCGGAGGCGCGGCTGACGCCCTCAGCGATCGAGGCGACGGCCGAATTCTGCTGGTCAACGGTTGCGGCAACCATTGTGGCAATCGACGACATTTCACGAATGATGGCGTCCACTTGCTCAATGGCCTGGGAAGCATCGGCGGCGGCCGATTGGATCGACCCGATTTGTTCCGCGATCTCCTCGGTTGCCTTGGCGGTCTGGGCGGCGAGCGATTTCACCTCCGCCGCGACGACCGCAAACCCCTTGCCGGATTCACCAGCGCGCGCGGCCTCGATGGTGGCATTGAGCGCGAGCAAATTGGTTTGTCCGGCGATCGCCTGGATCAGACCCACGACCTCGCCGATGCGGCTGGCGGCGTTGCCGAGCTCCGACATCGTCGTAACGGTGCGTTGAGCTTCCGAAACCGCACGGCCGGCCACGTCCGTTGATATTGCCGCTTGCGAGGCGATCTCGCCAATCGATGCCGCCAACTCCTCGACCGAACTTGCGGCGACCGTCACGTTTTCAGACGCGGCGGTTACACGACTTTTGGCTGTGGCGGCTTCAGACGACACCGTGTCGGCGGCCTTATTGAGATCGGCGGAGCTCATCTCAAGCTTCATCGATGCTCCGCGTAACTTGCCGAGCGCGCTCTCGGCGGAGTGCTTGAACTGCGAAATGGTCGACGCAATCGCGTCGCTGCGCTGCTCGCGGGCGCGGCTCGCCTCGGTCTGCGTCTGCGCCAGGCGTTCGCGTTCAATCATCGTGTCGCGGAACACAATCACGGTGCGCGCCATCTCGCCGATTTCGTCGCGCGCGCCTGTTGCCGGTATACGGGCAGTGGTATCGCCGTCGGCGAGGCGCTTCATGACGCCTGCCAGGCCATTGAGCGGGCGCGTGATGCTGCGTCCGATTAACCAGCTAAAGCCAAGGCCAAGCGCGACCATGGCGATGCCGACCATGATAATGCCTTTACGCGTGCGCTCCTGCGAAGCAGCAAGACGTTGCGACGCATCCTGCGCCGTAAAGCGCGCGTACTGTATGATCTTATCTGCACGGGGAAGCATTCGCTGGCTATCGATATCGATGACGGCACGCAGCGGGCGCACACGGTCGTAGCCTTCGACCCATTTTTCGAAGGTTTCGGCATAAGCCTTCACTTGCTGTTCGAGCGACGTCTTCATGTCCGGCGTGCCATCGATGTTGGCGAAGATGCCGTTGAATTTCTTGTAGCCGATTTGGAATTGCTGTCGCGACACTTCGTTCTGGTTGACACGATAGTCGGCCTCATGATGCCGCATCGTCAGAAGAGTCATCATAAGCTTCGCGGCCTCGGATTCGGCCAACCAGGACATATTCTCGTTGATGATCCGCTCGACGGCATTGCCCGCCACGCGCAAGTTTCCACGGAGCCCCGATGCATCTTCAAAGCCAAGAGTTTTTTGCTCGCGAACCAGATCACTGAAGGTCCCGCGCAGCGCCATCACATCCTGGCGCATGCCGTCGAGATCTTTTGTACGGTTTTGATCAATGGACGTAGCAATCGAGTCGAGCGCTTTAAGCGCCAGCGCGTGCGCTTGCTCGAAACTCACGACCAAATTGTCATCGGGATTGGCACTGAAATCCTTCACGATAATGCGCATCGACGCGACCGCACCTTTGAAATCGCGGCTCGCATCGGCGAGCGCGGTGGATTGCGTGACGATCCCGAATGCCCGCCCGACGTCCCCTTCACCCGAAATATAAGTCAGGCCGTTTGCGAGAAAGCCGACGACGGGAATAAGAGCCAGGACCACAATACGGGTGCGCACCGAAAAGGAGGTGAGCATCCGGGCCATCCGGTTGAACGGAAGCGATAAGTCGGCAAAGCGCATGGTGCTGGTTCGGGTCTCGCCGGAGGCGGCACGGCGCAGAGGTACTTTTGTAATGAAAGCCCGAAATAGTTAATTTTTATAGCAATTTAGGCCAAAGCCGGCGCCCCGACCTCCGGAAAACCCCGAATTTGCTTGAACACTTTGCTTTTGTGCACTGCACGCGTAGTGTCGCTGGAGCCGCCGGTCCACTGCGTGAAAGTCCCATAAAGCCCCATGTCGATCGCAGCACCCCGTCAAATGCCGGAACACCAACTGGTCGAGCTCGCCAGGGAAGCGACTGGGGCACTCGACGCCGTGTTGGCCGACGCAACGGCAAAGGTCCGCGAACGCGTGGTCGTGGAAGGGCGGATCGTTGGTCGCGTGTTCGACCGTGAACAGCGCGCCAGCCATGGGCTCGCCTGGCTCGCCACGTATGTCGAAGCGGTGCGACAGCTCGCCGCCTATGCCGAGCGCATGGCGGGCGAGGGCACCCTCGGGGAGGCCGAAGAACTGCTCGTCCGCATCGGCCTTGGCGAATACCTCGCGCAGGTCTTGGGCGGCATCCCGATGAGCCAGGGCGAGGTGGTGCGGCCGTCGGATCTTGGTTTGTCGCCGGCGCAGGTCGCTGCCCGCATCAATCCGTCGCTCGAACGCCTCATGGCCGACGGCACGAGCGCGGAGCAGCGTGCCCGTTTGATCGAGCTTATACGTGCAAGCCACGGTGCCACGATTGGTGCGTGCGGACTTGATGAGACGCTTGAATCGATCCGCGAAGAAATGCGGAAATTTGCCGACAGTGAAGTGATCGGCAACGCGCAAATCTGGCATCGCACGAACAGTTACATTCCACTCGAGATTATCGCGCAGATGTCCGAGCTTGGAGTGTTCGGGCTCACGATACCCGAAGAATTCGGAGGGATGGGCCTCGGCAAAGAGTCGATGTGTGTCGTGTCGGAGGAACTCTCGCGAGGCTACATCGGTGTCGGCTCGCTCGGCACGCGATCGGAAATCGCCGCTGAATTGATTCTCGGAAGTGGTACCGCCGCGCAAAAAGAAAAATGGTTGCCGAAACTCGCCTCGGGCGAAGTGCTGCCTACCGCCGTGTTTACCGAACCGAACACCGGCTCCGATCTCGCGTCGATAAAAACCCGCGCGGTGCGCGAGGGCGATGTCTACAAGATCTATGGCAACAAGACATGGATCACGCACCCGGTACGCGCCGACTTGATGACGCTGCTGGTGCGGACGAATCCGAAAGACACAAGCCATCGCGGCCTCTCGATGTTGCTTGCCGAAAAGCCGCGCGGTGACGACAAAAATCCGTTTCCCGTGGAGGGAATGAGCGGCACCGAGATCGAAGTGCTCGGTTATCGCGGGATGAAGGAATACGAAATTGCCTTCGACGGATTTGAGGTAAAGGCGGAAAACTTGCTTGGTGGCGTCGAAGGGCTCGGCTTCAGGCAGCTGATGCAGACTTTCGAGTCCGCTCGCATCCAGACTGCGGCGCGCGCGATTGGAGTCGCACAGGCTGCAATGGAGCAAGCCCTCGGCTATGCACAAAATCGCGTGCAGTTCGGCGGCCCAATCGTCGGGTTTCCTCGAGTGGCGGACAAGATCGTCATGATGGCGGTCGAGATCATGATTGCACGGCAACTCACGTATTATGCCGCACGCGAAAAAGATTCCGGACGCCGTTGCGACCTGGAGGCCGGCATGGCCAAGCTGCTCGCCGCGCGGGTGGCGTGGGCCGCAGCCGACAACGCCGTGCAGGTGCATGGCGGCAACGGCTTTGCGCTGGAATTTCCAGTGTCTCGTATTTTATGTGACGCCCGTATTCTCAATATTTTCGAAGGTGCCGCCGAGATTCAGGCGCAGGTCATCGCCCGCCGGCTGCTCGACGGCACAAACTAATTTTCTCGATTGCGTCAGTATTCGCAACAAAACAGGGCTTTGCTGCGTTTGATCCATGACAAAGCGTCGCGGCTTCGTCTGTTATAGGTTTGCGTAAATCTGAGGAGGAAAAAAGTATGTCCGCACTCTTGATTAAACACGGCGAATGGGTGGTCGTTTGCGATGGCGCCAAGGCGCTGATTTTGGAAAATACCGGCGACATCAAATTTCCCAATCTGAAGACCCGCGAAGTCTATGAGCAAAAGGATTTGCCGACCCATTTGCTTGGTGCCGACAAGCCCGGGCGCACACACAGTTCTGTCGGCAACGGCAGCAGCGCGGTGACGCAAACGGACTGGCATAATCAGGCCGAACAGGTCTTCCTCACCCATCTCGCGCAGCGCCTCGATACTGAGCTCGCAGCCGGCAAGGTGAAATCGTTGATCCTCGTCGCGCCGCCGCGTGCTCTTGGGATGATCCGCCACGCTTATTCGCATGCCTTGCGCGGTGCCATACGCAGCGAAATTGACAAGGACCTGGTCAAGCACCCGGTGCACGATATCGAGAAGCATTTGACGGCCTAACACCAATATCCGAGTTCGATTGTGGCTGGTCCGCCGCCGCGGCGATGCTATGGTCGCCGCGATTCCGATGGTAAGGGCCGGCGAATGAACTGGATGAGTGGTCAGAATATACGCGGCGGCGTGGCCGTCATTACGATAGCCGTCACGTTGGCGGCAATTGTCGCCGTGGCCCAGGCGCAGCCCGCCAATCCGCCGCAAGGCGCATCTCCTGCGCCACCAACCGTCACTCCTCCGCCCGACACAATGTCGGTGCCCGGCTTCTGGGATCCGCGCCGGCGGCCGGAGCGGCCGGATCTTTCGCGCATCAGCATCATCCGCTTCCTCACGGAGACCGACTATCCGCCTTTCAACTACACCGGGCCTGACGGCGCACCGACGGGCTTCAATGTCGATCTGGCCAGGTTGATCTGCGAGGAAATCAAAGTCGCTTGCACGGTGCAGATGCGCCGTTTCGACACCCTGATCTCGGCGCTTAATAGCAACAATGGCGACGCCATTATTGCCTCGATTGCGGCGACGCCTGACATGCGGACGCGTCTCGACTTCAGCGATCCTTATTATCGGGCTCCGGCGCGGTTCGTGGCGCGCCGCGACAGTGCGATCGAAGTTGTGCGTCCTGAGGCGCTCGAAGGAAAAAAAATTGCGGTCGTCGCCGGCACCGCGCATGAAGCCTATCTCAAGGCGTTGTTCACCGAGGCCGAGCTACATCCGTATCCGGATGCCGACGCTGCACGCTTCGCATTGAAACGCGGCGAGGTGGATCTCCTGTTTGGTGACGGCGTCTCGCTCGCATTCTGGCTCAACGGCACGGATTCCGCGAACTGCTGCGCGTTCCGCGGCGGACCCTATCTGGAAAGCCGGTTTTTCGGCGAAGGTGTCGGCATTGCGGTGAGGCGCGGCAACGATCTGTTGCGGCAAGCTTTCAATTGGGCGTTATTCCGGCTCTGGGAGAAGGGCCGTTTCACCGATCTGTGGCTGCGCTATTTTCCGGTTAGTCCATTTTGAATCGGAATGACAGATTAGTTTGACGTGGATGCGATGGATTTCTAGTGTCCGCGGCCCGGAGATCATGATGTCCGCTACTGAAGCCGTTGCCAATTTGCGCCAGCTCGCCGAGCAGTCGAATGCGTGGCCGTTCGAGGAGGCGCGCAAGATCGTCGCGCGGCTGAAAAAATCTCCGAAAGACGAGGTGATCTTCGAGACCGGTTACGGTCCTTCCGGGCTGCCGCATATCGGCACCTTCGGGGAGGTCGCGCGCACCACGATGGTTCGCCATGCTTTCCGTGTGCTCACCGACGACAAGGTGAAGACGCGGCTGATCGCTTTTTCAGACGATATGGATGGATTGCGCAAGGTGCCGGACAATGTGCCAAATAAGGAGATGCTGGAACGGCATCTTGGCAAGCCGCTCACACAGGTGCCCGATCCGTTCGGCACGCATCCGAGTTTCGGCGAACACAACAACGCGCGTCTGCGCGCTTTTCTCGATCACTTCGGCTTCGACTATGAATTCATGTCGTCGACCGAATGCTACAAGTCGGGCCGCTTTGATAGCGCATTGCTTAGGGTCTTGGAGCGATTCGATAAGGTGATGGCGATCATGTTGCCATCACTGCGGGAGGAGAGGGCGGCAACCTATTCGCCATTTCTGCCAATCGATCAGAAGACCGGCATTGTTTTGCAGGTGCCTGTCACCGCACACGACGCCAAGGCAGGGACCATCACCTACGAAGACCCTGATACCAAAAAGTCTGTGGTTGCTCCGGTGACCGGCGGGCGTTGCAAACTGCAATGGAAACCGGATTGGGCCATGCGCTGGGTTGCACTCGGCGTCGATTACGAAATGGCCGGCAAGGACCTGATCGATTCGGTGAAGCTCTCCGGCGAAATTTGTCGCGCGCTCGGCGGCAACGCGCCGGAAGGTTTCAATTACGAGCTGTTCCTCGACGAGAGGGGGCAGAAGATTTCAAAGTCGAAGGGCAATGGCCTCACGATTGATGAATGGCTGCGTTATGCCAGCCCCGAAAGCCTTTCTCTTTTCATGTATCGCGAGCCGAAAGCGGCCAAGCGGCTCTACTTTGATGTCATTCCGCGCAACGTCGATGAGTATTATCAATTTCTCGACGGCTATGAACGGCAGGATCCCCGGCAGCAGTTGTCAAATCCGGTCTGGCACGTTCATTCGGGAAAGCCGCCGAAAATCGACATGCCGATCTCGTTCGGCATGTTGCTCACCCTGGTGTCCTCCTCCAACGCGGAGAATGCCGATACGCTGTGGGGGTTCATCGGCCGCTATCGGCCCGGCGTGACGCCGAAGACGCATCCAAAGCTTCATCAGCTGGTCGAATATGCGATCCACTATTTCCGCGACTTCGTTCTGCCCGAAAAGAAATTCCGCGAGCCGACGGCTACCGAACGCGCGGCCTTGTCCGACTTGCGCGACGCGCTCTCGCAACTGGCACCAGGGGCAACTCCGGAGGATATCCAGAATGTGGTCTACGAGGTCGGCCGCCGCGAGCCATTCCTCGATCCGAAGAAGAAAGCAAAGGATGGCAAGCCCGGCGTGTCTCTCGACTGGTTCAACCTGCTTTATCAGGTCTTGCTCGGCCAGGAAAAAGGTCCGCGCTTCGGCTCATTCGTCGCGGTTTACGGCTTGCAGAATACCATCGATATGATTGACGGCGCGCTGGCACGCAGCGCGTAGCTCCCGTTTGCGCGGGAATGAGTTGTGTTGGTGTGTCTGCTACTGACTCGCCCAGACGATGCGCGCGACCCAAACGACATCGGACATCGGCAGAGTGCGGTCGCGATGTTCCGCGTTGAGCGATTTGAGCTCAACCGACTTGCTGTTCTTGCGCTTGAGCTCCTTGACCATGACTTCCCCGTCTTTGGTCTTGACGACGACCCGGTCGCCTTTGCGCACCGTCGCTCCCGGTGAAACGATAATGACGTCGCCGGCACGGTAAGCCGGCCGCATTGAATCGCCGGAGATTTCCAGTGCATAGGCGTGCTCGTCGGTCACCGCAGGGAAGGCGATCTCCTCCCAGCCCTTGCCGACCGGGAAACCGCCATCGTCGAAAAAGCCGCCGGCTCCGGCCTGGGCGAAACCAATCAACGGCACATTGTGCATTGTGGATTTGCCGCCGTCGGTAATCAAAGTCACGAACGTGTCGAATTTCGTGCTCGTGGCTTGCAACGCTTTGGCGACCGATTCCGTCGAGGGCCAGCGCGGGCGCCCCTCCGGTGTGACACGCTTCGACTTGTTGAAGGTCGTCGGATCGAGGCCCGCTTTCTTGGCAAGACCGGATGGCGTCATCTTGGCGCGTGCGGCCAGCCGGTCGATCGCGGTCCAGATTTGATTGTGAGTCAGCATAGCCATTTGCGCGGTACCCGTCTGATAAGTGTGGTCCGATCGATAGGAATTATAGCCTTGAGTCGCCCCCCTTCCGCAACAGTTTCCTGTGACCATGCCTTGAATAAGCCTTGGCCTCGCCGATAGGGTCGATTCATATGCAGGTTCGGAGTCACACGCTGTGATCGGCTTTTTCGACCGCCTGTCCCGTCCGTTGCTGCGCGCCTTGGATCCGGAGGACGCGCACACACTCGCGATCAAGGCCCTTCGAATTATGCCTGTAGCCCGAGCGGCGGCCGATGCCGACGTGCTGGCCGTGCGCGCCTTGGGGCTGAAATTCCCCAATCCAGTCGGGCTTGCCGCAGGCTTCGATAAGAATGCACAGGTGCCTGATGCATTGTTGCGCCTTGGCTTCGGCTTCACCGAGGTCGGCACCATCACGCCCCGGGCTCAAAGCGGTAATCCAAGACCGCGCCTGTTTCGCCTTGACGCCGATCAGGGCGTCATCAACAGGCTGGGTTTCAACAATGATGGAGCCGCCGCAGCTCACATGCGGCTTACGGCCCGCCGCAACGCCGGCGGCATCGTGGGCGTCAATATTGGCGCCAATCGCGACTCGGTTGACCGAACCGAAGACTATGTGCGGTTGATCGAAACATTCGCCGCCGTCGCCAGCTATTTCACCGTCAACGTGTCATCGCCGAATACGCCTGGTCTTCGTGATTTGCAGCAGGCAAAGGCCCTCGATGATTTGCTCGCCCGCGTCATCGACGCGCGTGAGCGTGTCACTGCGCACAAAGGCTCGACGCCGATCCTGCTCAAGATTGCACCCGACCTCACGTTGTCGGACCTCGACGATGTCGTCGGCGTTGCGCGCAAGCATCGCGTCGATGGCATGATCGTCGGTAATACGACGGTCTCGCGGCCGGGCTCGTTACGCGATCGCGAAAAGGCGCGCGAACAAGGCGGCTTGTCGGGGCGGCCACTGTTCAAACTCTCGACGCGCATGCTGGCGGAAACTTTTGTGCGGGCGGAAGGCGCATTCCCGCTGATCGGTGTCGGCGGCATCGATTCCGGCGCGACCGCCATCGCCAAAATCAAGGCAGGCGCCACGCTCTTGCAGCTCTACAGCGGCCTGGTTTATCGCGGCATTGGCGTCGTGGCAGAGATCAAGGCCGATCTCACGGCGGCACTCAGACGCGGTCATCGCAATTCGCTGGCATCGATGGTTGGCGGTGACGCGGCTGCAATCACGGCGGAAAGCTGGCCGGGTTGAAATCCTCTGCTATCTGCCTCTTGGCGCGTTGAACAAACGTACAAGGATCCAGATCGGGATCACGATCACCGCCCCAAGCAGGAAATAGCGCCAGAGCCAGCGGAACGCGTCGAAGCCCATATTCCAGATGCTGCGGACCAGCCGTTCCACGCTGTGAATGATGTCGAATGGGTCGAGGCCGAGTGCCGAAAGGATGACGCCGACGAGGATCGACAGCAGAATGAGACGCCCCAGCACCGCAAGCGGCGAACCGCCCGTCCATCGCGCGACCTGATTATCAGCCATGATTGTCTCCGTTGCCTCGCATTGTAGCATGCTCGCGCTGCTCTAACATATTCTCCAGCGTTTCCAGCCGGTCAGCTTCCCCCGGGGGCTTGTCCCAGCGCAGCCGGTTGATGCGCGGGAAGCGCATGGCGATGCCAGACTTGTGGCGTGTCGAGCGTTGCAAACCCTCGAACGCGACTTCCAAAACAAGCCCAAGGTTGGGCTCGTGCGCCACTTCGCGCACCGGCCCAAAACGGTCGATGGTATTGCGACGGACGAAACGATCGATCTGAACGAGTTCTTCGTCCGTGAACCCAAAATAAGCCTTGCCGACCGGCACAAGGGTGTTGCCGCTTTCGCCGTCGCTCCAGACGCCGAATGTGTAGTCTGAATAGTACGATGATCGCTTGCCGTGGCCGCGTTGCGCATACATCAAAACAGCGTCGATGATCATCGGGTCGCGTTTCCACTTCCACCACGGACCCTTGGGCCGTCCCGGCAAGTACGGCGCATCCCGCCGCTTGAGCATCACGCCTTCGACTGCGCGTGCGTCCGCACCGACACCCGCAGAGGCTGGATTCGCGCGCGCTACAGTCAATTCCTCCCAGGTTTTAAATCGCACAAGCGGGGAAAGGTCGATCCGTGGGTCATTCAACTTGACTATGAAATTTTCAAGCCGCGCACGCCGCTCTGTGAACGGATGACCTCGTAAATCCTCATCGCCCTCTGCCAGCAGATCGTATGCGCGCAGATGAGCAGGAAATTCCGCAAGCAGCTTCGGCGTGACAGCCTTACGATTCAGCCTTTGCTGTAAAACGTTGAATGACTGGACCTGGCTTTCCCGCATGACCAGCAATTCGCCGTCGATCGCCGCCGGCAGACGCAAGCCCTCCAGAAGATCTGGAAAGCTCTTGGAGATCTCCTCGCCGGTGCGCGAATAGAGCCGTGCCACCCGGTTTCCGTGCTCGTCGACTCCGGCGACCGCCTGCACGCGGATGCCGTCCCATTTCCATTCCGCCATGAATTCTGATGCGTCGAGGCTGGCGAGATCGGCTGCTTCCGCCGCATGTGCAAGCATTGGTGGACGGAACGGCGCAGGATCACTCGAAGACGGCTTCTCCGCGTGTCCCTCGAGCCACGCAAACAGATCGCGATAAGGCGGCGTCAGTCCGGGCCAGAGAATCTCGACTTCATCAGGTTGTTTGTTTCCCAGTGATGCAGCGGCGGTTTTCGCGAGACGCGCGGACACACCGATGCGCAAGCCACCTGTGATCAGCTTCAGCAAAGCCCAACGGCCGGTTTCGTCCAGTCCGTCGAGCCATCGCGCAATCTGCGCAGGCAACTGCGTCTTGCCGAGAGTGGAAAGTGTTTCGACGACCGCCGACAGAGTTGGAGCGGAATTTGGTTTTTTGTGCGGGTCAGCTGGCCACATCAGCGCGACGGTTTCGGAGAGATCACCTACGTAGTCGTATGAGAGCGCAAACAACACGGGATCAGTGCGTTCCGCGATCAGTGCGCGTATCGTGCCGCCTTTCGCATGCTTGAAGGTGAGCGCGCCGGTTAGCGCGGCGAGCGCCCAGCCGCGTTCCGGATCGGGCGTGCTGCGCAAGTACTCGGCAATCAGCCGTAGCTTGGCATTCCGCCCGGGCTCATAAGCAAGACGGTCAAGCAAGTCCGCGAAGCGGTTCATGCTTCGGTCTCGCCAGCGCTTCCGTCGCCTTCCTCTTCATCGCCGTAACCGACAATGTCGAGTGGACGGGCTTTCATGCCATTAGCCCGGCACCAATGCACCAGCGCGTCTTCCTGGCCATGCGTGACCCACACTTCAGATGCACCGGTGGCTGCGATTGTCGTGGTGAGGCCATCCCAGTCGGCATGATCGGAAATGACCAGCGGCAGAGTGACGCCGCGCTGACGCGCGCGGGCACGGACGCGCATCCAGCCCGATGCGAAGGCTGAGACCGGATCGGGAAAACGCCGCGACCACAGGTCGCTCATCGCGCTCGGAGGGCAGATGACGATTTGTCCGGCGAGTTCTGCCTTATTGGTGCCGCGCACGAGCTCGAGTTGTCCGAGATCGATATTGCGGCTCTGGTAATAGCGGCTGATCGCTTCGACTGCGCCGTGAATGTAAATCGGACGGTCGTAACCGGCGGCGCGCAGCATCGCCATGACGCGTTGCGCTTTGCCCAGCGTATAGGCACCGACAAGATGCGCACGCTCCGGAAACAGCTTGATCGAATTCAGGAGCTTGGTGATCTCACCCTTGGCGTCGTGATAGCGAAATACCGGCAGGCCGAAGGTCGCCTCGGTAATGAACACGTCGCAGGGTACTAACTCGAAGGGCGCGCATGTCGGATCAGGTGCGTCCTTGTAATCTCCCGAGGCGACCACGCGCAGATTATCTGATTCGATGCGAATCTGGGCCGAGCCGAGGACATGGCCCGCCGGATGGAAGCTGACGCGAGCGCCGTCGAGTTTCAGCGTTTCGCCATAGCGCACGGCCTGGGTGCTTCCGGCGAAATTCTCGCCATAACGCAAACGCATGATGTCGAGCGTTTCCTGCGTGGCCAATACGGCACCATGGCCGGCTCGCGCATGGTCGGAGTGCCCATGCGTGATCAAGGCCTTTTCGACCGGACGAGTCGGGTCGATATGGAAGCCGCCGGGCTTGCAGCATACGCCCGACGGTGTTGGAACCAGGATATCTTCTGGACGCATCGTGCTTACATAGGCATTCGACCAAAACGATAAAGAACCTGGGAATGAGCAGCCCGATTTTCCTTTCCTCCGGCGACGTGATTGCCGACCGGCGCCTGGAGTGGGCGCGCGACCGCGAAGCCAAAGGCGATCTCACCGGAGCCGAGGATCTGTTAATGCAGGCGCTTGAGCTTGCGCCGGGCTACGCCTCGGCCTGGTTCATTTTGGCCGAATTGCGCGAGAAGCGGGGCGATCGCGAAGGCGCCGTCGCGGCGTTCGAGAAAGCCAGAGCGGCGGATCCGCAAGACCGGCACGGCGCTTTACTCCATCTCATTCGGCTGGGAGTTCGCCCGTCCGGCGCGATGCCGGAAGGCTACGTGCGGGCGCTGTTCGACGGCTACGCCGCGCGCTTCGACGACGCTTTGACGACGAACCTGAACTACCGCGCGCCGGAATTGCTGTTCCACGCTGTCGAAGCCGCGCATGCGGGTGCGCGCACGAAATTCGGCTCGGTGGCTGATCTCGGTTGCGGCACCGGGCTTGCGGCATTGCCGTTCCGGCCCTTCAGCGATTGGATGGTGGGCGTCGATCTTTCATCGGCCATGCTGGCCCAGGCCCGTACAAAAGGCATTTACGACCGGGTGGTCGAAAATGACGTCCTGGCGTTTCTCGCGGCCGAAGCGAAAATCAATGCGCGTTACCATCTCGTGCTCGCCGCCGACGTCTTTATGTACCTGGACGATCTGGCGCCGGTGCTCAAGGCGGTTGCAGGGGTGCTGGCGTCGCCTGGCCAGATTGTCTTCAGCGCAGAAACGCACGACGGCCACGGCGTCCTTTTGCGCGACACCCTCCGCTACGCCCATAGCGAAGCGCACGTGAAAGCCGCTGTGATCGTCGCCGGATTGAAGCCAATCAGCCTCGATTTTGCCTCTACTCGCACCGAAAAAGGTGAACCCGTGCCCGGACTGATCGTGGTGGCGGGAAACTGAGTGCCGAAACTGATTGCCATGGAACCCGCGCGCGATCTTTTCGATACGACACCCGTGCTGCCGGAGGCCTTTGCGCGCTGGTTTGCGAGCCGCGGCTGGCAGCCGCGTGCGCATCAGCTCGAACTGCTGGCCAAGGCAAAATCCGAACGCTCGGCGCTGCTGATCGCACCGACTGGCGGCGGCAAAACCCTCGCCGGCTTTTTGCCAACGCTGGTGGAATTGAGCGAACGTGGCATTCAAGCCCGCAATCTGAAATCGACCGGCCGTGCACTCGTTCGTTCGCAAGGGCTTCACACGCTTTACATTTCGCCGCTGAAGGCGCTTGCGGTGGATATTGCCCGCAACCTGGAAATTCCGGTGCAGGAGATGGGCCTACCCGTGCGGCTTGAAACGCGTACGGGAGACACGCCGGCGTCAAAACGCCAACGCCAGCGGCGGGATCCTCCGGACATTCTGCTCACCACTCCGGAACAACTCGCACTCCTGCTCGCGAGTGCCGATGCGCCTTATCTGTTCGGCACGCTCAAGCGCGTGATCCTCGACGAATTGCATTCGTTGGTGACGTCGAAGCGTGGCGATCTTCTCTCGCTCGGCTTGGCGCGGCTGTTTGCATTGAGGCCCCAGCTCACGACGGTCGGGCTCTCTGCGACCGTCGCCGACCCCGATGAACTTTGCCGCTTTCTCGTGCCGCAGCCCCTGCGAGGTGAAGCGCGTGCCGATCTTGTGGTGGCGCGGGCCGGCGCGCAGCCGCTCGTTACGATGCTCGACACCGAGGAGCATTTGCCATGGGCCGGTCATTCGGCGCGACATGCGCTCGGCGAAATTTACGCACACATCAAGACGCACAAGACGACGCTGGTGTTCGTCAATACGCGCAGCCAGGCGGAGTTCCTTTTCCAGGAGCTCTGGCAAGCGAACGACGACAATCTCGCCATCGCTTTGCACCACGGCTCGCTCGATGTCGCGCAACGCCGCCGCGTCGAAGAAGCGATGGCTGCCGGTAAATTACGCGCGGTGGTGTGTACCTCGTCCCTCGACCTGGGTGTCGACTGGGGCGACGTTGATCTGGTGATAAATGTAGGCGCCCCGAAAGGGTGCTCGCGGCTCCTTCAGCGGATTGGCCGTTCCAACCATCGGCTAGATGAACCTTCCGAAGCCGTACTGGTGCCGGCGAACCGCTTTGAAGTCCTGGAATGCCGGGCTGCAATCGACGCCGTGGCGGAAAATGCACAGGACACGCCGCCGCTTCGAACCGGTGCGCTTGATGTGCTCGCGCAGCACATCCTGGGCCGCGCCTGTGGCGAGCCGTTCCTTGCGGACGAACTATACGCCGAGGTGCGTGCCGCTACGCCGTACGCCGCGCTTACGCGTCCTGATTTCGACGCTGCAATCGATTTCGTCGCCACCGGCGGCTACGCACTGAAAGCTTACGAGCGCTTTGCCAAGATCAGGCAGGGAAAGGATGGCCGTTGGCGCGTCACGCATCCACGCGTTGCACAGCGCTATCGCATGAATGTCGGCACGATTGTCGAAGCCGACATGATCAAAGTCAGGCTGGTGCGATCGCGTCGTAGTGGAGCCGTCGTTCCGCGGGGTGGGCGGCTTCTCGGTGAGGTTGAGGAGTATTTCATTGAGACATTGACGCTTGGCGACACATTCGTGTTCGCCGGCGAGATCCTCAAATACGAGGCGCTCGTCGAGGACGAAGTCTACGTCTCGCGCTCCGATGCCACCGATCCGAAAGTGCCGGCCTATGAGGGCGGCAAGTTCCCGCTTTCAACTTATCTTGCCGCCCGCGTTCGGGCACTTCTCGCCAAGCCTGAGTCGTGGCGCGCGTTGCCGGAACAAGTCCGCGAATGGCTCGAAATCCAGCAATGGCGTTCGCTTTTGCCGAAGGCCGGGGATTTGCTGGTCGAGACGTTTCCGCGCGCCGCCAAGTATTACCTGGTTTGCTATCCATTCGAAGGGCGTCTCGCACACCAGACGCTCGGCATGCTGCTGACGCGCCGTCTGGAACGCGCCCGCCTCAAGCCGCTCGGCTTTGTCGCCAACGAATATGCGCTGGCGGTTTGGGGGCTCGGCGATGCAGCCTTGCGCATCGCGCGCGGAGATCTCTCACTCGCCCAGCTGTTCGACGAGGACATGTTAGGTGATGACCTAGAGGCATGGCTTGCAGAATCGGCGCTCATGAAGCGCACCTTTCGCAGTTGCGCCATTATCGCCGGGCTGATCGAAAAGCGCTTTCCCGGCGAGGAGAAATCGCGCCGCCAACTCACTATTACAACCGACCTCGTCTACGACGTCCTGCGCAAGCACCAGCCCGACCACATCCTCTTGCGAGCGGCGCGCGCGGACGCAGCGACCGGGCTGCTCGACATTAAACGCCTGGGCGAAATGCTCTCGCGCATCAAGGGCCGAATTGTTCATAAAGCACTCGACCACGTCTCGCCGCTCTCGGTTCCAGTGCTGCTGGAGATTGGCCGCGAGACGGTCTATGGCGAAGCGTCGGATACGTTGTTGGCTGAAGCGGCCGACGAATTGATCAAGGAAGCGATGAATTGAGCCAGGTGGCGCAAAATCTGCCGGAAAGCGAGGGCAATCTCATTTTGCTTGCCGGCGTGCCATTGCTCGCCGATCCGCAAGGCGCGCTCTTTTGGCCGGAGCAGGGCCTGCTGGCAGTCGCCGACCTGCATTTGGAAAAAGGTTCGAGCTTTGCCGCCCGCGGACAATTGCTGCCGCCCTACGATACTGCGAGCACCCTAGCGAACCTGGCGCGCTTGCTTTCAGACTATGCGCCCCGATGTGTGGTGGCGCTCGGCGACAGTTTCCACGACGGCGGCGGGCCGGGACGATTGAGCGATGACGACCGCCGCAATCTGCTCGGGCTGCAACGCGGTCGCGACTGGATTTGGATCACCGGCAATCACGACCCAGAGCCGGCTGAGGGCATCGGCGGCGTGTTTCAGACAACGCTGACAATCGGCGCGCTCACGTTCCGCCATGAACCGAAAGGATCACCGGGGGAAATCGGCGGTCATTTACATCCAGTCGCGCGCATTTCTCACCGTGGCCGTGCGGTGAGCCGTCGTTGCTTCGCCGCCGACGAGACCCGTATGGTGATGCCGGCATTCGGTGCATTTACCGGCGGCCTCAATGTTCGACATGCCGCGTTTGCCGATCTGTTCGGCACACTCGCTTTCACGGCGCATTTGCTTGGCGATGCCCGGCTTTACTCTTTTGCCGCAAAGCGCTGCCTGCCGGATTGAATTTAATCAGTCGCGCGCGAAAACCAGGCTGGCGAACCAGCCGATCAGGAGCGCCATCATTGCGGTCGCCATTCCGTAGAGTAACCCATAGTCGCGGGCCGCGTCGGCGACGTATTGCTCAAATCCGGTCTTGATCACTTCCAGCGCCGAATTGGTCCGTGCGACGGCAGCGCCGCCGGCAAATAGCTGAACGTCGATCCCGTAATTTCCAGTCGGCACGGCTGCCGGCATGGGTATTGCAGCGCGGAATACTGTGGGCGTGAGGAAGGTCACGGCGGTTCCTGATTCCCGATAAAGCCCCTGCTGATTCTGAAGCCGTACGAAAGCCCGTCGAAATGGATCATCCGGGACGGTGTCGGCGACATCGGCGCCGATGCTTTGCGGCAGCTGAAAATTATCAAGCCCGATTTGCAGGCGCCGCAAGGTGGTCGGGTTGGCGATCGCACCGACCGGCCTATTACTCAGCACGGCAAGGTAGGACGGCGCGCGCACAAATTCGCGCGAGTCGATGTTGACCCAAATGCCGAGCACGCGCTCCTTGCGCCGCGTGCGCAGCGTTTGGCGCGGCCCGGTCACCGTCACGACCAGATCGTAGGGCGGCCGTAGAGGGCTTGTTATGGGATCGGGCTCGATGGTGCCGAATAGCACCAGCTCTTCACCGACGAAGCTCGAAGTGACAGCCACACGGTGGTTGGACAAAGATACCACCAACCGTTCGGCGACGGCCGGTTCGGCTCCGAATGCCAGGGCGATCAGCGCGAGTGTGAGCGTCACCCGCTTCATCATCCAGTCCTAACGTAGCGGATCGAATAAAGATCGTCCGGCCGAACGACCAGTTCGTAGGCAAAACGGCAGCCGACGGCGAATACGAGAAGGCCAAGCAGGAGCCGCAGCCGTTCGCCGCGCATTTTCTGCCCCGTGCGCGCACCGAATTGCGCACCGATGACGCCGCCAACCATCAGGATCAACGCCAGGACCACATCCACCAGATGGTTCGTGGCCGCGTGCATCACCGTTGCCGAGGCCATTGTGACCAGCGTCAACACCATTGAGGTGCCGATGACCGTCGCGGTTGGGACCCTGAGGAAATAGATCAGCATCGGCACCAGCAAGAAGCCGCCACCAATGCCCATGATCGCGCCGACAAATCCAATGATGAAGCCAATTGCCCAGACCGGAATTGCCGATACGTAAATTTTCGAGCGCTTGAATCGGAGCTTGAACGGCAGCCCGTGAAGCCAGGTATGACTTCCCGGCCGGCGCAGCGTTGCCGGCATGCCGCGGCGAGTGCGCATGATGGCTCGCACGCTCTCGTAAATCATCATGCCGCCGACGACCGTGAGCAGCGTGACGTAGGATAGTCCGATCATCAGATCGAGCTGATCAAGGGAACGCAGTTCAGTGAACAGCCAGACGCCGGTGGCGGTGCCGACAATGCCGGCACTGAGCAACATCATCGCCAACGCGATATCAAGTGCGCGCTTGCGCCAGTAGCTGATCGCGCCCGTGAAAGACGACGCCGCGATGTGGCTGGAGACGGTCGCCACGGCCACGGCCGGTGAGATTCCAATGAAGATCAGCAGCGGCGTCATCAGGAAGCCGCCGCCGATACCAAACATCCCGGAGATATAGCCGACGGCGAGTCCCATCCCGAGCACAAGGAAGATATTGACGGGCAGGTCGGCGATGGGAAGGTAGATCTGCAAGCGGGTCGTCCGACGGTTAGGGCCAACGCTTTGGCGGCAGCGCCGCGCACGGGCAGCTCATAAGACAACTAACACCGAAACGCGTGAAAACCGCGCCGGTGTTGATCGTGACAGACTCAGGCCCGGCCGGTCAAAACTAGGATTGATTTTAGCCGATGAATACGCCGGTGATCACGCGCTCAGGCAATAAAGCGTGGCGGTTCACAGCTTTCCGGGATCGAAGGCGTTAAACGAAAGCGATCCTGCGGCGCGCGGCTTTTCGTGCGTCGGGAGTGTTGCGCGCTCCCAGCCGCCTTGCGGTTCGCGGACGATGGTGGCTTCAGCGGGCTGAGTTTGCGGGACAAAGCTTTTGACGGCTTGCTGGGCGGCTGCAAGCGCCTGTGCATCAAGATGAGCGGCGATCTCGTCGCGTTTACGGCTCGCGTCCCGGTCCCCTTGGGCGGCGGCGAGGGCGAACCATTTGTAGGATTCGGCAATGTTTTTCTCGGTACCGAGCCCGCGTGCGGCCAATACGCCAAGATTAAATTGGCTATCGGCAACCCCGTATTCTGCGGCTTTGCGGAACCATTGTGCGGCGCTGGCGTAATCCGGCTTGCCTTCGGCGCCTTCCGCGTAGATCACAGCGAGATTGTGCATCGCCTTGGCGTTGCCTTTACCGGCAGCGGCTACATACAGTTTGTGGGCGGCGGCGAGATCCTTTCTCACGCCTTGGCCCTTTTCCAGCATGCTGGCGTATCGGAATTGTGCGGGCGCGAGGCCTTTGCTGGCGGCGCGTTCATACCAGCGCGCGGCCTCTTCCAGGTTGGCAGGCACGCCGCGACCTTCGACAAATCGCATGGCCACTTCGTATGCAGCCGCCGCGTCACCCGCTTGCGCGGCATTGCGCAACCTCTGGCTCCCGATGGCTGCCGGCAATCCTTCGGCCGTGGTGGGCTGCGCCGCCGGCCGCGCGTCGCTCGGTGCCCGTGTAATTGAACCGGTCACGTCGGCCTTTTGTCCGGATGCGCCCCCCAGAAGCGGCGGGTTCAGGGTCGGCGAAATTAAAAGAGGCGGCGAAATCTGTGTCGTCGGACCCGGATTTTGAGGCGTTTGAATCGGGGCCGGCGGTGGTGCGGCCGGCATCAAGCCGGGCAGCGCCGGCGGCGCCAATAGCGAGGAGGTGACATCTGTATCGGGTGCGGCAGGAGCCGCCGTCACCGCTGGCGCAGTTGCGGGCTTCGACTGGTCGTCCGCAAGCGTGGCCGCACCAGTTTCAGCCGGATCCTCGGCGACGTCGGAGTTTGCAGTGTCCGGGTCCGCGGTCGTCGCGAACTTGGCGTCATCCGTATCGAAAATTCCAAAATTGAAGACGTTGCTGGCGAATTGGATCGAGCCGACGATGATGGCAACGATGCTTGCTGCAAGGAACAACGACTTGACGCGCGTCATCATCTTAGTGCGCAGCGTTTTGCTCTCGGCATTGCCGATGAAATTCTGCGGACGCACCGGGCGGCCTTTTGGATCTTGTCCCGCGGCCTGCGCGGCGCGCCGGGCGGCCGCGATGAAGCTCGATTTGCTGGCGTTCGTCGCCGCATTTGATCGCAGGTCGCCCGGTGTTGCTTCTGACGTCACGATGCGCGCGCCTGCGTAAACGCCGACGGGCGGAGGTCCGGACCCGGGTTCAAGCGGCCGATCTGCCGGCAGTACGGGGTCAATAGCGGCAGCGGCGGTGGGCCGTACACCCAAATTGGAGAATTCCGGGGAGGCTGCCGGCTTCAGTTCGGCGGGTGATGCCGGAATCGGGATTTGCACCGCCGGAGCAGGTGGCAAGGGCGGCGCTATTTCGGGAGCCCGGATTGGCGGTTCGGTTGAAGCAACGGGCTGCGTGAGTTCAAGAATATCGGTCTCGGGTTCAGCGGGCGTTTGCCGATTGTCGCGAATATTTTTTTCGATGACAGCGAGACGGTCAACAAGACGGTCGAGCGTGCCGTGGACGGCTTCGACGGCATCTTGCGTGCGCACAACGTCCAGCCTCAGTTCGCCAAAGTCAGGCGTGCTCTCGGCGCGAAGAGCAAGGCTTTCCTTGTTTGTACGGAGATCCTCGATGTGGACCAGCAGGTCTGTTAGCCCGCGTTCAATCGCTTCAAGATGGCTAAAGCGCGCGTCCGAAGCATCCAGCCGTTCGACCAATTTGGCAATCCGGTCTTCAAGATGAGCCAGTGCGATATTCTCGCCGCGCGACTGTTGCAATTGCTCGATCTTGTCGGACAGCGACTGAAGAAGTGTCTCGAGGCGCGGCGGCAATGTATCGCTGTTCTGTGCACGTTCGGTCAGCGCGCGGCTGAGCGCATCAATGCGAAGCTCGAGCTTGTTGATCGCGTCGCCCGTGCCCCCGCCGATCGCCAGGCGGTCGATTTTTTCGGCCAGCACCTGCACCTGTGCAGCGAGGCTGCTCACGGTCTCGTTCGAGGCGACATGCGCCGCCATTTCGCGCAATGTGGCGACGGAACGCTCGAGCTGGTGTATCGTCGCCGGGTCTCTCTGCGCCACGATGAGATCGATTTTGTGGGCGAGCGTCTCGATCGCGTCTGTGTATCCGACGAGGTTTTCCGCCGGTGTCAGCTCACGCAGGGCGTCGCGCACCTCGGAGAGGCCATTCTCGATGCCTGCTAAGGCGCCGCTGTCGACGCCGGCCTGACGGCCTTCGGCGATGCGCTGAGTCAGGTCCTGAACCTGCTTTTCGATGATTTCGAGCGCGCGGCGCGGCATCGCCTCGTTGAGCGTGCGGCTGATTTCGCCGAGTTCGGCACGCAATGCATTGATCGCTTCTTCCACGCCCGGACGCCGCAGCGTTTCGATTTGATCGGTGATGCGGCGGAGCTGATCTTCCAGACTCGCCAGATTTGGTGTCGCCGCTGGTGCGATACTGGCGGGCACAAACTGTGGTGGTGGCAGCGTCTCGCTGTTGAGGGCGCGTCGGCGCGCATTAATTTCCGCGACGGCACGGTCGAGTGCGGGCGGGACGGGAATTGCAGGCGCCTGCGGGCGCGGGTTGCCGGCGAATTGGTCGAGGTGGTGTTCGAGACGGGCGACAACGTCGGTGAGCTGGTCGGAATCCTCACGGACCCGCTTCGGTGCGTACGCTGCGGCATCACCGCGCGTCACCTGGTCGATGCGGCGTGTGAGATCGTCGAGCCGACGCTTCACGTTCGAGAATTCGTCGGCATATGAATTGTCGCCGGGCCGTGCTGGCGGCTTGATGCCTTGTTCCGCGGCCTGCTGGAAGATGATGGTGTTGAGCCACTCGTTCAAAGGCAAGCCCGCCCGGCGCGCCGCTTCTTCTGCGGTCTCGCGTGCTTCCGCTCGAATGCCTTTGACGCTCGACGCAAAGCCAAATTTCATGCTCACACCCACATCCGAGGTGGAGACGCTAAGAGTTCGGAGCGACTCTCGGTGGAACCAGCGCGCGTTAAAAACTAGTACCTACGGAGCTCGGTCCTTCGTCCACGCCCCGACTTTTTGCCCGTTGCGGTAAACAACCCGTTAACTTTTTTCGAAAGGGAGCCCCCTGCGGGAAAATTCGTGCGCGGCGGTGCTGGAACGCCACGATGGCGGGTTGGGAATAATTCCACCGGATAACTGTAATATTTTATAGGAAGAACACCTGAGTGCCACCGTCCACGGCGCTTGCAAGGCTAAAATTCATAAGATTTCTCGCCTCGACGGTAGTGGAAGGATGCACATGGACAAAGAATACCGCTCGCCTATCTACGGCGGTATCGATCAACCGGGCGACAAGGACGGAGAGGCCCCAAAGGGGTCGCGCGTGGCAGACCGATTTACCATTGGAGAGCTTGCCCGCGAGTTCGGGCGTGACCCTGCGTGCTTTGCGCTTTTACCAGAGCAAAGGGTTGCTGGCCCCCCAGCGCGATGGCTCCGCGCGCGTATTCAGCCATGAAGACCGAAACTGTTTGGCCTTGATTCTGCAAGGCAAGCGCCTGGGGTTCACCCTGACAGAAATTCGAGACATGCTTGCCGCGCGCGCTCGCGGATGTACCCAGCGTTTGCCGATCAACCGCAGGAAGTGCGTCGAGCAGATCAATATGCTTGAGCAGCAACGTCGCGATATCGATCTGGCGCTCGCCGAATTGCGGCAGATCTACACTGAGATTTTCACGAGCTCTCGTGCCCGCCGGACCGCCTCCGGTACAACCTGACGCGCGCTGCTGTTCTCGGTCGAAATTCCCCGCCCTTAACGCAGGTGTAAACCGGCTCCGTCATAATACGGACCGATGGGAACGTTATCTCGCTTCATATCCTGTTAACACCTCGCCGCGCGCCGCCGGGAAGAGAGCCATGCCTATTTACAAAGCGCCCGTGGAAGATGCGTTGTTTTTGCTCAACGACGTTTTTCATCTCGATCGTTACGGCAACCTGCCGGGCTTCTCCGATGCCTCACCTGATGTGGTCGAGGCGGTGCTGCGCGAAGCGGCCAAGTTTAGCGAAGAGGTGCTCACTCCGCTCAACCGGGTCGGCGATAAAGAAGGCTGCAAACGCGCGGCCGATGGCAGCGTGACGACTCCGAAAGGTTTCAAGGAAGCCTACAAACAAATCGTCGAAGGCGGCTGGATCGGCATTTCGGTGCCGGGCGAGTTCGGCGGGCAGGGATTGCCGGCGACGCTGACCGAAGTCGTCAATGAATTCTTTTGCTCGGCCAATATGGCTTTTGCGATGTATCCCGGGCTCACGCAAGGCGCTATCGCCGCGGTGCTTGTGCACGCGTCCGACGCGCTGAAGAAAAGATATCTGCCCAAGATGGTGGAAGGCGTCTGGACCGGAACCATGAATCTCACCGAACCACACTGCGGCACCGATCTCGGACTGCTGCGGTCGAAGGCGGTGAAGCAGACAGACGGCAGCTACAAAATATCTGGCACCAAGATCTTCATTTCCGCCGGCGAGCACGACCTGTCCGAAAACATCATCCACCTGGTGTTGGCACGCATCGAGGGTGCGCCAGCCGGCACCAAGGGCATATCGCTATTCGTGGTGCCGAAAATCATGGTGAAGGACGATGGTTCGCTCGGCGCCCGCAACGCAGTCAGCTGCGGCTCGATCGAAGAGAAGATGGGCATCCACGGCAACTCCACATGCGTGATGAACTACGACGGCGCAACCGGTTGGCTGATTGGCGAAGAGAACCGCGGGCTCAATGCCATGTTCACGATGATGAACGAGGCGCGGCTCGGTGTCGGCGTGCAGGGCCTCGCGCTGTCGGAGGTCGCATACCAAAACGCCGCGGTCTACGCGAAGGAGCGGCTGCAAGGTCGCTCGATATCCGGCGTGAAGTATCCAGACAAAGCGGCTGATCCGATCATTGTGCATCCGGACGTGCGCCGCGCGCTGATGACCATGCGTGCATTCAACGAGGCTGGGCGCGCGTTAGTTCTCTGGACCGCACTCAAGAGCGACATCGCACATCGTTCCGACAACGAAAATGAGCGCAAGAGCGCCGACGATCACATGGGCCTTCTCACGCCGGTGATCAAAGGCGTGCTCACTGACGGTGGGTTCGCCAATGCCGTGATGGCGCAGCAGATATTTGGCGGCCACGGTTATATCGCCGAGCACGGCATGGAGCAGTTTGTGCGCGACGCGCGCATTGCCCAGATTTATGAAGGCGCCAACGGAATTCAGGCGCTCGATCTCGTCGGCCGCAAGCTTGGCAAGGATGGCGGCCGGGCCATCATGGCGTTTTTCAATGAGGTGCAGACCTACCTCAAGGAGCGCGTCAACAACGACGAGATGAACGTTTATCTCAAGCCGCTCGGCGCTTCGCTTGCACATCTGCAAGAGGCTTCAATGTGGTTCATGCAGAATGCCATGGCCAAGCCGGACAATGCCGGCGCCGGTTCTTATGACTACATGCACCTCTTTGGGCTGGTCGCACTCGGCTACATGTGGTGCAGAATTGCCGAAGCGGCTCTCGCCAAATTGCCGAAAGCAAACGGCTCGGCAGCGCGTTTGAACGCTAAACTCGTCACAGCGCGTTTCTTCATGGAGCGCATGTTGCCCGAGACAGCGACACGGCTGACGCGCATCCAGGCCGGCGCGACCTCCACCATGGAATTGCCGGACGACGCGTTTTAGCGTCTGTCGTCATGCCCGGCCTTGTGCCGGGCATCCACGACTTTCCAGACATCAGTGAATTAGACGTGGATGGCCGGGACAAGCCCGGCCATCACGGAAGTCACGCGGCCGCAAGACGGCCACGGCTGCGCGACCGCTGCATCAGCCACGTCATGATCGATACGTTCACCAGGTTCCACGCAAGGCCATTCAGGAAGGCTGCCCGGTAAGATCCGGTGAGGTCGAAGACGAAACCCGACATCCAGCCGCCCAGCGCCATGCCGAGCAGCGTTGCCATGATGACAAGTCCGACGCGCGTTCCGGCTTCGCGTGGCGGGAAATATTCGCGCACGATGATCGCGTAGCTTGGCACGATGCCGCCCTGAAACAGGCCGAACAGCGCCGAGATTACGTAGAGTGAAGCCAAGCCGTCGAACCAGAGATAGAGAAACAGCGCGGCGCCTTGCAGCACCGAGCCGAGCAGCAGCGTGCGCACGCCGCCGATGCGGTCGGCGATGAAGCCCGATGCGATGCGGCTGATGATGCCAAAGCCAAGCATCAGCGACAGCATTTCAGCGCCTCGCGCAACGCCGTAACCGAGATCGCCGCAATAGGCGACGATATGGACTTGCGGCATCGCCATCGCAACACAGCAGGCGACGCCAGCGATGCACATGAGCACTTGCAGTGTCCGTGGCGAGAACGGCGCTTCGGCCCGACGGCGCGCAGCCGCCGCACCGGCGGCCTCGCTGTGATGATTTTCGTTTCGGCGCCGCAAAGCGAAGACCAGCGGCAACATCGCGACGAGGCAAAACAACCCGATGCCGATATGGGTCGCTCGCCATCCATCGGCGGCAATGAAATGCTGCACCACCGGCGGCCAGATTGTGCCGGCTAAATAGTTTCCGGACGCTGCGATCGCGACGGCAATGCCGCGCCTGCGCACGAACCAATGCGAGATATCGGCCATTATGGGGCCGAACGACGCCGAGCAGCCGATTCCGATGAGCCCGTGAGCGAGCGCAACCTGCCACAGGCTCGACGACCATCCGGTCCCCAAATAGCCGAGGGATGTCGCAAATGTTCCGATGCCCAGCGGCAAGGCAATGCCGAAACGGTCGGCGAGCCGTCCCATGAGGATGCCGCCGCCGGCAAAGCCGATCATGACCATCGTGAAGGGCAAAGAGGCATCCGCCCGGCTCACGCCGAAATCGGTCTGGATGACCGGCAGCGCCACCATGACCGACCACATGCCGACGCCGCCGATCGTGGATAGCGTCACGGCGACTGCCAGGCGCAGCCACGCGGCTTTCGTGTCGGTGGGATCTGACGCTAAGTGCACGATCGTTTTTTCAATGCTGGACGATCTTGAAGGAACCAAAGAAGTCGTCCTTCATACCGATCGCCTTGCTGCGCAATGCGGTCGGAAATTGCACCGCCAATACGTAGCCGGATGTCTTGCTGCGCATCACCTGAAAACAATATTCTTCATTGGGCTCAGTGAGCGTGAACGAAAGAATTTCCAGGCCGTCTTTTTGCTTGTGTTGCACGTCCGACGCAACCGCGTCCGGCCGTCTTTTTGCTGTTTCCAGGAAACTGTCGAGCGGTGGTAAGGGCAGACGCAGCGGGGTTTCCGTTGCAGAGAATCTCAAGCCGTCGCTGTCAATGCCGGTGAGCATGTGCACGGCCGATGGCGCGCTCTGTTGAATCTTCGGTGTTCGCTTCGACGCCTTTATATTCGACCTCCTTATACGAGATTGGAAACCGGACGGAAAAAGTGCCCTTGGCGGGAACGGCTTCACCCGGCGGCGATTCTCTTCCGTGCAGGACAGCTTGGGCCTGCGCAGAAACGACAAACATAAGCGCAAATGCAATAACGGCGCCGAGGCGATAGGCGATCACCGGCAAGCCCTTTCTCTCTTTGGCGGATCCATGATGGAGTACAGGCGGCGGCCGCCGCAATCGGGGCCGGGCGCCATTTACCGCTCGCGTATGCCGGAACCGGGCCTTATCTTGTCCGACGGATCGAATCGCCCATGGACGCAATCAATCTCCCGCGCCCGGCCTGGATGAGCGAGGACCTCGTCCTGCTCGAAGAGCAGGCGCGGCGTTTTATCGCCGATGAATTCGTTCCCCATATCGACCGCTGGCACGAGGCTCACATTTACGACCGCGATGTCTGGAACAAGGCCGGTGAAGCGGGGCTTCTGTGCGCGTCGATGCCGGAGGAGTATGGCGGCGCCGGCGGCAGTTTCGCGCATGAAGCGGTGATCAATCGCGAATTCGCGCTTGCAGGTTTCGATACGTTCGGTGCGCCGCTGCATTCGGGAATCGTTGCTCCCTACATCCTGCATTACGGCACCGAGGACCAGAAGAAGCGATGGCTGCCGAAGATGGCGACCGGTGAATTGGTAGGCGCAATCGCCATGACCGAGCCCGGCACCGGTTCCGACCTGCAAGGCGTGCGTGCGTCGGCAAAAAAATCCGGCAATGGCTATTTGCTCAATGGCTCCAAAACGTTCATCACCAACGGCCAGCACGCCAATCTGATTGTCGTTGTCGCCAAAACCGATCCGAAGGCCGGGGCCAAAGGCACGTCGTTGTTTGTGGTCGAGACCGGCGACGCGCAAGGCTTTCGCCGCGGCCGCAAGCTGAAAAAACTCGGCATGGATTCAGCCGATACCTCCGAGCTGTTTTTCGAAGACGTTCAGTTGCCCGCCTCGAGCCTGCTTGGCAGCGAAGAAGGGCAGGGCTTCTACCAGCTGATGAAGGAATTGCCGCAGGAGCGTTTGATCGTCGCTGTACATGCGGTTGCGATGATGGAGCGGGCGCTCGCGCTGACGATCGACTATGTCAAACAGCGAAAAGCGTTTGGCAAAGCGATTATCGAGTTTCAGAACACCCAGTTCGAGCTGGCCGAGTGCAAGACCGACACAACAATTGCCAAGGTGTTTCTCGACCATTGCATCGAGCAGCATGTTAAAGGCGAGCTCGACACCGTTACGGCCTCGATGGCGAAATACCGGCTCACCGATACGCAAGGCAAAGTGATCGACCGCTGCCTGCAATTGTTCGGCGGCTATGGCTATATGGACGAATATCCGATCTCACGGATGTACCGGGATGCGCGCGTGTTGCGTATCTACGCGGGCACCAACGAGATCATGAAACTGCTCATTGCGAGGAGCCTGTGAATGGCTAAACCTCGCGCCGAATCCAGCGTCATGGCCGGGCTTGTCCCGGCCATCCACGCCTTGACTTGAGTTAGTAAGACGTGGATGCCCGGCACGAGGCCGGGCATGACCGCAGAGAGGTTGGAGACATACCTATGCCCGACGCATTCATCTACGACGCCGTGCGCTCACCGCGCGGACGCGGCAAGGCCGACGGATCGCTGCACGAGGTGACCGCGCTCAATCTCGCGGCGCAAGTGCTGGCCGCGGTCAAGGATCGCAACAAGCTCGACACTGCTCTGGTCGATGACGTGGTGCTCGGCTGCGTCGATCCGGTGGGTGAAGCAGGTGGCGACATCGCACGCGCGGCCGCTTTGGTTGCCGGTTTCGGTGACGAGGTTCCGGGCATCCAGATTAATCGTTTTTGTGCATCGGGCCTCGATGCCGTGAATTTCGCTGCGGCCGAAGTCATGTCCGGCCAGCACGAGATGACGATTGGCGGCGGCGTCGAATCAATGAGCCGCATCGGTATTGGCGCCTCGGGCGGCGCCTGGCCGGTCGACCCGTCGATCGCGGTTACAACCTACTTCCTGCCGCAGGGAATTTCCGCCGATCTGATCGCGACCAAATACGGCTTCTCGCGGGATGACGTCGACGCTTATGCGGTCGAAAGCCAGAAGCGCGCGGCGAAGGCGTGGGACGAAGGCCGTTTCAAAAATTCTGTCGTGGCGATCAAGGACGTCAACGGGCTAACGATTCTTGCCAAAGACGAACACATGCGCCCGAATACCACGATGCAGACGCTGGCCGCCTTGCAGCCGTCTTTTGTCCAGATGGGCGATATCGCGGGCTTCGATGCGGTTGCCGTGCAGCGCTATCCGGAGGTCGAAGCGGTCAACCATGTGCACACAGCCGGCAATTCCTCGGGCATCGTCGACGGCGCCGCTGCGGTGTTGATCGGCAGCAAAGCCGCTGGCAAGGCGGCCGGCCTCAAGCCGCGCGCGCGCATTCGTCAGTTTGCAAATATCGGCTCTGAACCGGCGATTATGCTGACCGGCCCAATCCCGGTGACCGAAAAGGTCTTGAAGAAAGCCGGCATGACAAAAGCGGACATCGACCTCTGGGAGCTCAACGAGGCCTTCGCGTCGGTCGTCCTGCGCTATATGCAGGCGCTCAATATCTCGCACGACAAGATCAACGTAAACGGCGGTGCCATTGCTATGGGCCATCCGCTCGGCGCGACCGGCTCGATGATCCTTGGCACCGTCCTCGATGAACTGGAACGGCGCAATAAGGAAACGGCGCTGATCACTCTCTGCATTGGCGTCGGCATGGGCACGGCGACAATCATCGAACGCGTATAAGTGGAAATAGAAATGCCGAAGATCGATATCGACAATATTCCGGTCGACACGTCGACCGGCTATCCCTTGCAGTTCCGCAAGGAGATAGAGGGCCGATCGCGTAAAAGACTCGGCAATGTCGTTGGCCTCACCCAGTTCGGGGTGAATATCTGCACGCTCAAGCCTGGTGCGGCGTCATCGCAGCGTCACTGGCACGCCAATGAGGACGAATTTATTTTCGTGCTCGAAGGTGAAGTGGTGCTCAAGGAAGATGGCGACGAAACGGTGCTGAAAAAGGGCGAAGCAGCGGGCTGGAAGGCGGGATCGCCCAACGGGCACACGATCATCAACCGTGGGGGGCAAGACGCTCTCGTCCTCGAAGTCGGCACGCGCGATCCGAAGGGCGACAAAGTGACCTATCCCGACATCGACATGCTATTTCATCGCGATGGCGACAAGCGCACTTACACGCGCAAATCCGGCGAGTCGTATTAGCGCAGAAGAAACAGGAGCCGACGCTCATGGCCAATTTCAAAATCGAAGCCGACGCTGACGGGATTGCGCTTGTCACGTGGGATATGCCCGAACGCTCGATGAACGTCATCACGATGGACGTGATTTCAGAGCTTAGCGCGGTGGTCGAAAAGATCGCGAACGACGCGGCGATCAAGGGCGCGGTAATCACGTCTGGCAAGCAGGCTTTTTGCGGCGGCGCCGATCTGACGATGCTCGACCGGATGGCGGATATCTTCGCCACCATGGTCAAGACACAAGGCGAACAAGCGGCGGCCGGCCAGCTGTACGAAGAGAGTCGCAAATTGTCGTTGCTCTATCGTCGCATTGAAACTTGCGGCAAGCCGTGGGTTTGCGCGCTCAATGGAACGGCGATGGGTGGCGGCTTCGAGCTTGCGCTCGCATGCCATCACCGCATCGCATCCGACGATCCCAAGACTCGCCTCGGCTTGCCCGAGATCAAGATCGGGCTGTTCCCGGGCGCTGGAGGTACCCAACGGGTTGCACGCATGCTGCAGCCCGCCGACGCTTTGCAATTCCTGCTCAAGGGCGATCAGCTCAAAGTCGATCGTGCTAAAACGATGAAGCTGATCGACAACGTTGTGCCGGCAGCCGAACTGATCAAGACGGCGAAGGACTGGATCAAAGCGGGCGGCAAAGGCGTCGCGCCGTGGGACGTGCAGGGTTTCCGCCTTCCAGGCGGCGCGGTTTACTCGAAAGCCGGAATGATGACTTTCCCGGCGGCCAACGCGATTTATCGGCGCGAGACCTACGACAACTATCCGGCCGCGCGCGCAATTCTCCAGGTGGTCTACGATGGTTTGCAGCTGCCAATCGATACAGCGCTGCGCGTCGAGTCGCGTTGGTTCGCCAAAATCCTGCGCTCGCCGCAAGCGGCCGCAATGATCCGCTCATTATTCGTGTCGATGCAGGATCTCAACAAAGGTGCGCGCCGCCCGGCGAACGAGCCGCCGACGAGCATAAAGAAAATCGGCGTGGTCGGTGCGGGGTTCATGGGCGCCGGTATCGCACAGGTGAGTGCCGCCGCCGGATTGCAGGTGGTGCTGATCGACCGCGACCAGGAAACCGCCGACAAGGGCAAAGCCGGGTTGCAGAAGTCGCTCAGCGACCGCGTGATGAAGGGCCGCATGAAAGGTGCCGAGCGCGACGAATTGCTCTGCCGTATTACGCCGACACCCAACTACGCCGCGTTGAAAGATTGTGACCTCGTCATCGAGGCCGTGTTCGAGGACCGCAAGGTCAAATCGGACGTCATCGCGAAAATTCAGGCGGTGATCGGCGACAAAACGATATTCGCCTCGAACACCTCGACCTTACCGATCAGCTCGCTCGCTTCCGAATTCAAAGATCCGGCACGGTTCATCGGCATTCACTTTTTCTCACCGGTCGAGCGCATGATGCTGGTCGAAATTATCCTCGGCAAGCAAACGGGAGATAAGGCGCTTGCGGCCGCGATGGATTATGTGCGCGCCATTCGAAAAACCCCGATCGTGGTCAACGACTCGCGGGGTTTCTACACCTCGCGCGTCGTCGGCACATACATCCGCGAAGGCCACCTGATGCTCACGGAAGGCGTTCCGGCGGCGATGATTGAAAACGTCGGCCGTATGGCCGGCATGCCGGTTGGCCCGCTCTCGCTCAACGACGAAGTGGCGGTCGATCTGGCCTGGAAAATTCTCAAAGCCACCGAGGCCGATCTGGGGGCCAAGGCCATCGACCCGCGGCAAAAGAAGTTGCTGGAGGAGATGGTGGAAAAGAATGGCCGTTTGGGCCGCAAGAATGGCAAGGGCTTCTACGACTATCCGGCGAATGGGCCGAAAAAGCTGTGGCCGGGCCTCGTGGACCTGCAGCCGAAGAAACTCCTCAACCCGGACAAGATCGACATCGAGGAATTGAAGTTGCGTCTGCTCGGCATCCAGGCTTTGGAGACGGCGCGGTGCTTCGAGGAAAAAGTGCTCACCGACGTGCGTGAGGCCGACGTCGGCTCGATATTGGGATTCGGCTTTGCGCCGTTCTCGGGCGGCACGCTGTCGTGGATCGACATGATGGGCACGATGAAGTTTGTCGCTGCGTGCCGCAAGCTGGAAAAGACGTTCGGCGCGCGGTTTGCGCCCAACAAGCTGCTGATCGATCTCGCCGAAAAAGATGAGACTTTCTATCAGCGCTTCGCACCGACCAAGCGCAAGGAAGCGGCGTAAGTTATGGCACATATTCTCCGCTCACCCCCGCGAAAGCGGGGGTCGAAAGCGCATTCTTGTGCCTTAAATTTTATCGCTGGATTCCCGCCTGCGCGGGAATGAGCGGGGCTGGATTACACCACCACCGTCAATTTTTTCGCCGCGCGCGTCACGCCCGTGTAGAGCCAGCGTTCGCGGCTTTCGGGAAAAGCGAATGACTCGTCGAACAGCACGACATCGTCCCACTGCGAACCTTGCGCCTTGTGCACCGTGAGCACATAGCCGTAGTCGAATTCGTCATAGGGCCTGCGGCCCTGCCAGTCGACCTGTTCAATTCCGCCGGTAAAACATTCAGGGCGTACCGAAACTTTGACGCCACGTGTGGCTGTTTCATCGTCAGGCAATAGCCGCATCGTCATGATCCCGGCTTTGGCGCCGCTCTTGCGCCCCCCGCGATCTTTCACCATCCACAGCCCGCCGTTGAACAAGCCTTTCTTGCGGTTGTTGCGCAGGCAAACCAGCTTGTCGCCGGCGGATGGCATATCGCCTTCGAAGCCACGCCGCTCGCGTACACGCGCATTGTAGGTGCGGCGCGTGACATTACGCCCCACCAAAACCTGGTGGGCTTCGAGCACGCGCTGCGGATCGAGGTCGCTTTTGCGCACGACCTCCGTCTCGCCATAGCGGCCCGGTTCGAGATATTCGCCGGCACGTATATCCATCGACAGCCGCACGATCGGATCGTCCTGCGCCTGCCGATGCACTTCGGTGAGCATCGCGTCGGGTTCGGCTTCGGTGAAAAATCCGCCGCCCTGGATCGGCGGTAATTGCGCCGGGTCGCCAAGCACGAGCACCGGCACACCGAACGACAAGAGATCGCGGCCGAGCTCGGCATCGACCATCGAGCATTCGTCGATGATGATCAGCGCGGCCTTGGAGGCAGGGGCGTCGTCCCACAGATCGAAGCTCGGGATTTCCTCGCCGCTTTCACGCGCGCGATAGATCAGCCCGTGGATCGTCGAGGCGTCGTGGCAACCTTTGCCGCGCATGACGGACGCGGCCTTGCCGGTGAAGGCCGCGAATTTCACATCGCCGTCGGCCTCGTCGGCGATGTGCCTTGCGAGCGTCGTCTTGCCGGTGCCTGCATATCCGAACAGGCGAAAGACCTGCGGCGTGCCGTTCGAGCCGGGCTTGGCTTTGAGCCACTCGGCGACGACGTTGAGGGCCTGATTTTGGTGGGGCGTAAACTGCGGCATGGGGCCCAAATCACTACAGCATGATGGCTGGCAGCGAAAGAACAAAAAAAGAACATTGACAGAGATTCGTTTTTGATTATATTCCTATAACGTCTTCGCTTGCCGGGCGCCGTCATGACGCGCTTTGAGCGGGCAGAAGAGGGCGGCGCCCCGACAATGGGCGCTCCATGTCCCTTCGGGGAAACAGGAAAAAGGGACGACCGGCGTACCCCGCGCCTTCAACAACAGGGGCGATCCCGCGCGTCTTAGCTGGAGTTTAGGCAAGTGCTGAACCACAAAGCAGAATTGCGCTCCCCGCATTGCCCTTTGCGGTGCAGCATGTTTAACGTCGCGACCCTTCCGCGCATGACCCCGAAAAGTGGAAACCGGTTTTCGGAAAAGGCCATGCGCACTCGAAATTTCGCCGGAACTTTGCATGGCTCGTGACCAGATCGACATGACCCCAATCGAGACGCGCGACGAACTCGCGGCCTGGCTCGAAGCGGGCTGCAAACCGAAGGCGCAATTCCGGGCTGGCACCGAACACGAGAAATTCGCCTTCACCGTCGACGATCATCGGCCGGTGCCCTATGCGGGCAAGCGCAGCATCCGTTCGCTGCTTGAAGGCATGCATGGTCTGCTCGGCTGGGAGCCGATCATGGAGGGCGACAACATCATCGGCATGTTTGATGTCACCGGCGGTGGCGCAATCTCGCTCGAGCCGGGCGGACAGTTCGAACTTTCCGGCGCGCCCTTCGACAACGTGCATCAAACGGCAGCGGAGCTGATGGCGCATCTCGCGCAAGTGCACGAGGTCGCAAAGCCGCTCGGCATCGGCTTTCTCGGCATCGGCATGGCGCCGAACTGGACGCGCGCCGACATGCCGAAGATGCCGAAGGGTCGCTACAAGATCATGACGGCTTACATGCCGAAGGTCGGCTCGCTCGGGCTCGACATGATGTATCGGACCTGCACGGTGCAGGCCAATCTCGATTTTTCCTCTGAAGCCGACATGGTCAAGAAGTTGCGCGTGTCGCTTGCGCTGCAGCCGGTGGCGACCGCCTTATTCGCTAATTCGCCATTCACGGAAGGTAAGCCGAATGGCTTTCTGTCATTCCGGTCGGAAATCTGGCGCGATACCGATAACCAACGCGCCGGCATGTTACCGTGGGCATTCGATGACGGCATGGGCTTCGAACGCTACGTCGATTACGCCTTGAATGTGCCGATGTATTTCATAAAGCGTGGTGACAAATACATCGACGTTGCAGGCAAATCGTTCCGCGACTTTTTCGCCGGCAAGCTAGCGGCATTGCCGGGTGAGCGTCCGACGATTTCCGATTGGGCCAATCATCTCAGCACCATCTTTCCCGAGGTGCGTCTCAAACGTTACCTCGAGATGCGTGGGGCCGACGGTGGGCCATGGCGCCGGCTGCCTTCACTCACGGCGTTTTGGGTGGGGCTGCTCTACGACGATGAGGCGCTGAATGCCTGTTGGGACATGGTGAAGGGCTGGACGGCGGAGGAACGACAAAAGCTGCGCGACGACGTGCCGAAGCTCGGCTTCAAGGCCGAGATCCGCAACCGCAATGTGCTCACGCTGGCGCAGGAAACGCTGCGGCTATGTTCGCGTGGTCTCGCGCGTCGCAAGCGGCTCGACCGCAACAGCCGCGACGAGACGCGCTATCTGCGGCCGCTGGAAGAATCGATCGCGCGTGGAATCACGCCAGCCGAGGAGTTGCTCGAGCGATATCATGGCGAATGGCACGACTCGGTCGAGCCGATCTTCCAGGAATACGCGTATTGATTATTCGGCCGCCTGCGCTTCCGACAAGTTATCGAGCGACGAAACAATATGCTCGGCTAATGCGCCGGCAAGTGCCGTGCTTTCATGCGAATTGCGCACCAGCCCGATGCGGCAACTTGGCAATTCCGGAAATCCATCCGAGGCCGCGAGCACGCGCATGCCCGGGCGCAGGCCGGACTCAGGCAACACCGACACGGCAAGTCCCGCGAGCACGGCCGCAGCAACTGCGCCGGCATTCGAGCTTGAATACAAGACGCGGAACGGTCGTCCGATGGCTTCCAGCCGTTCGATCGCGATCCGCCGCCAGGTGCAGCTCGGCCGTCCAAGTGCGAGCGGCATGCGTTCCTCGAGATGAGTCGAATGCCGGTTCGATGTGACCCACAACAGGCGCTCGCGCCGGAACGTCTCCGATGCCCGCTTGCTTTCACAATTGGTGACGATGGCGAGATCGATCTCATTGGCGTCGATGCGTTCGAGAAGATCGACCGACGGCTCGCAGATGACGCTCAGTTCGACTGCGGGATAGCTGTGCGAGAAGCGCGCCATGATCTCGGGCAGATAGCGGTCGGCGTAGTCGTCGGGAACGCCGAGCCGGACCCGGCCAGACAATTCGGCATCCGAGAATGCCGCAATTGTTTCGACGTTGAGCTTGACGATGCGGCGCGCGTAATCGAGCAGCCGCTGTCCATCTTCGGTCAGCTTGGACGCGCGTCCGTCGCGCGAAAAGATCGGGCGCTCGAGGCGTTCCTCCAGCCGCTTCATCTGCATCGAAACGGCAGACTGGGTCTTGTTCACGACATCGGCGGCCTTGGTGAAGCTGCCGGTCTCGGAGATGGCGATGAAAGTGCGCAATTGGTCGGTGTCGAGCATTGCGGTCATGGCGGCGATCCTGAAAGGCCGGTTTTGAGGCCGGGATTCTATATCATTGTTTCTGATTGATCAGATTAAAAACATTCGTTTCACTAATCAATCCCCGCAGTGCAATATTCAGCCTTCCAGAGGATTCGGGTGGGGATTTCGGGTGGTTCTGGGCGGCGCCAGAAGCGATTTTGGCGCTGCAACCTGCGAACTGTGATGGAGACTGCTATGAGAAGCGCAAATTTCCCCGTTGTGCCGATAGCCGGCGGCGCGCTGGTTGGCGCCTTTATGGCCTTGTTGGCGATGGTCACCCGCTGGCTCAAAGAGCTGGCGCGTGCGCGCCAGCACCGCCGACAGGCCAATGTCCTGGCGGGTCTCGACCGCCACATGCTCACCGACATTGGAATCACCCGCGCTGATGTCCGCGACGCCTTCTCAGAGCCCTTTTGGGACGACCCGACAGCGCTCTTGCGCGAACGCGCGCTTGAACGCCGCCTGAGCCACGCGGTGAGGCGCGCCGAGTTCGACATGGGCGGCCGCCGGCCGTCTTCGGATCGATCCCGGCTCCGGGCTTCGTAACGAACAAGCAAACGGCCGATCCCTCTCATCGGCCGCCTGATCCGACACCCGCGATCATCCCCTCTCGCGGCCGGATCCAGCGCCCGCCGGCCCCTCCGGCGGGCGCTATCGTTTGGCGAAATAAATTTTCTCAGACGTTTCACAATTGCACGTACCTGCACAATGAATTGCGGGTGCGCTAATGTGCAGGCGGGCGAAGCTTCACCGACACTCGAATTTCGAGCGGCGCGCGCATGCGATTTCCGATCATGTTGGGGACCATGCTCGCATGGGTCCTGTTGGTGACGGCTGGTGTCGCGCAAGCCCAGACGGGGTTCGATCGCCGCGGTAGCGACTATCTGAAGTTCGACGTTCGCAGCGGCGACCCTGCGGATTGTGCCACGCGTTGTGAGCGTGACGGACGGTGCCATGCCTGGAGCTTCTCATTTCCCCGCCCGGACAACGCGGTCGCCGTCTGCTGGCTGAAAAATCGCGTTCCGCCTCCGGTTGCGGACAGTTGCTGCGTGTCTGGCGTTCGCGGCGCCGCGGTCATGGAGCCGCGGAAGGGGCCGATGGAATTTGCGATCGATCGCTTGGGCGGCGATTATAGAAATTTGGATGTCACGCCTGATCCTGCTGGCGCACCTTGCAAGGCGGCGTGCGAGGCAGAGAACAAATGCCGCGCGTGGACGTATGTCCGCCCAGGATACATCGGTGCGGCAGCGCGCTGCTATCTCAAAGACAAGCTCACGCCGCCTCGGCACAAGCCCTGCTGCATTTCGGGTGTCGTGCGGTGAGGACGCTCAGTGCACGGCGGTGAAAAATCGCGACAGCCTTAAACCGGACGGCCAATCCTTCAACGGCCGGTTTCTGACAGCGAGATCCCACGAACCGACGACCGCGTCCACGCGTCCAACCAAATCCTCGACTGGCAATAGTCCGACGCCGCCTGCGCGCAGTGGCACACGGCTGTCGGCGGAATTGTCGCGGTTGTCGCCCATAACGAACAAGTGGCCGGGCGGCACCAAAACGTCTGCGGTGTCATCGTATTCGCCGTGAGCGACCATTTTGAAGATCGGGTGTTCGCGCCCACCGGGAAACGTCTCGATGTAGCGCGCAGCCGATACGGCGTCGCCATTTTCGACTTCCGATTGGCCGAGGCCGGCTGGCCGAAGTTCGAGTGGGGCGCTGTTGATCCATACCCGACCATTACGCATGCCAACGTGGTCTCCCGGCAAGCCGATCACGCGTTTGACCCACACCTGCGACCGGTCGCCTGGCCAGCGAAAGACGACGACATCGCCGCGTTCGGGCAATGCGCCAAGGACGCGTGGTGTGTTTGGCAATACAAGGAACGACGGCAACGAAGCCGAGCTATAGCCATAGGGAAATTTGGTCGCCAGCAACTCGTCGCCGATCAGGAGCGTAGGCTCCATCGAGCCGGACGGCACATAAAACGGTTCGGCAATTGCAGCTTTGGCCGCCAGCACCAGCAGCACGATCACCGCGATATCGACGATGCTCCTGACGCCGAGACCAATGCGCGAACTTTCGGCCATTGTCCTACTCCATAACTAAGCCGTGCCGCCCACGGTAATCTTGTCCATTCGCAACGTCGGCTGGCCGACGCCGACCGGCACGCCTTGGCCATTCTTGCCGCAGGTCCCGATGCCCGGATCGAGCGCAAAATCATTGCCGACCATTGTGACGCGATGGAGGTCGGTTGGGCCGTTGCCGATCAGCATCGCGCCTTTTACCGGTGCGCCGACCCTTCCATTTTCAATCCTGTAGGCCTCGGTGCACTGAAATACGTATTTGCCCGAGGTAATGTCCACCTGGCCGCCACCAAAACTCACGGCGTAGAGGCCGTTTTTCACCGACGCGATGATCTCATTCGGGTCATGCGTTCCTGCGAGCATGTAGGTATTCGTCATGCGCGGCATTGGGACATGAGCATGGCTTTCGCGCCTTCCATTGCCGGTCGGCTTCATTCCCATGAGCCGCGCATTCTGGCGATCCTGCATGTAGCCAACGAGGATGCCATCCTCGATCAACACGGTGCGGTTGGTGGGCGTGCCTTCGTCGTCAATCGACAATGAACCGCGCCGCGCCTGCATGGTGCCGTCATCGACGACGGTTACGCCTTTGGCCGCAACGCGTTGGCCCATCAGGCCAGCGAAGGCGGAGGTTTTCTTGCGGTTGAAATCACCTTCAAGGCCGTGGCCCACCGCTTCATGCAACATCACGCCGGGCCAGCCCGAGCCGAGCACAACATCCATTTCACCAGCCGGAGCGGCAACGGCGTCGAGATTCACCAGCGCTTGCCGAATCGCGTCATCGACCGCGCCCTGCCACGCCTGCGGGTCAATGAACCTCTGAAAGCCCTCACGTCCGCCGAAACCGTGGCTGCCGGATTCCTGCCGGTCGCCATCACCGGCGACGACGGACACGTTAAGACGCACCAGCGGGCGAATGTCGCGATAGGTTTCGCCATCGGCGCGCAGAATTTCCACCACCTGCCAGCTTGCGGCAACGCTTGCGGTGACCTGCCGTACGCGCGGGTCTTTGCTGCGCGCATAAGCATCGATCGATTCCAGAAGCTTTACCTTGGCGTCAAAGGAGGGCGTCCCGAGTGGATTATCGTCGGTGTAAAGTTTGCGGTTGGTGCGGCCGGGCGGCTCGGCATAGGTGCCGGTGTGGCCGCCTTTGACGGCGCGCACGGCTTCGGCGGCGCGCGCGAGTGCCTCTTCCGAGAGATCGGAAGCGTGCGCATAGCCGACCGCTTCATCTTTCACCGCCCGCAGGCCGAACCCTTGTGCGGTATCGTAGGTCGCCTGCTTCAGTCGGCCATTGTCAAAAGTCAGAGCTTCGGCCTGCCGGTATTCAAGGAACAATTCGCCGTCGTCGGCGCCATCCAGGCCGCGGCCGATCAATTGCCGAACTTTCGCGCGGTCCAGCCCGGCGCGATCAACAAGGGAAGAGGGCAGCGTCATATGCGGCTCCGTTACGCGACAGTATGCAACAGATAATGCGCCGGAACCCGGGCCGCGAGGGGGCTTACGGCAGCTTGTCGTAGCCTTCGCCGAAACCGGCAAGGCTCATAGGGAAGCCGATGCCTTCCTCGGGCGTCTGAAAGATAATGAAGGTTGCGGTTTTGCCGCTGCGAAGCTTCTTGAGCAGCTCATCATCCATGATCACTTCGGCGATGCAGCCATTGGGCAGGCACCGCACAAAGCCGGCCCGACCGATGTCCGCCTGGTCGAGCTTTAGCCCTAGGCCAGACGGCAAGAGGACGCCAAGTGGTGCGACCACGCGCATCAGCCGGCTTTTCTGGTCGGCCGTCTTGAGCACGATCACGGTCAACCCGACATTGGCGCGATCTTCAGCCGTCACGCTCTGGATGAGCGCGCATTGCTCGGTCTTTGCACCAGGTGGCGTATCGCATCGGATCTGCCAATCTTTGTGCACCGATTTGACGGCGCCCTGGGCCAGCGCGGGGGCGGCCGGCGCCAATGCCATCGCCGCAATCGCCACAACTCCGGCGAGCCGGCCCAAACGGCTAAGGAGGCGGCCGCCATGCTCGAGAATTCGCATCATTCAGTCCCTTGGCATCCGGCTTTGGCCGGCGAATTGCAGTCCGAACGGTATTTTATTCGTTCTCGATGGTCATGCCCGGTCGGTCCTGTCAAGCAAGCCTCGAGCCGAGCCGGTGCTCCTTGGCCCGACACTATGGCAGAAGAAGGTACCGGAGCGGGCCCTGGCTACGCCGTTTGTCGCATGGGAGAGCCTATGAGGCGCATTGCGGCTGGGCTGGAATTGTGGTTTGAGAGGCCGGGATTTCCCCCCGTCCCGCCGCACCGCCCAAGCTGCCACGCCCGTGGCAAATGTCGTGCTCAGCGGGCCGCGCCGAACATCATGCCTGTGGTGGGCGGCACACGGGGCCTGAGCAGGGCCGTTTTTCTCGTCGAGGGAGCGCATTGAACTATGCTGGTGCTCAAGCGGTTGATCGCATTCATTACTACGAGCGTGATTGTCTATGGCACAGGTGCGGCGATGGCCGCGACGGGGCAGCCCGAACCGTGGCAGCTCGGTATGCAGAAGGGCGCCACTCCGGTGATGGACGACATCATCTGGTTCCACGATTTCCTGCTTTGGATGATTACAGCCATTACCCTCTTCGTACTGGCTTTGCTCGTCATCGTGATGGTGAAGTTCAATTCGCGGAGCAACCCGGTACCCTCGCGCACCACGCACAATACGACGATCGAAGTGATCTGGACGGTCGTTCCGGTTCTCATTCTGGTAACGATCGCGGTGCCGTCGTTTCGTTTGCTCTTCTTTCAGCTCAACGCGCCGAAGGCAGACGTCACGGTAAAGGCGACCGGCAAACAGTGGTTCTGGAGCTACAGCTATCCGGATAGCAAATTCGAATTTGACTCGCTGATGGTGCAGGAGAAAGACCTCAAGCCCGGCCAGCCGCGCTTGCTGTCAGTCGACAATGAAATGGTCGTGCCGGTGAACAAAGTGGTGCACGTCCTCACCACCGGTGCCGACGTAATTCATTCCTTTGCTGTGCCTTCGTTTGGAATCAAGATCGACGCGATCCCAGGCCGCATCAACGAGACCTGGTTCAAGGCCGAGCGCGAAGGCATCTATTACGGTCAATGCTCCGAGCTTTGCGGCAAGGATCACGCCTTCATGCCGATCATGGTCCGTGTCGTGAACGACAAAGAGTACACCGCATGGATCGAACAGGCGAAAAAGAAGTACGCCATCAACGACAGCCGTCCAACCGCGATCGCCGCGGCTGGCGGATCCAACTGACGAAGACGCGGGCGACAACGACAAGGTCGAAGGACAATAGCGATGGCTAGCAACACGGCTTCTGCACACGGCGCACACGAGGCGCACGAGCACCATCCGACCGGATGGCGGCGGTTTGTGTATTCGACCAATCACAAGGACATCGGCACGATGTACCTGGTGTTTGCGCTCGGCGCGGGCGTCATCGGCGGCCTGTTGTCGATCGGTATTCGGCTCGAGTTGCAGAACCCCGGCATGCAGATTTTTCCAACGCCGCACGAATTCAACGTGTTCGTGACTGCGCACGGCCTAATCATGATCTTCTTTATGGTCATGCCGGCGATGATTGGCGGTTTCGGCAACTGGTTCGTGCCGCTGATGATTGGTGCGCCGGACATGGCGTTCCCGCGCATGAACAATATTTCGTTCTGGCTGTTACCGGCCTCGTTTGCCTTGTTGATCACCTCGCTTTTCGTCGAGGGCGAGCCAGGGTCTAACGGCATTGGTGCCGGATGGACCTTGTACGCGCCGCTTTCGACCAGTGGCCATCCTGGCCCGGCGGTCGACTTCGGCATTCTGTCGCTGCATCTGGCTGGCGCATCATCGATCCTCGGCGCCATCAACTTCATCACGACGATCTTCAACATGCGCGCACCCGGCATGACATTGCACAAGATGCCGCTGTTCGTGTGGTCGATCCTGGTAACTGTATTCCTGTTGCTTTTGGCGCTGCCAGTGCTGGCGGGTGCGATCACGATGCTGCTGACCGATCGTAATTTTGGCACGACGTTCTTTTCCGGTGAAAACGGCGGCGACCCAATTTTGTACCAGCACCTGTTCTGGTTCTTCGGCCACCCCGAAGTGTACATTTTGATTTTGCCGGGGTTTGGCATGATCAGTCAGATCGTCGCCACGTTCAGCCGCAAGCCGGTGTTCGGTTATCTCGGCATGGCCTATGCGATGGTCGCCATCGGGGGCATCGGCTTCGTGGTTTGGGCGCATCATATGTATACGGTCGGGATGTCGACCGGCGCCCAGGCTTATTTCATCGCAGCCACCATGGTGATCGCGGTGCCAACCGGCGTGAAGATCTTCTCGTGGATCGCCACTATGTGGGGCGGCTCAATCGAATTCCGGACGCCTATGCTGTGGGCGATGGGCTTCATCTTCCTGTTCACGCTGGGCGGTGTTACGGGCGTGGTTTTGGCCAATGCCGGCGTCGATCGCGTGTTGCAGGACACTTATTACGTCGTGGCGCATTTCCACTACGTGCTCTCGCTCGGCGCTGTGTTTGCGATCTTCGGCGGTTGGTACTACTGGTTCCCGAAGATGACCGGCTACATGTACAATGAGACCATCGGCAAGCTGCACTTCTGGATCACCTTCATCGGCGTGAACCTGGTGTTCTTCCCGCAGCATTTCCTGGGTCTCGCCGGCATGCCGCGCCGCTATGTCGACTATCCGGATGCTTTCCACGGTTGGAATATGGTGTCGTCTTTCGGCTCGTACATTTCCGGCTTTGGCGTTTTGATCTTCTTCTTTGGAATGATCGAAGCTTTCGCGAAGAAGAGAGTTGCCGGTAACAACCCGTGGGGTGCCGGGGCCACGACGCTGGAATGGACGCTGTCCTCTCCGCCGCCGTTCCATCAGTTTGAAACGCTGCCGCGGATAAAATAGCGCCAAAATAATCATGTCCCTCGTCAGCGAAGGTGCAGATTTCCGCGGGCCGGTTGCCGCAGGCTCCGGCCTCGCGGAGCCTAGTCTGGCGACCGTCGGTGATTACATCGCGTTGATGAAGCCGCGCGTCATGTCGCTCGTGGTGTTCACGGCGCTGGTGGGCTTGGCTGTTGCTCCGGGCTCGATGCATCCGGTCACCGGCTTTACGGCGCTTCTCTGCATTGCGGTCGGCGCGGGTGCTGCCGGCGCCCTGAACATGTGGTACGACGCCGACGTCGACGCCGTGATGACGCGGACGGCGCGCCGTCCCGTGCCAATGGGTCGCGTGCGTCCCGGCGAGGCGCTGGCCTTCGGGTTGACACTCGGTTCGTTTGCGGTGGTGGTGCTTGGCCTGCTTGTGAATTTGCTGGCGGCGGCGCTACTCGCCTTCACGATCTTCTTCTACGTCGTGATTTATACGATCTTGCTCAAGCGGCTAACGCCGCAGAACATCGTCATCGGCGGTGCCGCCGGCGCATTTCCGCCGATGATCGGCTGGGCGGCAGCGACAGGGTCGCTTTCGCTCGAACCCGTCCTTTTGTTTTTGATCATCTTCTTTTGGACGCCGCCACATTTCTGGGCGCTGGCTTTGTATCGTACCGACGATTACGCCCGCGCTGGGATTCCGATGCTGCCCGTCGTCGCCGGTGATACCAGCACGCGGCGACAGATTCTGCTCTACACCCTTATCCTCGTGCCGCTTGGTGTCGCGCCCTGGCTGTTCGGCTATACCGGCGCGCTCTACGGAACGACTGCGGCTGTGGCCGGCGCGATTATGTTGGCGCTGGGATGGCAAGTGCTGCGCGAACGTCGGCCAGCGGAACGCGCGTGCCGCAATCTCTTCGCTTTTTCGATCCTGTATCTTTTTCTGCTGTTTGCTGTGTTGCTGGCGGAACGCGGGTGGGGCGGGCTCATTGCCCGATTGGCGGCGTGAACACCGAGATTGCCATGAGCGAGAAACATGACGACGACGGCATTGTGCTCACGGAAGCACAGAAGCGCGCGCAGCGCTCTCGCTCGATTGCCATCGCCCTGGCGCTCGCGGCTCTGGTTGTGTTGTTTTATGCCATGACACTGGTGAAGGGACCCGGCGTCCTGATCCGCCCGATTTGAGTAACAAACCCAACAGAACCATGACCACACCTTCTCGCCATTCCGACCAAAAGCTGCTGAGCCGCGATGTGCTGGTCGCCGCTTGTTGCGGGGCGGTGGTTGTCGGTATGGTTGGTGCGGCCTATGCGTCGGTGCCGCTCTACAACTGGTTTTGCAAGACCACTGGCTTCGGTGGCACGACGCAGGTCGCGGAAAAAGCGCCGGAGCACATCTTCGGGCGCACGCTCACGATCCGCTTCGATTCCAATGTTACGCCCGGCCTTCCCTGGAAGTTCCTGCCGGAGCAAAACGAGATCCAGGTGCGCGTGGGCGAGGTTGCGACCGTTCATTACAAGGTCGTCAATGAAGCGGCGCGCGAAATCACCGGGCAAGCGTCCTATAACGTTTCGCCGCCGACCGTCGGCGCCTATTTCGACAAGATCAACTGTTTCTGTTTCACCGAGCAGCGTCTGAAAGCCGGTGAAACGCGCGAGATGACAGTGGTGTTTTATGTCGATCCGTCAATCCTGAAGGATAGCGATCAGGACGATCTCAACACCATCACGCTGTCCTACACATTCTACCGGCTGCGCAATCCGGAGCGGCCAGTGGCAGAGACACCGGACGCGACCAAGAGCAAGCTCTAACGGAGACGACGACAATGGCTGACGCTCACGCCAAACAGCACGACTATCACCTGGTTGATCCGAGCCCATGGCCGGCAGTCGGTGCGGTGTCCGCCTTTGTCATGGCGGTGGGCGCTATCAGCTGGATGCATCATATGTACGCTGCTGCGCCATTGGTGTTTGGCGTCGGCGTCATCGGGGTGCTCTACACATTCGTCGCCTGGTGGCGCGACGTGATCCGAGAAGCCCAATACGAGGGCTTCCACACGCGCGTAGTGCAGATTTCGCATCGCTACGGCATGATTTTGTTCATCGCTTCCGAGGTGATGTTTTTCGTCGCCTGGTTCTGGGCCTATTTCAATACCGCGCTTTTCCCCGGCGACGTGCATGATGTCGGCCGCCTCGCTGCCACCGGTGGCGTGTGGCCGCCGAAAGGCATCGAAACGTTCGATCCCTGGCATCTGCCGCTCCTCAACACTCTGATCTTGCTGACATCCGGCACGACGGTCACATGGGCGCACCATGCGCTTCTGGAAGACGACCGGCAGGGACTGAAGTGGGGCCTGATCCTTACAATTCTGCTGGGGCTCACGTTCACATGCGTGCAGGCTTACGAGTACTCGCACGCAGCGTTCCACTTCTCTGGTAACATTTACGGCGCGACGTTTTTCATGGCGACCGGCTTCCACGGCGCGCACGTGATCATCGGATCGATCTTCCTCATCGTCTGCCTGATGCGCACGATGGCCGGGCATTTCAATTCGAAGCAACATCTCGGCTTCGAATTCGCCGCCTGGTACTGGCACTTCGTCGACGTGGTGTGGCTGTTCCTGTTCGCCTGCATATATGTGTGGGGTTCGGGTGCGCCGCATCCCGAGTGAGCCACCGTGCATAGTTTCGCGACAAAGGGCGGCGTCATCACGCCGCCCTTTTGTTTTGGTGTTTAAGTCCTCATCATGACCGATCAGCCCCCGACGGAGACTCTGCCAATTGGCCGCGGCCTGCGCGGCCGCTGTCCTTGCTGCGGCAAGGGTCGTTTGTTTCAGGGATTCCTGTCACTGCGGCCGGCCTGCGAGCATTGTGGGCTCGATTACAGTTTTGCCGACGCGGGAGATGGACCCGCAGTGTTTGTTATTCTTATCGGCGGCGGGATTGTGGTGTTTGCGGCACTGATGACTGAAGTGCTTTATCAACCGCCGTATTGGCTGCATGCGGCACTTTGGCTCCCGCTGGTGCTGATCGTGACTCTCGCTCCACTGCGATTGATCAAGGGCTTGCTGATAGCGCTGCAGTACCATCACAAGGCGGCGGAAGGCCGCCTCGAACGCCGGGGCGATGTGTGAGCAGATCGCGACGCAAACGCGGGGGCACCGTACTTGACGCGGCCATGCTTGCCCTCGGCGGCATTGTGCTTTTGAGCGGTCTCGGACTTTGGCAGCTCGATCGCAAGGCCTGGAAAGAGAATCTGATCACGACGCTGAACGATCGGCTCGCGCATAACCCGCAAGATTTACCGCCGCGCGCAAGCTGGCCGAAGCTTCGACAAGGTGGCGAGGAATTTCGCCGCGTGGCTTTTCCGGCCGAGTTTCTCGACGGCGAGGAAGCGCTGGTTTACACCGCGGGCTCTCCCTTGCGTCCGGATGTGAAAGGGCCGGGTTACTGGGTGTTCGCGCCGGCGCGCCTTGCCGGCGGCAGCATCGTTCTCATCAATCGTGGCTTCGTGCCAGAAGAACGAAAAGACCCGGCGACGCGTGCCGACGGCGCGACAACTGGCATCGTCGACCTCGTCGGCATCATGCGCTGGCCGGAGGAGCGTAATTCCTTCACGCCCGCGGACGATCCGAAAAAAAATGTTTGGTATCTGCGCGATTCAAACGCAATCGCAACATTCAAGAAATGGACGAGCGCCGCGCCGTTTTATATCGACCAGGAAGGGCCGGTGCCGTCTGGCGGCTGGCCAAAGCCGGGCAAGCTCGAGGTCCATTTGCCCGACAACCATCTGCAATATGCCATCACCTGGTTTGGTTTGGCGATCGCATTGGCTGGTGTCTACGGTGTCTGGCTCGCGGGGCGCCTCTTTCGGCGGAATTGAGCGTTTCTTGTGGAAGCGCCCTCTCAAGGGTAGTGTGCGGCTCAGACTTTGGCCGCCGTTGAGCCTTAAATCAAAGCGGAATCAATGCGTTACGTTTCAACCCGGGGCGAGGCTTCCTCGCTGGATTTTGTCGACGTGATGCTCGCGGGCCTCGCTCGCGACGGCGGACTCTATGTGCCCGAGCGCTGGCCATCGCTCGACCGGGCCGCGATCGAAGGCTTCGCCGGCATGCCCTACGCCGAGGTTGCGGTCGAGATCCTTCGTCCGTTTGTCGGCAATGGAATTGCCGAGGCCGATCTCGCTCGTATGGCACGTGAGGCCTATGGCAGCTTTCGACATCCGGCTGTTGCGCCACTCACGCAACTCAATCCGGGCGTCTTCGTGCTCGAACTCTTCCACGGCCCGAACTCTCGCCTTCAAAGACCTTGCGATGCAGCTGCTCGCGCGGCTGATGGATCACGTGCTGCATCAACGCAACGAACGCACGACAATTGTAGTCGCGACCTCAGGAGATACCGGTGGTGCTGCAATCGAAGCCTTTCGGGGCCGCGCACAAGTTGATGTGATTGTGCTGTATCCAAACGGCCGCATCTCCGAAGTGCAGCGACGGATGATGACGACGGTGCCTGATACAAACGTGCACGCTGTGGCGATCGAAGGGACCTTTGATGACTGTCAGGCGCTTGTGAAGGCGATGTTCAATCATCATGCCTTCCGCGACCGCGTGCGTCTGTCGGGCGTCAATTCCATCAATTGGGCACGGATTGTTGCACAAGCGGTTTATTATTTTACTGCCGCGGTGGCGCTCGGCGCGCCGCACCGAAAAATCGCCTTCACCGTACCGACCGGAAATTTTGGCGATGTCTATGCTGGATACGTCGCCTCCCGGATGGGTTTGCCGATTGACCGGCTGGTGGTGGCGACCAACATCAACGATATCCTGAACTCGTACATTTTCGACGGGGACCTACGAAATTCGGGACGTGGTGGCGACTACGTCGCCATCGATGGATATCCAGATTTCCTCCAATTTTGAACGTCTGCTTTTTGAGGCATATGGGCGCGACGCAAATGCTGTGCGGGCGCTGATGGGCTCGCTCGCACAGTCGAACCGCTTCGCTGTCTCGGCGCATGCGCTGAAGGAGCTCCGTGCGCTCTTCACCGCCGACCGTGCAGACGAGCAGGAAAGCGCCGCTGAAATCCGCACCTGGGTGCGCGAGGCCGATTACTGTGTCGATCCGCACACCGCTGTTGCGTTGGCAGTCGCCGAGAAAGAAACTCGGGATCCGTCGGTGCCGATGGTCGTATTGTCGACAGCGCATCCCGCAAAATTTCCCGAGGCAGTCAAGGCAGCCTGCGGCCTCGTTCCCGCTCTGCCTGATTGGCTCGCGGATCTGCCAAAGCGAAAAGAGCGCATCACGGTGTTGCCGTTAGATCAGGCGGCAGTTGAACGATATGTAGCGTCCGCCTCGCGTGCGGCGCGTGAAGGAGCAGCGGCATGAGCGTTGAAATAACTCGTCTTGCGTCCGGGTTGTCGGTCGTCACCGACCGAATGCCGCATCTTGAAACGGCATCGCTCGGTGTATGGATCGGCTCCGGCAGCCGCAACGAGCAGGCCGACGAGCACGGCATTTCGCATTTATTGGAGCATATGGCCTTTAAAGGCACCAAGCGCCGCACAGCGCGACAAATCGCCGAAGCGATCGAAGCGGTCGGCGGCGATCTCAACGCTGCGACAAGCGTGGAGTCGACGGGTTACTTTGCGCGCGTACTCAAGGCGGACGTACCGCTCGCACTCGATGTTCTCTCGGACATCCTGTCGGAACCGACTTTCGACCCGGACGAGTTGCGGCGCGAGCAAAACGTGATCGTCCAGGAAATTGGCGCCACTGAGGATGCGCCCGACGACCTGGTCTTCGACCGCCTGCAGGAAACGGCATTTCCCAAGCAGGCGGTGGGCCGATCAATTCTGGGCACGCCGGACACTGTGCGCTCATTTGATGCAACCCGACTGCGCGCTTACCTGAACCGCAACTATCGGGGTCCTGACATGGTGGTCGCGGCCGCGGGCGCGGTTGACCACCGTGCGATCGTTGCAGACGCGGAGAAGCGTTTTGCCAGTTTTACTGGCCCTGCCGCACCAACGCCAGAACCCGCCCACTTTCGGGGCGGCACGCAAGTCGAGACACGTGACCTTGAGCAAGTGCACATCGCGATGGCGTTGCAGGGGCTGCCAGTCCGTGATGACCAGCTCTACAGTTTGCAGGTCTTCACGAGTGTCCTTGGCGGCGGCATGTCCTCGCGTTTATTTCAGGAGGTACGGGAAATCCGAGGGCTATGCTACGCGATCCAGGCCTTCCATATGCCCTATGCCGACACGGGACTGTTTGGCCTTTATGCCGGGACAGACGAATCCGATGCGCCCGAGCTAATGCGTGTCGTCATTGACCAGATCGGCAATGCGACGGAAACGCTCAACGAGGCCGAAGTAAGCCGCGCCAAGGCGCAAATGAAAGCCGGGTTATTGATGGCACTGGAAAGCTCCGAGGCGCGCGTCAGTCAATTGGCCCGGCAGATGCTGGCTTATGGTCGGCCCGTTCCCCTTGAGGAGATCGTAACGAAAGTGGATGCCGTCACGGTTGAAAGCGCACGTGCGGCAGGCCGCGACCTCATTGGGCGAGCCAAACCCGCGATTGCGGCGCTTGGACCTGGCAGCGGTCTTGCCAGCACCGCTGCGATCGCTGAAAGTCTTGTTCGGCGCGCGGCGTGACCGCGGGCGCTCGGCCGACCTTGTCCATGGCGTTTTTCCGGACCGTCAGCTTCAACGAAACCATGCCGAGCGTCTCCGGCGCCGGCGTTACGTTGCGTGCGCCTCACAGCGGTGACTTCGCCGAGTGGGTGGCTTTGCGCGAGGGCAGCCGCAACTTTCTGACGCCTTGGGAACCGACATGGCCGGCAGATGACCTTACGCGTAGTGCATTCCGCCGGCGGCTCAAACGGTACGCAGAAGATCAGCGCAGCGATCTGGCCTATGCCTTCTTGATCTTCCGCAGCGATGATAACGTTATGGTCGGAGGTCTAACGCTTGCCAATATCCGCCGCGGTGTCGCTCAGGCCGGCAGCATCGGTTACTGGATCGGGTCGCCGTTTGCTCGTAAGGGCTACATGACCGCGGCTGTACGCGCACTGATCCCATACAGTTTCACGACGCTACGGCTGCACCGGCTCGAAGCCGCGTGCATTCCGGATAACGCCGCGTCAATTCGGCTGCTGGAAAAAACCGGGTTCACGCGCGAAGGCTATGCTCGGAGCTATCTATGCATCAACGGGATCTGGCAGGACCATCTGCTCTACGCGCGTCTCAAAGACGATATCGGCTGAATGGTCGTCTTGGGTTCGCCATGCTTGGCTTGTTATAAAGAAATGCCGCCAGCGCGGCTCTGAACGCAGGAACAAAAATGACTGGTTGGACTAGCAGGCGGGCTGTGCGAGCGGGTGTCGCCATAACATTGGCAGGCCTGGCGCTTCTCCTGGCTGGTTGTGGATCGACCAATTTATTCAGCACGTCGGCTCTGGACCTCTTTAGCACGTCGTCGAAAGCGACAACCGGCGATACGAGCGCTGGCAGCGCGGCAGCGACCGATGTCGAATGTCCCGGCGTCGAGGTGCGTTCCGGTGCGGCGACTTTGATGATCGGCAACAAACCGGGCGAGGGTGAGCCGGCCGCAATGGATCTGCGATATCAAGGCACGATCATCCGTACCGCGCGGGAATGCCAGGTGAATGCCGGTGTCATGACCATGAAGGTCGGCGTCGAGGGTCGCGTCATCACCGGGCCGGCCGGCGGTCCCGGCACGATTGACCTGCCAATACGCATCGCGGTCGTGCACGAAGGCGTCCCCCCGAAAACCATCGTGTCGAAATTCGCGCGGGTTCAGGTCTCGGTGGTGAACGCGGTGGATCGTGTTCCCTTTACCCATGTTGATTCCGACATCGCATTTCCGATGCCGCAGCCGGCTGGGAACATCGACGCGTACGTGGTCTATGTGGGTTTTGATCCAACGGGGGCACCGCAGGAAAAGAAGAAACCGGCAGGTAAACCAAAGCCGAAGCCGAGAGCCGTAAAACCTGATAAAGGGGCGGTTTTCGGCTCTCGGCTTCGGCTTTGATTTTGTCCCCGGTTTCTTATTTTGCATTGAGATCAAAACCCACATAGACCACGTACCCATCGATTCAGCCGGCTGTGGCATCGGAAATGCGATGTCGGAATCGACATCGTAAGGGAACACGATCGGCCGCGTTCACCACCGAGACCTGAACCCGCGCGAATTTCGACACGATGGTTTTCGGCAAGATACTTCTTCAGTGCACGACCGCGATGCGTATTGGCAGGTGCAATCGTGCCGGGACCGCCGGCCGCCGGTGATGACGCGACCCTCGACGCCGACCTTCATGGTCATGACACCGGCATTCCACCTGGCATTCCCGCGCGGTACGGATCATGCGTGCCTTGATATCGCAGATCCATTGCGGCCCGCTCAGCCCTCGCCGTTTTTGTGCCGATCGTCGAACTCGGCCCGCGCCGGAACGCACCTCGACGCCGGAATAGGTCGCTGCCGCGCTGCCACGCTCCGCCGGTTGTCGCTTTCGACGACGTGCTAAAGAGGTCCAGAGCCGACGTGCTGAATAAATTGGTGGAATTCACAACCAGCCCAGGAGAAGCGCCAGGCCTGCCAATGTTATGGCGACACCCGCTCGCACAGCCCCGCCTGCTAGTCCGACCCGTCATTTTTGTTCCTGCGTTCAGAGCCGCGCTGGCGGCATTCTTGTAACAAGCCAAGCATGGCGAACCCAAGACGACCATTCAGCCGATACTGCGTTCTTGAGACGCGCGTAGAGCGAATCAGCTGCATGCCAGATCCCGTTGATGCATAGATAGCTGCGAGCGTAGCCTTCGCGCGTGAACCCGGTTTTTCCGGCGGCCGCGCGTTATCCGGAATGCACGCGGCTTCGAGCCGGTGCAGCCGTAGCGTCGTGAAACTGTATGGGATCAGTCGCGTGCACCACGCGGTCATGTAGCCCTTACGAGCGAACGGCGACCCGATCCAGTAACCGATGCCCGGCCCCTGAGCGACACCGCCATTGGCAAGCGTTAGACCTCCGACCATAACGTTATCATCGTTCGGAAGATCAAGAAGGCATAGGCCAGATCGCTGCGCTGATCTTCTGCGTACCGTTTGAGCCGCCGCGGAATGCACTACGCGTAAGGTGATCTGCCGCTGGTTCCCAAGGCGTCAGAAAGTTGGCTGCCCTCGCGTCCCACTCGGCGAAGTCACCGCTGTAGACGGCGCCACGCAACGTAACGCCGGCGCCGGAGACGCTCGGCATGGTTTTCGTCATTGAGCATCCGGAAAAACGCCATGGACGAGGTCGCGCCCGCGGTCACGCCGCGCGCCGAACAAGACTTTCAGCGATCGCAGCGGTGCTGGCAAGACCGCTGCCAGGTCCAAGCGCCGCAATCGCGGGTTTGGCTCGGCCCAATGAGGTCGGCCGCGCGCTTTTCGACCGTGACGGCATCCACTTTCGTTACCCATCTCCTCAAGGGGAACGGGCCGACCATAAGCCAGCATCTGCCGGGGCCAAATTGACTGACGCGCGCCTCGGAGCTTTCCAGTGCCATCAATAACCCGGCTTTCATTTGCACCACCTTGGCGCCACTTTCTTCGGCCTCGTTGAGCGTTTCGTGCCAAAGTGGTCATGACGACACGCATCAGCTCGGACACATCAATCGTCTGTCCCGCATGAGGCGTCCCGTGTCGGCATAGGGCATATGGAAGGCCTGGATCGCGTTGGGCGTAGCCCTCGAATTCCCGTACCTCCTGAAATAAACGCGAGGACATGCCGCCGCCAAGGACACTGGTGAAACCACTTGTAGAGCTTTGGTCGTCACGGACTGGCAGCCCCTGCAACGCCATCGGCGATGTGCACTTCTACGAGGTCACGTGTACCTCAACTCGCATGCCGCCGAAAGTGGGCGGTTTCTGGCGTTGGTGGCAGGGCCAGTAAAACTGGCAAAACGCTTCTCCGCGTCTGCAACGATGCACCACGGTGGTCAACCGCGCCCGCGGCCACGACCATGTCAGGACCCCGATGTTGCGGTTCAGGTAAGCGCGCAGTCGGGTTGCATCAAATGAGCGCACAGTGTCCGGCGTGCCCAGAATTGATCGGCCCACCGCCTGCTTGGGAAATGCCGTTTCCTGCAGGCGGTCGAAGACCAGGTCGTGACATCCTAGTGACACCAACTTCCTGGACGATCACGTTTTGCTCGCGCCGCAACTCGTCCGGGTCGAAAGTGGGTTCCGACAGGATGTCCGAGAGAACATCGAGTGCGAGCGGTACGGTCCCCTTGAGTACACGCGCGAAGTTCATTGAACTCCCACTTTGTCGCAGCGTTGAGATATCCGCGGCCGACCGCTTCGATCGCTTCGGCGATTTGTCGCGCTGTGCGGCGCTTGGTGCCTTTAAAGGCCATATGTCCGATAAATGCGAAATGCCGTGCTCGTCGGCCTGCTCGTTGCGGCTGCCGGAGCAATTTCTAGCCGAGCGATGCCGTTTTCAAGATGCGGCATTTCGGTCGGTGACGACCGACAACCCAGACGCAAGACGAGTTATTTCAACGCTCATGCCGCTGCTCCTTCACGCACCACACGCGAGGCGACACTACATATGCTTCAACTGCCGCCTGATCTAAGACATGGC
>CAWGBH010000008.1:0-249740 GCA_963820805.1 uncultured Alphaproteobacteria bacterium
TCGGGCACAAACACCTATTCATGCGCTGAAGTCGCGTGAGCGCATTGCGCACACCCCACTCAAAACGACAAATCCGCCAAATCGCGGAATTCAATTCGCCGGTTTGGATTTTGTAATCCGATCCTAACCGACGACAACTTGACAATCTTGGCCGGCCACGGCCGCGTCAAAACCGCCGCGTTGCTCGGCCTCACATGCATTCCCCAACCGTTGGCTCTCACATCTTAGTTACGCCGAAAAACGAGCCTACATCATCGCCGACAATCGGCTGGCCGAGAAAGCGGGCTGGGATCGCAGCCTGCTGGTCCTGGAATTGCAGGGCCTGATTGATATCGGATTTGATGTTGCGCTCACCGGCTTCGAAATGCCCGAAATCGACCTGCTCCTCGATGAAGCGCTCGAGGCTGGAGGTTTGTCGCCAGCCGCCGATGATCAATTACCTGCGAGCCGCAATTCCCCACCAATTAGCAAACTCGGTGACCTCTGGGTTCTCGGCGCCCACCGCCTTTTTTGCGGCGATGCCCGCGCTCTGGCCTCCTACGATCGCCTTCTCGGCCATACAAAAGCGGATTTGATATTCACTGACCCGCCTTACAACGTTCGCATCGACGGCCATGTATGGGGCTCGGGCGGGTCCGCCACGGTGAATTCGCCATGGCCTCCGGCGAAATGACCGAAGGACAATTCACAGGCTTTTTGACTGATTCACTCGGGTTGGCGGCTAAATCATCACGCGACGGCGCTCTGCATTATGTCTGCATGGACTGGCGGCATTTGTTCGAGCTGATGTCTGCGGGACGCGAAATCTATGCTGGCATCGTCAACCTTTGCGTCTGGAACAAGGACAATGGCGGTATGGGATCGTTTTACCGGTCCAAGCATGAACTCGTCACGGTGTTTAAGGTCGGTCACGCTCCGCACATCAACAATGTTGAACTTGGCCGACATGGTCGCAACCGCACCAATGTCTGGGATTATGCCGGCGTAAATACGTTTCGGAGTGGACGCCTCGACGACCTCGCGATGCACCCCACGGTAAAGCCGGTTGCGCTCGTCGCCGATGTTATTAGGGATGCTTCGTGCCGGTCCGATCTGGTGCTCGATCCTTTTGCCGGAAGCGGGACCACCGTTATCGCGGCCGAAAAGACCGGTCGCCGGGCCTGCGTGCTGGAGATCGATCCGCACTATGCCGATGTGATTATTCAACGCTGGCAAATGTACACCGGCAAGCCTGCCATTTTCGATACGACAGCAACGACCTTCGATGACATCGCTGAACAGCGATTAGCCGAGGCCAAGATCAGACCGCCGGCGGTGGAGGCAACCATGCGAAGCTCGGAGGCTCAAATATGAACGGATCAGACGATAAGTCGGATGCAAAAAAGATGGATCGCAATAAGGGCGGCGCGGTCGGCTATGGCCGGCCGCCTGCCGACAAGCGGTTTAAGCCGGGACAATCGGGCAATCCCAAAGGGCGGCCGCGGGGTCGAGAGAATATGGCGACAACGATCAATCGCATCTTACAGCGAGAAAATAAGGATACGCGAGGGCACCCGCGTTCGAACGGTTTCAAAAATAGAGGCTGCCGTTGAGATGACGCTCAATAAAGCATTGAGCGGGGATCAGCACGCGTTGTGGAAATTTATTGAGCTGGCCGGAAAATATAATAGTCTTAATTCGTCAGCCGAGGAGCGTCTTCATGCTGAGGCAGCGAGCGCGGATGAATATATCGCACGGGAACTCGACCGGCTGGCCGCACGGAAGGCCGCTCGTAAATCAGGCGGGTAGATTGTCCTCTTATTAGTTATGGAATCCTAAAACGCGTCGGCGCGAGCTTGGTATAATTTGGTACGTTCGATTTGCGCCATGTCCGCTATTCGGAAGAGCGTTCCGATCCCCAAGGCCGCCTTCGTTCGACACGGCAGCCGCGAGCTCCGCGGATGTACAAGTACCCATGGGGGCGAGGATGATTGGCACTTCGATGCCGAATAGGTCACAGAGCGGTCTTTAACATTGCGCCCTTCCTGAAATGCAGCGCTCAATCTAAAAATATGATCCAGCAGCGGGTACGCCAAAGCTGGCGATTTGGCGGTGTGAGGTCAACGGGCCGGAGATTGTCCGCTTTACCTCTGAAAGCGGACATGTGCGGTGCACTACCTTATGTCCGCTAAGTGCCAATAGCGGACACATGTCCGCGACGAACTTCGCTCTTGACAGGCAACCAAACAGTTGCATATTGTCACCATGGACTTGGTCTTCAAAGCATTAGCCGATGCGAGCCGCAGAGAATTGCTCGATCGCTTGCGCGCCGGCAACGGCCAAACGCTAAGCCAGCTATGTGAGCGGCTTGCCATGACTTCGGCAGGCGGTCAGCAAGCATCTGGCGATCCTTGAGGAGGCCAATCTGGTCGCTACCGTCAAGCGCGGTCGCGAGAAGTTTCATTATCTCAATCCGGTGCCGATCCACTCGATCGGCGAACGCTGGATCGGGAAATTCGAACGCTCACGCCTGCAGGCGCTGAGTGACTTGAAAAGGGCACTGGAGGTACGAGATGAGTAAACCGAATTTCGTTTATGTTACCTACATTGCGTCGACGCCTGACAAAGTATTCAAGGCGCTGACTGACACCGAAGCGACTGCGCGGTTTTGGTTCGGAAATGCTGTGAGCTCCGACTGGAAAGTTGGTTCACCTGTCACGTTCCGCAGGAATGGCGAGCTCGTCGTCAGCGGGAAGGTACTGGAATTCGACCCCCCACGTCGGCTGTCCTATACCTTCCATTCGCAGCACGACGGCCTCTTTACCGAACAGCCGTCGCGCGTGGTGCTCGAAATCGAGCAGCAGAAGGACCAGGTCAAACTCACGATGACCCAGACGACTTCGCGGTCGATAGCAAAGTGTTTGATAAAATCAGCAACGGTTGGCCACTCGTGTTGTCGAACCTCAAGACCTATCTGGAGACAAACCGCGCCGCCCTGCATGCGCCCTGGTATGACAAGGAGCCGGCCGCTGCATCATGATCGACTAACACTGAACTTATGGGGTTTCTGACGGCCGAGTCCCTTTGGGTCACTAGCGGACATGTGCGGCGCACAAGCCGATGTCTGCTTAGTGCCAAAAGCCGACATTCGCGTAACCTAAGCACTGACAGAAAGACCGCCTCGCGACGGTCTCTCCGAAACTCCCTACAGGTATTTTGATCAAGCTGCGGTCTTGGCTTTTTCGACCTCGATGCGGCCAGCGACTGCATCAAGCACGGCCACTTGAGCCTGCTCGATGGATGCGATGGCGTAGTCGATAGCGAAAGTGGCCTCCTCGTCCAGCATCTGGGAATAATTCTGAGCGCGCTTAACGCCAAAATCGTGCTTCCGCTGGGCGACTTTCGATTTCAGACCGTCGATGTCGGCGGCGACTTTCGCTTTCAATCCATTCCATTTGGTGGACGCCGCATCGCCAGCGGACTTGACGTTCTGATTTACCTTTTGGACCGCTTGTTCCGCAGCAGCTTGTGCCTGCGCAATACGCGCGACGACCTTGTCGTGAGTTTCCTGCTGCGCCGCAGCCACGGTATCTTCAGCTTTTTTAGCTTGAATCGACAAATTAGCGAGCTGTTCGGATATTGGCTTGCCCGAGAGGAGGCCTCCATGCACGAATTCATCTTCCCGCGTGTCACTCCTCCGGGGTCGATGCAATCCGTTAGCTAAATGATTGGTGGAACGCATTGATGTAGATCAACGCTCGCCCCAATCTCTGTCGAGGAGCAAGCCACGCATCTGACATCGCCCTCGCGCCGGCAGAAAGTATGATCCACAGAAGCTGGACGGAAAAAGTCCGGGGCCCTCGCTATTTCTCAATGAGCGCATAGCGTGTGAGGTCCAGCGTTCCCGAACGCACTGGATCGCCCGCACGGTATGTTGAGTTGATCGCATCGTAGACTGACCAGAATTTTTCATCCGAGCGCCGCACGCCGAAGGCGTCAGTCAACCGGTTATAGTCAGCTACCGACCGAAGGCGTTTGATGGCTTGGGAAAACACCTCGATCCGGCTCTCGGGCACCACGAAGAACATATTCGGATATGCCCCAATTGCCCCCGCTCGGACCGTGAGGGAGTCCTCCTGCGGAGCAAAGCGCTCGGACTCTCCGAGTATCCACGAAATGTTGTCGTGTTCACGGTTGTGGACGATGCTGTAAAGCCGCGCGCTGCCGTCCTCGGCGCGCACAAGCACGATGGCAAGCTCCGGAAGAAAGCGAGCGAATGGCGTGGCAGTCGCGGCCTTAATTGATGCAATCTGGCGCAGCGCTTCTTCTGTCGTGGTGAGTTCTGGGGCCCCCCGGCCAGCGGGAACCTGTAGTGTTTTCCAGTTGAGCGCGTCAGGCCGGCCTCGCACTGGCGATGGTAGGTACTCGTTGATGACCCGCTCGATAAATTCAGCTTTGGCTCTGGCGTCATTGCGGTAGGTGATGCCGGACGGTGCGGATCTGTTCACGAGTGGAAAAACGTAGCGAAGCTTGAGCTGAGTAAACGGGCCACCGCGATACCATGAGCTGCGCAAGCCAACGCGCTGCGACGGCGGCAGAAAGTCAAGAAACAACTCTTCCGCTTCCATCCGGATCATGTCCATGTACAGCCGGGTCAGCGCCTGATGGCCGACGTTGCCGAACACGTCGTAGTTGACCACGAGATTGTAGACCAGGCGCTCGAATAGCGCGTAGTCGAGCACAAAGCCCGTCTTTGGCAGGTCGCCTACGGCCCCTTTCATAACCACGGCAGTGTCGAAGTGTCGGAATACGGTCAACAGCGCGTTTGGATTGCGGCCGTCGCCGTCCCAAATGTCATCGAGTCGGTAACCGGCGGGGCGCAGCTTGCCTGCGCCGTCGGCCCTAAGCTTGCGGTAAGCCTCGCGCTGCTCGACGAGGCGCCGGAAAAACGGAACACCATCCAGGACTTGCACGTCGCTACCCCATACGCCGGGCAGGATCAGCTTGTCCTCGGCCTGTTTTGTATACTCTGCCGACGACACCATGTTGTCAGCATCCGGCCTTAGGAAGAAAACGAAGAACTGCTCCTGGATGGAATTGACCGCGACGCTGCCGTTGCACACCGGGCCCTTGATGAAGGTGCTGATTTCATATTCGGCGTCGTCGAGCAAGAACTGATAGCGCGCGCGCACCGGGATGTCGGCAAACGTCACGAAGGGATTGCCAGCTGTCTCCTCGCTATAGTTGGGCAGGTTCTCCACGTCCCACAGCGGAGCAAGGAATGTTTGTCGAATCCGCTCAAGCTTCTGCGGGGAAAGATCATAGGGGATGTGGGTCTTATCGACGATCGTCTGGTCGAACCGGCTCAGGCAGTAATGGAAGTCCCCGGGCCCCGGATCGTCATTGGGTCGTCGCGTCGCAATCTCATCGACGCCGGCCTCGCACGGCATACGGGAGCGTACCAGACGGAAAAATGCCGGCCGCTCGGATGCCGTCTCGGACGTGAAATAGATGTGCGCGAGAAACAGATGCTCATAGAGATAACGAGCCATAAGTTTCTCACGTGGCGTGCGGCCATTGAGGAAGGCCTCCCATGCGCGCACTTGAGGCTGCAGCTCTGGTGACACCTCGCGGCGGCTAGCCAGGCTAGCATCCGACGGGCCAGGAGCACCGCGCGCGATCCATTCGCTGAGTGCGCTTATTTGCGCGTCCGACAGTGGCGGCAGTCCGTACGGCATCCCGAGTTCGGGCGTGTTTTGCGAAATGCGCGCGCCACTGTCGCTATCAGCCGGACAGAAATTGCTGTCTTCGACCGGTTTTCTTGGCTGCAAGGACGAATGCCTGGCTCTCAGATTCACCATCTGGAGCAGCAGCGTCTGTGCAGGCTCTGTGCCCCCAACTACGTCGAAGAAGCCCTTCGCGCGCCAGGCGAAAACGTTCCGACCATCAATGTTGAGCCGGGAAGGCGCAACGCTCTTTGCTCTTGAGCGATCGTAGACGTTGAGTTTGGTGGCGCCGCGCGCCAGGCCCGAATGGCTCTGCAGGTTAAGTTGGCAGGGGGCATTGTAACAGCTGTGACAGGCGATGCAGCGGTTGTCGAAGATCGGCTTGATGCGGGTGGTGTAGTCGTCGAGCGCAGGAGCGGGCTGCGAATTAGCGTTTCGAAAGCCGCCGATCAGGGTGAGGATCATCAAGCAATACAAGGGCAAACGAAACATGGCACCGCCTGTGATCAAAGACCTATTCAGCCAGCACTCCCTGATCAGTCTGGTCAAGTAGCATCTGCGCCCACATCGATTCTCCGATAATGTCCGCATTGGGTCAAAGGCAGACATGTCAGCGCAATAGGCGATGTCCGCTAAGGCCATAAGCGGACATTGGTGCACCCATAAAACGTGGGTGCACGTGTTGGTGTTAGTGGGTCAGGAGAAAGAGCGAGCTCATTAAAAAGCCGCTCACCCCTAGGAATTGCTCCTTGTTGAGATTTTTGTTCACTACGTCACCTCTTATGCCTTCGAAATTTAGTTGAGCAATCGGCCTTGGTCCCCGGGGTCCCGTCGCGAACGATGTCGACGGAACAGGCCGTCTCCCCTTCCCGCGAGGACCCGCTTGTAGTGGGGGAGCGGTTTTCCGTAGCCTTCGCGGTCGAGCGTACGAAGGGCGTCCATAATGTCGTCCCAGCGGACCAATCCGCCCGACCCCGTAGCGCGAAGTTCCGGGGCCGCCTCAACCGCACATGCGTCGGAAGCCCAGGACGCCAAAATTGCTCGTTTTTCGTTGATAGTTAGATCGGGATCGCGCACGACATTCATCGGGTGCGCGAATGCTTTCGCTGGATGCAAGAGCGCATCGAGATCGAACGCATCTTTAACGCTCGCCTTGGACGATGATCCTTTCACCTTTTTTGATTGCTGCTCCATACCATTTCCTCCACGTCCTGCGGGAGGTGGTTCGTGCAAAAGCCGAACCACCTCTGCTCGCCTAATGGATATTGCTCGATTTATGCGACCTTGGAGTGCTCAAGGGTCCGGACCTTGTCGCCCTGACCAGCGGCCTTTCCAGTTTTGATGTCGATGCGACGAGGCTTCATTGCTTCCGGCAGCTCGAGCTCAAGCTCGATCTGGAGCAACCCGTCATCAAGGCTGGCGCTTTTCACTTCGACATAGTCGGCAAGATTGAAGCGCCGCTCAAATGAACGGCCGGCGATGCCGCGATAGAGATACTCGCCCTTGTCTTGGTTTTGATCAGCTGTGCCGATCACGATGATCATATTCTGATTGACCGTCACGTTGATCTGGTCTGGCTTAAAGCCAGCGACCGCCAACGCAATGCGATAGGTGTTTTCGCTGGTCCGCGTGATATTACAGGGCGGGTAGTTATCCTCCGGTTCGTACCGGAGGCTATCGTCTACTAGGTCGAACAGGCGGTCGAAGCCGATGCTAGTCCGCCAGAAGGGGTCTAAGTTTAAGGTCCTCATAGCCACATCCTCCGTTTGAGCAACATGGATACAAGAGCGCCGGACACCCGCCGGCGCCCGCTTGTCGAGCCCGTTCGGGGCGCTCGACGGCTGGCGAAATAAGTCAACGCGGATTCGATTTCAAGAGGAGACGTTTTGGAATGGTCAAAAATTTTTAAATATCTGATTTTTCAATATTTTTATCTTTGGAAGGGTCGTGGTTGGGGGGAGTTTTTAATGAACAGTCACCGTCCTTACCTCAACGTGGCTGCACCGTGAACATTCAAAGGTAAACAGATCGCAGCCCGGCTTTTCCGCTTCTATCGCGACGAGACGCATTTCCAAACTGCATGTCGGACACAATATAAGCGGGTAAGCGCGCTCGGCTTCCTCCAGAGGCTTTCCCATAAAGTAACGATGCACCTCAGGGACACTAATAGCGAGCCCTCAACGGCTAAACCTACTCACTGGCTGCCTACGCCGTGGAATGAGTAACACGCTGCCATACCTTATTCTCATGCCCTTACCGTCAAAAGCGGACAGGGTACCGATTTCAACGCATCCTGTTAGCGTCGCCGTCGCCTGCACGAGGCATCGCTGACGAGCGCAAATTAAATTTCATGCCAAGCATCGTGCCCAGTTGTTCTACCGTGTAGGGCTTCGGCAGGAACGCAGAACCTTTTACGAAAAGCGCCGCCATGCCGTCTGTCACAGCTTGTCCAGATGTGTAGAGCACTTTCAGGTCGGGCCGCATTTCCACTGCTTTGGCAGCGAGCGACAAACCGGCTTCGGTCTCGCCTTTTAGATTTAGATCGATGAATAGGACGTCGACCGGTTCTGGTGTGGAAAGCAGCGCGAGCGCTTGTTCAATTGACCCGGCAGATAGGGTGGTGTGACCTGCCGTTTGCAGGAACGATTTCGGCGAGAACGCGTACTTGGTCCTCATCCTCTACCAAAAGAATAGCAGCCACACCGCTCCCCCATTTGCGCCAACGAATGCCTACGCGAAGTGTCACCCTTATAGCTCATCGGCACCGGTATGGTGACTTTCGAATGAGGGCGAAGGCAACCCAAAATATCCGCTTTGGGTCAAAAGCAGACATATGCGGCGCAAAAAGCCATGTCCGCTTTGTGCCAATAGCGGACAAAAAATCAGGCAACCTGCTGCCCAGCAGACGTTGCGCTGGTCGACCAAACTATTGACCCATCAGTCTTCGTTTCACTTCCGATATGCAGATAGTCGGCTTTTGAACGCTGGACGTGTTCAGCGGCCATTTTATCGACTTCGGCCATGATACGATTCAAAGCGGCAAGTGTTTCATCTGCTTCCGTACGTCGGCTCTCAACCGACAGCATCGACCGGATAATTTGCAATTGATTACCAATCCGATGATTGATTTCACGAATAAGCTGGTCTTTTTCAGCAGTGCGCTGCGCCACAAGTCTCTCCAACTCTGCCCGCTTTTGCGCTGGCGACGGAAGGAGTTTGATTTGAGGAATGATGAGCATGAACGCAACTGCGGTGCCCACCGATGTGACCGCACAAAACAGTCCAATTCCGGCGTGCACACTCAGATAGTCTAAACCCGTCGCAGCAGACCAAACGTGCGCAGTATGCGTAAGCCCGCATGCAACTATGAACGTCACAAAAAGCGTCCAAAGCCACGGATAGGGAATGTCCTCTTTGCGGTTTCGGAGAACAATTCCCATTGTCAGGGGAATGGCAAAGTATGAAATGGCTATGGATAAATCACTGCCGAGCACCAGCCAGTACAGAGAGTTGTTAGAGGTGCAGAGTTCAATGATTTGATTGAGCATAGTGCTGCCTTTAGTGGTCCGTGCAACGCAAATCCGATGTCAATGAATATCGCCATCCCCGAGCGAACTGAATACCTCTGGGAGTGGAATGGTTCCCAAGGATAATTTGGCGAGGACTCTAAATTTAACGCTGCGAATGTCAGGTGCCGGACAGATGCTTCCCGCTTCGGTGCTCGCCGAAGCGGATTTTGCAGTGCGGCATGCCCTGTCTGCTCCAGTACTAAATTATTAAATCGGGGAGATTTTTTCTGGGCGGCGAACACAACATGGAGGATTACAACCAACGATGGGCAGTCGGTGTCTTTTAACTTGTCCCCCGGGCTTTTGAGGGATTACGATTTATCTAATTCTTCATAAAAAGAACAATCGCCGTAATACGAGGTGAGCGGGGCGCGTTCACGCGTTGCCTGGTGTGTACCGATGGCGCTTTATCGGCTTTTGCAGAATGAAATTGAAATTCCCGGAGGCCGTTCTTTCACGCCCGAGGAAGTTGCTGCGCTAGGAACAGCGTACGAAGCAATTTTAGTTGTGCTTAGACTCAATGATCGTTCTGACCCGATTACCGAGCTTGTAGCCACCAAATTAATTGAAGTTTTTCGATCGGGCGAACGCGACCCACTTCAAATGTGTAACCGCACGATTAAAGAGCTGGGAATTCCAATTCTGGAGGAGGGAAGCTCATGACTTCCGCGCCTGATTACAGAAAATTCGCTGAGCAATGTCTTGATATCGCGGAACGGTCGCCACCTGAGCAGCGGCAAGCACTTCTTAAGATGGCCGAAGCTTGGCTTGAGTTGGCACACGTCGCCCTTTCAACTCGGCATATAACCGAGCCTAAGCAGACCGCGCCGACGTCCAACAACTTGCAGTGATTATGGCAACTCGTGGCTGGCGGGAGAAATGTCCGCTTTGGGTCAAAAGCGGACGTGTGCAGTGCACTAGCCGATGTCGGCTAAGTGCCATTACCAACCATTTGCATTGGAGCAAAGAGTGCCGCTAATCACTGGTCGGTTCAGAAAGGCGATGAAGTGGAGTAGCTTCTGCATCAGATCTGCATAGCTTATGTTGGGAATGGGCCGCCGGCAGCTAATCAAAGGATTGAAAATGCAATTCCAAAAAGGCCCGCGCTCAAAAGGGATACGGTGAGCAGCAACGTGGAAGGATTTTCTTCACCTTCAATCTCTGAGCACCGATTTTACCAGGGCCTGGCCGCTTCCTGTGTCGCCAACTGCCTTCAGGCGGCCAATTTCCTCTCGGATCGATTCTTCAGGAAACCATATTACGTATCCTCAAAAATCGAGGAACTATACAAACACTCTATGAACAGCGCGTTTTCGGCGCGGGAGTCTTTTCTGGTTACTGGAGCACCGCACGCATCCGCGTATTATCCTCGAGACTTTGCCTGGTTTTATCCTGACGTTCTCGATCCCGAAACCATTATGAATTTCGAGGATGCGATCCGTAGAATTCGTTTACTCGAAAAAAGTGTGCGCCTTATGTTGGGGGCCGTTCGTTCCGAGGTCATTACAACTACTCTCATCCCGGTAGGAAGTGATCGCTACATCGGTGTCAATTATTTCTCATTGCCTTCAGATACACTTTTGGGAATCCTGGGAGGTCTGGAACAGATAATACGCGCAGACCAGAGGACATCGCCCTATGTAGAGATGCCAAAAACCGCTCGAACTGGACGCTTGTTGCTCGTTGAGTATCGCGACGATTTAAAAAAATCAGTGTTTGAGCTCGCAAAGAGTTTGGAGCCTTATGAGGATAACGGAACCAGGTCCTTACTTTGCGATATTAGCACGCCTCGTTCTGCGGCGACAGATACCCGTGCCGAGCGTATGCGTTTTGTTACCAACGCAAGTGTCTTTGCCACCTTCCAGCGGAGCATACGAACTCGGAATAATAGATCAAGGCGAACTGGAGGAGATACTCGGACGCAGACTTTCGAAATATAAACAGGAACTGCTACATCTGTTCGGTAGGGATGGTTATATAAGACACACTTTGGAATTCGCCGTCAAATCTCCAGCATTCTCGATCGCACTAGATTTTGTCAATGTGCACCGGGGATTTTGGGATTTGAGGGACGAGAACGAGCGTGCGTTGTTCGGTGCGACTACGGATCTTATTCTTTCAGAACCGCGATTTCGAATTCCTAATACATTCCACTTTTTGATGTCTACCAATAACCCGCGAAACAAGCTCATTCACCGAATTGCTTCTCCTGCTTACCAGGGTCGCTCTGCATGGCCGACCTTCAATGTCGAATTTGCAGATCGTATGCTGGAGTATGATGAGTTTTCAGGGACCAATACATATCGGTTTTATGCCCAAGAGATATTGCGACACATTCATGCCGCAACAGAAACGCACGGCGGATACCAAGAGCTTTTATCAGAGGACGGTCTTCAATATCTTACGTGGGCATACCGGGGAGCTGTCGCTCATTCCTGGTTTCCTCGTTTTCTGACTGTCTGGAGCAGAGCATTTGGGAGCCCGCTAATAAATTGGATGCAGCAACCTGCTGTCGCGACGGATAGCGAAAATTCGTTCGATTGATCCCGAAGCCGATCAATGACTTGGTTCCACAATTAGAAAGAGGCTGTCGGGGATTTCGTCATTGCGTCCGTTTTAGCGAAGTCAATTGCGATCTATTGTTGCCTCGTTGTCCAGTATGGCGAAAACAACCCATACTAAGTACGGCACGCCAGCAAACAGACCCAGCCACAATCGCCAACCGAGAAGTGGGCTGAACCAAGTCATTATGAGCATCAAGGTCATGAACGACCAGAAAGCGAAATGGGCTTTGACTTTTTTCGTCATAATCAAACCCCATGAGCTATTCATGACCTTGTCGTAAAAGAATTCTTTAGTCTAGCCGCGCAGGCTATCCCTTCAGCCCCGGCCCGCGCACCCTCCCCTTGGCCCCGGTTGCTCGCGCAGTGACCGGGGTTAATTTTTCTAATTTGAGTGAGAGCCGAATTCGCAATCAAGTCTGTTGAAAACAGTGGGCCGCGCTCTGGGGTACGTCCGTCCAAGGCGCGGCCCTGTCCCGCCAACTGTTGCCACACGGAGCTGGACAGAAACACCAAATCTCTAAATGAATTGAATGTTTGGACAGTTAATGTGCCCGCTCGAACTAACGAATTAAACGTGGGTCAGGAAAGTGTCACGTCCACGTCGCAATAGTCCCTTAACTGGCAAGTTATCTGCCCAAACTAGGACCACTCACAACCTTGGTCGTCGGGCTTAGCGGCCAAGGTTTTTTGGTAATTTCCATGGTGGCGTTTCGCACAATTGATGTACCTGCTGCATCAGAGCGACCGGGCTGCCCGATGTGCGGAGCGGCAATGCGCTTGGTCTGGATCACACCAGAGAAACCATACATTGATCGCCATACTTTAGAGTGTCGATCCTGCAAACAGGCGATCGAAGTATTCGTCGAGCGTAACGACGATTAAATTTGCGGGGGCTGGTGGCGCCGTTAAAAGTCTTTCAGAAAATTGTCACGCCGAGGTCTTGAAACCATTCTTCAATACACTTGCAGGCTTCCATACCGTCCCCGGTACTCGGCCTGCCCCTTCGCAAGAGCCCCGGTCGTTTCGCCATAACCGGCCGGGGCTTTTGTAGTAACATACCGCATCACTTCAGGCTGGTCGCTTGGTCAGCAAGTGCGCGAGAGTCTTCTGCAGCCTTCGTTGCCTCCGTCATACTTTCAAAAAAACGGCGAGCGATCGACCGGCACAGATTTGCAGGCGCGATATATCTCCCACGTCCAAGGCTTCCGCGGACCCCCGCGTCGTTTAACAGAAAACGAATAGTCGGCTGGATCAAGTCTATCGCCGACCATCAGTGGACTTTCGCCGACCGAAGTTACCCTAGCCCCGTGTCGTTGCGTACAAGAAAAGCGGCAAATCGGGTCCAGCGAATAGAAGTGCTACCTCTAACTTGGTTCGGCGTGATTGGAGCGTCCGCTCCCTCCATGTGGCTCATGCAGATGAGGTGATGATCAAAATTGTCACGGACAACATCGCCGAAGAAAGCAGTTTGTACGCTAACGAAAGCTGCCTTTATTTTGGTGCGAGCGAACGCTTTGCCGCTCACAAGACTATCTGCAGGTCTAGCGGGGAAAATGTACGTGGAGATGTGCATACTGACTAAAAAGATTTTTGAATTTCGAACGCGACGCAAAGAAGTTTATCAACGTTCGGGCAAAAAGCACGCAGTATCGCTCGTTCTAGTGGGCCAACATTCCGCACCATTCACTTGAAAACTAGAAGCCCGAGGACCGTGTCATCATATTGTCATAACCCGTGATCCCACTCGCTGGGCATTACAACACGAGGAGATCGCGATGGACACCCTCGATCTGGCCGATGCTACGCCTGTCACCGGCATTGTCTGGGCCTACCGCTTTCGGCCTGATGGGGCTGCCGAGCCAATAGCGCAGGACAAGATTGAAGGCGCTCTGGCTGAATACGGCGGCGGCTGGATCTGGCTCCATCTCGGGTTGGCCGACACACGTTGTCGAACCTGGATAGCTCAGCACGCGCCGGTCTCGGATTTGGCTCGGGAGGTGTTGGCTGGAGCTGACCGGCATTTGCGCCTCGATATTCTTGGCCACGAAATCGTCGGCGTGCTACCGGACCTTCATCAGGAGTTCGACCAGCCAGGAGAAAACCTGGTCCGCCTACGTTTCGTTATGACCGAGCGTATGCTGATCACCGCGCGCCAGCGTCCGGCGCATTCGATCGAACGCAATCGACGCGCGATCGAAAGCGGCAAACGCTTCCCTACCGCCATATCGTTTCTCGACGCCGTAGTTGATCAATTTGCCGATGCAATTGGCCAAATGGCTGAAACGCTCGGCGACGAACTGGACCGCGCCGAGGATCACGTCTTGAATGAGGAGCCGGCTGACGGAAGAGCGTGAACGCATCGGACGTGTGCGCCTCCGAGCGGTTCGTGTACATCGTCAGCTAGCGCAACTTCGCAACATGTTTCATCGACTAGAGCCGCGTCTTGCGGTCCACAACATAGCGATCGCCGCGGCTATTCGGGCGTTAGCACAAAAGCTTGACGCCCTCGACCATGAGGTCGGCTCGCTGCACGAGCGCTCGCGATTATTACTCGACGAACTCGATGCAAAAATGACCGCTGTCACCAACCGGCGGCTGTTCACGCTCTCGGTCCTCACGGCCTGCCTGCTGCCACCAACATTGGTGACCGGCTTTTTCGGGATGAATACCAAGGACATGCCATTCCAGAACAGCGATGGTGGCACTTGGATGGCGGCAATGGTGGCACTGGGAGCCGGCATCATCTGCTACTGGGCATTGCGCCGAATTCGTGCGTTTTAAGGCGCATTAGCAGACATTTTCGCAGTACAATCGATTGGAATGTCGACCAAGGGCCATAAAGCGTCGAGGCACGGTCGTGCTGAAAACTACAACTTTTAAAAGTCTCGCAGCTTTTTTGACCTTATCGTTGGTACTTGCCTGCCGTGCCGCGGCTGAGACTCCAGCTCGCGTTCCGTTACCCGCGAACAACCCTTCGAAGAACAGTGAAGAAGGGAAACCAGAAGGATCAAAGCCAGCAAGCGCGCTGTTTTCACAAAAGCAGCTACCCAGCATCGGGAACGCAGTAGCAATCGGTTACTATCCGCGCGGCTGTCTTCAAGGAGGTATTAAATTGCCTGTCACGGGCTCGACCTGGCAGGTGATGCGAGTATCCCGAAATCGTTATTGGGGGCATCCCGAATTAATAAATTTCTTAGAACGGTTCGCGCCGCTCGCGGCGAAAGCTACCGGCTGGCACGGTATTCTAATCGGTGACATGGCTCAGCCGCGCGGCGGTCCGTTGCCATTCGGCCACAAAAGCCACCAGATTGGTCTTGATGTCGACATCTGGTTCATGCCGATGCCCGACCGTGTGTTGAGCCCAGAGGAACGCGATAGCGTTGTAGCGAGCGACTTAGTCGCTGCCGATGGAAAAGGTATCAATCCAAAGACCTGGAGCGCTGCCGACATTGCGTTCATCCGCACGGCAGCCGAACAGCCCGAGGTCGAACGGGTTTTGGTCAATGCGGCAATTAAAAAAGAGTTGTGCCGCGTCGAAAGCAAAAGCGACAAAGCTTGGATGTCTAAGGTGCGACCGTGGTATGGGCACTCCGATCACATCCATGTGCGCCTAAAGTGTCCTGCTGACTCGCCGGATTGTCGTGCCCAGCCTGCCGTGCCGGGAGGAGATGAATGCGATAAGTCATCGCTCAACCGTTGGTTCGTCGATTGGATTTTACGACTGAAAATACCGGAAATCTCGTCATCAGCCGGCTTGAGGCTTAAGGATTTGCCACCAGCGTGTGCCGACGTGCTCAATGCGCCCGCCAGGGACACTCAGTCGGAAGCTCGCTGAGATTATGGCGGCACATGTCCGCTTTGGGTCAATAGCAGACCCCTGAGTGGCGCGCGGCCCTGGCTCTGAGTCATAAACGCGTCGTCATTCATTTTTACGGCTGTCAGAAAACGCGTCCACCTTCGATGTTGATTCGGCGGGGATTTACTCGATGTCTGGGCGCTTGCGCACCGACGGCTCGATGACGCGCCGCCGGTTCCTCACGACTCTGGGCTCGGCGGCCGCGACGACCGCCCTCAGCACCTTTCCAGCACCCGCCCTTAGCCGATCCGCGCAACGGCCGATGATTACGCATGGAATGCAATCGGGTGACGTATCGATCGACTCGGGAATGGTGTGGGCACGAACGGATCGCCCTGCCCGTATGCTGATCGAGGCAGCCACAACCGACCGTTTCAACGACATTTGCCACGCGTCCTTTGTGGACGCGCTGCCCGAAACCGATTTTACCGCCAATGCTCTGCTCGAGGAGCTGCCTTCAGGGCAGGACATATTCTACCGATTGCGCTTCCAAGATTTGTCATCCCCAAGAGCGATCAGCCAACCGATGGTAGGCCGATTCCGCACCGCACCTTCTAATCGGCAGTCTATTTCGTTCGTATGGTCGGGCGATACTGCCGGTCAGGGTTGGGGTATCGACGCCGAACGCGGCGGCATGCTCACTTACAAAACGATGTTGAGCACTCGGCCGGATTTCTTTGTCCATTGTGGAGACAGCATTTATGCAGATTGCACAATCTCTCCACAGCAGAAACTGCCAAATGGTGAGATTTGGCGCAATCTAGTCACCGAGGAGAAAAGCAAAGTCGCCACGACGCTCACCGAATATCGGGGCAATTACAAATACAATCTGCTCGATGCAAACCTACGCGCTTTCAATGCTGAAGTGCCAATTTTCGCGCAATGGGACAATCACGAGGTTATGGAGGATTGGTGGCCAGGCGAGACGATCGACAGCCGCGGCTATGCGAAAAACGCCCTATTGCTCGCGGCGCGTGGATGCCGCGCGTTTCACGAGTTCATGCCGCTGCGATACATTCCATCCGAACCTGGCCGCATCTACCGGAAGATTTCCTATGGACCACTGCTCGACCTGTTTCTGCTTGATATGCGCAGCTACCGCGGGCCAAATAATTCGCGTCCGGAAAGCCATTATGGTCCTGACAGCTATCTCTTGGGACCCACCCAAGTTGCGTGGCTTAAGCGTGAACTCAATCGCTCTGTGGCAACCTGGAAGGTGATCGCGACCGACACTCCTTTGGCCACCATCAGGGCAAATTCGCCCGGCGCTCGAACTCCCCTTGGCCGTGGAATTGAGATTGCCGAGTTGCTTTCGTTCATACGTCGTAACGGCATTTGCAACACGGTGTGGATTACCGCCGACCTACACTATACTGCCGCGCACTATTTCGATCCAAATGACGCGGTTTTTCAGGACTTCGAGCCCTTCTGGGAATTTGTTTCCGGCCCAATTCACGCTGGAACTTGGACGCCATCACAACTCGACCGGACGTTCGGTCCTCGCGTCCTTTATCAAAACGCAGCGAGCACTTGAACAGGGCGACAACCTTGCGCCCTGTTTCGGCCTCCAGTTCTTTGGTCATGTAGCGGTCGACGGCGAGACCGGAGTGCTGACGGTGACACTGAAGAATGTTGAAGATCGGGCGTTATGGTCTACCACAATCGAACCGAAATCTGATCAAAGCGCGTGGCGTCTTTTACGGGCGCTACCCGGATGAGCCTTCAACCAGCTGCCCATTAAGTTCACTCGTATTCGGCACATTTGTCATTTAGATGTCACCGAATCATTGTTAGTGATAGCGTTTCAAATTCTACTGGAAATTTGCTCGGACTATGCTCGTGGTTCGGCGCTGCATCGGACGTGAACATGTCGGCTCACACACGCGCGGTATTCGACACCGATCTGTTGGATCTCTCTCAAATGGTTGCAGACATGGGTGTTCTTGCCGAGCGACAGTTTACAAATGCCCTTGAAGCACTGGCCAAGAGAAATGTGACCCTCGCGAGTCAAGTTGTCGAAGGTGATGATGCGTTGGATGCATTTCAAACTAAGATCGAAGAAAAAGGCATCAATATTATTGCGCAACGTCAGCCTGTTGCCGTCGATTTGCGCGAAATAATTTCTGCCATGCACATATCCAACGATCTTGAGCGCCTCGGCGATCTTGCCAAAAATATTAGCAAACGTGCGATCGTTATCGGCGGCGAGAAACTACCGAAATCCATGATTACAGGTCTCGAACATATGACGCGGGTCGTATTGGAGCAGGTTAAAATGGCCCTCGATAGTTACACGCAGCGTGACGTCAATGAAGCGCTTATGGTTTGGACTCGCGATCGGCAAATTGATGCGCTGAATAATGCTCTATTTCACGAGACCTTCGTCTATATGGGTAAAGATCCACAGAAGATTGCCGCCTGCACTCAAATTCTGTTCTGTGTCAAAAACCTTGAACGCGCAGGAGACCATGCGACCAATATTGCAGAGTCCGTGCACTACACAATTAAAGGTCATTTGCCCGCGGGAGAACGTCCTAAGGAAAATGCAGCCAATTTTGTAAAACTATCGGCCTAATTGTTCGACATTGCGAAGCCGCGACAATAAGTTGTATTGCCAACTAAGCTTGTAATTCTGAGAACGAACACCGTATTTAAATTTAGCGTCCCGACCCTGCAAACAAGCGAAAGGCCGGTTGCGCAGGATCTTTAGCAGTCACTTTCGGCCCCTCGGTTTTGGCCGTCGCGCGCTCCGGCTTTTTTCCAACGCTCATTTTTTTTGCGCTGCGTTTCGGACCTTTTTTCGAACGAGAGGCGGACTTGAGCTTCTGTATTTTGAGCTTTTAGTTTTTTCAATTGCTTTTTTAGAAATTGAAATCTTCTTTCCCTTTTTTGACATCGCCTTTTCCCCTTGTTAAGCGGCGGCCGGCATTAGGCTAACAGGCCCCCTCTTTAATGGAAGGGCTTTGGATATACTCGTCCCGCACTTTCCTCCCCGCCGCTATCCCAGCAACTGGGGCCTATGTCCGCTTTGGGTCAAAAGCAGACATTTGCAGCGCAATACGTCATGTCCGCTTTACCCCCGAAAGCGAACATCCGTGAAATCACCAACGTCTCGCGGCTGAATGGACAAACGCCTGAGGCTGTCACAAGCCCGTTGCAGTGGAGCGCTTTAGTTACGTTCGTGGGCTGCCATCCCTGTCCGCTCGCCTCGCGGCCCTTGGCATGTCTTCAGGCGGCCCAAGGGCCTGTGGGGCATCAGCAATTAGTATGATTGTGCCAATTCATCAATTTGTCATGAGGCATCCAGCAACTCGCTTGATTTGCAGGGATACAATAAGTGGCAAAATTGAAACGCAATCTATTATCGGCTTCACGACGAAACGAACCACTTTCGCGCGAGGAGTTTGCCTCCTTGAAAGAAGTCGCGACCAGACCGGTACAGCGCACCATCTCAGATAAACACCGAGATCGCTTGGTTGAGGCCGGATACATTCGAGAAGTGGTGCCTCATAGCAATGGCGTTAGCGCCCTTGTGCTGACTGGGCGAGGAATAAAACGGTTAGAGGCGGGCAAATAGGTGTTGAGCCTTATGTCTGATTTGGGCCGTTAGCGGACAAGCGCGGCGTAGTACTACCTTATGTCCGCTTTGTGCCAATAGCAGCCATCAAACGATTTTCGCTTTTTGATCCTTGGGCGCAAAATAACAAAGACCGCCTCGCGAAGCGCCTACTGGAACATCGGGCTTGTAGGCAGGTTCACAACCGTGATGCATCAGAGCAACCCCAACACGCACCAGCGCAACGACATAAGCGACGATTACGTCTACACATCGTGGATTATCAGCGGCGCCGTTGTGCTCGCTATTGTCATTGCGGTGTTCGCATTCATAAGCACGGGGAGCACGATCGAGTAATAGTTCCTTGCCTTTGCCAATGACGGTAATACGAATTTGGAACCACCTAATTTGAGCGCACGCTGGAACGATCAAAGGCATCAGCCATTGAACTGTGCCTCCTAAAATCGCAGGACACATGATGTCAAACGTTACGCTCTCGAAGGCTGCGGCACACCAAGAAAACAAATCGCGAAGTCTACGCGGAGTGTTGCGCAACAGCCGAAAGTGAAATACAAAGTAAATTACGTTGCATCACCGGCCGATATTCCCGCTGGGCAAAATCATGTGTTGGTTGAGTATGGCGCCGAAAGCGGACAAAAAAGACATGCTCTAGGCTTTACCATCACCGTTGCTCGAAACCAGTCAACGAGCGATCTCGCCTTTTTAGCGAATGTTCATTCAGCCAAGGAACTCGCCAAGCGCGAGAATATATCCGCAGTTTTCGCCTGCAAACTGTGATGCGTATAGTCGGCCCAATGTCCGCTTTCGGGTCAAAAGCAGACATGTGCAGCGCAATACGCGCATCATTCATCCGCAAGCGCCGAAAGTCGCCGCCATGGCAAATCGCTTAGGATTGGTGAGGCACACCCTGGGGGGTGAGCGCCACAACGACCCCCCTCCCCTGGGGACGGGGCCGGGTGCCGCGCAAATGCGGCCCTTTAAATTATCCGCCGACGAGGCCTGTGAGCGAGCGGCGGCGAATTCTGGCCTGTTGACGCTTGCGTTGTGTTGAACGATGGGCAACGGACTAATTACAATGGCTACAACGTCACTACAATGCATCAAGTTCGCCGAACAATGCATGGACGTAGCGGAAAGCAACCCGGAGAGGCGCAAAGTTTTTATAGAAATGGCTCAAGCGTGGTTGGAGATAGCCGAGATTTTGGGGCCGTTAAATAATAACCCCGAGGGAAATGCCCCCTCTTCCGAGAAGATGCAGTGACGACCAATGACACGTTATGCGGGGACGATTAAATGAAATCGCGAATGGTGCGCAAGTTCATTAAAGGTTGGGCGATACTCACCGTTCTTTGGGTCATTGGGGTTGGATGGGAAACCTACCAGAACTTCGCGCAGCGACACCGTATCGATCGGTGACGACCGGCTCCCGTGATTTTTCAACGGCGGCGGATTATTAAAATGGAGCCTGCCTTTGCGTTCGTTCCGCCGGCCTTACTCCTTATTGTCGGTGTTCGTCTGTATCGCGTCTTTTATCGCTAACACCAAGACTGTTAGGCGTGCCCTTCGCGTGCCAATTCGCGCAATAGCATTTTTGCCAAATACTCTGGAGTGAGACCGCTCAAGGGTGCTGCTTTGCTTCCGCCCGACGCCCTAACTGTTACCGTGTTAGCTATCCTTTTATACGAGCCTCTGATGGTTGTGCCCTCACACTCGGTTGTTACTTCTTCCCAAGTATACGGCGGCATATCGGCCTCCTCGTGGTAGCGGCTACGCTACAAGGTTCTCACACGCGTGGTTCGTGAATGTCACGTCGCAACGGCCACTTAAACGCGAATGTGATCACTAAATGAAGACACTTTTTCTCAAAAAGACCGCCAGCCACTACGGCGAGCCGCATTGGCCTGATAACGATTACGTTGTCTTGAATGACGGCCAAGTTGCTGGCCGCATCATGCTTCACCCACAGGCGTCGAAGTGGCAGCCGTGGTTCTGGACAATCACGGCGCGCGAAGCGCCGCCGAGCGTATACAACAAAGGCTATTCAGTGAGCCGCGAAACGGCGATGCAAGCTTTTAAAACCCGATGGCAATTCAATTCGCCGCCGGAATGTTAAATTCCACCACCAGCCCACCCCGCTCATCCCGCCCATCCGAATCCTGCGCAAGCTTTTGCCAACCTTCAGCTAGCGATAGCCAAAAAGCGCCGATCTGCCAACTTGGACGAATGTTCCGCCGTAGTACGGCATTGCTCGCCTTGCTTTCTATACTGTTCCGCAACTGACATATTTACTCGCACTGTGGACGACTTATCCGAGATCTAATTTGATTTCAGACGATGGCGAGTATGTGGCAACTGCGGCAAGGATCGGCCTAAGCCGGAATTACGACGGACAGAAAGACCAAGGCGCTGACGAAGGTTGTTATTGCAAATATCTCTTGGGCGTTTTCGGTTGTGAAGCGGTTCCACATGACTGCCTCCCAATTCAGGGTTATGTGTTTTGATGTAAACGCGCTTGCGAGTTCCCACTGTGATTCCTGTCACAAGAATTACGTTTGGTAGCGCACTACCGGAATAAGCTTGCCTCCAACACTTACCTGGAGAACGGGGAACTACTGGGCGTTTTTGAGCCTTACAAGGTGCCGGTCGCCTTCGTCGTCGGGTCATCAGCAGCGCACCCAGCCTCTGGCTGCCCCTCGACGTAGGCGGCCCGGTACAGTCCGGTGAGACGATGCGACGAAACCAAACGCGCCGTTCCCGCTTAAATAGGCCGATCGCGCCGCCGTCAATCGCCCCCTAATGCGGATCGCGGTTGGGGAACTGCAGGGGGCAAACTGCAGTCCCACCAACTTTCATATGAAGGGCGCGAACCAGAACGCAAAGAGGTTGGACCAATGCCATGGACCGCAGACGACGCCGAACGCCACTCCAAAAAGGCCGATCACTGCCAAACGCCAACGCATGTGGTCAGAAATCGCCAACTCGGTGCTGACCGATAGCGGAGACGAAGGGCGCGCCATTCGCGAGGCCAATGCGGCGGTCGCCAAAGACTTCGCCAAGTCGATCAAAGCCTGATGCGCGCAAGTCCCTATCGCACCGGTGTCCGCTTTGCCCCCGAAAGCGGACATGTGCAGTGCACTGCCTCATGTCCGCTAAGTGCCAATAGCGGACATCGCAGTTGTTGGTACGAATGCGGGTGTACGTCACACCTCTAGGCTGATTTCGCAGACAAGACCGTCTGCACGCCAGTCAAAAAGCACTTTTCCGCCGACTCGCTGGGCGATCATTCGTTCAATAATCCGCCCGCCAAATCCCTTGTGCGTCGGTTCCTGCACTTTCGGTCCGTTCGACTCGCTCCAACGCAGGCGCAATTGTCCGCCCGCGTCATGCGACCATTTCAGTTCGACTTGGCCGCCGGGCACGGCCAAAGCACCGTACTTGGCGGCGTTGGTCGCCAACTCGTGCAGGGTCATAGCAAGGACCTGAGCAACGTCAGGCTCTAACAATACATGGCGGACCGTCAATGCGCACGCACCGTTGGTCCTTAACGGAATAGGGAGCGAGCTCCTGTGTCGCTATCGTCGATAGGTCAGTACGAATCCAACGCGTCTGAACAAACAATGAGTGGACATTGGCAAGCGACTGAATGCGTCCCTCAATTGCCCGTTTTAGACCGTCGGGTGTTTCAGACTGAGAAAGCTTCACGGTTGCTTGTACGGTAGCGAGCAAGTTCTTACTTCGATGCTCTGCTTCACGAGCCAACGTCGCGATTTGCTCCTGGCTTCGCTTCTGGTCAGTAATATCCCTCGCGACTTTCGATGCGCCAATAATCTGACCTTCGGCATTTTTGACGGGAGAAACGGTCAACGAGACAATGATCAGGCCTCCGTCTTTGCGTTGACGGACAGTCTCGAAGTGATCGACACGCTCCCCTCGTCTGATACGAGTTAGAATTTCACGTTCTTCGCTTTGCCGGTCTGGCGGGATCACAATTGTAATAGGCTGACCAATCACCTCTTTGGCAGTGTAGCCGAAAATGCGCTCAGCACCGCTATTCCAGCTTGCGATAATGCCGTCGAGGTTTTTGCTCACGACCGCGTCGTCATTGAACTGGACGATAGATGCCAGCCAGCGCAATCGCTGGTCGCTTTCTTGAAGCTTGGCTTCAATCTGTTTGCGCTCGGTAACGTCGCGATTGACTTCAAGCACGGTGTCGTCGCCGAGCAATTGCATCCGACTGTCTACGAGGACCTCGCGGCCATCCTTGCAGATGTGACGAAGTTCGCCCGACCAGTAACGTGTATTCTGCAAATGCGAACGTAGCTCGGTAAATTCGGTGGGGAATTTTGTTTGCAGGAGCGCATGACTGTTGCGGCCAGCCGCTTCGCTCGCTGAAAACCCATAGAGTCGCTCGGCTCCGTCGTTCCAAAACTCGATTGGTCCGTCCAGCCGCCATGTAAACATCGGCTCATGGGATAATTTTATAAGGTTGGCTAAACGCTCTGCATGCTCAGGATCCGTTTGGATTCGGTGGACTCGCCTCCATTTAACCCGAGGTCGTTTTGCACTCGTGGCCCTCTGCCGATCCCTTCTGGCAGCAATAGAAACCATAGCGCTATCATCGTGTGAATACACGCACTGGGTGTGTCTACGTTTTACCTCCGAAATCAGCCGACCATTCACGCAGAGGATGTCCGCTTTGGGTCAAAAGCAGACATGTGCAATGCAAAAAGGCATGTCCGCTTTACCCTCGAAAGCGGACATGTGCGCAGCACGAGAGTATGTCCGCTAAGTGCCAAAAGCGGACATTCGCTGACTTACTCGATCACATCGTCGGCGAACAAAAGGAAAGATTTTCCGTAGCATTCGTTTATGCCTAACGTCGACTGAGATCAACGTGTCGAACCGCCAAACGACGTACCGATCCGACATGGATTTGCTCCTTTAAGCGTCAAGCGGAGCGACTAGTTGTCGCCGCCGCTCAGGTCGTCATAGCCGTGTCGACTGCTGTAAAAGACGAGTGCCATCAGACCCCCGCCGACCACAAGTGAGAACACCACGCCGCCCGCGATGGCCACGTAGCCGTAGGCTGGAACTGGATCGCCGCCGATGATGGGTCCAGGCATACGCCGCAAACCACACCGACATCGCCAAAAGTGCGAACAGCGCTATGACAAGGATCGCGACATAAATGAAATCGTGTCCGCGCTTCGGCAAACGGTCGGCTTGAAATGCGCGCTTGCTCGCAGCGGAGCTGCGACGCCGTGTGGTCTTAATCGCATTGCGGCGTTTTAACGTTTGGGGGCGTTGCGCTTTCGCCGCCTTGCCGCCTGTTTTGTCGCGCCGCCTCATGCCAGCCCCTAGGCTAGGACGGGGCATAGTAACGGTTCAATCCAGCGTAATGGAAGGGGACCGAAGCTAGGGCAGCAAGCCGCCGCACTGCTATTTACGGTCTAGCTGACTTGAGCTCGCAATCTGGGTGCGGTGGTGTTTCCACAATCCATGGTATTGCTATCCAATTCGGCAATTGCACTAAGTCTTTGCCAAAAGCGGAGCAAACTTCCAGCAATCCATAAAAGTGCACCCATTAGGGCTTTGCCCAACCAAGGTTGGCCGAGACATAGGCCCGATAAGCTTTCAAATACTCCCCAAAATCCCGCATCTGTTTAGATTAGCACACGATAGGTCGACGCGAACATGCCGGAAATCCGTCTACTTCTCCGCGCGCCTCAATGGTTGACCGTGGGAGGCGCGCTCGTCAAACATTAGTTGATGGCCGTTAGTGACATACCAGTAGTTGCGCCGCAACAATGTCCCTGTTTTCACGTACGTGCCACGGCCATGCAGCAGCTTTTGTTTTTTGGCGCTGGCGTATTCTCGCTGATCGACAATTGCGCAGTCTTTCCACGGCGGCCGCGGCGTTTGCTCTGCATTTGCAGATACGGAAAGTGCGAGTACCGGCAGCGCACTGGCAACGAACGCCGCCGCTGAACCGGCAAAGATTCGAGGAGTTGAAGCCGTCTCATGGTTGCTCCCAGGAGCTAAGGTCTGCCCTTAATTTCGGCGATGAGTTTCCCCCAACTTGTCTCCGAATTGAGCGTGATGGCCATGCTCTCAGCCTCGGAGTGGCCAACATTGAGGACGCCGACGTCGATCAGTTTGATCGCCGTCATATTCGTCGCTGTTGCGCCTGGACCACTCCGCTTAGTGCGAAGTCTCGCCCCTTAGTTTTTCGATGTCCCTTGCTGTGAGCTTCGATGCCGCACTGCCAAACCGGGCAGTAACGTAGTTGGCAACTGCCGCGATCTCGGTGTCCGAATAAGTGCCGCCAAATGCAGGCATCGACATCGCACCCGGCGTGAAACGTCGCGTGCCGGAAATGACGATCTGCGCGACATAGTCGCGGCCGGATCATTAACCGCGCGGCTGCCCGAGATCGTAGCGAATGGCGAGAGCGCGCTGACGCCAGTCCAGCTGTGGCAGCTGACACAGGCTTGCGCGAAAACCTTGCGGCCGAGCGCATCGGCGGCTGCACCGCCCTCTTTTGGAGATGCAGGCGCCGGCGGCGCGATCGTTGCTTGCTCGGATGAGGCAAGCGCGGGGATGCTGCGCAGATAGGTCACGAGCGCCCCGATATCCGCGGGCGCCATCTGGCTGAAGCTATGATCGACGGCCTCACCCATAGGCCCTGATGCCGTCCCTCGCCCAGTGGCGTGCCCTTTGGCGAGATAGGCAACGACCTCCTCGTCGCTCCATGAGCCGATGCCCGTGCCTTTGTCGGACGTAATGTCATAAGCACGCCAACCCGCGGCGACGGCGCCGGCGAACTTCCGATGGTTGTCCAGCGCAAATGCGAGATTGCGCGGGGTGTGGCATTCGCCGCAGTGCGCCAGCGCTTCGGCAATATAGGCGCCCCGGTTCCACTCGGCGCTCTTAGCGATATTCGGCGCGAAGCGCGTGTTGGGGACAAACGCTAATGACCAGAAGATCATCGACCAGCGCTGGTTAAACGGAAATATAAGGGTGTTCGGCCGATTATCTTTACGCACGGCGGGCAGGCTGAGAAGGTATGCCTTGATCGCCAGCACGTCTGCGTCGGTCATTAACATGTACGACGTGTAAGGCATGGCCGGATAAAGACGCACGCCGTCCTTGCGAATGCCGCGCTGCACGGCATCGAGGAAATCCTGATCGCCGTAATTGCCGATCCCCGAGTCCTCCTTGTCGGCGGTGATGTTGGTTGAATAGAGCGTGCCGAACGGCAGCGGGAAAGCGAGGCCTCCGGCATACTCCGCGCCGCCCGACGCCGTGTGACAGACCATGCAGTCGGCAGCCTTGGCGAGGTACTCGCCGCGCTTGACGATGTCAGCTTTGGCGAGTTCGGACGGAACGCCAGCCGGATTGGCCTCTTGATAGTCGGCAAGCGTAACCGTCGAACCGCCAGCAAACGCGAGCGGGCCGCGGGTGAGCCATATGAAGGCGCCGCCGGTAATTACAATGAAAAGGGCGATGACGATAAGAACTATGCGGCGCATGGCGGTCACACCTTTCTCAAGGCGATGGCGGCGCGGTCGATCGGTAAACGGCGCAGGGGCACGCCAGTTGCCGCATAGATCGCGTTGCGCAAGGCGGGCGGTCCCGCGGTGGCGCCAGTCTCGCCGATGCCGCCTGGACGTTCAGCGCTCTTGATCACATGAACGTCGATCGGCGGAGTATCGATCGATGCGCAGCATTCGATAATTATTAAAGTTTGACTGCTGGACACGGCCTTTTTCGATCGTGACCTCGCCCCACAGCGCCGCGGTCAGGCCGAAAATCAGCCCGCCCTGGAGTTGCGCTATGACGGTGTCGGGATTGACGGCGATGCCGGTATCGACTGCGCAAGTGATGCGTCGCAAATTCATAGCGCCGACATCATCGACTTCGGCCTCAACCACAGTAGCGATGAAGCTGCCAAAGGACGGTTGCGCGCACACGCCGCGCCGACTTTGCGCAGGTAGCGGCGATCCCCACCCAGATTTTCGGCGACCAGCTTGAGCGCGCTTCAGCCGCGGCGTGCCGTCGAGCATGCCGAGACGGAAGGCGAACCGGGTTTATGTCGCCCTTGCGCGCCAGCTCGTCCGTGAAGCTCTCGATCGCGAACACGTTGTTCGTCCAACGCCACGCCAGAATCCGGGTCGTCACAGCTGGTGGCTGTCGCGAAGCATACTCGACGCGCTTGTTGGGATGTCGTATCGCATGTCTACCGCGCTATCGACGGCGTCGCCGTCGATGCCGTTCTGGCAATGCGGGGCGGTAACCAACGCGCGAGCACCGATGGGCCCGTTACCTTGTATTTCGACGCGGTGACTTTGCCGTTCGACAGGGAAGCTGAAATCGTGTCGCAATAGGCGGGCCTGTAAATGTCGTGCCGCAGTCCTCTTCGCGCGTCCACACGACCTTGACCGGACTTGGAACCTGTTTCGCGATACGCACCGAGGTCGCGACCATGTCCGGCTCGAAGACGGCGGCCGAGGCCGCCGCAGGGTAGTGGTGTGACGCGTCACCTTGTCGATCGGACGCCTCGCACGTTGGCCGCATATTCTTGACATCTGCTCTGCACGTTGCGTGCCGGTCCAGACTTCGCGGTCCCCGCGTTAGGCGCACGGTTCAATCGATGGTTCCATTGCGCATCGGCGAGAGCGGCAGTTCGAATCGGCGTCAAAACGCTCGCCCAGCGTCAGGCCTTTTGACGTCGCCTTCGGACTTGCCGCGACGCCACTTTCTTGCTCGCCTTGGCAGTTGGTTCCAATTTTCGACGGAATTGAACATGTCGCATTCGGCTTCTTCCCAGTCACTTTCAGCGCATCGAGACCCCAGGCAGCCCACATATGGTCGCCGACGACGGCGACGAGATCGTCGAGCACGACGACCTGTCGCACGCCAGGTATTTTTTTCGCCGCGCCGTCGTCGACATGCTTGACCTTGCCCCCGAGCACCGGGCACTGGGCCAGCGTTGCAAAGTTCATGTCAGGCACCATGGCATCGATTCCGTGAGATCGTCTTGCCGTCGGATTTATCAGGTGTGTCGTGATGTTTTAGCGGCCGGCCGATTAGCGTGAAATCTTTCAAATCTTTGAGCTTCGGCTTGTCTCTGCACCGGTAGCTTGCCGGCGGCATCGGCAAGCTCACCGTAAGCGAGCGTGCGGTTGGTCGCAGCTTGGGAGACCTTGCCGTCGGCAGCTCTGCAGCTCGCGGCATCGACCTGCCATTGGGCGGCAGCGGCCGCAATCAGCAGTAGCGCGCGCGGCTGCACCAGCCTCGCGCAGCTTGCTCCCAGAACGCACGAATCGAATTGGAATTGCCGGTGACTTGAATGCCGAATGTTGGATTGGCGTACAGCTTGTCGCTCGCTGGCGCATGCTCGATTACGACTTGCGCAAAGTCGGCGTCCAATTCCTCTGCAAGGATCATCGCAATGGCGGTGTAGACACCCTGCCCCATTTCGGCCTGCGGTATCACTAGCGCGGTCCTGCCGGCGTTATCGATGCGGATGAACGCATTCGGCGCGAACTGACCGTTGGGATTGTCTGGAGGCTGGGTCGGCTCGTTAACAGGCGCTGCACGCAGCGGCCACTGAAACGCCAGCACCAAGCCGCCGGCAAGACTCGGATTGCAGGACAACACGACGTGATAGGACGGCGTTCGTTGAACTCATCGCGACCTCCTTACGCCTCGCCTGCGGCGCTCTTGATGGCGTCGCGAATGCGCACATAGGTGCCGCAGCGGCAGATATTGCCCGCCATCGCCGCGTTGATGTCGGCATCGTCGGGATGCGGATTCTTGGCGAGCAGCGCCGCCGCCGACATGATCTGCCCGGATTGGCAGTAACCGCACTGAATGACTTCGAGCTCGAGCCAGGCTTTTTGCACCTTGGCGCCCGCCGCGGTCGCGCCGACACCCTCAATTGTAGTGATTGCGCGACTGCGTAACGGCTTCGACCGGCAGACAGACAAGATCGCACCGGGTTGCCGTCGATGTGCACGGTGCAGGCTCCGCATTGGGCGATGCCGCAGCCGTATTTGGTACCCGTCATGCCAAGCACGTCACGCAACACCCACAGGAGCGGAGTAGCACCATCGACATCGACGTCGTGTGATGCACCGTTGACACTGATGGTGAAAGGCCATGGTGAGATCCTTTCCGCCTGCACTATTTCTGAGGCTCACGTCGTAGTACCGGGCCCGGAAGCCAGTTTGCCTCTATGACACCTTTCGCCAGCTCGTAGTCGATGTGCGGACCGATCTCCTTGTCGAATGCATTGGCCAGGGTTCTGTATTCAGTTTCGCAATGCGACGCCCGCATTCGGGGCAAATAGCCTTCATGGACAAAATCCGAAAACCGCACTGGATTAGAGCCGTAGGCCAAGCACAACAGATTATAGGCACGCTCCTGCGGCAGTCCGTGATCGGCCGCAAAGCCCGCCAAACGCACCTGCACCACCGGGTTCCTTTTGTAATCCTGCAGGTACTGGTTCCAGGCCCAAGCCGCGCCCACTATCAATCGTCGAGCTTCGACTAAATTGCAGCATGATGTACGTCGCGAAATTGTCAGCTGCGTCTTCCTCATTTCCAAATACCGGCACTTTGAAAATATCGAATGCTGCATGCCCAACCTCATGCAACGTTATCCAGAGGACTTGCCCTATTTTTGCATCGTCTGCCTCAATTCCCACAGCGTTGGTTTCGTTCGGCAAGTATTCCCTAGATGTTTCAAAAGCTCGTAACAGATCGTTACTGTTGGCTTGGAATTTTCCCGCCGGTACCAGGCGTCGACCTTACCGCACTCCGCTGTTTTGACCGTCAGCTCCTCGGGCAACCGCAATGGACTTAGTATCTTTTGAATTCTTTCAAGGGCGTGGACGATCTTCAGGGTCTCATAAAGGTCCTGAAGCTCAGGATCTTCAGGTGCGATATAATCGATCACAACTCGATTTGGTTGGTCGCCTTGAATGGTGGATCCATGCGATTGTGCGTGTGCAGAATTAACTGCGATCACACCAATCGCTGCAATGATTTGGATAACGCGGATCATTTGCAGTCTCCGGTCAAGGTTCGAGCCAGACAGACATACCAGGCTCGAAGCCGGTCGGATCACCCTGTAGATCAAGGCGCAGCCGCAACGTATTGCGGTCGTGATCGCCAACCGCACGCTCGGCCTGCCAGGTTGCAAACGTGCCCAACGGGCGGAGCTCGGTGACCACAGCCGGTACTTTCTCTGCCACGCCTGCGCGCCGCACACTTATGCTTGCGCCGACCGTGAGCCCGCGCAGCAAATCTTCGCGCGCATTGAAAGACAGGAACTGTTTGCCGGTTTCTGCGATCACAAGCACTGGCTGGCCGGCACGAACGTTCTCTCCGACCTCGGCGACGATGACGCTGATAACGCCATCAGCGGGCGCGCGCAGAGTCGTCTGTCGAGACGGCGTTCGAGAACCGCCAGCGCGGAGTCCGCAGCCTTGACCTCCACATCGGCGATGGCGCGCTCCTCGCGCGTTGGGCCAGTCACCGCGGCTCGATAGTTTGCCTCCGCGTCGGCGACGCCGGCGCCCGCGTTCGCCACATCGTTCTCGGCCTGGTCGAGCGCCTGCTGTGCGGCGTCATCGGTCTTGGCGAGCGTGCTCGTGCGTGTCAATTGCGCTTGCGTAAAGTCGAGCCGCGCTTTCGCTTTTGCGATCTCGGCCTCCAGCGAGGCCACCTCTTCGGCACGAACGCCGGCATAGACGTGGTCGCGCGAGGCTTTCGCGGCAGCGAGCTGTGCACGCGCCTGCCCAACCGACGCGGTCAGCTCGACCGCGGATAGCTCAGCGACAACGTCGCCCGCATGCACTTGCGCACCTGGCTCGACCTTGATGGCTGCGAGCTGACCGCCGACTTCGGGCGCGATGCGGATTTCGGTCGTGCGTACGACGCCCACGATCGGCTTCACTGCTTCGGCGCGCCACAGGAAATACAGGCCCAAAACCGCGACAAGAACGAGCGCAGCGATGGCGATGGACTCGCCCCTAGCCATATAGACGCCTCCGCTCCCTGCTTGACGACATACGCGGACACCACGGCCAACGCGAAATAGACGACGGCGGAGAACCAGAGCGCCCGCCAATCCTGCGCTACCTCGGCGATATTCGCCCCGAGCTGGTTGACGCGGACGATACCGTCGACGGCGAAATCAACCGGGAAAGATTTGGCCAGCGACGAGAGCCGCCTGAGGCATCGCTTCGCGCGGCCACGCGAACCCCGTGAGGAAGAACTGCGGCAAGCTGGTAGCGAGGAAGATGAGGGTCGGTGTCTCCGGCCGCTTGAACCACGCGCCGGCCGCCTGACCCATGAAGCTAGTCGCCAGCAGGAACACAGACCCGAGCGCGAACAATTGCACCGGATCGCCAAGCGCCGAGAAGCCATAGATACGGGGCAACACGATGACATAGAGCGCGAAGGCAGGCAGGTAGATAGTGAGGTGTGCAATGCCTCGCCCTAGCACGCTCGCAAATGCCCCCCCGCGGCTTTGTGCCAATGCGACACTGGTGAGGAGCGCCGCGCCGATCAGCAGGGTTTGCTGGAGGATCAATAGGAAAGCTGCGGGCACTATGTAGCTCGCGTAGCCGCCGACCGGGTTGAAAATAGGTTGCAACAAAACATCGGCCGGGCTCGCTCCGGCCAGCGTCGCCTTGACGAGGCTGCCCTCGGTGCGCGCGCCGGCAGCGGCGAGTTCCGACGACAGCGTGTTGATCCCACACCGCAATGCCGCTCGATAACGATCGGAAGACAAACAGGTAGGTGGCGTCTGCATAGATCGGAATATGAGCCGTGATGCCCTTGAGCACGTCACGCTCGGTGCCGGGTGGGATTCCGACTGCTGCGAAGGCATCGCCGCGATCCATTACCGCGCGCGCGTCGGCGAGCGTGCGGGCGCGGGCCACGACGCTTACCGCGCCGCTCGCGTCAAGTGTGTCGACGATCCGTCGCCCAAGCTCGCTATTATCGGCGTCAACGGCCACGATCGGCAGTTTGCTGCAAAATCTGATTGAGAGAAGGCTGGGGGATAGTAGATTTCCGTAGAGCAGCGGCGCGCCGATGAGCAGAATGAACGCGCCGCGGATCGCAAGCACGCGTTGCCATTCGCCGGCGAAGGCGCCCACGAGGCCGGGCCGGTCGGCGGGCAGCTCGATCTTGTCCACTGTCCGGTGGCTCAAGCGTCCTGCGACGGCGCGCAGCTGTAACAGCGCCAACAACACGTAAAGCGCAGTAAGTCCCGCGAGCGCGGCGAACGGCCCGGCAGAATTAGACACCGGTAGTCCGCGCGCGCCCTGACCGAATAACACCGCCATGTACCATCGCAATGGCAGGATCGCGGCCATGCATAGGAAAACCAGTTCATGCCGAGCGTCGGAAATGCGACGCCGGCGTAGCCAAAGGCCGGCGACACGATCGAGGCCGGCGAGGCCAAGGCCAGTTGAAAGCGCTGCACCGACGAGGAGCTGCAATAGCGCGGCGAGCGCCAGGTAAGCGACAATGAACAGCGACGCCGCCGCTATGATCATCGGCACATCGCCCTTGAACGCAATTTCCAGGAATCCCTCGAGAACCAATGGCACCGCTAGCATGATCAGGAAAAAAATCGCAAACAGAGGCGCAAGCTCGCCGGCGAGCGCAATGATCGGATTGCCGCCCGCGCACGCGAGCCATGTGCGCATGCTGCGCCGCCGGAACTCGGAGCCAACGGCGTAGCCGGCGGCGAGCGCGATAACCGCGTGAACGATCGTCGGCAACAGCGAGCGCAGCAGGAATTGGGCGTAGTTTGTCTGGGGGTTGGCGAGCACAATTGTCTCTGCAGCGAGAGATCCTATACGCGCCGGCTTAGGCGCCGCGTGGGCAGCTGGCGCCGCGCTCGCGGCAGCGGCCGAAAGGCCGCCGCTCAATCCCGACGAGGCAATGCCCGATGCCGTCAGGTACTGCTGATTATAGAACCCAACGATTTGCGGGCGGCGCTCGGCCTTCACATCGCGTTCGAAATTGGCGGGGACATAAAAAGCAGCGATGGCTTCGCCCGACCGAATTGCGCGAGTTGCCGATGCAAGATCGTTAGCGCGTGCGACGATGCTCAGATTGGGCGACGCGGCGACCTGCTCGACAAGAGCACGTGACGTGTCCGATCGGTCCGCATCCACCACGACGACGCCGAGTTCCGCGGATCACCGGGTGGCTGAACACCGCCGCCAGCACCACGAAGGCGAAAAACGGCACACCGAATATCAGGAAGAGTGCGACGCGATCGTGCCACAGCCAGCGCCATTCGCGCGCCGCGACCAGCAGGAACCCGGGCTTCGCCTTCCGTTTCATTCGCGCATCCGCCAGTCGAGATAGGCACTCATCCCGGGCCGTAACTCCGGCACCTTCTCAACCGGGTAGGCGCGGATCGAGAAGGTACGCAGGTCGAAATCGCCGGTCGCCCGAGTGGCACGCCAACTCGCATATTCGCCTTTGGTAGCAATCAGCTTGACCTCGACAGTCACGCGGCGGTCGGAGAGTGCCGGTATACGTACACCGAAGCGGTCTCCGACCTTCAGACTCTTGACCAGATCCTCGCGCAAATCGAAATGGATCCAAAGGTCGCTGAGATCGATCAAAGTGACTAGCGGGACGCCGGGCGACACGTATTCGCCCGGCTCGACGTTGCGCTGGTAGACTTGCGAGGCGACCGGCGCGTAGACCGTCATCTGATCGATGATGGATTGGACGGCCTCAATGTCGGCAACTGCCTTGCCGACGTTTGCTTCGGCGATCTGATGTTCCTCGCGCGTGTAACCGTTGACCGCCTGTTCGTAGGCGGACTTAGCTTGATCGAGCGCGCGCTCGCTTTCGTGCAGGGAATCCGTCGCCTGGTCGAGCCGCGCGATCGGTGCGTTGCCATGCTCCGCCAGCGGGCGCACACGATCGAAAGTTTTTTGCGCCAGCACCACGTTCGCTTCCGCCCTCTCGACCGCGGCCTTGCGCGCGGCGATGACCTCCGGGCGCGTGCCGACGCGAACGTTCGCGAGCTGCGCCTCGGCGACGGCCTTGGCGGCGATCGATTGAGTATGTTTGGCGACTGTCTCGGGGTTGTCGATCTTAACAAGCACGGCACCCGCGTCGACATTCTGACCGCGCACAACCGGGATTTCGGCGACGCGCCCATCAACCCGCGCCGCGATGTCGAGCCTTGTCGCGTCGACCTCGCCCTGCACCAGCAGCGGTACCGGCCGCACCAGATACCAGATTGACAGTCCGGCGATGATTGCAATGACCCCGCCTACAATGATCGCCGGAACGCTCGGCCGCGCCGGTTTCGAATCATCGCGTAATTGCGCCGACTCCGTGACTTGAGTTGACATCTTCGCTTTGGATGTCTGCGCGTCCATCGTATTCCTCCGCTCTTCTCAGTTCAGTTGCCGAGGAGCATCGGCATCACCATGCAGCACGCGTCGCAGGACTTTTGGTCAAAAGAACTCGGCTGACGACCAAGACCCACGCGAGGCCGATAAGGGGGGAGACAAACCGCGAATATGAGCCATCCGGTGTCCAGAACCCACCATTCACCCAGGTAGTGCCGCCCAACAGGACGAGCACGATCGCTGCGACACCAATACCGAAGACCGCATTCGAGATCAGCCCAGCCCGCCAGAGCCCGAATGTCGGAGCCATGATCAACATTGCTCGCGGGAACGAAGTCAAAACCACGCCGCTCCACATCAAGTTGTTAAGTCCTGACGCAAATGCGCGATCTCCAGAGCCCCCGATCGATGACGCAAGCATTGCACTCACAGTTATTAGAACGAGGAACAGTCCTCCGAGCATCGCGCTAGCGGTGATTGCCGCCCCACCCCAACCATCTTGGCCCACACCTACCAAGGTGGCCCGGAGAGCCGCCGCGAACCACATAAGGTTGAGGACCGCCATGCCGGAGAGCACCACGGCGATAAGGATTCGTGTGCGATTGCCCTCATAGAACGCGGTGAGTGCGTCGGCCGATGCGCCGAGCGGTGGCTGAGAGGGGTAGATGACGTAAGCAATGATGAAGAAGGCGACGAAATTGATGCCGCTTAGGCGCCACAAACGTTCCCAGAACGCCGAGGTAGCATACACGCTGGTGGATGTGGCTATCGACGGTGCGCTCATGGGGATCTCCTCTCAAGTTTGAATTTGTAAACAATGTGGCTCGCCATTAACCCGAATGAAAATGGACATATCGCTCTCTCGACAAAAAGGTTGCACAGGAAAGACCGCCGTGCGGCGGTCTTTCCAAAGCAAACGGCTCAACCGGGACACTCGGTCAGGCCTGTGCAAGCACCAAGGGTGAATCTGGCCTCAATTCGATCCGCGCCGGCGGCGGCCTCGAGCATCTCATCGGAAATGTCGAAGCTGAATATCTGATCGTCTGTATTCTCATTCATGACTTTACTCCTCTCGTTAGTGTGATCGTCTGACTTCTATTGCCAACCCCGCGATCGGCCGGATTGGCTTCTCAGCCGGCATTACCTCGGCTTGTATCGATGATGGCCTTGGTAAAAGCCGGTGGAGCTTCCCGCAACGAGTTGTGTCCGATCTCCCGCCGCTGTTGACATGAGCGTCTCCCTTTGATCAACGGCGGCTGAGCTCGCCCACCAGGCGGCTGAACTCCATTTCGCCGTCGCGCGTTTGGAAGCCCCGCCTGAACGCAGCCTCAAACTGGTTTTGCGCCTCGGCTTTGCGCGAGCCCTCGCCAAACAAATCAGAATCTCGGCGGAAGTCTTCAACCGGCGCGAGCGCGATGGCGTTGACTCGTTCTTTGGCCACCGCGAGGCCGGTCACCGGAAATTTCGCAATCCGGTAGGCGAGCGAGTTTACGAAATCGTCCACTACATCGGCGGGCAATGCTCGATTGACCCAACCATATTGTTCGGCTGTAGCAGCGTCGTAATCCCCCGCGCTCAGCATGACTTCGAGCGCGCGGCCGCGACCGATAAGGCGCGTGAGATGCTGGATACCGCCCGCGCCTGGTACGACGCCAAAAGCAGGCTCCGGCTGAGCAAAAATCGCCGACTCGCGTGCGGCAAATCGCATATCGCACGCCAGCACGAACTCGTTGCCTGCGGCGCGGACCCTGCCCTCGATCTGCGCGATGCTGACCAGTCGGCTTGCGCTAAGATGGCGAAATAACAGACCGATCGATGCTTCGCCGGTCAACTTGGCCGCCTCTTGCCGGTACTCACTGATCCGCGTCACGTCGACGTGGGCGATGAAATAGGCAGGGTCGGCGCTCTTGAACACCAGCACCTTGACGGTGTCGTCGGCCTCAGCTTGCTGAATTAGAGAAACCAAATCGCGAACCAGTTCCGGTCCCAAAAGATTTATCGGCGGGGCCGCGATGTGGACGAACAGGACTCCGTTGTCCTTTCGCGCTTTCAGCGTCTCAAATGCCAGGCTGCTATCGCTGGCGTCGTTTTGTGTTTTGTTAAGCATGCTCTGTCTTCGGCGATAATCGTTCGATGATGATCGCGGCTTCCTTTCAGGGCGTAGGGGCGTAGTGAGTGAAAACGTAGTCCCGATCTTTCGCAGGCTGATGGCAGGGGAAGCAGGTTTGATGCAGTGCCTCATTGCCAGGTTTGCCGTTTTTGAAGTCGGCGAAATCCCAGCCACCAGTCGCGGCATACTTTTTTGAATCCTTGATCATGAACTGAACGTTCGCAGCAGATTCGGCCGACGGATGATTGAAAGCCTGCGCCAGGAAAACCGACGGCCAGAACTTTATTGTTATCGTCCGATGAGGCTTCATTCCAATGCAGCGCGGCAATAATTGTGCCGTCAGGAAAACGGCAGCTTACGTTCTTGAAACGCCTTAATTGCAATCTCGTTGCCCAATTGAGCCCGTACTTGTTTCAACTTGCCCCCTGCTCCCTCTAGGTGATTGACGGAGATCAAGCGCCAGTCACGGAATTCCTGCAGGAATTTTAATTCCTGTAGATACGGCGCGGCCTCTTCATCTGCCTGTCCAGATGCGGGGGCCATGTAGGCGCCGACGGCGGCCACTGCTGCCGCCACCACCGGTACAAACGCAATCCACCTCATATGTGCCTCCCTCAAAGGCGGCCACCTGACCGCTGACATCGGCGTATGCGTCAGCCGAACGTGAAGCAAAAAGCTTCCGCGCCCGGGTCGAGAAACTCAATTTCAAAAAGACGATCAGTGACGGCGTCCGGCTGTCGGATCAGCTGATACAAACGCTGTTCCTTCACAGTGCCGGCGCCTAATTCGTCTACGTCAAGGCCGTGCGCCGCACCGGGCGGCTCTCCATCGATCCGCACGCGAAAGCTTACGGAGGTGCCCGGCGTGGCGGGACCCATGACGAGATGAAGATCGCGGGCATGGAATTGGTAGGCGATACGGCCATGGGCCTTGTTCAATTCAGCGGCATCACGCTTGATTGTCCAATCGCCGAATAACGCCCAATTATTCAGGCCTAAGTGGGCCGGAACCTCATACGTGCGGGATTTGTCGCGTGCTGCTCCGCCTGGTGATGTAAAGCCTTCGCTACGCTCATATCCGACGTAATTCTCCGGAGACTTGAGCGTCGCCCAATCGGCCGCGGCTTCGAAACCGCGCGGGTCTACCGAGACCAGACCATCGCCAATACCGCGGGCGCCAGCTTCCATCAGCAGGCGTTGAAGGACCATTTCCGATTGGTCGTAGGAGCCCTCGCCGAAATGGGTGTGTCTCACGCGGCCTTCCACGTCGATGAAATATTGCGCGGGCCAGTAATTGTTGCTGAAGGCGCGCCAGATCACGTACTCGCTATCTACTGCGACGGGATAACCAACGTGCAGCGCCTGCGCCTCCCGGCGGACATTGTCTATGTCCTTTTCAAACCTGAATTCCGGCGTGTGGACGCCAATTACGACCAGTCCTTTGTCCTTGTACTTTTCAGCCCAGGCGCGGAGGTAGGCCTGCGTGCGCAGCCAGTTGATGCAGGTGTAGGTCCAAAAATGGACGAGAACGACCTTTCCGCGCAAAGCCGACGCGTTCAGTGGCGGTGAATTGAGCCACCCGATTGCACGATCAAGAGAAGCAAGTTCGGTGCGACGGGTAGTTTCTCCACCTCCAAGGCCGTGGAGGAAGGAAATCTGCTCTCCCGCGGAGACCATCGGCTGCTGCATATCCGCGCCTCTAATGAACCCGGCGATCGGACTCGCTATAGCGATCACCAGAACAGCGGCGATCAAAGGCCTGTTCACTCTCATGAACGGACCCCCCTTCATTCACTCACGCTGACTGTGGTTCGCCATGCAGGCACGATAGATGTACATTTCGGTATTGCCCCAGCTGTAATCCGGAAACCTGGCCGCTGATGACGCGCACTCATGAATTGCGCTCGCACGAGATGCGCTGATTGAACGGTCAAGCTCTTGCGCCGCCATTGCACGGCTGGGCATAAAAAAAATACAGGCAAAGCTGACGAAAATTGAAATGTGTGAGATCGTCCTCAAAGGTCTTACTCCCTATTGTTTAGGTGGGTTTCCGGAGCGGCCGGAACGCGGCGCGAAGCTCGGCGCTGAACAGCTCCGGCTGCTCCCACGCCGCGAAGTGTCCGCCTTTGTCGACCTCGTGGAAGTAAGTCAGATTGCGATAGGCGCGCCGCGCCCACGTCTCCGGGGCGCGATAGACGTCGTCCGGAAACACTGTGATGGCGACCGGCAGCGCGATCTCGTCGGTCTTCTGCGCGGCCGCGACGATGACGCTGCCGCGTGCGCCGTTCTCCCAGTACAGCCGCGCCGACGAGGCCGCGGTGTTCGTCAGCCAGTACAGCGTGATGTTGTCGAGCACGTCATCTTTGGTCGGCGACTGCGTCGGGATCGGCGCCGTACGTCCACTGCGCGAAGCCGGGATGCACCAGGATCCACGCCGCGAGCCCGGCCGGCGAGTTCGTCGCGCCGTAGCCGACCGTCTGCGGCCGCGCCGTCATCATCGTGAAGTACGCCGAGTTGCCGTTCTTCGCGTACTGCCCTGAGCGCATCGATCACTGCGCGTTCCTTTTCGGAGAGTCCGGCGGCACGGCACCGCCGCCAAGGATCGCCGCCACTTCGGGCGGCACCGTCGCCGGCAAGTTGATGTGGATGCCGAGCAAGCCTGCGGCGCTCTGGCGCGCCATCGCGCTGGAGATGGGCGTGCCCCAGTCGCCGCCCTGCGCGACGTAGCGGGTGTAGCCGAGGCGCTTCATCAGCTCCGCCCACGCGCGCGCGATGCGGTCGGGGTCCCAACCGGTGCCGGTCGGCCTGCCGGAGAAGCCGTAGCCCGGAACGGACGGAATGACGACGTCGAACGCATCCTCGGCGCTGCCGCCGTGCGCGGTTGGATCGGTCAGCGGACCGATGATCTTGAGCTGCTCGATGATCGATCCCGGCCATCCGTGCGTGACGATCAACGGCAGCGCATTCGGGTGGCGCGAGCGGACGTGGATGAAGTGAATGTCGACGCCGTCGATCTCGTCATGAATTGCGGCAGCGCGTTCAGCTTCGCTTCCACCTTGCGCCAGTCGTAATCGGTGCCCCAGTAGCGGACCAGCTCCTGCAGCTTGGCGAGCTGCGCCCCCTGCGACTGATCGGCGACGGTCTCCTTGTCGGGCCATCGCGTGGCCACCAAGCGTCGACGGAGATCGGCGAGGGCCTCTTCTGGAACAACGATGCGAAATGGACGAATGGTCTCGCCTGAAGGGGCGGCGGCCAATTGAGAGGGAAGCAAACTGGCGGTCGCAGCAGCAGTGACGCCGACCATGAGCCGGCGACGTTGGGAGTTTATTTTTTCGGAGTTTACAAATGTCGTCATTTCCCAGAACGTCTCCGGCGTATGTAAAAGACGCTCCCACCACCTACCCTCTGGCGGCGGCAAATGCCCGTTATGGAGTGTGATGCATTGTTAGATTTTGCGAGTGCTAACAATTGCGGCTCAAAATGCTACTAGCAGAGCCAGCGGCCCCCCGAGTTTCGTCTCTGGGCGCACTCAGGTCAAATTGATCGTGACGTCGACGTTGCCACGCGTTGCTTTTGAGTAGGCGCAAATTTGGTGGGCTTCGTTTACCAGAGCCCGTGCGGCCGCGCGCTCAATGCCTGGCAAGCTAACATTGAGCCGAGCGCTGATAAGGTAACTGTCGCTTTCCAGTTTAAGATCGACTTCGGCTTCGATAGCAGCAGAGGCCGGCAAGACAACGTTCCGTCTTCGGGCCACTTGTGCAATCGCGCTCTCAAAACAAGCGGACCAAGCCGCTGCAAACAATTGTTCAGGATTAGTGCCGATGCGAGCCGAGCCGGGAGACGCGAGCCTGACGTCGAGGCGACCATCGTCGCTGCGCGCGACGCCGCTCGCTCGCCCGCCCGTGGTGCGGGCCTTGCCCGTATATACTAGCTTTCCGCTGTTGCTCATCGCACGATCCCAATTCTGCTCCCGCGTCTATCCCCCGAGCTGAGCAGGTGCTGACGTACCGCCGGTGACAATTAGGCCGCGGCAAATACATCAGCTTGTCGGAAACCGAAGCGCCTAACGCCGACGGCTGCGCCACTAACCCCCTCTGATATGCCGCTGCTCATGCCGTAATTGCGCTCACGCCCAGCTTAGGCCCCGACCAACAGCTACGCTTATCAAGGGGAAATCGCCCGTTATGCCTTGTGAGAAGCTGTTAAGAGCTATCAGCCTCTCTATTTTTCGGAGAAATAGATCGGACAAGAAAAGTGAGATGGCGCATCTGGCCAGGAAGGGCACGGTAGTTTTCGGCCAAAAATGCAGCCACCAGGTCCGGCGCCTATGTGTACTCTGCAACCTTAAAATGCGATAAAATACATACTTACCTCCGGCTTACTGCGGCATTGTGTGCTGAACCAACGAGTAGAGGGCGCCATGGCGACGATGGCGGACCGAAACAGGGGCGGTATCTCCTTCGGCCCCTTCACTTTATTCGCGAGCGAGAGACTTCTCACAAAGCACGGCGTCGCGGTCGAATTGGGCGCGCGCGCGCTTGATATCTTGATAGTCTTGATTTCCGCGCCGAATGAAGTGCTAACCAAAAAAGACCTGTTATCGCGGGTATGGCCTGGAGTCATCGTCGAAGAGGGCAGCCTGCGTTTCCATATGGCCAGTCTCCGCAAGAGCGCTGGGGGACGGAAAGAACGGCGAACGGTATATCGCGACCCTCCCAGGGAGAGGCTATTGCTTTGTCGCGGCAGTCTCGCAAACCAAAGGCGGACGAGGCGCCGATGGCATAGCTGCCGCCGAATTTCCCCATGCCGAATCTTCCTACCCGGCTGAGCCGAATGCTCGGCCGCGATGAAGATGTTCTTAAGCTGTCGGCTGATCTGACCGCTTCGCGCTTTGTGACGATCGTCGGGCCGGGCGGCGTCGGCAAAACGACCGTTGCGGTCGCCGTTGCACATCACTTGGCGGCGGCTTTCGCGGGCTTTCTCTGTCCTGTTCGTTGATCTTGGAATGCTCAGGATCCAAAAAGTCGCAGCGACGGCTGTAGCCTCCATGCTAGGGGTGTCAGTTCAGTCTGACGACGCGATACCGGGCCTGGTTGCTTATCTACACGATAAACGCATTCTTCTTATTCTGGATACGTGCGAACATCTAATTCGAGAGCGATTGCGGCCCTGGCGGCGACCATCGTTGAGGCAGCCCCGCAAGTCCATGTCCTCGCGACAAGTCGCGAGGCACTTCGGGTAGAGGGGGAACATGTGTACCGGCTGGACGCGCTTGCGTATCCGCCAGAGGATCCGGGACTTGACTGCGGTGGCTTTGCAGCAGTTTCCGGCGACGCAGCTTTTCGTGGAACGCGCGGTCGCAAGCGGCGCGCATCTCAACCTCAGCGATCTGGAAGCACCGATTGTTGCGGATATTTGCCGAAAACTTGACGGCGTGGCACTTGCGATCGAGCTCGCGGCCAGACGCGTCGAGTTCCCACGGATTGCATCAAACCGCTGCATTGCTCGACGAACGTCTAACGTTGTTATGGCAAGGGTCACGTAACGCTCCCGCACGTCACAAAACGTTACACGCCGCTCTCGATTGGAGTTACGGGCTTCTCTCTGAATTGGAACGCTTGGTGCTTCGCCGGCTGGCCGTATTCGTTGGACATTTCACACTCGATGCGGCGCTGGAGGTCGTGACCAGCGCGGCACTCGATCGAGCGACCGTTTTTAGCGCGGTTGACAGCCTTGTCGCCAAATCGATGGTAGCCACCCACCCTATTGGCGCGATGATGCGTTACCGCCTTCTCGATACCACCAAGGCCTACGCGTTAGACATCGGTATTGATGGCACAGAGGCAACCGAGTTGGCAGTGCGCCATGCGACCTTCTATCGCCGATGGCTCGAGCAGACCGGGATCGAATGGGCAACCTTGTCGACTGGAACGGAACGGACACCTCACTTCGCTGCCCTCAATAATGTGCGTGCGGCTCTGGAATGGTCGTTTGGAAAAGATGGCGACGGGACAATCGGCTGCGGGTTGGCGGCTGCCGCCGCGCCCGTTTTCTTGGCTATGTCGCTGCTGCCTGAATGTCATCGCTGGGCGGAGCGCGCGATCGCTGCTCTCACGGATACAGCACATGACAGCCGTCAAGAAATGACGCTTCAGGCGGCCCTCGGGGTTTCACTGATGTTTATGCGGGGTGGGCGCGATGCCGCGCGCGTGGCTTTAGAGAGAGGTTTGAAAATCGCTGAAAGCAATGGCGACGCGCTTGATCAGCTGCGCCTGTTTGGTTCGCTAAATATGTTTCACCGGCGCCCAGGAAACTTCATCGCTGCTCTCGAATGCGCGAAACGTTGTTCTGCGATTGCAGCGACTGTCGATGACCCGGCTGCAATCACGTTGGCTCATTGCGCTTTAGGAATTTCACTGCACACTAGCGGCGACCTTGTCGAAGCCCGCAGAGAACTAGAAGCCACGCTGGCGGGGGGGCATCGCTCTGAACAAACCACGACAATTTATCTCGGCTTTGAAGGTAAAATGCTAGCCGCAGCGGTTCTTGCCGGAAATCTTTGGATGCAAGGCTACCCCGATCAGGCGACTGAATGCGGACGTCGAGCGGTTTCAGAGGCTCGTAATATGGGCCACTCATTGACTCTGGCAATTGCTTTACTCTGGGACATTATCGTCTTCGTGTGGTCGGGTGATCTGCAGAGCGCTGAAGCCGGTCTAGATCAGCTTATCGCTCTCTCCGAACCCCATTCGTTAGCACCTTATGCGTTCGTTGGAAAAGGTTTCAAAGGCGCATTGGCTATTCGTCGCGGCGACGCAAATGCAGGTGTAGAGGCCGTGCGGAGCTCCCTGCAAAAGCTCCACGAGCTACCTTACGAACTAGTCTCGACGGAGCTGAGGCTCGCACTTGTGGAGGGTTTGTCTGCGTTACGCAGGTTCGACGAAAGCCTCGCGACGATCGACCAAACCATTAAACTGATCGAAGACAACGGCGATTTTTTATATATGCCCGAGGCGCTGCGGATGAAAGGCGTTGTTCTTCTCTCGATGGCTCAGGACAAGCAAGACGACGCTCAAGCTTGCTTCGCGCGGTCGCTGGAATTGAGCCGTCGCCAACGCGCGCTGGGCTGGGAATTGCGAACAACGACGGACCTGGCGAAGTTCGAGGCATCCCGTGGACACCCCGAAAAAGCACGCGCGCTGTTGCTACCAGTTTTTCAGCAGTTCACCGAAGGTTTGGACACGGCCGATTTGCAAGCTGCGGAGCGATTGTTGAGTTCTTTAGGTTAGGCCGTGGATACCTAAATACCTTGCCCGCACCGATAAGCGCGTGGCCGCTCGCATCAGCTAATGGCATCTCACAACCTATAACGGGCCAGTTGTTGTCCCCTCCGCTAGGGTTGCCGTATGGGTCTGCCGGAGCCGTGGTCAGTGGCCGAATTCGCTGACCTAAAGTCCTGCAAGCTGGGCATAGAATGGAGATTCCAAATGGCCACCACCACAGCACTCAAACCTTCGGTACCGGCTGCACCCGATCACGATCAGGCTGTCGAAAAAAAGATCCAGCAGTTCCGAGAGTTGTTCGCCGACGCGCCGGAGATCGGAAAAAAGGCGCTGGAGAATGCGCTTCACGAACTCAGATCGCAGGCTTCGGATTTGCCGCCGCCGGTGGAAAGCGCCGGCCGCGTCGGCGCCCGTCTCGGCAAGGTCTCGGAGCTGACGATCATCGTCCCGCTGGCGCCCGGCGGCGCGCAAGCGGCTGCGCGCGTTCCTGAAGTTGCTGGGAGGCAACCTCTCGCAAGGCGCGGACAAGGTCGGCACCCTCCACACGATGCGCTTCGTGTTCTTCGACAACGACACACGGCTGCTCTTCGCCACGGCCTATGACGGCGACTGGGACACCTACATCGACGACTTCGTCGCGAAGATTCCCGACTACCTGGACATCATCGACTCCGCCTGGGACGGCTGGCCCGGCATTCGCAGTCCGGGCGCGAAGGATTACCTCGCCAAGCACCAGATCACGGCGGAAGGCTGGTACGTCGCCTATCCGGATCTGACGGTGGCGGAGATCCACCGGCTGCAAGCGCATCGGCAAGGCGGTCGACGAGTTGCTCGACAAGGTCGGCTAGCCGCAGCGGCTAACGTTCGGTCGGGCCGCAGAGGTCGCTCGGACCCGTGAAGGATGTGCCATGCCATCCGGAATCCTCCAGTCCGATCTTCGCGTACGCGCCGATGCTCGACCTGCACGAAATCCAGGCGACCGTCCTGCGGCAGAGGCCGGCGCCGTACTTCGGCACTCACGTGCTCTTGCGCGTCGACGACGCGCAGGCGGGCCGCGAGTTTCTCCGCCGGCTCACGCCTCATGTCGATTCCGCCGCGAACTGGTGGAACGCGGCCAATGCCTGGCTGTCGGTCGGGATCAGCTACGCGGGCCTCGAAGCGCTCGGGGTTCCGCAGGATTCGCTGCAGAGCTTTCCCGAGGCATTCCGCGTCGGGATGGCAGCGCGCGCCGGCAGCTCGGGGACGAAGGCGTCAACGATCCGAAGAATTGGGACGACGCCGTACGGCAAGGGCCAAATCCACATCGGCGTGAGCGCGTTCAGCGATTCCGAGGAAAAGCAGCAGCGCGCCCTCGCCATCGCCCGCGAGCAGTACGAGGGCTTCTCGGGCGTCAGCGTCTTGGCGATGCAGGACTTCGGCGCGCAGCCGGGCGACCGCAATTCGCTGGGCTACAAGGACGGCATCGACCAGCCGCCGATCGAGGGCAGCGGCGTCGAGCCCGCTACCGGGCCAGGGACGGCCGATCAAGGCCGGCGAGTTCATCCTCGGATATCCCGGCGAGGCCGGAGTCCCCCTGCCGATGCCGCAGCCGGACATGCTCGGCCGCAACGGCACGTTTGTGGGCTTTCGCAAGTATCAGTCGCGCGTCGGCGCGTTCAATCGCTTCCTGCAGGCCAACGGAAGCACCGAGGAAGAACGCGAATTGCTCGCCGCGAAGCTGGTCGGCCGCTGGCGCAGCGGCGCCCCGCTGACGCTGGCGCCGGACGTCGACAATCCCGCCCTCGGCGCGGACCCGCAGCGCAACAACGACTTCGACTACGCGAACGACCCGCACGGCCGGCAGGTGCCGTTCGGATGCCATATCCGGCGCATGAATCCGCGCGACACGCAACTCACGCGGCTGACCGACGTCAACATCCATCGCCTCATAAGGCGCGGCACGACGTATGGACCGCCATACGATCCGAACGCGCTGTCCGAGCAAGATGACGAGGTGCCGCGCGGCGCCATCTTCCTGTTCATCAGCGCCAAGGCGATGGCCACGATCGAATTCCTGCAGCAGGAGTGGATCAACGACGGCGATTTCATCGGCGCGAACGGCGAGCGCGACCCGATCATCGGGCGGCAGGAAGAAGACGCGACCTTCACGATTCCGAAGGAGCCCGTCAGGCGTCGCATCCACGGCATCGAGACGTTCAATGTGCTTCGCGGTGGCGAGTACTTCTTCATGCCGAGCCTCAGTGCATTGAAGTGGCTCGCGAACCTGGAATGAAACTGCATCCACCACCAACGAGGAGAAGGGCCATGGCAACGCAAACAGCGACGATGAATAGGCCAAAACAGGACTCGACCGTCGAACAGAAGATTCAGGAATTGCGGGAGCTTTACGCCGACGCGCCGCAGTACGTGAAAACGGCGCTGGAGAACGCGACTCCCTGGACTGACGTCGCAGGCGTCGGAGCGATCAGGCATCTGCAGACGGAAAGCGCCGGCCGGATCGGCATCCGTCAGGGCAAGGTCTCGGAGTTGACGGTGATCGCCCCGTTCGCTCCGGCGGAGCCAAGCGGTTGCGCGCGTTGCTGCGGTTGCTGAATGGCAACTTCCGCGCAGGGACGAAGGTAGGCACCGTCCACGACATGCGCTTCGTGTTCCTGGACAACGACACGAAGTTTCTCTTCGCGACCGCCTACGACGGCGAGTGGGACCCCTATATCGACGACTTCGCGACGAAGATTCCCGACTGACATGGACATCATCTTTTCCGCTTTCGAAGGCTGGCCGGGTATTCGCAGCCCGAAGGTGAAGGACTGGATCGTCAAGCACCAGATCACGGCAGAGGGCTGGTACGTCGCCCATCCGGATCTGACGGTGGCGGAGACGCGCACGGCTGACGCGCGTCGGCAAGGCGCTGGATGAGTTCCTGGACAAGATCAGCGGCTAACCATTGCGGAGGCTCACTATGTCCGATCACGTTGACGGTCCGCGGTCGATTGGCGAGCCTGCGGCCGACCTCACCGACCTCTTCGCGTTCACGAGCCCGGAGAACCCGGCGCGCACCGTTCTCGGCATGTGCGTTTTCCCTTCGGCTGGCGAGAATGCGGTTTTCTCGAACGTCATCGATCACTCGATCGTCGTTCGCCGTGCGACCGTTGTAGGCGTTGGCAACGCGGCGAAGTTTCAGCCTGAGAATGACGAGATCCGCTTCACGCTTCCGGTTCGATGTCCTGAAGCGCGATGCTGCGGGGAAGGTGGTCCAGCGCGGCGTCTGCACACTGCCGGACGGTCGCGAGCTGTCGCTCACGGTGAACGACGAGAAGGGGGCGTCGACACCCGAGGGCGATGTCCGGGTGTTCGCCGGGCTGCGTTCCGACCCTTTCTATCTCGCCTGGGACGTCGGCAAGCTCAAGAAGCTTCCCAATCTGCTGCAGCACGACAACGTGCTCTGCATGGTCGTCGAGCTCGACACGCGCCGCGTGCTCGATCCTGCGCAAGGGCTCGCTGTTCGGCGTGATCGCCGAGACGGTCCCTATCCCGCGGCCGCCAACCCCCCTCGGATATCCGGCCCCTCGCATCGACTGGGTCGGACGCCCCGAGCAGACCAACATGCGGTTCAACAATCCTGCGATGGCCGGGGTCGATGATTTACGCGACCTGTGGAATCAGCAGACGCCGTTCGCGATCCCGAAGGAGCTCCAGCCTCTGTTCCTGCAGCGCCTGAAGGACAGCTTCGCGGACTGGGACATGCGCGACGGCAAGGCCGATTGGACGCCAGAAGCGCTCGCCGCCAACGCGAATGTCTTCCTCGATGATTTTCTGCTGTTCGATGTCGCCAAGCCGATCACCGACCAAAGCCACCTCGAGATCGAGAAGAGCACGATCAACGGCCGTCCCTACGCAGACCGGAGGCGGCCGCACGATCGATGCGAACGTCGATCGACATCCTGCTCACCTGGCTCGTCAACCACGATCGCGAGTTCCTTCAGGGCGGTGCGACCGGGGCGACGAAGCCCGGCATGAAGGTGTTTCCGTATTTCGCGACGCCGAACACCGAAATACAGACCGTCGCGAGACTCGGTCGAACTCGCGGCGCCGCCCGATGACGTGTGGTCCGTGATCGGCCAGTTCAATCTCCAATGGCATCCGGCGGTGGCACGAACCCGCTTGATCGGCGAAGGCTTGGGTCAACTCCGCAGGCTCGAAACGCGCGACGGCAGGGAAATCGTCGAACGCCTGGCGGAAGTCGACAACACGAAGCGATCCTATCGCTATACGCTGGTCTCCGGTGTTCCCGCTTCCCATTACACCGGCGTGATCGATGTTAAGCCGAAGGCAAACGGCTGCGTCGCCGAATGGCGCGTTGATTTCCTGGCCAACAACCAACCCGACATCGCTCGTCCGAACCATGGTGTCGAGATTGGTCGAGACGGGCCTTGGAAGCCTCAAGCATCGCTTCCGGAGTTCTGCATGACACGCTCGTGGAAAGGCCGGCCTTTATCCGTCCGCGACCGACGGAGAGATTGCCGCGATCAATCTCGAGAGCGCGCGTCGTGGCGCATGGGCACGTTTCGCGCAAGACCCGCGGCGCTTCCGGGCGTGGCGGAGACGGTCGTCGATCATGAGCGTCTGGCATCACAATTTTTCGGCGATCTGGACGTGCTCGATCGTCTGGATGTGCTCGCCTTGCAATTCGCGGGCGTGGACAACTCCCATCGTGCCGCTCTTGTTCAAGCCGAGGTCGCTTCGACAGTCGCATCGCTTCGCCGATGCTCGCGGCTCACCTCGCGCGTGCTGCGTCGATAGGCGCGTCCGCCGCGAGGCGATCGAGCGCCAGACGTTGGCCATCGATCAAGCCTGTGGCGAGGATCTCGATACGGTGCTCGCTACCCGCCGACGAATCGCCACGGCGAGCGGCCGGCTCGAAGATCTGGTACCGCTCGGCGCTGTGCTTGCCGATCTCGAGCGCTTCGCCGAGGCGGACACTGTCTATCGGCAGGCGTTCTACGCGTACGACGATGTTTCGCCGTTTCCGCTGGCGTGGGTCTGCTTTCAGCTCGGCATGCTGTGGGGAGAGCTCGTGCCGGTACCGGACGCCAACCTTGCCGCGCTCTGGTATCGGCGCGCAATTGCCTACTTGCCGGGCTATGTGAAGGCACGTGTGCACTTCGCCGAGATTGACGCGAGCCAAGACCAAACCGGAGAGGCGGAGGCGCTACTCATGCCCGCGCTTTCGAGCCGCGATCCGGAGGTCCGTTGGCGTCTTGCCGACGTGCTGATCGCGCAAGGCAGGTTCGAAGAGGCGCGAGAGACAGCTCGTTGCCGCGAGGTCTGGCTTCAATCAGCTTCTTGGGGACATTTGCTCGCCTTTGCGGACCATGCCGCGGAGTTCTATGCCGGCAGCGGTAACGATCGCCGGCGAGCGATCGAGATCGCACGCGCGAATGTCGCCAATCGTCCCACCCGCCGTGCGATCAAGCAGGCGCATGCGGTCGCGGTGAACTCCGTTAAGAACGTCGGCGAATGATCAACGCGATCGACCAACGGTCAATGCAGGACTTATTTTCTAGACAAAGTCGCAATCTGCCGCGGCGTGGCGCAACCACGGAGATAGCCACATGGAGCTAACCGTTGCCACGGTCCTGGTCGCCTTTGCCGGCGTATTCCTGATCTGCTTCATGAAGGGCGCATTCGGCGGCGGATTCTCCATTCTCGGCATTCCGCTGCTATCGATCGTCATGGACCCCGTCACCGCCGGCGGCCTTCTCGCGCCATTGTTCGTCGTGATGGACCTGTTTGCACTGCGCTACTGGAAGCCCTCGACGTGGTCGAGGCCGGACCTTGTTTTGCTTGTACCGGGGCTCGTGATCGGCATCGGGATTGGCTACTTGCTGTTCAGTTTCCTCGACCACCGCTTCATCACGATCGTGATGGCGGCGATCACACTGATGTTTGTCGGCCTATGGGTTTTCGCAGGCGCGGAGGTGACGCCTCACCCTCGTTCTTGGCCGAAGGCCATCACTGCCGGCCTCGCCTCGGGAATTACTACCATGGTTGCGCACTCGGGCGGCCCACCGCTTGCTATGTATCTGCTGCCCCTCGGCCTCAGCAAGAAAATCTACGCGGGAACAACGAGTCTCTTCTTCACGGTCGGCAACGCGACCAAGGCGGTTCCGTGGCTGTTGCTGGCAAAACCGACCGCCGATGTTTGGAAACTGATGGCGATTTGTCTGTTCGCCGTTCCCACCGGCGTATGGCTAGGCTGGCGGCTTCATGGCAAACTGGACCAGCGCGAGATCTATCGGGCCTGCTACGGTTTGCTGCTCGTGACGGCGTTGAAGTTATTGTGGGACGGCGTTTCCGGCTATCTAACATGAATTTAGGCTGGGGCGCGATGGGTCATAAGCAAACTGGAGCGACGTCACTTTAATGATCGCAAAGTGCCAAACAGCGGAGACCGCTCAGCCGCAATAGAGGCTCACGGAGGCGAACGGCTCAGAATTTTGGATCAAACCAACTTGGCATCAGTGATCTCAGCATTGAGAACCTTAGACACTGGGCAATTCTTCTCGGCCTCCCCTGCCATCCGGGCAAATGCTACTTGATCTAAATTTCGCACCGTGGCGCGCAGGGTCAGCGCAGAGCGCGTAATACGGAAGCCTTGTCCTTCCGGTTCGAGAGTGACGGCTGCCTCTGTGCTGAGCTCGGTGGGTGTGTAGCCACTACCTTGCAGCTGAAAAGCCAGCGCCATCGTAAAACAGCCGGCATGCGCGGCGGCGATAAGCTCCTCAGGATTGGTGCCCTTCTCGCTTTCAAAGCGCGTCTTGAAGGAATACGGGGTTTCGGCGAGGACCCCGGAATTGGTGGAAAGATTGCCGCTGCCCGCGCGGCCCGTGCCGCGCCAAATGGCCTTTGCTCTGCGGATCATAGGACTTCTCCTTGTGCTAATCTGCAGGAATTCGACTGTTCTTGCACGCGTGGAATTAGCCGATGGGAAAAATGACCAAGCAATATCTTGAAGACTACTCCGTAGGGCAGCGTTATCGATCTGGGCGGCTACGGATAGATAAGGACCAGATTATCGCGTTCGCCGCGCAATTCGATCCGCAACCCTACCACCTCGACGAGGAGGCCGCCCGCAAATCGGTGTTTGGCGCCCTGGCCGCGAGCGGCTGGCACACTGCAGCTTTGACTATGCGTCTTCTCGTGGAAAGTGAATTCAGGCCGGCGGACGGCATCCTTGGAGTTGGCTTTGACGAACTGAGCTGGCCGCGCCTGGTCTGACCCAACGACGAGCTGCATGTCGAGAGTGAAGTGCTCGAAGTGCGCCCATCGAAAACGCGACCCGATCGAGGTCTGATCCGAGTGCGGACTACGACGTTTAATGAAAATAACGAGCCCGTACAAATTTATACCGGCAACCTGCTGGTTCCCGCCGACCCACGGCTTAGTGGACATTTTTATTGCCTCGGTAGTCTGCATCTCGGCGTCGAACTCGGAGCATGCAAGAATGTCGGGCGCCTCCGAGACGGAAGCCTTTACGCATGCCTTTCGCCGCTGGACCGGAAAGCCGCCGGGCGCCGCGCGCGCGCAACACCGGCGCTAATGTCATTGCCAAAGGTGGCGCAAGTTTTTGGCAAAAACCAAGAACTTATAAGGAAAGTACAATTTGATACTGAGTGCCGACCGGAATTTGCTGAGAACCTCGTCCATTACCATGTCCGCTTTGCCCCCAAAGCAGACATGTGCGGTGCACAAGCCCATGTCCGCTAAGTGCCAAAAGCGGACACGGGCGCGCTCGGTGGGTTAGGCCGCTTTCAGCGGACTGGACTTAAATGTTGCGTGCGTAATCGTGACCGCTGTGCCACGGGCGTCGCTTGCGATATCCACGACCGCATTGAGCTGTCTCGTTAATGCCTTAATAAGACCCGGTGCCGAGCCCGGGCTTGGTCTCGCTGGCGCTCACGTGTCGGTTTGCCTATCCCATTATCCGAAATCGTCAGCTTCCAGTCGGTTCCCGCGACCTTGTAGGAAACGACGATCGCCGCATTTGGCTTCTCATTGGGGAATGCATGCTTTAATGCGTTCATCACCAACTCGGTGACGATCAGCCCGATACTCACGGCCTCACGTGATATTGCGGTGCCTGCATCGGCGTCGACCATAAGCGAGATGGGCCGGCTATCTCCGATCATCGATTGCGCCAATGTTTCGCATAGTTTGGTGAGGTAGTTAGCAACGTCGATCGGTTTGTTACCACCGCCTACATGTAAATGCCGTTGAACGGCGGCGACCGACAGAACGCGCTGATGTGCGTCCTCCAATTGCAGCCGTGTCTCTTCGGACTGAACGGTTCGTGCCTTGATAAGAAGAATACTGGCTATAATTTGAAGACTGTTGGCGACGCGGTGTTCAATCTCTTCCAACAGCATGTCCTTTTCGTGCAGCAAATCCTGCACTTGCCGCTCGATGGCACGCTGGCTGGTAACGTCCTCGAATGCCAGCAATATCGTAGAGTGGGTACCCGTCGCATAGAAAACCTTGCGCGCGTTCAAGAGCATTATACGTCGTCCGATCTTGGAAAAGTCGCGGTCGACTTCATAGGCCTCCACAGTCGCTTTGTCGTTCGAGATCGCGCCCAATAGCTCCCGAAGCTCGGGGATGTCCCATTGGCCGTCGTCGATCTCATAGAGCAAAAGCTCGTGCACATCGTCACGGGTGAGCTGAAAGGTGTTGTAGAACGATCGACTTGCGGTAATGACGCGAAGTTTTTGGTCGAGCACTACGAGTGGATCGCGGACGGTATCCACGATGGCATTTGCGAGCGCAATTCCGTCTTGGACATCGTCGGGTGACCCCAACGACTGTGGCGTTAGCATGTAAGTCTTTCCGCCACGCTTTCGAGCGTGGGCTAAGCAGCGCAAAATTTCGGCAAGTCGGCGTAATCGCCGGAATGCCGGCGGAGCGCCTAACCTTCAAACGATGCGCCTATTCAGAGGATAAGTCGATCAATATGTCGGGTGGCAGACATATAAAAAGAGGGCAGTCGCTACCGCCTAGATGTCCGCTTTGGGTCAAAAGCAGACAAGTGCAGTGCACTAGGCGATTTCCGCTAAGTGCCAATAGCTTTTTCGGCAAGTCTACCGCCTCGCAGATTTCGGCAAAAGGTTTTCTACCGCAATGACAAGTTGGTCATGAGTGTATGGCTTTGCCAGAAATCCATATCGTTCGACGAACATCGCCTGCATACCGTCTGTAAGACCTTGGCCGGTCGTATACAGCACGGGCACATCGCGGGTTCTGTTTGATTGCTTCTTGGGCGAACATCAATCCGGCTTGATATTCTGACTGAAGACCGATGTCGATCTGGCGCACCGCCACATCAAGCAAAGCAGAGCGCCTGGTCGAATGTACTCGCAGAAAGCGTAGTATGGCCGATGTCCTGAAGTATTCCCTCTGCGAGTACCCTGACCTGGCTCCTCGTCTTCGACTATCAATATTGAAGCCATGAAACCCCCAACCGGGCGGGGGCTGCGCTCCCGAGACGTTTGGGAAATGACATGAGGCGACCCCTCAGCACTATGTCTTTTTTTATAACCTTCAACGCAGACATCAAGCGGTGGTTCCTCGTTTGGCGCGAACCGGTGGACATGCGAGCAAATTGCAGCGCACAAGCCGATGTCCGCTTTGGGTCAAAAGCGGACATGTGCAGTGCAAAACGTCATGTCCGCTTTACCCCCGAATAGCGGACATTGAGCAGCGCCGTTTTGCGGCAATCCGATGCCAGCAAATTTCCCCTGGATGCTCAGGATCGCCCTCAACCAGCAATAAGATTATCCAGAAAGGACTGGCTTCTTCGCGCAAACAGAGCGGTACTGTGTCCAGTTCGGGGCGCTGGCTGCGCTTCGGGATCCTGCCCCGCCGGCTTCTTCGCTGAGGTGGGGCTTCGGTGGTGGCGGCGATGGTCGCCGCACAACCGAAGGAGATCCCGATGACCAAGACAAAGTCGAAGCGCAAATCCGCATCACGCGCAAACGACAGCAAGACCAAGACCCGTAACAGCGTAAGGCGGACGACCGCGCGCAAGGCCGTACAACTCAAGCCCGTTACAAAGCCGGCGGCTCATCAGCAGCCGCAGTCCGCGTCGCAGCCGACTGCACGTCCGCGAAAGCAAAAAGGCTCACATCATTGCAATGTTGCGAGCGCCAGGTGGCGCGACCATCGAGGCGATGGCACGTGCAGCGAAGTGGCAACCCCATTCGGTCCGCGGCTTCCTCGCCGGTGTCGTGCGCAAGAAGCTTGGCCTCACTCTTGTCTCGGCAGACGGCGAGAATGGGCGCGTCTACCGGATTACGGATCGCACGACGTCGGCGGCAGCGTAGTGCGATGCGGCAAACACGACCGGTTGCGAAGAAGGCATCCAGACTATCGTCGACGACGAGATCGCGCATCTGCGCGATCTCGATCTCCATGGCTTGCGGGCGCGCTGGAAGAGCATGCTTCGGCAACAGCCGCCTCCTCATCTGCCCCGCCATCTGCTGTTTGCCGTTCTCGCCTACCGGCTCCAGGCCGATGAGCTGGGCGATCTCGATCCCGCCACCGCTCGGCTGCTGAGGCGGATCGCAACCAGTGGCGGGACCCTCGAGAGGCCTCGCGCCTGACGGACGAGTTCGGTCGCAGAAGGACTGAGCTCAAACCCGGCACGATCCTGATGCGCGAGTGGAACGCTCAGACCCATCGCGTGATGGTGGTGGACGAGGGCTTTGCCTGGAACGGCAAGACCTATGACAGCCTGTCCAAAGTGGCTTTCGCCATCACCGGCACCAATTGGAACGGTCCGCGGTTCTTTGGTCTGCGGGACAAGATCGCTGTTGAGGCCAAGTCATGACGGCTGACCAGCCAGAAGATCAGTCCGCTGCGCCATCTATACCCGGGTCTCGACCGAGTCTGGCCTCGATCAGGACTTCAACTCGCTCGATGCCCAATATGATGCGGCGCAGGCCTATATCCGCAGTCAGGCCCATGCCGGCTGGACACTTGTTCGCGCTCGATATGACGATGGCGGCTTCTCGGGCGGATCCACCGACCGCCCTGCCCTGCAGCAGCTCCTCGATGACATTCGAGCCCACCGGATCAATGTCATTGTCGTCTACAAGGTCGATCGCCTGACGCGCTCGTTGGCCGATTTCGCCAAGCTGGTCGAACTGTTCGATGCCCATGGGGTGTCCTTCGTCTCGGTCACGCAGCAGTTCAACACCACGACCTCGATGGGGCAGGCTCACTCTCAATGTCTTGCTGTCCTTTGCCCAGTTCGAGCGGGAGGTCACCTCCGAGCGCATCCGCGACAAGATCGGGGCCTCCAAACGCAAGGGCCTTTGGGTCGGCGGTGTGGTCCCCCTGGGCTACCAGGCCAAGGACAGAAAGATCACAGTCGTTGCGGACGAGGCCAAAACGGTCCGTCATATCTTCCGCCGCTACCTGGACCTCGGCAGCCTGAACCTTCTTCTCACTGACCTGAGGCGGACCGGCGTCAAGACCAAGCTCCGCCCGCTATCCAACGGAAGAACAATCGGAGGCATCCCGTTCACCCGTGGATCGCTCGCCGCTTTCCTGCGCAATCGCTTCTATATCGGCGAGGTCAGATACAAGGGCGAGGTCTTCCCGGGCGAGCAAACAGCCATTCTCGATCGAGCCCTGTTCGATGCGGTTCAGTCAAAACTTGACCGGCAGCGGACCAATCACGCCAAGGCCCGACAACAGTCTCAGTCACTGCTGATGGGCCGCATCTTCGACGAGCGCGGCAACCGGATGACACCTTCGTATGCCGTCAAGAACGCCGTCCGCTATCGCTACTATATCTCGGCAGCCCTTATTCAGGGGCAGCCGGACAAGGCCGCCAAGCTCAACCGCGTGCCCGCCACCGAAATCGAAAAGCTGATCGTCGCGCGGTGCGCAAACATCTCGTAAGCAAACCGCACACCAAAGTGAGAGGCCGAGGTCCCTCACTCACTCAACGACAACGAGTTGATCTCCGCCTATGTCGCCCGTGTGGACGTGAGGCGAGATCACCTTGCCATCCAGCTTTCCGCCAAGTCCGATCGAGACAGAGCGGCGACGGATCGTCAGTATTCACCCGATGACGAGCGCGTTCATCGCGACCCACATGTGCTGGTCGTCCCCTGGAAAAAGACTCCGTCAAAACGACCGCGGGAGATTATTCTTCCCGCGTCGACATCCTCTCATCCCGACCCCCGTCCGATCCGCGCCGAGACCCGCGCCAAGCTCGTCATTGCGATCGCGAAGGGGCGGCATTGGCTCGATAAGTTGATCGCTGGAACGGTCACAAACGTCGAACAAATCGCCGCCACTGAAAACTGCACCATTCGTCAGGTCAATATGATCGATATCGCTCGCGTTCCTGGCACCAAACCTGGTCCAGGCCGCAGTCGATGGACGCCTGCCCCGCGGCGTCGGCATCGCAAATCTGCGCGATACGCCGGCTGCAATGGTCCCTGCAATACGCAAGGCTCGGGCTCGCATCGTAAGCACTTTCCTCAGGCATAACGGCGCCAGGAACAGAAGTTTTTCGGCCAGAGACCATGCGTCGAATTCGGTATATTCCGCCTACAAGAGACCGGATTGCGAATTATCACGGGTCGAACAGGCCGCGTTAACGCGGCCTATTATCACAAAGTCTCTGTGACCAGAGATTCGGCGGACTGCGTGGTGGGCCCGGGAGGACTCGAACCTCCAACCAGACCGTTATGAGCGGTCGGCTCTAACCAGTTGAGCTACGGGCCCTACACGAACCTTCTATCAATGCGCCCGGGCGATACGCAACGGCGGCCTCTCCTGTCCAGGCAATTCTTGCGATAGGCTCGAAACCTCTTCATTGCCTGGAGCGGACGCCATGTATGTTTTCAGTCTCGAACGCGAGCAAGAGTGGGATCCCAAGCACCACGTCGAGAAAATCCTCAGGAAAGTCGGCGAAGGCGATGTCACCGTCGCTTGTTGGGAACCAGGCCAAATTAGTCCCTATCACTGCCACCCGGAAGCGACAGAAATCTATTTCTGCCATTCCGGCGGCGGCACTATGCGCACACCGGCAGAAACAGTGGCGGTGACGCCAGGGGCTTTCGTCGTTCACCCGCCGGGCGAGGTGCATGAATACGAAAACGGTCCGACACGGACTTTGCTTTTTCGCGTGCGCTACGGCGCCGACATGCGCGCGCATCATCGGGACTGGCGTGGCAACAAGGATTGGAAACAGCAACCAGCCGATGCCGACTATTACCGGCGCCATCCCGTCGGCTGATTACATTTTCAAAAGCCGCTTGGCGTTGCCACTTAATATTTTGATTTTGTCAGAGTCCGAGATCGATACGTTCTTCATCCACTCGACCGCTGGCGGATTCATGACGAATGGCCAGTCGACCGCAAACAATATGTGGTCAACACCCATTTCAAGCATGCAGCAGATCAATGCCGGGTCAGAGAAGAATCCACTCGTCGTGACGTAAAAATTATTGCAGAAAATATCGCGAAAGCTCATCGCCTTCTGGCCCGGCCGTTTAAGCGATGTATCGATGCGCCACACTAAGAACGGCAACGTCTCGCCGAAATGGCCAAGAATGACTTTCAGTTTCGGATGTGCCTCGAACACCCCGGAGAGCACAAGGCGGATCGCTTGTGTCGCCGTCTCCACCGTGTAGCCCCAGGCCGGTCGCACGACGAGCGGAAAATCTTTTGCGTAATCCTGGTAGTAGATTTCCGTCACCTTGGGATGCGGCAGCGACGGGTGGAAGTAAATTGGGACATCTAGTTTTTCGGCGCGCTCGTAGATCGGCCAATACTTCTTGAGATCAAGAAATTCACCGTTCGCCATTCCATGCAGCATTGCGCCCTTAAAGCCGAGCTTGGTCACCGCACGTTCGAGCTCATCGGCGGCCGCCTTGGGATCGGCGGTGGGAAGCGACGCGAAGGCTGCAAAGCGTTTGGGGTTAGCCGCACATACTTTTGCGAGCCGGTCGTTTACCTGACGGGTTAGCTCGGAGGCAATGTCAGCAGCAAGCTTCTGGGTCGAAGGTGCGCCGTGCGATAGAACCTGAATATCGATACCCGCTTCATCCATCTCCTTGATGCGCAGACTGCCCAGATCGTAGAGCCGCTCGTCCGTCTCGTTGCCACGACCGGCTTCGGGGCCGGTGAAATGTTTGGCCAATTCCGGGTCCCAGTAGTGTTCCTCGATCGCGATGATTGGACAATTCGGCTTCTTCATCATGACACTTCCCCGCAACACAAATGGTGTCGTTTCCTAGCAACCGCGACTTGCGCTGTCACGGTCCTGCGCGACACTTACGTGACGGCACCCGTGATATAAAAGCCTCACACCCTTGGTCGTTGAACGAGCGGTGCGCAAGCGGGGCTTTGGTATTGACGCCAACTCAGTTATGCAAACCCGATGCTGCCAATTCTCCGGATTCTACCTGTGGGCGGCGTGCTTCTCGCCATTTTGATCATGGTGCTGGCACTCAGCCCGCCAGACGGGTCGCGTTCGCCGCTTGAGCTCGGCAGTCGCACCGGCACGTGGCGCTCTTGTCGACCGTGATCGCCACCCCGAAGTACGGCAGTTCCTCATCCTCGCCGCAGTTAAGCGAGCTACTGAACTTAAGCGTTTGCGGGATTTGGCGGAAATGCCGACGCCCTCCAGCAACTCGCAAGTCGCCGGCTTTGCCTACCGACCGCACTGATACGGATCCCGAGGAAACCGGCTCGATCACCGAGACACCCAGTGTCAGCATTCCAGTCGAAATTGGTGAGCCTTCGTCAACTGAGTTGCCAGTGACCTCACGCGAGGAAGATGTACCGGTGATGAAAAAGTCCGGAACCTTACGCAGCCGCAACACGAAATTCGGCGGCGCGCAGTACACCGCACGCATCGGACGAAAACGACGACCGGCACCACGTCGGCTCAACAATTCAATTTGTTTGACGCATTGTTCGGTGGAAAGCAGCACCAACAACCTGCGACCCGGAATCAGCAGGCCAGTCAACAGTATCAGCAACCGTCATATGCGACTCAGCAATCCACTCAGCACTATCAACAACCGCCGTACGTCGCCACGCCGTCGAACCAGTCGGTTTTCTCCACGGTCCCCCGCACCACTCCGTACTAGCGGCGGAGCTGCACCCCTTAAGACAAAATATTAATCGTGCGGACGCGGGCAGCGACCGGTAAGATCATCGGAACTATTAGAGCCGATTAGTGATAGTCGATGCGACCGTCATAAAGGCTGGACGAGAATGTCGCACTCTCGCTTTGTGCCATTGCTCCGTGCAATTTTTTGTCTGAACTGAATTTCACGCTGCTCGCGGGAACGGAGCCAAATAAGTCGAGGGCCTGACCGTTGGCGGCCATCGTTACGCCCTTGTTCTTGGCGGCATAGTAATAGCCGGCAGCATAATAGTGCACCGCGCGGCTCGAGATTACCGCCCGCTACATGATACGCGCCGGCGAGATATTTCACCGCATAGGTCATGTTGGTGTCGGCATCGAGCAGACCGGCGGCGTTGCCGGTGTAACCCATCGAACGCGCAGTCGCGAGCTTGATTTGCATGAGCCCGTAATTGCCGGCACTGACAACGCGCGGATTACCGCCGCTCTCACGCTTGATCACGCGCCGCACCAGATCCTCCGGCACATTGTTGGCAGCGGCATGGCGGGCAATCAGTGAATCAAGATTGCCATTCGCGTCGATACTCGCAAAACGCTGTTTTTGCGCGAACGCTGGCGCCGCAGCGACGAGCGCAATCAGAAGAGTGGTGAGGCTGAGTTTGCAAGTCATAGCGGCTCCGGGTTTGCAGGCGCGAATTGTTGGCGGGAAGTGCGGCTTTTCGAAAGAAACTCCGGCAACTTTGTGACGCAACTGTGTAAATCCCCACTGGTTCCATCACGAATTGCTTCAGACAGTGCCTAAGTACCTCTTTGTGGCCTTTTTCTGTCGCTGGACACCCATTTGTCACTTCGATAGTCGCGGCGAACTGCCCAGTTAACCTTGCCTTGAGATCTACGAATAAAACGAGGGAAGACACTCGCCGTCATAACCATCGCGGCGGACCACCGGCTTGTGTAGGGATTTTCTCGACACAAATTTCCCGCCACGGGGATCTCGACATGAGCACGCCACCCAACACGCTGGAGGACCGCCTACGCGCGGTCGAAGATACGCTTGCGATCTACCATCTCATCGCAAGTCACCCGCCCGCTGCTGACACTGGCACCGATCGTTACTATCGCGATGCATTCGCGCTTGATGGCGAGATCGACCTCGGCGGTGGAAAAGGCGCGGCTGGCAACGACGCCATTGCAGCGATCGTAAAAACGCCGGAGCACCAGGCCGCTATCGCCGGAGGCCTTTGCCATTTTGCCGGCCTCCCGCGCGTCGAACTTAACGGCGATACGGCGGTGGCGACGTCATATTTACAGATTATTACTCCGGACAGGCAGGCCACGCCGCGCGAGGTTTCTGGCCATGGCACAACGACCGGATTTCGTATCCACCGCGCGGGCGCCAATCGCTGGGAGCTCAAGCGCGGGCAGAATGGCTGGAAAGTGACGCGGCGTACGCTGCGTCCGCTCGATGGAAATGACGAAGCGCGGGCCTTGCTGCGACCGGCGTTTGCGCCATAGATTTTCTAGACAAATGCACAGGGAGAGCGACATGCCGAAAGGTTATTGGGTGGTGACTTATCGTTCGGTGAAAAACCCCGAGGCGTGGAAGGACTACGCCAAGCTCGCGGCACCGGCGATCCAGTCGGCCGGCGGCCGGTTTCTCGCACGTAGCAATCCGACAAAAACGTATGAGGCCGGGATGAACGAACGCGTTGTACTGGTTGAGTTCGACAGCGTCGATAAAGCCATCGCTTGCCACGACACACCCGCCTACAAAGAGGCGCTCAAGGCGCTTGGCACGGGAAATGTCGAGCGCGACATGCGGGTGGTCGAGGGCGCCGCATAGCCGCCCTCACCACTCCGCGAAGGGATAACGTTTGTGGGCGGCCGAGGCCTGAAGCTGCGCGTCGGCAATTACTTCAAAAAATGCCGCGAAAAAAACAACCACGCGTCCGAAGCCGGTAAACGCCGGCAGGATCGGTGCGCGAACGGGTAGCGTCGTCATAGTCATCGTCTCCTTTAAAGAATGCTAGAAGCGCGGCGGCGTCGACAAAAAGAGACGTTCGATCTCGCGCTCTGATTCGTCAGTAAATTTGCTATTTTGAAGATAGCGAGCGATCTCGCGATCGGCCTGACGCTGGCGCGAAAGCATCATTGCGTTCGCAAGCCACCGGAATAGTCCGGGGCGAACTTTTGTGGGAGCTTCGCTGATTGCGAAGTCGCGTGAAGCGACGGTGGTCGGCGCGTAAGCCATGGATCATCTCCCTTTCTTTGGGCTCGACGACTCCATAGGCGCTTCCCACTTTTTTCTTTTTGTTGTCATCTACATAGTTGCAATTTGCGCTCACCACCATACGTGCTGCGACATACGTTCCATGCGCACGACTCATGCAGCATGTCGTGCGCGCGTCGCAAACCTGTGCAACTGATTCTAAATGCGACGCGCGATGCTCGTTCGTGGCAATTTGGCAGTCGCGCCACATCTCTGCCGCAAAGTCGAAAGCATTCGTTAACGAATGAAATGTGCAGCAGAAGCGCTCCGACGCTCGTCTCGCCCTGGCGATTGCAATAAAGGCGCTGCAGGCCTATATAAGGCGCGTTCGCGATTGCGCCTGCCCTTGCAGTTTCGGCCTTAACGGCCTTTTCCTAGGAACACGCAAAATCCGGATATGAGGCCCATGCGAATGGTTTGCATGGGGCATAAACGCCTTTTCGCGTTTTTATAAGGAGGCCATGATGGCCACAGGTACCGTTAAGTTCTTCAACGCCCAAAAGGGCTTCGGCTTTATCGTGCAGGACGGCGGCGGCCCCGATGTGTTCGTTCACATCTCGGCAGTTGAGCGTGCGGGCATGCATAATCTCAATGAGGGGCAGAAGGTTTCGTTCGACGTGCAGGCCGATCCGCGCAGCGGCAAGTCCGCTGCTGCTAATCTGCAAGCGGTCTAATTTTCCTTTTGATGAATGCGCCAGCGCGCAAGCGCTGGCGTTTTCTTTTGTGCTAGGACACTTCCATGCCGAAAAAACCGGGCACCAACCCCAAGGGCGAATTCGTGTTCTTCGACGTCGTCTATGAAGACGGCTCGCAGCGCTCCAACCGACGCGTGCCGACAGAACTGCTCGGCGGCCTGGAAAAGGACGAGCCCGCGCGCGGCTTTATTATTGAGCAGGATCGCGAGATCGCTGAGAAATCCGGTCGCGCACCGTTGGCGATCAAGAGCATCGCCCGCACGGGCGCCAAGAAGAAGTAGACTTCACTTGGCCGAAAGGCCAACTCGACGAATAACCCATATCTGAAGCACCAATCTTCCCGGGCGGAAATTGTTACGAAACGGCCGCGAATGCCACCTGGTAAATGTCGCCACCCTTCCAATTTGCGGAATATCGCCGCGATCAACGTAAGCGCAACCGCGCCAAATGGTTGCATCTTCGGTACCGTGATCCCCTTCCAATGCACCGGCTCGGGTTGGTACGATGTCCCATCTTGGTCGCTAGCGCGGACGGTGGGATTTCGTGATGTTTTCGACCTGTCGCCATTCGATCGCAAATATTGAGAAGAAAAAATGCGCATGAATAGTTGGAGGTCGGTCGCTACATTAGTGGCCATTCTGATTTCACTCATGACGGGATTTTTTGGAACGGCCGCAAACGCGCAGGTGCTGAAGGCGGTTAAGGACCGCGGCACACTCAATTGCGGTGTTAGCGAAGGTCTTTATGGATTTTCCGCTCGCGACAATAGCGGCAATTGGAGTGGCTTTGATGTCGATCTCTGCCGCGCGATTGCGGCGGCGATCTTTAATGACGCTAGCAAAGTTACGTACGTCCCGCTTGCGGCGAGCCGCCAATTCGATGCCCTGCAATCCGGCAGTATCGATGTACTCTCGCGTAACACCACGTGGACGATGTCGCGGGAGGCTGAGCTCGGCGTAATCTTTCCAGCAACGAACTACTATGACGGCCAGGGATTTTTGGTTCGCAGGTCTCTGAACAAGGAAACTGCGCTCGATCTCAATGACGTGAAAGTATGTTTACAGTCCGGAACAACGACTGAACTCAATCTCGTCGATTATTTCAGTGCCAACAAAATGAAATACGAGGTTATCGCGTCAACGACCGCGGACGATGCAATTAAAGGTTATGATTCCGGCTTATGCAATGTGTTCACAGCGGACGTCTCTCAGCTCTTCGCTATCAGGCTATTACTATCGAAACCGGATGAACACGTCATTCTGCCAGATGTCATCTCCAAGGAGCCCCTTGGCCCCGTGGTACGCCAAGACGATATGCAGTGGTTCAACATTGTGAAGTGGGTTTACTTCGCTATGGTCAATGCTGAAGAGCTCGGAGTGACTTCAAAAAACGTTGACGAGGCATTGAAGTCGGAAAAGCCTGACGTCAAACGACTTCTCGGTGTTGAGGGCAAATATGGCGACCGGATGGGCCTTACCACCGATTGGGCGGCCCGCGTCGTTAGGCTCGTCGGCAATTATGGCGAAGTCTACGAGCGGACCGTCGGCGTCGGCTCTGCATTGGCCATTCCACGTGGGATCAATCAACTGTGGAGCAAGGGTGGCATTCTCTATGCTCCGCCAATCCGCTAAAATCGTCGGAGCTGGCGCCATGCTGGAGGATTAAGTCACGATTGAGCCGTGTAGGAGTAGCCTGAACCGATGGTCGATTACTTTCCATTGATAGCGCGCGCGGTCGCGGCGCTCGATCCCAATACCCGTGAACAGCGCCACGTTCTCTACGATCGCGCTCGCAAGACTTCTCGTCGACAAGCTTCGCATCGGCGATCCGACATTGGCGCATACTGATCTGAAAGCAGAGCGCGCCGCACTTGAAGCCGCGATCCAGCATGTCGAAAGGGACGCAGCCCGCCGCGCGGTGCCGCCCAAGCCGAACCCGGCTCAGGAAACCTATGATGCACCGGACATAGGATATCAGGACAGGCCGCCGTTAAGAGATGGTCGAACGCGGTGGGGCTTGATCGCCGGCGCCCTCGCTGCGACGTTAATTCTCATCATCATCGGTGTTGCATATTCCTTCTGGCCCCGCGTTGTCTCCAGCGTGCGCAGCACGCCACGCACACCGGCTTTAACCGAGACTGCGGACTTTTCTAAAACAAATTATGTCCATCTGCGGCAGCTGGTCTTCTACCGGACGAACCAACCGGTCGGAACGATCATCGTCGATAAAACGCAGACTTTTCTGTATGTCGTCCGGCCGAATGTATCTGCATTGCGCTACAGCATTGGCGTTGGCGCAGAATGCGTCACTTTGACGGGCCTCTATCACGTTGTGCGCAAGGAAGAACGGGCGGGCGGCAATCAGGCGGTTCAGCAATCGGCCGATACCTCTTCCGACCCGGCGCTCGGTGCCCGCGTTTTGTACTTGAATGACAACTATCGTATCCACGGCTCAAATGCGTCGGAGACGACCGACCGAATTACGCGTGAGGGCTGCATCCGACTCGTCAACGACGACGTGATCTACCTTTACGACCACACTCCGCTGGAAAACCGCGTGCTGGTAGCGAATTAGGCTAAGGGTTCCTTGCCGGTCTTCGGGTCTGCCCCTCGCCGTTCGCGCCTCGAATATTGCTCGCAGCCCCCGCCACGCAATCGGCGCCTCGATACGCCGGCCCCAATGCCGTAAGGTTTCTGAAATAGTTTATCGCGCAGAAGTGTCGAACTTCGGCAGAGCTATTTGCCGCGATCTGGAAAGGAACATTGCATGGAGCATGATCGGACTCATCCTTCGGCAGCCGAATCGCGCAGCATCGCTTTGAGCGTGCTAGTCCTTGTGATGCTCGCGGGCCTTCCTCTCGCGGTCTGGCTGGATCTACGAAATCTTACTGAGACGTCCCTACTGCGTCAGGCAAGGGATCTCAATTCAGTCGTCAGCAGCGTGCGTGCATACTATGCAAGCAATGTCGTCGGCCGGGTGCTGGCTTCGCCGGGGTCGACCCAGGTGGTGCATAACTATGAAACCATCCCCGGCGCCATACCTATCCCCGCGACGCTATCGCTCGAACTCGGGCGAGTGATCAACGAGCAGCAGCAAAACATCGCCTACCGATTTGTGTCCGATTTTCCATTTAAGGACCGCGCACCCCATGCGCTCGACAGTTTTGAAACCACCGCTCTCGCTGATTTACGTAATAATCGCGATCAGCAATTGACGGAAGTATCGGCATCGGTATTTAGCGATCGTGTTCGTCTGGTTGCCCCCGTCATCATGGGCCCCGCATGCGTGAACTGCCATAACTCGCATCCGGAAAGCCCAAAACGAGACTGGAAGGTCGGCGATGTCCGGGGCATTCAAGAAATCACCATCAGCCAGGCGATTGCCGCCAACATATTTAGCTTTAAATATTTGTTGGCCTATTTCGTCTTTATGGCTGCGTCCGGCGTCACATTCATTTCGATGCAACGGCGCCAGGCGGCCACGATTCGCGGCATGAACCGCGAACTCGAAACCGCGAATGATTTCCTCGCCACACTGGCGTTGAAGATCTCGCGCTATCTTTCGCCGCAAATTTACAAGAGCATATTCAGCGGACAGAAAGACGTCACGATTCATACGGAACGCAAAAAGCTTACGATTTTCTTTTCAGACATTAAGGATTTTACGGCAACAACGGAGCGTTTGCAGCCAGAGCAGATCACATCGCTGCTCAATGAATACTTTACCGAGATGTCTAACATCGCACTCCAGCATGGCGGCACAATCGACAAGTTTGTCGGCGATGCTATTTTGATATTTTTCGGCGATCCGGAATCCAAAGGTGAAGCCGAGGACGCAAAGGCGTGCTTGCGCATGGCAGCTGACATGCAACATAGGCTCGCCGAGCTGAACGTGAAATGGCGGAAGGAAGGTGTCGAATATCCGTTCCGTGTCCGGATGGGAATCAATAGTGGCTACTGCAATGTCGGAAATTTCGGCAGCGCCGACCGAATGGATTATACGATCATCGGCGCGGAAGCGAACCTCGCAGCGCGCTTGCAATCAATCGCCGAGCCGGGGCACATCGTCGTCGGTTTCGAAACTTACGCTTTGGTGCGGGATATCTTGGTCGCCCGTGCGCTACCCCCAATTACGATGAAAGGAATCAGCCGAGAAGTTGTCCCATATGCGGTCGAGGGCATGGTTGACGAGACGGGTCAGAAGGTTGAAATCTTCAGCGAACATATGACCGGGCTTGATTTCTACCTGGACCCCAGCATGGTCAATGTCGGCTCAGCAGAGCGAATACGCGCTCTTTTGCAGGATGCCATTGCGGCACTTGATAAATACGGCCCGCGTCCAATAGCGCCGTCCACCTGACTGTTACTGAAAAACGTGGTAAGCTAAAAGCCTTGCACACAGGGGCTGTTTCTTGCAGGAACGGATGCGACGGCGGATTTTTATAACCCTTCTCGGCATCGCGGTGGCGTGGCCGGTGGCGGCCATTGCGCAAAACCAAACCTTCCCGATCGGGCCTCCGGCAAATCCTGCAGCCAAGCTACAAGCGCAGGAAAAAGCGGCTGCCGACAAACGGCTAAAAGCGAAAGAGAAAAGCGACGCGTGTAGAAAACAGGCGGTCGCCGAAAAAATCACGCCTCGGGAACGAAAATCCTTCTTACTCGCCTGCGAAAAAAAGAAATAATTGATCAATGTGAGCTGCGTCACGCAAGGCTTACGCTTGGGTGGCCTAGTTTGCACCCATGCGACACAGATCAAGATTCAATCACTACTGCGAAGTTGTTGGCCGCGCCTCGGCATTTGTGACGTTTGCCGGCATGGGGTCGCTGGTACTGGCCGCGACCCTCCTCGATGTTCTGCGCTAGCAGGACCGTTCGGCGGAATCGATGCCTACGCGCTTTCGCTTCAACAGAAAACGCTGTTCGACAGCGTGAGATCGCTTTCAGGGGCGACCCGTTCGTATTTTTCGGCGGTGCTTTTGATGCGGTAGCAGGGTTCGCCAGGGTTTCGATCCGAAGCGGGACTAAGGTGACGAATTTCATACGGGCCCGGAGCGGATGAACGAAGAAGCCTCGGCGCGAGTTCGACGAGTTGGCCTATACTGAATTTATGCGCCATGCGGTGTTCCTTTCGGCATGTTTGGTTTGGAGATACACTCGGGAGTGGCGTCTTTATCCGTTTGCGTATGCAAGAAACGCGCAATCTGCGCCCTCAGGCCCGCTGACTTGAGCACATCTCCCATTGAGCCCGCGGTATCGAAAAGTTCGCGCTGAAGTTTCGTCGGAATCGTATTCCAATTCATGATGACGGCCGCTCCGAGGCACCGAAGAATATGCTCTTCTGTTTCAGCGGCGGTCGAACTGGCAGCAGACTTTCCAGAGTCATGATCTTGGGAAGAGATATTTTGCGAATGAATGATCTTGTCGAAATTATTCGCGAGCCAATCTTCGTTTTCCGCCAGCGCGCTGAAGCTTTCCTTCGATCGCTGAAATTCGCGGATCTCACTCGGGATGTCCGTACGCTTGAGTGAACTCGTCGGATTCTGCCGCTTTCAAGCGAAACTGTTTTGCCGTGAACATGGAAAGCTCCCTGCACGCCGCGCGTCCGGCGGGTATCCGCCTGACGGCGTGTTATTCTGCTTGTCGGATGCTGGTGAGTTATATGGGGATGATCACCCCAAATTACGACGCTTATTGCATAATTCAGGCAATTGGCCGGCTATAAGCTCTGCGACCGTCGGCGGGAGATCTTTATTTTGATCAAACGATCATCTGCCCCTGTGATTACGGCAATTCGTCGCTACATAAAGGTATTATTTGAATGACGCACATTCAGGTGATGCTTCTTTCGTCTTCATCGATATGTTGGGTCGCAAACATGACAATCAACTTTCCAAACCGCAGCCGCAGTTACGACGCAACGCGTCAGGCGGTCCGTTTTTGGGGATATGACCGTTCCATGGAGAGTTCGTTTTTTGTGACCGTGGACGCCTTACGATTCATTCAACCGGATCTGAAGGCTGATGCGGTCGATTTGTTACGGGCATTCGATAGCAATCGCGACCGCATCTACGCCATGGCCGCGAAAGTCTACGCGCGAGGCAAAAGAGGCACCTACGATATAAACGCGGCCGACGTTTAATCGCGCGGCCGGACGCTTCGCCTGCGCTCGGCGAAGAGCTGCTCAATATTAGGGCTCGTCACCGCATTGATGCTCATTCCAGTCTCAATATCCGCTGCGACAAATTTGCAACGCAGAGCTAATTTTTGCGACGGCAAGCCCCGTGGCAGTCGCCTTCCATCACCATTTGCGTGAAAACGATTCGCGCGGCACGCCTGATTTAGCGCTCGGACGACAACCCCGCTATTTCTGGCGCGATTTTTGCTCGCGTTGACCGGTGTGAAGACCTCGGATAGCGTCCGGGGCAATTGGGCGGGATGGATGACGAAGAAATCGGGGGTCGTCGCCGTTACCTCTCTCGCGCTTGAAGCCTATATCGCGCGCGGGGCCGGGGTATCGGTGGTTTGCAAGCAGGCTTTTGAACTCCGGGCCGCGCTCGAGACGGCAATCACGAGCGGCGCGTCCGGCATTATTAGTTTTGAAATCGCGGGCGGGTTGGCGCCTAATCTTGTGGCGGGCGACTGGGTCGTCGCGTCTGGAATCCGAAACGGCAACAAAGTCTTCGCCACCGATCACGTGTGGACGCAAAGTATCCTCGAGACACTCCCCGATGCCGTTCACGCGCACGTTACAGGCGCCGGCAGCGTGATATCGACGCCAGCGGAAAAGGCCCAGCTTTATAGTGAGACGGGTGCGGCTGCCGTTGATATGGAGTCGCACATCGCGGCGGAAGTTGCCGCCGAGTACCGCATTCCATTTGCTGCTTGTCGCGTCATCATCGATGCGGCCCACAGAGCGCTTCCGCCCGCCGCAGCGTTGGGATTGAGGCCGGATGGCACACCGGATGTCCTCGCGGTGATTCGGTCCGTCCTGAGAATGCCAAGCCAGCTTCCCGATCTCGTTCGAACGGCGCTTGACGCCCGCACTGCCGAACAGGCTCTGAGCCTCGGCCGCAAGCGGTTGGGTGCGGGGCTCGGCTTTCCTTATCAAAACGAACATGCGTTCGATCTCGCCTTCGCGTGACGACCAAGCGAAGCGTGAGATGACCGCACAATCAGCGCTCGTCCACTTACTTGCGGCGGTGATCCCTGATTGTGCAATCGGCCACCACAAAGTCGTGGTACTCCTTGCAAATTCCACAACGTAATTTCATTGTCTTCGTCGGCGATATGTTTTTCAATTCGTCTCGCGTTGCTTCGAAACCAGAACTGAATTGCCTGCCGGTCACCGGACAGCGGAAAACTAGCGCTCCCAAAACGATTGCCCTCGCATGCGATCTTGGGAATCGAAATAAGCGAGAGCGATCCTGCACATATTGAGCTAGGTCAAAACGCGACTAAAGTGGGCCAAAGCACTCGATACGAGCAATCGTCTTTCTTAAAAGCAAAGATTGGTAACGAACTTTCCGTTTTTATCTTTGATCACATACGGACATTCCGCCCGCTTGAGAGCGACCTTGGCGTCTTCGTTGCCGAGCGCTGCGGCTTTCTCGTAATAGGCTTTGGCAGCGCTCGCGTCTTTCGGGCCCCCTCGCCCGCTGAGCGCAAATGCGCCCATGCGCTCCAAAGCCCCGGGGTGGTCCTGCGCAGCTGCTTTTTCAAACAGCGCGCGCGCGGCGACATTGTCCTGCGGACCGCCGACACCCTCCGCGATCATCAGCCCCAGCTGATATTCCGCCTCCGCCGAATTTGTCTCCACCGCTTTCGACAGCAAAGCTCTCGCCTTGACGGGATCCGATGAACCACCGCCACCCAGCGCCGCCAGATTGGTCACGCCGCGCGGATTGCCGGCCTCCGCCGCGCGTTCGAACAGCTTGCGAGCCTCCGCCGAATCTTTGGGGCCGCCCGATCCCGTGCTGAGCAGCACACCGAGTTCGACCATGGCCGACGTGCTGCCTTTGTCGGCCGCCTTGCGCCAGGCGCTCATTGCTTCGGGCAATTGATGATTGGCCGCGTAGGCACGGCCAAGCTCGTAAAGCGCGCGCCGCGACGCGCCTGATGCCGTTTTGCAGAACTTGATCGCAGTTGCGATATCGGACTGCGCGATGGTGGGGGTGCCTTTAACATCCGCAGGCTTGTCCGGGTCGGCCGGGTCGGCGGCGATCCGGTCGCAAAGGACGAGATCAGCCGACTGCGCAAAGACCGAAGAATGAGAAGGCGCAATCAGCAGCACCAACAGGCAGATGCCCACGCCGCGGCCAATTGAAATTGCGCCAATTCGTTCTCGCATAACTCTACGTCGCCTACTCATACTGTATTTTGCGCTGTATTTTGCGCCACGATTTTAAGGCTGGAATTCAATGCCAGCAAGCGCCGCAGATCCGGCCCGGCGGGCGTGACCCATATACATGATCTGAAACTTTTATCCGGACGCGAGACAAACCCGCCGAGAGCGTTTTGAATAAAAAAACGGCAGCACGATGCTGCCATCAGCTTGCTGTTGCGGGACCCGGTTTCAGAAATATCCGCAATAGGGATTCCCGCACATCCATGCGCGACGCCAACCCCACCGGAGACAGCACGGCGCCGCACCATCCCTTCCGAGCGGTTAAAGCCATCATCCAAACTGGGGGAATCGCCTTGGCCCTCGTTTAACGGACTGGAGGTATCCTGACGCCAGGTTGATCGACGCCGGAGCGGATCGTGAGCTTTATCAAAGCCGTTGTTGGCCTGTGCCTCGGCATCGCGCTGTTTTCCGCGCTGCAAGCCGCCGGCGTGCGCACGCTTCAGGATTACATCCGGTCCGGCAACGCGAACGGCGGTCTGCCGATTGGCACGAATGCAGCGCTGGCGACGAACTTCGACGCCGACGCACTGAAAAACGGCATCCTGCCGAAATATATTCCGATCAACACCACGGAGGCCCAGCGGCTCGGCGTTGAGAACGCAGCCCGCCGCGTCGATATGCAAATTCGCAATGCGCAGTCCCGCGTGCCACGATTTTAATCGCGCCTGCCCGCTCATTCCCGCGTAAGCGCATTTGTGTCCAGGACCGGGTCCCCGCTTTTGCGGCGACGAGCGAATAACGAGTCTCACGCCTATTCCCTCAGCTGCTCCGCGAACAGCACCATCGTCTTGCGATAGACCTCGGACCGGTTCCACTCGCGCATCACCTGAAAGTTTTCCGTGCCTTCGCGGAAGGGCGCGCCGGCTTTCCAGCCATTGGTTTTGAGCAAATTGGCAGTCGACGCGAGCACATCCGGCACGCTGTGACGGAGATCGACATGGCCGTTGCCGTCAAAGTCGACGCCATACTTTATGTACGATGACGGCAGGAATTGCGTCTGCCCGATCTCGCCCGCGTAGGCGCCGATAAGATCGCGCAACGGCAAGTCGCCGCGCTGAAGAATTTTCAACGCCGCAATGAGTTCGGTCTGGAACAGTTCCGTGCGGCGGCAATCATGCGCCAGCGTCGCGAGCGTGCGCACCACCGGCAGCTTGCCCATGTCGCCGGTGCCATTGTCGCTCTCCAGCGTCCAGATCGCCATGATCAGCTCTTTTGGCACGCCGAATTGCTGCTCGATGCGCGCCAGCAGCTGCGCGTGCTTTTGCATCAGCCCTTTGGCGCGCTTGATGCGCGCCGGAATGACGCGGGTGGAGGCGTATTCCTCGAAGCTTTTGGCATGGAACATGCCGCGCTGGCGGCGGTCGAAGGACAGCACCGCCTGATCCTGCGTCACGCCGGCAAAGGCCTGGCCGATGACATCGCGCGAAATGCCGGCGGCGGCGGCCTCGCGACCCATCGTGGAGAGGAACGTGTTGAAATCCCCGCCGCATTGCGCCGCGCCGGCGGAAGAAACGGACAGAAGTACAAGGAGACAGAGAGCGAATAATCTTGTCATGAAATGAACCCGCGTTGCCCCCGCCGCGATCTTTACACCGTCATGGCGGAGCTTGTCCCGGCCATCCACGTCTTGATTACCGCTCAAAAAGACGTGGATGCCCGGCACAAGGCCGGGCATGACGATAGATGGCACACGACTTCCGATGACAGGCTGCAACTGTGAACGGCGTATGTTCGCCAAATCCGGCTGTGAGGTGGCTTCCTTGAATGAGGGGATACAGGCTAGGATTGCACCCGACCGGGATGCAACACAGGGAGCGACCGGATGCCCAAGGCCTATTGGGTCACCACCTATCGCGAGATCAAGGACCCCGAGAAGCTTGCCGCCTATTCCAGACTTGCACCTGTGGCGCTTGCGCCTTTCGGCGTGCGCTACCTGTGCCGGGGGACGCCCAATGCAACGTTCGAGGCCGGCCTGAAAGAGCGGGTGGTCGTGTCGGAATTCCCCAGCCTCGAAAAAGCGATCAGCGGACATGACAGCCCCGGTTATCAAGAAGCGCTCCGCGTCCTCGGCGACGCCGCCGTGCGCGACATCCGCATCATCAGCGGGATCGAGTGAGCGGCGTAAATTCCGGACGCACCACTTCTCCCGCTCATTCCCGCGTAAGCGGGAATCCAGCACGATACAGCTAGAGATCAATCGTGTGCTCTGGACCCCCGCTTTCGCGGGGGTGAGCGGAGCTGTAGCTGTTGCCCTCCCCCGCTCATTCCCGCTCAAGCGGGAATCCAGACCGTCTTCATCGTCACGCGCGTCGTTCGCCTGCATGTAACGCGTTGAAATACCCCCAAATTTGCATCCGATAACGTGATGTCGAGACGCTCGACTATTCGGCAATAAAGGCGCACGGTAATTGACATTCGACGCTCGAAGAAAGCGTCCTTGGCGTTCGCGCCGTCTTTTTAAGAAATTTTGCGCTGCCTGGCCCTTGCTCGAAAGCGGGGTGGAAAGTCCATATGCTGACGTCACTTCCACTGAAGGCTACTCCGTTCGTCGATATCCGCGACGGCCTGACGCTTGCACAGGCCATCGTCGATACCGTCCGCGACCCGCTCGTGGTGCTCGATCAGAAGCTGCGCGTTATCGCCGCTAGCCGATCCTTCCTCCGGACCTTTGCTCTCGAGAGCGAAAATGTCCTTGGGCGCCTGCTCTACGAGATCGATGGCAGCCAATGGGACATTCCCGAGCTTCGCTACCTTCTGGAAACCATCAGCAAGAACGGATCGGCGATCGAGGGATACGAAGTCACGCGCGAATTCCCCGTGATCGGTCGCCGCATCATGCTTTTGAACGCGCGCGAGGTTTTCTATGAGAACGGCTCCCACACCACCGTGCTTCTGGCGTTCGAGGACGTAACCGACCGGCGCGCTATTGAGCAGCAGGTGCAGGAACTCCTGTCGGAAAAGGACATGTTGCTGGACGAAATGAAGCACCGTGTCGCCAATAGCCTGCAAATCATCGCCAGCATTCTCCTCATCAAGGCGCGCACCGTCCAAACGGAAGAAGCGCGCTTGCAGCTGCACGACGCCCATCAGCGCGTTCTTTCGGTGAGCGCCGTTCAGCAACATTTGCATCTCTCCGGACGAAATGAGCCGATTGTCATTGGCAGCTATCTTTCGAAACTTTGCGAAACCCTGGCGCAATCGATGATCGGCGACAGCCGGCCGATCTACGCTGAAAGTTGAGGCAGATCCTGGCACCGCCATATCGCGCGAGGCCGTCAGCATCGGGTTGATTGTGACCGAACTGGTCATGAATGCGCTCAAGCATGCATTTCCAGATGCGAAGCCGGACGCTGCGATTGTGGTTTCGTACAAGGTCGCGGAGAGCGACTGGAAGTTGACCGTTTCCGACAACGGTATCGGCAAGCCGGATGTAAAGGCCAGCGATACCAAGGCCGGACTTGGCACCAGTCTTGTCCAGGCACTGGCAAGGCAGCTTGATGCGACCGTGGCTATCGCGAGCGATAGTCATGGAACCGCCGTGTCGATGACGCACGCGACGTTCAAGGCAAAATCTGCGCCGGTAAAAAAGGCGCCGATATTTATTCGCGGCAATGTTCCCGCTGAGGAAACTTCCCGAGTTCAATAAGCCGTGAGCTGCCGCAAATTCGATCACGAATTGTAACCGGCCGCTCAAATCGCATTGTACTGCGGCACAGCGATAGCCACGTGTGTAGTGAGATGATCGCGTCGGCGCTTGCAACGTCATGGCGCGGCATCCACGGCCCAAAAGTTTCGAGCCAAAGTTTCGAAAAAGAGATCCGACCAGCGCCAAGGGCGTCGCGTGCGGAACTCCGCAACAGAAAACGCCCTAAGGACAGTCCCCATGGATACATCAACCAAGCAAAACACCAAGACCGGCTCCCCGAGAGATGCCGCGCAAGCCTTTCGCGACACCGCAGAAAACGGCGTTGCCAGTGCCAGAGCTGCCTATGAAAAAACGAATGAAGTCGCGGCTGAAGCCACGACGATGATGAAAGATAGCTACGCGAAAAGCATCAAGGGTGCGCAAGACTATCAGATGAAAGCTATCGAATTCGCTCGCACCAACACTGAAGCGGCTTTCGAGTTTGCCCAGAAACTGACAAACGTGAAATCGCCTTCGGAGTTTTTCGAATTGTCGACCACTCACTCGCGCAAGCAATTGGAAACGCTGGGCGAGCAAGCCAAGGAACTCACAGCGCTGGCGCAAAAAGTTGCGGTGGCGAGTGCGGAACCTCTCAAGACTGGCGCCGCCAAGGCATTCAGCCAGCTCTCGTAAATTCCAGTTCCATTTTTGAAATTTTGAAGCCCGGGCATCCCCCGGGCTTTTTTTTGCATCGCTGAATGAACCATCGCAACGGGATGGCCCGGCGCTGACGTTAGCGAAGTGCGATGATCCGGATTGTCTGCCCGTCATTGGCCGGCGCTCTTAAATCGAACTCGCAGTGCCGGTCGAAATTCGGCCAGGCATGTGCCGAACACGACGACCCCTTGACGGCGAGCGGCAGCCGATCGGCCTTTGCGGAGGCCTGCGGCAACGCGGGCGAATTCGCACCAGCACCGGCTCCCGGCGTGATGAGCGAAAGCGTTGTGAGGAACGCGATAACGCCGGCAATTGCTGCCGCGGCCGCAATGCTGATGGCCGGTTTGAACATTGGGTGTGTCTGGATGTGCATGAGGCGGTAACGCGCGGATTGCCTGACAGTTCAAATACCCGCCAAGTAAAAACAAGCTATTCGTTAGATAAACGAGCGACTGAGAAAAGTATTTAGTCCCGTAAATATTTAGCGCTCGGATGGAACTCTTCACGAGCGGGGCCGTTATTTTACATATTCCAAGACATACCCAATGAAATCCCGCTTTTTCGAAGTCAATTTCGCACCAGCGCGCATCAATTGAGTTGAACCAAGGAGATTTCGCATGCGTTCGATCCTCAAGACCGGACTGCTCGTTGTGGCTCTGGCGGCAATGCCGTTCGTGGCCCTGGCCGGCACGCTGGAAGGCGTTGCGATCGGCGCGGGCACTGGCGCCGTCGTGGCGGGTCCTCCCGGCGCGGTTGTCGGAGGCGTTGTTGGCGGAGTGGTTGGCGGCCCCGATGTCGGCAGGCACCATCGCCATTGCTGGGTCAATAACAGCGGCTATCGCCACTGCGGATGGCGCTGAACCCGATTTTTGTAGAGCCCACCTGAGGAGAAAACGATGTCTCTCGGACTCATCCTGATCATCATTCTTGTGATCTTCCTGCTTGGAGGATTCAGTGGCCGCTTCGGCGGTTACGGCTATGGCTTCGGCCACGGCGGCGTTGGCGTTATCGGCACGATTCTCATCATCGTTGTCGTGCTGATGTTGCTCGGACGAATCTGAGTTGACGTGCTTGTCCAGTCCGGCGTGCGTTCGCTGCCCGTATTTAGTCAGCGCGAGTTGGCAGCGGCCGCGTTGATATTTGCCAACGCGATGAAGTCCCATGGCCGCGGCGGTGCGCAGCCGATCGCCTGCCCGAACTGCGGGAGGCCGATGACTTTCACGCATACGGACGAGGAATGCGGCGTAACGCCCAGAGTGAGTACGTTCGCCTGCAAAGATTGCGGCGTTTATTACACGGAAGCAGCTGACTGCGGCAGCGCCTGAGTCCAGGCGCGCCCAACGCGGACGGAGATCTGACCGATGCGCGCGACTGATCCAGCCGTTACGCTTCTCATGATCATTGCGATCGGCATCGTTGCCGGCATTCTCTTTGACCGCATGGCGGGCCCGTCGTGGTTCACCCGGCAATTCTCCGGCTCGAACCGCGGCCTCATCACCAGCGCACTGGTGGGCATTGCAGGCGCCTTCATCGGCTTTCACATTGCTGTGCTGCTCGCGCTCGGCAGCGGGTTGTTGATGTCGGCCATTGCAGCTGCGGCCGGCGCCGCTCTCGTGCTGTTCGTCTGGCGGATGGCGAAGTAGATGCACCCCGCGGCGCGGTGACGGCATCATCGCGACATTTGCTCTCCGCAGATTCCGCTTCACCTCTCCCGTAGGGTGAGGTCGACGCGCGAAGCGCGTCGGGTGAGGGGTCACAGCCGATCGAGAAGTCATGGACCCCCTCACCCCAACCCTCTCCCCGCTGGGGAGAGGGAGCGCGCAGTGCGCGGCGCACGTCCCGCTCATTCCCGCGCAGGCGGGAATCCAGCGCAATCCATTCAGACATCAACCGTGTGCTCTGGACCCCCGCTTTCGCGGGGGTGAGCGGAGTTGTTGCAGTCCCGCACGCCCTCTTCTTCGTCATGCCCGCGCTTGTCGCGGGCATCCACGTCTTGGCTCCGTGCAACAAATAAGACGTGGATGCCCGGCACATAGGCGTGCGAAAGCACGCCGTCCTTCGGACGGCTATGGCCGGGCATGACAGGTTCAACGACATTTCCCGCTCATTCCCGCGCATGCGGGAATCCAGTGCAATACATCCAGACATCAACCCTGTGCTCTGGACCCCCGCTTTCGCGGGAGTGAGCGGAGTTGTGAGCTCGACCCCCCGCTCATTCCCGCGCAGGCGGGAATCCAGCCTTTCTTTAATGACGCGCGTGTCACGCAGACGTGTAACTTTGTGTGATGCCGCCAGACGCCGGCGCCCGTATATGAGTGTGAAATCCGGTCTGGGAGACCCACCATGAAACGCCCTGCCCTTCTTCTTCCTGCAGCTCTTGCCGCCGCCTTCGCTGTGGCGCCGTTCGCCGCGAATGCCGAACCCGCCGTGATGATCCCGCCGCCCGCGGCCCAAACAGCTGCGCCAGCCACCGGGCTCGAAACCGCCGTGCTCGCCGGCGGCTGCTTCTGGGGCATTCAGGCCGTCTACCAGCACGTCAAAGGCGTCACCAACGCCGTGTCCGGCTATGCCGGCGGCACGCAGAAAGACGCCGTCTACGAAACCGTCAGCTCGGGCCGCACCGGCCATGCCGAAGCCGTGCAGATAACCTTCAACCCGCGCGAGGTGTCCTACAGCAAAATCCTGCAGGTCTATTTCTCGGTCGCGCACGACCCGACGCAGCTCAACCGCCAGGGCCCGGATTCCGGCCCGCAATATCGCTCGGAGATTTTCCCGCAAAGCGACGCGCAGGCGAAGGCCGCGAAGGATTACATCGCGCAACTCGACCAGGCGCACGCCTTCAAGCGCCCGATCGCGACCAAGACCAACTCGATGAAGACGGCCTTCTTCCCGGCCGAGGCTTATCATCAGGATTACGCGATCCATCATCCCTACCAGCCCTACATCGCGATCAACGACCTGCCGAAGGTCGACAACCTGAAGAAGATGTACCCCGACCTCTGGCGCGACCCGCCGGTGACCGTCGCGCAGGCTGAAAAGGGAAATTGAGCCACACCTCCGCTCACCCCCGCGAAAGCGGGGGTCCAGAGCACAATCTCCATCTCCGGACGTGTTGCACTGGATTCCCGCCTTCGCGGGAATGAGCGGGAGACGTTGCGCGGGAATGAGCGGGAGAGGATCAACGAAACCGTCATGGCGAGGTTTGTGGCGCACGCCGTCCTCAAAACCGTCATGCCCGGCCTTGTGCCTTCATTCGTCATGGCCGGGCTTGTCCCGGCCATCCACGTCTTCGGGCCGTGCAGCAAGCAAGACGTGGATGCCCGGCACAAGGCCGGGCATGACGTGTGGAGAGACTCAGCCTCACACCTCCGCTCACCCCCGCGAAAACCAAAACTCCACTCACCACGAGAGCCAAACCTCCGCTCACCCCCGCGAAAGCGGGGGTCCAGAGCACAATCTCCATCGCCGGACGTGTTGCCCTGGATTCCCGCCTTCGCGGGAATGAGCGGGAGAGGCTTGGCCTCACACCTCCGCTCACCTCCGCGGAAACCAAACCTCCACTCACCCCCGCGAAAGCGGGGGTCCAGAGCACACTGTCGGTCTCCGAATGCATTGCACTGGATTCCCGCTTGCGCGGGAATGAGCGGGAGATGCTCCAAATCCGCATCCACCAGCGCCCTCACTCATCATGCCCGCCATGCGCGATGAGGTGATTTTTCAGCGACCGCAATAAATCGGTGCGCACGGCCGCCCACTCCTGATTGATCTCCTCCTCTGACGATGGCGGCATATTGGCGCAAAAATTATGCGGCGCCATGCAGCCGCGATTGCGCTGGCACACCAGCTCCGGGCAGCCATGCCATTCGTCGAGCAACATCCAGATGCGCCGCGCGAGCGCGAGGCGGAAAGCAACCGCGTCTTCGGGTACCGTATCGTTGTCGAGGCCGGCCGCTTTGATGCGGCGCCGATAGGAGCGCGCATCGAACTTGCGTTTGCGGCGCGGCTGTGTGGGCGATGGCGTTGCGTCCTTTTGCATTGCGATTTCTCCTGCGATGAGATGAGTGAGAACTTGAGTGACGAAGCTTGAGTGCGAGCTTCGGGCGAGCTTGAGGGCGAGGACACGGGGGCTCGTTTCCGCGCGCGGCACCGCGCCGGACTTTGGCCTTGCCCCTGCACCAGGTTTTGAAAGTGCGAGGGAGGTGGAGCGCCGGACGGCGCCGCCACTGCTCCCGCCTCCATCCGCTTCCGCCTTGCGGCCTTCGCGAACTTCGGCGGGCCGCGCCCTGCGGAGACGCTGGGCGCGTCGCCGAACGGCGCTCCACCTTGCGGCTTTTCTGTCCCCGGCGCCGTGCTTCCGTGGGGCGCAAACCGCGGGCGAACCCGCCGTCCGGGGCGGCTTCCGCCGCCCGTCGTCGCCCCAGCGTCCAGCCATTGAAGGCAGCCGGTCATAATGCCGGCGGACGACTGGCCGGGGCCTCCCGAGTGCGGGGTTACAAGCCCCGCCCGCGGGCGCCGCCGCCACCCCACGTTCGACAGTGTCCTGCAGAACGCCCCTCGCGCGGGGTGACGGCGATAGGAATATATGCTTTAGGAATTAAGTCAAGGGAAGGTTGTGGAGAACCCAATCGCCCGGCCCCAAAAAAATGCGCCATAGTAGCTGCGGCGATCTCATCACGGCCTGAGATCGAAACGCCGATCGATTGTAAGAATCGTAAAACTGGACCCCCGCTTCCGCGGGGATGACCGAAAAGCAAAAACCCCGGCTTTTGCCGGGGTTTTAATTTTGAAGACGTGGATGGCCGGGTCAAGCCCGGCCATGACGCGCGGCGTCAGTTATCCAGGAACGACCTGAGTTTGCGGCTCCGGCTCGGATGCTTCAGCTTCCGCAGCGCCTTCGCCTCGATCTGGCGGATACGTTCGCGGGTGACCGAGAACTGCTGGCCGACTTCTTCCAGCGTGTGGTCGGTGTTCATGCCGATGCCGAAGCGCATGCGCAGCACGCGCTCCTCGCGCGGCGTCAATGACGCCAGAACGCGCGTCGTGGTCTCGCGCAGGTTCGACTGGATCGCCGCGTCGATCGGCAGGATCGCGTTCTTGTCCTCGATGAAATCGCCGAGATGCGAATCCTCCTCGTCGCCGATGGGCGTCTCGAGCGAGAGCGGCTCCTTGGCGATCTTGAGGACCTTGCGCACCTTCTCCAGCGGCATGCCGAGCTTTTCGGCGAGCTCTTCCGGCGTCGGCTCGCGGCCGATTTCGTTGAGCATCTGGCGCGAGGTGCGCACGATCTTGTTGATCGTCTCGATCATGTGCACCGGAATGCGGATGGTGCGCGCCTGGTCGGCGATCGAGCGGGTGATGGCCTGGCGGATCCACCAGGTCGCGTAGGTCGAGAACTTGTAGCCGCGGCGGTATTCGAATTTATCGACCGCCTTCATCAGGCCGATATTGCCTTCCTGGATCAGGTCGAGGAATTGCAGGCCGCGGTTGGTGTATTTCTTGGCGATGGAGATGACGAGGCGGAGGTTCGCCTCCACCATTTCCTTCTTGGCCTGGCGCGCTTCGCGCTCGCCCTTCTGCACCATGTGGACGATCTTGCGGAACTCGGCGATCTCGACGCCGGTCTGCGCCGCGAGATCGTGCACCATGCCGCGGATTTCCTTGATGCGGTCCTTTTCCTTGGCGACGAGGCTCTTCCAGCCTTTGGCCGAGAGCTTGGAGACGCGGTTGAGCCAGCGCGGGTCGAGCTCGCCGCCCATGTATTGCTTGAGGAACTCCTCGCGCGCGACGCCATAGCTTTCGGCAAGCCGCATCAGCCGGCCTTCGTTCGACACGAGGCGCTTGTTGATGTCGTAGAGCTGCTCGACGAGGCTGTCGATGCGCGGCTGGTTCAGCCGCAGCGATTTCACCTCGGAGATGATCTCTTCCTTGAGCTTGCGGTATTTGCGCTCCTGGGCCGGCGAGAGCGGCAGCGACGAGCTGCGCAAGCGGTTTTCGATGTCCTGTTCCTGCAGGCGGCGCAGCTTCTTGAAGCTGTCGGCGATGGTGTCGAAGGTCTCGACCACCTTCGGCTTGAGCTCGGCTTCGATGGCGGCGAGCGACAGGGAATTCTCCATGTCGTCTTCGTCGTAATCGCCCTCGGCTGCGGCTTCGCCGGGATCCTTCGGCTCTTCGCCATCGGCGCCAGGCGCACCCGGCGTTGCCTTGAACGGCGTGGCGGATGGCGGCGCGGCGGGCGGCGCAGCCGGCTGCACGACCTGAAGATGCGGCGCGCCGGGAACGGGCGTGCCGACGGCTTGCGGTATCGGCTTGCCATCGGGGCCGATGATCACCGGCACCTGCATCTGCTTGGCGTCGGGGCCGGCGTAGGTCGCTTCAAGGTCGATGATGTCGCGAAGGAAGACTTTTCCCTCGTTCAACTCGTCGCGCCAGATGATGATGGCCTGGAAGGTGAGCGGGCTTTCGCAAAGCCCTGCGATCATCGCTTCGCGGCCGGCCTCGATGCGCTTGGCGATGGCGATTTCGCCTTCGCGCGAGAGCAGCTCGACCGAACCCATCTCGCGCAGATACATGCGCACGGGATCGTCGGTGCGCTCGGACGGTTCTTTCTTTTCGGTGGTGGCGAGCGACTTGGCCTTCGCCTCGACGACTTCCGTGCCGGTATCCTCTTCGTCGTCGTCGGCCTCGTCGGTGGCCTTCTCGCCTTCTTCGCCGTCGGCCTCTTCGGTCTCGACGACGTTGATGCCCATCTCGTTGAGCATCGCGTAGATGTCCTCGATCTGGTCGGAGGACACCTCGCCCGAAGGCAGCACTTCATTGATCTGGTCGATGGTGACGTAGCCGCGCTTCTTGGCGGCCTTGATCATCTTTTTGACGCCGGCATCGGAAAGATCGAGAAGCGGCAGCGGCGATTCAGGCGCGCCTTCTTCCTTCTCCGCGGCGGGTTCTTTTTCTTTCGCCTGGGCAGCCTTTGCCTTGCTCGCCATTCCGTATCTCCTGGACCATCGCGGCCTGTTTGCCGGTGGCCACGGCCAAAAAGGGCCGCGCCGGCGAGGCGCCGCCCCCAAATCAGGTCATCCAGTGTCCTCGGAACCCGCTTAAGCTCCGATTAACCTAACAATACAGCTGGAATCGACCCTTTATTCCACGCCGGCCTTGGTACTCTCCGGCTGTCCGGTACTTTTAGCGCATGATCTGGTCCGAAAACCGGGTAGCCACTTTTCGGGATCATGCGCCGGACAGCGGGACATGCTCATAAGCTACGAACGCCTCGACCGGAAGAGGCTCCGAAGCCCTCAATCAGGGCCTCGGTTCCTTCCACCCGTTCCAGGCGGCTTTTGACGTCGCGCAACCGCAAATAGTTGGCTTCGCTGGCGTCCTGGCCCAGTGCCTGTTCGGCGTCTTTGAGCTCCTTAGTTAGGGAATGCCACTGCCGATGCAAGGCGACAAGCTGCTGCCAGGTCACCAAAACATCGTCTGGCGCAGCCTCGGGCCGCGCCCCCCAGACCGAGGGTGTCGTGATCGACAGGGCAACCCGCTGCATCGTCTCGGTGAGATTGCGGGCGGCGAGCTCGGCCTTGAGCGCCTCGGCATCGAGCGCGGAGGCATGGGCGGCGATATCGATCAGCGCGCCTTTGAGCCGCTCGGCATCGCCATGGCGGAACTCGAGCGAGGCGAGCTCCTCCAGGTGGTCGTGCAACAGCCAGGGATGGTTGAGCGTCGCCTGCAAGATGAGCGCCTCGCGCAACGGTACCGTAATGCGGTGGCCGCGATGCACCGGGCTCGACGCCAGCTGCTGGCTCACGACGACATAAGGCATCGAGCGGCCCGCGGTGCGCGGCGCGACCGGACGTTGCCAGTCGCCATTGCGGCCCCCGCCCCATTGGCCGCCTGAGCCTTGTCCCCGCCGCGGCTCGCGCCAGTTTCCGCCTGAGCTTTGTCCTTGCCGCGAATCTTGTCGCGAGTCTTGCCAGTTTCCGCGGGAACGCTGATCACGCTGCGCCCGCACGGGCGCGAAAAATTGCGACAGCCTCGCGCTGAAATCCTGGCGGTAATAGCGGCGCACGGATTCATCGCCGATCGTCGTGGTGACTTCGTTGACGCGCGCTTCGAGTGCCGCGCGGCGCTCCGGCGTATCGAACGAATGGCCTTCCGTCTCGCGCGCCCACAACATATCGGCGAGCGGCTTTGCTGCGTTGACGACATCGCTGACCGCCTCGCGCCCGCCCGAGCGCAGCAGATCGTCGGGATCTTGCCCTTGCGGCAACAGCGCGAACTTCAGGCTCTTGCCCGGCTTGAGCCGCGGCATCGCCAGATCCACCGCGCGATAGGCCGCGCGCAAACCGGCATTGTCGCCGTCGAAACACAAAATCGGCTCATCCGCCATTTTCCAGAGCAGGCCGAGCTGGTCTTCCGTCAGCGCCGTGCCGAGCGGCGCGACCGCGGCGGGAAAGCCTGCGGCCACCATCGCGATCACGTCGACATAGCCTTCGACCACGACAATGGGCGCGCCATCATGCGCGGCCTGGCGCGCGGCGGAAATGTTGTAGAGCGTTGCGCCTTTGTGAAAGAGCGGCGTCTCCGGCGAGTTAAGGTATTTCGCCTGCGCATCCTTATCCAAAGCGCGGCCGCCGAAGGCAACCACGCGGCCGCGAAAATCGCCGATCGGAAACATTACGCGGTCGCGGAAGCGATCGAACGGCACCGGAATGTCGTCGCCGGAAATCAGCAGGCCCGGCCTCGACCATGTCCTCAACCGGAATGCCGTGCGAGCCGAGATGTTCTTTCAGCGCGAAGCGTTCGCCCGGCGCGTAGCCGAGCCGGAATTTGATTTGCGTCGCCGGATCGAGCCCGCGGTCGGCGAGATAGCCGCGCGCCTTTGCGCCGACGCGCGAGGCCAGCGTGTCCTGGAAGAATTTCGCCGCGATCTCCATGACATCGTGCAGCGTCTTGCGCCGCGCATCGCGTTGCTCATCCTCGCGCGAGACTTTCGGCAGAGGCATGCCCGCCATCTGCGCGAGACGCTCGACGGCTTCGGGAAAGCTGACGCCTTCGCTTTCCATCATGAAATCGAAGATGCTGCCGTTCTTGCCCGAGGAGAAATCGAACCAGGCCTGCTTCTGATCGTTCACGAAAAAGGACGGCGTCTTTTCCTTGTTGAACGGCGACAGGCCCTTGAACTCACGGCCCGAGCGCACGAGCTTGACGCGCTTGCCCACGACTTCCGACACCGGAAGCCGGGCTTTGAGCTCGTCGAGGAACTGGGGCGTGAAACGCATGGGTTATTGCAACTCGGTGCGCTCCTATCATAGGCCCCCAAATTGAGACTTTCCGGGGCCAAGCCCAAAACCGGCGCAACCAGCTGTCCTTTCAGGCCCTATCCTAGTTTTCCACAGGCGAACGTCCCTTGTGAATCCGCTCATTCCCGCGCAAGCGGGAATCCAGAGGCTACTAGGTCCGGACCCCCGCTTTCGCGGGGGTGAGCGGAGTTGGAATAATGGTCCCAAGGAGGCCACAAGACGTGACGGCAAAAACCTTCGTCCTCATCCACGGCGCCTGGCACGGCGGCTGGGCCTGGCGCCGCGTCGCCGACCGCCTGCGGGCGCGCGGGCACCAGGTGTTCACCCCGACGCTCACCGGGCTGGGCGAACGCGCGCATCTGCTTCATCCCGGCGTCGACCTGTCGCTCCACATCGCGGACGTGCTCGGCGTCATCAAGCACGAGCGGATCACCGACATCGTGCTCGTCGGCCATTCCTACGGCGGCTGCGTGATTTCCGGCGTGGCCGAAAAGGCTCCGGACATCATCCGCTCGCTTGTATTTCTCGACGCGTTCATCCCCGACAATGGCGACGCCACGGTCGATCTCGTGCAACCGGCGGTGCAGGACATCATCCAGGCGGCGCTCGAACGTGGAGAGACGACGATCCCCGTGCGCGACGCGGCCGCGTTCAAGGTCAATGAGAAGGATCGCTCGTGGGTGGATTTGCTTGCCGGCCCGCAGCCGATCCGCACCATGACTGAAAAGATCAAACTAACAGGTGCGCGCGAGCGGATTGCGAAGAAAACTTACATCCGCGCGTCAGGCTATCCGAATGTGTCGTTTGAAAAAGCGCACGCGCGTGCAAAGGCCGACCCAACCTGGCGCACATACGAAGTGCCCTGCGGCCACGATGTGATGATCGACGAGCCCGAGCGGCTGACGGAGATTTTGCTCGAGGTGGCATAGCCGGCCGCAGGGGTATTGCCTGGGCCGCCGCAATCGGCCCAGATTGCGCGGGCCTTGATCGTCCGCCGATTCGACGGGTGAAAACGCATGATGTCCCTGACAGTATTGCCGTTGTGGTTATCGACCCTGCTGCTCGTGGTCCTGCCGACGGCCATCGCCATGGCGGGCCCGCTGATCGTCCGGCGTTTCGTCCGGCTGGACCGCCTGCGGACCAATAACGAAGTCGCCGGATTCAAGTTCGCGACGGTCGGCGTTCTTTATGCGGTGCTGCTTGCCTTCGCGATCATCGTCGTGTGGGAAAAGTTCAATGTCTCGGAAAATGATGTCGCCAAGGAAGCGGGCGCAGCGGCGACTGTCCTGCGCCTGGCGGACGGATTGAGCACCGAGCACCGCAACGCCGTGCGCAGCGCGATGGAGGGCTACCTGAGCGCCGCGATCAACAAGGATTGGCCGGCCATGGAACGGGGCAAGCTCGATCCCTATGTCACGATTGCGCTCAGCGATGTCTACACGATGCTGCTGAATTCCCGCGCCGGTGGAACCCAGGACCCTGTCCTGATGACGGAGATCCTGCGCCAGCTCGACCAGATCAGTGTGGCGCGTCGTGCGCGTTTCGTCACCGCCGATGGCAATGTGCCGGAGATTCTCTGGTTCGTGCTGATCGGCGGCGCCATTATCACGGTGGGGTTTACGTTCTTCTTCGGCGCCCAGAACGTGCGCGCGCAAGCGCTGATGACCGGCGCCCTGGCCGCTTTGGTCTTTTCATCGCTGCTGACGGTGGTCGTTATCGACCACCCCTTCGCGGGTAGCGTGAAAGTGGAGCCGGAGGCGCTCGTCCACGTGCTGGAAGATTTGAGCGACGCAGCACACCGGTAAGAGGATGCGCGCGGCGTCGCCTTACTGCGGCTCCAGCCCCGATGCCTTCACGACATCCTTCGCGGCTTCGCGGTCGGCCTTGATCTCGGCGGCGAACTGCGCAGGCGTGTTGATGGCCGGCACCTGCCCGCGGCTGATCACATATTTGTCGACAAATTCCTTGTCGGAGAAGACGCGCGCTACTTCGGCGGCGATCTTGTCGACGACCGGCTTCGGCGTTCCCGGCGGCGCAAACAGGCCGTACCAGGTTTGCGACGCTGCGCCTTTGTAGCCGAGGTCGCTCCATGTCGGCACATCGGGCAACAGCGGCGTGCGGATATTGTTGACTAGCGCCAGCGCGTTCATTTTGTTGGCGCGGATTTGCGCGATCACATTGCCGAGGCCGATGAGGCCGATCGGCGTCGAGCCGCCGAGAATGGCGTTGGTTGCCTCGCCGCCGCCTTTGAACGGCACGCGCACCCAATCGGCGCCTTTTTCGTTCTTGAGGCTGTCCATGTAGACAACGCACGGGATCGAAGCCGTGAGATAAGAGAGTGTGCCGGGTTTTGCTTTCGACACAGCGACCAGTTCGTCCACGCTCTTGGCGCCGAGATCGGAATTGATCACCAGCACCTGGATCAGGTGGAACAGATTGACGATCGGCGTGAGCTTGTCGGGATCAAACGTCAGACTTTTGAAGAGGTACTGGTTGTAGATCATCGGATCGGCATTGATGATGCAGATCGTGTAGCCATCCGGTTGCGCATCCTGGCAGGCGCGCGCGCCGATATTGCCGGAGCCGCCGGGGCGATTTTCGATGATGATCGGCTGGCCGAGACTCTTGTGAAGCTCTTCGCCAAGCACGCGCATGAAGATGTCGCTGATGCCGCCGGCGCTCGATGTGGTGAGCACGTGGATCGGGCGGTTGGGGTAATTTTCCTGAGCGTGCGTGGCCACCGTCACAAGGAGCGCTGCAATCAGAACTGCAACACGAGTCATTGTCTTCTCCCGAGATACTTCGTCTTACGTTTGTTGGTCGTCATGCCCGGCTTTATGCCGGGCATCCACGTCTTTACGGCCTTGTGACGATGCAAGACGTCGATGGCCGGGACAAGCCCGGCCATGACATTCCGCGTCACTGCAGGCGCGCCTTCACCATTCCGCTCGCCTTGGCCATATCCATTTGTCCGGCATATTTGCCGCGCAAAATGCCGATGACCTTGCCCATATCCTTCATGCCGGCGGCCCCCGTCTCTTTCACCGCTGCATCGATCGCGGCCTTCATGTCGTCGTCCGACATTTGCTTGGGCAGATAGGTGGAGATGATGGCGATCTCCTCCTGCTCCTGTTTGACGAGGTCGGCACGGCCGCCCTTCTGGTAGAGCTCCACCGATTCCTGCCGCTGCTTGATCATCTTCTGAAGAAGCGGAAGCACTTCGGCATCCCCCAGTGCCGGCTTGCCGGCGCCGCGCGCCTCGATATCCGCATTTTTAAGCGCGGAATTGACCATGCGCAGCGTCGAAACCGCCCGCTCGTTCTTGGCCTTCATCGCCTCGGTCAGAGCCTTGTTAATGTCATCGCGCAGCACGGGAACCCCTTTCTTCAATTTTTATCTGCCTGGGGGCGGCACCCGGCGGCCCCTTGCCTCTCACACTATAATACGCAACTAAGAGGCCATGACCCAGACGAAAGCCGCTCCTGCCGGGACGTCCGGCGGGTCTTGGGCCGAACCCAAGCCGACAGCGCTGTTGGTGCTGGCGGACGGAACCGTTCTCGAAGGCTTTGGGCTCGGCGCGACCGGCCATGCCGTCGGTGAAGTCTGCTTTAACACCGCCATGACGGGCTATGAGGAGATCCTCACCGACCCCTCTTATGCCGGGCAGATCATCACTTTCACTTTCCCGCATATCGGCAATGTCGGCACCAACGAAGAAGACATCGAAACCGTCAATATGGCGGCGACGCCCGGCGCGCGCGGCGTCATTATGCATAGCGCCATCACCGCACCTTCGAACTACCGCGCGACCAAAAACCTCAATGACTGGCTCAAGGCGCGCGGCATTATCGGTCTGGCCGGCATCGACACCCGCGCGCTTACCGCACTGATTCGCGTCAACGGCATGCCGAATGCAGTGATCGCGCATTCGCCCAACGGCAAATTCGATCTCGAGGCTCTGAAAAAAGAAGCGAAGGCATGGCCCGGCCTCGTCGGCATGGACCTGGTGCCGATGGTGACAAGCGGTCAACGCTTTACCTGGGACGAAACGCCGTGGGGTTGGGAAAAAGGCTACGCACGGCAGACCAATCCCGAATTCCACGTTGTGGCCCTCGACTACGGCATCAAGCGCAACATTTTGCGCTTGCTCGCGGGCTCCGGTTGCAAGGTGACTGTCGTGCCGGCCAAAACGTCGGCCGACGACATTATGGCGCTCAAGCCTGACGGCGTGTTTTTGTCGAACGGCCCGGGCGATCCGGCAGCGACCGGCGAATACGCAGTGCCGGTCATCAAGAAGCTGATCGATACCGGCACGCCGACCTTTGGCATTTGCCTTGGTCACCAGATGCTGGGCATCGCGGTCGGTGGCAAGACCATGAAGATGCATCAGGGCCATCACGGCGCCAATCATCCGGTCAAGGATCTCACGACTGGCAAGGTCGAGATCACCTCGATGAACCATGGCTTCGCGGTGGACAAGGAATCGTTGCCGAAAAATGTCGAACAGACGCACGTGTCGCTGTTCGACGGATCCAATTGCGGCATCGCGCTCAAGGACAAGCCGGTGTTCTCGGTGCAGTACCATCCGGAAGCATCACCGGGCCCGCGCGACAGCCATTATCTCTTCACGCGCTTCGTCGAGATGATGCGGCAGGCGAAGCGCAAGATTGCGTAATCCATTTAGCGCGCATTAGACTTGTTTCCGCTCATTCCCGCGAAAGCGGGAATCGAGGGCACAATTGACAGGCAAGTAGACTTCGCCCCTGGGTCCCCGCTTTCGCAGGGACGAGCGCAGGATGGATAATCGACTGTGACGCAACCAGAGTCACCGAACTTTGTTGTAATGGCATGACGTCGTCGAAACCCCTCACCTTCACGTTCAAAGATGACGGCAAGGTGCCGAACAATTCGACGCTGCCAGCTCTCATTTACAAGGGAGCGATCGATGTCGGCAGCAAGCGTAGTCCCGAAAGCGCAATCGAAAAATTGTTTGCATCCAATGGATGGGGCCACGGCCAATGGCGCAATGGCGTCTATCCATTCGTCCATTACCATTCGATGATCCACGAAGCCCTCGGCATCGCGCGCGGGCACGCGCGGGTACAACTCGGCGGACATGGCGGCGAGGTCTTCGAACTTGCCGCAGGCGATGTTGCCGTCCTGCCGGCCGGTACCGGACACCAGAAACTGTCGGGCAGTGACGATTTTCTCGTTATCGGGGCTTATCCACCCGAGGGCACATATAATCTCTGCCGCGGCGACAACCCGGCCGAGCGCGAGAAGGCGCTGACTATGATCCCCAAAGTGCCGCTCCCCGAAACCGATCCCGTCTTTGGCAAAGACGGTCCCTTGCCGAAGCTCTGGCGGCGATAGCTTTGCGCTTGTTCGGCACGCCCCTCTAGCGGGGAGAGGGTGAGGGGCTACGGCCTCGCGATAGGTTATAACCCCTCACCCGACGCGCTGCGCGCGTCGACCTCTCCTTTTGGGAGAGGTGAAAAAAGAGATTACGGCCCCCCATGAGCAACTGGATCGACTTCTACGATTTCAAGCATTCGGTGATCTATGTGAACGCCCGTCACCGCGACGTGCATTACCGCACCATCGCCGAAGACATTCGCGAATACGTGCCCTCGCCCACCGCGCAAGTCCTCGACTATGGTTGCGGCGAAGCGACATCCGCCGGCCTGGTCGCCGGGGCCTGCGGCCGGCTCGTGCTGGTGGAAGCGGCACCGAACGTCCGTGCATCGCTCGCCATGCGCTATGCTGGCGATCCGAAAATCGCCGTGATCAGTGCGGAGCAGGCGGCAACATTGCTCGAAAGCCTCTTTCGACCTCATCGTCATGCATTCGGTCGCGCAATACTTGAGCGCAGACGAACTTGATCGCATGCTCAAACTGTTTCGCACGCTGCTCAAGCCGGATGGAATTTTCGTGCTCGGCGATATCGTTCCGCCGCATTTCGCAGCGCCGGCGGCGGCGATTGCCCTGCTGCGGTTCGGCGCGGCCAATGGATTTTTCTGGGCCGCTTTGTTCGGGCTGATGCGGATATTTGTGTCCGATTACCTGCGGCTGAGGAAAACCGTCGGCCTGTCGCACTACAGCGAGGCCACGATCCTCGAGAAGCTCAAAAGTGCCGGGTTTGCCGCGAAACGCGCCAAGCGGAATATCGGCCACAACCAGCGCCGGATGACCTTCCTTTGCCGGCTCGATGGGCGATGAGTTAGCCACCGCCTGACTAACCCTGCATTAACCGCACTACACCGCCGCGGCCGCTCTACACTTTACATCAACGCCAACACTCTATTGCTGCGGACGGCCCGGTGGCGGAGTGGCGACGCAGAAGCCATGCAAGGTCTTCCAGCCTGGTTCGATTCCAGGCCGGGCCTCCAAATATAATTTGAGCGCGCGCCCGAAGCCCGCAGATCTCCGCTAAGTGCCAACAGGGACACTTATTCGATCACCTCGTCGGCAATCAGCAGAAAGTTGCGACTAATCGTCAAACCAAGCGCTTTTGCCGTCTTCAGATTTATCACCAATTCGAATTTAGTAGGTTGCTGAACAGGCAATTCAGCCGGAGTTGCCCCTTTGAGGATTTTGTCCAGATAATTCGCGGTCGCGCGAGACAGATCGGGCAGGTTTACTCCGTATGAGACAAGACCTCCGAGCTCTACCCCCTCCCTCGCTGCATACATGGCCGGCAGATGATTGTCGGCCGCAAAGGTTACGATGCGTGAGTACTGGCTGAATAACATCGGACTGGGAAATACAATGAGACCATCAGGTCGCACTGTAGTCATCGCCGCGAATGCACTGCTGAGATCATCGGGGCTAACGGCAGGCACGAGTTGAAGTTTCGTTCCCAATGATTGGGCGGCGCTCTCGATCTCCTTCAACATGCCGGCCATTGTGCGCTCGCCGTAGGCACGCGGCTGCCACAACACAACGACGCGAGAAAGATGCGGAACAATCTCTTTGAGCAATTGTAGCCGTCTGGATACCAATTCCGGGCCGAGAAACGCCGTCCCTGTTACATTCCCTCCCGGCCGCGCCAGGCTCGACACAAGCTCATCATCGACGGGATCGGCCATGCCTATTGCGATAATTGGGATTGAGGAAGTCGCTTGCTTGACCGCGCGCGCAGCCGGCGTGGCGAGGACGACAATGGCGTCAACCCGGCGTTCGACCAATTCCTGCGCCAGCCTGCTCAGCTTGTTCGCATCACCACCTGCGAATTTCCGTTCAAACGCGATGTTTAGTCCTTCCGTGTAACCAAGCTCGCGTAGCGCCGATATGAACGCGTTGAGAGTTGCAAGACTTGCATCAGATTTATCGCCGCGACCGAGTGACAGGACGCCTATCTGAGGGATCTTCGTCGCCGGCTGCGCGCGTGCGCCAAGTGGCCACGCAGCTGCCGCGCCCCCGATAAGCTTTATGACCTCGCGTCGCTTCATCTCCACCCCCAAGCTCACAGCTACCGTACCGCTAAAAATCGACACGCTGGAAGGGGGGAAGGAAATGTCCGCTCTGGGCCGCAACCAGACACCGCCACTGATCAGTGCAACGTCCGCTTTCCCTGCGAACGCGGACGTTCGTGATCACATATCGCGGCGATCGGTCGTCAGGCGCGATCGCGGCTAGTTGAACTTGAAGACAATCTCAGACGTGACGGTCTGGACCACCGGCTTAAAGGTAATGTCTTCCACGACAAGGATGCCGTTCGACGATGGCAAGGTTTTGCTGCCGTAACTCGCGTAGCGATATTCGTTGCGCCAGAACCAGCCCTTGCCGAGCATGCCGAAGAAATCGAACGTCGTTTCCACACCGCCGCCGACGAACCAGCCGTTGGTCGTGAATGACGCGGAAGTAAATCCGGTCGGGTTGGGGTTGATAAAGTTTGTGCCGTTGAACCGCGCGCTCGCGTAGCCACCGTTCACGTAAGTCATTGTCTGCGGGCTTGGCAGCCAGCCGAAACGCGGACCGACTGTCCAAGCAGCCTTTTGCTTGATGTCGCCCCACGAGCCGCTTTGCTGATCCTGGAGGGTGCCTTTCAGGCTCGAGCCAGTGGCGTCGCCGAACACACCGGCCACAAACATGGGGCTGAACTGGTAGTCGTAGCCGGCACCGATCGTGCCCAGCCAGCCTTTGCCACCTTGAATCTGCGTCACACATGCGGAGCACGTGGAGGTGCCGGGATTATTTTCACCTGAACCTGCGGCCCACATGCCGTAGCCGATGCCGCCATTCAAGTAGAAGCCGGTCCAGTTCGTGGGCGTAACCGGCATCGCCGGATAAACGGGCGCCGCAAGTCCGCCGTTAAACTTGTAGACGAGCTGAGCAGTCACAGTCTGAACGGTGGGCTTGAAGTTGATGTTGAAGTTGTTCGGCGTTTCAACAACCAACTTGTTTCCGTAATAGTTGTAACGGTATTCGGTTCGCACGAACCAGCCCGGCATCACGGACGTTTCCATGCCGCCGCCGAGGAACCAGCCGCTCGCGTTGAAGGATGGCGTCGAAACCCCGGTCGGCACCCCACTGAAGAATGTGACCATATCGGTGCCGGAGAAATGCGCATTAGCGTATCCGGCATTTATGTAACTCATAGTCTGCGGAGTAACGAGCCAGCCGGCGCGCGCGCCGACAGCCCAAGACGATGTTTGCTTGATGTCGCCTGTGGATCCGTTGCTACCGCGATCCTGGATCGTGCCTTTCAGGCTCGTAAGACTGGCGTCACCGAACACCCCACCCACAATCCTGGAAGTGAACTGGTAGTCGTAGCCGGCGCCGATCGTGCCCAGCCAGCCCTTGCCGCCTTCAACTTGCTTGTCGCAGAGAAAGCAGCCGCCTCCCGGGAAGTCTGTGGTTTGGTCTGCGTTCCACAGGCCATAACCAAAGCCGCCATTGACGTAGAAGCCAGTCCACGGTGTGGCGGAGACTATCGGTGCTTTGTAGACAGGAGCCTTCGCCGGCAAGTCGGCGGAAAATGCACTTTGCGCTGCCAGGAGACTAAATACGCCCACAAGAAACGCGGCGTGTTTCAAACGCATTGAGCAATCTCCAAAATGAATTGACGGATACCTGAGCACCAATAACTCCGCGGCAATATAACGGGACAACTGGCCAAGACCACTCCGTTTCGGTTGATCACCAGAGATTAGGGGCTCTAGGACCCCTTTTTCCCATGCATTTGTTGCGTTTGTGCAACGCTTGAACGTGGGAAACGTCTAACCTGCTTTCCGCTCTGGGGCATGAGCGGACATTAAGAGCGACCCTCGCATCGCCGCTTATTCAATCACCTCGTCGGCGCGTGCCAGCAGCGCTGGTGGCATCGTGAGACCGAGCGATTTTGCTGCCTTGAGGTTGATCACCAGCTCGTACTTGGTCGGCGCCTGCACGCAGGCGCCGCCATCACTACGACGCAAGTTACGACTTTTTCCGAGAGAGCTCGTCGCGTTGTTTCGTCAGGAGTGCGAGCCGCGCCTCCTGATCCGCGATGCGTTGCGACATCAATTCCTCATCCGCGGCGCCAGAGTATGCGGCAGCTTGCTCGATCAACTCGCGAAGATTTTCTCTCGCAGCCGCTATGCGTTTATCGATCTCTGTGAGGTCCGGAATATTAGACATCGTGAATTTCCTCCGTGCGCTTTCCCGCGTTGTTACCGGGTTGGACATCGATCATGATTATTCGATCACCTCGTCAGCTGCGACGATGAGGCCGGCCGGCGGAGTTACGCCAATGGCTCTCGCCGCTTTCAGATTGAGGGCAGTCTCGTACTTCGTCGGAGTTTGGACCGGAAGGTCGGCCGGCTTGGCGCCGCGAAGAATTTGATCCACATATAACGCTGCCTGCCGATAATGGTCGGCAGGGACAATCCCGTACGACATGAGACCGCCCGCGCGAACCATGTACTTAAAGCTGTAGACCGCCGGTAAACGATTTCGCGCCGCGAGCGCTATTATGAGATCGCTGTTAAAGGTGGTCGTGCTTTCCGGCAGCACAACCATGGCGCTGTTCGGTTTGCTGGCGATGCTGGCAATGACACGCTCAATGTCGGCGGTGTCGTTCTCAATGTGGCCGGGGATCGGCTCGATTCCGAGCGAAGGCGCGGCTGTCTCCGCCGCGCGCAGCAAGTAATCGAAATAGACCGCCGTTTTCGGATTTCCCAACAGCGCCACGCGTACTGTCTGCGGCGCGATTTCCTTGAGCATGCCGAGCCATTTGCCGACCATGCTTGGCTCGTAAGCCATATGGCCGGTGAGATTGCCGCCGGGGCGCGCCAAACTTGCGATGAGGCCTGCACCAATCGGGTCTATGACGTAGGTAAACACGATCGGTATCGTGCTGGTTTCCTTCTGCAAGGCGGTTGTGGCTGGCCTCGATTGGACAAAAATCACCTCGGGCTGAGTAGCCACCAGCTCTTTGGCAAGCGCCTGAACATTGGCAGCACCGGGCGCAACGCGATAATCGATTTGAATATTGCGGCCCTCGGACCATCCGTGTTTTTCGAGTTCCTGTTGGAAGGCTTTTAGGTCTGGATCATTGGCGCTGATGACGAGAACACCAATACGGCGCATGCGCTCCGGCTTCTGCGCCCACGCGACGGCTGGCCACGCTACCGTGCCGCCGAGCAACGTGACGAACTCGCGCCGTCTCATGGTCGCCCCCGGGGTCTCGGACCCAACCATCGTACCGGATTAGGCAACAGCGTTGTAAGGGGGAGATGTCTGGTCGGCGCCATGAGCGGGCTTGGCGTCATCTCGTTGCGATGTCCTCTCTTACTCCGAAAACGGACATTACAGCGCGCTCGCCGCGTGTCGGCGAAGCGCCTAGCGCTTGGGTACGTCTGCCAAAAAGGCCTCAGAGCCATCGAATGCGCGTAAATGGCTGTCGCACACCAAATGCCCTTATAAAATTTCCGGCTACTTGTTAATGATAGTTCATGACCCGGTTCCACGTCTTTCAAATTTATTACAACGACGTAACTCGATCGTCATTAGACGGTGGATACTTGCCCCTCGACAACACAAGGAATGAGAGACCGGACTGGTACGAACTATGGGTTATCCGCAACTTCCTTCGAAACAATACGCTGTCCGAAACCGATTGGTACGGTTTTCTTTCGCCGAATTTCAAAAGCAAGACAGGTTTAAGCTCACAAGACGTCTTCCGGTTTCTCGAGTTTTCTAAAGATCACTCAGACGTCGCACTGATCCTCACTGCGTGGGACCAAGTTGCCTACTTCCTGAACCCTTTTGAACAAGGGGAAGCCTGGCACCCGGGGATTATCGCTCTGGCTCAGGATGCGCTCCGCCAACTTGGTTATAACGGCAACCTGACCGAAATGGTCACCTACAGCGGGAACTTTACCTTCTGCAACTATATCATCGCTAAAGCTGCGTACTGGCGGGAATGGCTCACGCTTGCAGATGGATTGTTCGATTTGATCGAACACCAACCGACGGAGCTGGGCGAAAGGCTCAGGCAAACGACGAGTTATGGATTTCGAATCGATCCAGTGCCGATGAAAGCATTCATTCAGGAACGGCTGCCCGCAATTATTCTGACTCGTCACAAATTTCGAACCACCACTTTCAATACAAGCGATACATTTCCGATATTGGACCGACTGTTTAAGGTAGATTTTTCAACTCGCGGCGTCCTTCAAACTTGCGACCTACTCAAACAGCGGTATTGCGAAACCAAGGATGCCCGGTTCCTGGACATGTTCAAAGACATTCGGAAACTGGTAACTTTGAATTTGCCAAACTCAACACCTCCACCACAATCTGGGTCTTAGTCTTGTCGGGATCCGTGCAAAGTCGTCGTTCGAAACTTTTGTAACAATTCAAAAAGTGGTTTTCACACATCGTTAAATTAGAACTATGGAGCCAATCATGCGTAAGGTTGCACTGATCATCGCGTTCCTAATTGCTTTCAGCGCACCGGCTTTCGCGCAGAGAGCCAAAATTGAAGCGGCGAATGCCAAATGGGTGGAATTGTTTAACAAGGGGGATTTTGAAGGAGTCGCGAAGCTTTATACCGAAGTCGCGACTGCATTGCCGCCGGGCTCTCCGATGGTCAAAGGTCGATCGGCGATCGGGCAAATGTGGAAAGGCATGGCGGAGCAAGTGGGCAATCCGAGACTGACTATTGTGGACATAAATCGGTTAGGCCCGAATGCGGCGCGCGAAATCGGGACGTTTACTTTGACAACTAAGGGCCCTTCGCCGAAGGAAGTTTCAGGGAAATATCTTGTTGTCTGGGAAAGGGTCAGAGGCGGATGGAAAATCTCCGCCGACATCTGGAATGACGGCAAATAAGCGCGTATCCGCCTCGGGTCGTTGGCAGACATGGCGGCATGTTCAGCGTCACGTCCGCTCTACCCCGAAAGAGGATATTGATCAGTGGCTTGGCAATTTCCGCTTAGTGCCAATAGTCGACACTGCCACTACTCAATCACTTCGTCGGCGCGGTCGAGCAGCGGACGCAATACGTTGAGACCAAGCGCCTTTGCAGTCTTGAGATTGATCACGAGTTCGAATTTCACGGGTTGCTCGATGGGCAAATCGGCAGGCTTTGCTCCATTCAAAACTTTTTGCACATAGCCCGCCAGACGTTTGGCCTCGAAGATTCAACTCGGCCCGTAGGACAACAAAGCACCGCTGTCTACGAACTCTCGCCACGATGCAATCACGGGCAGGCGACGTTCCTGGCCAAACTGAGCAATTCTGCCAGCAACAACACCGGTCAATCGCGACGAGATGATGAACAGACTATCGGCGCCTCCGGCACTCGCCGAAAGCAGCGCCGCATCGAGATCGACGGCGCTGTTTATCGGATGGGTTGTTAGCGCGATGCCAAGGGATTCGGCTCCACGACGCGCAAATGTCACTTCGTCGTCGAAATGCTGGGGATTAAATATCACAGCAACGCGTGTGACGTTGGGTACCACTTCTTTGAGCAATTCCATGCGCTTGGCCGCCATTTCATCCGTGAGAAACGTGATCCCGGTGAAATTCGTACTTGGCCTCGCCAGAGAAAGGGCAATTCCGGCGCGCATCGGGCTATCACTGACGCCACCGACGATTGGTATGCCGCCTTTGCTTGCCTTGAACAGCGGTTTGATAACATCACCGCCAACAGCGAGCAAAAGATCGGGCTTTTGCGCGACAAGCTCGGAGGCTAATCCTGCAAGTTGATCCGGTTTACCATTGGCATAGCGAAAGATAATTTCGATGTTGCGGCCATCAACGAGTCCGGTCTGAGCGAGTGCGTCCTTCAAGGACTGATCGATTGGACCCAATGTTGCTCCGCCATACACAAGCCACCCAATTCGGGGCCGCGATTTCTGCGCACGTGCGGTAAGCGGCCAGGCAGCCACCGCACCTCCGAGAAACGTGATGAACTCTCGCCGTCTCATTTACGCCCCTGAAAACTTAGAGAGGCATCGTACGACCTACAGCAGTGCACCGATAGGTCAGGGTGATACGAGGGGATGTCCGCTTTGGGTCATGAGCGGACAACTGGGGACGATGACGTCCGGTGTCATGCCGACCAGCTCTTTGGCAAAGGCCCGCGCCTTGTTGGGATTCGGGCTAGCCCAACCCGTATCGATCCGGATATTGTGCCCTTCGGTCCAACCCCATTCCTGAAGCCTCTGCGGGAATGCGAGTCAATGCGCTAGCTTTGTCGAAGGTATTGGTTCATTGGCTTTTTCCATCCACCGCTGATCCGAGCTTCGCCCTTCCCTGCCCGCCGATTCTGGTCTAAGCACCCCTCGCGCGGGGCGTTCCCCCGCCGGGGCCAGGAGGACGCGCGTAAGCGCGCCCTTTTTTTGTGTCCAGCAAGCCGCGAGCCGATGCCCAAAAGAACCGACATCAAATCGATCCTGATTATTGGCGCCGGCCCTATCGTCATCGGGCAAGCCTGCGAATTCGACTATTCCGGCACGCAAGCCTGCAAGGCGCTGAAGGAAGAGGGCTATCGGGTCGTTCTGGTCAATTCCAATCCAGCGACGATCATGACCGATCCCGACCTCGCGGATGCGACGTATATTGAGCCGATCACGCCGGAGATCGTTGCCAAGATCATCGAGAAGGAACGCCCCGACGCGCTGCTCCCCACGATGGGCGGGCAGACCGCGCTCAACTGCGCGCTCTCGTTGCGCAAGATGGGCGTGCTGGAGAAATTCAACGTCAAGATGATCGGCGCCACCGCCGACGCCATCGACAAGGCGGAAGATCGCGAACTCTTCCGCGAAGCGATGACGAAGATCGGCCTGCCGACGCCGCGATCGCACCAGATCAAGACGCTGGCGCAGGCGCTGGTCGCTCTCGACGATATCGGGCTCCCGGCAATCATCCGCCCCTCGTTCACGCTCGGCGGCACCGGCGGCGGCATCGCCTACAACAAGGCGGAGTTCATCGACATCGTCGAAGGCGGCATCGACGCCTCCCCCACCAGCGAAGTGCTGATCGAAGAGTCAGTGCTGGGCTGGAAGGAATTCGAGATGGAGGTCGTGCGCGACAAGAAAGACAATTGCATCATCATCTGCTCGATCGAAAACGTCGACCCGATGGGCGTGCATACGGGCGACTCGATCACCATCGCGCCGGCACTCACACTGACCGACAAGGAATACCAGATCCTGCGCGACGCTTCGATCGCGGTGCTGCGTGAAATTGGAGTGGAGACCGGCGGCTCGAACGTTCAGTTCGCCATCAATCCGGTGGACGGCCGCCTGGTCGTGATCGAAATGAACCCGCGCGTCTCGCGCTCATCTGCGCTCGCCTCGAAAGCGACCGGATTTCCGATTGCCAAAGTCGCTGCCAAGCTCGCCATTGGCTACACGCTCGACGAGATCGCGAACGACATCACGGGTGGCGCAACGCCCGCGTCGTTCGAGCCGACCATCGATTACGTCGTCACGAAAATTCCGCGCTTTGCCTTCGAAAAATTTCCCGGTGCCTCGCCGGTGCTCACCACGTCGATGAAATCGGTGGGCGAAGCGATGGCGATCGGCCGCACCTTCCAGGAGAGCTTGCAGAAGGCCCTGCGATCCCTCGAAACGGGGCTCACCGGCCTCGATGAGATGACCATTGAGGGTTTCGACGTCGCCAAGGGCATCGACGACACCGACAATAAAGCGGCGATCCGGGCTGCGCTTGGCACGCCGACACCGGACCGGCTGCTCAAAGTTGCGCAGGCCATGCGGCTCGGCGCCAGCGACGAACTCATTCACAATGCTTGTCGCATCGACCCCTGGTTTCTCGCAGAAATCCGCGGGTTGGTGGAAGCCGAAGCCGAAATCCGGGCGAAGGGTTTGCCGACCACCGCAGGGCCATTCCGCCGGCTCAAGGCCATGGGCTTTTCCGACAAGCGGCTTGGCAAACTGACAGGCGCAGATGCCGAAACGGTCATGGCCAAGCGCCGCAAACTCGACGTGCGGCCAGTCTTCAAGCGGATCGATACCTGTGCAGCCGAGTTCGCTTCACCAACGGCTTATATGTACTCAACTTACGCGACGCCGTTCGCCGGCAAAGTCGCGGACGAAGCCGCGCCGTCCGACAAAAAGAAAGTCATTATTCTCGGCGGCGGCCCCAACCGCATCGGCCAGGGCATCGAATTCGATTACTGCTGCTGTCACGCCTGCTTCGCGCTCAAAGAAGCGGGCTACGAAACCATCATGATCAACTGCAATCCGGAAACGGTGTCGACCGACTATGACACTTCGGACCGGCTTTATTTCGAGCCGCTCACGCCGGAAGATGTGCTGGAAATCATCGAGACCGAACGCAGCAACGGCACGCTGCACGGCGTCATCGTCCAGTTCGGCGGCCAGACGCCGCTCAAGCTCGCCGAACATCTGGAAAAAGCCAAGGTGCCTATCCTCGGCACCTCACCGGACATGATCGACCTCGCGGAAGACCGCGACCGGTTCAAAAAGTTGCTCGACAAACTCAAGTTACGCCAGCCGCAGAACGGCATCGCGACGTCGCCAAACGCCGCGCGCGCGATTGCCGAAGAGATCGGATACCCGGTCGTCATCCGGCCGTCGTATGTGCTCGGCGGTCGCGCCATGGAAATCGTGCGCGACGGCGCGCAGCTTGACCGTTATGTCGCCCGGCTGGCCGGCGATCTCGACCGGCCCAGCGAACTGGTCGTTTCGAAAAAAAGCCCGCTCCTGATCGACCGCTATTTGTCTGACGCCACGGAAGTGGATGTGGACTGCCTGGCTGACGGCAAGGACACGTTCATCGCCGGCATCATGGAGCACATCGAAGAAGCGGGCATCCACTCCGGCGATTCCGCCTGCGCGCTGCCACCGCACTCCCTCTCTGTGAAGACGATCGCTGAACTGGAGCGCCAGACGCGTGCGCTCGCGCTCGCACTCAACGTCGGCGGGCTGATGAACGTGCAGTACGCCATCAAGGATGGCGACATTTACGTGCTGGAGGTCAATCCGCGCGCTTCGCGCACGGTGCCGTTCGTCGCCAAAGTGATCGGCCTGCCCGTCGCCAAGATCGCTGCGCGTGTCATGGCCGGCGAAAGTCTCAAGAGCTTCAATCTCGCGCCGGCAAGTTACAAACACCGCGCGGTGAAAGAAGCCGTATTCCCCTTCGCGCGCTTCCCCGGCGTCGACACCGTTCTCGGCCCTGAAATGAAATCGACCGGAGAGGTCATGGGCATCGACGGTTCGTTTGAGATCGCCTTCGCCAAAAGCCAGATCGGTGGCGGCACAAACCTGCCACGGAATGGAACCGTATTCGTCTCGGTCAAGGACTCCGACAAGGCGCGAATTCTGCCGGCCGTCAAACTGCTCGCCTCCATCGGCTTCAAGACCATCGCCACCTCGGGAACCCAGCGGTATCTGGCGGAACAAGGGGTGGAGGCAGCCAAAATCAACAAGGTGCTGGAAGGCCGGCCGCACATCGTGGATGCCATTAAAAACGGCGGTGTTCAGCTGGTTTTCAATACCACCGAGGGCACGGCAGCGTTGGCCGATAGCCGTTCCCTGCGCCATGCGGCCCTCTTGCATAAAGTGCCGTACTACACCACTCTTTCAGGGGCCGTTGCAGCGGCGCAGGGCATCAAGGCCTATCTCGAAGGCGACCTCGAGGTGCACGCGCTGCAAAGCTACTTCGGCGGCCGGGGCTGAAGGCCTTTTTTGGCCCACATGACCCGGGTGGCGGCACGAGTAAAGCCGGGAAGTCCATAGTCGCGGCAGCAGGTGAAGCTGGCCGCGACGGGGTTTTTTTGACCGGCCCTCGTTCACATGACTCCGGTTTCGCGGGTGACCGTGGCCGGAGTCGTATTGCGAGTCGATTTGACGGGAATTCGAAAGGTTCCTGGCGGCGTTGAAAGTCGTTTTCGGCCCGCCAGGAGGAGACAGAGACGATGGAAAAGATTCCAATGACCGCCGCCGGCTATGCCGCGCTCGAGACCGAGCTCAAGCATTGCCAGCAGGTCGAACGGCCCCGCATCATCCAGCAAATCACCGATGCGCGCACGCACGGCGATCTGTCGGAGAACGCCGAATATCATGCGGCGAAGGAGCAGCAGTCTTTGAACGAAGGCCGCATCGCTGAGCTTGAGGACAAGCTCGCGCGCGCCGACGTGATCGATGTATCGAAGCTTTCCGGCGACGCCATCACGTTTGGCGCGACGGTGACGCTCGTCGACGAAGATACCGATGAAAAAAAGGTCTGGCAGATCGTCGGCGAACCCGAAGCCGACGCCAAGAAGGGCAGGATCTCGATCACCTCACCGCTCGCCAAGGCGCTGATCGGCAAGACCAAGGGCGCGTCCGTCGAGGTCAACACCCCGGGCGGAGCCAAGGCCTACGCAGTCAAGAAAGTGGATTGGAAGTAGGCAAAGGCGCGACGGGATAATGTGAGATCGTCATCGCCGGGTTCGTCCCGGCGATTTCGTTTTAGCCTTCCATCGGAACCATCGCCGCATCCTTCGAATTGCGCAGCGTCAGCGATGTCTTCACGTTGCGCACACTCGGAGCGGCCGTGAGCTTCTCGACAAACGCCTGGAAGGTCTTCAGGTCGGGCGCGACGCATTTGAGCACGAAGTCGATTTCGCCCGAGAGCATCCAGCACTCGCGTACCAAAGGTTGCGAGCGCACGAACTCCTCGAAGGCCACGAGATCCGTTTCCGCCTGGCTCGCCAGGTGCACCATTGCGAACACGGTCACCTCATAACCAAGTTTCTTTTCGTCGAGCAGGGCACGATAGCCCTTGATGTAGCCGGCTTCCTCCAACGCCCGCACACGGCGCAGGCACGGCGGCGCGGAAATTCCCACCCGGCTCGCCAGCTCCACATTCGTAATGCGTCCGTCGTCCTGGAGCTCTTTCAGAATCTTGCGGTCGATGGTGTCGAGACGGGCGGGCACGGGGAGGCCTCCAGGAAACTGGCTAAAAATCGCGAGAACATTCATACCGCGAAATATTATTACGCGAAACAATATTGCGCGCTCCGGAAGCCTGATCGCGCAATTTTGCCAAGTCTGTGGGTCAGGGGGTTGCGTATCTTGCATAGCTCGGCGGGAAGCCATAGATCGAACTGGGCAAAAGAGCCGGTGGGATCGGCCACTCCGGGCGACAAGCGCCCGACAAACGCCCGTCCAGGGGGGCGTGCAGTATGGCAAAGACTACCCATGCCAAAGTCGTGATCATCGGCTCGGGTCCGGCCGGTTACACCGCCGCGATCTATGCCGCGCGCGCCATGCTTGAGCCAATCCTGATCCAAGGTATCCAGCCGGGCGGACAACTCACCATCACAACCGATGTCGAGAATTACCCAGGCTTTGCTGACGTCATCCAGGGTCCCTGGCTGATGGAGCAAATGCAGGCGCAAGCGGAGCACGTCGGCACGCGCATCGTCACGGACCATGTGAACAAAGTAGAATTGGCGCAGCGGCCGTTCCGGCTGATCTGTGATTCAGGTGACGTCTACGTCACCGAGTTCTCTGATTATCGCGACCGGTGCGCAGGCGCGGTGGCTCGATCTGCCGTCCGAGCAGAAATTCAAAGGTTATGGCGTGTCGGCTTGCGCGACGTGTGATGGCTTCTTCTACCGCAACAAAGAAGTGGTCGTTATCGGCGGCGGCAATACGGCTGTCGAGGAAGCACTCTTCCTGACCAATTTTGCATCGAAGGTCACAGTCGTGCACCGACGCGACGCATTCCGCGCCGAAAAAATTCTGCAAGATCGTTTGTTCAAAAATCCCAAGATCGAAGTGATCTGGGACAGCGTGCTCGACGGCGTTACCGGCGGCGACAACCCGCTGAAGGTCAATGGCGTGCGGCTCAAGAACATCAAATCCGGCGCTGTCACTGAGCGCCGTGTCGATGGCGTATTTATCGCCATCGGCCACCAGCCGGCCTCAGAACTGTTTGTTGGCCAGGTCCAGATGAAGCCGTCCGGCTACATCGTCACCGCCGGCCATTCCACCGCCACCTCGGTGCCCGGGGTGTTCGCTGCCGGCGATGTGACGGACGACATTTATCGGCAAGCGGTGACAGCGGCTGGCCAAGGCTGCATGGCCGCGCTCGAAGCGGAAAAATTCCTCGCGGCACATGAACATCAACAGGCAGCGGCCGAATAGCCATGGCCGGGACCAACACCTCAATGGACTGGGACAAGCTGAAGGTGTTTCACGCCGCAGCCGAAGCGGGCTCATTCACCCACGCGGGCGAGCGGCTCGGTCTGTCGCAATCGGCGGTCTCGCGGCAGGTCTCGGCGCTGGAGGGCGAGCTTTCGGTATCGCTATTCCACCGCCACGCGCGCGGCCTGATCCTTACCGAGCAAGGCGAGCTGCTGTATCGCACAGCACATGAAGTGTTCATGAAGCTCGAGGCGGCCCGGACTAAGCTAACGGATAGCCGCGAACGGCCGAACGGCGAGCTCAAAGTATCGACCACGCCAGGCATCGGCGTTCATTGGCTCACGCCGCGGCTCGGAGAATTCCTCGACCTCTATCCGGACATTCACATCACGCTCATCACGACGGACGAAGAGCTGGATCTGGCGATGCGTGAAGCCGACGTCGCTATCCGGCTCCGCCAGCCGACACAGCCGGACCTGATCCAGCGCAAGCTTTTCTCTGTGCATTTCCACGCCTACGCCTCGCCTGACTATCTCAAGCGGTTCGGCACGCCGCGCACGCACGAAGAGCTCGACAAACACCGTATCGTCCTTCTCGGCGGTGGCGTGGTGCCGGCACACCTGCAGAACCGGCGCTGGCTGCTCGAAATCGGCCGCGACAGCAAAGGCCCTCGCTCACCACATCTGACGGTGAACAACGTCCTCGGCGTCTTGCGCGCATGTCAGCGCGGGCTCGGTATCGCGGTATTGCCGGATTATCTGGTCGAGGAAAACGGCGGACTGGTGCAGCTCTTCGGCGAAGCTGACACGCTCGCGCTCGATGCCTATTTTGTCTATCCGGAGGAACTCAAGTCGGTCGCTCGCATCCAGGTGTTCCGCGACTTCCTTGTCGCCAACGCCCAGCGCTGGCATTTCTGATTTTCGCCCCGCGCGAAATAAGATTCTAAATATCGGCAATTCGGCGACGCTGGCTTGCTAACGTGCGTCACAAAAATAGAAGCGTCAGCGAATTGCGAATGCGCATGGCAGACATGCGGTGATCAGCGTTGTCCGTATACCAAGTGCTTCGCATACTCCCATCTCGCTGTTGTGCCGGACGTATCCTCCCAGAATTGTTGGTACGCAGCATGTTCCCCTCTGGAAGATGTTGCCGGCCCCCACGCCGGCAATCACTGAAACCGGGCCCCTTTCGGGGCCCGGTTTTTTTCGTGCAACGAAATTTAGCGGTTAGCGGAAACGCGCAATGTAGTAAGCGACGTCCGCAATCTGCTGATCGTTCATCGGCGCCAGCACCTCGGCCATGACGCCATCATAGCCGTGCCGCACATTGCTTTTGTATTCGCGCAACGTCTTGACCAGATAGTCTTCGCGCTGATTGGCAATGTGGGGAATGTTTTCACGTCCAGCCAAATCCAGACCGTGGCAACTGTTGCAACGATTCTGTGTGATCAGGGCCGCAGCCGCCTGCATCCGCGCGGGGTCGCCCGTGTCAGCCGGCGGCTTCGGTGCCGGCAGCTTGGCGAGAAAATCGGAAAAATTCCGCAGGTCGTCGTCGGTAAAACCCTTCGTCATCTCAGACATGATCTGAATCATCTGATCGTCCTTCTTGAACGACGACGCGCGCTGCTGTTCGCGGAACAAGTAGAGCTGAATCAGGAGATAGGGTGCGGGCTGTCCGCCAAGCGAAGGTATCTCCGCAGTTTCCGACTGACCGCTCTCGCCGTGGCATGCAAGACAAGGAACTGCGCGTTCGGCGACCGTCTCGCCAAATAGCGGCTGATTCGCAGCACCGACAATAAAAGAAGCAACTGCAATGCGTCGCAGGAGATCGACTGTCGACATGATGGCCGGCCCGAATAAAAATGGCCGGGGACCGAAGCCCCCGGCCCGTATGCGAATATCTTACTTACCGGCGACCTTCTCCTTGCCGTAAGTGATGCGATAGATCGCACCATTCCAGTCATCCGACAGGAGCAGCGAACCGTCCGCCATCTGCTGCACGTCCACCGGGCGACCGATGTACTTGTTGTCGGCCAGGAACCCCGTGATGAACGGCTCGGTGGAGCGCACGGTGCCGTCTTTGTTGAGCTTGATCAGGACGACATCACCGCCAATCTTCGTCGACCGGTTCCATGAACCATGGCGGGCGAGAATGATCGCGTTCTTGTACTCCTTCGGAAACATGTTGCCGGTGTAAAAACGTAGGCCGAGCCCTGCCGAGTGCGGACCAGTCAACGCGATCGGCGGTGTGAATTCGCTGCAGCTATGGCCCCAGCCGAATTCCGAATCGACGATGTTGCCCTGATAGCAATAGGGCGATCCGAAATGCTCACCGATTTTCGTCACACGATTGAGTTCGTCCTGCGGGACGTCCTCGGACAGCCAATCGCGGCCGTTATCGGAGAAATAGAGCTGCTTGTTGACCGGATTCCAGTCGAATCCGACCGTGTTGCGCACACCGAGCGCGACCGTTTCACGGCCGGTGCCATCGAGATTGATGCGACGGATCTGGCCATGGTCCTTATCGTTCAGCACGTTGTTGCCCGGCTGCCCGACGGGGATATAGAGCTTGTTGTCGGGACCAATCGCAATGAACTTCCAACCGTGCGCTTCATCCTTCGGTAGATCGGTATAGATCACCGTCGGCTTCGGCGGGTTGTCGAGCACTTTTTCGACATTGTCGATCTTCGAAATCTGAGAAAGCTCGGCGATGTAAAGCGTGCCATTGTGATAGGCGAGCCCGTTCGGACGATAGAGGCCGGAAGCGACGGTCTTGAGTTCGGTCTTGCCGTCCTTCTTGACGACCGCCGTCACCTTGTTGCCGAAGCGGGTCCCCACAAACACTGTGCCATTGTCGCCAACACGCAGCGAGCGCGCGTTCGCGATGCCGCTGGCGTAGACCTCGATGTTGAAGCCCGGCGGAAGCTTGAGTTGGGCGGTCGGCAGTTTGTCGGCTGGTGCCGGGAGCGGCGGCGCGGCGACAGGCGCAAGTTTCGCAGCGGCTTCGTTGCCTTCGGGGCGACCGATTAAGGGTGAGCCTGGCGGCAGCGCAGGTGCAGTAGTTGCGGTCGCAGCTGGCGTCGCCGCGGGCATTGCTGCAGCAGGCGGCGTTGGAGCCGCAGGTGCAGCGGCAGCCGGTGGTGTTGCGGCAGCCGGCGGTGGGGACGCCGCAGGTTGTTGAGCGAAACTCGGTACGGCAAACAAAATGCCAGCGATCGTGCCGGCAAGCAGAATGGAACGTTGAGCCGCGACACACGGAATCATCGAAGACCTCCCTAGTGAGAAGGCGCTTGACTCACGTGGTCCATCGAGAACGGCCCGGAGCGCGCCCCCTTCTCTCTAAGTCTCCACCTTTTCGCCCCCACGTTGCAATCGAGAAATGCGTGATCAGGAACTTCGATAGCTATAGGCGGCGTCTTCGCGCTTCGCCGCCAGTTCTTCGACAAGCGCGTGGTGCGGCGAGAGATGGCAAACCGGGTCGGCGGTGCGGGCATTGCCCGTAATCATGAACGCCTGGCAGCGGCAGCCGCCGAAATCATGCTCGCGGCGGGAGCAAGATTTGCACGGCTCCTCCATCCAGCCGATGCCACGAAACGCTGAGAAAGCCGGCGAGCCGCGCCAGATTTCGGCGAGCGAATGTTCCCGCACGTTCCAAAATTCGAGTCCCGGGATGACTTCCGCCGCGTGACAGGGAAGGACCTTGCCCGCCGGCGTGACATTGAGCGAACGGCGGCCCCAGCCGCCCATACAGGGCTTTGGAAAGCGCGCGTAGTAGTCGGGCACGACCGCATCGATGACGATCTGGCCGTGGTGCCGGGCGCGCAGCACCTCGACCTGGCGTACCGCCTCGTCCACTTGTCCCTGCGTCGGCATAAGCGCGGCGCGGTTCTTCATCGCCCATCCGTAATATTGCACGTGGGCGATTTCCACGCGGCTGGCGCCGAGTAATAGTGCAAGCTCGACCATTTGCTCGACGCGTCCGATATTCGCGCGATGCACAACCATATTGACCGTGAGCGGCAAACCGAGCCGGACGACATCGCGCGCCAACGCGCGTTTGCGCGCGGACGCACCTTTGTAGCCCGCGATATGATCCGCAGATAACTCATCGCTGTCCTGAATGGAAATCTGAACGTGATCGAGACCCGCTTCGCCAAGCGCGCCGAGAGTCTTCGCGGTCAGCCCAACGGCGGACGTAATCAGATTGCTGTAGAGCCCCGCATCCCGCGCAGCCTTGACGAGTTCCGGCAAATCGCGGCGCGCCGCGGGTTCGCCACCGGATAGATGAACTTGCAACACACCTAGCGAGGCAGCTTCGCGGAATACGCGCGCCCAGATCGCCGTCTCAAGTTCGTCATCGCGCTTGTCGAGTGCTAACGGATTCGAGCAATAGGGGCAGCCGAGGGGACAACGATGTGTCAATTCGGCGAGCAGGCCGAGCGGCGCAGGCATCGAATCGGACGCAGCCACACTATAGCTCCAGTAATTTTTTGTCCGCGAGCGAACCCAGCAGGTTTACCACGTCGCCATGGATGCGCTCGCGTGGCGCCGCGAATGTTCTGGCGAGGTCGTCGACGATCGCTCCGAGCGTTGCCTCGCCGTTGCAGCGCTTCAAGATCTCTACCGTGATTGCGTCCGCCTTGAAGACGCGCTCCGGCGCGAGCAGAACCCAGCCACCTTGCGCCTCGTTGTTGGTCAGCCGAACGCCACGTGGCAGACGCGGCCGGGCGTGCTCGGAAATTTGCGCTACCGGCTGGTCCATCATTGATCCTCCGGCAAGAATGCGCCCGGCGGCACGTGTTTTGGTGCGACATACGCGTGCGAAAGCGCGTCCAGCATAGCCCACAATACACCGCACTTGAATTCGAGCGCCGCCAATACGGATTGTTGCTGCTCGGGTGTTTTCGCGTTTCGCTTGACGTAATTAAGTGCGAAATCGGCGTCGCGCTGGGCTTGTGGCGGACGTTTGTCGAAGTAGCTCAGCGTCTCGCGGGTAACAAAGTTGTAGCTTGCCAGCATCCCCGCCATACGCTCGCTGATGATGACCGGCGAAAACATCTCCGTAAGCGAGGACGCGATTGCCTCCAGCAATGTCTTCTCGCGCACGAAGTGCACGTAGGCCTCAACCGCGTATCGCGTGCCCGGCAACAGGCCGCGGAGCGACGTAACGTAGTCGCGATCAAGCCCCAGTCCGTCGGTGAGCTTGAGCCAACGCGCGATACCCCCATCGCCCTCGCGCTCGCCGTCGTGATCGACAAGGCGCGCGCGCCATTCCCTGCGCACGGCGAGATCATCACAACGCGCGATCAGACTCGCATCTTTGATCGGAATCGTCGCCTGATAATAATAACGGTTGAGCGCCCAGGCCTGCACTTGCCCTTTTGTGCATTTCCCGCCGTGCAGGAGTGAGTGAAACGGATGCAGCCGGTGATAGCGCCTGGCGCCGATATCGCGCAGCGCGGCCTCCAGCTCCTCCGGTGAAAGCAACTTCACAACGCGATCTCCATACCGTCTTCTGCGACTTGCCAACCGGCACTTTCGACCTTGCGGCGCTCGGCCGAACCGTCGATCAGAAGCGGATTGGTGTTGTTGATGTGGACAAAGATACGCCGCGCCGACAGTCCGTCCAAGGCGCGCAGGGAACCGCCCTCCCCATCGATCGGCATATGGCCCATGCGACGGCCAGTCTTTTGGCCGGCACCGAGACGGATCATCTCGTCATCGGTGAACAGAGTGCCATCAAACAGGACGACATCGGCCCGCGCGAAACGCTCACGCATCGCTTCGGTCACTGCCGCGGCGCCGGGAACGAACACGAGTCGGGCACCCTCTCGCTGCAGTTCGATGCCGACATTGGCCGCGCTTTCGGTGTCGAGTTCTGGTGTCTCGCCTTCGAGATAGAGCGGGAGTTTTCCGGGCACCATGAACAAGGTCGCTTCGATGCCGCCCGCCAACATAAACCGCGCGCCGGGATTAACCGCTTGGCGCGCCATCGAACTCATCGCCCCGAACGCAGCGTTCGCTGCGACCGCGGCGTGGCTCGCGGGGGTAGCGTAGAGCGTGAACGGCGTACTCTCGCGTAATGAGAAGAGGCCGGCGATCTGGTCGATCTCGGCGCCTGTGAGGACCACGGCATCAATGGGGCTTCCGCGCAACGGACCAGTGGGATGGAGCGCCGGTGTTGCTCGAATTTGCGCCGAGAGATCAGGGGAGGCGTTTATGAGAGTCCAGCGCGCGTCGCCTGCTGACACAGCGAGCGCGGCTTGTGTGCGTGGCTTAACTCGAGGATCACCGTCCCAGGCCAACCGGCAGACCGGGCAGCGGCAATTCCATTGCGGAAAAGCACCCCCGCCCGCGGAACCGAGCACGATGGCGCTGAGGCGCCCCATCTAGAGGGGTCGGATGAGAAAAATCAGAAAATCAGAACTCGGCCGGCAAGTAGCCGTTGATTTCGAGTCCGATGCATATCTCGACGAGCGTAGGTGTCGTCCAAGCCATGGCGTTTCCTTTCGACCGCGTCTTTTTGCCGTGCGGTTCGTGGACAAGACTAGCGCGGTCAGAAAACCCTGCAAGGGGGCTGATTCGGTCCCACAGGGGATTGTGGCATCACGTGTATGTCATGCCACCGCTCTAGGTTGAGCAGGCGCAGACCAGCCTCACGTAAAACTCATGGGTATAACCAGTGAAAAACGCATAGGAACCGGGCGCCTGCCAGCCCGTTGCCTTAGGCTTCAACGCGGAAATCGGTCAAAATCCACAAGGAAATGTGCACTCCGGGCGGGCATGCAAAATAGCCACAGTCGGGGTCTGTTCTGAGTGAACTATTGGGAAAAACGTAACTGGATAACCACTATCAGTTAGAGTGGCTTGCACATATAAGGGCCGCCTGCCCTGACAGTTTTGGGAGATAATGTGGTGAAAAGTGCTCGATTTGAACGCCTCTTGGCATCGACAGCCCTCGCGCTGGTGCTGGCCCTGTCCAGCCATGCCGGAATGGCGCAGCAAACCGAAAAGCCAGCGGCGACCTCGGTACCGGTCCCTGACACGACGCTCCCCCCGCCCCTGACGGCGAAGGACATCGACGCGCCGGCGAAGCAGGCTGTACCAGCCGCGATCATCAAAGATGAGCCCAAACAGAACGCTGCTGCTCCCGCCACCGAACCGCCTAAAGCGACAACAGCCAACGCGGCACCTGCGACGACCAGCAATCCGGTTGCCGACAAGGTGCGCGAATTGATCACCGGCAAGCAGTTTGATCGCCTCGTCAGCCGAAAAGCTGACCGTGCTGGCATCGAGGCTTTTTACATCGCTCATAACTACGCGCCAATTTGGGTGAGCAACGACAGTGGCAATGAGCGCGCCAAGGCAGCGATCGGTTATCTCGCTCAGGCTGACGCCGTGGGCCTCGACCCGGCGGACTATCCGACGCCAGATTTCAAATCGGCAACAAATGCCGATGCTCTCGCCGAAGCCGAACTTAAACTGACCGCCGCGGCACTGACATTCGCGCGTCATGCGCAGATCGGCCGCATCAATTACACGCGGGTCAGTGCGGACATTCAGTATGATCTGATCGCGCCGGAACCAGCGGACGTATTGGCAAAGCTTGCTGACAGCAATGATGCTGGCAAAGTGCTCGACGGATTCAATCCGCCGCAGGCCGAGTTCAAAGCGCTCAGGGCCAAGCTCGCAGAACTGCGCAAGGGGCCGACTGCATCAGACAACAAAGCTGAGGAGAAGTCTGAGCAGCCACGAGTGCATGTGGCCGAAGGCAAGATTATCCGCCCAGGTATGAAAGACGTCCGCGTGGTCTCGCTGCGCAAGCGCCTCGACATCGCGGGCGATAAAGACAATCAGCTCTATGACGACGCAGTGCGCGACGCGGTGAAAACTTTCCAGACGGAAAACGACATCGGCGTTGACGGCAATCTAGGACCCAACACGGTGCGCGCGCTCAACGGCGAGCAAAAAGAAACGCGCCGCTCCGCGGCCGATCCGATCGATACCATCGTCGTCAACATGGAACGTTGGCGCTGGGTACCGCGTGAACTCGGCAATCCGCACGTCGTCGTCAACATACCGGATTACACCTTGTCGCTTTTCAATGACGGCAAGGTCTATTGGAAAACAAAGATCGTGGTCGGCAAACCCGACAAGGCAACTCCCCTGGTCAGCGCTGAGATGAAATTCATCACCGTGAACCCGACCTGGAACGTTCCGCCGTCGATCATCGAGAAAGAGTATCTCCCCGCGCTGCAGGAAGATCCGCAGGCTCTCGATCGCATCGGTCTCAAACTGACGCAGGACGCAGACGGGACCGTCCACATTTCGCAGCCACCTGGCGCTGGCAATGCGCTTGGCCGCATCCGCTTCAACTTCCCGAACAAGTTCCTGGTGTACCAGCACGATACGCCGGACAAATACTTGTTTGCCAAGGACAAGCGGGCCTTCAGTCATGGCTGCATGCGCGTGCAAAACCCGCTCACTTACGGCGAGAAGCTGCTGTCGCTCGTGCTGCCAAACGAGCATTATACTGAAGCGAGGCTGGAGCACATGTTCGGGGGGAGCGAGATCAACATCAACTTCCCCAAATTCATCCCCGTTCACCTGACCTATCAAACGGCCTTCGTGGACGAGACCGGCAAGTTGCAGCTGCGCGATGACGTGTACGGCCGCGACGCCAAGATGATCGCGATCCTGAAGAGCAGCGAGCGCAAGGTCGCCGATATCGCGATCGAACGGGCGCCGAATTCGTCTTCCAAGCCTGTGCGAATGCCGGCCGGTATGTACGGCGGTGGCGGCAGTTACAGCTATGGCGGCGGCTCGAATTTCTTCGACTGGATATTCGGCGGCCCGCAAGGCGGAGCGCGTCCATATCCGCCGCGCAACATCCCCACCAATTCTCGGAATAACGGCCGCTTCACCGCTCGCTGAGCGCAGGGTGGACGATAAAAATGAGCCGCCGGCGACAACTTCGCCGGCGATTTCATTTGGCAATGGCGAGAGTGGATTTGGTACAGGCGGGTGGACTTGAACCACCGACCTCTGGTTCCACAGACCAGCGCTCTAACCAACTGAGCTACGCCTGCACATGCGATTGGTTTCGCTAATGCGCGATCCAAGCGGGCGGAACCTAGGTGCCGCCCGGCTTTTTGGCAAGCGGCCGTTGGCAACCGGTTTGTCCCTTACATAAGCAAAAGCCCGGACATTCCGGTCCGGGCTTTAAAGACCCTGCTCATGGAGCGGGCAAGTTCACATGGAAGGCGACGCTTCAGGCTGCTTTGCTGAAGGTGCTGCTGAGGCTTTCCTTGATCGGCTCGGCAGTTTCGGTCGCTACTTTCTGCGCGTGCTCCGAGAGTTCCTTGGCTTGCACGATCATCGCGTCGAATTGCTTGCGCAGATAGGCACTCGAAAGCTCGACGACCTCGGAATAAGACTTGGCAGTCAGCAACTCATTCATCAGGTCGAAAGTGGCGTCGGTGTTTGCCCGAGCGGTTTCGATCAGCTTGACACCGTAGCTCGCACAGCCCTTTGAGGCCGTTGAATAAGTGTCTTCGAGCACGTCGGTCGCTTGCTCGGCTGCGGTCTTGACCTTCTCGTAATTCTCTTTCGCCTGCGCGATGCCTTTCTCGGCGAACTCGCGGAAAGCGACAGGGACTTCAAATTTCGGCATATCGAACTTCGGCATATCGAATTTCGGCATGTCTAAAGCGGGTGTGCTCACGGCAACCGGCTTCGGCTTGGATTTCGACGTGGGAGTGGAGGAAACGCTGTTATCGGCCATGACTGTCATCCTTGACTTGCGAGGGCATCATCCCGCGATCAAGCCGTCCGCCCTCTCCGACCGGCCTACGCTGTTTCGAGCGCTGCCGTCGGACGCTGGAAAGTTCGCCGTGGCAGGCAATTGAAGTGAAAACGCTTATACGCCTGTTTTTGGTGCATTGCAATAAAAAATATTGCATTGCACAAAAGTATGATAATTCTCGAGGGCACCGGGCAGCACCACGGCGCGACTATCCCAATTCCAGGCAGCAACTTCAGTGTGGCGTGCCCTGTCCACTCATTTTCGTCGCGCGTTTGCTCAATTCCTTGGCCTGCTCAGTGAGCGTCGAAATCTGGCTGTTCACGAAATCCGCGTGGAGCGCCAGCACATCCTTAGGCTCTCGGGCCCGCAACAGCTTCTGCGCAAATTCAAATGTGGACGCGATGTTGCGTTCGGCAAAACCCATGGCAAGTTCGCCGACCTCCTTTGCACCGCCTTGCGCGCTAGCTGCTTGGTTTTCTGCAGTGCTGACTGCGTGTTGCGCCGCTGAAATAAAAATATCGAAAGCCTGTTTGGCCTGTTCGACGCTTTTTTCCGCCAGAGCGCGCATATCCGACGGTATCTCGAAACGAGCGCTGCTTTCCTTCGCCATAACCGCGTCCTCCTCCTACATAGCAACCACCGTCCATCGGCAGCCTTAACCTTATTTAGGTCGCGATACCGCACCTGCCAGCCATGGAACCGGGCTGCATTAACGTTATTGCCGCTTGCCGTGGGATGAGTGCTTCCGCGTCGTGGACGTCGCCGGCGGGCAGCCCTATTAAGGCTTTATTAGCCCTATTTCCTGCGGCACCGTGATGACGGAATCCGACGTTCAATTTGCACATCTGCATGATCCGCGGTTCGCGGAGCACGCGTTAAATCCCGTGCCGGTCTGGCTCTGGAGCGCGAATGCAAATCGTATTCTTTGGGCAAATCCGACAGGCGCAGCAATTTTTGACGCAGCCTCGCCCGGCGCAATTGTCACGCGGCGTTTCGAACCCCAGCATGCAGCTGCAGCGCAAATTGCACGGCTCGCCGGAACATTGCCGCAAGGAGGCGCGCCACGGCTTGAGCGGCTGCGCGGCTTCGGCACTGGCATTGGCGGTACACTGACCTGCCTGTGCTCGCGCGTTACGCTTGCGGACAATACCTCCGCAATATTTGTGCAGTCGACCGAACGCGCTGGAAGGGATATTGCTCTTCCGGAGCGTGCGCGCCGTTTGCTCGAAGATGTGCAAGCACCGGCCGCAATCTTTACCGCCGATGGCGAGCTGATCGAAGCGCAACCTGCCGCGTTTGAGCGGCTCGGCAACCAACGCGATCTCGTTGCACTTGGCGCCGAAAAACTTGCACGCGAGGCGACCGTTAACGGGACGGCGGAAGGCGATATCAAAGCCGGACGCATCAATATCCTTAAGCTTGGCGCGGGGTCGACCTTTGTCCTGTTCGTCGCGTTCGCACGGGAAACTGTGTCGAACCGCGACGCGCGAAAGAACGCCAGCAAGCCCGCGCCCGTTACAGCAACAACACCTTCAACGACGCCAAATCCTGCGGCATTAGACGTGCCACAACGCCAGCTGCCCTTTCGCTTCGTATGGCAAACCGATGCTCAAAGCCGCCTTACCCTTGCGAACCATGAGGTCGTCGATCTGCTCGGTCCGGAAACGGCTGCCGTGCTCTGCCACAGCTGGAACGAGATTGCGCAAACACTGAATCTGGACCCGCAGGGTCAAATTGCGAACGCACTCACGGCACGGGAGACCTTTAGCGGGATCGTCGTGTCCTGGCCGGTTGACGACCACCGCCTGGCGATCGAGATGTCGGGTTTGCCGGTGTTCGACCGCGAGCGGGAATTCAAAGGCTTCCGCGGATTTGGCATATGTCGCGATGTAGAAAGTATCGAGAAAATACAAAACCGCCGAAAACCCGCACCATCATTACCGGCGCCAGCAGCCGAACCTGAATCCAGAGTGTTACCGTTTCCGTCTCCACCACCGCCGCCCGAGCCGGCCCTCAGCCCCCGCGAGCGAAGCGCGTTCCAGGAACTCGCCCGCGAGCTCAGCGAGCGGCTGAAAAAAGCATCGGCTAAAATCCAGAGCAGCACGACGGACGATTTTGGCGCTGAGCCTCCCCCCCCTGTGTCGTGGCCAGCACGCGAGCCACCAAGATCCGGCCGCGATGCGCAGGAAAGCCGACCGATTCTCGATCGTTTGCCGGTGGGCATTCTGGTCTATCGGCTTAATACCTTGCTTTACGCCAATCACGCCTTCCTCAACTGGACCGGTTACCCGACGCTTGACGCGTTGAATGAGGCCGGTGGTCTTGAAAGTCTTTTCATCGAAAGCACCGGCGGGTCTTCCGACCAGGCCAGAAACGGCGCCAAATCCCTGACGATTGCCACCGTCAACGGCAAACAAAAGCCCGTCGAGGGACGGTTGTTTAGTGCGATCTGGAACGGTGAAAACGCCCTCGTGTTGATGATCGACACTCAAGTTGGCACTGACAACAAACCAACTGACGCGGCAGTGCATCGCGAAAATCACGAACTCAAGGCGATTCTTGATACGGCCACCGACGGTGTTTTGGTGCTCGATCGCGCCGGACACATCATCTCGGCAAACCGGAGCGCTCAAGCTCTTTTTGGCTACGAAGCCGCCGATTTTCCCAATTTATCGATGAGCGATCTCCTCGCCCCGGAAAGCCGGCGATTGGTCCTCGACTACCTCCACCGTCTCACGCACGGCTCCGGCGCCGGGGTACTCGACGCCGGTTATGAGGCGATGGGCCGCGTGCGCCAGGGCGGGCTTGTTCCTCTGCACATCACCGTCGGCCGTATTGAAGACGGCGAAAAGCTCTGTGCCGTACTGCGAGATATAACCGCGTGGAAACGCACCGAAGAGGAATTGACCGACGCCAAGCGGGCAGCGGAGAAGGCCTCCAACGCCAAATCCGAATTCCTCGCCAAGATCAGCCACGAAATTCGTACACCGCTCAACGCGATCATCGGCTTTTCGGAAGTGATGATGGACGAACGCTTTGGGCCGGTGGGCAACGATCGCTACCGACAATACCTCAAGGATATCCACGCATCGGGCGGACATCTAATTTCATTGCTCAACGATCTTCTCGACCTTTCGAAAATTGAGGCCGGAAAGCTTGAGCTCACATTCTTGAGCGTAAATATCAACGATCTGGTGCAGCAATGTGTGGCGATCATGCAAGACCAGGCAAACCGCGAGCGCGTCATTATCCGCACGTCGCTGCCGGCAACCCTGCCGCAGATTATCGCCGATGCGCGATCGATGCGGCAGATAGCGCTCAACTTATTGTCGAACTCAATCAAATTTACCGGTGCCGGCGGGCAGGTGATCATTTCTACCGCTTTGACGGACGACCATGAGGTCGTCCTGCGCGTTCGCGACACTGGCGTCGGCATGAGCGAGAAGGAACTACAGACCGCTCTCGAACCATTTCAACAAGTCGCGACGGCGGCGCGCTGGGATTCGAGCGGAACCGGCTTGGGCCTTCCGATCACGAAGGCATTGGTGGAGGCCAATCACGCGCGTTTCCGTATCACCAGCCATGTCAACGATGGCACCCTGGTCGAGGTCGCATTTCCCGCCTCTCGGGTGCTGGCGCAATAATTCAAAAATCGGCTAGGCTCTCTTTATGAGCCGCATGTTCCGTCTCGTCTCTATCGCAATGGCGTTTGCGATCGTAACGTCCGGCGCTTTGCGTGCACGCGCGGCCGAACCCGTCGATCTTCTTCTGGTGCTGGCGGCCGACGTTTCGCGGAGCATCGACAGCAAGAAATTCCAGCTGCAGAGGGAGGGTTATGCGGCCGCGCTCGCTGACCCCCGCGTACTTGATGCGATCCGTTCCGGCCGCAGTGGCCGTATTGGTGTCCTGTTTCTGGAATGGTCGGGGCTCGGCAACCAGAAGGTCGTGATTGACTGGATGATGATCGATGGGCCGAAAGCCGCTCAAACATTCGGTGACCGGCTACTCGAATCGCCTCGCTCCTTTGCCGATCGGACTTCGATCAGCGGTGGCATTGACGCCGCGGTGGCGCAATTTACGAGCGCGCCGTTTACCACGCAGCGTCGCACCATCGATGTCTCCGGTGACGGCACAAACAATGCCGGCCGCGATGTTGGGCAAGCGCGGGATGAGGCGCTGGCTCTTGGCATTAGTATCAACGGACTGGTGATCTTGAGCGAAACGCCGCTCCCTTGGAATCCGGAGCACACCAACCCGCCCGGAGGGCTGGCAAATTACTATCGGGATAACGTGACCGGCGGTCCGGGCAGCTTCGTGCTGGAAGCCAAGGACTTCAATTCCTTCGGCCAAGCGATCATCAAGAAGATGATCGCGGAAATCGCGGATGCCCGGGTACAAGGGGTGCCGTTTGTGCGGTAAGCGGCACTACGCCAGCCTTGAAAGGGTCACATAGCCCGGCCAAAGTTGGCCTTAGCGGGACCGATGCTATAGTCCGCCGGCGTTAACGCCGAAACAACCGGAACCCTCCCTTTGACCGCCGCCACTGGCTTGAAACGCCTGGGAATTATCTTGCTTGCGGTGGCTGCAGGCGGGTTAGTCGTGCTCTCGACCGCCGGATATCTGATCTCTGCGGATGCGGTGCGCCAACAGGTCGTGGCCGAGATCCGCGCCGTGACCGGCCTCGAGCCGGTATTGCGGGGCAAAGCCAGCGTTTCGCTGTTTCCTGCAGGCAGCGTCAGCTTCGCCGACGTGGTACTCGGCGAAGGCAAGCAACCCGCCCTGACCGCCGAACGGTTGACTGCGCGCCTGCGGTTTTTTCCGCTTCTGGTGGGCCGCGTCGAAATTGCAGACGTGTCGCTGGATCATCCCAACATCGCGATCGAGTTGCAGCCGAACGGCCAATCCAATTGGTCCGGCCTGATTGAAGCGCTCACACGCAGCCAGGCCGCAACACAGCATCTCGCTGCATTTTCCGAAATGCGCATCGATGGCGGCACGGTCGTCATCCACGACGACGCACGAAACCTGACCGAAACATTGTATGGCGTGGAGGTCTCGCTCGCGTGGCCTTCGATCTCCAAGACCTTTGGCGCAACCGGACATTTTATCTGGCATGACTCGCCGATCGATGCGAGCGTGACTCTTGCCGATTTTCCTGCGGCACTTGCAGGAAGTCGCAGCGGAGTAAAGCTTCGCGTGACCGGCGCACCGGTGAAGGCAGCATTCGAAGGCGCGATCAGCCTCAAACCCACGCTTAAAGTGGAAGGCACGCTTGCTGGCGATGCCCCATCCCTACGCAATGCTTTAATCTGGGCCGGACTGAAACCGCCGCCTGGGGGCGGCTTCGGCCGCTTCGCAATCAAGGCGCGGACGAACGTGCTCGGAGGCACAATCAGTCTGTCGAGCGTCAATGTCGAACTCGACGGCAACAGCGCCGAAGGCGTCCTTACGTTTGCCGTCGACGGACGGCAAACGCTGCAAGGTACACTCGCCGCCGATACGCTCGACCTGACGCCTTACGTTTCGACCATTCGCCTGCTCACGACCAATGAACGCGCGTGGAGCAATGGGCAAATCACACTTGATGGCTTGTCTGGCCTCGACGTCGATCTGCGCCTATCAGCAGCAAATGTTGTGATATCGAATGCCAAGATCGGGCGCACCGCTATCGCGGCAAACCTGCGTGGCGGACATTTGGTCGTCACCGTTGGCGAAGCGCAAGCATACGGCGGCGTTATCAAAGGCTCGCTGGCGCTGACCAATTTCGAACAAGGGGTAGATATCAAATCGCAACTGCAATTTACCGACGTCGATCTGGAAAATTGCCTTGGCCAGCTGTTTGGGCTGCGCCGTCTCGAAGGCAAAGGAAATATCACCCTCGCGGTCGATGGCGGCGGCGACAGCGTACTGGCGTTGACACGCACGCTAAACGGAACGGCCAATTTGGTTGGAACCGATGGCGCGCTTGCCGGCCTTAATGTCGAGCAGTTGCTGCGCCGGCTCGAGCGGCGGCCGCTATCAGGCGGTGGCGAGTTCCGCAGCGGACGTACGCCCTACGACAAGATCGCGGTCGTGCTGAAAATCACGCAAGGCACCGTTACGGTCGAGGACGTCAAGATCGAAGGCGCAGCAGTCACACTCGCGCTCGCCGGGACAGCCTCGATCCCGGCGCGGGAACTCGATTTAAAGGGAACGGCTGCTCTGGTAACCCCGCCCAAACCAGGCGCTACGCCATTCGAACTTCCGTTCATCGTCCAGGGCTCGTGGGACGATCCGATCATGCTACCGGACCCCGAGGCGCTCATCCGGCGTTCGGGTGCGGCGGCCCCCCTCCTCGATGCCGTACGTGATCGCCGCGCCCGCGACTCGGTGCGCTCGGCTGTTGAGCGGCTGACGGGCGGAGCGCCAGCTGCCGGCACGATCCCGGCCGCAGGCGATTCCACCGCGCCGGCCGCATCCGGAAAGCCCGAATAACGGCGCGTTGCGCCGTGCCCAAGGGCACTCCTTCGACTATTATTTAGCGAGAGCCGAATCACCCGCTGGCGGGAAGCCGGAGCGACGGGCTGCGGATGCTGCATCCTCTCTTGCGAACTCTGGTTAAGGTCGCTGTCGCCTCGCTGGTGGTCGGCACGATCCTCGCTCATTTCGGTATCACTGCCGAACAGCTGATGCGGGAATTCGGACTCTCGACCGACCGCCTCGAAGAATACGCAAAACAGGGCTTCGCCTGGGCCTGGCCGAACGTGCTGCTAGGCTCGATCGTGATTATTCCGATCTGGTTTGTGGCTTTCTTATTTCGTCCACCCGGCAAAAGCAGCAGCGACTAACACCCAAGCGTCAAACCTGCGCTGCCAAGGCCGCGCGATCGCGCCTTGCGGCACCGCGTTTGACCATCAGCGACGACACCACAGTGATAAGCGCAACGATCGCGATCATAATCGTGCATAGTGCGTTGATTTCCGGTTTCACGCCAAGGCGCGCTTCCGAATAGATTCGGATCGGCAGCGTGGTCGCGCCCGGCCCTGTCGTGAAGCTCGCGATCACCAGATCGTCAAGCGATAGCGAAAAAGCCAGCATCCAGCCGGCAGCGATTGCCGGGGCAATCAATGGCAGGGTGATGGTCAAAAATGTCCTGAAAGGCGGACACCCCAGATCCATCGCGGCCTCTTCCAGTGAGCGATCGAAGCCAAAGAGGCGCGACTGCACAATCACGGTGACAAAGCACATCGTCAAAGTGGTGTGGCCGATGACGATTGTCCAAAACCCGCGGTCGACATTGATCGCAACGAACAGCAGCAGCAGCGAAAGCCCGGTGATCACCTCAGGCATGACCAACGGCGCGTAAATCATGCCTGAAAAAAGCAACCGGCCGCGAAAGCGACCGAAGCGGGTGAGCGCAATAGCGGCAAGCGTCCCCAGAATGGTTGCGGCGGTGGCCGATATCGCGGCAACGCGCACGCTAATCCATGCGGCCTGAAGCACCGCATCGTCGCGCAAAAGCTCACGATACCAATCGAGGGACCACCCACCCCAGATCGTCACCAGCCGCGACGCGTTAAATGAAAAGATCACCAGTATGACGATCGGCAAATAAAGAAAGGCCAGGCCAACCGCGACCGCAACGATATTGAAGGCCGAAACGCCGCGTTTCATCAGCGCACTCCTTCAAGAGAGCGTTGTTGAAGGCGTTCATAGAAAAGGATCGGCACCAGAAGCAGGCCGAGCAGCGAGACCGCGATAGCGGAGGCGACCGGCCAGTCGCGGTTAGAGAAAAACTCGGTCCATAATGTCTGCCCAATCATCAACGTCTCCGACCCGCCGAGCAGATCGGGAATGACGAACTCGCCGACGATCGGGATAAAGCACAGCAGAGCGCCGGCAGCGACGCCCGGCAAGGATAGCGGCAACGTCACCAGCCAGAAAGTTTTCCAGCGCGGACAACCGAGGTCTGCGGCCGCTTCCAGCAGCGTCTCGTCCATTTTCTCCAGCACCGCGTAGAGCGGCAGGACCATAAACGGCAGGTAGGAATAGACGATACCGATGTAGATTGCGGTGTCAGTCGAAAGCCACACGGCGGGCGCATCAATGAGATGAAGGCGCATCAATACGTCGTTGAATAGTCCATCGCGTTGCAGGATATTGATCCAGGCGTAGACGCGGATGAGAAAAGACGTCCAGAACGGCAATACGACCGCCATCACCAACAACGGCTGCCAGGCACGTGGTGCTCGGGCGATGCCGTAAGCGATCGGATAGCCGAGCGCGAGCAGAATGGCCGTTGAAACGGCCGCAATTTCCAGGCTCTTGAGATAAGAAAAAAGATAAAGAGCATCGGAAGCGAGCAGCCGGTAAGAATCGGCGGAGAGGTGCGAGAGAAAGCCCTTGAACCCGCTCCAGCCCGCAGAAAAATCAAACACGGGTAGATAAGGCGGCTGCGCTAGCGTGGTCTGCGACAGACTGATCTTGAAGACGATTACGAAGGGCGCCAGAAAGAAGACGAGGAGCCACAAATAGGGCGCCAACACGATCACCCGTCCGCTCCAGCTTCGATTTTCGGGGCGTGCGCGCATTGCTTATCCCGTCAAAACCACGCCGACATCGGTCGGCCATGAGAGCCAAACGACATCGCCCGTTTCGAACATGCCCTTCCCGCGCGCACTGCCGTTGGCAATCGCCACTTTCATGAGCGAGCGATCGTTGAGCCGCACTTTGTAAATTGACACGTCGCCCCGATAGCCAACCTCCACCACGGCGCCGGTCACGACATTGGCCCCGTCTGACGGCCGCTCTCTGCCCACGCTGATCTTTTCCGGCCGCAATGCCAGCCAGACTTTGTCACCGGTCCTCGCCGAGCCGGCATTCGCAACACGTAATTTGCCGAGCCCACTGTCCATGGTGTCATTCCCCGAGAGATGGCCCTCCACCAAGGTAATTTCGCCGATGAAATCTGCGACCCAGCGTGAGTTGGGACGCTCATAGACCTCCGCTGCCGTTGCCACCTGTTTCAATCGGCCGCGATCCATCACTGCAACGCGGTCAGCGACAATCATCGCCTCTTCCTGATCGTGAGTGACGATGACAAATGTGGTGCCGAGCTTGCGTTGTAATTCCATCAGTTCAAATTGGGTCTCGGCTCGCAGTTTTTTGTCGAGGGCGGCCATCGGCTCGTCGAGCAACAACACCCGCGGGCGCTTGATCAGCGATCGCGCAAGCGCCACGCGCTGGCGTTGCCCCCCGGAAAGTTGACTGACCCGCCGATCGCCGAAACCCTGCAGCCGCATGAGCGCCAACATTTTAGCGACACGCTCGCTGATTTCGGCGCGGCTTGCATTTTCCTGGCGCAGACCGAAGGCGATGTTGCCCTCGACGTTTAGATGAGGAAACAGCGCGTAACTTTGGAACATCATGTTCACGGGTCGCCGGTGCGGCGGCACGTCGGCGATATTCTCCCCATCGAGTAGGATGCGGCCTTCAGTCGGCGTCTCGAAACCAGCGAGCATGCGCAAGAGAGTGGTTTTTCCGCAGCCAGAGGGGCCGAGCAGCGCGAAGAACTCCCCATGTTCAATGTCGAGCGTCAGCGCTTCGACCGCACTGACTGCACCGAAGCGTTTGCTGATTGCGTCGAATTGCACCAGCGGAGGCTTCTCGCCCGCTCTTCTTACCCCCTCGCCGCCGTCCGCCATCGATTCCCCATTTGCGCGGCGCTACGCTACCGAGCGGCGCGTACACGCTCAACCCGGCTTCGCCAGCGGTCAAGACACGCACCACCCGCGCTCATCGGTTCGTCAACGTGCGTTGCACCGCCTGTTTCCAGCCGGTGTACTTTCGCTCCCGCTCGTCCGCCTTCATATTCGGTTCGAAGCGGCGATCGAGCCGCCATTGAGCCGCGAAGCCATCGAGATCCGGGCAAATCCCCGCCGCACGTCCGGCAAGATAGGCAGCACCCAACGCTGTTGTTTCCATCACCATCGGCCGGTCGACGGGGCTTGCCAACATGTCGGCAAGATACTGCATGGTGATATCGCTGGCCGTCATGCCGCCATCGACGCGCAGCACCGTGACCGCGCTTTTCGACGCAGGCCAGTCCGCGCGCATGGCGTCCAGCAGATCCCGCGTCTGATAGGCGACCGCCTCAAGTGCGGCCCGCGCAAGTTCGGCAGGGCCGGAGTTGCGGGTCAATCCGAAGATTGCGCCGCGCGCCTGCGCATCCCAGTAAGGCGCGCCCAAGCCGACAAAAGCCGGCACCAGATAGACTTGTTCGGCAGGGTCCGCGCGCTGTGCCAGTGGGCCTACTTCCGATGACGTGTGGAGGAGCTTCAATCCATCACGCAGCCATTGCACGGCAGCGCCAGCGATGAAGATCGCGCCCTCCAGGGCATAGGTTCGTTTTCCATCGAGTTGATAAGCGATTGTTGTGAGCAAACGATTGCGCGAGACAACACGTTCAGAACCCGTGTTGAGAAGCGCAAAACAGCCGGTGCCATAGGTCGATTTCATCATACCGGGCGTAAAACAGCATTGGCCGATTGTGGCTGCTTGCTGATCCCCTGCAACACCCAGAATGCGGATCGGGGCGCCGAAGAGATCGGAAGTCGTCTCCCCGAACACGCCGGAGCAATCGCGAACATCGGGAAGCAACCCTTGCGGCACGCCGAAAAGGGTGCAGAGCTCGCTGTCCCATTCGCCCTTGCCGATATCAAACAATAGCGTGCGCGCGGCGTTGGTAGCGTCTGTCAGGTGTGCTTTTCCGCCGGTGAGACGCCAGAGCAAGAAGGAGTCGATGGTGCCAAACGCGAGAGTGCCGGCCTCCGCCGCGGCACGTGCACCGGACACGCGATCGAACAACCACGCGATTTTGCTGGCGGAGAAATACGGATCGAGCAGGAGACCGGTCTTATCAACGATTGCATCTTCGTGACCCGCGTGTCGTAACGAGTTCGCAGGAGTCGGCAGTGCGCCGATCCTGCCAGACGATTGCATTGTAGATCGGCTTTCCGGTGCCGCGATCCCAGACCACCGTGGTTTCGCGTTGATTGGTAATGCCAATGCCGGCGATTTCGCGCGCGGTGAGATTTGCCTGCACCATCACCTTACGCACCGTGGCGACGACCGCCTTCCAGATCTCCTCGGGATCGTGCTCAACCTCGCCGGGCGCCGGATAAATCTGGCGCAATTCCTGTTGAGCGGTCGCAAGCGGCCGTAGCGCTGCATCGAACGCGATCGCGCGCGTCGATGTCGTGCCCTGGTCGATCGCAATGAGAGCCGTCGACAACTTTAAATCCCCCAGCGCATCACAACGTCAGCCCCCGCGCAGAGAGGCGATGAATTGTTCGATCGCCGCGCAATCCTCTGGAGTGGCTTTTAGCCCGAGTTTACTGCGTCGCCAGAGCACGTCATCGGCACTCCGCGCCCATTCGTCCTCCACCAAATAGCGTATTTCGGACCCAGTAAGATCACCAGCGAAGCACGGGCCCAGATCTTCCATGCGTTTGGCATCCTTAAGAAATCTTTCGAGGCGGAGGCCGTAGGCATGCAAAAGGCGCCAGGCATGCTGCCGCTGCAGAAATGGCCATCGCCGCATTGCCTCTTCAACCCGAGTGTCGAATTCGTCGGGGGCGAACTCCCCGCCCGGGAGTCTCGACCCGGCTGTCCAGGGCGGCAGCGCCTCGAAATAGTGGCCGATTTGCGCCAACGCATGTTCCGCCAATTTGCGGTACGTGGTGATCTTGCCGCCGTAGACCGTGAGCAGCGGCGCTTCGCCATCGTGCTGATCGAGCACAAGCTCATAGTCTCGGGTCACGTCTTCCGGTTTGTCCGCACCGTCGTCATAAAGCGCCCGTACACCAGCGTACGACCACACCAACTCGTCGGGCGTGACATTTTCACGGAAATAAAGATTCACAGCGTCGCAAAGATATTTGATTTCTTCGGAAGAAGGCGTCGGAGAATTCAGGTCGCCGACAAAATTTTCATCGGTAGTGCCAATCAGGGTGAATTCGTCTGCAAAAGGCAAAGCGAACACCACGCGCCGGTCTGGAACCTCGAGGATGTAGCCATAGTCGTGCTCGAAGCGACGCCGCACGACAATATGACTTCCTTTGATCAGTCGAACCGGGCGAAGCAAAGGTTGGCGGATGACGGTCTCTGCTATCTCGCCGATCCACGGCCCGGCAGCATTGACCAAAACCCGCGCGGTCTTCACATCGCGACGCCCGCGGGCACTGAGCACCAGCTCCCAATCTTGCCTGCGCTCCACGCGTGTGCACCGGGTTCGCGTGCGAATGACGGCGCCATGCTCGGCAGCATCGAGCGCATTGAGAACCACCAGGCGCGAATCGTCGACTCGACAATCGGAATATTCAAAACCGTAACGAAATTCCCGCTTAAGCGGATGGCCGACCACGTGGTGCGTCAAGTCTACCGTCCGCGACGCGGGCAATAACTTTCGTGCGCCCAGCAGATCGTAAAGAATTAGCCCGAAGCGCAACACAAGCGGCGAACGAAGCCCGGGCAATGGCGGCAGCATAAAGCGCAAAGGCCGAACCACGTGCGGTGCCATGCGCATCAGGACTTCGCGCTCATTTAGCGCCTCACGCACCAGGCGGAACGCGCCATGCTCGAGATAGCGCAACCCGCCATGGATCAGCTTGCTTGAAGCCGATGAGGTGCCGGAGCCAAGATCGTTCATTTCAACGAGGAGCACGCTCAGCCCACGGCCGGCGGCGTCTCGGGCGAGCCCCGTTCCGTTGATGCCGCCGCCGATGATGGCGAGGTCGAAGTCGGCCATTGCCTGATGATTCGCTTTGACCTGCAGAATGGGCGGCTTAAGCATTGCACTCAAGAACCGGAGGGGATTAACCCCGATTTACAGCGTAAAATCCCGGCGCAATTGCAAAATGCCCGTTGCGAAGCCATATCCATGAAGAACCGATGCTTGCCGTTCGCTTCCGCAAGCGCCACGGAACCTAAACCAGCCAATGCCCTCGCCTCGCCTGCTCGTCATCGAAGGAAACTCCCCGCAAACCATGGCCGACCACGAGGCGGTCGGCGGCATTGTGGCGAGCAAGGGCTATTCAGACTTGCTACGCGAGCTTCTTCCGGGCGCGGTGGTGGACATCTGCTACCCGGGCGACCCGGCAGCTCTCCTGCCGGAGGGCGTTTCGCTCGAGGGCTATGACGGCATCACGATCACGGGTTCGAGCCTCCACGTCTACAATGCCGGTCCCGAAGTAACGCGGCAGATCGATTTGGTGCGTTCTGCGCTCAAGACCGGAACTCCGCTATTCGGATCGTGCTGGGGTTTGCAGGTGATCACAGCCGCCGCGGGCGGTAGTGTGCGCAAAAATCCAAAAGGCCGCGAAATCGGGTTCGGCCGCGGAATTCGTCTGACCGAGGCAGGCCGCAAACACCCCATGTACGCCGGCAAGCTCGACGTATTCAACGCGCCGACCGTTCATCTTGATGAGGTCGAAGCACTGGCACCTGGGACGACCGTTCTCGCCACCAATGCAGTGTCGGATGTGCAGAGCGCCGAAATTCGCACGAATGGTTCGGTCGCCTGGGCCGTGCAATATCATCCGGAATATCCGTTGCGTGAGGTTGCGGCGATCGTGCGGCGCATCGGGACTCGACTTATCGAAGAAGGTTTTTTTGCCGACGAACCGGACATCAAGACCTTTGCAAACGATCTCGACACCCTCGACCGCGATCCTGGTTGCAAGCGGCTGGCGTGGCGGCATGGGGTCAGCAGCAACGTGCTCGACAAGCGGCTCCGCGTCAGCGAGGTAGCGAACTGGATCGAATTCCAGGTGCTCCCGACGCGCGTGAAGCGTGGGCGAGGCTAGTATCCGAAAAGCATACCAAAGGGCGGTGAGATGGACTATTCCGGCAAACACGTCGTAATTACCGGCGGCACTGGCGCTCTTGGCACCGCGGCCGTGAGCGCGCTGGTCGCGGCGGGCGCAACTTGCAGCGTGCCTTATGTCCACGAAAGCGAAGCGCAACGGTTTCCCGTGCGCGGCGATCCCAATGTGACTTTGATTGCGGTGTCCGACCTCGCCGACGAGGCGCAGGTCGCAAAACTTTATGCGGGCCTAAAGCCTTGGGCTTCGATCCATATCGCTGGTGGATTTTCCGCGGGCAAGGTCGCAGAAACCGACAAGAAAGCGCTCATGGCGCAGATCGACAGCAATCTCACGTCCTGTTTTCTTTGCTGCCGCGCCGCGGTGAACGCAATGCTCGCCAGCGGCCAAGGTGGGCGCATCGTCAACGTCGCAGCGCGTCCCGCGCTGGAATGGCGCAGTGGCGCCGGCATGACGGCTTATACAATCGCCAAGACGGGGGTTGCGGCACTCACTGTCGCGCTCGCCGAAGAAGTTGCCAAAGACGGCATATTGGTCAACGCCGTCGCCCCCTCGATTATGGATACGGCCGCCAATCGCAAAGCAATGCCGAAGGCCAATTTCGACGCGTGGCCCAAGGTCGAGGACGTCGCGGCAACCATCGTGTTTCTCGCCTCGTCCGATAACAAGGTTACCCGCGGCGGCATTGTGCCGGTATACGGAAAATCCTAGCCGGCGATCGGGACCAGCTCGAGCGGCGGCCGCAACAGGCGCTGCACGGTACCGGAGGCGACGACAGTGGGGCCTTCCGCATAGGCCTCATGGTTCTTTTCGATGTCGTCGAGCTCGTACAGATAGTTGACCATCAACCCATAGGCCAGCGTCATTGCGCGTTCTGACGTATCAGCGAGCCAATTGATCCGCTCGAGGCGGGCTCCATTTCCCAAATGAAATCGCGCAACCGGGTCGACGGGCGCACCGCGTTCATTGCGTGCACGTAAAAAGTAATATGCCGCCGCCCGCATGACGGTGTCCTGGAGCCGCGCCGCCATCTCTTCGTTAGTCCACCAGCCGGGTTGGTCAAGCTCGGTAAGGACCGCTTTATCCGCCTCCGTCAGCGCCGCAGATTTCTCCTCGGCCCTTTCGCGCTTGAGCCAGCCGGAAAAATTTGTCACCGGTGATAGCGTCACATATGACGAGAGCTTGGGCATTTCGCGGCTTAATTCCTCGACCACTTGCTTGATTAGGAAACTGCCAAACGAAACGCCGGTAAGGCCACGCTGGCAATTGGATATCGAATAGAACGTAGCGGTGCGAGCTTTGTCGGTCTCTGCCACCTCGCGGTCCTTCCCAAGAATGGGCGCGATCGCAGCCGGGATCTCACGGGTCAGCGCGACTTCGACGAAAATGAGTGGCTCGTCGACCAGCGCCGGATGGAAAAAGGCGAAGCAGCGCCTGTCGGGCGGGTCAATGCGCCGACGCAGGTCTTCCCAATCGTGAATCTCGTGCACCGCCTCATAACGAATAATTTTTTCCAGCACGATGGCAGGTGTCGACCAATCGATGCGCCGCAGCACCAGAAAGCCGCGGTTAAACCAGGAAGAAAACAGATGGACAAAGTCATCGTCGACCGCGCGCAGGTCCTCGCGGTGATCGAGTGAATCCATCAGCTGCTCGCGCATGCGCACCAACGCGGCAGTGCCACCCGGCGCCAGGTTGAGTCTGCGGAAGAGTTCCTGCCGGCGCGGCTCGGACGCGACATGCACTTCGGCGGCGGCGGCATCGGACGGGTTCGTGCGCCAGGCGTTTATTGCCTCATCCATACGCGTGGTGTCGGTACCGTAGCGCTGTGCGAGCGCCTCGAAAAAGGCGATGCGTGGGCCGGTCGTGAGTGCCGCGTAACGACTGAGAATTTCGCGCGCCAACGCGACACCCGAGGCCTCACCGCGACCCGACAATAGATCCTCGCAAAGCTCGACGAGACTTTCCGAACGGGCGGACGCGTCACCACGACGGTCGCCTGCGAGCAGCGCACGGCCGCGGTCGGAAATTGTCTGTAATAGCTCGCCGAAAAACGAGGTGTTCATTTAGGCCCTGTGGCAACGCCCATCAGATGATTTGGCAACCATGTGGCGATTTCTGGGAAGACGCACAAGATCAGGATCGCCAGCATCATACAAATGACGTACGGCATCGTACCCCACATCACTTGCGCCAGCGGCACATCGGGCGCGATGGCATTTACGATATAGATATTGAGTCCGACCGGCGGGTGGATCAGGCCGATTTCCATGTTGATGGTCAGGATCACGCCGAACCACACCGGATCAAAGCCCGCTGCCGTAATAATAGGCAGCAGGATCGGGCTGGTCATCAGAATGATCGCCGCCGGCGGAATAAAGAATCCGCACACCAGTAGAAAGATGTTGATGAGGAACATCAGCACCCATTTGTTGGCGTGCAGATCGGCAATTCCCTGCGCCAGCGTCTGGGTGAGATAGAGTGACGTGAGCATGTAGCCAAACAATACGGCTGTCGCGATGATGGTCAGGATCATCACCGACTCGCGCATGGTATCGCGCAGAATCAGCCAGATCTGTTCGACCTTCCAAAGGCGGTAAATTAAAACGGCCAGGAACATGCACAGGGCTGCACCGACACCGGCGGCTTCCGACGGCGTCGCGACGCCGCCGTAAAGCGCATACATCACGCCGACAATGATGAAGATGAACGGCGCGATCTTTGGGATCGATTGAAATTTTTCCTTCCAGGAATAGCGGAAATCGACGGCATGCGAGCGGAACCCGCGCTTCCATATGATGAACACGCTCCACAGCATGAAGAGGCTGGTGAGCATCAGTCCCGGCATGACGCCGGCAATAAACAGACGCCCGATCGACGTCTCCGTCGCGATGCCATAAAGAATAAAGGTGACAGACGGCGGGATCAGAATGCCGAGTGTACCGCCGGCGCAGATCGAACCGGTTGCGACATCATCCGGATAGCCGCGACGACGCATCTCGGGGATGCCCATTTTCCCGATTGCCGCACAGCACGCCGGCGATGACCCGGTGAGTGCAGCGAAAATGGCGCAAGCTCCGAGATTTGAAATGACAAGACCGCCGGGCAATCGATAGAGCCAGCGGTCGAGAGCCTCATAGAGATCTTTGCCCGCCGGCGAAGAGCCGATCGCCGCCCCCATCATCACGAACATTGGAATTGCAACGAGCGTGAATTCATCAAGCCCGGACCAAAAAGTTTCCGCGACAACATGTAAGGCATCGAAGCCCTGGAAGAGAACCAGGAACGCGATCGCGATTGCGCCGAGACCGAAAGCGACTGGGATGCCGGACACCAGCATCAGCAACGTCACAATGAGGACAAGCGCACCTTGGGTGGTCGGGCTCATGGCGCGCCTCCCAGCAACTCTTCCGCTTGTGCTCGGGCCACATCCTCTGCGGCTTGCTGATCCTTGATGCCGAATGGTGGCGTGCGTCTCGTCACTACGCCGATCAAATCCGCGACGTATTGGAGGATAAGAAGTCCGAGCCCAACCGGCATCGACAAATAGGGAATCCAAAGGCGAGCCCGCCATACGGTGTTGGAGAGCCAGCGCTCCGAGTAGGCTTCGTACCAATAAGCCGTGCAGAGGATGAAAATGACGATGCAAAACGCCAACGCCAACGTCATCGTGAAGAGCGCAAGCCAATAGCGAGCCCGCGGACCGCAATGCAGCGGTAGGATATCGACGTTGACGTGTCCGCGCGTCATCAGCACATATGCACTGCCGACGAAGGTTGCGCCGACAATGCAGTATGTCACCACGTCGATCTGCCAGATCGTGGTCCGATTCAAAATATAACGCTCAACCACAATGTCACAAATTACGAGCACCGCGGCGGCGATGAGCAAGGCCGCAAACACTCCCGCCACGCGTGACAGGAACGCTACAGCCCGAATATAGGTGTCCATGGGCTTGTCTTTTTTAGAGGGTTCTGCAGGTCCGAATCTTGCACGCGTGAAGCGTACCTAGAGGACGGGCCGGCGAACAACGCGTCCGCCGGCCACAGATGCAATTATTTCACCGAGAGAGCTTCGTCGATCAACTTCTGGCCGTTGGGCACATCCTTCGCAAATTGTGCGTAAGAGCTCTTTTTTGCGACATCGAGCCAGGCCTGATAATCGGCATCGTTCAAGGTAACAACTTTTGCCTTATGATCTTCAAAGGCCTTGATTGCTTCCTGATTGATCGCATCGGCCTTACTTTCGAAATAAGCCTGCGCCTTTTTACCCGCGGCGATCAGAACATCCTGCTGTTGCTTGTTAAGTTTGTCGAAGCTCTTTTTCGACATCAGCATCGGCTGATACATAAACCACAACGCGTTGGTACCAGGCGCGGTCAGGCAGTCCGCCACCTCATAGAGCCGCATCGATGCAAAGGTCGAAAGGCTCGTGTCGGTCGCATTGACGACGCCGGTCTGGAACGCGTTGTAGATTTCATTCGACGGCGGGCTCACAATGCTCGCACCGGCGCTTTCCCACATGCCCGCAAAGGTCGGGCCCGCAGCGCGGAATTTACGGCCTTTTAGATCGTCCGGCTTCATGATGCAGCCGTCCTTGGACGCCATGCCACCTGCGAACCAGGCGTCAGAAAGGACGATCACTCCACGCTTTTCGATTTCGGCGCGGATGTCCTTCATGAACTGCGAATCGTTGATGCGTTTCGCCCGCTCCTGGCTGCGTATCAGGCCCGGCATTAGCGTCGCGCTAAATACGGGAATTTTTCCGCTCGCATAGTCGAGCGGGAAGAGTGTGATGTCGAGTTGTCCGTTGGCCGTGGCATTCCACTGGTCGTTCGGCTTAAACAGCGATGCGCCGGGATAAACCTGAATGTCCAGCCCGACATTGGCGTCTTTGGCCTCCTTCGCGACCATCTGCACCATGTCGTCTCGAACGTCGCCCTTGCCACCCGGGAATTGGTGCGACGCTTTGAGTGTTACTTGCGCGTGCGCAGACGCCGACAGCATGATCAACGCACCCGCTGCGGCAAAGTAAGTCGAGATTTTCGTCATTTTGCGTTCCTCCGTGGGGGATTTTTTCTGGCGGCGGAATTTTCCACCGCGTTTGGTCGCTAGCAGAACGATAACCAAGTACCCCTCGTCGCCCCCGCTTCACATTAACCGCCGGTACGACGCTGCGCTATAGGCCCGATATTAAATTCGTCTCTAACCACATGCGACTTAAAGATAATTCGGGCTATGGCCAGCACGCACCGATGACCTTATAACCCCCCGACATCTCTATTCATTCCGCATTCTTCCGGGGAGTCTCTATACATGCCGAAGCCGCTGGCGGGCCTCCGCGTCCTTGAACTTGCCCGCATATTGGCCGGACCCTGGGCTGGCCAGATGCTGGCCGATCTCGGCGCCGACGTCATCAAAGTCGAGCGCAAGGGGACCGGCGATGACACCCGCGGTTGGGGCCCGCCTTTCGTTGAGGGTACCGATGGCAACCACATCGGGTCTGCTTATTTTCATTCCGCAAACCGTGGCAAGCGATCAATCGAGATGGACTTCGAGACCGATGAAGGCCGGCGTATCGTGCGCAAATTGGCCGCGCGCTCGGACGTGCTGATCGAAAATTTCAAGGTCGGCGGTCTGGCGAAGTTCGGGCTCGACTACAAAAGCCTCGCACCCGAATGCCCGCGGCTCATTTACTGCTCGGTGACCGGCTTTGGACAAGATGGCCCCAACGCCAAACGCGCCGGCTACGATCTGATGGCGCAAGGCATGGGCGGGATGATGGACCTGACCGGCATGCCCGATGGACCACCGACCCGCGTCGGCGTGGCGATATCCGACATTTTCACGGGTTGTTACTCTGTCATCGGAATTCTTGCCGCACTGGCGCAGCGCGAGAAGACAGGGAAAGGCTGCTACGTCGACACCACGCTGGTCGATTCAACGGTTGGCGTTCTCGCCAATCAAGCGTTGAATTTTCTGGTCTCGGGCGAAATCCCCAAACGCATTGGCAATTCGCACCCGAATATCGTCCCCTACCAGGAATTTCCGGTCGCGGACGGCCACATCATCATCGCAACCGGCAACGACAATCAATTCATCAAGCTTTGCCACGTGCTCGGCGCGCCCGAACTCGCCGAGACGCCTGGTTACAAGGACAACGTCGGCCGCCTCGCAAATCGCAATGAGCTGGTCGGTAAGCTATGTGTTCTGACCAAACGCATGAAACGCGACGATCTGCTCAGTAAGCTCGAAGAGCAGAAGGTGCCGGCTGGCCCGATCAACAATCTCGATCAGGTGTTCAACGACAAGCAGGTCATTCACCGCGGCATGAAGCTGAACCTGCCCAGCACCGCGGCCAAAGGCGGCACAATCCCCGGCGTACGAACACCGATCGTCATCGATGGCTGGAGGGCGGCATCCGAAAACCCCTCGCCCCGCCTTGGCCAGCACACGACCGAAATCCTGCGCGAGATTGGAGAAGGGTGACCACAGCGCCGGCTTTTAGCTGACCGCGGTTGGCGCCAAAGCCTCGATATCCGTTGCCACGTCGATAACGGCTGGACGCTTTTCAGCGATCGCGCGAGCCAAGGCCGGCGCAAATTCGCTGGCGCGTTCGACGCGAATGCCGAGCGCGCCCATATCCTCAGCAAGCTTCGCAAAATTCATCGGATTGTAGGTCCACAATTCGCGCGCCTTGGTGGTCTGCTCGCCACCATAGGCCCGATCGAAACCTCGCTTCGATTGATTGCCGCCGCCATTGTTGTTGACGATGGTGACCGATGCAAGATTCCAGCGCACCGCCGTTTCGACCTCACCGATGTGATACCAAAAACCGGCATCGCCCGTGAAAACCACCACCGGGCGGTCGGGACATGCCGCTTTCGCGCCCATACCAGCCGGGAATGCCCAACCGAGGTGCCCGGCACTGCGCATGTAGCTTTGGGTCGGCGTACGCAGATCGTACATGCCTCCCATCCACATTCCGGCGTGGCCGGTGTCGACGACGACGATGGCATCGTCGGGAACGTGTTTTGTCAGATCGCCGCAAATGCGCGCCGGATGAATCGGCACCGCGTCCGATTCCAGCGCTGAGTTGTATTTGGCATACCATTCGGCGCGCAGATCCGAGATTTCCTTGATCCAGGGGACACGTTTTGTCGCACTGGATTTATCGATCTGGCCAAGCATGCGCACGACCACATTTCGGGCGTCGCCCAAGACACTTGCCTGCAGCGGATAATTGCGCCCAAGCGATTCCGGATCGATGTCGATCTGGATCGCGGGCGTACCAATCTGTGGGACGGCCCAGAAATGAGTTGTCATGCCGCCCGTTTCAGAACCGATAAAGCAAACCAGGTCGGCGCGATTTACCGCGCGATTGGCACATTCGCGGGAATAACTGCCAGCCACACCCACCGAAAGCGGATGCGTACCGGGGATAATGTCCTTGCCGTTAAGTGAGGTGGCGATCGGGATTTGCAGGGCCTCGGCAAGCGCAACCAACTCCCTTCCCGCCCCCGAGACGCGTGCACCGCCTCCCGCAATGATGATCGGCCGTTCGGCTTTTTGCAGCAGCTCGAGCGCAGCCTTTACATGCGCGGACTCCGGCTCAGGACGGAACGGTGGCACGCGGGAGAACTGCGTCTCCACCATTGCGTCCATTTCAGCTTCGTCAAGGTCGAGCTGTCCCTCGTTGCCCCGGAATTGCAAATGCACTGGTCCTGGCACACCGGTCGTCGCAGTGCGAAAGGCCTGCCGTACCATGTCCGGTATGCGTCCAACGTCATCGATGGTGACATTCATCTTCGTCACCGGTTCGAAGGCAGGGATGTCGTCGATTTCCTGATAGACCTTGCGGAACTTCGTTTTCGGGTCCCGCCCGCCCGTCATCGCTATCACCGGCGAGTGCGCGAGATACGCGTCTCGCAAGCCCGCGGCCAGATTGAGCGCGCCGATCACCTGCGCCATGCAAATTCCCGGTTTACCGGATGCGCGTGCATAGCCATCCGCCATGTACGCTGCGGATTTTTCGCCGTGACAATGCACACGGGCAATATTCGTCCGCCGCTCCATCTCGGCAAAGGTGCGCCGCAGAACTGCCGGCACCATGAACACGTGAGTGACGCCATACCCGGCGAGCATGTCGGCAAGCACTTCAGCGCCAACGCGTTTCGTATTGTGTCCGACAGTCACCATAATCAATTACGCCTTTTCACTCGGGAATAAACTTCATCGCTATGCCATTGATGCAATAGCGCAAGCCAGTCGGCGGCGGCCCGTCGGGAAACACGTGGCCAAGATGACTACCGCAGCGGCTGCAATTCACTTCCGTGCGTATCATGCCATGACTGCGATCTTCGATGGACTCAAGAGCCCCGGGCAAAGGATCGTTAAAGCTTGGCCAGCCGGTACCGCTCTCGAATTTCTTTTTCGAAGTGAACAATGGCTGGTCGCATCCGACACAGATGAATGTACCGGAGCGTTTTTCGTAGTTGAGCGCACAACTACCGGGCATTTCGGTGCCGTGCTTGCGCATGATCTCGTACTGATCCGGGGTCAGTAGCTTGCGCCATTCGGCGTCGGTGTGCGTGACCGCGTATTGCTTTTGCATGGCTAACGCTCCGCGATTGTCAGCTATTTGATCGCCAGTGGATTGACCGGCGAACCCACTGCGCCCGTGATTGGAATGGCTGGCGCAACAAAAAGGAATTCATACACATTGTCCTGGTCGCAATCGTCGGCGAGCTCTTTTAAATTAAAAATCTCGCCCATGGTCATGCCCATAATGGGTATCGTTATCCAATGCCACGGTTGGTTGATGCCTTCTTCGCTCTCGTTCGGTCGAACCTCGCAGCCCCATGTATCGCTCGCAAGGGCAGCAAGCTGGGTATTCTTGACGAAATCGAGGGTCTCGAATGAGAAGCCCGGCGCGTCACCGCCAGGATAGCCGTCCCAGCTTCCCACCTTTTGACAGCGCTCCATCATGCCCGTGCGCACGATGACGTAGTCGCCTCGCTTGAGCTCGACTTTTTGCTTTTTTGCGGTTCCGTAGAGATCGTCATTGGTGATGCCGTAGCCATCATCGAGTGCCTCGACGTTCTTGTAGCGCGCAACATCAAGAAACACACCGCGTCCGACCATTCTGTTCTTGGTTTTCTCGATTCCGCACTTTTGCGCGCCGGCCGATGTCACTTCACGGCAGTCGTAGCCGTTCCACATATAGTTTTCATAGAACACGTGGCCCAGCCCGTCCCATTGCGTGCCGCATTGAAGTGGCATGGTCACCATATCGTCGGCGGCGCGGATACCACGCTTGTCGAGCACACCGGAATAAGCGTCGGTGCCCGTGCGCAGCATCGTGTGAATAGGATTGGTGCGCCCCATCGATGGGTACTTGCTTTTTGCACCCTGGGGTCCCGTGTGATCGAAATTAAGAGCGAGCGAAATTACTTTGCCCTTTTTCACGAGCCGCGTAGCGGCCACGATATCCTCGGCCGTCGTGTAGTTGAGTGTGCCGACTTCGTCATTCGGACCCCACTTACCCCAATTCTTGTACTTCTCCGCGGCATCACGCATGTCCTGACGGGTGACTTTTCGAGCCGGCATTGAGCTTCCTCTACCCAGAATGACGTTGGCCGGCGGAATACACCCTGTGAAGCCGGGCGATGCAAGCCCTACTGGCAAGAGACCGGCGCAATGCTACGATGAAAAAAAGGGAGGAAGCGATGCACCGGCTGTTTCGCCATCTGGCGACTGGCACTTTGTTGTTCGGCGCGCTGTCGATCTCCTTCATCGCCCAAGCGCAGGACACCGGTTATCCCGCGCGCCCGGTCAAAATCATCGTTCCATTTGCACCGGCCGGCCCTACGGACGTCATGGCGCGCCTGATCGCGCAAAAGCTGAGCGATAGCCTCGGCAAGCAGTTCTACGTCGAAAACCATCCAGGTGCCGGCGGCAATCTCGGGATGGCGCTGGTCGCTAACGCGCCGCCCGATGGCTATACACTGCTGCTGGTCAGCTCCAGCGTTGTCGTTAATCCGAGCCTGTATGAAAAAGTGCCCTACGATGTCTACAAAAGTCTCGCGCCGATAACGCTCGCTGGATCAAGTCCAAACATATTGGTCGTTCACCCGTCAGTGCCGGCGAAGGACGTAAAAGAACTCATTGCCTACATTCATGCCAACCCAGGCAAAGTGAGCTTCGCGTCACCCGGTTTCGGGACGACGGCAAGCCTTGCCGCGGAGAGCTTCAAATACGCACTCAAGCTGGACATCCAGCCCGTGCCATTCAATGGCGCCGGACCCGCGCTGAACGCAGTTGTCGCCGGGCAAGTGCAAATCGGTTTCATGGCGCTCCCACCGGTCATCCCGCATCTGAAAGCCGGAACCTTGCGCGCGCTTGCCATAACCAAGGACAAGCGCGTCGCCGCAGCACCCGATGTGCCGACGATGGCCGAAGCGGGCGTCCCCGGCGACCAGATCTCCGACGTGATGCAGGCCGTCTTTGCGCCGGCCGGCACGCCGAAACCGATCATCGATCTGTTGCAAAAGGAAATCGCGAAAGCAGTGGCTGCGCCCGACGTCAAATCGAAGCTCGACTCGCTTGGCTTCGAGCCAATCGCCGATACACCTGAACACTTCGCCGCGCGCATCAAGATGGAAGTGCCGAAATGGGCAAAGGTGATCGAAGCGGCCAAGATCGAAAAAGTGAAATAATTAAAACAGTTCGTATGGGGAGAAATCCATGAAGCTCACAATGCGTATTCTCGCACTAACCGCGGCGGTGGTCGCCAGCACCGCGGCCCAGGCCGCAGGCTATCCCGATCATCCGGTGAAGGTCGTCGTGCCGTTTGCGGCGGGGGGACCCACCGACGTGATGGCGCGGCTGATTGGGCAAAAACTGTCGGAAAAACTCGGACAGCAATTCTATATAGAAAACGTTGGCGGGGCCGGCGGAAACCTTGGCACAGTCAACGTCGCGCGCGCGGCCGGAGATGGGTACACACTCCTGGTCGCATCCTCGAGTTACGTCGTGAACCCCAGCCTGTATAAAAACTGCCCCTACGATCCATTCAAAGATTTCGTGCCGATCACCCTGGCCGCGATCACCCCGAATATCCTGATCGTTCACCCTTCAGTGCAGGCCAAGACGGCAAAGGAGTTGATCGAAGTAATCAAGGCTAACCCTAACAAGTTCACGTTCGCCTCGCCCGGCCTCGGCACCACACCGGATCTCGCGAGCGACCTGTTCAAGGTTACTTACAATCTCGATTTCGCAATTGCCCCCTACAAAGGCGGCGGCCCTGCAGCCCAGGCCGTTTTGGCCAATGAAGTCCCGGCATCTTTCGTCGCCATGACGCCAACGACACAGCTGGTGCAGACGGGCAAATTACGCGCGCTTGCTGTGACGACCAAGAAACGCTCCACCGCGCTGCCCGACGTACCGACCCTCGCGGAAGCCGGCATCACTGGGCAGGAATCGGAAACAATGCAGGGCGTTTTCGCACCGAAAGGCACGCCTAAGGAGATTGTGGATCTTTTGCAGAGGGAAATAGCGGCGATCGTCACAAACCCCGACATGAAAGCGAAGATGGCGCCGCTCGGCTTCGAACCGGACGGCGGCTCATCGGCCGAGTTTGCGGCTTACATCAAAACGGAAGTTGAAAAGTGGGCGAAAGTCATCAAAGACGCCAACATCCCGCAAATCCAGTAATGCTGCGCGTCACCTAGAGCGATGCGTATCGTCGACATTCGCGAGACGGCGATTCCGCTCAAATCGACGCTCGCCAATTCGAGCTTCGATTTCACCGAAATGACGACGTCCGTGGTCGCGGTCATCACTGACGTCGTTCGGAACGGAAAACCGGTTTGCGGCTTTGCTTTCAACTCAACTGGCCGCTACGCCTGCGGCGCACAAATGCGCGCTCGATTTATTCCGCGCATTGTCGCCGCTGACCCCGCCACGCTTATCGACAGCAGCGGTGAGAACCTCGATCCAGAAAAACTCTTCGCCTGTATGATGCGGCGGGAAAAGGCCGGTGGCCATTCTGAGCGTTCGATTGCTATTGGCACTATCGAAGTCGCTCTGTGGGACGCCGTTGCCAAAATCGCCGACAAGCCGCTGCATGCTTTGCTGGCCGAACGCTTCAGCAAGGGCAAGATCATGGACAAGGTCTTTTGTTACGTCGGCGGCGGCTGGTACTGGCCGGGGCAAACGATCAAAGATCTACAGGACGAGATGCGTCGTCACATCGGCGCTGGCTACACGATGGTGAAGATGAAGGTCGGCGGTCTGCCGTTGGATCAGGACCTGCGCCGACTGGAGGCCGTGCTCAAAGTTGTCGGCTCGGGCGAGCATCTCGCGGTCGATGCCAATTGCAAATTCGATCGCGACGAAGCCCTGAGCTATGCCAAGGCACTGGCGCCATTCCAGCTGCGCTGGTTTGAGGAGCCTTGCGACCCACTGGATTTTGCGTTGTTCGCGGAACTCGCAAGCATTTACCAACCGCCTCTTGCCACCGGCGAGAATCTCTATTCGACTCAGGATGTCGAGAACCTGGTGCGCTTCGGGGGCTTTCGTCCCGGGCGGGACATTATTCAGATCGATCCGCCCCAGGCCTACGGCATCGGGCAATACGCCAAAACGCTGGAGATGCTCTCCCGCCACGGCTGGCCGCGCACGTCGCTGTTTCCCCACGGCGGCAACCAAATGTCGCTCGCAATCGCGGCCGGTTTCGGCCTGGGTGGCGCGGAATCATACCCCGGCGTGTTCGGCGATTTCGGCGGCTTTGCTGACGATGCCCGCATCGAAAACGGCGCGATCTCGCTGTCTGACCGGCCTGGCATTGGCTTTGAGGGCCAAAGAAGGCTGTTTGCCATCATGCGGGAATTGGCGGGGCTTTAGCCCCGCTATTCCGCCCCTTCCAGCGCCGCCGGTATCTCAATCGGTGCTTTGGGACCGCGGAGGCGAACGTAGATTTGCAGCCCGATCAACAAGACGCAGAGGAAGATGAACACCGCGCTGATCGGACGTTCGACGAACACGGCGATATCGCCGCGCGAAATCAGCATCGCCCGCCGGAAGTTCTCTTCAAAGCGCGGCCCCAGCACAAAGCCCAGCAGGATCGGGGCCGGGTGGAAGCCAAGCCGCAACAGCACATAGCCCAAAATGCCGATGACGACCGTTTCGCCAACCTGGAACATGTCGTTGTTGGCGGCGTAGACGCCGATGCTCACGAAGAACAGCGCGCTCGGATAGAGATACTTGTAGGGAATCGTCAGCAGCTTCACCCAGATTCCGATCAACGGCACGTTCAGCAGAACGAGCATGATGTTGCCGATCCAGAAGCTGGCGACGAGGCCCCAGAAGATATCCGGATGCTCTTTAATCAGCTGCGGACCGGGCACGATGCCCTGAATCATCAGCGCGCCGAGCAAGAGTGCCATCACCGCGTCACCCGGAATGCCGAGGCTCATCGTCGGGATGAAATCGCCCTGCACCGAGGAATGGGTCGAGGCCTCCGGCGCGATCACGCCTTCGATCAGGCCGGTGCCGAATTTTTCAGGGTGTTTCGAGATTTTCTTTTCCGTTGCGTAGGCAACGAACGATGCAATCGTCGGCCCCGTGCCGGGGATGAGCGCGCAGAGGCTGCCAACCAGAGTGCCGCGGAACATCGGTGCAATTGCTTGCTTCACGTCGGCCTTCGTCGGGCGCATGTCGCGCAAGCGCACATTCGTATAGGCCGTGTTGATCTGCGACACCTGGTTGACGCTGTTCATGAACTCGGCGATGCCGAACAGACCAAGCGCGAGCGCCACCAACTCGATGCCGTCATCAAGATGGGTCATTCCGAACGTATAGCGCTCGGCGCCAGTCTCGAGATCGGTACCGACGATGCCGAGCATCAAACCCAGCACTGTCATCGCGACGCCCTTGAGGGGCGAGCCACGCGCCAGTGTCGAGCCGGCTAACAATCCGAGCAGCATCAACGAGCAAATTTCAGCCGGCCCGAATTCCAGTGCGACACGCACCAATATCGGCGACAGAAAAATCATCTCCGTGATGCCCCACGAGGCACCCACGAACGAAGCCATAACGGTCAGCCCGAGCGCGACACCGCCCCGGCCCTGCTTCGTCATGGGGAAGCCGTCGAGACACGTCACCGCGTGCGGTGGATGACATGGCAAATTGAGCAGAATCGAACAAATCGCGCCGCCGTATTGCGCGCCGTACATGACGCCGGCGAGCATCAGGATCGCGCCGACTGGTTTGATTCCGAACGTCAGCGGAAGCAAAATTGAAATGGTTGCCAGAGGCCCCATGCCCGGCAACACGCCAACCATGTTGCCGACGAGCACGCCGATGAAGCACCACATCAAGTTATGCGGCTGCAGCGCGACGCCGAACCCGTACCAGAGATCCGTTAATGCAGTTGAGATCAAAAGCCCCTCCAGGTCAGCAACGGCATCGGCACCTGCAACAGATATGAAAACAATCCAACGCCAAAAATAGTCACGACCGCCGCCAAAATAAACGAGCTCTTTAATGTCGCCGCGCGATCTCCAAGCGCGGAAACGAACACACAAGCAAAAATACCGGGTATCAGGCCGAAGTAACTGCCGAACAAGATAAAGCACAGCGGCCCGGCAAGAATACAGGCCCAGCCGAGCCACTCAGGGTGCTCGGGCAAAATACGCTCATCTTCGCCCTCGGGAGCCGTGAGAGAGGCGCCGGCAATCATGATTCCGAGAAAAATCAAAATGATGCCAAGCGCAGTTGGCAGGAAGCCCGGGCCCATATGCATCAAGGTGCCGAGGCGATACCCCGGCCCTTTCAGGGCCATCACCAAACCGAAAAAAATGACCAGTCCGCCAGCATAAAAATCGCGCTTTCGCACGAGATTCTGAACAAGCTGCATGACCGAGCCGCGTGCGGGGCGCAAAGATTCCTCCACCATTTTATTGTTCTAGCCGTCGCCCCGATAAGGATTAGGACGGCTTGGAGCTACAATCAATCCCCGTGCACTGCAATGCGGAACTGGCCATTTTTGGCGGCCTTTGGCCGTGCTGACCCCGGTAAAACCTTTGTAAACGTTGCGAGGCCATACTGGCAGTCAGCGCCATTGAGCGACGTCAGATCGCAATTTGGAACTTCTTTTGTCGGCTGTAGCCAACCCGTTACGTCGAACGCATACCTAAAACCGAACATTGCTCATGACCGCTGCCAAAGCACCGACGATCGCGTTTGTCATCCCCTGCTTTAATGAACAGGCTGGCATCCAGCACACGCTCACGTGTCTCCTTGCCGATCTCGACAAGCTGGAAAAGGCAAAGGCCATCTCGCCGAAAAGTTATGTAGTACTGGTCGATGACGGCAGCACGGATCGGACGTGGGCGCTGATTGAAAAAGCCTCGCAGCGACACGCAAAACGTGTTCGAGGCCTCAAATTATCGCGCAACGTCGGACACCAGAACGCTCTTCTTGCGGGCCTGCTCGAGCAGGTCGGGAAAGCCGATGCGGTCATTTCGCTCGATGCAGACTTGCAAGACGACATGTCGGTTGTCGCGACGATGATCGATCACTTTAACAAAGGCACCGAGATTGTATTCGCAGTACGCAAAAGGCGTAACAGCGACAGCCGGTTTAAGCGCGGCACGGCCGATCTTTACTATCGCACCCTGAATTGGCTTGGCGCGGATATTATCCCGCACCATGCCGACTTTCGTCTCATGAGTGATCGCGCATTGCGCGCGCTTTCGCTCTACGGTGAATCACACATATTCCTGCGCGGCCTCGTTGTTCAGCTTGGTTTCAAGACGGCAACCGTCGCATTCGACCGACTTCCGCGGCAGCACGGCGAGACCAAGTATACCTTGGCCAAAATGGTGACCCTCGCCGTCGACGGCATTACATCCTTATCGGTGCGACCGATCCGCATCATCGCGCTGATGGGGATTATCTTGTTCGTCGTCTTTATTGCGATGAGTGTCTGGGTATTCACCACGTGGGTTGCAGGTCAAACCGTGCAAGGCTGGACGTCCGTCATGCTGCTATTCCTGCTCATCGCCTCGTTTCAGACTTTTGCGATCGCAGTAATCGGCGAATATGTCGGTAAAATATATTTCGAGACCAAATCGCGCCCGCGTTACATTGTCGATCAAGAAATCGGCGTACCGGTGGCAAAATCCGAGCCTGGCGCGATCCGTGGTCGGGCAGAGGGTTTGCAGCCGTCGAAAATTGGGTATTCGCGCGCATCACTCTGATCGGTTATTGTGAGGTCGCGACGGACCCCTCACCCTGTCCAGAAAAGCGCCAATGGATACCGACGTTCTCCGCCGTCTACATTATGCCGCCGCAATTGCCTGTGGTGTGTTTGCGGCTTTGGTCGTGCATATTCTCCTCACCGTTTCCGGCATTGGGCTCGACTCCGTTTTGCGAGATAGCGCCGCCGGCAACAAGCAGCAATTTATTTCGGCCATGGCGTGGTGGGCTATCGCCGGCGCGGCCTTCGTTGGCGGATGGGCATCAGCCGCCTACCTGATCGCGGCGGCGCGCGAGCGCGAATTGGTGTTTCGGCTGGCACAACGATTTCTGATCGCGTTGGTGTTTGTGGCTGCCACCGCAGGCGGGATCATGAGCAAGACTGGCAATCTCGGCGGCACCGTCGACGTGATTGCGGGCCTTGCCACGCTCGGGCTGGGTCTGATCTGTGCCTTTTGTGGAGCAAGACTTGCGTATCTCAATGCAGAACAGGTCTAGCGGCCACGGGATCGACGTGGTGCAGCATTTTCGCGATTGCCGTGGGTAACAGCGAAGTTATTTGCGGGCGCCAAAATTCTCACTGATGCTATTTGCGGCTGGCTTACGCTAATACCGTCACAAAATCCGACGGCCACAACAAGATACGCTATACTTACGAGCGAGCGGTGGCCTACACTTCATTCTCTGAATACTTCCTGGAAAATCTGCGACGCGAAGGCGATGACGTTGAGATTGCAAAGATTGACATAATGAAGGTGGGATAACGGCCATGTTTTTGTCGGCGCTTAGATCATCCCTATTAGCACTTCTCATCCTTGCGCCTGTTACGGCGTTGGCGCAGAGCCCAACTCAGCCGTCGGCTCCGCCGGCCACAAGCGACCAGCAATTGCTCAAACCTGAACAGCTGGACGCGCTGGTTGCGGGCATCGCGTTGTATCCCGACACCCTTCTTTCACTTGTCTTGATGGCCTCGACCTATCCGCTTGAGGTCGTGCAAGCCGACCGTTGGGTAAGCGCGAACAAGAATTTAAAAGGCGACGAACTAAAAGCCGCTGTCGACAAGCAGGGCTGGGATGACAGCGTGAAGTCATTGGTTGCGACTCCAGACGTTCTCTCGATGATGAGCGCGAAGCTTGATTGGACACAGAAGCTTGGTGATGCGGTCCTTGCCCAGCAGCCGGATGTGATGGACGCGATCCAACGTTTACGCGCGAAGGCTGAGGCCAGCAACAAGCTGACATCGACCAAGGAACAGAAGGTCTCGAAGACACAGGAGCAAGGCAGGCAGGTCATCGCTATTGAGCCGACCGATCCCAATACCGTCTACGTGCCGTATTACGATCCTGCAGTCGCGTACGGTGGATGGCCATATCCAGACTATCCGCCCTACTACTTCCCGGCGCCTGGATATATCGCTGGCGGAATCATCGCGGGCGGGATCGCGTTCGGTGCCGGCTATGCGCTTGGACGTTGGGCCTCAGGCGGAAATTATTGGGGCGGCGGAGTCAATTGGGGAAATAACAACATCAACGTCAATCGGCCCGTCAATATCAATACAGGCGGAAACAATTGGCAGCACAGACCAGAACACCGCCAGGGCGTCAAATACAACAACTCTAATGTGCAGCAGAAGTTCGGTAACAACAACATCCGGGGCGGAGCCGAGAACCGAATGGATTACCGCGGCCGCGGCGGCGAGCAGGTGCTCAAGCCTGGCGGCGCCGGGGATCGCGGCGGCGCCAATCGTCCGAGCACCGGAGATCGTCCAAACGCTGGTGGCGGTGCCAATCGGCCAAACGCGGGTGGCGGTGGTAACCGGCCCAGCACTGGCGGCGGCGCCAACCGGCCAAGTGGCGGCGGAAGCGCGGCGAACCGGCCGGCAACGCGCCCGGCAGGAGGTGGCGGTGGCCGCGATGGCGCGTTCAATAACGTCGGATCAGGTAAGGCGGCCCACGCGCAAGCAGCGCGCGGCCGAGCCAGCGCTGGCGGCGGCGGTGGGGCGCGCGCGGGCGGCGGCGGCGGAGCGCGAGCCGGCGGCGGAGGTGGACGGGGCGGCGGCGGCGGAGGTGGTGGCCGTGGCGGCGGAGGCGGAGGCGGGCGGCGCTCAGATATTCGATTGAAGCACGATATCGCGCTGATCGGCCGGCTCGACGATGGCCTTGGGTTCTATCGCTTTAGTTACAACGGTAGTGACAAAGTCTACGTCGGCGTCATGGCGCAGGAAGTGCAAACCGTCGCGCCCGATGCGGTCACACGGGGTCGCGATGGCTACCTTCGGGTCTTCTACGACAAGCTCGGGCTGAAATTCGAGACCTACGAGCAGTGGGTTGCTTCCGGTGCCCGAATTCCATCCACTGTCCAATCGATCCACAACTGAATTCAGATGCAAATGAGACCGAGGATGTCATGACCAACGCAGTGGACGTTCGCTTTTTCGGCAAACTCGCCTCGTTGACGGCGGCAATGCTCCTCCTCGCATCTGCGGCGAGCGCGCAAGAAACTTTCAAAACCCCCGAAGCCGCAATCGACGCCCTCGCCGGCGCTGCGAAGGGCACTGACCGCAAAGCCGTTATGACAGTGCTCGGTGCAAAGGCGGCCGACATCGTATCGTCCGGCGATCCTGTCGCCGATGACGACGCGCGCAAGAAATTCATCGCAGCCTTTGAAACGAAACACCAGGTCACCATGGATGGCGATAGCAAAGCGACGATGGTGATCGGACCAGAAGATTATCCGTTCCCGATTCCGCTCGTGCGCAAAGATGGGATGTGGCAGTTCGATACCGCCGCCGGCCGCCAGGAAATCCTGTTTCGCAGGATAGGCCGCAATGAACTCAGCACAATCCAGGCTTCACTTGCCTATGTCGACGCACAAAATGAGTACGCCGAAAAAGATCGCACCGGCGCCGGCAAAGGCGTCTATGCGCAACGCATTGTCAGCAGCGCGGGCAAGAAAGATGGTCTCTACTGGCCGGATGACAAAGGCGACGACGCAAGCCCCCTCGGAGAGCTTGTCGCCAACGCGACGGCTCAGGGATATCGAGCCGGTAGCGGACATATCCCCTACCACGGCTATTATTACAAAATTCTCACGAAACAAGGCCCAGCCGCTCCGGGCGGAACATTAGACTACGTCGTCAAGGGCAAGATGATCGGGGGCTTTGGCCTGATCGCCTATCCGGCCGAGTACCGTAATTCGGGTGTAAAGACCTTTATGGTCAGCCACAGCGGCGTCGTTTACGAAAAAGATCTTGGTCCGAATTCTGCAGAAATCGCCGGACGAATGACTTCATTTAATCCGGACGATACGTGGCAGAAGGTCGACGCCGCATCTCAGTGACAGTCACGCAAACTCGAATTGCAAAAGACCGCTGCGAAACAGCACGTCGCAATCATGGATCGGCGGCCGTCAATGCCCGCTGAACACGAGCGTCTGGAACGGTAACACCAGCGCTTGGAGCCGCAGGATTATGGCGTGCACAAGCGCCAACGCATCCACAGCATGGAGAGTGAACGCCCGAAAGGCACCCGTGTCTTTCGCAACGATCTCATCGTGGTTGCTCGAATAGGCATTGGCGATACAACTGCTGCCCGGTGTCACGCCTTCGAGCCCGCCCTTGTAAAGAGGCTCAAGAAAAACAAGGAGAGTGCCCGGTCGCGCCACTTGCTGCGGATCGATGAGCTGCTCACCGCCGCGAAACTGTCCCGCGGCGATGTAGTCCTGCACGCCTGTCACCACCATCGGGATGACAGTAAATGGCTTGGATACGCAGGTGACTTCCGCAGCCATCCCGACTTTCATGATCTGAGCCTCGATCTGCCCGAAACCGGCCTGCAAAGATTTATATCCGGCCCCTTCGGGAATCAGAATGCCGGCCGGGCGCATCAGAGGATTGACCACTTCGCCGACCCGCAGAAAGAATTGCTCCACTCGCCCGCTCACGCCGGCACGGATCGTCGTCTTATCCAGCTCTGCCTGAGCCTGGGCGAGTTCAGCTTGGGCGGTCGCCTTCTGCGCCGGTAACAGCGTTGATATCTGCTCTTCGGCACTCTGTTTCGAGGCGGTCGCTGCGGTGATCGCGCCGAGTTGCCCTTTCGCACGTTCCTGCAATCGCTCGATCTCGCGAACGGCCACGTTGCCCGGGTTCCGCCGGTAAAGCTCCTGCTTTGTTTCAAGTTCGTCCACGGTCTGCTGATGCTCGCTTTGCGCTTGCTGCAGCTGGCCATCGGCTTTGACCACGTCCGCCCGCGCCACCAGCATTTGCGCATCAACCTCCTCAATCTTGCGCCGCGCCGACTCGACCGCCGTCGCCTGCTTTGAGCTGTCCAGCCGGAAAATCGGGGCATCTTTGGCGATAGTTCCGCTGTTGCCGATGTAAATCTCGGCGACGCGGCCATTCGTCTCGGGCAGGATCGGCACCGTGCGGAAGAAAAGCGTCACGTTGGTCGTGGACGGGTGGTTGTAAAATACGGTTGTGATAAGGGCCACGGTCAGGATGAGGCAGCCCGTGATGCCCCACCGAAGCTCGAACCAGACCGAGTAGAGTGTAATCTCCTTGCCTATGCGCCTTCCCTGGACATAGCGGCGATAAAGATAGTCCGGAAGGAGTGTTACCAGCGAGCAGAGAAGCATCTCAAGCATGATCCACCGCCCTGCGGCTTGCGACCGCGCCTACCGGTTTTTTTCCCGCCGAAGGTTCGCGGCCGTTGTGGGGGTCCACGGCAGTTGCTGCTTCGTGCGACGACCTCGCGGCGCCGGGTTCCGGCACGTCGGCTGCGCCCATTCCCGGCTTGAGGCCCGCCATCCTCTCGACCGAGCCTGCGATGCGGCCAAAGATCCCGCCAAAATCTGGAATGTCGATGAATGCAAGCACCAGTCCTGCAACCCAGAAAATATGCATGTGCGTGAAGAGAGCGAGCAGCCCGAGGATTGCAACGATCTCGAACTGGATCTTTTGCCCTTTGTGCGCAACCCGCTCGGGCAGCGTATGCAAGCGGAAGAATAAGACGCCGAACCCGAACACGGACACGCCGAGAATAATGGCCGTGACGACCATGAGCACGTCGGTATCACCGGGCGAGGTGATGAACATCGGAAGATGGGGAGTCGCAACAGGATTAAGCTGATCAGCCACGACATACCTCGGTGCGGTCAATCCAACTCACAATGCGGCCCCTCGTTCATTGAACCGGGTCTTTAGACTACCCTGCTTCTTCATTTGTAAATAGAGCCCGTATGGCCAATCAGGCTGAGGTGGACGCCTATACCTTCTGCGACATCCTGTCCGGCCCCTACGACCCGTCTAGGCCCCAAGTTTAGCGAACATGGAGAATCCTCCCGGGTTCCGGCGACTTATCAATCTTGGCCGGCTGCAGCCTGATCGCGGCCATGAGTGACTAGGACTTCTGCGGGGTCGACGTTCGCCTTCACGATCGATGAATGCCGATGCGGCTGCCCTGGAATAAAAAGCAAGGCCACAACAGGACGATACACCGGATGATATGGTTCGCTTGCCAATTCGTGGTCGGGCACGAGTTCATATGTGCCCGCAGGCAATAGACGATCGATACCACGGACCGCGAACGGCCGCTTGAACGTCAACTGACGGCGTCTTTCGCGATTAGGAATTTATCATCGACATCCAACCACACTGGGCAATTGGCCTCGATGTCAGGCCGGCCCCATATCGATACGCTCGGCTAATTCGACAAGCGCGTCGAGCACAATCCACCTTTTTTGATAAATAATGCCGATTTTGACCGCAAAAATTTTAGCGGTGATAGCACGTCGAACATCAATCATCGCAAAAACACTGCTTGCGAAAAAATCCATGACGCACACAACAACACCATTGCGCATTCTTTTCCGGAACTCGAGGACATAGACGTATCGCAACGCTTAGTGTATGCAGGGTTTGTTGAATACCAGTTTTTTGGATTCGCCTTGCTGCGCTGCCCCGACTTGGGCGCTTAACAAGTCACCCCAAAATTCGGGCGTTTCGATCGCATGAAGCGATGAACGCTTATGCGCTTATCAACTCGCAAGGAAGGCGACCATGGCGACAGGTACTGTCAAGTTTTTCAATACACAAAAAGGCTTCGGATTTATCACCCCGAGCGACGGCTCCCGCGATGTGTTCGTGCACATCAGCGCGGTTGAGCGTGCCGGCATGACCACGCTGAACGAGGGCCAGCGCCTCACCTACGAAATAGTGACTGAGCGCGGCAAGCAGGCGGCTTCAAATCTGCAAGATGCCTGATCTCATAACAAATCGAACTGCGCAAACGCCCGGCCAGCACGCCGGGCGTTTTTGCTAACTCCTTAGCCGATGGGCTTCGTCGGCGATGATGGGAGCACCGATAAAGGACAGCTATGAGCCACAAATATTCTCCCGGCCAGAATGTGTATTACGAGTCGCAATTTGGAAAGGACGCCGCGCAGGGCGAATACAAGATCGTCCGCCAACTGCCAATCGAAAGTGACCGGCGCCTCTCCTACCGCATCAAGAGTGCCGCTGAGTCATTCGAGCGCATTGCCGAGGAATACCAACTTCTCCGCACGGACTGATCTTTTCGTGCGCAATTGAACCATGGAGCCAGAAAATGCCCGATCCCGCAGTCAAACGGCTTTCCCTCGACGATTGCGGGACAAAAGCCAAAGAGTGCCGTGTTTTGGCACAGCAGACTGATATCGAGTCCCACCGCATCATGCTTGAACACATCGCTGACACGTGGGAGCGAATTGCGGCCGGCCTGAAATAAACGATTGGGCGGAGCGTTATTCGGCCGCCTCAGTGGCCATTTCGTCGTTCGTCGTGGCCTGAGCGCGAATCTTCTCATCGCGGTATTTACGGGCCAACGCGGCTTCGCCACCACTGGTCGCGTGATAAAGATCGAGCGCTTCGAATTCATCTGATTTCGGGGGCGCAATCGCAAGATCGCTATAAGACCAGCGGTCGTTCGCCGACAGCGCCTCGTTGAGCATCTTTTTGGTGCGCCGGTATACGCTTAAATAACCCCAGGCTTTAAATGCCGTTTGCGCAAAATAGCGCGAATAGAACGTGATGACGTTTTCGCGCGGCATGCCGCTTCGCCGGTCCCGACGGAATTTGCGGCGCAGTGCACCGCCTTCAAGCGGATGCACACCTTCGTACAGGATCATCAGATAGAACCAGAGGATCGTCGACAGCGTCGTACCGGGACGCCCCATCGGGTTGGCGCAGGTGCGGCGCAGAATCGTACGAATGTGGTCCGGTGTGTAGAACGCATGCCAGGCTGCCCGATAGGCCTCTTCCCAGTCCGCGTCCGACATCTTGCCATGATGAGAGACCCGGTGATTGAGGTCGTACTTATTCATATCGGGATCCATCCAGACCTTCTTCGTCCAGAGGGCCTTATGATCTTCCGAGCCAGGGAGCGGCGTCAGGAAGAAAAACTCGAGAATGTCGACTGGCAATTCACGTTTGATGATTTCGATATCGCGCGCAATCGATTCCTTTGTATCGGCCGGGAACCCGAGGATATAGCCGGCGTAGGTTATGGCGCCGTGATTGCGCCACATCTGCAACATCTCGCGATATTCGGTAATTTTATTTTGCCGTTTCTTGGCGGCGATAAGATTATCGGGATTGATATTTTCCAACCCGATAAACACGCGGCGCACGCCTGCCTGAGCCGCCTTCTCGATGAAATTCGGGATCTTGTGGCAAAGGGTATCGACCTGGATCGTGAAGCCGATATTCATGCCTTCGCCAACGCGCAACTGGATCATGCGGTCGAACAACGGTTCCCAGTCACGATTGCGCGCAAAATTGTCATCCGTGATGAAGAATTGCTTGATGCCTTGCGCAACATTTTCACGAACGATCTTTTCGAGATCGTCGGCGGAACGAATTCGGCTCTTTTTGCCTTGCACGTTGATGATCGTGCAGAAGGAGCACTGATACGGACAGCCGCGCCCAAGATCGATACTCGACAGCGACCCCGATGTGCGAGCGACATGCTTGCGCGGCAAGAACGGCGGCGGTTCGCCGACCAGCGCGGGCAAATCCTTCATATGGTTGTAGAGAGGCGCCAATTCGCCGTTCCAAGCGTCGCGCAGCACAGAATCGAGCCGGCCTTCTTCGGCTTCGCCGGCAAAAAACGAAATGCCCAAGTCGCGCGCCGCGCGTATATCGGGTGGCAGCTCCGGCAACATGGCGATGCAGCCCGAGACATGAAATCCGCCGATACAAACCGGCAATCCCGCAGCGATAAACGGCCGCGCAAGATCGACAGCACGCGGAAACTGGTTCGACTGCACTCCAACAAGGCCTATCAGCGCGCGGCCGCCCTCGCGCTGAATCATGCGAATGATTTGATCCGGCCGAACCCGCCGGTTGGTTTCGTCATAAGTGTGCAGACGAATCTCGACGCCGGCGCCGAGCACCTTGCGTCTCGCCGCATCCTCAGCGAGCGCGTTTAGGCAAGCGAGGGTGTTCGAGGGGATTGCGGACCGAAACCATGAAATCGGATAGCCATCGTCATCGTAGTGCGTTGGCTTGATCATTACGAAATGGAAGATCGCTGGATTATCAGCGTATGTCGGCTTCAACACACTACCCCCCGCACAAATAACCAGCCCGCTGGTCGCGACCCATGTCCCCCCGCGGGACGGGCTACCAGGCGAGCTAAATATTATAACCTATAATGGCCGTTTCATACGCCAGAGCTGAAAACCCTTCATTTTGATCGCGGTCTCGATCCTAAACCGCGAAAAATTGTGCGGCGGCGGCCGTGAATCTTCAATGACGCTCTCGGGCAGCCACGGCGCAAATTGAGATGGTAATTTGCTGCCGGCCACATCGCCGGCGAAAGCGCAGAGTTCCCGGTTCGTTTCGGACTTGAATACAAAAATCGTCATGAAAGGTTACGCCCTCCTGGGCGGGCGGCCGCGCTCTGCGGGTTTGGGTTTGCCATTGGCATCAAGTCCCGGCTTCTTTTTCGGAGCCGCGACCAAGCCCTCGAAAATTGCCTTCTTGCGAGCAAGCTTTCGGGTACGGCGGACGGCTTCACCCTTCTCGCGGGCGGTCTGTTCGGAAGGCTTTTCGTAAAAGCGCCGTCGCTTCATTTCACGAAAGACGCCTTCCCTCTGCATCTTCTTTTTCAAGACGCGGAGGGCCTGATCGACGTTATTGTCACGGACGAAAACCTGCAATTTGATATTCCTTTGTCTAGAGCAAAGCAGCCGCGGTCAAAAATCACCGACTAGTACGGCAAGCGCAACGCAGTGACCCAGTCATTGCCGCATGCGGTGCAAATCCAGCGGTGCTGGAGCACTCCTTCACCGCGATACTCGGACGCGAATGGCGCAGCGGTCGTCTTATTGCAACGGGTGCAATAAGTGCCGCTTCCAGAATTGTCGTTGCAAGGCGGCTGACGAGTCCGAAGCCGGTAGTCGACCGGATCAGAGACGAAAGTTCGTCCTGAAATTTGAATCACGACACTCCCTTCGAGGCGGGAGCACCGGAGTGTCTCTCAGCCAGCGGCGCCTAGTACGAAAGCCGATGGTCCAGTCACGTTAGACCTTTAGGCCGTAAATGACCAGCTTTTAGAATGGAAACGGAGTTATGGTGCCCAGGGGCGGAGCCGCACCTAACACTTAAGCTATTGACGAGTTGCGGTTTTTCGTAAGTTCTTTTTTTCCCATACCAACAGCGATACCAACACAAATATTGGCTGCGCAAGACCAAGAGCGGACGTTGGCGTTCTTCAGCGAACGAACCAGCTTGATGTGTTGAACCGAAAACCAAAAACGCGTTCGCTGTTCTGATCACGTTTGTGGACGCGAAGAGAAGCAGCGAAGTTCTGACGCCCAACCCGAAAATTATTAGACCCGCTGATTAAGAGAAGTCATAAGTACTGGGCAATTCAACGCGCATTCCGACACGTTCATGTTTCGTGTGACTGCTGATTTTATTGAAAAAACTGTTGTTGTCGGAATGGCGCAGTAATGTCCGCTCTTACCCCGAAAGCGGACATGTGCAGCGCACAAGCCGATGTCCGCTAAGTGCCAATAGCGGACATCGGGAGCCTCATTCGATCACCTCGTCGGCACTAGTAAGCAGCGCGGATGGAATTGTGATGCCGAGCGCCTTTGCAGTCTTCATGTTGATGACGAATTCAAACTTGGTTGGCTGCTGAACGGGAAGATCACCAGGCTTCTCGCCCCGGAGGATACGATCAACATAGGACGCCGCATTCCAATAAAGGGCGGAGTTATCAATTCCGTACGACATGAGACCGTCGCTAGTTGTGTAAATGCGGGCTGGATAAACGGCAGGCAGCCGATGGCGGATTGCTAGCCTGCAAATGAGTTCACGCTGAAGGTAGGCTCGCGGATTGTTTGTAGTAATCAGACCGCCATGTGGCTCCTGCGCGAACGAGTTGATCTCACGCTCAGTATCGTCCGCATCGCCGAGAAATATCCTCGTTACCTGGATGCCCAATGATGGTGCAGATGCTTCTACCGGCGCAAGGTATCGAGACCATGATGGGTCGCCGCGAAACAACAAAACAGCGACGCGCTTTGTTGCGGGTGCAGCCTCTTTGAGAAGCTCTAGCCACTTCCCGGCGATCGTATATTCAAAGTTGCTGAAGCCAGTGATGTTGCCGCCTGGACGTGCCAGATTTGGGACAAAGCCAGCACTAACCGGGTCGGAGACCTCGACAAATACAATTGGTAGAGAGCGAGTAAGCTTCAGCAATGCTTCCAACACCGGTGTGCTTTGGCCTACTACGACATCCGGAGCCAACCCGACCAATTCCGCCGCATGGTCCCGAATTCGATCAGGATTAGCGGCGGCGAAACGATAGGCGATTTGGACGTTGTGCCCCTCCACCCATCCGGATTTCTGAAGACCATCCTGTAACCGCGCATGCCGAATTGGCACCTGCGGATCAGTTTCAGCCAGTATTTCCAAGACGCCAACGCGCCGCATTCGCTGGGCCTGCACTAGCGGAATTTGTTGTTGCGCCAGGACGTTATCAGACGGCAACGCCGTCACCGCACCGCCAAGAAGTTTGATGAATTCGCGCCGCTGCAAGTGTCCCCCTCACAACAGCCTAGCACTTTGGGACTGCGCTGCGAGGCCGAAACACCCGGTCTTAGAGAATGAGGCCGACGTCCGCTTTGGGTCAAAAGCAGACACACTTGCGCCGGTGAATGGCATTAGCCGGGAACTCGGCCCTTCACAGCGTTTGCGAATGATTTATAGACGATACTTCCATCGGAAGTAGCAGGCAGGTGTTCACGTAGTCGCACGCGGAGATGCTCGCGCTCACCGGGCGACATGCCGGCAATCACTTTGCCCTGCGGCCCAACAGGTACAGTATTCGAATCCCAAAAATCATCGAAGTCGGCATACCTCACAGGAATGCGGATGACTCGCGTCTCGACAGACTCCAGCCCGGCCATTTCGCAGAAGTCGCGCATGGCTTCCAACCGCGACGCTGCCGGGTTGGGCCGGACCGGAAGCGTCGAGCCCAATGATTCTATTGCCGTATAAATCGGTGTGGTCGGCGCGCCGCCGTTTTGAATATCCCACATGTAAGTTGCGACCCAGCCGCCGGGGCGTACCACGCGGGCCATTTCCGCAACCGCCTTCGCTGGGTCGGATAGAAACGCAAGCACCAGCGCCATGATAGCCACATCGAAAGCGCCATCGCCAAATGACAGTTTCTGCGCATCGCCCGTTAGAAATTTTGACATCTTCGCTCCGGGCCGTGTCCGCGCGAAGGCGAGTTGCTCATCGGAGGGATCAATCGCCATCATCGTCGCAGGGGCACAGCGAGCAATAATCTCCTCTGTGAATGCGCCGTTGCCACAGCCGACATCGAGCCATCGAAGGCCCTTTGCCAGGTCGAGCCAGGCGAGGAAAGTTTCGCCTACAAGACGGCTCCAACGGCCCATCATCCGCTCGTAGGCTTCGCCGTCAGTGAAAAGCTCAGCTTTGTCCATGTGGATTCCCCCCCATGTCGTTTCACAGGGTGTCTTTGCAGCATTGTACGTGTGGAAGCTGGTTGCTTGGAAGATACCGCAGCTGCGACACCGATGTCCGCTTTGGGTCAAAAGCAGCCATGTGCAGCGCACAAGTCGATGTCCGCTCAGTGCCAAAAGCGGACATCGCGCGTCTTTTCGATGACCTCGGTCGGCGCGAGCGAACTGGTGCCGAGTTTGGCCTGCACCCACCTTTCGGGGGTGGATAACATCGCGTAGGCTTAGACTAAACGTTTTAAATCGCGACGTACCGCAGTCGCTTTTTGCTGCAACTAGAAATGCCACCGGTAGGCAATCAACCAAAATAGTGTTTCTTTTAGTGCGGTTGCCAACGGCGACCGCGTTTAACTGCTCTTTGGGGGTAACCGTGTCCAGCAAGCTAGTTGAAAGTGTTTTTCCACGCGTCGGAATTATGACTTGCGCGGTCACAGCGCTCGCGCTTATGGCGTCGACGGCAACGGTTGACGCGCAAGATGAAATGATGCGGCGCGGTAGCCGAATGGATTCTGCGCCAACCAACAAAGACGGCCAGATGGATCGGGGCCATCGGGGCGGTATCGGTACGGGCGACGCCATTGGAATTGGGGTCGGAGTTGGCGGATTAATTCTTCATGAGTTGAATAAGCAGTCGCAATCGGACGCACAAGGTCCCAAAGGGAACAAGGCCAATAAGCGCGACAAAAATATCGCAAAGAATAAACATCAAAACGAAATTTTGGACGAAATCAAATTTGTCGGCAAACCTGATCAAATCGTTCACGATCCGAAACACCGTGACGGTAAGCTAGGCGATCTTAACGACCACAAGCAGGTAATCGTTACGAAAGACGACTCGCTCTTTACGCGACACTATTATTACCGTCGCGATGGTAAGCTTCTCTCTTGGTACTGGTACGACGATCCGCTCATCGACAAAGGCCCGGACGTCGCAACACTGAAGGAAGTGCCGCACTGCGACGGCGAGAATGATGATGACTGCGACAGACCTTCCGGCAAATTGCCTCCTTATGTTGTCGAAATAGACGACACAAAAAAGAAAGGAGCAGCAGTCAAGGAGAAGAAAAAACTAACCGCGACAGCCTGCATCATCTCCTTGCAGTACACCGACAACGACAAAGAGGATCCAAACAACACATCGTACGGCACCAACGGCGATATTGCGGGGGCAGCGAATGCGATCGCGGCTGGGCCTCCCGAAGGGAAGTTGAAATCCGTATCAAGTAAGGATGACATCAACAAAGTGATAGCTTCGTTTCCAACTGACGGCGTATGCTGCTCAAGCCTCGACATTGTAGGCCATGGACGCACCAACGGCTCGCTCCAGCTGCCGAAAAAAATCGATGACGCTAAGGAATACGTGGACGAACTAGGTGGCCCCGGCATTAATCTTGGCGACAATGGCGACTATTTTAATGCGTTTATCGCCTCGCTGAAAACGGCCCTTTGCAAAGAAGGCAAGCCGAAGATTACCTTCCACTCATGCTGGTCGGCAGAACAAAAACATACCGGCGGCGCTAACATAGCCGAGCAGATAAATGCCAAAGGCTTTGCCACAGCGGGCTACACCGAACAATGTAAATTCCCGCGCGAAGAAGTAACTGACGAAAAAGGGAATAAGAAGACTCTCTACGGTGCTCCGCAAGCTGAACCTCCTGAAAAATACAAAGACTCAAAAAAGATGGATTTCCCAGCACCAGACCCTGCAAAGCCGAAATAAGAAAAAGTGAATTTAGGGTATACCCAACCCCCGAATCGCTTCGCGGGTGTGCGTGGAGATACAAGACGTTAGGCCTGAGCGTATGTCGCTTTGGGTCAAAAGCAGACATGTGCAGCGCACCAGCCCATGTCTGCTTTGTGCCAATAGCGGACACTGGCTAGCAACCACGTGATGCCACCTCCTATTCTTTCTGAACCTGTTGGTCGTCTAAAAGTGGAACAATCAATGTGCAGACCAACCCAGATGGTGCAAAAATTGCTTCCACACTTCCATTGAATTGGTCAAGCGCCCGCAAAAATAGTCTCGATCCAAAACCGCGATGCGTTGGTTTGCCGACAGATGGACCACCGCTTTCCCGCCACTCCACGTTCAATCGGCCGCCGGAAAGCGACCATTCGATTGATAGCGTGCCGGTTGAGTTTGAAAACGCGCCATATTTTGCCGCGTTGGTAGCAAGTTCGTGAACTAATAGTGCAATCATTAAAGCGAGCTTCGGGGACAGGAGGCACTCTGGGCCCTGCATCGATATTCGTGACAAATCATATGGTGCAAATTCCGCGGATAGGATGTCGCGAAGGGCAGCCCCTTGTCCTTGCGCTGACATAATCAGGTCGTCTGTGGCCGAAAGCGCAGTTAGGCGGCCCAAGATGGCGTCTCTGATCTGCGGTTCTTCGCGCAATTGGAAACCGATGATCGCTTGTATTGTCGCCAGTTTATTCTTTAATCGGTGAGCCAGCTCCTCGACCGCAAGTCTACGAAATTTCTCTTCATCTTCGAGGCGCTTCCTGAGCTTGCGGTAGTGATCGGCTCCCCAAATAATCAAAGCAGAGGCAATAATAAATCCGAGTACCCTCGTTTCCTGACCCGAAGTAATTGGAAAGAATGTGTAATGAGGAGGAATGAAGGCCCACCAACCAATTACGGTCGCTAGTACTGCCGCAAATATGCCAACTCCCGCCCCACCGACGTAAGTCGCAAAAAGAACTGCTGGGTAGTAGGCCGCAAAGACAAAAGTATCTTCGACCAAAAAGCCAAGGCCCCAGCGCACGAGGCTGGCTATAATCACTAGAAATATAGCGAAGGCATAAGTCCCGGCTGATCCCGGCGAAAGGCGCCAATACACGCGATGATTGGCATTAGCATTCCGCACGCAACTACCTCTAACGCCCCGTCATTGCGCAATAATTACAGTTCCCAATCTTCGTTCGGGCGTCAAGGCAAATGCCGCATTTTTGATTCCGGACATAGAGGGAAATGGCCGAACTTATGTCCGCTTTGGGTCAAAAGCAGATATGTGCAGCGCAAAAGGTCATGTCCCCTCTAGCCCCGAAAGCGGACATGTGCAGCGCATTAGGCGATGTCTGCTAAGTGCCAATAGCGGACATTCGCAGAAATGAAATGCGAGTTCGCCTCAATTGAACCGGTAGTTGATGCCGGCCCGAACGATGTCTGCCTTGAAATCAGTACTGTGGCTAGACACTAGGACTGCCGGAAAAGAAGGATCAATCGTAGTCGATGTTCCGCCGATAGTGCCCAAGTCGACATGCAGATATTCGGCTTTGACTGACCAGTTGTTCAAGAACGCATATTCGACCCCGCCACCGACCGTCCATCCCGTCCTAGTGTCGGAAGCAGAGAAAAAATCGGTCGGCGAGAAAGGAGGATCGCCCGCGAAGAGACTGGGGTATGCGTTGATCTGCTGGAAATTTACTTTGGCGACGGCGAGGCCGCCGGTGCCGTAAACCAACCAACGGTCGAATGCGTATCCTAACCGCCCACGCAAGGTGAAAAGCCAGTCGGCACTGACTTGTGTGTGAGTGGCGTGCTGAAAGTTTTCAAGCACAATCGTGCGATCGAATGAATCACTTAAATTGAAAGCTTGGAAATCGGCCTCGACGCCGAGAACCCACGTTGGCGCGAATTGCCAATTGTAGCCAATTTGCGCACCGCCGACGAAGCCCTTTGGGTCAAGGCTCCCAGAACCGTTGGCAGACATTGGGATCGTATCGGCAGGGATGAAGATTGGCAGACCCGGCGCAACGTAGGTGGCGTTTGCGCGGCCCCGCGCGTAGCCAGCATTTCCGCCGACATAAAACCCGGTCCAACTAAAAACCGGCGGTGGCGGTGGCGTGTAGACAGGTGCCTTGCGCGGCAGATCGGCTGCCGGTGCAACCTGCGTCTGCGCGATGGTGGCGACGATGGCAATTAATAGAAATGACAAACGAGACATGCGCACCCCTGCGTTGGCGTCAGACTATCGAACCACTGCGTGCCGAGGGATTAATTTGCCGTCAAACTCCGCTCAAAATCAGCAGTCGTGGCAATCGAGACACACTCCTACCGAGGTACCTAATGACTACCTCCGAGCCGTTTTGCGCTTGGCCGCATGTCCGCTTTGGGTCAAAAGCAGACATTTGCAGCGCACTGGCGCATGTCCGCTAAGTGCCACAAGCGGACATCTGAAAACATGGACCGCAAAACAGGAAGACCGCCTCGCGGCGGCCTATCTGAATTTCTGATGGGGCCGCTGCAACTACTTATGGCTAGGCTCAATGGGACCCAGGCCGGAGCGCCGCGGGCGAGCAAAAGTTTCGGCATCAAAATGTTAGCTATTCGGCGGTCATCTTGAACGACTCGCAGGCCTTCGAACCGATCCGGGTAAGCGCGAAGGTGCGATCCTGCGGACCAAGCGTCAGATCGTAGCCCTGGCGTTGCCCCGGCCCGCCACCGTAGGCGGTGATCGAACTTTGCAGGAACAGAGTGAGCGATTTTGCGTCCTGCGCCGGATCGATCAGGAGGTAACCGCGCTCCTCGGCAGAATTGCCGACGGTGACGGTGCAATCAAACGCCGCCGATTTGTTGAAATTGGGGATCATCTTGTGGCCGGAGGTATCGATCCCCGCTCCCTCCGACCAACCGCAGCCGGCTCCAATCTGCTTCGACGCGCCCCTGCGCGGAGTCAGCTCGACGGTGACGAAGCCCTGTTGGAATGCAAGCAGGACGGATTTGATCATCTGCTTCGGATGCTGCGCCAAATGCACTGGAGAATAGTCGCGTCGAAAGCAGAGTATCGACCCCTTGGCGGACGTCAGCGGGGATAGCGGATCATTCAACTCTGCTGAGGGCACAGACATGGTCCCGGCCAGTATGGCGGCTAAACCGATCCAGAGCGCTCGCAATCGAATGCTCATCGAAGCCCACCGCAATCCTAGTCTCACGGTCTGAAAGACGCGCCGCATTACTCCGCGTGGGTCTGCACGATCTTGACGATGCGCGCGCGCATTGGCGTCGCCCCGGGTGTCACCTTTATCACGACGTCGTAGTCCACCTCGGGATCTTTCTTGACGATGAAGGCGACGACCCTGATGCGCAGCGTGCCGTCGTTGCCGAGCGTGCTGCCGTTGTTGGTGTAGAACATCGAGTAGTCGTCGCGTTTGCGGCCGATTTTCTGCAGCCGCGCGTAGACGGCGTCCTCGATCACTTTGTCGAGGTCGATCTCGCCACTGAGCGCGCCGTCGGCGCCGATACGGTACAGCCTGTAGACATCGGTGCCGAAGCGGATGTCGTACTGACGGATGACCATGCGGCTGTCCGGCGACCAGATCGCGTACTCCTCGCGACGGTTGGCATACTCCCCGGGATTGCGGAAATATTCGGTATCGGCTTTCGCCAGCACGGCGCCATCGGCGAGGTGGATGAGTAGCAGCTCGAGGTCGCTGTCGTCCTCGGTGACGGCGGTGGGGTCCTTGTCGGGATGACGCCAGGCCAGCGCGAACTTTTTGTCCGGGGAAATGGTGTCGTGCACGACCCGCGCGGCGCCCTTTCCAGAGCCGCACAACGGCGTCTGCTGGGCGTCCGCCTTGCAGGGGCCGAGCTCAGCAACCGCGGGCGAGCCTCCGCCGAGGAGGGTAGCGATGGCGAGGGCGGGAATTGTTACGCGCATGGGGGGAGATTAGGGCAGACGTGTGCGGCAAGGAAGGCGCGGGCCGCGCTGCCGTCATTTGTCCATGCGCTGCGCGTTGGGACTGTCTTTCGGCGGCGTGATCCAGCGTCCGCTGCCCATGGCCTCGACGTTGTAGGCCAGCTCCTTGCGGGTCGACCACTGATAGTTGTCGGCCTTGCTGTCGGACCTGGTGTGGATATCGTCGATCTTCCAGACGCCGCCCTCGCGGACCATGTCGTAGCGCACAGTGCGGGTCTCGTTGTTCCAGCTGCGGAACGAGGCGGCGACCACCGCGGTCCCGGCGTCGCGCTTCTCAATGACGACCTGGGGATCGCGCACCTTGGGGTCCTGTGAATCGGTGATGGGATCCGCGCCGGGCAAGTTCTCATCGCCCTTCGGCGTCAGCGCGTCAGACTTGTCCCACAGCGCGGCGAACGAGCGCGAGAGCCAGCGATGCCGACTCTTCTTGCGCGTGATGACGTAGCCGCCGACGGTGCCGTCGCCAGCGGAGACGATGCGATAGATTGTAACAATCGGCGCGGCGGGATCGTCGGCGGCGAGGACGGGAGACGCAAGAAGCAGGACGACAGCGAGAAAAGCCATACGGCGGTCGATCATGAGCCGATACTACCACACCTTGTCATGGCCGGGCTTGTCCCGGCCATCTCGATCAGGACAGGAGCGTGGTGCTTTGTTAATCGGGATCATCGGGACAAGCCCGGGATGAAAGAAGTGCTATTGTCGGGCCGTGAGGAAAACGTCGATTGCTGCGGCGCATCCGAGACGGAGGTTTTGCGAGATAATGCGTAGCGTCAGTCTTTGATTTTGGGGCATACCGCCGTGAAAGAATACCGCCTGCCGATCGTGCCGACACTTATGGCAGCATACCGCGACGGGTGGCGGCTGTTGTTTTCCTTGCGCACGATCATCATCAGCGGCCTCCTCATCCTACTCGCGATCTCAGTCGCCGCAGAGCTTGTCCCGCATCGCTTGTGGGATGAGCAGCTTTCCGGTGAAGCCTTGGGTCTTTTACAAGACGCGGTTTGGGCATTCCTGCTTACACCGATTGTCATCGCGATTCATCGCTTCGTCATACTCGGCGAGGTTACACCAAACTACGGCCTCGATATCGGGGAGCCGGCTTTTCGCCTCATGTTCATCTGGTTGTTCGGACTGAGGGTCTTTTCCGGACTACCTTACACCCTGCTAGGCGCATTGCAGGCGCTCGGCTTCTCCCCGCAGGCCACCGCCATCCCTTTTGCGGTCGCGCTGATCGTTGCGACCGCCGTGCTGCTACGGCTGACAATTCTCTATCCCGCCATTGCTGTGGAAGCACCCCGCGCCACCGCCCCACATGCGTTCGCCGACAGCAAAGGTCAGGGGCTGCGCATCTTCGCGATCTTCCTCCTCGCGCTCGTGCCTTGGATTTTCGCCGTTATCACCATCGTCATCCTGCTCGGGCCTGGCGTACGTGTCATCGGCTCGGCGCCGGCGATGATCAGTTTGATCATCGGCGGCGTCGCACAAATGGCTGTCGTTTGCTTGTCAGCGGCGGTCGCTTCACATGCGTTCATGGACCTTGCCGCGCAGGTCAAGAGCGCCGCCGCGCGTTAACACCCGAAGGGTCCGGAGCGAGGGCGCAATGTATTCATGTCCGCTTCGGGTCATTAGCGGACATGTGCAATGCAAAACTTCATGTCCGCTTTACCCCTAAGCCGACGCTGCATCACACTGCTGTAGTCATTCTTTCCAGCACATCTATCAGCCATGAAGCAGCCTGCAGTATTGCGACGCGCTGAGCCAGCGATTCCCTCCGAAAAGTTTCATTAAGAAGGGTAAGCGTTGTTTCGTACGCCGGAAATTCCTTTGCGCGCTCGCCAAGCGCGGCCAACCGTTTGGTCAGTTCGGCGCGGCGGACTTCCATCGCGGTGTAGCGATGGCGGAAGGGCGGCCACTAGAACGGGCTAGCGGACATGGCTAGGGTGCCGTCCGCTCCTTGTCGGCGGCCTCAAGGTGCAACGCTCCTAGTCGCCTTTTTCCAAATTCTTTCCTTGATCAACGTGTCAGCTTGCGAACGGATTAACGCGGTCAATGCACGTACTGCTGCAACTTGCGCTCGCTCGCGGTTCACGGCGAGTGTCCAAGTTACCGACATGCCGCGCAGTGGCGCCATTGCAATTCTCCCAGCGCTGCGAGCAATAGCGCTGCGCGGCAGGATGCTGTAGCCCGTGCCCCGTTCGATCAACTCAACCATCAAGGGGAGCGTTTCGAGCTCAATCGCAGCATTGAAGGTGAGCCCCAGTTTGCGAATTCCGGCTTCGGATAAGAGGCGCAGGTAATTAGGTGGTCGGTACGTCAGTAGCGGTAACCCAGTGAGTGCTTCGAACCCGACCGGCTTTTTAGGATCGAGCCGCGCGTCACGCGGACCGACGAGCATCAGCTGCTCCACCCCAAGGGGGGTGAGCGTAACGTGACGCAGAACATTTCTGTCGGCGAGTAGCACCGCTACGTCGGCTTCGCCACTTCGCATTATCTCCTCAAGCCCCTGCGATATAGCTTCGAAAACGTGCAACAACACTCGCGGATATTTTTTTGCGAAATGATCAACGACTGGTCCGCTAATCACTGTAAGTAGAGCCGGAGGCAGACCAAGCGATATCGAGCCCGCAGGTTCCTCTGCCTGCGCGGCGAACTCTGCCTTGGCTTGATCGAGACTGCGTAGTACTTGCTGCACTTGGTCGCGGAATTGCTGGCCACCGGGGCTCAAGCTCATGCCCCGTCGATGACGGATAAACAATGGGCCGCCGACTTCCTGCTCAAGCGCTGCTATCTGGCGACTGATCGTTGGCTGGGTCTGATTGAGCACGCTAGCAGCGCGAGCAATGCCGCCGAATTCGGCGACGCGGAGGAAAGCTTTAAGAACATGAATGTCCATCCTTTATAGTATACATATTTCGTATTTGAACGATACAAAACATTCAATTTACGTAAGTCAAAAGCTGTGGCCATCTCACTTTGCCGGTCGGTCAGTCACTCAATCGAGCGCTGTTCTCACGACTGGCAGCAAACGGGAGAACGCCATGCTGAAATTCCTGTCTATTGTCGCCACGATCGTTGCACTTGGAACCAACTCCGCCAATGCTCAGCAGCGTGAAGCGATTTTTCAAAAGATCGAGGTCCCTAATGCCAGCTACGACATCATTATGGCCACGGCTAAGCCGGATAGCCCCACGCTTTATTACCGAGACCAGCCTGATCCCAATGTCATCTACCTCGGCAACGACCTCGTCACTGCGTACACTTCGGAATTATCTGAGATGTTGGATATCGCGACGATGATGCATCCAGCTCACACAAGTGTTGCGGAGCGCGGCGACAAAAAGGATCGAACACCTGTTGTCGTCTATTTCGTCCCGAAACGTGGGCCAGCCGCCGCAATGCGATAGGTTCAGTTCAAACATCAAATTCAGATCGGCCATGTTTGCGCGCGCGTATATGGTCGGTTGTTCACTGCTGAAAACCGAGGTGAATGTCCGCTTTGGGTCAAAAGCGGACATGTGCAGTGCACTACGCGATGTCCGCTAAGTGCCATAAGCAGACATTCAGCCCCTAGTCCTCGTCGCTGTCCGGTGTCGGTGCGTGAACGAGTACCTTGGTATTGCAATTGGCGCAGACAAAAATTTCGTACCCGAGTGCGGGATCGTCAGAACTCGGATTGCATTACCACCCTGCAAACAGGGCAAGATCTGATCGATGGTAAACGAGTGCCCATACGGTGCGGGTACACCCGATCATTGTCTCCAATCTACTCCGTAAAACACCTTACCTCTGGTGGCGTGCGCCAAATGTTCGCTTAGGGTCAAAAGCGGACATTTGCGGTGCACTAGGCGATGTCTCCTTTGTGCCAAAAGCAGACAAGCGCGCCGCCGTCGCTCAATCGTCCGCCTTGGCCGCCTTCTTAAGCAATCCGATCGCACTGCGCAGCGTTTCTGCCGCCGCCTTACGTTCGGCGTCGGACATGCGTTCGGCGTCGAACTCCAGCCGCAAATTTGGCGCGCCCCGGCCCTCTTCGTATTTAGGCTCGAGAACCGCGTAGGTCGCTACCGGCTGAGCGATGCCTTTGACCTGTACCTGGCCTCGCTCCTCACAACGCACCTCATCTTTAACGTGCGCGAAAGTCTCGAACGAGATTAGCACTCCGCCGGGCGGTGCTTCGTGCTCAAGCCGCGACGCAAGGTTCACGGTGCCACCAACCATGGTATAGTCCATCCGATCTTCGCTGCCGAAATTTCCTACGGTGCAATATCCCGTGTGAATGCCGATTCGACAGCGCAACGGCGACGCAATACCACTGTTTAGCCATTCTTGAGCCAATTCGCCCACACGCTGTTGCATAGCGATCGCCATTTGAACGCAAGCTAACGCATCTTGCTTCACGCCAAGCGTGGTAGGGTCGCCAAAGAACATGACGATGGCGTCACCAACATACTTGTCGATCGTCGCGCCGTGCTGCAGCGCGATGTGCGACATTTCGGTGAGGTAGTGGTTGAGCAGCTGAGTGAGGTCTTCCGACTCCATATTATCGGTGATTTCGGTGAAACCAACCAGATCGGAGAAGCAGACGGTAAGCTTCTTGCGTTTGCTGGCAATCTTGACATCCTGCTTGCCGGTAAAGATCGAGTCGTAAATCTGTGGCGCTAGGTATTTCGCGAGTTTTGACGATAAGGCCGCCAGCGCCGCGGACTTCTCCGTTAGGTCCTGTTCGCGCTGACGTAGTTCGTTCAACAGTCGCGCGTTCTCGATCGCTATGACTGCTTGGTCGGCGAAGGTCGTTACCAATTCAATCTGCTGCTCGGTGAACGGCTGGATGACCGTGCGCATAAGCGCGATAACGCCAATCACCACACCGTTACGCAGCAAAGGAACACCGAGGTCCGAGCGAAAATTACCGGCCGATTGATAATCAACCAGCGTGTACTCCGGGTCAGCCAGACAGTCTGGCAGATGAACTGTCTTCGCATCCAGCGCCACGCGGCCGACCAGCGATCCTCGTCCCTGGGATGTCCGCTAAGTGCCATTAACGTCCGATTTGCGTCTCGACGCACCGCAAGTTCGCTTCGCTATTCGATGAGGCCTGGCGACAGCACCGCGGTTCGTCTGTCAGCCCCCGGGGCCGTCCGTCATGATGTAGCCCATCAGGTCGCCAACGCTGTGCTCCAAATTTCGGATGATGTCCTTGACGACGTCTCCGATCGAGATCACGCCCACGACCTTGCCCGCGTCCAGCACTGGTAGATGGCGAAAGCCGCGCGCAGCCATCATTGCCATGCAGCCTTCCAGTTTGTCGTCCGGCTTGACCGTCACCGGGTCGCCCGTCATCACTTGGCCCACCGGAGTTTGCTTCGCATCGAGCCCGGGCAGCAGCACTTTTATGGCGCAGTCACCCTGGGTCACGATACCGACCAGTACGTCGTCGTCGATGACCAGCACCGACCGGACCCGGTTGTCGCGCATCTGGCGCAAGGCTTCGAAGACCATGTCGCCGGAACGAACATGGATCAGGGTGCCACTCTTCTCGACCAGAGCGTCTTTGACGGTGTTCATCGAGTTCCTCTCGTGAGCCTGTCCTGGCCCGCCTAAGTGGTACGCAATGAAGGTTAGAGCCAGGCTCGTTCAGCATCGACCATAATCTAGCTCACTACGCGGCTATTAATCGAGCGGCTGGGTCAAAAGCAGACATGTGCAGTGCAATAGGCGATGTCCGCTAAGTGCCAATAGCGGACATCGGAACCAGAATCCCGACAGTGCGTTCCCAGCCTGGGGGCACGGAGGGAACCCCATGTCTAACTTCACATTGCCGACACCCACACGTCGTTCCTTACTGGCAGGCGCAGCCATTCTCGGCGCCACCACGGCGGTCGCGGCCCAATCGAACCAACCCATCGAAGGAAACAGGGGCGGGACAATCCTCGGTCCTCGCAACGAGCCGCTTGAGCAAGAAAATCCGGATGTTTTGCAGCCACCGCCTACTGATAATGGCGCAATCCCGAACCTAAAATTCTCATTCGCCGACGCGCACGTAAAAATGCGCGAGGGCGGCTGGTCGCGTGAAGTGACGCAACGCGAACTGCCGATCGCCACCACCGTGGCCGGTGTCAACATGCGGCTCAACAAGGGCGGGGTGCGCGAGTTGCATTGGCACATACCGGCAGAGTGGGCCTTTATGTCGGTCGGTCATGCACGCATCACCGCGGTCGACAATGATGGCCACAACTTTATCTCTGACGTAAACGCCGGCGACCTCTGGTATTTCCCGGAGGGCATCCCGCATTCGATCCAGGGTTTGTCGGATGATGGCTGCGAATTTTTGCTGGCGTTCCCCGACGGAAACTTCTCCGAGGATTCCACCTTCCCCATCACGGACACATTTGCGCATATGCCGAAGGAGGTCTTGGCCAAGAACTTGGGCGTTGACCCCCATGCGCTCGATAATATCCCTTCCAAGGAAAAGTTTATTTTTCCAGCGCAATTGCCGCCGGCCTTGCAAGCCGACACCGTTGGGAGCGGTCAAAGCAAAGTTCCCCTCGATATGGCTTTTCGGCTGATGCAACAGGAGCCGACCGCCAGCCCCGGTGGCTGGGTCCGCATCGCGGACATGCGCAACTTTGTAATATCGAGCGACGTTGCTGCCGCGCTGGTCGAGGTCAGCCCCGGCCACCTTCGCGAGATCCACTGGCACCCACTCGCCGACGAATGGCAATACTACATCGCCGGCAAGGCACGCATGACCGTGTTTGCGGCACAAGGCAACGCCCGTACTTTCGACTACCAAGCTGGCGACGTTGGCTATGTGCCGAAATCGATGCCGCATTACATCGAGAATACGGGCAGCGAGCCCCTGCGCTTCCTAGAACTGTTTAGATCCCCACGCTTCGCCGATGTATCGCTGACACAATGGATGGCGCTGACGCCGCACGAACTGGTCGCCGCCCATTTGGATATAAACCGAGATATTTTGGATGCACTTCCAAAGAACAAGAGGCCGGTAGTATGACGCACGGCAACGTCAGCCATGTCCAATTTCGAAAGCAGTCACTTGGGTGTCTACTAAGCGGATGTCGCTTGCGTCGCATAGGGGAACATGTCCGCTTTGGGTCAAAAGCGGACATATGCAGTGCACTAGGCGATGTCTGCTAAGTGCCAATAGCGGACATTGGCCTTAGCCCCATTGCACTCCGTTTTGCGGTTAAATCGCTACAGAGTGATCGGCCGCTTTTCTCAGCGCGGCTTCAGTCTCGGCTATGAGACGCCGCATGATTTCTGATACCGACGGAATGTCTTTAATGCCGCCCGCAGTTTGACCCGCCGTAAGCAACGTCGCGTCTGGCCGCCCCGCCTGCGTCGTTGACACGATCTCTTGTTTCAGGCGGTCGCGCTCACGGCGCGCCTCATCGCGCTTGGCGCTCCACTCATCCAGAAAATCCGTATGCAGGGAACGCAATACCGTACCAAATCCGGCGGTACCGGGCAGCGGGCTAATGTCATTAAGGACTTCGACTTTGATGGCGTCTTCTGACTTCGCAGCAGCAATAGCTTGCTTCCATCTTTCTGGGGCGGGCGCCTCTTTCGACGCGATAAATCGCGTGCCGAGATTAACTCCGGCCGCACCGAGCATGATTGCCGCCGCGATGCCGCGCCCGTCAAAGATGCCACCTGACGCTACAACTGGAATGGGCGAGATCGCATCGACCACCTGCGGCACGAGTGCCATCGTGCTGACGTCACCGCAATAGCCGCCCGACTCGCTCCCCTGCGCAATGATCACATCCACGCCTAACTCAGCGCCTCGGACGGCCTGCGCAACGGTCGTGACCTGCAACATCGTGAGTGACCCAACGTCATGCGCTTGCCTCACTAAGTCACCGGGATCGGCAAGCGTGAACGAGATCACACGCGGCTGTGCTTCTAACGTGTACCGAAAAGCCTCAGGGTCAAGTGTTTGTGGAATGTGATTGATCGCAAAATGCCGGTTCGTCAACTTTTTCACCGTGTCGATGTCGCGTTTGATGGCGGCGGTTGTTCGGAAGAGCGTTCCGATCCCTCCAAGGCCGCCTTCGTTCGACACAGCAGCCGCAAGCTCCGCGGATGTGCAAGTGCCCATGGGCGCAAGGATGATTGGCACTTCGATGCCGAAAAGGTCACAGAGCGGTGTCTTTAACATTGCGGCATTCCTGAAATGCAGCGCTCAATCTAAAAATATGATCCATCAGTAGCGGGTCGCCAATGCTGGCGATTTGGCGATGTGAGGTCAACGGGGGCCAGGACGTCCGCTTTATCGGAAGCGGACATGTGCGGTGCACGAGCTCATGCCCGCTTTGTGCCTTTAGCGGACATACTCAAGCTAGAAACTGAAAGACCGCCTCGCGGCGGTCTCTCCGAAATCCGATTAGGTATTTTGGATCAGGTGGATGCTATCCGTCGTTTCCTGCGCCAACTGAACACGCCCAACGCACCGAGGCCGGTGGCGAAGAGCGGAAGAGCGGCTGGCAGCGGTGTAGCCGAAGTGTCACCCACGAAGGTCACCACGATCTGATCTCCGGCATTAAAAGTCAGACTCGGAGTAATCCAATTGAGGGCAAGCTGATCTCCAGGTTCCGTGACATTTGCGAATGGCAGACCAGTGACTGAGGCTATCGCCGGGAATGGATTTCCGGAGAGCGTAAACACCGGGCCACTGAAGGTCGCAGAGTTTAAGCCTATACCACCAACAAAATTGACTACCAGTTGAGTGGCGGAGAAGTCGAAAGTTATTGAGCTATTGCTAAATGCAAGAGTTGTTTCGATTCCAGAGCCTACTGTAAATGAGCTTGGGGTAAAGCAGGAGGTACAAAAGTTAGTACCTAAATTCGGAAAATCGTATTCCACCGAGATTGAACTACCGACAAGGGTAGCAGCGTGTGCGCCGCCCGCTAAACCCAGCAACGCTGATGTCAAAGCTCCTGCGAATATGAAAGGCCTTAGTTTGCTACGCATGACACGCCCCACTTTCAGCCTTAACCAGCCACAACTTAACGTAGTACTTTTTGAGGAAGCCTGCATAGGGGGGTGGTGTAGATGCTGAAAGGGGCTCGGCCGGCACGCCTGCCAATGTCCGCTTTGGGTAAAAGCAGACACTAGCGTAAAGTCCGCTTTGTGCCAATAGCGCACATGCCTGATCAGCGACGAGCGGGAAAGAGACGCAGGACACAGCGCCCTTTTTCCCAGACCTCAATGGCCTTCCCATTAATGAGTTGCTTAGCGTGCTGGATGGCTGCGTCGTCGTCTTCGCATTCGACGATCTCAGGAGCCTCGCGGATGTGGCCATCCTTATCGAATGAATAAATGCGATACGCCCGCATGACGCAACCTAACGGTTACAACGGTCGCCTTCGTGGTGCCGGTCGGGAGTTGATCGCTCGGGGGACTTTGACGCGTCCCTTAATGGATGCCCACAATAACGCTCTGCCCGTTTCTCCGTCTGTCAGCTTCCCGACATAGATGGGAGAATTAAGTCGCAAACATTATTGCCCGGTTTTGCCCTGAGAGCCGCTAGGCTTCAGCAATAAGGCCGTCAACAAAAGCGCGAAACTCGGGATTTACTCGGTTCTTGATTTCGCCCCAGCAGGTCCGCGCACCCGGCGGCGTCGTGATTGCCTTGATGCTGTCGCGGATACCGGACCAGTGCTGGGTTTGAAGCATGTGAATTTCGCTCTGGAAAAACACGTTCTCGGCCCTGCGTAGAAAGCTCAGCAGCATAAGGCTGTACTGCGCGCGCTCGACTTCACCGAGCGAAGCGAAGTCTCGCCCGGCGCGCAAATACAGTTCGACGAGGTTCTTGTCCTTTGCAATATCGAAGGAGATTGCAGCGAAGGAATTGACCACCTGCTGGAACGCCGAGGCGCGCACGGCACGAGTATTGTGAAGAATCTGAATGGAGACGTAGATGACACTCGCGATAACGCCGACACCGCTCATGGCCGCGCCGAGCGAGGCAAGCTCCTGAAGCGACATGCGAGCCCCCCTGTTAAACAAAGAGGCCGCCACTGAGGCGACCTACTATCCTTTTCTCTTTTTTATGGCTTCCTCGGCCGCATCAATACTTGCGGCAATCTCACGCCAGTTATCACGGTCCTTGATATGGCGGTCGCGTTCGGCCGCGCTTCTCGACGCAATCGCCATACGATCACATTCGGAGGCCTTGTCGTGATACCAGCCGGATTGCGACATAAGCTGGTATCGCACCTTTCTGATCGCAGGTCTTTATAAAAACGACCGCCCAACCGGCCAACAATAGCTGTCGCGATGTCCGCTTTGGGTCAAAAGCGGACATGTGCGGTGCAAAACGGCATGTCCGCTAAGTGCCAAAAGCGGACATGCGCCGAGTTGGGCCTAGAACGGCGGAAACCCTAGCCTTGCGGCTAGGGCTTCGCGTGCGATTACGCCGTAAAGGGGCAAACCAAAACAACGCACCCGGCACACCAACTGGATAGCACAACAGATCATTAAAGTCCGCGTTGTGCCGAAAGCGGACATTGCGCGCGGCGAAGGCCCACAACTGATCTGAAATAGTCCGGCTGCCGCCCCGCAAGTCTGGGTATCGAGTAATAGGCAGTCGGGTGTCGGGACATGGTCTCAACAACAGTAGGTCATGCTGACCCCCAAAATTTTGCGACCGACACAATTAACCCCACGTTACACACAAATAAATTCAAGCTGTTTTGGGGATATCAACAAGACGCCCAAAGTCGCAATCTGCCTATAGGGCCTCCATGAATAGGTGTTGCGGAATGGATGGTGCCGCAATACAAATAGATACAAATTTGGTGGGCGCGTGCGTCGAAAAGTAAAATCGCAGACTGGCATAAAGCGACCTCGTGCCATTCCGGCTCAGCAGCTCGATATCAGGATTGCGGCGGCGAACGGGCAGCCACTGTTCGTTCAGATTCGCGATCAAATCCAACACCACATCGCAAACCGCTCTTTGGTAGCCGGCATGCGGCTGACACCAATACGCACACTCGCGAGCCAATTGGGGGTCAATCAGATTACTGTCGCCAAGGCATTCCGGGAGCTTGCTGACGCCAGACTGATCGAGGGACGTCGCGGCGGCGGGAGTTTCGTGCGGGCGCAAACGTCTCTGGCAAAGTCGGACCAACAGCCGGGGCGTCCGCTGCTTGCCGAAAGACTATTCGAACTCGCACATGCCCCAGGCGTCGTATCATTCACTTCGAACTACCCGACACCGGATTCCAAGACAGTTCGTGCTTTTCGCTCCTCGCTTGCTCAGGCAACTGAAGCGGCGCTCGATAGCTGCTTCGTTTATGACGCTCCAATTGGCCGGGCCAGCCTGCGCGAGCAAATCAAGGCTTTGCTCAAAGTAGAAAACATTGACGCCAGCCTGAGCAATATAATGGTGACGTCGGGTGCTCAGCAAGCGATCAATTTGAGCTTGGACGCGCTGCTTGAGCCTGGAACGGCCATCATCGTCGAGCAGCCCGCTTACTATGGTGTTCTAAACGCAGCACGGAAGATGCACCTACGTATTCTCGAGGCACCGCTCGAATCTGACGGAATGGACCTCAATGCTGTTGAGGGCTATCTCGTTCGTAACGAATCCAAGGTGATCTACACGAATCCGACGTTCCAGAATCCGTCTGGCGTCACGATGAATGAACAAAAGCGACGCGGCCTCATTGAACTGTCCAGGCGCTTCGGTGCGGTCATTATCGAAGATGATCACTCGCACGAACTCAGATTTTCAGGAAAACCGGTTCCCGCAATACGGGCTCTCGCCGAGCCCGATGATCTTGTCCTTTATGCGCGCGGGTTCGGCAAAACGCTGCTACCTGGAATTCGACTCGGCTACCTCGTGATGACGGACGCGCTGCGACAGAGGCTGCTTGCCGCTCGCGCCTATGCTGACCTGCACTCCAACGGTTTCATGCAGGAAGTTCTCGCCTGCTTTCTCGCCAGCGGGCATCATATAGGCGCGATTTCTCGCTTCAGGCAGACCTATAGCGCCCGGCAGACGCGGCTTTATCAAGCGCTTACAGCTCAAATGCCAGAAAACACTGTCATCACCAAACCAGATGGTGGCCTCAGTTTGTGGCTCACGCTGCCTGAGGGCGCGGATTCTTCGGAACTCTACTTTCGTGCGGTCCGACGCGGAGTTGCATTCATCGCCGGCGATGTATTTTATGCGACACCGTCACATACCCGCTCATTGCGAATTAGCTTCGGATTGAACAAGGGAGACGAGGTTGATGAAGGTGTGAAACGGCTATGCTCGGTTGTTACCGATCTACTGAGCCCGCGCAGCGTGCATAATCTTTTCACTCCGTAGCCGGCATCCCCTTGCACTTTGAAGGGGACCCCTGAGGGGGCATAAGCACAAATAGGAGACAAATAGCCAGCTGATAGGTTCCATACCTTGTCGTCGGTGAAGAAAATTGGTCTGCTTCCTGTCAGTCAAACGTTTCAATCGGTTTACGGAAAGAATTTGGGAACGCTCAATCTGCGCAGCCAAATGAACTCGTAGCTTCAATCAGCGCCATGAAGCCAGCATCTTTCGAGTATCTTGCGCCGAGCAATCTCGACGACGCGATTGCACTACTTGCGAAACATGGTCACGAAGCAAAGATTCTTGCCGGCGGCCAAAGCTTAGTGCCCGTCCTCAATTCGCGGCTTGGCCGGTACAATTACATAATCGACGTAAACAGACTCCTTGAACTCTCCTATATTCGGGCCGATGAACGCTGGTTGCAGATTGGAGCTCTGACTCGGCAACGCGCCATCGAAGGATCTGAGCTGGTTGCGAAACACGCGCCGTTGCTGTGCGAAGTAACGATGCACATCGCACACCTTCCCATCCGCTCGCGAGGCACGATTGGCGGAAGCATCGCCCACGCTGATCCCGCCGCTGAAGATCCCGCCGCGTTGCTCGCGCTCGATGCTGAAATTGACTTGGTCAGCATCACAGGACGCCGCACGCTCAAAGCACGGGATTTCTTTTTGGGGCCGTTATATACAGCCCTTAGAGAGCAGGAGATGGTAGCGGGAATCCGCATACCTCTGCACACGCCAAACAAGACGTCCGCCTTCGCAGAGGTGAGTCGACGCCGCGGCGATTTTGCAATCGTGGGAATTGCAGCGGGATTATCTTGGGATGCGGATCGCGTCGTTCAGGCGCGAATTGCAGCCTGCGGGCTCCAAGCTGGCGCGATGCGTATCGATGCCGCAGAACGCGAACTAGAGAATGCGCGCCCATCGGACGCCACCATAGCAATCGCAGCGGGGGTAGCGGCAACTTCGATCGAGCCGCAAGACGATTTACACGCGAGTTCGGAGTATCGGCGCCATCTTGTGGAAGTATTGACCCTGCGCGTCCTCAAGCGAGCAACCGAAAGGCGAGATGCATGAAAGGCCAGCATCATGTGAGCGTGTTTGTAAATGGCGAGAGGTGCGACGACGACGTCGAAGGACGTCAGCTACTGAGCGATTTCATCCGCGAAAACCTCGGCCTCACCGGAACACATATCGGTTGCGAGCAAGGCGTCTGTGGCTCTTGTACGGTTCTTATCAACGGCGAGGCGGCGCGATCCTGTCTGATGTTCGCCGTTCAGACTAACGATACCTCGATTGAAACTATCGAAGGTCTGGCCGGCTCCGGCAAAATCGCTCGACTCCAAGACCTTTTCTCCAAACATCATGCGTTGCAATGCGGCTATTGCACGCCCGGAATGCTGATCATTGCTTACGATTTGCTCCAACGGCATGAGAGTCTTTCACTTGACGATATCCGCGAGGGAATGTCTGCCGCACTATGCCGGTGCACAGGTTACGACGGGATTATCAAAGCGGTTCACGAGGCCTTCGCCGAGCGAATAGCGGGGGACGGCGGTGAGTGGAAGCGATGAACAAGGATCACTCCCGTTACGTCGGTCAGTCGCTTTCGCGTAAGGAGGATAGGAATCTGCTGGCCGGCAACGGCCGTTTCATCGCAGACATAGCGTTTCCGCGCATGTTGGAACTTGCATTTCTGCGCAGCCCGATGCCGCATGCAAGAATTGTCGATATCGATGTGTCGCAAGCGATGAATCTGCCAGGTGTTGTGGCAGTCTTCACGGGCCAAAGCATTCAGTCTGACCTCGCGCCGGTTCCGGGCATGCAGAATATTCCGACCAAGCAGTGGCGGGCCTTGGTCGAACATACTATCAACATTCCGGATCAACCTGTACTTGCCATCGACAAAGTGCGCCATGTCGGCGAAGGCGTCGCCGTTGTTGTCGCCGAGAACCGCTATATCGCGGAAGATGCGATAGAGTTGATCAATGTGACTTTTGATCCGATCCAGCCGGTGGTCGAGATCGAAGATGCCCTGCGGGAGAATGCGCCGCGCATCCATTCGCAACTTGACTCAAACATCGTTGCAAAATTCCGTGTTAAAAAGGGTGATGCTGAATTCAGCTCTGGTCTCCGCGCCGCGAAAGCTATGCCACACCTTCTACAACCATCGTTACGCCGGCTTACCGATTGAATGCCGCGGATTGGTGGCCGACTACGACCCGCGAACAGATTCAATCACGGTGTGGATCTCAACCCAGGTTGTACACTGGGTCCGCCGCGAAGTTGCTAAACGCCTCGAAATGGCCGAATCTCGCGTGCGGTGTATCGCACCGGATGTGGGCGGCGGCTTCGGGCTCAAGGGCCATGTCTACCCCGAAGACATTTTAATTCCATATATCGCCAAAACGTTGCGTCGACCGATCCGGTGGTTGGAAGATCGGCAGGAGAATTTGACGAGCTCGGCACATTCGCGCGATGATCTCCACAACATCGAGATTGGCTTCGACAATGGCGGTCGCATAATCGCGTTACGCGACAATTTTGTTAAAAATTCTGGCGCCTATACCCCGGTCGGAATCAGCGACCCGATGAATACGATTTCTCATATAATGGGTCCCTATCGGGTACCTCATCTCGACGCCACCGCTACTGTGGTCGTGACAAATAAAGGGCCCAACGCGCCGTACCGAGGAGCGGGCCGTCCTGAAGGCGTTTTTGTCATGGAGCGGATCATTGACCTCATCGCCCATGACATTGGCATCGACACCGTGGACGTGCGCCGACGAAACATGATTCGGGCGAACGAGATGCCTTATGCCAGCGGCGTGCCCTACAGAGACGGCACGCCGGCTACCTACGACAGTGGTGATTATCCGGCGGCGCTCGAGAGCGCGATCGCGGCACTCGGCGGCGTAGGACATATCCGAGATACCCAGCGTCGCGGCTGGGACAGCGGGCGCTTTCTGGGTCTTGGTATTGGAAGCTACGTCGAAGGTACAGGCTCAGGACCGTTCGAAGGCGCGACGGTCCGCGTCGAACCGTCAGGTTTGTTGCACATCGCAACCGGCGCCTGTGCTCAGGGGCAAGGCCACAAAACAGTATTCGCACAAGTGGCGGCGGATGAATGGGGCGTGTCGCCTGACGCGATAGATGTCGTGATCTCGGATACGGGTGCGATTGCATTCGGCCACGGAACCATCGCTAGCCGCAGCGCGGTCGTCTCCTCATCCGCTATCCGCAAGGCAAGCCGGGTGCTGCAGAAAAAGGTATTTGCGATTGCGGCTCATATCCTCGAGCAGGACATCGACGATCTCGTGCTTCGAGATGGCCACGTCTTCAACCCACGCAAGTCAAACATATCACTGAGTCTCAAGGAGATTGCCGCAGCCGCGACGCCGGGGCCGACCGATATGAGGCCAGCGGGCATGAATGGCGGCCTGGAAGTCACAGAGTATTTTGAGCCGGCTACTGTGACATGGGCCTACGCGACGCACGCAGCCCTGGTCGAAATAGATGCTCAGCTAGCAGCGCCGAAAATTCTTAAGTATGTTGTCGCGCACGATTCCGGTGTGATCATCAATCCGATGATTGCCGAAGGACAGATTCGGGGCGGCGTTTGCCAGGGTATCGGCGGCGCGATGCTGGAGGAAATTGTCTACAGCAAAGATGGGCAGCTGCTAACCGGCTCGCTTGCAGACTACCTTATACCGACGGCTGCCGACATGCCGGAAATAGAGATCCTTCACAGCGAAACGCCGTCCAAACTCAATGAACTTGGCCTCAAAGGCCTTGGTGAAGGCGGGGCAATCCCGCCGGCTGCAGTGATCGCAAACGCCATCTGCGATGCGCTGAGACCGGTCGGCTTTGAATTGTTTGCCACACCGATCCGTAACTCAGACATCCTCACGGCGCTGCGCAATCCCGCTCTACGCAGAAAATGACAGTTGCCGTTGATGGCCGACGCCGACATTATCATTATCGGATCTGGACATAACGGCCTTGTTGCTGCGCTGACGCTTGCAAAGGCAGGCGCGAGCGTGATTGTCCTCGAACAGGCTGCGGAGATCGGTGGCGCAACCCGGAGCGCTGAACTAACTTTGCCCGGATACATTCATGACTTGTTCGCAACCAATTTCACCGTATTCACCGAGACGCCGGCTTACCGCGAATTTCGATCTGAGCTTGACCAACTGGGCGTCGTTTTTCTGAGCAATGAGCGGCCCTACGCTAGCGGCTATGAGGGTGGCCGAGCGGCCCGCGTATTTCTCGATCAAGAGCGAACCGAACAGGAAATAGGCAATCTCTCAGCGCGAGATCGCGCGGCATGGTGTGAGGTCGTGTCGTTCTACAAGCGGACTGCGCCGCGATTTCTGCCGTTACATTCGCAAGCGATGCCGTCGACCGCCATGTTTCGTCAGATCGGCAAGATACTCGTGGGCAGTCCTGCGGACACATTGGCCTTGAGTTCGCCTTTTGTTCGAGTCTTCGCGGCAGTTTGTAAACCGCCGCTTTGAGTCACTAGACGTGAAAAGTCTATTTACCCCATGGGCATTCCACCTCGACTATGGTCCCGACGTCGTTGGCGGCGCTGTCTTTTCCTTCATCCCGGCGATGTCGGCCCACCTGCGCGGCATCAGAGTTGTTCGAGGCGGGGCAAGTCGCCTGACGAATGCATTCCGGACGCTCTTAGAAAGACGCGGCGGGCTCGTGCGTACGAGAGCATCGGTTAATGCAGTTGAGGTCTCGAGAAATAAAGCGGTAGGAGTCGAGCTTGAAAACGGCGAGATAATACGCGCTTCGCGCGCCGTTATTGCCAATATCAGCCCCAAACGCCTGTTCGGAGGGTTGGTCCGGCCCGACCAGTTACCGTCGGGCTTTTTCAAAAAAATGGACGGATTTCGCCATGCTCCGGGGACATTTATCGTCCACATGGCCTTGCGCGAAGAGCTTTGTTGGCGCGGGCGCGAAGATCTCGCAAAATTTAGCTATGTACACCTGAATTGTAGTGCGTCTGAAATTGAAAGAGCCTATGCGGATGCGTTAAACGGCCGTCTACCCGCGCGCCCCATGCTGATCGTGAGTCAGACCACGTCGGTGGATCCATCGCGCGCGCCCGAAGGTCGGCATATCGTCCGCGTTCATGCACGAGCCTTTCCAGCCGTCATTCACGGAGACGCTGGGGCGACCATCTCGGGCCGTGACTGGAACAGCGCGAGAGAGCCGGTCGCCGACCGAATCATCGACATCCTTGCTGAGCACGCACCAAACATTCACTCTTCCTTACTCGCAAGGTATGTCATGTCACCTGCTGACATCGAGCGAGCTAATCCGAGCCTGGTGAATGGCGACTGCAATGGCGGCAGTCAGCATCTCGATCAGTACTATTTCGCCAGACCCGCGCTCGGCTGGAGCCGGTACACAACACCAATCAGGAATTTGTATATGATTGGCGCGTCACAATGGCCTGGCAGCGGCGTGAACGGCGTTTCAGGTTATCTGCTGGCACAACAATTAATTGCGTCCGGTCTCTGAACAATTGTGGCTAAGATTTCCACCCCAAGATAATTGTTTGCCTATTTGCTTGGCGCGCTTTTGAGCAGTGTGCGCCCTTTTTTTCTTACTAAACCTGCTTGCGAACGCTCCCCGCTTTTGATCGACTTAAGTAACGGTAATTGTTTATGCCGGAGGTTTATTTGTATGACCCTATGGACAGGCAAAATACGCTCCGTACGACGCAACCTCGAACATCTTTGCGATCCTAGCCGCTGCAATCCTTCAACTCTCTCGAACAGGTGACGTCATGAAAACCCCACGTTGGAAGTTGGTATCTGTCTGGATGCGTTCTGCGACGATCGCGGTGTCGCTTGGTCTGGCGGCAAGTGGCGCGGCATCTGCGCAGGACAAGATCCGTGTCGGCGTCGGTGTCGATCCCTCCTACACCACATGGTGGGTCGCTCAGGACAAAGGCTTCTTCACGAACTATGGCATCGCCGCTGAGTTGACGCAGTTTCCATCCGGCGCCGAGATCGCGGACGGTGTGATGGCTGGCGAGCTCGACTTCGGTGCGTCAGGCACGGCGACATGGATGCCGCGATTTGTGCGGTCGGACAATCTTCGCTTGGTGGCGACGCAGGCGACCTCGACCGACAATTTCAAGATGGCGGCTCTCACATCCTTGAAGAGCCTATCGGACCTAAAGGGCAAGAAACTAGGCACTGTGCAGGGCAGCACGACCGATTACCTCTGGGCGCTAGTCGCCAAAAAATTGAATGTTCCAGAAAGCGAACTCGGCATTACCCCTGTGCCGCCGCCGGAATTGCCAGCTGCGCTTGACCGCGGCGATATCCAAGCCTTTTTCGTCTGGGAGCCATGGCCGAGCAAGGCGGTTCAAATTTCCGGCAAAGACAAAGTCCATATCCTCGCAAGCAGCGGTGACGTGGGCTATTTCCAGAGTTTCAGTATCGTTGGCAACAAGAATTTCATTCAGTCTCACCCGGACGTGACGGTACGCATGCTGGCGGCGTTGCGTGACGCGAGCAACTTTATGAAGACCAATCGTGCCGAAGCGGTCAAAGTCACTGCCGCTAGAAACAAAGTTTCGCCCGATATGGCTGAGTACATCATGGGCCTTTACAATTTTGAGGTCGCGTTCGGAGACACCATCGTCAGCGGCGCCAAAGTCGAAGAAGCCTGGATGCGCGGCAAGGAACGATTGAAGGGCAACCCTATTAACTGGGACGCCGTGGTCGATCGGACATACTTCGATAAGTCCCTATCCGTAAAGAAATAACGGAGCGAGGTTGATGCCCGAGCCCGACGTGCAGGTCTCCAAGGCCGCATGCAGCTTTCCAAGAAGGGATGGAGACGACCAATATCTCGCACTCCGGGACGTTTCGTTCTCGATCGGAGCCGGCGAGTTCTTTTGCTTGTTGGGTCCAAGCGGCTGCGGTAAGTCGACGGTGCTGCGTATGGTCGCCGGCTTTCTCGCACAGTCAGCCGGTGAGATCCGGGTGCGCGGCCACAAAGTGTCTGGCCCAGGTCCCGACCGCGCGGTAGTCTTTCAAGGAGACACCGCCATGTTCAACTGGTTGACCGTCGAAGAGAACGTCTCGTTCGGTCCGCGCATGCGAAAGGTGCTTGAAGAGGACTATCGTGACACCGTTGCCAAGACGATCCGTCTCGTTGGGCTAGAAGGGTTCGAGAAATACCACCCCACTCAGCTTTCTGGCGGTATGCGGCAAAGGCTCCAGATCGCTCGCGTTCTCGTCAACGACCCAGGAATTCTGCTCATGGATGAGCCGTTTGGGGCCCTTGATGCACAGACCCGTGACATCATGCAGCAAGAACTATCGCGCATCTGGAGCGAGAGCAAAAAGACTGTGCTCTTCATTACCCACGACATCGACGAAGCAATCCTCCTTGCTGATCGCATCGCTGTGATGACGGCGGGACCCGGCGCAACGATTAAGATGATTTTCGACGTTCCGTTACGGAGGCCGCGGGAATTGGACGAACAGTTCCTCAAACTTAGGCGGGATGTCAGAGCCGCTATATATGATGAAGTCACTCGATCCATGAGGCAAGTACAATGAGCGAATTGAGCGGACTAATGCCACGTTCGCATGAATTTGGGTCGTGGGTAACGAGTGGCACCACCGGGCGATACCTCGCGTTTGTCGCATCGCTCGTCTGCGGGATAATTATTTGGTCGGCATTAGCCTGGTGGGTTAATAAGCCGCCTTTCCTGCCCTCCCCGCTTGCCACCCTACGCGGCGCGGTCGAACTCATAAAGAACGGGGAACTCGCCCAAAGTGTGGCTGTGAGCTTCGGTCGTGTGCTTGTCGGCTTCACCATCGGCACCTGCATCGGCATACCGCTGGGCCTGTTCATGGGACGCAGCGAAATCGTGCGCGCCTTTGTTGACCCCTACGTTGAATTCTTCCGCTTCATCCCACCCATCGCCTTCGTGACGTTGGCGGTGATCTGGTTCGGCCTTGGTGAGACGTCAAAGGTCATCCTCATCGTCTACACCACTGTTTTTGTGGTGGCGATCAACACTATGATCGGCGTACTCAGCATCGATCCAGATAAACGTTTCGCCGCATTATGCCTCGGCGCTTCAGAATCCCAGGTATTTTTCCACGTCACAATCCCTGCAGTCATACCTAACATCGTCATGGGCATGAAGATTGCCATGGGTAACAGCTTCATGACTGTGGTGTCGGCGGAGATGATCGCCGCGAAGACCGGCATTGGCTTCCTGATCTTCAACTCGCGTCTTTTTCTTCTCACAGAATGGATCTTCGTCGGCATTATCACGCTTGGCCTGATGGGATTTATCAGCGACCGCGCGCTGCGTATCGTAGCGAACAAGCTTTTGTACCGATACGCCGTGAAAATCTGACAATACAATATGGACCTGGAAACATGACGCCGTCGGATGACACTGCTGAATACGCTCGATCTGATGCTTGAAGGCTTAAACGAGGCCGGGGTCTCGATTGTCGCGGCCGTCCCAGACTCGCATATGAAAAGTGCCCACCGCCTTCTGCGGGAGCAAAACAAGATTCGTTATGTCCTCGCGAGTAACGAACTCGACCTGCCCGGAATCTGCGCCGGCGCTTACATGGGTGGTAAGAAAGCAGTTATGCTCATGGAGAATTCAGGACTCCGGCAAGCCTGCGAGCCGATTTCTCGTTTTGCGTTCACCCATAACATGCCGCTGGTAATGATCATGAGCTACTGTGGCGATTTCGGAGAACGCAACTGGTGGGCGATCAATCACGGCCAGACTATGGAGCCTTTGCTCAACGCATTGCGGGTTCCCTTCCGCATCGTCGACAAGCTTGAGAACATCAAGCCAAGCATTGCGAATGCCTTGACCCACGCGGACTTCAAGCCAATGGCCGGTCGCGTTGGTGTTTAGCGGCCCCTGCCTTGAAGTTCCGTTTCATCTGAAGAAAGCGCAGACCCATGCAGCGAATTGATGCCGTCAAGATCATCGCTCCGCCTTTCAAACCAAATGACCTGTGCGTCAGCTCGCTCGGCGCAATTCATCAGGATTGGTGGAACCTCGCAGATCCAATTGGAAACACGTTCAATCCGATTATTTTGGGGTCGATAACATCCACGGCACTAGGTGTCGCGCTGGCGCTCCCGCATCGGCGCGTCCTGGCGCTCGAGACCGATGGTTCGGTGCTGATGAACACCGGAGTTATGTGCACACTCGGTAGCCAGCGGCCGCACAACCTCACCGTAGTCGTACTGGATAACAGTCTCTACGAGATCATTGGAGGCGCGCCGACGCTCACCGCCCAAAACACCGATCTCGCCAAAATGGCAAGCGGCGCGGGATGTATCAACACCGTTACAGTCGATGACCCTGCAGGCCTAGAACGCGAATTCAATAAAATGTGGACCGACGACGAGATGGGCTACATCGTCGCCAAAATAGAGCCCGGCATGTATAAATGGCCCGTAGACAAGCTGAAGTCCACCGACGGTGTCGAAGACAAGTACCGGTTCATTCGCCACATAGAACAGATGGAAAACATCATCGTCCATCCCGGCTCGCAGCGCTGAGCCCGAAGCGGCCCTCAAGGGCTTTTTACTTTCTCAGCCAGCTGAATTGCTTTCCAAACGCGCATCGGCGTAGCAGGCATTTCTACGTGGGTGACGCCGAGTGGCCGCAGCGCATCGAGAATAGCGTTCATCACTGAGGCTGGAGCGCCAATCGCTCCCGCCTCACCGATACCCTTTACTCCCAGTGGGTTTGTGGTGCTGGGAATTTCTTCGAATGCGGTGATAATGTTTGGGAAGTGCCGCGCTTTTGGCATCGCATAGTCCATGAAACTGGCGGTTAGATTCTGGCCTGAACCAGGTTCGTAAATGACGTGCTCCAGAAGCGCCTGTCCGACGCCCTGCGCTACCCCGCCGTGAATCTGTCCCTCGCATATGAGCGGATTGATAACGCGTCCGACGTCGTCGACGACCGTAAAGCGATCGATTGTTGTCTCTCCGGTTTCCGGATCGATTTCGACCTCGCAGATATGGCACCCGTTTGGCTTGTTCGAAAGCTCCGTTCCAAATGTACCAACGCCCTCGAGGCCAACTCCGAATTTGTCGGTGATCCCACCCGGAAGATAGAACGACTTTGCAACCTCAACCAACGGCAATAGCCGATCGGTGCCAACCACACGGAATTGGCCCTCCGCGAATTCGATGTCCTTCCAATCGGCCTCCATCAGTTCTGCAGCCATATGCTTTGCCTTATCGATCACGGCGGCCGCCGCGCGTCTAAGGGCCGCCCCACCGTTCATTGAGCTCCGTGCTCCGAACGTGCCACGGCCGAACGCCACCTTGTCAGTGTCTCCCTGCACCAACCTCACGCTCTCGATATTCACGCCTAACCAGTCTGAGAGCATTTGAGCATAGGTCGTTGCGTGCCCCTGCCCGTGTGAATGAGTGCCGGCCATGAGCGTGATTGTGCCGCTAGGATCGAAACGAATTTCCATCCGCTCGTTATCATGGCCCGCCGGCTCGATGTAAAAACACATGCCGCGACCACGGACCTTTCCGCGTCCTCGCGTTTCTTTGTCGCGGGAGGAAAATCCGCTCCAATCGGCGATCGCTACGGCTTTGTCCAGCACACTAGCAAAGTCGCCGCTGTCATAGGTCACGCCCGTGGCGGTTCGATAGGGAAGCGCGCTCTGAGGAATGAAGTTGCGGCGGCGTATCTCAATTGGATCAAGTCCGCACCTGTGCGCGGCGAGCTCAATAAGACGCTCTACAAGATAGATGGCTTCCGGCCGACCTGTACCCCTATACGCGGTAACCGGCGAGGTGTTCGTGAAAACACCCCGGGTCCGAAGATCGACCGTTTTTACGTCGTAAACATTCGGTATGAATTCGAGCGAAAAAATGATCGGCGCCGCGCATACTGCCGACGTATAGGCCCCCACGCCGTGCAATGCGTCGGCTCGAACTGCAAGAATTTTACCCCTCGCATCAACTGCCATCTCGCCGTGAACGACTTGATCTCGGCCGTGATAATCGCCGATCAGCGCGTCCGTACGCGTCGCGGTCCATTTCACTGGCCGCTTACAGCGCTTTGAAGCCCAAAGAACAAGTAGTTCTTCGACATGCGCGTTGCTTTTGAGCCCAAACCCCCCCCCGACATCCGGCGCGATTACTCTGATCCTATTTTCAGGGATGTGAAGAACGTCACGAGCAGCGAGCGTCCTGACCCCATGAGGATTCTGCGAGCTAGTGTAAAGCAGATAAGTGTCATCGCTCGGCGCATAAACCCCAATTGCAGCACGCGGCTCCAGCGAATTCGCCGTGATGCGATTGTTCTCGAGTCGCACGCTGACGACATGCTCGGCCTGGGCGAAAGCCTCTTCGGTCTTAATGGAGTCGCCGTATTGCAGGCGAAACGACGTGTTCGGCGCCGCGCAGCCATCCCAAATCGGTTCAGCATTGTCTTTGACTGCGGTCTCCAGATCAACGATTGGCGCCAGCGGATCGTAGTCGATCTCGATCTTTTCCATCGCGTCGAGGGCCTGTGCCAATGTTTCAGCGACAACAAAGGCGACCCGGTCCCCCACGCAGCGTACTTTGTCGGCAACGAGAAGCGGTCGATCCGTTTGGAAAGTGGGGACCTCACCGCCAGCCGGCATGAATAATGGCGGCAGGCCACCAAGACTATCGGCAATGACGTCGGCGCCTGTCAGTACGTTGATCGCGCCAGGAGAACGTCGCGCTTCCGAAGCGTCGACGCGATTGATTCTCGCGTGCGCATAGGGCGAGTAGAGAACAGCGCCATAACACTGGTGAGTTAAATTGATGTCATCAACGAACTGACCGGCACCGGTAAGGAACCGTGGATCCTCGACCCGCCTAACGGGCTGTCCGATGCCGTACTTCGCCATTCACTTGCCTTTGTTTTCTTAGCGTGGCGGCAAGATGGCCTTGGCGGCATTGCCGACCGCCTCCACGGACTTCATCGGTGTCGAGGAAGCAGACGATGCGGCAAGGACAGCCTTCGAGCCCTTCGTAGCGCCAAGGAAAGGCACCGATTAAGCAGCGCTTTCCGAGTACCATCTCGATGTCACCGCCGATATTTTCAGCGTGGAGCAGGCCCTCCTGGAATGCCCAATTGTGAAACGGGAAGACGTCGGCCGAAATCTTCCGGCCGGAGCGCTTGTGCGCGTAGGTGAAAGTACCGAAGAACTCGCCGGGAGTCTTGCCATACTTCCTGGTAAATTCCTCGGCGAGGTCGGGACGCATGTAGCGGATCGAGGTGTTCATGGCGTGGTCGCATGAGCCCGTATCCATGCCCCACCACTTGATCTTTTTCTTGAGCATCCAGTCCAGCGTCTCGAGGCTAGGCCCCGGGTGGTAGCAGAAGTATCGCACCAGATCCTGCTGCGGCTGGCCTTCGTAGTGTCTGTGCCAGCCGGTGTGCAGAATAAGGATATCGCCTTCGCGAACGTCAGCCCCGGACGATTCGATGATCTCCGGCGTAATCACGGCCCAGTCATGCATGTGCTTCGAGATATCAACGATGACGCCGCGGTTGACGAGGTAATCGAGCGGCAGGTGCGCCATATCGCCGGTCGGATTGTCGGTGGCGTGCATTGCGCCATCGAAATGGGTGCCGACATGGAGGGCGGTGTCGATCCGTTGCGCGACGATGCGCACGGTTTGCAAGTTCTGCGCGTAATACATCTTGTTGCCGGCGTAGCCCACCCAGCCGGGGGTATGCACATTCATCACATGGGACAGATCGACGATCTTCATGTTTAGACTTCCGCGAGGGTTGATGATTATTTGTTTTGCAATGTTGAGATCCAAGTTTGCCACAAAACTTTCCGCAGTTCGACAGCAAACGTCCCAAAAAATTTATTTGTATCTATCTTCAAGTTATTTGTAACGGAAAGCTCGTCTTGTGACGTGTCGTGTCACGATTGCCCACGCCCTCTTCGGTGAGTTGGCCTTAAAGCCAGATATCAAATAAACGTCAGGCCAGCGCAAAGTCCGTCGATGTTACAAAAGATTTGCTAAGGAGCTAAATATCCAGGGACGGTCTCAATCGCCGGGTCGGTACGCCCACATATCTATGACAATGTTGCAGTCCGGGATCGGCATCGGTGGCGTACGCACTACGCCAAACGGGATTGGCTCACCGGAGAGCTTGTCCTGCCAGACCCGTAGCGCTGGATAGACCACGTCAAGATCGCCGACAAAGTGGTTCGCACGGACAACATTTGCGAGTGCCGTGCCGCTTGCTTTGCAGATGTCATCGGCAACGCCAAGGATCGCACGGACCTGATGCTGTGCCGGCGCCCCAAAATGACGCAACCCGGCCGAGTTTCTTACTACGCGCAGTGCACCTTCGCTGTCCGCCGCATACAGCGCCGACAGGCATAGCAAGTCACCGGCGCGCACGGCTGCGGGACCAAGCCGCATTGCAGCCGAGGCTTTGTGATCAATAACTTGTTTCTTGAACTTGCCACTGTCGCGGACTCCGAGAATGTTTATCTCGATTTTCGATTCGACCAATGCCAGCCCTTTGGTCGCCACTACGGTTAAAGCGCAAGAATTATCTCCAAAGTGGCTGTTCCACACGTCCATAAACTCCGGAAGGTCGTTGATGTCGGTCAGATAGACCTGCGCCTTGATTGCATTCTTGATTGAACTTCCGCCGGCTTCGAGACCCGGCTTGAGACGACCGGTAATGAGGAATTCTGTCTGCAGCCGGATGTCGGTGCCATTCCACAGCGCGTTAGGTGGGCGATAGGCCTTCGGATCGAGGCCAGTCATCGCCTCATTGTTCGGCATTTGTCCGGCTACGAAGACGTAGTCGCCGCATACAAGCGAGGCGATGAACCCGGAATGCTGTGGCACCGGCACGCCTTCAGCGTGCGCCGCCTTTGGCTCACGGCCCTCACCCGGCAATACCGCAAGAAGCGAAACGTTCATGCTAGCGCCTTCGGTCAGCAATTCCTCCATCAGAACCGACGTGCTCGGCGGCACATAAGTCTTTCAGCAAGGTCTTGCGTGCACGTTGGTAGGGATTCACGCATTCGGCACGCGGATAGTATTGATCAACGCGAACAATGTGACGAAGATCGCTGCCTTCAGCCGCTATCAACTTGGCCAATCGATCGAAGATAAATTTTCCCTCGCGCAGATAGCGAGGCGCACCGCCGAGCGGCAGCCCGGATTTCCCATCACGTTCGTAGCGATGCCGTTCTCGAAATCGGTTGCTTCGTGTCCGGTGAAAAATAGCCAGGACCCCGCGCGCATGCCTTGCGCGTACATAATATCCGTGTGGCCGATGCGGACGGGCGCAATGGGTTTCACATCCGGCATGTACAATCTCCCGCGATGATGGAAATTGAAGCAAGCAATTCGTATTTAGCACGCAGTAATACAAGTACACGCATCGGACTAATACAAACTTTTCTCGCTTCTGTTGCGGTAACATTGCAAAGGCAACCGAATGTGTCCAGCGCACGTGGCGCGCTGACGAGCTACTTTGCCCGCATCGCAAAAGGAAATCGGATGAGTTTGACTTAGACTCCCGCCAATCCTAACGTTGCGAGGCCGTGGATGCGCGCCTTGCACTCGTTTGGAGGCAAGTTTGTTACGCGTCAGCAACGTGAGCAAAGTTTTTGAATCGTCGCGCGGCCCATATATCGCGCTTGACGGCGTATCGCTCACGATCAAGGACGGTGAATTTCTTTGTCTGCTCGGGCCTTCCGGCTGCGGCAAATCGACCTTGCTCAACATTCTTGCGGGTTTCGAGCCGGTGACGGCCGGCAGGGTGACATTCCGCGAAAATCCAGTGAACGGCGCGGGCCGCGAACGTGTGATGTTTTTCAGGATGCGGGATCGGCGCTACTGCCGTGGCTTACGGTCGAAGAAAATGTCCGTTTCGGCTTGCGCGTGCGCAAGATCCCCAAAGCGCATTGGCAATCGATTATCGACAAGAACTTGCGGATGGTCGGCCTCGACACGCACCGCGTATAAGTTTCCGGCAGAACTGTCGGGCGGCATGCGCCAGCGGCTGCAGATTGCGCGCGCGCTCGCGGTCGAGCCCGAAGTCCTGCTGATGGATGAGCCGTTCGGCGCGCTTGATGCCCTGACGCGGCGGCATATGCATGTCGTACTGCTTGACATCTGGCAACGCACCCGCAAGACCATCGTGTTTGTGACGCATGACATCGCCGAGGCGATTTCGCTTGCCGACCGCATCGGCGTGATGTCGTGTTGGTCCGCGCTCGGTGATCACCAAGTTGATCGACATCGATTTGCCGCGGCCGCGTGACCTTACCGATCCCAAAGTCGCGCAGATTGTTCAACGAGATCGAAGCGTTGCTGGCGCCCGATCTGGCGCGGGCGGTGTGACGATGGCTCACCTCCACGAAACGACACCCGCCGCCCCGGTCCGGACGTCCAGAAAATTCACGCTTTCCAGCGGGTTTTCGCGCACCGTGGTGCTGACACTCGCCTCGCTGGTGATCGCCGTTTGCGTCTGGCAATTCCTCTCGACTGTGTTGTTCAACCCGTTCCTCATTCCACCGCCACTCGAGGTGTTCCGCACCGCCGACCCGATGCTGGCGAGCGGCGAAATAGCCTCGGATGTCGCCATCAGCATGATGCGGGTCCTGGTCGGGTTTCACCACCGGGTCGCTCGCCGGGATCGTGCTTGGCGTATTGCTCGGCCGCATCCGCCTGCTGCATGAGTCTGCTCGATCCGATCATCGAGCTGCTGCGCTATCTGTCGCCAACCGCGATGATCCCGATTGCCGTCATTTGGTTCGGCATTGGCGAACTCTCGAAATACTTCCTCATCTTCTGGGGGACATTCTTCATCGTCCTGATCAACACCACGGCCGGCGTCTGGCGTGCGCCGATCGCGCGGCAGCGCGCCGCGCAATGTCTTGGCGCCAACCAATTGCAGATCTTTGCGCTGGTCGTGGTGCCCTCGGCGGTGCCCTACATCGTGACCGGCATGCGGGTGGCAATGGCGTCGTCTTTCATGAGCATCATACCGGCTGAAATCCTCGCCGCCAATTCCGGCATCGGCTATCTGCTGCAGAAATCGTCGATGCTGCTGCAGACCAATCGCATCTTCGTTGCCTTGCTCACGATCTGCGTGCTCGGCTTCGTCGTCGATCGCATCTTTCGTTTCTTCGTCGACAGAGTGCTCGCCCGTTACATGTCTTTCGTTTCGCAAACCTGACAAATAGAAAGTGAGAGAGCCCCATGCGTAACATCACGATAGTACTAGGCCTTGCGGCAGCTGGCGGCGTTCTAGTGCTCGGCACTGGCAGTGGCGCAGTCACAACAGACCCCGCTGAAGATGACCTTGTTCGGTCAGCCGTCGGTCAACAACGACGCGATCTGGATGGCGTTCGAGAAGGGCTTCTACAAGGACGAAGGCCTCGACGTTACTTATCGCTTGTTTCCGTCGGGTACGACGGCCTTTCAAGCCTTTCAAACCGGCCAAGGCGACATCGTCATGACCGGCGACCTGCCGAGCGTGCAATACTATTTCAACTCGAAGCAAAATTACCGGACCATCGCGGTGATCGAGCGAGACGCCAAGGGCTATGTCGTTGTCGCCGGAAAAGACATCAAGAAGCCATCAGATCTCGTCGGCAAGACAGTCGCGACTCGCGTCGGCTCGACCGGCTCTTGGTTCGTCTCCGAATATCTCACCAAGAACAAGGTCGATCCGAAATCGGTTACGGTGAAAAATCTCGACACCCAGGTGCTCCCCGCAGCACTGTGTGGCGGCGAAATCGCGGCATTCTTCATCTGGCAGCCGGTCGGCTCACGCACACTCGAAATCTGTCCAGACAAAGCTCACTATTTGAGCGACGCGACCGGGTACATCCAAGGCTACCTGGTCGCAGGCGCGCGACCGGAGTGGCTCGCGACACCGGAAGGCAAAGATATCGCAACACGTTGGTTACGCGCGACGATGAAAGGCCGCGATGTCGCCGAAAAAGACTTTAAATCAGTCGCGGCTTATGCCGCTGCCAAACTAAGCCTGAGCGAGAAAGCTACCAAGGAGCAGTGGGACACCAACACGCGGCCGCTCGCTATCGACAAGGTCTATTATGACGATTTTTGCAGCTTGAGCCGGTGGGCGCAAAGCGAGAAGGCCACCGACGACAAGATCGACTTCAAGAACCTTATTTGGGGGGACGGCCTTAAGGCAATAAACGTCAAACTAGTTGATGCGCCACCGCCGCCCTGCTGAACGGAATTCCCATTGCGGCGCGCCGGGCGAAAGTCCGGCCGTTGCTTTTTGGCCTAGAGATTCTCAGTGCCGGACAGAAAAAGAGCCTGCACGTCCAGTTCCCGCGCAATGAGTTTCTGGTCGAAAAGGTATTTCCCGAGTGTGGCAACTACCTTGCAGTTAATCTTGTTCAATCCGTAAGGCAGAGGGTCGCCGTCAAATTGGTCAAAACTCTTTTTCCAATGGCGCGCCCCCCACGGCAGCAACGTCGTACCGAGCCGGCGCGCATATGCGTGTGCTTTCGCCTGCGCATAGGCCGCGAATAAAGCGTGCGGCAGCTCGGGGAGGCGCTGCAATGCATCGCTACGAATGACGACGACGTGATTGATTGGATAGATGCCAAACGCGTGCAGGTAGGCTTCTTCCGCCGCCTGTACGTCGGCAATCAGGGTGCGAAACCTACATTCGCCCGACGGTTTGCGGTCATCAGTTGTTTGGGGCGTCAGCAGCGCATCGATATGTCCTTCAATAAGCGCAGTCTCGAGGTCTCCATCGATCGTTTGAAGCGTTACACCAGGCAAGGTCGCAAACCGCTGCTGGCCGCTCACGACCCAGTGCAGCTCCTGCCATAGAACGTCGTATTGGTCGGCCAGAATACCTCTCGTCCAGACCGCGGCGGTCATCGAAAAATCCGGAACACCGATGCGCTTGCCCCGCAGATCAGCCGGCTCCCGCAACGGACTATCCTTGCGTACATAAAGCGTCGCGTGGCGAAAGGCGCGATAAGGAAATACCGGGATTGCTTGGAGCCAATCGGCGCCACGGTCTCTGAGCATGAGATAGTTGGACAACGAAAATTCGCACACCTCATAGCAACGCTCGTTAAGCATTTTTACGAAGACGTCGCGGAGCGGAGCGATTGTGTAGTGGATGTCGATATTGTTCCAATTCCAGCAAGGGCAAGCGTGTGCTCGTAATCGCCACCGGTAACTTCAACTGCTGCGGGCACAATTCACCTAGGTGAAGATTGCGCTGGGTACGCTACGCGGCCGCATCAAGTCTTTCGCCACGGAGCACAACCTGGCGACGCCCTCCTCGAGTACATCCTTGTCCAACAGGCCGAAACTCACGCGTAACGTGCGTGGATTGACATGGGACGCATAAAAGACCTCGCCTGCAACAAAGGCGACACCGCGACGTACGGCGCGATAGTAAAGTTCGGACACTTCGGCCCCTTCCGGCAGCGTCACCCACAGGCTGAGGCCGCCTTCAGGATGTTCAATCAGGGTGCCCGGCGGCATACCGGCCGACAGGCTGCGAACAAGCTGGCGCTGCTTGGCAGCGTATGCCTTCTTCATGCGCTCAAGAATTTTGGGATAGTTACGGCGGCTCAGGAATCGCGCCATCGCCTCTTGCATGATGCTGTTTGTATGCAGATCACTGTGCGCCTTGAGTGCGAGCAGAGACCGGCGAGCATGCGCCGGGGCGACGACATAACCGAGGCGCGTGCCCGGCAAATATACTTTTCCAAATCCGCGCACGTAAAAAACGTTGTCGTCCGGCTCCGCCAACGCCCGTATGGAAGGGATCGAAGAGCCGAAGAAACGCACCTCGGAACTATGGTCGTCCTCCATTATCGCCACGCCATATTTGCGCGCGAGCGCAAGAATGCTTTGTCGCTTTTCGATGCTGGTAGTCACCCCGGTCGGATTTTGAAAGGTTGGATTGGTATAGATCAGGCGAGGCCTATGGCGCGACAATTGCGCCTCGAGTTTTTCGATATCCATGCCATCCGACTCGAGTTGGACCTCGAGGATACGCGCTCCAACTGTCCGCAGTGCGTTGATGACGCCATAGTACGCGGGACGCTCTATAATCACCGACGCCCCGTGGGGCACCAAAAGACGGATGACAAGCTCAATCGCCTGTTGTGCGCCCGAAGTCACAATCACATCTTCCGGTGGCGTTACAACACCTTGCTCGCCGAGATAATCTGCAATGCAACGACGCAAGCCGACCCGGCCGTTTGGCGGGTCGTAGCTGAAATATGGCGCGAGACCATCCGCAATCACCGATTGCAAACAGATTTCAAATTCCCTCGCGCAGTCGGCATCCGGGGCCGGATAATTGCTGGTGAACCCAATGACGCCCGGAGCGTGCGATAGCTCATACAAACGCTCGCTCAGCAACGGCCCAGGTGCGGCCGATTCCGGTCCACGTTTGCGGCGTGAGCTTTTTCCATTCGGCGCTCGAACATGCGTTCCTCCTCCAGCGCGGCCTTCAACGAACCCGGCCTCAGCGAGATCCTTGTACGCTTTGGCGACCGTCATCTGATTTATGCCGAGCTGTTTGGCAAGCCGCCGTACCGGCGGGAGCCGCATACCGGGCGTCAATTCACCTGCGGCGATGCGGTCGACGATCTGCTCATGCAGCTGAATGAAAAGCGGGCGACCATTGCCTTTCGATAGCGCAATCGAAACATCGCTCGGTGCGATTGCCCGTCGTCGCGGTTGCTTTGACCCGTTCGCCATTCGATACACAAGACCAAATGAACTTCTTGTATGATTTTTTGTATTACTCGAAACAAACGCGAGCAAGAGAAAATAGCATGAATGGGCTAAGAAAATGCTTCAGAAAAATTTGCTTCGGCGCTTTTGGCATCGCGTTTCGATTGACCTACATACAATCGTCATTGTAGCGTTTTGATTGCGGAAGGAGCGGACTCGGGTCGCAATCGGCGGTGCGTGGACGCGTGGAATGGAGTGCACCCGATGGCAACTGCAAAAGGGCTGAAAGTGGTTGGCTACTTCGACTGCGCGGGCGGCGGGCAAGTGGTCGTTCGCGACAACGTCGCCTACGTCGGACACGTCAAGCCGCCGAACGGCACCAGCATCATCGACGTCTCCGATCCCGCAAAGCCGCGCGAGCTTGCGCAAATCAAGGTGCCAGACGGTACGCTGTCGCACAAAGTGCGCGTCGACAACGGCGTTATGCTGGTCAATCGCGAAGTGTTTCCGATCGGCCGCGTCGACCCCGATTTCAAGGGCGGGCTCGAAGTCTACGACATCAGCAAGCCGTCAAAGCCGTCTCGGATCACAAGTTGGACTTCGCGCGGCATGCACCGTTTTACGTTCGACGGCCGCTACGTCTACGGCTCGCCCGAGCTCGACGGCTATCTCGGCAATGTCGTGTCGATCATCGACTTTCAAAACCCGGCAAAGCCAGAGGAAGTCGGCCGGTGGTGGATGCCGGGCCAATGGACCGCCGGTGGCGAAAAGCCGAGCTGGGACGGCACGGCGCACCGCTGCCATCATCCGATGCGGGTCGGCAATCGGCTCTACACAAGTTACTGGCACGGCGGTTTCGTCATTCTCAACATCGACGACATCACCAAACCGAAATTTGTATCGGGTCTCGATTGGAGCCCGCCCTTCCCGTGGCCGACGCACACTGCGCTGCCGGTGCCATTCCCGCTGCGCGGGCGACGAGTGATGCTGGTGGCGGATGAGGACGTGGTTCGGCTCGCGGGGCCTACGTCACCGGCCTTTTTGTGGCTGGTGGACATCACCGATGAAACAAAGCCAATCCCCTTCGCCAGTTTCCAGGTGGCCGAAGAAGATGGGTCGCCCAAGCAGGACTACACCGGTCTGCATCAGTTCTGCGAGGACATCCGCAGCACTGAAATACCGATTGCATGGTTCGCGCACGGTCTACGCATCGTCGACATCGCGAACCCGCACGCACCCAAGGAAGTTGCGTCATTCATGCCGGACGTGCCATCCGGCGCTACGCGCGTCCAAAGCAACGACGTGTGCTTCGACGACCGAGGCCTGATCTATCTTATCGACCGCACGCGCGGTCTCCACATTCTTGAACGCGTATGACCTCAGGCCGGCAAGAAGCCGGGCCGCCATTGGAGTTTGATTGCTTATGAGTGTCGTTATTCGCAACGCTCGGGTGCGTGGCCAGAAGGAGTCAGTCGATATTGCCATGGACGGCGACAAAATCTCTGCCGTCGGGCCAAAACTTCCGGCCAAAGGTCATGAGGAAATAGACGCTGCGGGAAGCCTTGTCCTGCCGGGTTTTTTCAATCTGCACTATCATGCCGACAAGTGCCTGCTTGGCGAGATTATGCGGCCGAACGTCTCCGGCACGCTGCCGGAGGCGATAGAAATCACCAACGACCACAAGCGCAATTACGATCCGGCTGAGGTTGCCTCACGCGCAGTCCGTACGATCGAGACCGGGGTCAAGAACGGCACCACTTTCTTCCGCCTGTTCTGCGACGTCGGCACGATCGGCGGTCTCAAAGCGGCCCGCGGCCTGCTGCTGGCGCGCGAAAAAATGAATAACTACGCCACAATCCAGATCGTCGCCTTCCCGCAGGAAGGTATTGTGCGCGACCCAGGCGCCGCCGAGTTGATGGATGAGGCGATCAAGGAAGGTTGCGACATTGTCGGCGGCCTGCCCTGGTACGAATACAGCGACGCCGATGCGCGCGAGCATATCGATATCTGCTTTAAACTCGCGAAAAAGCACGATCTCGATATCCACATGCTGGTCGACGACACCGACGACGCCAACTCACGAAGTCTCGAATATCTCGCGATCAAGACCATGCGTGATGGCTTCGAGGGCCGGGTCGCCGCAAGCCACTGCGGCGCGATGGCGGGATACAACGACGTCTATGCGGCAAAGATTGTCGACCTGGTGGCGACCGCCGGTGTCACCATCTCGGTCAACGCGCATATCAATCTGGTCTGCTCGGCCCGGCTCGACCGCGAGCCCAAGCGCCGGGGCTGTGCGCGGGTTAAGGAGCTGCTGGCGCGCGGGGCCAATGTCGTCACCTCGCAAGACGACGTCAACGATCCATATTATCCGTTCGGCAAGCCCGATCCGCTCGAATGCGCCTCGATGATGGCGCATGTCGCACAACTCACGTTGCCGCATGAGCTTGAGCAGGTGATGGACATGGTGACGGTCAACGCCGCAAAATGCGCACGGTTGCAGGATTACGGCATCGCTCGGGGCATGCGCGCCAATCTGGTGGTGGTCGGCGCCCCCTCGGTGCACGAAGCTCTGCGTATTCAGCCGCCGAGGCGCCACGTATTCCGGAACGGTCGCGCAGTTGCACGCTCCACTCTGACACAAGAGCTCCTGTCGTGACAGTCGCTGCCGCACACCTAGTGTCGAGGCAGGACGTGGTGGCGCGGGCGGCAGAATTTGTCCGTATCAAAAACGTCGACAAGATTTATAAAAACCGTGGCCGAGCCCTCAAGGCCGTCGACAATGTTTCGCTCGATCTGCGCGAAGGGGAGTTTGTCTCGATCGTTGGCCCGTCCGGATGCGGCAAGAGCACCCTGATGATGATGGTCGCTGGTCTTGTACCGGTCTCTTCAGGCGAGATCGCTATCAAGGGGGATATAGTCCGCAGACCCTTTACGGACGTCGGTGTCATCTTTCAGCGCGATGCCCTGCTTGAATGGCGCACGGTCCTAAATAATGTCCTGCTGCAGATTGATGTGCGCGGTCTGCCGCGCAACAAGCACGAAACCACCGCCCGCGCACTGCTAGCGCGAGTCGGCCTCGCGGGTTTCGAAAACTCATATCCGTGGGAATTATCGGGCGGAATGCGCCAGCGCGCCGCGCTGTGCCGTGGTCTGATTCACGACCCGTCACTTTTGTTAATGGACGAGCCGTTCGGCGCTCTCGACGCGCTGACGCGCGAGCAGATGAACCTCGACCTTCAGCGCATCTGGCTCGAAAACCGCAAGACCATGCTGTTCATCACTCACAGTATCTGGGAGGCGATCTTTCTCGCCGACCGCGTCGCAGTCATGAGCCCCCGGCCCGGGCGCATCGCCACCATAATCGATATTGAGCTGCCCCGCCCGCGCCGGTTGTCCGTGCGTGAGAGCAAGCAGTTTGGCGCTTATGCCGCCTTGATCCGCGAGCAATTCCAAGCCTTCGGATTGCTGAACGAGGATTGAACGCGATGCCGACGGACACCGCCACCCCACCTGTCGAAAAGCTGCCCTGGACGGCTCACGTCGCGACCTATCTCTATCCGACGATCGTAACGCTGGTGCTGTTTGCGGCGTGGGAAGCAGTTACGCGCGCCGGCATGGTTTCACCGCTGATACTCCCGTCGCCCAGCTCGATTCTTCATACGGCGGCGGTCAAATTTCCATTGCTGATGCAGATGAGTGCCATCACGGCGACAGAGTTCCTGCTCGGCTTTGGACTGAGCGTCGCAGTCGGCCTGCCGCTCGGCGCACTGATCGTTTATTCGCGCCCACTCGAGACCGCGTTTTATCCGATCCTGGTCGCGTTCCAGATCGTACCCAAGGCCGCCGTCGCGCCCATTTTCATTGTCTGGCTCGGTACCGGATTGTCGTCGAAGGTGCTGATCGCGTTTGCCATTGCATTCTTTCCCGTCGTCATCGACACCGTCGTCGGCCTGCGTTCGGCACAGCCGGAAACCATCTATCTGTTGCGCTCAATGGGCGGCAATCCGTTCCAGGTGTTCTGGTATGTGCAGTTCCCGAACGCGCTGCCTGCGATTTTCGGCGGCCTGAAGGTCGCGAGCACACTTGCCGTCGTCGGCGCAATCGTCGGGGAATTCGTCAGCGCAGAAAAAGGCCTCGGGTATTTGGTGCTGGTCGCCAACGGCGAACTCGACACACGGCTGGTGTTCGCTTGCGTTCTGATGCTGACGTTGCTTGGCATCATCTTCTATTTCGTCATTGAAATAACCGAGAAAATCGTGGTGCGTTGGCATGTCTCTGCCCGCCAACTCGAAGCCCTGGGTGGAGGGAGCTGAAGTGGAAGGATTGGTCATGACGGACGACAGACGGAAATTCACTTCGCGACGCGCATTTCTCCGGAATACCGCGGGCGCCAGTCTCGCTGTAGCAGCCGGCGCGCGCATCGGGCCAGTACACGCCGCCACCGAAGACATTTTTTTTCAGCTCGACTGGATCGCGTTCGGACGCCATGCTCCATACTACACCGCTTTGGAAAAAGGCTTTTATGCGAACAAGAATCTCAACGTTACGATTGCGCAAGGCAACGGAACAATGCAGGGCCTGCGCACGCTGATCGCCGGCAAGGCACAGTTCGTGTTCCAGGACCTCGGTGTGATGATGGCGGTGCGTGCCAAGGAAGGTGCCAAGATCAGGGCACTCGCGTGCATGTACCAGAAATCGCCGCACACCGTCTTCTTCATAGAGGACAGGGGGATCTCGAAACCGAACGACCTCGAGGGAAAGAAGATTGCGTTTTCTCCCGGCGATTCACCCAAGCTGATGTTTCCGGCATTTGCAAAAGCGAATGGCATTGACGAGAGCAAGATCAACTGGCTGTCGGTTGACCCGAATTCGAAGAATGCCGTTTTGCTCAATCATTCCGTCGACGGAATGATCACCTACCTTTTTACACTTCCGGTGTTGCAGAAGGCTGCGCAAAACAACGACAAAGTCGGAACGCTTGTCTATTCCGACTACGGCGCGGACTTCTATTCCAACGGCCTCGGCGCCATGGACGACTTCATCAAGCAAAAACCGGAAGTCACGCGCAATTTTGTCCAGGCCACTATGGAAGGCGTGAAATATACCCTCGCGCATCCGGAAGAAGCGGTACAAATGCTTAAGAAACATCAACCGCAGCTTGATGAGGTGACGGCTGTGCAGGAGATCGCGATCATCCGTAAGCTAATCAACGCCGACAATGCGAAGGGTCCGCTTGGATCGATCGACACTGCCAAGATGCAGGCAACGCAAGACCTGATGGTAAAATATCTGGGCCTCAAAGACCCTCCACCTGTCGGCGAGACGTTTACCAACGAGTTCCTGAGCTAATACAGAAAGGGCATAAGCCATGGCGAAAGGCAGCGACAGCAAACCGCTCGACCTCATTGTCCGCAATGGCACATTGGTCATTCCTGGCGTTGGGCAGATCAAAGCCGACGTCGGGATTGCAAATGGCAAGATCGCGCTGATTGGCGACCGGCTGAGCGAACCGGCCACCGAAACGTACGATGCCACCGGGCGCACCGTACTTCCGGGAATATTCGACCCCCATATCCATATCGGCAACGAACAATCTTACGAGAGCGAAGCCGAAACCGAAACTCGCGCGGCGATCCTGGGCGGCGTTACAAGTGTCGGAATCTTCTTGCGTAGCCTGGAGGATTCTCTATTTTGACCACCTCCCCGCGTTCCGCAAGGCGATGGACGAGCGCAGTTACGTCGACTCCGTCTTCCACCCGCAGATTTTCACCGAGAAGCAGATTGAGGAGATTCCCGGCTACGCCGAACAGTTCGGTATTCGCTCGTTCAAGTTTTATATGTCCGGCATGCCTGGCATCGTGAAGTCGATCACCGACGACGTCCTGCTGCACGGCTTCCGCACGGTCGCGTCCCTCGGACCGGACGCGGTTGCCTGCGTCCACTGCGAAACCGGCGCTTTGATTGACGCTGCCCGCAACCAACTTAAACTGCGCAAGCCAGGAGGTACCCTGAAAGACTGGGAGGATGCGCACCCGGCGATCGCCGAGGCATTGGCGATCCAGACTGCGCTCTATCTTGCGAAAATTGCTGGCGCCCATCTTTATGTTGTGCACCTGTCCAGCCATCAAGGCCTCGAAGTGGTGCGGGCCGCGCGCCGGGCCGGCATGCATTTCACCGTCGAGACGACGACGCCATATCTCGGCATCAACAGTCTCGATCCCAACGGCTTCCTGGTGAAGATGGTCCCACCGGTGCGCACGCCAGAGCATCAGACTGCGCTGTGGCAAGGTTTTCTCGAAGGCTCGATCAACACGGTTGGCACCGACAACACGTCGCGCGGGCGCGCGACCAAGAAGCCCGAAGCGGGCTTGCACGGCGCACGGCCTGGATTGCCCGCGCTCGGCACCCATCTCCCGGCATTGTTGCACTACGGCCGTATGCGCGGCATTCCGCTCGAAGTGCTTGTCGAACGCGCGACGCGTTCACCGGCTCGCGTCTACGGCATCTATCCGCAGAAGGGTACAATTGCGGTCGGCTCCGATGCAGATCTCGTCGTCGTCGATCTCGACATGGAAAGGGTCGTGCGCGCTGAAGACCTGCAAGGCATGTCGGATTTCTCGCCGTTCGAAGGCAAGACGCTAAAAGGTTGGCCGGTCGCGACGATCAAGGGCGGACAAATCATCGCCCGCGACGGGAAGATTGTCGGCAAGGCCAACGGCCGCTATCTGCCGCGTAAGCCGGCGCCGGCAACACAATTCGAATGGTTCAGAAGCGCGCAGGCGTGACGGGGTACGGCGCGTGTGTTTACCCGAAACCACCGATGCGTTACGAGTTGCAGCAGACGCCGCGCATTCCGCCGAATATCTTCATCTTATCGTCACGCGAAATCGGCGCGGCTTCGAGCCAGTCGGTACCCGTCTTGTTCGACGCGAATGGCCAATCGACCGAGAACATAATGCGATCGACACCCATTTCCATCATGCTACAGACCAAAGCGTTGGTAGAGAAATTGCCGCTGGTGGTGAGATAAAAGTGCTCGCAGAAGCGCTCGCGAAACGAGCCGCCAGGATTGCCCGGGCCGCGACAAAGTCTCATCGATTCGCCCCAACAGGAACGGCAGACCCTCACCCAGATGGCCAAGGATCACCTTGAGTTTGGGATAGGCCTCGAAGAGACCGCTGAGCACCATGCGCACTCCTTGCGTCGCCGCTTCCACGGTGAAGCCGAGCGCTGGCCCCACCAATTCAGGGAACTTGGACAGATAGTCTTTGTAGTACGCCTCGATGACGGCGGGATGGGGAAACGACGGGTGGAGATAGATCGGAACATCGAGCGCAACGGCGCGCTCGAAGATCGGCCAGAACCGCTTGTCGTCGATAAAAAGGCCGTTGGTGAGCCCATGTATCATCGCGCCTTTGAAGCCGAGCTTTGTGATGGTCCGCTCAAGCTCATCGGCAGCGGCATTCGGATCGGGTGTCGGCAGAATACCAAACGCAGCAAAGCGCTTCGGATTAGATTTCACGATTTCCGCAAGGCGATCATTTGTTTGGCGCGACATACGTACAGCGGGCTCAGGATGCATCTTTTGAGTACCCGGCGCGCCGTGGGAGAGCACCTGTACATCGATTCCGGCCTCATCCATCTCCTTGATGCGCAGATTGGCAATGTCCTGCAGACGCTCCTCAACCTGCGAGAGGCGTTTGCCTTCGCGGCCAGGAAAATGCGCCACCAAATCGCGATCCCAGTAATGCTCTTCGAGGGCAACAACGAACGGTGCAAAACGATTGCTCATATTACCTACCTCTACATGGCGACGGTCGACCGGTTATATCGACCCCTATGCACCCATGCCATATCCAGTTTCGCAAACCAGCGATGAGGCCGACTATGGGTAATTCCTATCAAGATAACCTCGCCGCAGCTGCGAAGCTTGTCCACGTCACCCCGCTCGGTTCGTTGCGTGAAAAAGTTGATCCACGTCATGCCGCGCTCATCGTAGTGGATATGCAGAACGACTTCTGCGCCCACGGGGGGCTGGTCGACAAAGGTGGCCGGGACGTTTCAGCGGTTCAGGATATGGCGAAGCAATTACCAACACTGATCGAAAGCGCACGCGCTGCCAGCGCGCTCGTCGTTTTTGTACGGAGCGTCTACACCACCGAGGACAATCGCTATCTTTCGGACGTATGGCTCGAGCAGGCCGCGCGTAAGCAGGGCGGCGGCTACACGCAAACACCGGTCTGTCGCGACGGCTCGTGGGAGGGCGACTTTTACGGCGACGTGCGCCCGGGACCGGGCGACATCGTCGTGACCAAACATCGCTACAACGCGTTCAACAAGACTGACCTCGACACCATCTTGCGCGCAAAAGGCGTGCGAACCATCGTGGTAACCGGCGTCTCGACCAATGTCTGCGTCGAATCGACCGTGCGCGAAGGGTTTATCAACGACTACTATATCGTGCTTGTGCGCGATGGCACCGCCGCCTACTCAACCGAAGAGCACGATATGACCGTGCGCAATATCGATCGCTTCTTCGGCGAAGTTTCCACCATCGAAGAATTGTGTGGCATCTGGTCGGGGCGCAATGCTTGACCCCATGCCGCGCGCCAACTCAGGATCGGGCAGTTCATGGCCATCGAAGTTCTCAAGGTAGAATTGAAGTCGGTTTCTGACGCTTCCGGCCTCGAAAAAGGCATTTCAAGTGGGCGGTTCACTGCCGACGAAGTCATTGGTGTTATTGGTAAAACAGAGGGAAACGGCGGGGTAAACGACTTCACCCGCATCCTTGCAGACCAGGCTTTCCGACGCGTCTTACTCGAGCATGGCAAACGGGACGAAAATGCAATCCATCGGATACCGATGGTGTGGTCTGGCGGCTGCGACGGCGTCATCACCCCGCACGCGACCATCTTCGCACGCAACAGCAAGACCGGCCCGGCTTCGAAAGCACGGCTGACGATAGGCACCGCACTGAGCGCTGAACTGCTTCCGGAAGACATCGGCCGGCCAGCGATGGTCGAGAAGGTTGCTGCCGCCGTCAAAGACGCCATGCGTGACGCCGGTATCGATGATCCGAAGGATGTCCACTACGTGCAGACCAAGACGCCGCTGCTCACCATCGAGTTCGGTGCGCGATGCTGAATCGCGCGGCAAGCATACGGCCTGCGAGGTTCATGACTCGATGGGTGTGTCGAACGGCACCACCGCGCTTGGCATTGCGGTCGCACTCGGTGAAACGAAAATGCCGACGGCAGAGCAAATCTGCCGCAACCTCGACCTGTATTCGTCGGTTGCTTCGTGCTCATCCGGGGTCGAGTTGACACAGGCACAAATCGTCCTGTTAGGGAACAAGCCCGGCGCCGGCGGCCGCTTCCGCATCGGGCATTCGGTCATGAAAGACGCGCTCGACATTGATGGCATCTACGAGGCGATCCGCGACGCGGGGCTGATGCTGCCCGAGCGCGCGCGATCGACTGATCTCGACGGCAAGCTCGTCAACGTCTTCATTAAGTGTGAGGCAGACCGGACGGGCGCGCTGCGTGGACGTCGGCAAATCATGCTCGACGATTCCGACGTCCATCATCACCGCCATTCCAAAGCCGCGGTCGGCGGTGTCGCAGCGACCGCGATCGGCGATCCTGCCGTTTTCGTCTCGGTCGACGCAATGCACCAAGGGCCGCAAGGTGGCGGCCCCGTTATCGCGATTGTCGACGTCGGCGAATAGCGTTCGGGGACTCGCAATGGCTGATGATCTTTGGCGAAAGCCGGCGCATGAACTTGCCGCGCTGATCCGCGGGCGAAAGATCAGCCCGGTCGAGCTGCTCGATGCGCAACTCGGTGCGATTGAGCGATTCAACCCGAAGCTCAACGCCATCGTAACGCTTGCCGCCGACAGCGCGCGCGACGGCGCGCGTGCCGCAGAACAAGCTGTGATGCGCGGCGACAAGGTTGGCGCCTTGCATGGCCTGCCGATCGGCGTCAAAGACGTCACAGCGACCGCTGGTATCCGCACCACATATGGCTCGCCACTTTATGCCGATAATGTGCCGGCCGAAGATGCGGAAGCAGTGCGCCGGTTGAAATCGGCTGGTGCGATCGTGCTCGCCAAGACCAACACACCGGAATTCGCCGCCGGCGCCAACACCGTTAATCCGTTGTTTGGCGCGACACGCAATCCGTGGAACCCTGCGCGCAGTCCGGCCGGGTCGTCGGGCGGTTCGGCGTGCGCCGTTGCGAGCGGGATGCTGCCAATCGCGCAGGGTACCGATTTCGGGTGCTCAATCCGCATTCCAGCAGCGTTCTGCGGCATCGTCGGTATCCGGCCGACGCCCGGACTGACGCCAAACTATCCGATGCCGCTTGGTTGGGACCCCGGTCAAGTGCATGGCCCCCTCGCCCGCACCGTCGAGGATGCTGCGATGATGCTCGACGCCATGATCGGCTTCAGCCGAGTGTCGCCGATCTCGGTTTCCCCGCCTTGGAACAGTGCGCAGGAGATCGTCGCCAAGGCACGTGACGCAAAGGGGCTGCGCATTGCCTACGCGCCGGATATCGCCGGCATCGGGGTCGATGTCGAAGTCGAGGCAATTTGCCGAAGGGCCGCCACGACGTTGCGCGCTCAAGGCGCAACCGTCGATGAGATCGAATTTGACCTTTCGCCTGGCCGCGAACCCTACAAGACCTTGCGCGGTGTCTGGATGGTCGGCCAGCAACTGCATAATCTGCCGCGGCTCGACGAGTTCGGCCCGAACCTGCAGGGCAATGTCAAATCCGGCCTAACGCTGACAACAACGGACATTGCAGAAGCCGAGCGGACACGCTTCGCGCTATTCCAGAAAGCCCGCGAATTATTCGAACGCTATGACTTGCTATTGACGCCGGCCGCGCCGGTGAGGCCCTACCCAGTTGAGATAAACTTCCCGAACGAGATCAACGGCAAGGCGTTCGACGATTACATCGACTGGATAGCGCCATGTTTTCTCATCACCTTACTCAGCCTGCCTGCCGGTAGTGTTCCGGCCGGCCTCACCGGCGACGGTTTGCCAGCTGGTCTGCAGGTTATTGGTCCGCGTTTCGATGAGCCAAAGATCTTTAGCGTGATGAAGCTGATACAGCAAGCCAACCCAATCGGCTGGCCACCGATTGTCGACAGCGGTCAGCCGCGCAGGTAACGATACGCCGCGCGGATATTGAACGGCATCCACTCCTTGTAGCGCTGCATTGCCGCGTAGTCGGCGAGCACAACGTCGCGCGCGGCAGCGTTTTCCGACCAGCCGGACTTGATCGCACGATCGGCGGCATCGCGCACCGCCACAAGGAGGTTACGGAACTGCGCGAGCTCTTTCAGCGTGGCAGGCGCACCATGGCCGGGTATCACGGTTTTGATGGCCATTTTCAGGGTGCGGTCGAGGGCGGCGATCCAGCCGTTGAGGTCGCAATCACCGAACCAGGGAAAGCGCCCGTTGAAGAACAGGTCACCCATGAAAATCACGCCCCCTTTTTCGAGATAGACCACCAGGTCGCCGTCGCAATGCGCGGGTCCCCAATATTCGAGACGCAGCGTTTCGGACGGAAGCTTGAATTCGAGGCGCGACGAGAAAGTCTCGGTGGGGCCGAGAATTGTCAGTGGCCGTGATCCGCCGACGCGGTCGACGAACCATTGCCGCTCACCTTCCGGCACCAACTCCTCGAAGTTACTCCCGAAAAACATGCGGATCTTGGCCATCGTGTCGCTGGTTTCGACACCTTGTGGCCGCATCGAGCCCAGTTCGCTTTCAAGCAATTGTCGTGTCGTGTCATGCGCGACGATCGGCGCACCGGCAAAGGCCACATTGCCGGCAACGTGATCGAGGTGGAAATGCGTATTGATGACTGCACGAACCGGCGAATTGATCGAGGCCTTCAGCGCGTCACGGAACGCCTCGCCCAACGCACGGTTCTGCTGGGCGTCGATAATGACCAACCCGTCCGGCGTTTCAACCGCGCCGGCATTGGAGTCACCACCTGCGCCTATCCATGCGTAAGCATCCCGAGCAATTTTCCGGAGTTGCGCTTCACTCATCGTCGGAGTTTAGCGCGCGTCGCGTTCATCGGTGTACCATGACGGTTTTTCCGGGTAGTGCGGACCGTCATAGACTTCGACCACCACCGTCTCCTCATGGGCCACCGCCGGCCCGTGCACGTTGCCCTTTGGATTGCAGTAAAATGACCCGGCCGTCAGCACAACACCGGTCGATGTATATTCATAGCGGCCCGACAAGCAGAACATGAACTGGTTCGACGCGTGATAGTGCGGCTGCGGAATGCCCGCGCCTTTGTCGAATTTGATCAGTGCGATCGAGGCGCCGGTCTCCTCATTGCGCCAGAGCATCTTCTCGCTGATGCCTTTGAGCGACTTCTCGCGCCACGGCATCATGTCGGATTTGACCAGGATTTCATCGAGCTTGGGCATGTTGTCGGTGAGCTTTGTCATGACATTTCCTGACTATTTCAATCGGTTGCCGAACGCCTGTTCGGCGTTGGATTTACGTATACGCCGTCGCAACGGCTCATCGAGATGGCCGAGATCGTGGTCGGCATTGGGCGTACCGAGCGGAAACGGCCAGTCACTACCAAGCAGGATTCGGTCATCGCCGATAATCTTGATGACAGCATCGAGAAAAACCGGGGAATGAACGATGCTATCGACATAAAAGGACCGTACCGCATCCGTTGGCTCAAGCGTCAGCTTCGGAATGCCGGGGCGGTTCGTTGTCGCGCCGCGCTGCCAGCGCCCGCACAATGCGGCGACGCAGCCCCCACCATGCGCCAGGATTACGTTTAGATTCGGAAAACGGTGCATTACGCCGGCAAAAATGAGATTCGATGCCGCAATCGTCGTTTCAACCGGGTTGCCGAGCAGGTTTGTAAGATAATAAGGGTCGAGCCTCTTGTCTGGTGTCGAGCCCGGATGAATGAACAGCGGAAGTTTCTTTTCGCTCAGGATCTGCCACAGCTGATCGAGCTCCGCCGAGGCATAAGAAATGTCGCCGGTATCGGTACCCATCACCACCCCGGCCCAACGCGCATCGAGCTCTCCGGCGAGAGAAGCCGCAGCCTCAGGCGCCTCGACCGGTAGATAGGCCAGCGGCCTCAGCGTGGGGTCATGGCAGCAAGCTTCGTAGAGCCCCTCATTCACAAGCTGGGCATAGTCACGGCAGTCCTTGGCATTGAGGTCAGGGCGGAACAGCGGGGGTGGCACTGACACGATGGCTCCATCGAGGTCATCGCTCTTAACTCGGTCGGCGAGTTTGTTGACATCGGACAATGGATGCAACGGTACACCATGCGCGCAGATCGTAAGCGTTCCGGACGAACGCCGCATGCCGAAAGCGCCGCGTTCACCTGCCTCGACCACAGCCGCCGGCACGATGTGGGTATGAACGTCCCATCCACCGAGACGAGACATCACTCCACCGTCCATCGCGTATGCTTGAGCTCAATCAGCCGTGACAAATAGCGCACCGTGTCTTTGTTGGTCAGCTTGTGGACCGGACGCATCTCATTCATGAACACGGTTGAACCGGCAGGTTCGTTTGTCATGCGCTTTTCACCGAATATCGTCTCAATCTCATTGCTTCCCCCGCCCAGCGAAATGATGACGTAGGGGTGATAGTGCAGATGAAAATCATGAACCTTGCCGGGTTCAAGATTGATTTCCCAGATGCGCACGTGTTCGTTTTCGAGCACGATCCGCTGCCCAACTTCGCCGAGCTTGATACCTTTTTCGGCTGCTGCCTTGAGGCCGGCCTTGTCACTCATGGCGCACCTATTGCGGCAACACCGCGATGGCGTTGATTTCGATCAGATAGTCCGGCGACGTCATCTTGCAGATTTCGACCATCGTGGATGCCGGCAATGGCGCCTTGAAATATTGGCTACGCACCGCGTGAATTTCCTTGAAGTGCTCCATATTGCGGACATAGACGTCGACGCGGCAAATATCGTCCATAGTACCGCCCGCCGCCTCAACCGCCGATTTTATGTTTTCCAGGACCTGTTTGGTCTGCTCCGTGATGTCGCCGATGCCGGCGATCGTCCCGTCAGGTCTGCGCGCGGTCATCCCAGAGATGAATACGATGCGGCCCTTCGCCTCGATCACCGTGGCTTGGGAAAAGACGCCCGAAGGCTTCCTGATCCGATCGGTCGTGACTTCACGCTTTGGCATAGCCAGCTTCCTTTCCTTGTTGTTCGAGCGGCGACGACGAAACGCCCAATTCCTTGGCGAGCCGAACCAGCATCTCGGCAACGGCGGGGGCCAGATTGATCTTTCCGCCCGCGGCTTGCCGGTTACGCCATTCGGGTTCACCAGGCGCATAGATACGTTCGACGCCTGGCGCGGGCCTACTGTTGCGAAGGTGTTCGGCGGCGCCCGAGGCAAGTTTGCAAAAACTGGTCGGATCGCCGAAATGGCCAACATCGATGGCGATGAAAAGATGCGAACAATCGTAAGGAACGTCGGCATTGCCATAGAGAGGCTTTACCGCGGCGCCGGTTGCACCGCCTGACAATAGGCCACACATCAGATCGATGAGGAATGACAGGGCGAAGCCCTTGGGGCCTGCGGCCGGCAGCAACATTCCGGAAATGGCTTCGATTGCATTCGTTGTCGGGCTGCCGTCGGATTTCACGGCCCAACTATTCGGGATTGGCTTACCGGCCTTTTCCGCCATGCGGATCTTTCCCATGGCCGCTTCGCTGGTCGCCATATCAAGGACGATCGGGATCGGCCCATTCGAGGGCACGGCAATCGCAATTGGATTATTACCCACGAGCCGTTCTGCCCCGCCCGGCGCTGGCATCAGGGGGCGGGTATTACACATTGCAATCCCGACGCAATTGGCCCGGGCAGCCTGAAGCGCAAAACGGCGTGCCGTACCGAAATGAAAGCCGTGGCGAACGGCCGTTATGCCGACGCCATATTTCTGCGCGCGCTCGACAGCAAGCCGCATTCCCTGATCACCGCTAACGTGACCGAGGGAATGGTGCGCATCGAGCACCAGCGCAGCCCCGTTATCGGACACCGTGGTTGCACGCGCCGTTGTCGACACCGAACCCTGACGAATGCGATCAAGATACATGTCGACCAGCGCGACGCCGTGCGACGACTGGCCCTCCAGATCAGCGTCGACGAGGGCTTCGGCGACGGTCCGGGCACTAGTCGGCGGAATGCCGGCGGCAACAAAAAGCCGCTCGACCAACGCACTTAGTTCGTTTGCCGCTACGCTAATATTCCCAGACATTACACGTCTTTACCGTGGCTGGTCCGAAGTTTGAGATTACGCGCTGAGCTGCTCAGAAATTTCGAGACCCGCTCTGTAGTGCGGTCGATATGGTCGGTCAGCAACTGGGTTGCCCGGGGAGCATTGCGCGCGAGCGCTGCGCGCATGATCTGCTCGTGCTCGCCCTTGTCGTTACGGGCCGAAACCTTGGAAACGATCGAGAGCGCGAAATAGCGCTCAGCCTGCGCGAACAGATTGTCCCAAATCGCCATCAGGCGAGACGAACCGCAGCCGGCGACGAGCGCGGCGTGGAAGCTACGATGTTCCTTGACCCAAGCGGAATTCACATCGACGCCCGTGCTGCGTTCGGCCTTTTTCAGATGCGCGAGGCGATGGAAGGCCGCTACGAGATCTGCCTCCCACGCGACACTGCCTCTTTCAATTGCCCAGCGCAACGCGATGCATTCAATTTCGACGCGGGTATTCATTAGATCAATCAGATGTTCCTTCGATACAGGCGAGACACGGAAGCCCTTGTTCTGCTCGAGCGTCACCAGCCCCTCTGCCTCAAGACGCATCAGCGCCTCACGGATCGGACTGCCACCAACGCCGTAGCGCTCACGCAAGGCCTCGACACGTAACCGCTCATTGGGAGCCAATCGGCACGCGACGATATCCGCACGCAACATTCGGAACGCCGCCGCATTGATGGTCGCATCAACCGCTTCGTCGCGCTGCTGAACGGAGGTCATCCCGACACCGCCTTGCTGTACTTTCTCATGTCCGTCAACTGAGGTAAGCGTCGAGAAATTCGAGCGAGCGACGCAATGCCAGCTCAGCGCTCGCCGAATCGAAATTTTCGGTCTCATCGCAGTTGAATCCGTGACTTGCGGGATAGATGTGGATCTCGACCTGCGCACCCTGCGCGGCGCGGAGAGCCTCGGCATGTTCGATCAGCGCGATCGAGTCCCGCTCGCCGAAATGCATTAAGACCGGACAGCGTGGCTTCTCGGCGACGTAAGGGACGACTTGCGTCGCGTAGTAGCACACGGCGCAAGCAATGCCATGAAGTTGTGTGGCGCTGCGCCACGACACTGTGCCGCCCCAGCAATAGCCAAGCGTCGCCACCTTACCTGACGCGCGGACCCGCCGCTGGGCCGCAGCGACATCGCTAAACACTTGATCCCACGGAATCCTGCCGCGCAAATCACGGCCGATCACGGCATCGTCTTTCGAATAGCCGAGTTCGGTACCGCGCCTGGCTCGGTCGAACAATGCCGGCGCAACCGTGTGATAGCCCTGCGCGGCAAAGCCCTCGCAGACATCACGAATATGCCCGGTGACGCCGAAAATTTCCTGCAGCATCACAAGTCCGCCGCGCGGCTTGCCGGCGGGCAGCGCCTCGTACGCGCCGAGCTCGTGTCCGTCCTTGGCCTGTAATGAGATTTGCCGCCCGACCACGCTTGTCTGCCATACAAACTGACCACTACGCCGCAACGTATAGCATGAGAATTCCGGAAATGGTCGAGATTTTCGAAAATATATTGACACTTGGAAATCCGGGGTGCGATGATTTTGCGTCGGTAAAATGTGGACGATCGGCCCTTCACGCGGCGACGTGGGCGCGGCGCAATTTGGCGGGTCTCGGGGCACACCATGACTGTGTCGTGGGTGTTTGAGAGGGCGTGGCGTGTAATGGGCAGCGGCACAATTCCTCTGACCAGCAAATACCCCGTCGCGATCGTCGGCGCGGGCCCAGTCGGTCTGACGGCAGCGCTCGCGCTGGCGTATCACGAAATTCCGTTCGCCATATTTGAAGCCAATCCTGGCCTTTCGACCGAAACGAAAGCCGGCACAACTCTCACGCGCACTTTGGAAGTCTGGCAACGCTTCGGAGCCGCCAGCAACATTCTCAGCAAGGCGATGAGGGTCGACGAGATCGGCGACATCGAGCGCGCGACCAACCGCCACCGCGACGCCGTCAAGTTGCATCTTCTCAGGGACGAGACGCGTTTTCCATTTGTTATCAATCTACCTCAGCATGATATGGAACCGGCGTTGCGCGACTGCTTGCCGAACGGCGTTAAAATTCGTCATCATCATCGACTGACGTCGTTCAAGCAGCACACCGATTACGTCACGCTCACGATCGATACGCCGGACGGCAGGAAGCAATTTGATGCCAGCTACCTGCTTGCCTGCGATGGCGGGCGCAGCACCGTCCGCGACCAGCTCGGCGTGTCGGTCGAGGGTCGCTCTCTTCCGGAACGGTTCGCTTTGGTCGACCTTAAGGTCGATCTCGACGTCGAGAACCCCCGCAACTTCCCTTATCTCGCCTATTTTAGTGACGCGAAGGAATGGATGATCCTGGTGCGCCAACCGGAATTCTGGCGCTTCCTTTACCCGGTATTCGAAGGCCAGCGCGAATACACCCTTGAGGAATTACGCGAGAAGGCGACGCATTTTATTGGCGAGGTAAAAAACGTCGAAGTCGTCGGCACCAACTTGTTCAAGATTTATCACCGCGTCGCGACCAAATGGCATCATGGGCGCGTCGTATTGCTTGGCGACGCCGCGCACCTTATTACGCCGATGTGGGCACTGGGGCTCAATACCGGCATTCTTGACGCTAACAGCTTGGCCTGGCGTATCGCATGGATCCTTCGCGGCTGGGGCAAGGGCAATCTGCTTAGCGCCTATGAAAGCGAGCAGAAGCCGGTGGCCGAACATGGCTCTGGCGAAATGGCGGAGGGCGCTCGCGCCTATATGGCGAGCCGCGCTGCCGACGTGAAAGCAATGTCGGGCCATGCCTGGGGCAACGCCTATACCCGTTCACTACTCGGTGTGCGGCTCGGCCTCAACGCCAGTGGTGACTGGTCGATGGTGAAGCCCTATGCCGAACCGCCGCCGGTCCTGGTCGGCGATCGCGCGCCGGACGGCGTCGTGCACGACAGCCAGGGACACCCGCTGCGACTGCACGACCTATTCGGCCGTTGTTTCGTCGCGCTTTACTTCACCGATACGCGGCGACAACCGCCAATTCCTGAAAACGATATGCCGCGGCTCAAGCACTATGTGGTGTCGCGCTGGGATGCGCCGCGTGATTCCGCCATCCGCAATCGCGCTTTGCTCGATCCCGGCAACAAGGCGACACAACGCTATGGCTGCACGACGGACACCATGGTTCTCGTTCGGCCGGACGACCATATTGCCGCTATTGCGCCGATGGTGCCGGATGCAGCCCAGACCGCCTATCGCACGGCGATTTCCGCGCCCAACCGAGAGGCGGTGTCAGCGTGACGATTTCGGTCTCTTATCGCTTCGACAAGGCGGTGGTTCTGATCACCGGTGCCGGCAGTGGTATCGGCGCGGCGTTGGCCAGGCACTGCGCGCAGGCGGGCGCCGTGGTGATCGCGGTCGACCGCAAGCACGGTGCGCTGCTCGAAAACCTGGATCCGGCCGCCGGCGGCCTCATTGAACTGAGGCAAGTTGACGTTTCAGACGGGCCAGCCGTTGCCGAAATGATCGCGGCGGTGCGCACGAAGTACCCGCGTCTCGATGCCGCAGTGCTGGGCGCGGCCATCCAAATTCGCTCCGAAATCGACGCTATGACGTCCGCCCAATGGCGAGAAGTAATTGACGTCAATCTCACCGGTGTTTTCCATTGTTTAAGCGCGATTGTCCCAATGATGAAGGCGCAGAAAGCGGGTGCAATCGTTGCGTTCACCTCGGGTCTTGCGACAACCGGGTGGCCTGGCGCCAGCGCTTATGCTGCCAGCAAGGCGGCGTTGATCGGTATGATCAAGTCGGTCGCGCAAGAGCTTAAAGACTACAACGTGCGGGCGAACGTGCTCTCGCCCGGGTTGCGGGCGACGCCGATTTTTATGGACGTAAGCACCCACGCGGAACGAGAATATTATCGCTCCTCAATCGGGATCGGAGATGCGGAAGGAGTCGTGCCGACTTTGCTCTATCTGATTTCTGACGCCTCGAAAAACCTTACCGGTGCGGTGATTGAGCAGCGTATCATCCCTGAGGGCGAACGGAAGACGCACTGAAGACGGAATAAAAATCGCTTATTGGCGGCAAAGGAAAATCGAACAGGAGACGGACATGTACAAAGCAGCGGCGACGACCATTTGCTCCGCTTGGCTCTTGCTTGGTGGAGTGATTGGTGGAACAGGGCAAACACAAGCACAAGAGAAGAAACTGACTGACATCACCTTCTCGCTCGACTTCATCACGCTCGGCCGTCATGCGCCGTTCTACGTCGCGATCGACAAGGGTTACTACAAGGAAGAAGGCCTAAACGTGAATATCGTTCCGGCCAAAGGTACGGCGCAGGGCATCCAGAACGTCGAGTCCGGTATTGCGCAGATAGGCTTCACCGACATCGCGAGCCTGGTGGTCGCGCGAGCCGAAGGCTCGACCGTCAAGGCTGTCGCGGTAATTTACCAGAAGGCGCCATTCTGCTTTTTTTCTCTCGATCCGGGCGCCAACGTAACGAAGCTCAAGGATTTCGAAGGGCTCAAGGTTGGCTCCAATGCGGGCAGCTACATCACCAACATCGCCAAGGCGATGATGCGCAAGGAAGGACTCGATCCCAGCAAATTGCAGATGGAAAGCATCGAGCCGTCGGCTCGCATTGCGATGCTAGCGACGGGCCAGATCCCTGCGATCGATTTCTTCATTATCACGAAGCCGGCAATGGAGCGGGCGGTCAAGGATAAGAAAGTAGTCACTTTTCTGTTTGCCGACCACGGTCTCGATCTCTATTCGAACGGGATCGGCGCAAAGGAGTCCTACCTCAAGGAACATCCGGAAATCGTGAAGGGCTTCGTCAAGGCGACATTGCGCGGCTATCAGTATGCATTCCAGCACAAGGAGGAAGCCGCGGAGATCATCCAGAAATACGCCAAGGCGCTGAAGAACGACATTACGGTCGAAGAGCTTAAGATCGTGGAAGACCTGACCGTGACGCCCGACGTCAGGAAGAACGGGCTCGGTTCGTTTACGCCCGCCCGCATGAAGACTTCGGTGGACTGGATGGCGGAAAACGGCGGCTTCGCCAAGGAAAAGGCGCCTAAGCCGCAGGACGTCTATGCCACCGGCTTCCTGCCCGCAAAACCGATCCTGCCATAGGATCGACACCGAACATGGACCTGTCGCGATTGTGAACGGCAACGAAAAAGACCCGAAGGGCGGTCAGAACGCACAGCCCGCCTTCGGGCGCGTGGTCAATGTCACCAAGACATTTGAAACGGCCGGAGCAACCGTTGCGGCCGTCAAAGATGTGTCGTTTCAGTTCCGCAAGGGCAATCTGATTTCGCTACTCGGCCCCAGTGGATGTGGAAAGACTACCGTTCTTAAGATGATGGGCGGGCTGGTGCCGTCCAGTGGGGGCTTGATTGAGCTTGAAGGTCGCGCGATCAGCGCACCGTTTCCCGGCGTCGGCGTGGTATTCCAGGCCCCCACGTTGATGCCGTGGCGTACCGTGCTGAGCAATGTGTTATTTCCGATGGAAGTGCTCGGTAAGAATGACGCCCGGGCCATCAAGCGCGCGCACGAAATCCTCAAGCTTGTGGGTCTCGAGAATTTCGAGCACGCCTATCCGCGTCAGCTTTCAGGAGGAATGCAGCAACGGGTCGCCTTGTGCCGGGCCATCATCCATGAACCTTCGATCTTGCTGATGGATGAGCCGTTCGGCGCACTTGATGAGTTGACGCGGCTCGAGATGAACGACCTTCTACTCGACATTCGACGGGTTACCGGCGCAACAGTCCTTTTCGTAACGCACAGCATTTCCGAGGCAATCTATCTATCGGATCAAGTGGTAGTGTTTTCGAAGACGTCCCGCCGTGATCGTCAAAGAGCTGACGATTGACATCCCCTATCCTCGCTCCGCGAAGACGCGCTTTCTGCCGCAGTTTACCGAATGGGAGCGGCAAGCCGGAGTCGCCCTCGGCGTGGTCCACCAATGAGCCGAACGATTGCCCGCATCCTCTATCCGCTCGCGGGCACGGCGATCATCATACTGATCTGGCATTATTATGTTGTTCTGATGCACGTGCCGGTCGTCGTCTTGCCGACCCCGCTGCAAGTGCTCAAGGCGATGATTGAGGAGGCCAAGATTTTGACCGAGGAAGGCTGGATTACCGCACTCGAATGCATCTATGGATTCGCTTTGTCTATGGTGATCGGCATTCCGATCGCGGTGGTGATGACCTACTCACGCCTCGCAAATCAAATGTTCTACCCGCTACTGGTGGCAAGCCAGTCAATCCCGAAAGTTGCCGTGGCGCCTATCCTTTTGGTCTGGTTTGGCACCGGCATCAAATCCAAGCTGGCGATGGCTTTCGTGATCGCTTTTTTTCCGGTCGTCGTCGACACCGCAACCGGATTGCGATCGACCTCGCCTGAACTTCTCGAGCTCGCGCGCTCGCTGCAATGTACGCGCCTGCAAACATTCTTCAAGATTCAGCTTCCGTCGGCACTACCTTCAATATTTTCCGGCGCTAAGATTGCCGTCACGTTGTCGGTCATTGGCGCTGTCATCGGTGAATTCATAGGTTCGAACGAAGGACTGGGAAACCTTCTGCTAACCGCAAATTCGCAACTCGACACACCACTGGTGTGGGCCTCCCTTACAGTGCTGAGCGTGCTGGGGATGATTCTTTACGGAGTCGTAGTACTTGCCGAAAAACTCTTGATGCCGTGGGCTGCCGATGCTGACCTCGAGCACTAGCCAACGGCCGCGCTCAGATGTTTTAAGATCTGTTGTAGTTGAAAATAAATTGTTTTCTTACGAAGAATCGAAATACCGTAAACACGTCAGCCTAAAATAACTTCGCCACGTTATTATTTATTTTCGAAGCAATAGGGTCGTTACAAATGTAATCGCGAAAATTTATTTGCTCGTCGTTGAGAACGTATCGCTACAATGGTTGCAATGATCATTAGAAGCGCGACGATACCAAGTGGAATGAAAATCATCATTTCGTTCATATGTCCACTCGAACAGTTGATGCCATGGCGATCGGGAAAGTCTCGTTGCGGCTCTACGCCCCAAATCGTTGGCCGATTTCTCTTAGTCTCTATTTCCGGCCATTCTAGCGCATTGCGCAAAGTGGTCCAACCGTTCCTGAAACATGAACACGAAGATTGCGACATCCCAGGTCAGTTGGCGCGCCGAACGTCGCCATGCGCGCGAAGTCAGCTCCCTCTTATAACCCCCGTAATCGCGGGACGCGTGTCCGCGCTATTCAGCGGCTAAGAGCACGTCTCGCTGCTTCGCCAGTCCGGCAGACTTACCAGCGTTCAATCGGTGCAAATCGACGATTAGATCGCGGAAGCACTCAAGGGGGATTGAATATGTTCGTTCTGCGCTAGAAAATTTTGTGCGTAATGAAATTACTATGTTTCCATCCGGAGAGTAGGAACCCGCGCGGAACGCAACCACACTCACAGGTACAGTCCCTTTTTCTCCGTGGTTCATAATCCTATACTCACCGCTATGGCGACGAGCTTATCAAGCTGGCTGACCGCCATCAACGCTAGATGTCTGCGGCTGTTCCATGACCGTCTTTTGGGAATGTCGAACCCGAAGCACAAGTCGTGTCATTAAATCCCCTCGTATTGTCTGCTCTACGCTCAAAGCGGACTGCCGGTGCGCAGACTTCTGCTTTCAACATCAGTTCAGTTGCAGCGAAAGGGTGTTTGACTTTTTCATCGTCTGATTCACAGTAAGTCATCACTACAACATGTGGCTCACTGATGCTTGGCAAACAGGCGAAGGTTCTATCTGACAAAAACATTTGCGATCTCCTCGCATTTACGGGGCGCACCCGATACCCGAGTAGAAATCGTGTCATAGTCTTGCTGTCAGTCAAAGCAGGGTTGCGCGCCGGCGAGATTGCAAACCTGACTTGGAACATGGTCACAGACCCAACCGGCAATGTTGACGCTGTGATCGCGTTGCCGGATCACATCGCAAAAAATAAAAGCGGCCGTCAGATTCCACTCCACAGCGATTTGCGCGCGGCCTTGACCGCGCTGCAAAATGTTACAGGCGATACCGGGCCTCTGATTAAGTCTGAGCGCGACCAGGCGATGACACCGGCGAGCATCGTGAATTGGTTCGGTACGGCCTATCGGGCAATTGGTCTTTCCGGCTGCTCGTCCCATTCGGGGTGGGAGGGCCTCTCCGGCTGCGGCTGGAGTGGCGAAGAGACCGAGGAGCCGTTCGAACTCTATTCCCGGAATGTCCACCACGTACTTGTATTGGTGGGCCCGCAAACCGGGTGAGATTGTCGAACGGTTCAGTGCGAAACTCCGAGGGATCCTGTTGGAAGGCCCATAGTAAAGGCTATTGTCGAGGCTGGACCGTTCTGACGCTCGGGGGAAAATATTTTGGTACAGAACTTACCAATCACGGCCTCCACTCTTTATGACTTAGTGAATTGCCCACACCGCGTCACTATGGACGCATTTGGCAATCGGGCTGCACGCGACCCCATAAATGCTTTTGTTGAACTTCTCTGGAAACGCGGTACCGAATTTGAATTTGAGGTAATTTCTAATCTTGAAGGGAAACTCCAGTTTACGAACCTCCAGAAATATGCCGGCGCCGAGAAGGAGCGACGCACGTTAGAGGCGATGCGGGCAGGCGCCCCATTGATCTACGGTGGCCGTCTCGCAATGGGCGATCTATTGGGAGACCCAGACCTGCTACGTCGTGAAGGCGATGGCTATTTGCCCGGTGACATTAAGTCCGGGCGTGGCGAGGAAGGCGGCGATGACGGAAACGAAGGAAAGCCGAAGCTCCACTACGCTGTTCAGCTCGCGCTGTATGTTGATCTATTAGAGCGACAAAGTTTCTCCGCTGGGCGACGCGGGTTCATATGGGACGTTCACGGTAATGAGGTAATGTATGACCTGACCGAAGCGCGCGGTCCAAAGACGCTGACCTCCCTATGGGACGAATACCAGGCGGCTTTATCTGAAGCGCTGGCGATATATGCCCAAGAGGAGAAAACACTCCCTGCCTATGCGGGCTCTTGCAAGCTTTGCCACTGGTATTCGAGCTGCCGAAAAGCTCTGGAGAAATCAGGCGACCTGACTCTTATTCCGCGGTTGGGGCGGTCTGCACGGGACTCACTTGCTACCACTTTTGCGACTATTGCAGATCTGGCGGCCGCAAACCCCGAGGCATACGTAAGCGCTAAACACAAGACGATCTTTAGTGGTATCGGTGTGAAAACACTGAGGACGTTTAATGCGCGCGCAAAATTACTTACCACACCGGGCGCGAAAGCCTACCTAAAGGCACCCGTGGCACTGCCGACAGCACCAACCGAGTTGTTCTTCGACATCGAGGCCGATCCGATGCGGGACATTTGTTATCTGCACGGGTTCGTCGTACGACAAAGGGCGAGTACTGCCGGCGAAAAGTTCGTCTCGTTTTTTGCTGATGAAGCAACGCCGGAGGCCGAACGTGCGGCGTTTGCCCAAGCAATCGAGTATTTTCGCGCAGCTCAACCAGCTATAACTTATTACTATTCAAAATATGAAAGAACATTCTACCGAAAACTTCAGGCGAGGTACCCCGACGTGTGCACGCCTGAGGAAATCAACTCGATATTTGATTCTTCCCGGGCCGTAGATCTTTACAACGACATTGTGACGAGAGCGACCGAATGGCCGACTAGCGATCATTCGATAAAGACTCTCGCAAGCTATCTTGGCTTTCGTTGGCGGGACACCAATCCGTCAGGGGCAGCATCAATTGAGTGGTACCACCGTTGGATCGAGACAAGAGAGCCCTCGATGAAGACGCGCATCCTTGAGTACAATGAAGATGACTGTATAGCGACCCGTGTGCTGTTAGACGGTATTCGGGATCTCGAATAACCGGCGTTGTCGGCGCTGCAGGCCTACTTAAACGCTATGCGGGAGGACCTCCGCCCAGAATAGAGACGTAGTTCGTTGTGGCATCAATACTGCACGACGGTCGCAAATCTTTTTGCTCTCGTTACTGCTACATATTTGAGCCGCTGAATCGTGTCCGCGCTCGGCTTCAGATCAGCTGCCTTTTTAGGTATCAACAACACTATCTCGTCAAACTCTAACCCTTTTGCGCGGTGCATTGTGGCAATGCGCACAGATGTTAAGTCAGGCTTGTCGCGCTCATTCGGACCAAGGATCGTGGTTGATATTTTTTCCTCCTTTAAATTCTTACCGACAGCAAATGCATCGTGCTTAGTCGGGACAATCACGCAAACTGATCGCCCTTCGGTGAGACTTGCATTCAATAGCGGGGGCAAGCTGGCGAACGCCTCCTCCAAGTGCTCAAAATCGAGCGTTTTGGGGGCCGGACCGTGTGAAATTGATTTGTAGCGCGTAATGTCGTCAACACCTTCGTCAAGATCATCTACTTCGCAGCCTTCCAGCACAGCAATAGCCATGCGCCGAATTTCCTCAGTGGTGCGGTAATTCAAATACAACTTCCGGGACCGCCCCCTAATATCTATGCCAGACGCTCTCATAGACGCGCGGTTACGGGGATAAATGCGCTGATGTCCATCACCCACAAAAAACAAATCATTCGGCTTATTTGGTACCATAGCGCGCAATAGCCGAAGTGCTTGTGGTCCAAAGTCCTGTGTCTCATCCACGACGATAGACGAGTATGGCTTTGGTTGATCCTTGAGCAACATTGCAGCATCGCGGTACGCGTCATCGACTTCCTTGAGCTTTTTGCTCGCCAGTTGCGCTCTGTATTCCTCATACACTGGCCAAATTATATCGCGTTTGCTACGCGTCAATACCGTTCCCCTGCCTGTCCGATTGGCTAAACGGTACTCATCGCGTGAGCATACACCTTGTGCAAGGATCACACGCTCGAATTCCTCCTGGTAGAACTCTGAAGGCAACGCGAGGCTCGTATCTTGGAGCGTCAATGCGCGTTGCCAAGCCTCAGCCGCCTCACCTTCATTGCGATTGTAAATTATCTTGTGTTCATATTTTTGACGACGCAGGAAGCCATAGACCCAGGCATCTAGGTTCTTGACCTCAATCTTTTGAATAACTGATGGGCTACACAAAGTCTTCAGATTCTCTTCGATGTCGGCCGCCAAGTTGCGGGTGAAAGTCGTAAAGAGAATCGTACCGTCGGTTGCGCCTAGCAATTCTGCCAGCCACTTGGCTCGGTGCATGGCAAGAATGGTCTTGCCGGTTCCTGCCCCGCCCAAAACTCGCATTGGGCCACTTCGATTACCCTGCGCCAATTCCGCGGCCACGCACCAGCTCAGACACACCATCACAACTAAGCAGGTGCCCTCCATCACTAGAAGGATCTACACGACGCACAAGCCATTCTTCATCTCGAATGACAACTCTTGCGCCGGGTGCGTAGGGAAGCATGCAAAAAAACCAATCCTATTCGTCACGCTGATGACGTCTCACCGACTGGAAGTACAGAGCCACAGAGAACGATAGCGTAAAGAGAACATTTTAGCGGCATTTCTCGTCTATTATGGAAGGGGGTTTTCACGAGCTACATAAGAGACGGGTCCCTATAAAGAGGCCGGCACGGGGGTGGGTGGCCTGTCCAGTACCCCCGGTGGGCGCGCCCTCCGTTACGTTGTTTGCGATGGCGATCAGAGAAAAAATGATTCTATGCGATCGTGCGGGTGCAACTGGGTTGCAATGCACAGTGAAATCGACCAGACCGAGATCGCGTCGCGGACAAATTATCGAGCTCTCAGCGTCGGTTGGATGGTGCCCAGGGGCGGAATCGAACCACCGACACTGCGATTTTCAATCGCATGCTCTACCAACTGAGCTACCTGGGCGCCGGGTTGGCCCAAACGGGCCACTCAGCAAAGCGCGGGCGTTATAGAGGCTCGAGTCTGCACTGTCCAGAACGCTGCCTGCAAGCTTGCAGATCATGGTTTAATGCCAATGGCAGCGCGGAACCGGCTTTTGAGGGCAATACCGTCGCGCAGCGGAAGCACGCGAGGTGGTTCGTCGGTTGCAATCAGCACCCGTGCGAAGAGCGTTTCACGAAGATGCTTCAGGCGGAGGGCAAGATCGATTAAGGCATTTTCATCGCGCACGTCGAGACAGGCCCCGATACCGCAAGCCCCAGCGACACCGATAAGATCGACTCCGCTTTGAGTATGGCTCGGCTGCATACCCGTTTCGCCATACACGCCATTGTCAAAGACGATGACCGCGAGATTGCGCGGCTGCTGGATACCGATGGTCGCGAGCGAGCCGAGACCCATCAGTATCTCTCCATCGCCTGTAATCACGGCAACGCGCCGCTTTGGCTGCGCCAAGGCAAGTCCCAAACCAATCATCGCAGCTCCGCCCATCGCGCCCCACAAATAGAAATTCCGGTCATTGTCGCCCGCTGCGGCGGCATCCCATGCGGTCGAACCGAGACCCGGAATGACTAAAAGGTCGTCGCCCCGGTCGGCGAGCAGCGTGGCCATCGCGGAGCGGCGTTCGAGTCTCATTTGGTCCACACTTTCTTGCCGATCAGTCGCTGCGACAGGATCACCGCGGCAATGCGCTCATCTCCAAAGACCTGCTGCACGGCGCGCTCGGCAGTGCCGGCGACGTCTTCGGGTGCGGCCACCCGATAAATCTCCGCCTCACACAGCTTGAGAACGGGATCGACGATCGAGCCCATCGGCACTTGCCAGGGATTGAACTCCTCCCACTCCCCGCGCATCGTGATGAACATCAACATTGGAAAGCGGCAGGTCCGCGCCAGTGAAAGCATATTGATGCAGTTGCCAAGACCGCTCGACTGCATGAGCAACGCGGCGCGTTCACCGCCCAGCCAGGCACCGGCAGCCAGTGCTACGCCCTCCTCTTCCGTGGTAAGCACGACATCGTGGATCTCAGCGTCGGCGCGGCAGTGATCGATCAGGCGCGAATGCCCGGCATCGGGCACATAGCCTACTTGCCGGATGCCCCCACGCTTAATCGTTTCGAATAGCCGATCCGGCCAACTCTCAGCTGCCGTATTCATACTTCGCCCGCCTCCCCTTCGGCAGGTCGATCGCCGCCTTCATCGTTATCGTCCTTTGTCGGGACCACGTAGACGCCGGACAGCCACCGATTGAGGTCGATATCCGCACAGCGCTTCGAGCAAAACGGTTTAAATGCCGGCTCCGCCGGTTTGCCGCAGAGCGGGCAGGATCGCGAAGAAGATGTTTTGCGATCGATCTCGTTCATGGCGACCACGCCTTATTGCAAAAGCGGAACCCACACGGCGCCTCACACCGCATTCAGCCAGCCGAAGCGAATTGGATAGCCCTCGCCGCCCAGGAGCGTCATGACTTCGTACAGCGGCAGGCCAACCACATTGGTGTATGAGCCGACAATCTTCACGATGAACGTCCCGGCGATACCCTGTGCCGCATAGCCGCCAGCCTTGCCGCGCCATTCGCCCGAGGCGAGATAAGCCTCGATATCTTCTTCGGATAAACGTTTGAAGCGCACGCGTGTTTCCACGAGGCGCTGACGAAATGTTTCTTTCGGCGTGACCAGACAGATGGCTGTGTAGACGCGGTGATTGCGGCCGGATAGCAGCCGCAAACATTGCGCGGCCTCGTCGAGCAACTCCGCCTTCGGAAGGATCCGCCGCCCGACAGCCACCACCGTATCGGCAGCCAAAACGTATGCACCGCGCAATTCATCGTCGAGCTTCACATTTTCCAATGCCGCGGCCGCCTTGGCTTGCGCCAGACGCGTCGCATAGGCGCGCGGAATCTCTCCCCGCCGCGGTGTCTCGTCGAGATCCGCAGGTTTTAGCGCATCCGGTTCGATGCCCGCTTGATTGATCAAGGCAAGACGACGCGGCGAACCGGAGGCGAGAACGAATTTTGGACGGCCGATCATTGATGCGAGCGAGGCGATGACTTGAGGAAAGCGATGAATGGGCGCGGAAACTAGCGGAATTGGCTTGTTTTCACAACCCGAGCGGATACCTCACTCGTTTCCACCGCCCGGGCGCCCGAAGCGCTCGCGTATGCGCGCCATCAGTTGATCCCGCACTTCACGATAGGCATCGAGCCGCTGCTCGCGGTTGCCTTCCGCACCGGTCGGATCCATCGTCGGCCAATATTCCACCGCCGACGGCAACTCGCGGATTAATTCCAATGCCCTGTGATGCGCCGGCGGCGATAACGTCACGATGAGATCGAAATTTAGTTCTTCGAGTTCTTTCAATTCTTCGAACGTCGTCGGCTTGTGGCGCGAGATGTCGATGCCGATTTCTTCCATAACGACGACCGCAAAGGGATCGAGTTCGCCTTTCTGAACGCCCGCTGAACCGACGGTGACAGACATCCCAAACATCTCCTGAAGCAACCCTGCAGCCATCGGCGAACGGACTGCGTTCATGCCGCAAGCAAACAGCACCGCCTGGCGGCGAAAAGGGCGCTCGGGCGCGCTCATCCGTAGGCTATCGCCGGTACATGATTTTGCCCGAACGCCGATGGTCGCTGTTCGGGATCATGCCCTAGCCCTTCCAATGCAACACGCAGATCAAAGTAAAAAGACGGCGCGCGGTGTCGACATCGATCACCACTTTTTCCTTGAGCCGCTCCATCAATATTCGCGACCCGTCATCGTGGATTGCACGCCGCCCCATATCGATCGCCTCGATCTTGTCGGGCGTCGCGGTGCGGATCGCCTGATAGTAGCTGTCGCAGATCATGTAGTAGTCCTTGACGATCCGGCGCAGCGGTGAGAGCGAAAACAAATGCGCGACGACCGGCGTGTTGTCCTCAAGTCGAATATCGAACACAAGCCGGTTTCCGTTGATGCTCAAATGGAGCGTGTATGGCCCATCGTCATGGCCCAGCGGCGCAAACGAATTCTGCTCGAGCAAGTCGTAGATCGCGACCTGACGCTCATGTTCGACATCCGGATTGGACCGGCCAATCGATTTTTCATCGAGGACAACAGCGACAAGGCGCCGCTTCATCGCAACAGGCGTTGATTTCGTCGCGTTCATTTCTGATTGAGGCGGATCGCAACAGAGCGCGCGTGTGCACTCAGGCCCTCCGCCTGACCGAGCTCGATCGCCGCTGGTCCCAGTGCACGGAGCTGTTCCGGCCCGCATTTGAGCAATGACGTGCGCTTCATAAAATCAAGCACACCGAGGCCAGACGAGAAGCGCGCCGACCGCGCAGTCGGCAGCACGTGATTTGAGCCGCCAACATAGTCGCCGATCGCTTCCGGCGTGTGAGCGCCGATAAAAATCGCGCCGGCATTTCGGATGCGTGCAACGAGCGCTTCGGCATCGGCCGCGACGATTTCCAGGTGCTCGGGCGCGAGCTGATCGACCAATGAAATCGCATCGGCAAGTCTTGGTACGACAATGATGGCGCCAAAGTTTTCCCACGACGGTCCGGCGACGGCTACCCGCGACAACGTCCTGAGTTGAGAGGCAACGGCCTTTTCGACCTCAACGGCAAGATCAGCGTCGTCGGTGATCAGGATCGACTGCGCGCTCACGTCGTGTTCGGCTTGCGCCAGCAGGTCGGCCGCGATCCATTCCGCATTGCCGGTTTTGTCGGCCAATATCAGAACCTCGGATGGCCCGGCGATCATGTCGATGCCGACTTTGCCGAACACCAAGCGCTTTGCGGCCGCAACGTAGGCGTTGCCGGGACCCACGATCTTGGCAACCGGCGCAATGCTTTCGGTTCCATATGCGAGCGCTGCGACCGCTTGCGCACCGCCGACGCGGTAAATTTCATCAACGCCTGCGAGTTTTGCCGCGGCCAACACCAGGGGATTCAGTTTGCCGTCCGGCGCGGGCACGACCATCGCCAATCTAGGGACGCCTGCAACCTTGGCAGGGACTGCATTCATGAGAACGGACGACGGGTAAGCTGCGGTGCCGCCCGGCACGTACAGGCCGACAGACTCGATTGGGGTCCACTTCGTGCCCATCTCAACGCCGAGGGCGTCTTTAAAACGATCATCCGTGGGCATTTGACGGCGGTGATAAGCCTCGATGCGGTCACGAGCGAATTTGAGTGCCGCTACCGCTTCGCTCCTGCAGGCGTTCTGCGCTGTCTCGATTTCAGCGGCTGTCACACGGACATTCGCCTTGGTCAGCGCCAGCCGATCAAACTTGGCCGTCAGCTCGAACAAAGCAATGTCGCCCCGGGCAGCGACGTCGGCCACGATGCCGCGTACGGCCTGATCTACGTCCTCAGCCGCCTCACGTTTAACCGCGAGAAGACCACGAAAACGTTGCGGAAAGTCCGCGTTTTGGCTGTCCAAGCGAAGGGGCATGGCTGATCCTGCCGGGCCGTACCCGGACGACAGGTCAATGGGTGATGCGGGCCTTGGCGTCAACCCTGAAGCAGGACCCAAAAACAAAAGGCTCCGCCGAGGCGGAGCCTTGTCTCTGACCGATCAAGCTAATTTATGCCGGCTTGTTTTTCTTTTTGGACATCTTGGCCTTTGTCGGTGCCTGATAATCGCACGGCAACAAACAGGCGCCATTCTTAGCCACACAATCGCTCGGCCCGTGTACGCAGACGGCAGGTGCGTTATTGGGTGTGAAGCAGGTACACCCGACCCAGGCGTTCGCTGACGTCCCGTTCAAAAGCACAGCCCCCGCCAGCAGCCCGCCTAAAATGAAGATTTTGCGCATGGTAAACCCCTGTTGAGACGGGCGCTAATACGCCATCAGAGTTGCAAAAAAATCAAGCCGGGTTTGATCCTGCGGCGGGTATCACGCACAGTTTTGAAATCTGTTTTTATGTTGGGTGCGACGTCGACGCGGTCACGCGCGATGAGGCTTCTCGGCGGCGCCATCGAGGTTGCTATGGGCGGGGCAGGCAACCGCCGACCACGTCGGACCGAGATCGGCCAGTTCCGCCTCCAGGCATTCGACCTCGAGCCGCATTGTTGCTCCGCCCGAAAAAGTCAGGATGACATCCCCCGAAGGCGCCTCTGTCTCGGAGAATTCGACCGCCAGAAGATTGAGCACGGCATCCCTTCGGGTCGGGTCGATCTCACGACATTTGCATGACAACACGCGCTCGAAGCGCAAGGCTGAACGGCGGCGCCGGAATTCGGGCTTGGCTCCTTGCGCGCCCTCCCAGTCGAACCGGTTGAGCGCCACAACGACCCGTTTTTCCTGTGGCCGCCACAAAACGTCGGAAACTTTGACCACCGCGTCCTGCAAGTGGGCAGAAGCGACCTCGAGGTCTTCCTCATCGAGGACCACAAATTTTATCGGGTCCATGGCGTTCTCACTCCCCTTCCCCGCGTAATTAGGCAAGGCCGTCGCGCCATGCAAGGTCCTCCGCTAGGGGAATGCGGGCTCCAGGCCGGCGGCAATCCAGCGCGGGCGCGTCGCCGGGTCGGTCAGTTTGCGCAATAGCGCAGATGCGCGCGAAGGCTCGGCCGCACGTATGTGTATCCCCGCCGTGTATGTGTTGGCACTGTGCAGATCCCCCGGCAGCGGACCGACAACCTTTGCGCCTTTCACGGGCAGAACTTCGCTGATGAATGTGGTTCCGATCTCCGCCCGGCCTTCGGCGATCGACACGGTGACGTCATGGCCGCCCTTTCCGAGCACCGCCTTCTTGTTGATTTCGTCTGCGATGCCGAGCTTCTGTAAAAGGGCTGAAAACATAATGCCGCCTGAGCCGCCGGCCTTCGGGTCAGTGTAAGCAACTGTCCGCGCATTCAAGAGAACCTGTTTAAACGCTTCGGGCGTCGAAATATCGGGAATGGGCGCGCCCTCGCGCACCACGACTCCCGTCACCGTGCGGCCAAGATCGATTCGACTGTCGGGTACGACCAGGCCGAGCTTTATCAGCTCGGCGATTGCAGACTCCGATAAAATAACGAGGTCCGCGAGCTCCCCATTTTTGATCCGCTCACGCAGCGATCCTGCCGTGCCGAAATTCAGATTGAGTTTGTCGCCGGTCTCCTTTTCGAACTCCGCGGCGAGCGTAGCGACCATGGATTTCACCGCGCCAGCACTCATAACCTTAACTTCGGCCACGACGACTCTCTCCTTTATTGCTTGTGGGGGTCGCAATCGGGCGAAGCGATTCGTCTAAGCGCTGATGCGCTCGATCGCCGCACCACAGCGGGCAAGCTTGTCTTCGAGCCGCTCGAAACCGCGATCGAGGTGATAGACACGGTTGACCATCGTTTCGCCTTCGGCAGCCAGCGCGGCGATCACCAACGATACCGACGCACGCAGATCGGTAGCCATTACAGGCGCGCCCTTAAGACGATCGACACCCTCAATCGTGGCGGTTTCCCCATCGAGTTGAATGCGCGCACCGAGCCGCGCAAGTTCCTGCACATGCATGAACCGATTCTCGAAGATGGCCTCGGTAATGTGTGATGTGCCCTCGGCGCGCGTCATCAACGCCATCAATTGCGCCTGCAGGTCGGTGGGAAAACCAGGGAATGGCGCCGTCGTGACTTCGACTGGCGCGAGCCCTGCGCCATTGCGGGCGATACGAATCCCTTCGTTCGTCGGCGTGACCGATGTCCCAGTTTGCGCCAAGACGTCCAGCGCCGACTGCAATAATTCGGGGCGCGCGTTTTGCAAGAGCACGTCTCCGCCCGTCATTGCCACCGCCATCGCATAGGTCCCCGTTTCGATCCGGTCGGGCAAAACCGCGTGACGCGCGCCATGCAGATTGGGAACGCCTTCAATCACGATGCGCGAGGTTCCGGCGCCTGAAATCTTCGCACCCATCTTGTTGAGACAATCGGCGACATCACCGACTTCCGGCTCCCGCGCGGCGTTTTCAATCACAGTAGTGCCGTTCGCGAGCGATGCGGCCATTAGCGCCGTATGAGTGCCGCCCACGGTCACCTTGGGAAATACGATCTCCCCGCCGCGCAGCCCTTTTTTCGCGCGAGCGATGACGTATCCGGCCTCGATCTCAATTTCGGCACCGAGTTTCTCGAGCGCCATGATCAGCAAATCTACCGGTCGAGTCCCAATGGCGCAGCCGCCTGGCATCGACACTTTAGCTTCGCCCATCCGCGCCAGCAGAGGAGCCAAAACCCAGAAGCTCGCCCGCATCTTCGAGACGAGATCGTAGGGCGCGGTGGTGTCGACGATATGTTTGGCCGAGATGTGAATCGTGCGGCCTTGATGGGGGTCATCGCCAGAGCGTTTCCCCGCAATCATGACATCCACACCGTGATTGCCGAGAATGCGCTGAAGTTGGATGACATCGACCAATCGCGGAACATTCTCGAGGATCAAAGTATCTTCGGTCAGCAGACTCGCGATCATTAAGGGAAGCGTTGCGTTCTTGGCGCCGGAAATGGGAATTGTGCCATTCAGACGCTGCCCGCCCACGATACGTATCCGGTCCATGCTCCCCCCGTCCGCTTGCGGCCCGTTTGACCTTGCCGGCTCCAGGCTCTGGACCGGCGACCGCAATTCCGTGAAGCCCAACAGCCAAGAGACTAGCACTTTCCGCCGCGAAATTGCGGCGAAAGTCAGACCCCAAAACCGTCTCAGATTTACCGCGTCCGGCTCTTCGGCGGATCCGAACCGCCTTTATTGCCGCTCGGCGACGCGTCGCGCGCCTTCTCCTGCGCCTTGCGCCGGCGCAGGTTCTCGCGCAGTGCCGCCGCCAGGCGTTCTTTGCGGGTGGCAGCTGTCTTTGCGTTGTTGCGCTCGTCAGTCGGGGCCATTTGTGCATTATCCGCTCGCCAGACCGCTCTGCAAGCCGGACCATCGCCTTGCGCCACGGGTGCTGCTTATGGCAGTTTCCGGCACATTCGCACCGTGTCGTTCCTCGTCGTGCGATTTTAGCTGCCGTAGCTCAGTGGTAGAGCACCCCCTTGGTAAGGGGGAGGTCGAGTGTTCAATCCACTCCGGCAGCACCATCGACCCCGCTCACGCATTTTGCACGGATCCAATCAGCCCGCTGCGGCGAGCGACTTTCTCCGCGGCCGACGCTGCACGCGCGCGCGGCCAACGACTTCTGCGTAGTCATCAATCGGCTTCGGCCGGCCGACGAAATAACCCTGAATCTCGTTGCAGTTTTCGTCCGCGAGGAACCGAAGCTGCTCTTCCGTTTCGACGCCCTCCGCCACCACCGGGAGACTGAGCCCGCGACCAAGTGCGATGACTGCACGAATAATCGTCGCCGCTTGCTGGCTGTGACTGAGGTCAGCGACGAAGGCCTGGTCGATCTTGATTTTGTCGAATGGAAATGACTGCAGATACGACAAAGACGAATAGCCTGTGCCGAAATCGTCCATGGCGATGCGCACACCAAAGCTTTTCAAGCGCCGCAAGATCGAGACAGCGCGCGTAAAATCGCCGATCAGAACTCCTTCGGTGATTTCCAGTTCTAACCGCGACGGTGCAAGGCCGCTGTCCAGCAGGATCTCATGGACCAGGTGGGGCAAATCACCATGCTGGAACTGGATCGGCGACAAATTAATAGCGATATGCAAAGGCCGCGGCCATGACGCAGCTTCGCGGCATGCGGTGCGCAAAATCCATTCGCCAAGCTCGAGAATAAATCCGCTTTCTTCGGCCAATGGAATGAAGGTGCTGGGCGGCACGAGCCCATGCTGTGGATGATTCCAACGCGCCAGCGCCTCGAAACCGGTGATATCGCCTTCGATGTGCGCCTGAGGTTGGTAGTGCAGCTCAAGCTCATCCCGCAAAATCGCCAGGCGCAGATCCTGTTGAAGAGCGCGCCGCTCCCGTAATTGCTTGTCCATCGAAATTTCAAAGAAGCGGATCGACCCGCGCATTTCGGACTTGGCGCGGAATAGCGCGGCGTCGGTGTTTGCGATGAGTGTCGGCGCATCAATCCCGTCTTGCGGATATATCCCGATGCCAATCGTGAGGCCGACATGCAGAACGTTGCCATCGATTTCAATGTCGGAATCAAGCGCCGCCGACAATCTCTCGGCAAGCAACTCAGACGCTGCCGGCTGCGAGCCGGTCGGCGTGATGGCGGCGAATTCATCACCGCCGAGACGGGCAAAAAAGGCGCCTTGGCACGCAGACTCGAGGCGGCGCGCGACTTCCCGCAGCAATCCGTCACCGACGGCATGGCCGAACACATCATTGACCGATTTGAAACGGTCAAGATCCATGCAAATCAGGCCAAAGCTTTCATGGGAAGCTGCAGCGAGTGCGACAGTCGAGACGATGCAATCATTGAAGGCGGCACGATTGGGTAAATCGGTCAGCGAATCGTGGTGAGCCATATGTTCGATACGCTGCTCATGACGCTTACGTTCCGTCAGATCATTGATGACACTTATGAGGTACTGCGGTTTTCCATCCGCGGCCTTCACCGGCAACCTTGTCGCAGTCACAACTCGCGTTCCATTGCCCGGCGTAAGCACTGCGTGTTCGTCGAGAAACGCCGTTTGGCCCGAAACAATGAGTTTACGATCTTCGACTTCAATCGTTTCAGCGCTGGATTCTGGCATAACTTCAGTGGCGGTCTTTCCGAGCATATTGCTGCGGTCGACACCAAGATATTTCTCTGCAGCACGGTTGATCAGCAAATATTGCAGGTTGGGAATGCTCTTCACGATGATTGGCGACGGCACATTCTCGATAATCGTGTCGAGAAATAAGCGGGTGCGTTCAAGCTCGCGTTCAGCGCGATTGCGTTCGGTGATATCTTCGTGCGTCGCGACCCAGCCGCCACCTTTCATCGGCTGGTTCACGACCGCAATCGTGCGGCCATCCTTCAATTCGACGGTGAGGGTAAAGGCTTTCCCCTGCTTAAGTGCTGCGCGCAAATCCGCGTCGTAGCGCGTCGGATCTAAGCGGAAACGTACCGGCAGCAATTCGCGCATCGAGCAGATCGCGGATGGTACATCCTCGCCATATATCACTCGCATCGATATCGTATAGCACCCGATATCGCTCGTTCCAGATGACAAGCTGATTCTGCGCATCGAACATGCACAGACCCTGATTCATGTTGTTGAGTGCAACATCGAGCCGAAGGTTCTGCTCACTCAGTCTCTGACGAATACGCCAGGCCGACAACGATCCAACGAGACAGATACCGAAGCCGCCCACAACGGCCGCTAAGGCGAGCGAAACCGAACTGGCAAATCCTGAGTAAAGGTCGATGATTTTCAACATCGCGAGAGCGATGACGACGCCGAGCACGCCGGCAAAAGCAACCATTCGCCAGTCGCGATACTCGCTAAAATAATTCCATCGCCGAAGCATCTGGCTCGTACCTGGCCGGTGGACGCGCGATTGCCCACGGTCACGGAGGTCCAGCAATTGTGCAGGATCAATTCTGTGGCCGTGTTAAATTTCGACACAGGCCATGGTTAATCGGCATTAACACTACCCACGCGTGTACGAGCGCGCCGCACGTTTAACAGCGATCGCAGGCGGCACCGTCAACGCGGTTTCAAAAATGCGAAATCACAGCCCTGATCGGCGCCGAGGATTTCCTGCGCATACAATCGCGCATAGCCTCGTGAGGGCGGCGGAGCAGACGGTTTGGATTCTGCCGCGCGCCGTTTGAGCTCGGCATCTTCTACCATCAAGTCGATTCGCCGCTTTTTGACCGAAAGCTGAATGCGATCGCCGCTCCGCACGAGACCGAGTGGCCCGCCTGAGGCGCTGTCGGGGGTGACATGCAATACAATGGTACCGAATGCGGTGCCGCTCATGCGTGCATCTGAAACTCGCACCATGTCCTTGACGCCTTTGGTGGCAAGCTTCTTCGGGATAGGCAGATAACCTGCTTCCGGCATCGCCGAAGTCGAATGCGGGCCCGAATTTTGCAAAACGAGAATGTCTTTGGCATCGACATCGAGCTTCGGATCGTCGATCCGCGCGGCAAGGTCTTCCAGCGAAGAAAACACGACCGCGCGTCCCTCATGCTCGAAAAGATTTGCATCCGCCGCCGAGCGTTTGAGGATCGCCCCCTGCGGCGCCAAATTTCCGAACAACGCGACCAGTCCGCCCTGCGGCTCCAGCGGGCTATTACGTTCGGCAATAATGGTGCGGTCAATCCACCCCGCGCCTTCATGCGCGAGCCGTTCGCCAAGCGTTTCACCCGTTACGGTCATGCAGTCGAGATGCAGCAGATCTTTCAATTCGCGCAGCAACCCGCCCATGCCGCCGGCGGCGAAGAAATCTTCCATGTAGCCGTTGCCGACCGGTTTCAGGTTCACCAACACTGGCGTCGTGTCAGATAATTCATTGAGGCGCTGTAACGATACCGGAATGCCGGCGCGGCCTGCGATCGCTGTCAGATGAATCACGGCATTGGTCGACCCGCCGATCGCGAGCAGAACCCGCAATGCATTCTCGACCGATTGTTTGTTGACGATACGATCCGGCGTCAGCTGCGAGCCGATCAGTTTAACCGCGGCAGCCCCGGTTGCTTCCGCGGCGCGCAGGCGGTCGGCATGCACGGCGGGGATGGCAGCTGTTCCAGGCAGGATCATGCCGAGCGCTTCCACAATGCAGGCCATCGTTGACGCGGTCCCCATCACCGCACATGTACCGGCCGTCGTCGCAAGCTTTCCTTCCACTTCGGAAATTTCGTTGTCGTCGACCTTGCCGGCACGGTATTGCGCCCAGAACCGGCGGCAATCGGTACAAGCGCCCAGGCGCTCGCCGCGATGGCGCCCGGTCATCATGGGCCCACCCACGAGCATGACGGCAGGCTTGCCGGCCGAAACGGCGCCCATCAGTTGTGCGGGAACGGTTTTGTCGCAACCGCCCATCAAGACCACCGCGTCCATCGGCTGCGCTCGCACCATTTCTTCGGTGTCGATTGACATCAAGTTGCGGAATTTCAGACTGGTGGGGTTCAGGAAAACCTCACCCAAAGAAATGGTGGGAAACTCAATCGGCAGCGCGCCGGCCGTCAACACGCCACGCTTTACCGCGTCCAGCAGCTCCGGGAAGTGGCGGTGGCAATTATTGAAGCCCGATGGCGTAAAAGCGATGCCGACGACGGGCTTTTCCAGCATGGCACGGGAATAGCCCATCGATTGCGCAAATGAGCGCCGTAGATAAAGGGAAAAGTCGCGGTCGCCGTAATTCGTGAGGCCGTTCGCGATACCGGTCGGTTTATCGTTCATGCCGATGCTTTTTGCAGTGCTGCGAGCCCGGATGCAAGCCGTTGCGACCAAGGATGCGCGATAAAACGCTTCGAAAGGACGGGAAAGTACCGGCTTATCAGGTCAACGCCTATCCGTTGAAACCAGACCATCACCACCAACATGGTCAGCAACCAGCTGAGGAAATGATAGCGAGGCGTCGCGGCCGTGTAGAATAGGGCGACCGCATGTTGTGCCAGTGCCGACGCGCCGACCAAGCGTAGCCAAGGGTCAAATTGGCGCCCTCTGAAGACCACATAGAAAAGAACGGCCACGCCAGCCGCATTCAACGGAATTGTGACGTAGGACTCCGCTGGGCCGCTGAGCCAGTGAGCAATCTGCGAAAAGAAACGCGCGAGGTGCTCTCCACGCAAATCTATCGCCATGAACTCTTGCGCGGCAGCCGCATAGGCCGTTGGCGGCATCACCAGCACAGCGGAATGCTCTGCATTGGCGCTAAAAAGCACGAACACGTGGCCATAGACCCAATTATGGAGCGCCATGGAAAACACGGGAAGGAACCCGAGGCAGAGGCCGGCAAGCCATCGCCATTGCCGCAGATAAAGCGCCGCGACGCCGGCGCCCCCAAGAAAAACTGCCGCCGCCGGCGCGACGATTGGCTTCATGAAAACGGCAAGTGCCAACAGAAGAGCGCCAAAGAAGGCCGGCCAAAAACTCTTACGTTCTGGCAAACGACCGCCGACTATTGCCAACATGCCAGCGATGAACAGGATATATGCGGCCGGGTCAGCAAAGCCGCGTGACGCCCACCGTACATACTGCACAAAAGTCGTGCCGAACAAAGTGCCAATCGGCACGGCGATAAAGAGAAGGATTAGCACGAGGGACCAATCGTCCGGCAGAAACCTACGGAATAAGGAATATACAAGGAAAGGAAAAAGCAGAACGAGAGAGAGGTATCCGAGATAACTTTCACCAAAGAATATATGCTCGAGAGCGCGGAAGTATCGCAGGCCGGGCCCGCCATAATAAAATATTTTCTCGCCCCCCTCGAAGGCTCCGTGAAAATCGCCGGCCAGAAGTTTCTGCAAAACCGCGCGCCCGACACCATCATAAAAGAGTCCATCATCGCCGCCATCCAGCGGCCGCAGGCCGCCAAGGAAACTAGCGTCGTCGATCCCAATGATAATGACGGCCAGCCCGACAAGCACAAAGGGCAAGATCGTGCGCCGCGCTTTGAATCGCACGAGCGAAGCGATTAGTCCAAATGCCGTCGTCAGCAACGCGACCCCGCGTAAAAAAATTCGAAGAGATACGCTCGCGGGCGGCTTGAAATGCATAGCGAGAGTATCAGGCCTGATTGCGATACCGAAAACACGACGATTGGCGTCTGCGGATTCAATTTCGCGGCAAGCATCTCCAGTTAGTGGCGCGAAGCGCCCGCCCTCGCCTTCCCACAACACCGTGCCGCTCCAGCACAACTCACCGCCGATGAATGCTGCAGGAACACGTATCATTTCAAACCATGGCATCGCTAAGTGCCAACGCTTGAGTCCCATTAATGGGCCGCGCTCCCGGTCTGCACGGTGCACATCCGGATATTGGGTGTACCAATTATAGCGGTGCTCATTAGTGAACCCGAGGCGCAGCCAAACTGGATCGGAAAAATCGAGTGAAGCTACCGACCGTGAATAGACTGGCCGACGCCAGACACTGTCAGCAGAAAAGGCAAAGGCGCTATCAGGCAACCCCATTTCTTGCCAACAACCAACCACCGCCGGTCCGCAACGCTGAGCCCGCGGATATTGTGCATCGAACTGCGTTACGAGATAGCGATAGACGTCACTCGGGAGGCCTCGTTCGAGCGCGGGACTTGGCACAAAGACGTTATGGCCCTCCTCAATTCGCGGCGGTGAAAGAAGAGCTTGCACCGCCACGCCGACTGTGACGATTGCCACTGCGCCCGCCCACGCACGCGGACGCACACTAGTCTCGCCACAAAAGATAATGATGGTCAGAATAACTAACAGAGCATAATCGGAAATGTTATTAATCGGCAGGCCGATAACGAGAATTAAGAGAAGAAGTGCAAATACTTTGCGCCATCCCTCGCCCGCGCCGTTTTTGCGCATTGCAATCATCAGGTGTCGTCCCAGACACAAATCAATTCACCCTTGCGTAGCATAGCGATTTGGCTCAAATCCATCCTGCGCATGGCGGAAATTACACGCAGCAAGGCATTGAGACGTGATCCGTTTAGGAATAGTCGGTTGCAACTACGGCCGCACAGTTCAGCTGCCTGCCTTCCGTGAGGATTCCCGGTGCGAGGTGGTTGCGCTAGCCGGCAGCAACGCCTCGCGTACCGCCGAACTTGCCCACGCTGCGGGGGTGCCGAAATCTTACGGAGATTGGCGGGCATTGGTTGAGGACAAAGATGTGCAAGCGGTCGCCATCGCTACGCTGCCAAGCCTGCAAGCACAGATCGCAATACGCGCACTCGAGCTGGGCAAGCCGGTTTTCGCCGAAAAGCCGATGGCCAGCAGCCTTGCTAACGCGCATGCGATGTTGAGGCAGGCAACGCTCAGCCGCAAGCCGACGATGATCGACTTCAATTTTCATAAGATCTTGAGCTGGCAGCGCGCAAAAGCCATGCTCGACGCGGGCGCCGTCGGTGCGCTGCGGCACGTCACGGTGCATTGGCACGTCGAGAGTCGTGCCATTCAAACGCGAATGCGCAACTGGAAAACGGTCGGGGACGATGGCGGCGGCGTACTCGGCAATTTCATTTCACACTGTTTCCACTACCTGGAATGGTTCCATGGCCCGATCGCCGGACTCTCCGCGCGTTTGTCCGGGTTGCCGGACGACAGCGAACTGGAAACCACCGCGGCAATGGCGATGCAATTCGCCTCCGGCCCGCTGGTCAGCCTATCGATGAGCTGCGCGTCCTATCGCGGCACCGGCCATCGAATCCAATTCTTCGGGGAGGACGGCACTCTGGCGTTGGACAATTCTGGCGCCGACTATATGCGCGGCTTCGAGCTTTGGTACGGCAAACGCGGGGCGGCACTCGTTCGCGTCGCATCGGACGACCCGGTCGACGCAAAATTTCCTGATGGCCGTATCGCGCCGGTGTCTCGACTCGCCAAAGACTTTTTCGACGCCATAGGTGCGGGCAGCATGGCAACACCGGGGTTTGCGGAAGGCTATCGCGTACAACAGCTCATCGATGCGGCGCGCCGATCGCATCTGCAGGGCGCCTGGATAGACACTGCTCCGCGACGCGTTAAAGAGGAGGTACACGCGTGAGCCGCATCCTAGTCACCGGCGGCAGTGGCTTCATCGGCTCCGGACTTGTCAAAGCGCTTGTCAAAGCCGGCCATCACGTGCGCGTCCTGGACGACAATTCGCGCGGAAGTCCTCGCCGCCTCACCGAGGTCGCCGACGAAATCGAATTCTTCGCTGGCGATATTCGTGACGGCTCGGTGGTCGAGAAAGCTGCGCAAGGCGTGGACGAGGTGCACCACCTCGCATTCGTCAACGGCACCGAGTTCTTCTACAGCCAACCCGATTTGGTGCTCGATGTCGGCGTGCGCGGCATCGTGAATGTCATCGACGCTTGCCGGAAGAATAACATTGGCACGCTCGTGCTCGCTTCGAGTTCCGAAGTCTATCAGACGCCACCAAAAATCCCGACCGACGAAAGCGTCCCTCTCGTCATCCCGGATCCGCTGAACCCACGCTATTCCTATGGTGGTGGCAAGTTGATCAGCGAACTCATGACAATCAATTTTGGCCGAAAATATTTCGAGCGTGTGCTGATATTTCGACCTCACAATATCTATGGCCCGGACATGGGATGGGAGCACGTGATTCCGCAACTGGCCTTGCGCCTGGACGCGGAAGCCAAGGCACAGAGTTCTGGGACGTTGCAATTCCAGATTCAGGGCACCGGGAATGAAACGCGCAGTTTCTGCTTTATCGACGACCTCGTCGCGGGCGTCATGGTCATGCGCGAGAAAGGCACCCATCTTGGCATCTATCACGTCGGCACAACGGAAGAAGTAACAATCGCCGATCTGGCACGCCGAATTGCCTCAGTCCGTGGCCGCGAAATCCAACCAGTCGCGGGCACTCCGATCGCGGGTGGGACGCCGCGCCGCTGCCCCGACATTTCGAAACTCGCGGGGCTAGGCTATAAGCCCCGCGTCACGCTGAGCGAGGGCTTGAAGCCTACGCTCGACTGGTATTGGCGTAACATCTCGATAGCGCCGAAGGAGATTTAAGTCTTGCGTCTTAGCAAAGTTGCGCGTGCGGCCGGTACCGGCGCGAGCGTCCCAATCGAATCCTGTCAAATTTGCGGGCACACACCGCTCGATGCCGTGCTTTCGCTCGGCTACATGCCGCCCGTCAATCAAATGGTGACGATAGGGCAGGTCCCACACCAACTGCCGTGGTTTCCGACCACTCTCTTGCATTGCCGCAACTGTGACCTGGTTCAGCTTGGGCTTGCGGTGGACCCGGCGATCATCTTTCCGCCGGAATATCCATACACAAGCGGAACGACCAAATTGCTGCGCGACAATTTCGCCGATTTACAACGCGAGAGCGCGGCGATGCTGGGCCTGGACGACAAGGACCTTGTCGTCGACATCGGATCGAATGACGGCACGCTGCTGTCGAACTTCAAAAATGGGGGCCAGCGCGTACTCGGCATCGAGCCGACGGATGTCAGCGATATCGCGAACCAACGCGGGATACCCACGATCAAGCGGTATTTCGGCGTCGACGTGGCGCGAGAGGTCAAACGCGAGTTTGGCGCCGCGAGCGTCGTAACCGCCGCCAATTGCTTTGCTCACATTGAGGATGTGCACGCCATCGTCGACGGGATCGTCGAAATGCTTAAACCGGACGGCGTTTTCATTTCGGAGTCGCACTATCTCATCCCACTTCTCGATACTCTGCAATACGACACCATCTATCACGAACACCTCCGCTACTATTCGCTAGCCAGCCTCAAGCATCTCCTTGAGATGCATGGCCTTGAGGTTTTCCACGCGCGCCCGATACCGAGTCACGGCGGCTCCATTCGCGTTTATGCGGCGCGTCACGGCGCCCACACCGTGCAGGACAGCGTCCGGCGCATGCTGGCGACCGAACCACGCGGCGATGCTATGGCCAAGCGTCTCGACACTTTCCGGCACGATGTCATCCTGTCAAAGCTCAGACTTTTATCGATGTTGTGCGAACTGAAAGAAAAAGGTGCGCGCGTCGCCGGCATAAGCGCGCCATCGCGCGCGAGCACGCTTGTGAACTATGTCGGCCTTGACGAAGGTTTGATTGAATATGTTTGCGAGATTCCAGGCTCACTGAAGATCGGCAAATGCATGCCGGGCACCCAGATTCCGGTCGTAGATGAAGCCAGGCTTTACTCGGATCAGCCCGACTGCGCGATCATCCTTTCCTGGCACATAGCCGACGAACTGGCGCCAAAACTCAGAGCCAAGGGCTTCCGCGGTAAGCTCATCACTCCTCTGCCCGTGCCGCGAGTGCTGTAGGTTATTCCGCAATGAACGTGAAAAGCGCGCAGGACAAGGGCAAGGAGATCGCTTTCTTCGATGCCCATGCCGATAGCGACGAATACGACGTGTTTACGCCGCAAGCCAACGAACGGCTGGTCGCAGCATTCGTAAACCTGAGCAATTTGGCGCGCGGAGCACGCGTGGCCGACCTCGGATGCGGCTCGGGCGTCTTTACCGAATTGCTGCGCCGCCAAGGCTATCAAAGCGTCGGCCTGGACATCAGCCCCAAGTTGGTAGCGCTTGGCCGCCAAAAGTTTCCAGGTCTTGAATTGATCGAGGGCGATGCCGAAAATCTGCCGTTCGAAAGTGCCAGCCTCGACGGCGTGCTGCTGAGCGGTCTGGTTCACCATTTTCCCGACCCACGGCGCCTTGCAAGCGAAGTCAATCGCGTGCTCAAACGCGGCGGTCGGTTTGTCGCTTTTGACCCCAATCGCATGAACCCTTTCATGTGGCTCTATCGCGACCGCGCATCGCCATTTTATAGTTCGATCGGTGTCACCGAAAACGAAAGGCCGGTTGTGGCCTGGCGTGTTGCCGACGTTTTTCGTAACGCAGGTTTTCGGGTACAGACGGACTATCTGGCAGGGCTCGCTTATCGTTACGTCGCGTCGCGTCGCACCCGAGTGCTGCTGCCGATTTACAACTTCATCGACACCGCCGTGTTTAATTGGGCGATCATGCAGCCCGTCCGGCCTTTCGTTCTCACCAGCGGAGAAAAGCTGTGATCATGCGACCGTTCCGCTGTTGGGGCGATCGAAAAGGCGCCAAGTTCGCCCAATGAACAATGCCGCAGGGCAACGACTCGACATTGTCATCCCGGTATACAACGAGGGTGCGAATATTGTGCCGACGTTGCGCGCGATCGCGCGAGAGGTGAAGACGCCAAGCCGGGTATTGATCTGCTACGATCGCGAAGACGACGACACGCTTCCGGCGATCGATAACAATCGCGACGCATTTAACACGCTCACCATTGTATTCGTCCGCAATCGCGGTCGAGGCGCCCACGGGGCCGTACTCACCGGGTTCGCGGCAAGCGATGCGCCATTCGTGCTCGTGTTTCCCGCCGATGACGACTACAATACTGGTATGCTGGATGCGATGGTGGCCGAAGCCGCCGCGGGCTGCGATATCGTATGCGCCAGCCGATTTATGCCAGGTGGCAGCATGGTCGGCTGTCCATGGCTGAAGGCTTTTCTGGTGCGCGCTGCCAATTTTACACTCTACCACTTCGCCGGCATCCCAACCCATGATGCCAGTAACGGCTTCCGCCTTTTCTCGCGTCGCGCGGTCAAGGAGATCGCGATCGAGTCAGATCGCGGCTTCTGCTACAGCATCGAACTTTTGGCGAAGTGCCACCGTCTTGGCTGGCGCATCGGGGAAGTGCCAGCGCGATGGTTCCAGCGCGCGCATGGTGCCAGCCGGTTTCAAGTCGTAAAGTGGCTGCCCAGCTATCTGCGCTGGTACGCTTACGCATTCGCCACAACATATTTGCGACGGCGGGCAAATAGCGTCCCGCTTAAAAACGCGCTTTGACCCACGATATCGCCGGGCAGCCCGCCCTGTGCGCGACCATCTCCATCTCGCATGTATCAGCACGCCCGAAATTATTGACTTCGATCAATGCGCAATACTGCCATGCGACGAATCTCGTCTCGACAACCACCCTGGAACCCTTCTAAAAGGTGGCTAACGCGAGGCGGGAAAGAAAAGAGCATGGACTACAAGGGCTTTTTCACGTCTGCCCTAAGCAAATTGCGGGACGAGCGACGCTATCGGGTATTCGCTGATCTCGAGCGCATTGCCGGGCGCTTCCCGCACGCGGTTTGGCACTCCGAGCACGGCCCCCACGACGTCGTCATCTGGTGCTCCAACGACTATCTCGGCATGGCGCAACATCCCAAGGTGATTGGCGCCATGGTCGAAGCCGCTGCCCGTATGGGAACGGGCGCGGGCGGCACCCGCAATATCGCCGGGACCAATCATCCACTGGTCGAGCTCGAGCGGGAGCTCGCAGACCTCCACGAAAAGCCGGCAGCGCTGGTCTTCACCTCGGGCTACGTGTCGAACGAAACAGGCATCGCGACCATCGCCAAGCTGCTGCCGAATTGTTTGCTGTTGTCGGACGCCCTCAACCATAATTCCATGATCGAAGGCGTGCGCCAGTCCGGTTGCGAAAAGCAGATCTGGAACCATAACGATCTTGGCCATCTCGAAGAGTTGCTCAAAGCCGCCGATCCTTCGCGTCCAAAACTCATCGTGTTCGAGAGCCTCTATTCCATGGACGGCGACGTCGCGCCGGTGCACGGGATCTGCGATCTCGCGGCGCGCTATGGAGCCATGACCTATTGCGACGAAGTGCACGCGGTCGGCATGTATGGCGCGCGAGGTGGCGGCATCTGCGAACGCGACAAAGCGATGGCGCGGGTCGACGTCATTGAAGGCACGCTCGCCAAGGCGTTCGGCTGCCTTGGTGGCTATATCGCCGCAAGTGAAGAATTGGTGGATGCCGTGCGCTCATACGCGCCGGGCTTCATTTTCACCACGGCTCTGCCGCCGGCGATTTGCGCCGCGGCCACCGCGGCCATACGCCATCTAAAAACGTCGAGCTGGGAGCGAGAGCGGCACCAGGAAAGAGCCGCACGCGTAAAAGCCGTTCTCAATGCGACCGGCTTGCCGGTCATGCCGAGTACGACCCATATCGTGCCCGTCTTCGTTGGCGATCCGGAGAAGTGCAAGTCTGCGAGCGATTTGTTGCTGTCCGACCACGGTATCTACATCCAGCCGATCAATTATCCCACCGTGCCGCGCGGCATGGAGCGCTTGCGCATCACACCCTCGCCTTATCACGACGATACCCTGGTCGACGCGCTGGCCGAAGCCTTGGTGGATGTCTGGGAACGCCTCGGATTACCACGGCAACAGCACGCGGCAGCTGCCGAGTAGCGAGACGGCCGAGTACGTTAATCCTGAAACGGCGGCGGCTTCAGCGGCAGTTTGGCCGGTTCGGCGCGTATTTTGAGAGAGCGCGCCGACCGCCGCGCCACAAACGGCATCGTTAGCGACACAAAGAAAATTCGCGTGAGATGATGCGCGCCGACATAGACCGGGTCCATGTTGAGGGCAAGCGCCAGCAGCATCATGGCGTCAACCGATCCGGGTGCGAAAGCGATCATGACTTCCGCCGCACGGAGCGACAACACGCTGATCAAGCCAGCGGCGAACACAGCAGCGATCACAACTGCGACCGCGAACGACCCAAAAGCCGCCGTAACAAAATTCAATAACATCCGTAGCGGCGTATTGGCGAACCGCGAGCCGGTGACGGCTCCCATTGCCACCATCGCCGTGTTTGCAGCCCACCACGGCATGACGGCGTGAATCAGTCCACTCCCATGCAGTACGGCAGAGGTCAGCATGGCGCCGAACAGCAACCCGCCCGGAAAACGGATGCGATAGGCAATAAGGGCAACCACGCTCGAAACAGCCACAAGAATTGCCAGTTCGTCGAGCGCAGCAACGTTTAGTGTGGGAGTGACTCTCGGTGGGGCATGGCCGACGAGGCCAAGCAACGACAAGCCGGCAGGAAGGCCGACGGCAATCACGACCACGCGGATGCTTTGTACGATTGCGATTGCACGTAAGTCGCCGCCAAGTTCCGCGCCCAGCGCCAGCACTTGTGACATACCGCCCGGTGCGGCGGCGAGATAGGCATCGACCTTGCCCCAATTATGGATCAGCCGCAGATATCCCGCACCGCAGACCGAGATGAGTGTCATCGCGACCAGCAGTACGACGATGCTGAGCGGATAAGTGGCCATCCCGTGCAATGTCTCAGGCGTGACAACCGCGCCAAGCGAAATGCCAATCAGCACGAAAATTGCGCGCATCAATAGTGTTGGAATCAACATTGGCCGGCCAATCAGCGAGGCGCCGGCCACCGCCAATATCGAGCCCGACAGCCAGCCGGCCGGAATGCCGGAAAGACCCAAGACGGCGCCACCAATCGCCGCAATCGCTAGAGTTTCGGCGACATGGCGCAATGTAGCGAAGCGATCGGTGGAACTGGCGGGGGCGGGCATTGAGCGCGATCAATGCCGATTGCAAACGCCCGCGTCAAATGTCGGAGCGCGTTGTCGCAACCAAGCCAGCATTGCAGGTTCGCGGGCGAATGCTGGCAATCCGGTGCCTATCCTTTTCATCACCGGCGACAACGATGTCGGCCGCACTGTCTTCGCGGGCCGATTTTTCTAGACACTTCCAAATCACATTTGGCAGGCGAGCGCAGATCAAGAAAGACGGGCGCGCGATCGCGCGCAATTGCCAGAATTGCAGCCGCAGCCGCCAAGCAAAGCGTGAATTCGAGCGAAACGCGTCGCGCATCATCGCACTCCAAGGCAAGCGGTAAGGCTTAAAAACCGCATCTATTACAATAGCTTATGCCATGGCCCGTGCGCCGGCCTTGCCCCGCCGATAGACCCCTATGACGTTCTGTGGTGATTTAGGTTCGAAAGCCCTTGCGAAGGTAGGGTTTACCCCGATCCGGAGAGTGCATGTTGCAAGGTTGGGTCGTTATCGCGGTGGCGCTTGCGTACATCGGGTTGCTGTTCCTGGTGGCAAGCTATGGTGATCGGACTCGCGGACTCGGTCGTGAAGGGCGCGGGCGGCTGTTGATCTACCCGCTGTCTCTCGCGATCTATTGCACATCGTGGACGTTCTTTGGTTCGGTCGGCTTCGCATCGCGAACTGGCTTCGACTTCCTGACGATCTATATCGGGCCGGCGCTGATGATCGGCTTGTGCGGCCCGCTGTTGATGCGCGTGGTCCGGCTGGCCAAAGCGCAGAACATTACGTCCATCGCTGACTTTATTGCCGCACGCTATGGCAAGGGCCAGGCCGTTGCGGCCACCGTCGCGCTGATCGCGATCGTCGGCAGCATTCCCTACATCGCGTTGCAGCTCAAAGCGGTCTCTTCATCGCTCGAAACGATCCTCGCACACATCACGACGGGCGCGGACGTTACACGTCCGTTGCTCGGCGACATTGCGCTATTCGTGGCACTGTCGATGGCGACTTTCGCCGTACTTTTCGGCACCCGTCATATCGATGCGACCGAACATCAGGACGGGCTGATGTTGGCGGTCGCTGCCGAATCGATCGTGAAGCTTGTTGCATTTCTGGCCGTCGGGATTTTCGTAACTTTCTGGATGTTCGATGGGCCAGTAGCGCTTTTCACAGAAGCGATGCAAAGACCGTCGACGGCTGCCATCTTCAGCCGCGAACCGCGTGCCGATACGTTGGTGGCGATGACGCTGCTCTCCTTCGTGGCATTTATCTTGCTGCCGAGGCAATTCCACGTGGCCGTGGTCGAAAATAATAACGAAAGCGAGATCAAGCGCGCGGTATGGCTCTATCCGGTTTATCTGGTGCTGATAAACCTGTTCGTTGTGCCAATTGCGCTCGCCGGCCTCCTGACATTTCCGACGGGCAACGTAGACAGCGATATGTTTGTGCTGGCGCTGCCGCTCGAAAGCGGATCCAGCGTATTCACCATCATCGCATTTGTCGGTGGCCTCTCGGCGGCCACCGCCATGGTGATCGTTGAATCGGTTGCTCTCTCTATAATGGTATCGAACGATTTGATTATGCCGTTCGTGCTAAAGCGGCGCGAAACGCTTATCAGCGGTCGCGAAAATGTCGGAACGATGCTGCTGACCGTGCGGCGGCTGGCAATCTTTGCCATCCTTTTCCTTGCTTACATCTACTACCGCTCAGCCGGTGAGGCACAGCTCGCCTCTATCGGTCTTCTCTCCTTTGCCGCGATTGCGCAGCTGGCGCCGGCTTTCTTCGGCGGATTGATGTGGCGCCGGGCCACCGCCGCCGGTGCCATTGCCGGCATGACCGCCGGCTTTCTCGTCTGGGCCTACACCCTCCTCCTTCCTACGCTGTCGGACATCGGTATCGTCGGTGAACGAATTCTCACAGAGGGGCCTTGGGGCCTAGGGATTTTACGGCCGCAACATTTGCTTGGGCTCGATCTTCCTCCACTCGTACACGGCGTCGTTTGGAGCCTCCTTCTCAATATCATTTGCTACATCGGCTTTTCCCTGCGCCGCGCGCCCTCTCCCATTGAACAATTGCAGGCAAACACCTTCGTGCCGTCGGATTTCACGCCGATCGCGCCGAGCTTCCGGCTTTGGCGCTCTTCCGTGACGGTGGAAGAACTAACGACGACAGTCGCGCGCTATCTCGGCGAGGAACGGACGCGTTCAGCTTTCGAGAGCTTCGCTGCAACACACCGTATCGGTCTCGACCCATTAGAAGAGGCAGATTTCCGGTTGGTACGATATGCGGAACACATCCTCGCCTCTGCGATCGGAGGTGCCTCTTCGCGGCTCGTGCTTTCACTACTTTTGCGCAAGCGCACGGTTTCGACCAAAGCGGCCCTGAAGTTGCTAGACGATGCAAATGCCGCAATTCAGTACAATCGTGAAATTCTGCAGACGGCGCTCGATCATGTGCGCCAGGGCATCGCGGTTTTCGACAAGGAATTGGAGCTGATCTGCTGGAACCGCCAATTCGGCGAAATTCTCGATTTGCCGCCGAGCCTGATCCGAGTCGGCGTTCGCCTGCCGGACATTCTGCGTTTCAATAGCAAGCGGAATAATGTCGCCGCTGATCAGAGCGAACAGTTCGTGGCCGCACAAATCGAGCGCTACGTCTCGGGCAGCGAACCGTTCCTAGAGCGTTTTGCCGAAGGCGTTGTCATTGAAGTGCGCGCAAACCGCATGCCCGACGGCGGCACTGTCACAACGTTTACCGATATAACAGCCAGCGTTGAAGCGGCGGAAGCCCTGGAGCGGTCGAACGAGACACTGGAACGTCGCGTACGCCAACGCACCGAGGAATTAACGCGTCTCAATGCCGCTCTAGCGCATGCAAAGGGTGAGGCGGACGCAGCCAATATTTCCAAGACGAAATTTCTTGCGGCGGCGAGTCACGATATTCTTCAGCCCCTCAACGCCGCGCGGCTTTATGTCACGAGCCTGATTGAGCGCGGGGGAAAAGACGACCGCCGTCTGGTTGACAATATCGATGCCTCACTTGAGGCGGTCGAGGAAATTTTAGGCGCGCTCCTCGATATGTCGCGTCTCGATACAGGTGCACTCAGGCCGGAATTTGCCAACTTCCGTGTTGACGAGTTGTTTCGTCAAATCGAGCTCGAATTCTCCCCGCTCGCTACATCAAAGGGGCTCACGCTCACATTTGTGCCGTGTGCGCTCGTGATCCGCTCCGATCGCCGATTGCTGCGCCGATTGATTCAAAATCTCGTCTCCAACGCCATCAAGTATACGCCCCAAGGACGTGTCCTGGTGGGGTGTCGGCGGCGCGGCGACGACTTGCGAATTGACGTCTACGATACCGGTGTCGGCATTCCGCAATCCAAATGGCGCGACATATTTATCGAATTCCACCGCCTCGACCAGGGCGCCAGAATTGCGCGCGGACTCGGCCTGGGCCTCTCGATCGTCGAGCGCGTGGCGCGGGTGCTCGATTGCAAAATCGAACTCGAATTCGGAAGCGGACCGTGGATCGCATTTTTCGGTCACAGTACAACGATCGGACCAAACGCCCGTCGAATTGCCAGCGCGGGAGAACACGCGCATCGACCCCAGCCAACTTGACGGCATCGTTACGCTCTGCGTCGATAATGAGCCGTCGGTCCTCGACGGCATGGAAACGCTGTTGCGCGGCTGGGGGTGCGAGGTGATCAAGGCGCCCGATCTTTCGTTTGCGCTGACGGCAATCTCCGAAAGCCCGACGATGCCGAATGGCTTCTTGGTCGACTATCACCTCGATCATGGAAATGGCATCGAAGCCATCGCCGAGCTGCGCCGGCGCTATGGCGATCTTCCGGCGATACTGATCACCGCGGACCGCTCACCGGCTGTGCGGGAGCAAGCTCGCGAAGAGGGCATCCAGGTTCTGCACAAGCCGATCAAGCCAGCGGCGCTGCGCGCGTTGTTGGCGCAGTGGCGGGTATTGCGGGTAGCAGCAGAATAACACAGGTAATTAGCCTTCTGCGGCCACGGTTTGCGGCCATTGCCCAGCTTCGATCTTGGCCGCTGCAATCACCGCTTGCGTGCGACTTTCGACTCCGAGCTTCTGCAGAATGGCGGAGACATGCGCCTTCACGGTCGCTTCAGATACGCCGAGCTGGTAGGCGATCTGCTTGTTGAGGAGCCCTTCCGACAACATCATCAGCACGCGAACCTGTTGCGGCGTCAATGTCGCCATACGCGCCATCAGCTCCGCCGATTCGGCATCCGAGCCGGCCGAAAGATCAACGTCGGGTGGTGTCCAGACGCCGCCATTGAGAATGCGCGAGATCGCGGCGCGCATCGCCTCGACACCGAGTGTTTTCGGAATGAACCCGGAAGCACCAAACTCCATGCAGCGGCGGATGACTGCGGGGTCGTCATTGGCCGAAACCACGATGACCGGTACACCTGGATATTGCGCGCGCATATACATCAGGCCAGAAAAGCCGCGCGCTCCGGGCATTGTTAGATCGAGCAACACCAGATCGACGTCGCTGCCACGTTCAAGAAACTCAACAAGTTCGTCGAACGTCCCTGCTTCCGCGATGTCGACTTGCTCCAGCAATCCCTCCACAGCTTCGCGCAATGCGCCGCGAAACAGTGGGTGATCGTCAGCGATCACGAGCCGGTACTGCACAACTTCAGTCAACCGAAACAGCCTTTCGGGCGGAATTGGCGGGTTCGCCGCCACCGTACTGATATAGCGCGGGTCCATCGTGGACCACTGTTGCATCATGCGCCCCCGCCTCGACAGGCATCAATAGGGCACGGGCTAGCGGCTAAAACCCCTTTGTTTTCAGGTCATATGAGTTAAGGCTGCGTCGAACGCGTGGACGAACCGCGACGACGTCACGCACCTACGATGATCATTTGCGGCTGCCAACGAATTGAAAGATTACCTCTCGGCTGTGCGGCTTACGTCGATGTTCAACGAGGTAGATACCTTGCCAGGTGCCGAGCGCCAGTTTGGAGCCAATAACCGGCACATGCAGCGACACGCCGTTGAGCATCGCTTTTACATGCGCCGGCATATCGTCCGGACCTTCCACATCGTGAATCCATGCGGCATTTTCCGGCGCCAGACGATCGAGAGCCGAGATCAAATCCGACTGCACGTCGGGATCGGCGTTCTCCTGGATGGTCAGCGAAGCCGACGTGTGACGCAAAAAGATCAGCACCACGCCTTCGCCGGCACTGGTTTGATGGACGAAGTTTGTGACATTGCTGGTGATGTCGGTGAAACCGACGCCAGCGGTTTCGATGTGCAGCGTCGCGCTGGCAATCAGCTGCGGAGCGACTTCGACGATGGGCGACATTCGACCGGTCATGGACCGAGACTAACGCGTGCGAAGGCCACTTAGCCTTTGCGCATAACGTCCTTCTGCATACTGGCGATCATTTCCACCAGACGGCGCCAGGTCTCTTCAATGAAGTCGCGGGCTTTCACGAGCTCTTCGTGTGAGGGCAGTTTGATCGTTACATCAGCGCCTTTATCAGGACGCGGCGCAAGATCGGCTGGCGGCCGTGGAGGTGGCGGCTCTTTCAGAGCCGCGACTTCTTTCTTCAGCAATGCGACGTCGCGCCGCAAGTCGGCGATTTCTGTTTCCAGCTCCTTGAGCGACGCCACCTGCTTCCGAACGCTTGCAATCTCGGTCTCCAGAGCAGAGCGATTTTCCGTCGCCGACTGACACGCCCAACCAGTCGTTTGAGTGCTGCAAAAAGCAACTTGACCACTGTCGTTATCCAACCGGAGAAAGCCATTCTCGACGCGGCTAAAGCTAAATCGGCTTTGCGTCGGCGGACGCTGGCCTTCATCTACCTGAGCGGGGGCTCGTTCCTGTGACTGGCCCTGATCCTGCGTCTGCGGCGACGCCGCCTTTTGCCCTTCAACGTCGATCACCACTTGCGCTGCCAATGGTGTAGCAGCGCAGGTGAGAATCCCGGCAACCGCAACCATCGAGATTCGCATGACCTCCTCCTTCGGACAGGCTCGCGAACCTTGCAAGCCTAACATCGCGCCTTCCCGGGCTGAACCTGAACGCACGTGTATCCTTGAGCCGTACCGGAGCACCCGCAATTGGAGCCCTTCGCCGCTGAAAAATCCTGCGTTTATTCGCTTATATCAAATGCTTATGTCGCAGGGACGGTTCCTTGACTCAAAGAAACGCGATAAGTATGGTCCGCGCGGCTTTTAGGGCGGCGGTACACGCGAAACCTGAAATCCACGCGAGTCGAAAGCATGGCTGACGGCACGCGAGGTTCAGATGATCGCAACGAACCGCCGGACGACGAGGCTGCTCTCTCCGCGAGGCTCCAGCGTCTCGGCAATCGGCTCGCACAGGCGCACCGATCACCCGAAAACGGTTCCGGTCCTCGTCAGGCCACCGATGCTTCGGCAATTGCCCGCGGTTTCCGGTTGTCGACCGAACTGGTCGCAGGTGTGCTTGTGGGCGCGGCGATTGGCTGGCTACTCGATCGCTGGCTTGGAATTTCGCCGTGGGGGCTCATCGTATTCTTATTGCTCGGCTTCGCAGCCGGCGTCCTTAACGTGATGCGAGCGGCAGGGGTCGTTCGCGACAGGCGACTAAACGACTAAAGCTCATGGCTGCCGATCCGATCCATCAATTCCGAATTGTCGATCTCTTTCCGGTCGTGAAGATCGGTCATACCGAGATCGCATTCACCAATTCCGCCCTCATGATGTTGGTGGCCGTAATCGGCCTGACGGTGTTCCTGGTGGGTGCTACTGCGCGGCGCCGCCTCGTGCCATCGCGGCTCCAATCGGCGGCCGAACTATCTTATGAGTTCGTTGCTTCAACGATCCGTAGCACCGCCGGCGCCGAAGGCATGAAATTCTTCCCCTTCGTGTTCTCGCTGTTCATGTTCGTGCTGACGCTGAACATGCTGGGGCTGATCCCCTATTCCTTCACCGTGACAAGCCACATCATCGTCACCGCGGCGCTGGCGATCACCGTGTTCTTGACCGTATTGATCTACGGCCTGATGCGGCACGGCTTTCACTTCTTCAATCTTTTCGTGCCGAAGGGCGTGCCG
>CAWGBH010000009.1:0-535039 GCA_963820805.1 uncultured Alphaproteobacteria bacterium
AATCGCTGCCGAGCGGCAGTTACATGAGGCAGCACGATTGACCGTCGGCCCTGGCGCCTATGACGAATTTTGTGCGGGGTTCCCGTACGAAGAAACCGACGATCAACTCGCTGCCATCGATGCGACCATCAAGGACCTGGGCTCGGGACGTCCGATGGATCGGCTTATCTGCGGCGACGTCGGGTTCGGAAAGACCGAAGTTGCGCTGCGCGCTGCATTTATTGCAGCCATTGGCGGGAAACAGGTCGCCATCGTGGTGCCGACCACGTTGCTTGCGCGCCAGCACTTCAAGACGTTTTCCGAGCGCTTCCGAGGATTTCCCATCAACGTGGCGCAGGCCTCGCGCCTTGTGCCCGCAGCCGAGTTGGGCAAGGTCAGAGAAGGGCTCGCGGACGGCAGCGTTGATATCGTGATCGGTACCCACGCGTTGCTGGGCAAGAACATCAAATTCAAGGACCTCGCGCTCCTTGGTTGTGGACGAAGAGCAGCATTTTGGTGTCGCCCACAAGGAAAAGCTCAAGACGCTGCGTTCGGAAGTTCATGTGCTGACGCTGACGGCAACGCCTATTCCGCGGACGTTGCAGCTGGCGCTGACCGGAGTGCGCGATCTTTCCATCATCGCTTCGCCGCCGGTCGACCGACTGGCTGTGCGGACCTTTGTGTCGCCGTTCGACCCGATCACGGTGCGCGAGGCGCTGCTACGCGAGAAATATCGCGGCGGGCAGGCATTCTACGTTTGTCCGCGAATCGAAGATCTTGCGGGCGCCAAAGACTTTCTGGACAAGAATATTCCCGAGGTACGTGTCGCAGTCGCCCATGGGCAAATGCCGCCGACCGTGTTGGACGACATTATGTCGGCTTTTTACGACGGCAAATTCGATGTGTTACTATCGACAACGATTATCGAATCCGGGCTCGATATTCCCGAGCGCCAATACGCTGATCGTTCATCGCGCCGACCGGTTTGGGCTGTCGCAGCTTTATCAGCTGCGCGGACGCGTCGGGCGCGCCAAGATTCGCGCTTATGCACTTCTCACTTTACCGACGCAGCAAAAGATCACGCCGCAGGCTGAACGGCGACTTAAAGTCCTGCAGTCCCTTGATACGCTCGGCGCAGGTTTCCAGCTCGCCTCACACGATCTCGATATTCGTGGGGCCGGGAATTTGCTTGGCGAAGAGCAATCCGGCCACATCAAGGAAGTTGGCTTCGAACTTTACCAGCAAATGCTGGAAGAGGCGGTGCTGAGCCTGAAAGCTGGCATTACGGCTCCAGTGGCCGACCGTTGGTCGCCACAGATTACGGTCGGAACGGCGCTGCTTATCCCGGAAGACTATGTCGCCGACTTGTCAGTCCGGCTGGCGCTCTATCGCAGGCTTGCGGAAATCGAAGACGAGCGCGAGCTCGAGAGTTTCGCGGCAGAACTGGTCGATCGTTTTGGCAAGCTACCTCAAGAGGTCGAGCACCTTTTGCAGGTGGTTGCGATCAAGGCGCTAAGCCGACGCGCCAACGTGGAGAAAGTCGAAGCCGGACCCAAGGGGATCGTGCTTTCGTTCCGAGAGAACATATTTGTCAACCCCGACGGTTTAATCGCGTTCATCCGAGAGCAGGGGCGTGCCGTGCGGATGCGCAACGACCCGAAAAACGCCAAGGGTCAGCAGCTTGTGTTTTTTGAGGACTGGCCACGTCCAGAGGACCGCCTGAAGGGCACGGCGGCCGTATTGCGCAAGCTTGTATCGATTGCAGAACAGGCTGAGGCGGCCTAGTGCGGCATCCTCAAAACGGGCTTGATAGTCTTACCGGCAGCTGACTCCGATGCGGCCCGATTAATATCGGAGAGCGGGAAGAACGTGATCATCTTCTCGACCGGAAAGCGACCGGCCATAATGTAATCGACCAGCTGGGGGATGAAGTCCTTCGGCACGCTGTCGCCTTGAATCACGCCACGCACTGTGCGGCCATTTTGCAGGAACGGTGTTTCAAATGTTGCCTCGGTGCCTTTGCGCGCACTTCCAAGCAAGACGCAGGTTCCGGCCGGCATCAACGCGTCGACTGCCTCGCGAAAGACGGTGGGCAGCGCCAGATGTCTCGAGCGTATAGCGCGCGCCGAGACCGGTAATCTTGCGGATTGCCTCCACGACGTCGGCGCGCTCGCCATGGTTGATCGGATGGGTCGCACCAAGTTCGCGGGCCAGTGCCAGGCGATGCTCGTGCACGTCGACCGCTATGATCGGGTCGCAACCTGCAATTTTGGCGGCCATCAAACCCGAAAGGCCGACCGCCCCAACACCAAACACCACGAAACTATCTCCGGCGCGCGGCTTCATAACGTTCAGCACGGCACCGGCGCCGGTCTGCCCGCCGCAAGCAAGCGCGCAAATATGTTCAATCGGCGCGTCGCTACGCACTTTGACGGCAAAACGCTCATTCGCGATGGTGAAATTACCAAATGAAGATTGCTGGAAAAATGCGCTGTAGACCGGTTTGCCGTCCTTCGAATGCAGCGTCGAGCCGTCGGCACGGGTGCCGTTCATTTTCAGGTCAAAAGCGTGCAGGCAATAACTTTGGCGTTGTGTCTTGCAGTTCGGACATTCCCCGCACCACGGATAAGCCATCACCACATGGTCACCGGACTTGAAATCTTTCACCGAGCTGCCGACGGCGCGCACGACCCCGGCACCTTCGTGACCGAAAACTTTGGGGAATTGTGTCGGATAATATGCGTCCCGGCCGTGCAAATCGGTGGCGCACATGCCTGAAGCCACGACCTCGACCAGCAATTCATCGGTCCGCGGGTCGCAGAGGTCAATTTGTTCGACGTTAAACGGGCCCGAGCGCTCGTGCACCACGGCGGCGGTGATCTTCATAACGAGCGTCCGGGACTATTCGGCGGCGTCAGCGGCTTGCGCAAGGCGCGCGATTGCTTCGGCGATGTATTCGGGCTCCTGAGCCCCAGATACCGCGAATTTTCCGCCGAAGATAAAACAAGGTACGCCCTCGATGCCTGCCTCTTTGGCGGAAAGTGCTTCCTGTTCGACTTCCGCTACGTCGCGGTCGCTCTCTAATGCCGCGCGAATATCCTCGGGGTCGAGCCCCACATCGATCGCGGCTTGCACGAGCACGGCATGGTTGGTCAGATCGGCGCCCTCGGTAAAATAAAGATCCATCAATTTCTGTTTCATATCGGCGGCTTTGCCGATGCCGTCTGCCCAGCGGATCAGCCGGTGCGCATCGAGCGTATTGGGCTGCCGGCTAATCTTGTCGATTGCATAGGTGAGGCCCTCGGCCGCTGCCGCGGCTGATACGCGTTGGGCGATCCCTTTGTATCGTTCGGGGGAGCCGAACTTGGTGGTGAGATATTGCTCGCGCGAAATACCTTCGCGCGGGATCCAGTCGTTGAGAAAATAGGGGCGCCAGTGCACCTCGACTGGAATATCGGGGTTGAGGGCGATCGCCTTTTCAAGGCGTCGCTTGCCGATAAAACACCACGGGCAGACCACGTCGGACACGACGTCGATACGGACAGGCTGGTAATTTGACATAGCGAGCTCCTGTTCGGAGCTAGCCTAGGCCGCTGGTTATTCTGCCGCAACCATGCGGCTGCCCATCACCCGCATCATCAGTGTGTCGAGTGTGTCGGCGGCCTTGAGCGTTGCCAGCGTCACGTTGGCCGTCTTCGGGTTGGATCGCTGCGGCGTGAGCATGTTGCTCTTGAGGGTTCCGGCGAGCCGGCGGGCGATGACGTGGGCCCCGCGCAAATCTGTTTGCGTGAATGCAACAAGGATCGCTCCCTCTTCGTCGCGGGTCGCGAAATCGATATTGCGGATAAGCCGGGTCATCAATCGTGCCGCGTCGAGGCTCGCCCGTTCATCGCGTGCGCCATCGAACGAAAAGCGCGCGACCGACAGCGGCAGGCTGCGGTCTGTGGCCTCGGCCGCAACCTTGCCCAGGTCGCGCCAGAACGAGTTGCGCGTTAGCAGCCCGCTCTCGGGGTCGAACATGCCCTCGGTGTCGAGCGACTTGAGCATGCGCTTGAGGCGGGCCTCAAAAGCGCGCATGCGCAGCAAGGGCACCATGCGCGCCACCAATCTCCCCGGCTCAGCTGCGACCTGGTCAATATTGGGCAAAGCGTCGGCGAACTCCGGCGGGGCTTCGCCGATGATCGCGACCGGGGTATCACGAAAGCGCGGTTCCTGCGCCAATACGGTGAGGAACGCTTCGACCATGCGGGGGCAAACCCGTCGCCGACGACGATGCCATCGATGTCTCGGGTGTTGAGGTATTTGGCGGCGGCTTCGACACTGAGCGCGCCGGCCATCTTGACGCGCTCGCCCATAGCGACGCTGAGCGCTGGATAGAGAGGGCCTCTGCCGGCAATCAACACAGTGGCGTCGCCAAGCGCGTCACCAACCGGCAACATCGGTAGTTGCCCGTTGTGAGACGCAAACATTTCGATTCGACGCAGCACCGTCGCATGAAGCGCGCGGACTCGCATGGCCGACTGTAAGCGGACGAGCAGTCGTTCGATCGGCAGCGCCGCGTCAGCTGGCAGAGCGATCGGGACGGCGGCATCTTCGTCACCGCGCACGCGGGCAACGACTGGTACGATCGGCCCATTCACCGTGGCGATTTGCAGACAAAACATCCGTGCGGCGGCTTCATCCGCCGGAGGTCCCGGCTCGGCGACTAGCACAGCAGAGGGTTTGACCGTGAGGAATGCCGAGGGTGCCTCGGCCCATTTGGCCTCAACGATTGGAAAAGCACCCGCAGCGCTGAGCGCTTCGATGAGGCCAGTCACCGATCGCTCGGCGACCACGATCAGCGGACCTTGAAGCGACATCGATGCGCACGCACGGTTTACAGAATGCGCCGCAGTTTAGATGGCCGCTGTTAATACCGCGTCAACGAGATACTGAAATTAGGCGGCTTCGGGCGCACGGCGTGGCCGAAATGCCCCCGATATTAGCGCATTGACGCCTTGCGCCTGCAATTCCGCGCGCAAGGCCTTACGGTCGACGGTGGTGCCAGCGAGCCGTTGGCCAAGATCGGCATCCGGCAACGCCACGACGGTCGCGTCCGGATCTGCCTGCTCAACCAAAGCATCGACCTCGCATTGACGAAAGCGGTAGCCGCCGATGCCGATTGTGCCGGATGGCGGAGCGGTGACGGTGAGCGTTTGTGAGGCGCGGTCGAGGCGGCAAGCAAAGCCCGTGTCGACGTAGCCAGCAGCGTCGCGCGCGAGATGAGCATCCTGCTTGCGATCCGCCCCAGGTGGAAAGGCATGAGCCGGAATCATCGGCCCACACAGCCCCAGCGTGCCGGCGCTACTACGCGCAGTCTCCATCACCGTCATTGCGCCGGCTATTTGGCGCGGTGCGCTGATAACCCCGTGCGTGAGTGGCGCCGGCATGCCATCCGTGCCACGCCGCATGGCGACAAGACCAATCTCACCGAAACTGGTGACATCGACCACAGACGCTAAGCCTTCCCACGGCCTAGCCAAAGCTAACCGCTCTGGCGCGCGTGACAGCGCAACGATCGTCTGGATGTTATTGTGAGGCAGGCCGGCGGTCCCGAGCGGCGTGAGCAAGGCTTCCGGTAGGACCACCACGCCGCGCTCGAGCGAACGGCATTGCGTCGCAAACGCATTGGGGTCAAATCCGTGGTGCAGATGCAACGTGCCGCCAGATAGCAGCCAGGGCAGTATCGTGAGTGCGACACCTGCAAACGAACCGGTAGGGATCGTTGACAGCAGCGATGTGTTCGCCGCGATATCGGCCTCAAGAAAGATTGCCCGACCGCCACTCGTCAGTTCGGCATGGTTACGCGCAACTGGAACAAGTCCCGTGGCGTCCAGACCGAATGTCACAGCCGCGACATGCGCAGCCGGCGGACCTGCGCGGCTTGGCGCTGCAAAGACGCTCGTGTTGTGGGCGCCAAACACATCATCGAGTGACACGATGCCGTCAGGCAGATCGCGCCCGAAGCTGCAGACGTAGCGGATCTGAAAAAGTTCGGCCGCGGCTTGCATCGCAATGTCTGCGTGGGCGGCTGATCCAATGCGCGAAGCGGTTATGATTGCCTTGGCACCGACTTTGCGGAGTGCGGCCACGATGTCATGCCGGCGCCAGAGTAACGGTATCGGCGCGACAATCATCCCGGCTCGCAAGGAGCCAAGGAAGGCGATTACACTTTCAACGGTGTTCGGTAACTGCGTCGCCACCACTGTGTCGGTTTGCAGTCCAAGCTCACGCAATCGTGCCGCAAGCGCCGATATCGCCTGGTCGGCCTGCGCAAATGTTAGTGTGCGCGGCGCATTGTGCGTAACATCTTCCCGGTTAGGAGAGTCGGCAAGCGCTACTGCGTCCGGGAGGCGTACGCCCGCCCGCCGGAACAGGTCGTCGAACGTAGCAGTTGAGTTTGCCAGTCGGCTGCCACCGCCCAGAATCATCGGTAAAGCCTCAAGACTTCAGGTCCTTTTGCCACCATGTCTCCGGCAAATAGCCAAACAACGACGTCCGTGAGGGATGCTCGATTCTTGTCCAGCGGGCTACCCATTGTACCGGCGGAAAATAAAGCGGCACCACGTAGAAACCGGAGAGCAGCACGCGATCGAGCGCACGCGTTGCTGCGACAAAATCCGCTCGGCTTGTAGCACCCAGCATGGCAGCGATCATGGCATCGACGGCTTTCGACTTGACACCCATGTAGTTTCGACTGCCTTGCTGGTCGGCGGCAGCCGAGCCCCAATAAAATAATTGTTCGTTTCCGGGTGAGAGCGATTGTTCCCAACGGTATTCCATCATGTCGAAATCGAAGCCGATTCGTCTCCGTTCGAATTGCGTGGCGTCGACCGTGCGCACGCGTGCTTCGATTCCCGCACGCTTAAGGTTCCGCACAAAGGCGAGCGCGAGGCGCTCCTGGTCGCGCGTCGTCGTGAGGATCTCAAACGACAAGGGCCGGCCGCTGCCAACGTGCACTAACTGCGTGCCGTTGAGCTCATAGCCGGCAGCTTTGAAAAGGGTGAAGGCGCGTCGCAGCGTATTGCGGTCATGGCCCGAACCATCGGTAATCGGCGGCGACCATGTGCCATCCATAATGTCAGCGCGTACCGCGTCCGGAAACGGTGCCAGCAAGGCGCGCTCGTGCTCGTTGGCGGCCACGCCGTGCGCCGACAGATCGCAACCGTCGAAATAACTTGCGGTGCGCTTGTAAAGATCGAAGAAATAATTGTGGTTGATCCATTCGAAATCAAACAATTGAAGGATCGCCTCGCGCACCCGAATGTCTGAAAAAATGGCCCGCCGTGTATTGAACACCAAACCTTGCATGCCTTTGGGTAGGCCATATGGCAGCCCTTCTTTGACGACTCGACCGTCGCGCAGCGCAGGAAAATCGTATGCGGTCTGCCAGCGGCCGGGGTCCGTTTCCACACGTAGGTCGTAGAGCCCTTTTTTAAATGCTTCGAAATGCGTGTTGCCGTCGCGATAGTAATCGAAGCGGATTGTTTCGAAATTCCACAGGCCACGGTTGATCGGTAGATCGCGCCCCCAATAATTCGGGTTGCGCTTGAACGTCACCGCTTCGCCCGGCCTCACTGCATTGACAGTGTAAGGCCCGCTGCCGAGAAGAGGCTGAAAACTGGTATCCTCAAAGGTCGACGGATCGACCTCGTGTTTCGCCAGAACCGGCATCAAGCCGATGATCAGCGGCAGTTCGCGATCGTCGGCGCCAGAAAGGTCGAAACGTACGGTGCGCTTGTCGACGACGTCGACTTTCACGACTTTGGTGTAATACGTTCGGTAATTCGGCCGTCCTTTATCGCGCAGCAATTCCCAGGAAAAAACGACATCAGCCGGCGTCACTGATTTTCCGTCGGCAAACCGCGCCGACTGATTGATTTTGAAAGTGACGAAGTTGCGTGCCGCATCAGTCGTGACACTTTCCGCAAGCAAACCGTAGAGAGTGAAAGGCTCGTCATAGCCGCGCGCGAGCAGGCTTTCGATGACATAGCCGCGGATATTTGCGGCAGGCAGTCCTTTCACAATGAACGGGTTCAGGCAGTCGAATGTGCCCAGCACACCATGGACAAGCTGGCCACCTTTAGGCGCAGCCGGGTTGGCATATGGCGGGTAGACGAAATTTGGCCCCCAAGCCGGATCGCCATGCATGGCAATTGCGTAGTCGGTCGGCTGCGCATTCGCCCTGCGATTGACGCCCGAAGCCGCGAACATTGCCCCAAGCATGACCGTACGCCGGGAGGCTCGCCATTGCGCCAGCGCGGAGAAAGGGGATGTGGGCGGGGTTGAGGCTCGAATGCGATTCGTCCCGGTTTCGCGCGAATTTATCACAGGGCACGGGCCCCGGTCGGGCGGCATTTTCGACGCATTCGTGGCTTTATTGCAGGCACAAATTCGGCTATCAGGCAGCGGTCAAGGGTCACGCTCCTGCCGTATTTCACACCGAGAGAGCCGGTTATAAGGCGTCGTTCGGGAGCCTTGGGCCGCGAACGGAAGAACAAGGGATAATCGCAATGAATCATCGGATCGCAACGGCCCGGCCGCTGGGTCGGGCGCTGACCGCCACGTTGGCGGGTACGTTGGCAGCGGCGCTTGTGGCCGCGCCCGCATTTGCCCAGCAGCCTCCTAAACCGCCGGCTCAGAAGCCGGCTCCAGCGGCACCGAAACAGGCTCCAGCACTGCAGCCGGCGCAACCGGCCCAGTCGGCACCCCAAGCGCCCGCCGGACAGCAACAGGCCGGTGAGCAGCCCCAGTTGATGTATTCGCCTTGGATGAAAGTCTGCGGCAAGGGACCCGACACCAACAACAAGCAGGTCTGCGTCATTACCAAAGATGGCCGACTGGAAAATGGTATGCCGGTTGCCATCGTGCAGCTGTTCGAGCCGGAAGGCGGCCAGAAAGTCCTGCGCGTGACAGTTCCGCTCGGCATGCAGCTAGCGCACGGGACGCGGCTGCTCATCGATCAGGGCCAGCCAACGCAAGCGCCTTACAATATTTGCTTCCCGGTCGGCTGCATGGCGGATTATCCGGTAGCCGATGATCTGGTTGCGAAGTTGAAGAAAGGGCAGAACATTATCGTGCAGGCCATCAACATGCAGGGCACGCCGATCAGCTTGCCGCTGCCGTTGGCCGATTTCGCCAAAGCCTACGACGGCCCACCGACCGATCCGAAAGCGTTCGAAGAGCAGCAGCGCAAACTTCAGGAAGAGCTGCAGAAGAAAGCCGAAGAAGCGCGCAAGAAACTGGAAGGCGCGCAAAGCCAGGCACCAGCGGCACCAGCGCCGAAATAAATTCCAGTCCACATCCCAAATGCGAAAGGCGCGGCTTAAGCCGCGCCTTTTCGTTTTCGATGTCGTTGCGTGCTCAGTGCATCTGGCTATGACGCGGTCGGTAACCGCCACTTTCATCCTGCACAAATACGTCGGCGACATCCGGGTGACGAATTGGCGTTCCCGACGTATCGGGCAACAAGTTCTGCTCGGAGACGTAGGCGACGTATTCGCTTTCTTCGTTCTCGGCGAACAGGTGATAAAACGGTTGATCTTTCCGGGGGCGGATTTCAGCCGGGATCGCCTGCCACCATTCCTCGGTATTGTTGAACACCGGATCGATATCAAAAATAACGCCCCGAAACGGATACAAGCGGTGTTTGACCACCTGACCGATCTTGAATTTGGCGCTGCGCATTTTCTTCATATCTAACTCTCGCTGCGAATGCTTACAAAGCGTAACGCGCTGCCATTGCCGGATCCTTGGTGGCGACCAACCTGGCAAGATCGAGCAGCACCTTTGCTTGTTTCCAGGTGGCGTCATCTTGCATTTTGCCGTCGATCATGACTGCGCCTGCGCCGTCCGGCATTGCCGTTACAATCTTTTTAGCAAACGCAACCTCATCTGGATTCGGCGAGAATACTTTCTTCGCGATCTCGATTTGTGACGGATGGAGCGACCATGCACCAAGGCAACCCATCAAGAAGGCATTGCGAAATTGTACTTCGCATCCGGCCGAATCCGAAAAATCTCCGAACGGCCCGTAAAATGGTTTGATGCCTGCAGCGGCGCACGCGTCGACCATTTTTGCTATCGTGTAGTGCCAGAGATCCTGCTGGTAGGCGGGACGCGCCGCGTCGCCCTGCGCATCCGCCAAAACCTTATACTCAGGGTGGCCTCCGCCAACGCGCGTTGTTTTCATCGCACGCGATGCGGCGAGGTCGGCCGGTCCCAAACTCATGCCGTGCATGCGCGGAGACGCTGTCGCGATCGCCTCGACGTTGTTGACGCCCTGCGCAGTTTCAAGAATGGCGTGGATCAGGATGGGTTTCTTCAATGCATGCCGCGCTTCAAGTTGCGCCAACAGTTGATCAAGAAAGTGGATATCCCACGGGCCATCGACTTTCGGCAGCATGATGACGTCAAGTTTGTCACCGACCGAACCGACAATTTCGGTAATGTCGTCGAAAGCCCATGGCGAATTGAGCGCATTTATACGCGTCCAAAGACCGGTCGATTTGAAGTCGACCGCCTTTGCCATTTCGATAAAGCCCTGACGCGCGACCTTTTTGGCTTCGACCGGAATTGCGTCTTCCAGATTTCCGAGCACCACGTCTACTTGCTGTACCAGTTCCGGAACCTTAGCCCGCACCTTTTCATTGTGCGGCGGAACGAAGTGCACCATGCGCTCAAGACGAAGCGGTAGCTCACGCAATGGCGCGGGCGCTCCGATGGCGAGCGAGGCAAAGAACTGGCGCGGCAGCTTCATAGGACCTTCCAAAAGGCAGTTCTGCCGTTTAGAGCAATGCAAAGGCCGCGCCAAGTGGGGCGACCGGAGCCCCATTAATGATTGATGTTCTCAATCTCGCATTGCCCTATTTCGGGCTCATCTTCATCGGCTTTGCCTGCGGGAAGCTCAAGCAGATTCCCGATACAGCGTTGGCGTGGATGAATTTTTTCATCGTCTATGTGGCGCTACCGGCGCTGTTCTATCGCATTCTTGCCCAGACCCCGCTGGAACAGCTCGCAAAACTCGATTTTATATTTGCCACAACACTGGCGACGTTCTGGGCCTTCGCAGTGTCCTTTGCGATCGGAATGGTGATCAGGCGCGGCAATATCGGCGAGTCGACCATCGCGGGTTTGGCCGGCGGATACGGAAACATTGGCTACATGGGTCCCGGCCTTGCTTTGGCGACGCTCGGTGCGCAAGCCGCAGTGCCGGTGGCGCTTATCTTCTGCTTTGACACGCTCTTATTATTTTCGGTGGTGCCATTTTTGATGGCGTTCGCCAATCCGCAGCAAAAGAGCATCGGCGCCACTGCGTTCGATGTCGCCAAGCGAATCCTGACTCATCCGCTTGTCATTGCTACCGCCATCGGGGTCGGCTCGGCCGCATTGCGGTTTCAACCGCCGGTCGCGCTGGATCGATTACTGCAATTTCTCCAGAATGCAGCGGCGCCATGTGCGTTGTTTACACTTGGCGTGACAGTGGCGCTGCGGCCGCTGAAGAAGATGCCCTGGGAAGTGCCGTTCTTGGTGGCGGTCAAACTCGTTCTGCACCCGGCACTGGCGCTTTTATTGCTTTCGCTATTCGGACCGTTTGATCAAAGCTGGGTCTACACTGCAGTGCTGATGGCGGCACTGCCGCCGGCGCTCAATGTTTTCGTGTTCGCGCGGCAATACGATACTTGGGTCGAACAAGCATCGGGTGCGGTACTCATCGGAACGCTAATTTCGGTCGTTACCCTGACGTCCGTCATGTGGATGGTTAAAACTCAAACGTTACCTCTGTCACTGTTCAGGTGAATTCATGCAGCCGCTGTCCGGACTATTCGTTCTGGATTTCACAACGCTACTGCCGGGCCCGCTGGCGACATTGATGCTCGCTGAAGCCGGCGCCGAGGTGATGAAGATTGAGCAGCCCGGAGGAGAAAATGCCCGTCGCTTTCCACCCATGATCGACGGTGAGAGCGCTGCGTTCCTTATGCTCAATCGTGGCAAGAAAAGCATGACTCTCAACCTGAAGGACAAAATAGACCGCGCCGCACTTGCTCCACTCCTTACGCGCGCTGACATTCTCGTCGAACAATTTCGGCCAGGCGTTATGACGCGTCTGGGCCTCGGGTACGAGGAACTGCGTAAAGTAAATCCACGATTGATCTATTGTTCGATTTCCGGCTACGGCCAAAGCGGTCCACGCGTGCACGAGGCTGGCCACGATCTCAACTACATCGGCAACACCGGGTTGCTCGACTTGCAACCTGGACCAGGCAGCAGCCCTGTCGTGCCGCCGATGCTAGCAGCGGACATCGCCGGGGGAAGTTTTCCCGCGGTCATAAATATTTTGCTGGCGTTGCGGGCGCGCGACCAGAGCGGCTACGGCTGCTGCATCGATATTGCGATGACCGACGCGATGTTCACGTTCACCTGGGCAGCGATGGCGCTTGGCGCCGCAACAGGCCGGTTTCCAAAGGCAGGAGAAATGTGGCTCGTTGGCGGCTCACCGCGCTACCAAATTTATCCGGCAAAAGATGGAAAGCTGATCGCATGCGGGGCCATAGAACAAAAATTCTGGCAGGCTTTCACCAAGGCAATTTCCTTGCCCGCTAAATTGATCGACGACATGCGCAATCCGAAAGAGACGCGTGACGCCGTCGCTACGCTGATTGCTGCCCGATCGTCCCACGAATGGCGTCCGATTTTCGCCGCGGCGGACTGCTGTACAACGATTGTCACATCGCTCGAGGAGGCGATGCGCGATCCCCATTTTATAGAACGCGGACTATTTGAGCATGAAGTTGCGACCGCATCCGACAAACACTTACCGGCTTTGCCGCTGCCGATCGTACGCGAGTTTCGCGCGCCGCCAGGTGCCAAAAAGGCGCCGTCACTTGGCTAGAGCGCTTCTCCGCGCATTAGTCTTGGCTGTGCGGTAGCCGGAGCTACACCTTCGCGCATGACGGCGCGGCGCAGTGGTCCAATACGGTCAATCAAATAGAAGCCCAACCCGCGCGCGCCTTGAGCAGGGAAGAAATCACTTAGCAGGGTACGATTGAGCAGATCGACCGCGAGCGCCCGGGTGACAACGTCGGCGCGACGCATTGTGTCATAGCGTGCCAACACTTCTACACCGCCGATGTCATGGCCGGCACGATGGGCAGCGACCGCAAGTTCGCCGATTGTTGCGGCGTCCCGCAGTCCTAGATTAAGGCCTTGAGCACCAATAGGCGGAAGGACATGGGCGGCCTCGCCAACTAAAGCGATACGATGTTCGGCGAAATGGAGTGCCGTTGCGACGTGAAGCGGAAAAACACCGCGCCCCGCTTCGACTTCTATCTTGCCAAGAATTGAATGTGACCCGCGTTCGATTTCATCGGCAAGATCGACATCGTTCAGTTCAACAAGCCGGTCAGCATCAGCCGAATCGAGGACCCAAACGAGAACTCGAGCGGTCGCCGCATAGCGGCACCAGTGTGAACGGACCGCTTGATGTGTGGAATTCGGTTGATGTGTCGTGATGCGGGCGCGAATGGCGCACACAGACCGTCAAGGCGACCTGCGGATATTTATGCTCTTGGATGTCTATGCCGGCAGCGGCGCGGCACATCGACCGACGACCATCAGCACCAATCACAAGTGGCACCTGCATGACCGTCCCGCTCTTCAAGGTGACATCGATCGATTTCATGCTCTAGGCTCGACTGCGAGAACGTCGTCTTCCCTCATCGTCAAGGTGGAGAGAGTGTCTGCGCGATCTTCCAGCGCTTTGACAAGATCGCGGTTCTCGATGTTGTAGCCGAAGGCTTCGAGGTTAATTTCGTCTGCCCCGAATTTCACTTCCGGCGCGCGCCACAGCCGACCCGTATCATCGACGATCCGCATGAACTTGAGTGGTGCCGCTCGGGCGGCGCACGAATCCCAGACCCCGAGTGTTTCGAGCGCGGTGACGGAACCCGCCAAAAGCGCGGTGGTGCGATTGTCAGGCCGCTCCGGACGCCGGCCGATGAGCATCGTAGGAATACCACCGCTCGCAAGGGCGATCGCCGCCGTCAGCCCGGTGGGTCCACCGCCGACGACGGTGACCATGGCGCGATCGCTATTTTTGTCCGACATCAAAGCGCTCGTTACTTTTCACCATTAATCGCATTAGCACGCGCGGGGCAGGTACGGAAACCAAGGCGAAGGCTTGCGATATCCCGACCGCGCCTGATGCGCTATGCACAAGGCTATCATGAGCCAGACTGCCGGCCCCGATTTTGATCACCTCCCGCCCGCTGCCGCCGGGCTTGGCTATATTTTTGCACGCCCACGAGTGTTGGCTGCGGTCTGTGTGGTCGCGCTTGCCAGTCTCGGCTGGCTCTATCTCGGGATCATGTACGCCGGCAAAAACGCTTCGCTCGGCGGCGCTGGCGACGAGATCCTGTCCTTGATTTGCCGCCCACTTCCTGACGGATCGTTGAGTACAGGTGGCGTAGCAATTGTTGCGTCGATGTGGGGCGCTATGACACTCGCGATGATGCTCCCGAGCGCAGCACCGATGATTATGACCTATGCGGGCATCGCCGATACCGCGGCGCGAAAAAACGAACACATTGTCTCGCCGTTAGTCCTCGCCGGCGGCTACCTCGCGGTTTGGTTTGCGTTTTCGGTCATCACTGCAACGGCACAAACTTTATTTGCGCAAGTTGCTTTGATCGATGCGAGTATGGCGTCTGCAAGCGGGCTATTCTCTGGCGCGATCTTCATCGCCGCGGGCGCCTATCAGTTCTCAAATTTGAAACATGCTTGTCTTACACGCTGCCAGCAGCCATTCCCATTTTTCTTCGCTAACTGGGCGACAACGCGCCGCGGCGTGTTTCGGCTTGGGGTCAAGCAGGGCCTCTATTGCGTCGGGTGTTGCTGGGCGATGATGATGGTTATGTTTGCGGTCGGGGTTATGAACATTGTTTGGATGGTCGTGCTCGGAACTGTGATGACGGTCGAGAAAATGCTCAGCGGACGACGCTTCACCCATATGATTGGCGTGTTACTAATTGGTGCCGGGATTGGGATCGTTATATCGGCCTTTGTGTCCCATTGGCCGGCGTGACCGAAGTTGAATTACGAAAAAGTGGGAGTGATGCGTTGACCGAAAGTTGGAGCCTGAAAGGGGAAATGGCGCTGTCGTGCAGCTGTACAGTATTTTGCCCGTGTGTGCTGTCACTGGGAGAGCACCCACCGACAGAGGACCGCTGCCAAACCTGGGCCGGCATACGCATCGACGACGGGCATTTTGATACTGTCGATCTATCGGGCATCAAAGTCGGTCTAATGATGGACCTGCCCGGCATCATGTCGCGCGGTAACTGGACGGCGGCATTGTTCGTCGACGATGGAGCTTCTGTACACGCCGTGAAGGGGCTGACGCGCATTTTCACCGGCCGTGTGGGTGGCACAACGCATTTGCTGTCGATATTGGTTGGCCAGTTTCTTGGTGTGCGCCAAGTGCCCATCACCTACGAAACAAAAGGCGAGACCCGGATTGTGAAAATTGAAAAATACGTCGACGGCGCAATTACGCCGGTCCGGGGCAAGGACACAAAAGAAAATGTCGTCATTCGGAATAGCGAATACTGGATTGGTCCCGATGTGATCGTTTCCCGTGCAGACAAATCACGCTTTCGCGGCTTCGGCCGAAATTGGAATTTGGCCGGACGGTCGGCAGAGATCGTCAAGCTTGATTGGGGCAATAGCTAAGTGATGGGCTTCGAGCGTTTTCGCGCTTTCACTGTCCACATTTTCACCGCGACCGGCGGCGCGCTCGCGTTGCTTGCTTTGATTCTGGCGACCGGGGGCCAGTGGGCGGCGATGTTTCTTTGCCTTGGTGCAGCGTTGGTCGTGGATGGCGTTGACGGACCGATGGCGCGTGCTTTCGATGTTCAGAACGTCTTGCCACGCTGGTCGGGCGAAACGCTCGATCTGGTGGTCGACTTCACGACATATGTGTTTGTGCCAGCCTACGCGATCGCCGCCAGCGGGCTGCTGCCGCAAGTCCTTGCAATTCCAGCCGGTATCGTTGTGGTGATCACGGGCGCACTTTATTTCGCCGACCGGGAGATGAAAACGAAGGACAACTATTTCCGAGGATTTCCGGCCACGTGGAATCTGGCTGCCTTCTATCTGTATTTGCTTGAACCTCCCGAGTGGATGGCCGCTATTGGGGTTGTGGTCCTTGCCGCCTTAAGCTTCGCGCCCATCAGATTTCTCCACCCACTGCGCGTGCAACATTGGCGACCCTTTAACATCGCTCTTGCTGGCAGTGTGGGCACTTGCTGGCATTTGTCGCCATCGCCCTGAATCTGGAACCAGGTCTCTATGCAACGCTGCCGTTGTGTCTGATCGCAGTGTATTTTTTCACCGTCGGGTTGTTGCGCACCCCCGCCTGATCGTGTTCGATCCGCCACCGCGAAGCCAGGAGTAATCTCATGTCTCGACCAGTCTTGCTTGTCGCCGGCGGAAGCAGAGGCATCGGAGCGTCCACGGCCAAACTTGCTGGCGAACGCGGCTACGATGTTGCGGTGAATTATAAGACCAATTCGAACGCCGCCGCTGCGGTCGTTAAAGCCGTGGAGAAATGCGGCGGTAAAGCGCTCGCGGTCCAGGGCGACATGGCGTTGGAGAACGACATCGAGCGCGTTTTCGACGACGTCGGCAAAAAGCTGGGAACGATAACCCATTTCGTGCACAGCTCAGGCATTATCGGCGACAATTCGCGCCTTGATGAAGCCAGCGCGCAAACGATCCGCGAAGTGCTTGATGTTGATACTTTCGGTGCTCTGCTTTGCCTGCGCGCCTGCGTTCGGCGGATGTCGACAAAACATGGCGGCAAAGGTGGTGCGGTCGTGATGTTGTCGTCGATGGCCGCTCCGCTGGGAGGCGCCAACGAATGTGTATGGTATGCGGCTGCCAAAGCCGGTGTGGATTCGATGGTGATCGGCGCCTCCCGCGAGGTCGCCAAAGAGGGGATGCGCATCAACGCTATTACGCCGGGGGTGATCGATACAGATATCCAGCCGCCCGGGCGTATCGATCGGGTCACCCCCATGCTGCCAATGGGCAGGGCCGGGCAAGCGGACGAGGTCGCGGAAGCGGTATTATTTCTGCTTTCGGATGCAGCCTCCTATATCAACGGTGCTAATTTGCGCGTTTCTGGTGCGCGCTGAACGCCTTGCGCTTGTCGGGCGGCTGCCTATGATCGCCGCCGAAGATTTTTTCGCTCAATCCAAACAAATCGAAGGGGAATAACATGGTCGCGGCAGTACGCGTTCACAAGCACGGCGGTCCCGAGGTTCTAACCTATGAGGACATCGAGATCCCCGCGCCCGGCCAGGGCCAAATCAAGATCAAACAACATGCGGCGGGCATCAATTTCATCGATACATATTTTCGGATGGGCATGTATCCGTCACCGGTCGGGATGCCCTTCATTGCCGGCAATGAAAGCGCCGGCCAGGTCATTGCCGTTGGGCCTGGCGTAACCGATATCAAAGTGGGCGACCGCGTCGCCTTCGTAGGCCCGCTTGGCGGGTATGCCGGCGAGCGCGTGGTGCCGGCCGACCGTGCAGTGAAGTTGCCCGACAATATTTCGTACGAGCAAGCCGCCGGGATGATGCTGAAGGGCATGACCGTGCAGTATCTGGTCAATCGTACTTACAAAGTTGAAAAGGGCACCGTTTGCCTGATCCACGCCGCGGCGGGCGGGGTGGGTCTGATCGCGTGCCAGTGGGCGAACCATCTTGGTGCAACTGTCATCGGCACGGTCGGCTCAAAAGAAAAAGCCGCACTCGCAAAGAAAAATGGCTGCCACCATACAATTCTCTACCGCGATGAAGACTTCGTCGCGAAAGTGAAAGAGATCACCAGCGGAAAGCTCTGCGACGTGGTTTACGATGGCATTGGCAAGACGACATTTCCGGCGTCGCTCGATTGCCTGCGTCCTCTCGGATATTTCGTCAGCTTCGGTAGCGCTTCGGGCCAAATCGAGGCATTCAACATCAACATCCTCCAGGCGAAAGGCTCGCTGTTCGCAACGCGACCGACGCTCAACCACTATGTGGCCAAACGTGAAGATCTGATTTCTTGTGCCAAAGATCTGTTCGAGAAAGTGGGCTCTGGCGCGGTGAAGATACCGGTCAATCAGACCTACGCACTCAAAGATGCAGCCAAGGCACATAAGGAACTGGAGAGCCGCGATACCACAGGTTCATCGATCCTGGTTCCATAAAGGGCGACAGCATGGCTTTGAGGGCGATGGCGATGTTTCTGTCCATCGCCGTCACCCCTCAGGCATTTGCCGGCACTAATTCTGATATTGAAGTGATGATGCTGGTGCGTAAGCATTGCGTGATGTGCCACGCCGCAAAGCCTACGCACGAAAGCTTTCAAGATGCACCAAAAGACGTCGTGTTGGAAACCATTCCCGAATTGAAGAAACATGCCGCGAGCATTTATACGCAAACGGTGAAAACCCAGGCGATGCCTCTCGGCAATCAAACAGGCATGACCGATGATGAGCGAGCAAGGCTTGGTCAATGGCTGAAGGACCTGCCATGACTGGCCGGGTAAAGCCGTGGGGAATCTTTACGACGTTTGCCCTTGGGGCACTTGCGTTGCTGTCCGGGCAGCTTTCAGGCATTGCCGCGCTGAGCGCATTGTATGGCCTCGACCTGGGGCAAGTGCCAAATGTGAGCCGGGACGGTGGCGCGATTGTCTTGTTTATCTTCGTTTCGGCGCCTGTTCAGGTCGGGCTTCTGATCGCTACCGCCGCCTATAAAGGCGATGCCGCGGCCTACCTTGGTTACAAATGGCCACGATTTAGCGAAGTGGTGTTTAGCGTTGCGGCGTTGGTGGTGGTTCTGGTGGTGGGCGACACCGTGAGTTGGCTCGCCGGACGCGACATCGTCGATCGTTTCCAGAGTGATATTTATCAGGCGGCGAAGAGCGCAAATCTTCTGTTATTGCTGCTTGTCGCCATCACTGTGTTTATTCCAATTACCGAAGAAAGCCTGTTTCGCGGATTTTTGTTTCGCGGATGGTTGCAGGCGCCTCATCACGCGTGGCCGGTTATTGCTATCACCGCCGGTCTTTTTGCTGTGATCCATGTTCAATACGATTGGTTTTTGATGTGTCAGGTGTTCGTTTTTGGTGTTTTTTTCGGTTGGATACGGTGGGCGACCGGCTCGACAATCTTGACCATGTTGCTCCACGGTTTGGTCAATCTGGAGGGTCTGATCGAAACCGTGCTGAACGCAAGCGGGTAACGGCTCAAGCAGCCCTAGAGAAGTGATGCGATGCGTGCGATCGCAGGATGATGTCTGATGCCGGCCGGCAAACGCGGCAGGCCAACAACCTCCACACCGCCCGAAAATCGCTCGATACTGGCAACCGTATCGTCAAGTTCTACGGTGTGCCTTTCGCTTTCACTCACGACGATTGCTGCGAGCGTGAGTTTGCGCTGAGCCAGCACGTTGAGCGCGGTGAGGGTATGGCTGATGGTGCCGAGATAGCCGCCGACGACCAGGATTATCGGAATATCAAGCGCCGCCATCCAGTCGAGCACGGTGCGGCGCGCATCGAGCGGCACCATGATGCCGCCGATACCTTCGATAAACAGAGGACCCGGAGCGGCGTCTATTGCATTGCGGCTAAACGAAACCAATTTATCAAAGTCGATTGTGCGGCCCTCGCGCGCCGCTGCAAGATCGGGCGCTAGCGGAGCTCGAAACCGCCAGGGCGCAATACGATCGACCTCATCAGCCGTAAACTGCCGGCCGAGGGCCGATAACAGAACGGCCGGGTCGCTGGTTTCGGCCACCGACGAGTTGTATCCGCTCACAACAGGCTTGAGGGCGCGAACGGGCTGGCTGGATTCGCGCAAATACCGGATGAGGCCGGCGGTGACGAAGGTCTTGCCGATATCGGTACCGGTCGAGGTGACGAAATATGCACCCACGGTTCAGGCCAATATCCTATCGCGCACGATGTCCGCCAAGCGCGCGACATCCTCATCGGGATGTTGTGCTGTAAACGTCAGTCGCAGTCGTGCCGTGCCAACCGGAACGGTAGGTGGGCGGATAGCTACTACAAGATAACCTTCGTCCTCGAGAAAGCGTGAAGCGACCAGCGTCGTTTCTTCGTCACCGATCACAACCGGTACGATCGGACTTTGCGCTTCGGCGAGACCGGCGCGCCGGGCAAAAGCCTTTGCCTTCTCGACTGGCAGTGCAGCGTAGGACGGCTCCCGTTCGATAAGATCGAGAGCGGCGATTGCCGCAGCGACACATGCCGGTGGAAGACCTGTCGAATAGATCAATGTGCGTGCGCGGTTGCGCATCAAATCAATGGCCGGCTTCGAAGCACAGAGGTAACCGCCATAGGATCCGATTGCTTTCGACAATGTCCCCATCTGTAGTGGCACAGGGATCTGAGAATTTCCAACAAAGTTCGATCCGTGTCCGCCACCCAGGACACCAATTCCATGTGCATCGTCCGACATCAACCAGGTGTCGTATTCGGCCGCGAGGGCATGCAATTCGGCAAGAGGTGCCAGATCGCCGTCCATTGAAAAAACGCCATCGGTGACAATCAATGCACGATCGTGTTCGGCGCGATGCGTCGTCAGGAGTTCGCCTGCGTGAGTCACATCGTTGTGGCGAAATGTCATTACTTTGCTGCGCGACAACTGCGCCCCGGCGTAAATGCAAGCGTGCGAAAGTTCGTCGAGCAAGACCAAGCCATCTCGGCCAGCGAGCACCGGAATGATGCCGGTGTTGGCGAGATAACCAGAACCAAACACACACGCCGCTTCCGTCCCTTTAAATTGCGCCAGGCGGGCTTCCAATTGGGCGTAGAGCGGGTGATTGCCGGTGACCAGGCGCGATGCACCGGAACCGGCTCCATATTCCTCAATGGCGGCAACCGCCGCTTGTTTGATAGCCGGGTGCTGGGTCAGGTTGAGGTAGTCATTGCACGAAAACGACAAGAGTTGTCGTCCGTCGCGCTCAACCCAAATGCCGTCTTCGCGCACGGTTTCGTTCAATGCGCGGTAGAGGTGCCGGCGCTTGAGGTCATCGAGCTTGTCTTGCGCGAAACGGTCGAGCGAATGCATCGGGTGATCTTGCCAGGCGCCACTCTAGATGCTTAGCACGAATGGGGCAGGGAAGAAGTCAAGTGCGGGACCGAACCGGCAAAAGCAGCATGACACCGGACTGGTACGCCACCGGCCTTGAGCACATCTGGATGCCCTATGCCCAGATGAAAACAATGCCAACCCCGTTGCCGGTCAGGCAAACCCACGGCAGCCGTATTGTGCTGGCTGACGGCCGCGAATTGATCGATGGCATCGCGAGCTGGTGGACCGCCTGTCACGGCTATAACCACCCGCACATTAGAAAGGCCGTTGAAGCGCAGCTCGTGCGGATGCCGCATGTGATGTTCGGCGGGCTCGTTCACGAACAGGCTTTGACACTGGCGACAAGGTTATCAAAGTTGCTCCCCGGAGATTTGAGCCGCGTATTCTTTTCTGAGTCCGGTTCTGTCGCGGTTGAGATTGCCATGAAGATGGCGCTTCAATACTGGATCAACAAAGGGCGGCCGAGAAAAACCAAATTCTTGGCGTTCAAGAACGGCTATCACGGGGACACCCAAGGTGCGATGTCGGTGAGCGACCGTGGTGTCGGCATACATAATATTTTTCAAGGTTCTGTTCCTCAGCACGCGATTATCGATCTGGGAAATGAAGCCACCGTTGATCTCGCCAAGGTCGAAGTCTTTCTCGAACAGCACGGAGCCGATTACGCCGGCATTATCATTGAGCCACTCGTCCAAGGTGCCGGTGGCATGGTTTTCGGTAATAAAAAAACGCTCGAATTGTTGAGGCGAACCGCCGATTTACATGAACAAATTTTGATTTTTGACGAGATATTTACCGGCTTTGGCCGCACTGGAACGATGTTCGCTTGCGAACAGGCCGGCGTCATACCTGACATCATCACATTGTCAAAGGCATTGACCGGCGGGACGCTCCCTCTGGCTGCGACCGTTGCAACGACTGATGTGTTTTCCGCCTTCTGGTCGGATGACCCGCAAAAAGGGTTGATGCATGGCCCGACTTACATGGCCAACGCTTTGGCGTGCGCTGCCGCCAATGCCTCTCTTGACCTTTTCGAGCGCGAACCGCGGCTGCAGCAGGTCGCCGAGATTGCGCGTAACATGGAGGAGGACCTTGCGCCGTGCCGCGACTTACCAGGAGTAAAAGATGTCCGCATCAAAGGGGCTATCGGCGTCGTCGAATTGGATCGTATCGACGATCTTGATGCCTTGCGGGCCGGGTTCATCGAGCAAGACGTCTTCATTCGCCCGATCGCTAACGTCATTTATCTCACACCCGCATTCACGATCTCAGCGACTGAACTCAGAGCGCTCACAACGGCGGTTGTGAAAACCGTGCAACAGTTGAAAAAGTAGGAGGGAGAATTGATCTATAGCGGACCGGCAAGCGACACGCATCATCACATCTGGCTGCGCAAGGATGTGGCGTGGCTGGCCGATCCGCCAATACCAAGAATGTTTGGGGATTATTTCGGAATCCGGCGCGACTACCGGGTGGAAGAATTCATAAACGACGTCAAACCGCAAGGCATGACCAAATCCGTTCACGTTACTGCCATGTGGGGTCCAAACCGCAGCCTTGACGAAACACGCTGGCTACAATCCGTCGCGGACAAGCACGGGTATCCCCACGGCATCGTCTGCAATGCCGATCTTGCCAGCGCGGACGTCGAATCCGCACTGAAGGCGCAAAAACAATATCCGAACCTGCGCGGCGTGCGTCAGATGCTCTATTGGGATAGTGACCCAGTGAGGCAAGGAGCGCCGCGCCCCGACTTGTGCAATTCACCTGACTTCCGTCGTGGATTCTCGTTACTGGAAAAATATGGCCTACATTTTGAACTGCAGGTTTATGCAGGGCAGGCGGTTCATGCCGTTGAACTCATCAAGGCCTTTCCCAACGTGCCAATGATTTTGGTGCATGCGGGCATGCTAACAGCGCGCACACAAGCAGCAATCAATGAGTGGCGGACAGCGCTCACAATGATGGCGGCATTTCCGAACCTTCATGTCAAGATTTCAGGCCTCGGAATGTATAGCAATGGCATCACCCTACTGCAGGCGCGGCAAGTAATCCGTGATGTCATCCAGATTTTTGGCACTGAACGTACGATTTACGGGAGCAATTTTCCGTTGGAGAAATTGCACGCAAGCTACGCGGATTTCTTTGGGGTCTACCGGACGGTTCTGGCGGAATATACGGAAGCCGAACAGCGCGCGATGCTTCACGACAACGCGGTTAAATTCTATCGAATTTAATCGCTAGAAGCCGACCGCAGTGCCGTGCAGGTCGTACTCGTCGGCGCGTTCGATCTTGACGGTGGCAATTTCACCAACACGGAGTGGACGGTGGCTTGCGACGTAGACAGCACCGTCGATTTCGGGAGCGTCCGCCATCGAGCGGCCCTTGGCGACTGACGGCCCGACTTCGTCGACGATGACTTTCTGACGGGTGCCGACCTTACGTTTCAAGCGCCGGGCCGAGATTTTTTGCTGCGCCTGCATGAATCGATGCCAGCGATGCTCTTTCACTTCGTCGGAAACGGGAGGAGCCGAGTTGTTGGCCGCGGCGCCGCGGACCGGTTCGTATTTGAAGCAACCGACACGGTCGAGCGAGGCCTCGTCTAGCCATTGCATGAGGAATTCGAATTCGTCGTCTGTCTCGCCGGGGAACCCGACAATGAACGTCGACCGGATGGTCAGATCAGGGCAGATTTCACGCCACCGCGCGATCCTCTCGAGTGTCTTTTCCTGCGCGGCGGGACGGCGCATGCGCTTCAGAACGTCGGGAGACGCATGCTGGAACGGGATATCGAGATAGGGAAGCACCTTGCGATCGGCCATCAATGGAATGACGTCGTCGACATGCGGGTAGGGGTAGACATAGTGCAGCCGAATCCAAATGCCGAGCTCGCCCAATGCGCTCGCGAGGTCGATGAATTTCGCGCGAACATCCCGGTCGCGCCATTTACTCGCTGCGTATTTGATATCGAGACCATAGGCCGACGTGTCTTGGGAAATCACAAGTAACTCTTTCACGCCGGCGGTGACGAGTTTCTCCGCCTCGCGGAGCACATCGGCGGCAGGTCGTGACACAAGGTCGCCTCGCAAGCGCGGAATAATGCAGAAGGTGCAGCGATTGTTGCAGCCTTCTGAAATCTTCAAGTAAGCGTAATGCCGCGGTGTGAGCTTGATGCCCTCGGGCGGCACCAGGTCGAGAAACGGATCATGCTTCGGTGGAAGCGCTTTATGCACCGCGTCCACCACGCTCTCATATTGCTGGGGTCCCGTGATTGCCAGCACCTCCGGATAAGCAGACGAGATGCTTTCCGGCTCTGCTCCCATACAGCCGGTAACGATGACTTTGCCGTTTTCCCTGAGCGCGCCGCCGATTGCGGCAAGCGATTCCGCTTTTGCGCTGTCGAGAAAGCCGCACGTGTTAACGATGACCAGATCGGAGCCTTCGTGTTGACGGGAAAGCTCGTACCCTTCCGCGCGCAGACGCGTGATGATGCGCTCGCTGTCGACAAGCGCTTTCGGGCAGCCAAGGGAGACGAAGCTCACCTTCGGCGCAGTCGTATCTGTTTTCGTGTTGGGGTCACGCATGTCGGCAAGGAGCTAATGGTGATTGAGGCGAATAGCAACCTATACACACACTGCACGGTTTTACGGACGCTGCCACGGGATCGGGTCTATTCAAATCGGGGATTACTACCCTGATTGGGCCGAGATCGCGCCGCTTTGCGCCCGAGGCCAGGTGCATGAAAAAACAGGTGAGCATGCATGCCACTCTGAGGGCTCGATCCCGGCGGCACCGAGTCTCTAGGTGGATTTGGGTGGTATTGCGGTTGCCGTTGTACGTCACGACGCACCGCCGGCATCCTTTCTCGGCCCCGCGAGAGCTGTACAACGTCCTCAATTACCGGACCGGAAGCTTAGATGTTCCACAACCTTCTAATTTGACCGTTGGCGAAGCGGCAATTGCAGCGCTATCTTGGCAGCATAGGATGTATGAGCGATGAAGCGGATCCTCTTAGGTATCTTGTTAGCCGCCGTTTGTATGGCTGGCGGTCCAGCCATCGCCGCCGATGGCAACGCGGCTCCTTGGCGTTACAACGCCCATAGTTCCGATCTCCCGTTTCCGCGCAGCAAGCGCGCAGAGTCCGTTTGGGCTTCGGGTGCCTGCTGGAACGAGTGCGGCTCCTATTGTGCGTGGGGCCTGGCCGGCTGTCTTAAGGAAGATTCCCAAGGTCGCTGCTTAAAACTTACAGACAAATGTGATCGTTATTGTCAGCGCGAATGTCGGACCATGGGCGGCCCGTTACTGCCAATCGAATTTCCCTGGGAATAGTGCGCGCGCTCCGAAGCGATAATTGCGCTTAAATTGCGTTTTGCAGCCGAGACGCTCTGATGGCGAGGAATAGCCCCGGATCATTCGGTGTTATTACGGTCATCGAGCTTGGAGGTTACCATGACGCGTATGTCTTTCGTCACGATTGTCGCCCTTGTCGCTTTCAGCGCAGGCCCGGCCGCGGCTGACTTTTATTCGGAGCCTTGGTGCGCGGTGATTGCAATGGGTGACGGCGACATGCAATGGGACTGCGAATACCGAACAATTGAAGAATGTCGCCCGAACGTCTTGGCTGGCAACCGAGGCTGGTGCAATCCGAATCCAAACCTTGTCGCCTTACCTGCCCCTGAACGTCAGAAGCATCCCCGAAAGCGTCACACCCAACCGCAATAGGCGGATGACCTAGCGAGGCGGGGCAGGTCGCGTGCCATCATCACCGTCTGCGCGAGGTTCGCTTCGTCTGGATTCTTTGTAGGCTTTTGCCAATTTATTGGACAGGCCAATTCCCGCATCAAAAAGCGTCTTGGTCGGATGGTCGCGGCAAAATCCAAACATCCAATCCATCCATTCAATTGACTTTGAGCCCTGTGTAAAGTCGCCATCGATAGATACGTCAAAAAGATTTCGTGCCGAAAAAAATCCCTGAAGCCAGCCCACAACTGCCATGTAGTCGGCGCCACGTTGAGGGTGGAGATAGTCCAATCTGATGATGTTACGTTGAGAGTCGATGTTTATCTTTTGCAATTCGAGAATATCGGGGCACGTCACCTGCTGCGGTCCGACGATGACGGGGTCGCGTTGCTGTTGTGCATGGCTGCCAACAGGTAAGGCGAAAATCGTGGCAAGCGCTATCCAAAAAAGCAATATTCGCATAATCACCCTTCCCCTGGGCGGATGACCGCAAATTGAAACCCTAAAGCTGTCAGGTCGGATGGCTGTGATGGCCATCACAAAAAGGTGCTTTTTCGCCGATCTGTGGCTCCTGCCTCTGAGGCTTGTGCGCTAGATCACAGACGCAGCCGTGTGGACGGGCGATGTTAGCGCAACGGGTCTCCGAACTTATCCTCACATGAGGGTGTCCCCTGGTTCGGCGAATCGTGAAGGGACCGCCGACCATTGCCGTGGTTGCGGTCCCTTTTTTATGCGATTTAAGTGATCCGCGATTGCCATACGCCGACATTCTGACGGGGATGGCTTTCCGCAACCCGCACCATTCCTGGAAACGCGAGGCGCTATTGCGGTTTTATGATGCGATAGAGTTGGAAGCGATCGCCGTCCGCTATTAGCCGCAGACGTGAAGGGTCGGGATTGGGCGCGTCGTCTTCTGTGAAGAGCACGTAAAGGTAATCAAACTTCGTCCAATTGAGCCAGAACGTAGGCGTACCAGGCGAGGGGTGTTCGGCGGCAACAATAAGTTGCGCTGTCGACGGCGGCGTTCCGTCGTGGATGTCAGCAAAGTCGCTGTACTCCGGCCGAACATGCACGATTTGTTTGCCCTCGACTGTAAACAGCGTCGTTACCAGGGACGCCCGTTCGATGGTGGCAATGCACGCAGCATGAACGAGGCCCAGGTCGCGGACATCTTCACCCGACGATGCGTTCGCATACGCGACGAAAACTTTTGATCCAGGCATAATGCGGCGAACCGATGAGCGGAACTCACTGGTCGAATCCGACAATTGCGACCAGTTGTAGTCAATCTCGAGTAGTCGGCCAGCAATCAAAACAATGAGGATAATCAGAAATCCGCGCCGCACCACGCGGCGGCGCGCGTCCAAATTGCCACACGCGAAAATCATGAAGGCGATGCCGAGAGGCACACGTTGATCGGCCATGTAAGTATCAAACATCACCCGTGGTAGCTCAAAGTAGACGGCGCCGCCGATCACAAGCAGCACCAATGCCACCGGGTGAAATTGCAAGACGCGGTGACGAATTGCCCAGACCGCGGCTGAGACCATGATTGCGATCAATGCAAACGCCGCAAAGTCGGAATAGTTAGTAACGATGTAGAGCAGCCCGTCGAGTTTGCCGCGCTGATCCCATGAGGTGGCCGAAACGAGTTTCATCGTCGGACTGGCGTACAATAGCGGCAGGACAACGAGAAACGGTGTGCCACTCAATACGAATTGTAGGATTCTGTTGGGCCACGGCTGAGATCGCTGTTCCCAGAGGCGCCAGACTTCGAACGAGAAAAGACCAAGCCCGTAGATACCGAGTGCTGAGAGATGGCAGAAAAAGAGCGCGACAATAAAGATCGTGGATAGCGCAAATCGAATTGGCCACGCACGCTCCCGTGCGCCAACCCACCCCGCCAACGCCCAGATCGCGACACCAATGCCGAATATGTAATTCATCAGCCCGACGAGAAAAATATAGTTGTAGAGGAGGGGAATCGCGAACAGCGGTAGAACGGTGACGCGTCCAACGAGCGCCCTGTTCAGAGCCAGAGTGCCGGAAATTATGAGTACAAACGTCGAAACGAGAAATATCTGACCCGCGAGATAGACATTAACAACGCGTGCCAGCGGCGAGACGACGATGTCCATCGCCAAATTGGGGATCACCTGCCAATTTACTTCATAGAACGTTGCAATCGATCGATTAACATTCAAATCCGCAATTACTTGCATACGTGCAAGATGATTCACGTAATCAGAAAGCGGCGGCAGTGGGTGCGTCCAAATTGGAATCGATATCAGGAGGATAAGGGCAACAAAAAGCGCAATAATTTGCGGGGCGGTAAAATCTACCGAGCTGGACCGCTGGGGCGGCACTTTTGAAATGGCGGGGCTATTTTTCCAAAGCATGCGCAGGTCTTATAATGTTTTATTACGGCTGAACCAGCGATGAATAACTGGTGATTCTTCCGAATGCCATCTTAGTGCCATCGTTACAGTACGCACGCGTGAACCGCTATTGGCACAAAGCCTGTATCGTGGCTCAATTGTCACGTTTCGCTCTCAGCATTTTACGCGACCGTAGATTGCGTAAAGGATCCATACGCCACCAGGCCGAAATGTGAGCGGCGCTGTTTTCTACCCTGGGCCCCCTACGAATTGTTCGTTGGTTTCGACTGCTTACCGGGCCCTGTAATCGGAGTTCCTAGACAGGGATTCGCTCGATGGCCTCCCGCCGTTCAAAGTTGAAAACTACGTTGGTCGTCGGGGTGGGGATTTTCGCCGCATACGGGATCATTGCATATCTTCTCGTCCCGCTGACTTGGTCCCACTACGAACATCAGAAGGGCCTGGCGGGACGCTCGATGGTCACACGGACCGGCCAGGGCATCCCCGGCGATCCAATTAATGTGGGTTTGGTCGGGGCCAGAGAGGATGTGTTATGCGCTATGCATGCCGCGGGCTGGTATCCTGCCGACCCAATTACATTCCGCTCCAGTGTAGAGATTGTCGGAAGCGTTATCCTGCGTAGACCATACCGCGACGCGCCCGTGAGTAACCTATTCTACGATGGGCGACGCGAAGATCTTGCGTTCGAAAAGCCTGTGGGCACGAGCGCTGATCGACGGCACCATGTCCGATATTGGGAGGTCTTGAAGCGGGGCGAGGAAGGACGGCCTGTGTGGTTGGGCGCCGTCACCTTCGATCAGGACGTAGGCCTAAGCCACTATACTGGACAAGTAACGCATCACATTGGAGCCAACATCGACGCCGAGCGTGATGGGCTCACCAATGATCTCATAAACGCGAAAGTGGTTGAGGCGATATACGAAGTCTCGGGCATTGGGCCGACTCTTGTCGGCCGAAATGGAGAGGGCGATCGGTACTACACCGATGGCGAGATCAAGATTTCACGGCTTGTAATGGGCTGTAATTCGAAAGCCGAAACCGCGGTAGAACTGGCCAATCCGCCCATGGTGAATTTGAAAAACGAAGCCTGGAAGGCAATTGCGAACATGCTTGGTTCAGGCGCGGAACCTAAATGATATCTGATGGGTCGGCTCAGGTTCTTCGTGCGAAGGGCTTTTTGTCGGAGGGCGCATGACTACGCTTCTATTCTGGCTTTTTCTTTTCTACGACGCGTTATTTTCTCTTCCATATACCTGGATAAAAGTGGGCCTTGGTATTGTCACGGGTCTTTTCATTCGCAACAGAATGATTGGTTTGGCGATATGCGCATTGGGAAACGGGTTGATATTCGCTTATGCGGGTTTGGGTAACTTTTCGCACCTGTCGATTGACGTAACGACGATGTTAGTTACGGCAATTTTCGTATTTAGTGGCATTGCTTGGTGGCTGGTCGGCAGAATTATGCGGGGGATTTGTGCAGTAATTCGTAGGCCACGTTCACCCGCCAAATAGGGTTGATCGCCAGGCCTTATTATTTTGACAGCGGGAAACCGTCATACAGCCACGCCATGCAATTATATAGTTCATCGTCGGTCTTGTTGGGGTACGATGTTCGTACGACGTCGCGGGCAACATCGTCGACGTGATAGAGGTGATCCCACATAAAGCGCGATTTATATTGGACGCGCGCACAGCGGATATAGCGAGCCTTCGAGTATCGCTGGAACGCAGATGAAAAATCTCCCTGTGAGTGATCGACTAGCTCGGCGAGGCACACAGCATCCTCTATCGCCATGCAGGCACCTTGAGCGAGTGATTGCAGGGTCGGGTGCGCTGCATCGCCGAGGAGGACCACGCGACCAGCGTTCCAGCGCCGAATGGGATCCCGGTCAGAGATGGCCCACCGCCTGCTGACATCCATCATGGAAACGAGCGCCTTCATGGCCGGATGCGAATCGCGATAAGTCCGGTCAACTTCCTCTCGATAGTCCGCGGTGTCACCCCTTTCTGCATAAGTCGGTGTTTTAAAAACTGCGACCATATTGAACAGCGTGAAGTCACGAAGGGGGTAATGCACCAGGTGAAAGCCGGGACCCGACCACAAGACTGATTCTGCGCGGCGTACGTCGGCGCTGAGTTGCGCCATCGGAATGATCGTTCGATGTGCCACGTAACCAACCATGCGAGGCTCGCCTTCATTAAAGAGCTGCTGGCGCACGACCGAACGAAGACCATCCGCGGCGATGATTGCGGCGCCCTCAATCGTATTATTATTGGTGAACAGTCGCACTTGATCGTCTTTGTCTTCGAACCCAATCACTTTGGTTGTCGGCAGAAGCTCAATCGCCGGGATAGCCTTGCACGCCTCCAACAGCACGCGATGAAGATCCACTCGATGCAGAACGACATACGGATATTTGAACCGTTGTACGAACGCAGCTCCGGTTGGAATTTGGACAATTATTTCGCTGTCCACGGAGTTGAGCATCGTGACCGCTTTAGGAAGGATTGACTTATCGAGCACGGCCTGGCTGACGCCAAGACGGTCAAGCATATGAAAGACGTTCGGGCCAAGTTGGATGCCGTAGCCGATAGCGCCGAATTCCGGTGTTTCTTCGACAACCTTAACTGGCCATCCCTTACGCCCAATTCCAAGCGCGACGGTAAGGCCCCCAATCCCGCCGCCGACAACAAGAACGGGCGCTTTCTTTGTCATTTGAGAAACCGTCGTGGGAGCCCAGTATTATCAGACAAAACCCGCGCCCCCGGGGGTGAAGGCGTATCAATAGTTTTTCATGATGAGCGGATTGGAGTGGCCGTGGCAATGCCCGGCCGATTTTGATGCGGCCAAAATAGTCTTCCAACCAATTCTAGATATTAAAGATTGAAGTCAGCGAACCCCAGTTGGCGATCCGCGCGAAGAACCAATCGGCAATGGCGGGCGCGGTACGTCATCTTGGTACGATTTCGGCTTCGGCCCGTCCGATGGCGCCGGTCTTGTTGTTGTTTTCTGCGTGTACTTTTCGGCGCTACCACTTTTTCGTTGTTCCTTTTTCTTTGCCGATGGGGCGGAGGCTAGGGCGCCTGCGGCAGGGGTCGCGCCCTGCTTTGAGGGTGCGGAGGGATCGTCGCCCGTGACCGTTTTGATGTCGCTGCCGAGCGGCCATATAAAATCGTCGGCGCGCCCCGGCGGAGCGGCCAGCGCCTCGCCCCTCACTAATACTTTGGCGGCTAACGCATCGTTCTGGGTAGAGCCGCCACCCGAAGCACCGAGAAGCAGGTCGTCGGAGGTCTGTGGTGCAACTGCCGTTAGTGGAAGCATCGGCCCAGCCAATGGACGATCAGCATGCTTTACTTCGGGTGCCGGTTCCACCGGTCCGGATGGTAACGCGACGGCCGTTCGATTGCTCATAAAACGTTGCAATTCTCGTTCGACGTAATGTGCAAGCTTGAGAGCGCCGTATTTTGTAAAAAAGACACCGTCGCTCGAACGTAAGCGGCGCGTCTGACCCTCGTAGTCGGGACCGTAGTTAGAATACTTTCCGGATTCGTCGACAAACCCATCCCACAAATCGATATAGACAATTCCGGCATGCTCGGCGCGTGAGCGATAAAGATCGTTGAGATAGGCAGCGTCGGCTGTGGATCGGGTCCCCCGGATCGACGGTAAGCCGACCCATATCACCGGCGCACCTTTGGCCTTAAGCGCCGCAATCGTTTCATCGATGCGCCGGGAGTAAATTTTTTCCCATTGCTCGCTTCGGAATTCAACGACGCCATTTCCCTTTTTATCGCCGTCCGACGTCAGGACTCCCGCTCTGATCTTTATTATCCGCGCCAACTGGAGTTTGGCCGGCCTTTATTTCGGAGTCGTTTTTTGTTTGTTGATCTTTGGCTTTTCTCGCGGCCTCTTTTGCAAGATCTTTTTCGCGAATGTCTTGGCGATCAGCCAGGCCAAGCATCATGACGACGTAGTCAGCTTTTTCTTGTGCCAAAATATCGTGCGCCGCGTGCCACCAGTCCAAGTCACCCTTCGCATCGTACTGCAAGAGGCCTGAGTATGGTTTTACCTTGCGAACGATGCCGATTTCTGGCGAATCCGAATATGCATCTTCCAGACCGTAAGAAAGCCAGTCAGCCATACCGTCGCCCATCACGACAATCGATGTCGTACGTTCGTTTTTTGAGTCGACTTTGCGTGGGGGCGGTGCCCGCGAACTGTCGCTGGGTTGTTCAACGTGTTGCTGACCCTGCTGCCGCGGCGGATTGAATTCATCGTCGCGGGGTTTTGAATTGGGCGTTCCAAAAAAATTATCGAAAAAGCCGCCGGAATGAGGCCGAGTGCGTTTGTTTTGATCACCGAAGAAAAATTGGGCGTGGGCGGGAAAGACAAAGACAGCCTCAATTGCGGCCACGCTAGCTGTTTCGGCTGCTGCCAGAACTGCCGCAGCCGCAAACCAGCGCGAGAACCGCACTTTGCCAACCATATTGATTTAGGTAACATTCGATTCCGGCTGCAATAGGCCATGATCGCGTCAATCCGATGGAATTGTCGCCCCCGTGGCTACCGGAGTAGCGTGAAGCCAGCGTCTGATTGGGATTTTGGAACAGGCGTCACCTTTGTGGGTTGGCGGAACAGTGCAGACATCGTGGGGCATACTGCCTCACATGAACCGGTGTGTAAGGGACGTCCGCGATGCACCATTTTGGGGTTCCCCGTAGGGGATTTGATGCGAATGGTGGACTTGCGGGGAGCAAGACCAAAGTTGCCCAGGTGCAGTGGCGGCGTGGATTACTACGGGTATGGCTGCTGGCATCAGCCGCGTGGATTATGGGATGGATCGTTTTTTTGATCCTACATGGACTCGAAAGCGGATTCCGCAGCTCTGGCGAGTTCACCGCAATTCCCGTCCTCCTGATTGGGCCACCGATCGCGCTGCTGCTGTTCGGACTTATGGCGGGATGGGCCTTTCGCGGTTTCAAACCTGAGTAGAGCACGCCTCTTAACTGATTGTCCCTCGTTGTAAGTGTGTTCGATTGCTCATTGTGTCCGCCCCGGATGCAAACGTATAGTTTGGAACGCAGTCTCCACATCGATCCGATCACAAATCTCACAGAAATTGTGTTTTGAATTTCAGCGGTGAAATAACGGTTGGTGCGCCGCGAGAGGCGGTTTTCAAAGCGCTTAGCGACGCGCCATTTTTTGCATCGTGCATCGACGGCGTGCGAGATCTCAAGCCGATTGACGCGACCCATTACGATGCCGTGCTTGAAACCCGCATTGCTTATATGCGGTTTAACTTCAAAGTCGCCGTGGAGATGAGCCGCGTGACACCACCCGATGAAATCGAGGCCAGGGTCGAAGGCACACCAATGGGTATGGTCGGCCGCCTGACTGCAACCGCTACGACGCATCTTGCCGAGGTCGGCGGAAGCACCGTCATCCGCTACACGATCGACGCGACCTTGACCGGTAAACTCGGTAGCATGGGCCAACCTGTACTCAAGGCGAAGGCCAAAGAAATGGAACGTCAGTTCACCGAGCGGATCGCCGCAGCCTTCGCACCGGGCGGCGAGAGGGCGTCCCAATGACGCCGTTTGAACTTATGGAGCCCACTTCGCTTCGCGAGGTGATCGGGATGATCAATGAGGACGTACGTCCTATTGCCGGGGGCACGGCGCTAATGCTCATGATGAAGGCCGGCGTATTCCGGCCGACACGCCTCGTGAGCTTGCACAAGCTGCCCAATACATTCTCTGAAATAACCGTTGGCCCGGCGGGCGAACTGACCATTGGAGCTTTGGCTTCGCTGAGCACGCTTGAACATTCATCGGTGCTGGCTCGAAGTGCCCCGGTGATTGTCCGTACGATGCGGCGTTTGTCTAATGTGCGCGTACGCAATGTCGCGACAGTTGGCGGCGCATTGGCACATGCAGACCCGCACATGGATCTGCCACCGGTCTTGATGGCTCTCGGCGCAAGTATTGCCATCGCTGGGTCTAAAGGCGAGCGCATCATCCCTATGGATGATCTCTTCACGGGCTATTACGAAACCTCGCTCGCGAAAGACGAACTGATTACGCACTTGCGCATTCCGGCACAGGGCGCAACACGGTCGGTTTACTTCAAGGTTACGGCCGGGTCGGCGGATGACTGGCCGGCGCTGGGCGTAGCCGTCTCATTGCATCCGGAAGGCGAGACCATCAAATCCGCACGCATCGTCGTCAGCGCGGCAACGTCGAAAGCCATGCGCCTGACAGCCGCAGAAGCAGAGCTGATTGGTGCCACCGTTAATGACAAGACCCTAAAGCGAATGTCTGACACGGCCGCCGCCGAAGCCGACATCATTGCCGATCTTCGCGGCTCTGCGTCTTACAAACGTGAACTCTTGAGAGTCTATGCCGCGCGAGCGGTGCGCTCGGCATTGCAAACAACTGGAGCACCGGCCTGATGGCAACCACCACTGTATCGGGGGGACAAGTCGGCCGCTCGCTTCCACGGCTGGAGGGACGGGACAAGGTCACCGGTCGTGCCGAGTACACGCATCTCATGCAACTGCCGGGCATGCTGCATGCCAAAATCTTTCGCAGTACCGTCGCTCATGGCCGAATTAAATCGGTCGATACCGAAGCCGCCCGCAATGTCCCCGGCGTCTTTGCCGTCTACACAAGCGATGACGTTCGCAAAGTTATTCCCGTTCCTTATTACGGGCCCGCTTTCCACGACCAACCGATTTTGGCTATTGGCAAGGTGCATTTTGTCGGGGAGCCGGTCGCGGTCGTACTTGCAACTGACCCGCACGTTGCCGATCAAGCTGCGCAATTGATCGTCGCTGAATACGAAGAGCTACCGGCCGTCTTCGACGAGGTGGAGGCAGCGACTAACAAGACACTCGTGCATGACGAACTAAAACCGGCTGGCACGTTTGCTGACCTCAAACATCTGAAGGGCCGCAAAGGGACTAATATCGCGCTCGATTTTAGATTACGGCGCGGCGATGTCGACAAGGCGTTCGTGGCAGCGGCCCATGTTTTTGAACATACGTTCCGCACCCAGAAGGTCTTGCACCTGCCACTCGAACCGCATGCCTCGATCGCGGATTATCGCGACGACAGCGTTACCATCTATTCTTCGGCACAGGGGCCTTCTTTCGTACGCACTGAGATTGCTCGGCTCCTGGGATGGCCAGAGAATCGTGTGCGTATCAAAGTGCCGTATCTTGGCGGAGGCTATGGCGGAAAGCTCTACATCAAATTGGAAGCGCTTGCCGTTGCGATGTCGATGCTGGCACGCCGACCCGTGAAGATTGCGCATACGATGGAAGAGCATTTCTACACTATCACCAAGCATCCGAGCACGTTCCGCATCAAAACCGGCGTCGGCAAGGACGGCCGCATTACGGCGCGGAAATGCGAAGTGTGGTGGAATGGCGGTGCCTATGCGGATATCGGGCCGCGCGTCACACAGAAATCGGGCTTCACAGCGTCGGGCCCGTACGACATCGACAATGTGTCGGTCGATTTATACGCACTTTATACAAATTTGACGCCGGCTGGTGCTTTGCGCGGTTTCGGTATTCCGCAATTGGTGTGGGCCTACGAGAGCCATACCGACATGATCGCGCGCGCGCTCAAGCGTGATCCGCTGGAGTTTCGCAAACAAAATCTGTTGCGGGAGGGGCGCCCGCAGGCAACCGGCACAATTCTCAAGGATGCGGCAATCGAGAAGGTTCTTGACCGTATCGCGGAGCGGCTCAATTGGACGAAGCCATTCGACCGCGGCACTGGAGTGGTCCGGCGCGGGCGCGGTCTGGCAGTTGCCCTCAAGGCCGTCATTTCGCCGACGACGTCGGTGGCCATTGTCAACGTATCTGCTGATGGCAGTACGACGTTGTATTGCGGCACCGTTGATATGGGGCAGGGCTCCGATACCGCGATGGCACAGATGGTCGGCGAGGTCCTCAACATGCCGGCTGAGTTGGTCCGTGTGGTGCCCCGCGATACCGATGTAACGCCATACGATATGGGCACGCTCGGCTCCCGTTCATTGTTTCATATGGGCCACGCTGTCCGTCTCGCGGCGGAAGAGGCTCGCGCCAAGATAGCCGAGTTGCGGAAAGAGCTCGGCGAACCCGAAGGCAGCAACGCTCCGTTGGCTGAGCTGTTTCGCAAAAAATACGGCATGCAAGCCGGCAACATCGTCGGTACCGGGGCCTACAAGCCTGATTATATCCCTCCGGACGCGGACGGGCTCACGACCAATGCAACACCGTTCTGGATGGCGGCGGGCAGTGGGGTGGAACTCGAAGTCGACACAGAAACTGGTCACCTGCACATTACGCGTCTGATCAACGTTGCCGACGTTGGCAAGCCGATCAACCCACGGATCGTTGAAACGCAACTATCGGGTGCATCCCTGATGCAACTCGGATTCAGTTTGTTTGAGAAGATGCATATCGACGGAGGTCAGGTCACCAACGCCTCACTCGCCGACTACAAGATTCCCGGCATTCATGACGTGCCACCGGTGATGGAGAACGAGGCTATCGATACCTTCCAAACGAATGGCCCGTTCGGAGCCAAAGGCGTGGGTGAGCTCGCCACATTCGGCGTATCGCCTGCAATCGCTAATGCGATCGATGACGCAATAGGCATCCGAGTTACGGAATTGCCGCTGACTGCCGAAACGGTGTACCGGGCTTTACGTGCGCGCGATAAAAGGCCGCTCGGGGACGAATGAAATGAGCGCGGGCCAAAGAACGATTTATTTCACTCTCAATGGGCGTCCGGTCTCGGCTGATGTGAGACCGCACCACAATGTCGTTGAAACCCTACAAACGCAATTTGCCTTGTTCGGCGCGCGTGAAAGTTGTGGGCAGGGCCTGTGCGGATGCTGCACAGTGATGGTGGACGGACGTCCTGTGTCAGGCTGTCTTCATCTTGCGGTTTTTCTCGACGGAACCGAGGTTGTCACGGTTGAACATCTTTCCGGGTCGGGCGAACTTGATCCGGTGCAGCAGGCCTTCATCGAATGTGGCGCGTTTCAGTGCGGTTACTGCACGCCCGGCTTTGTGATGATGACCAAGGCGCTTATCGGACAGTACCCAGAACCCGATGACGAACAAATTCGGGATTACTTATCCGGAAATTTATGCCGCTGTGCCGCCTATCCAGAAATTGTAAATGCGGTCAAAATGGCTGCGCGAAAGATCAAGGCCGGATCAACCGGTCGGGTATAAAATGCGATCTAGAGGGAGGGACTGATCCATGACGACGGCAACCATAGCCACTTCGGAGCCTTGGTATCGCAGCCTCACTGCGACGCAATGGAAAACGGTTTTTGCTTCGAATCTTGGCTGGATGTTCGATGGCTATGAGACATTCGCGCTGATCCTGGTGGTTGGCGTGGCACTCCGCGATCTGCTCGATCCTTCACAATTCAGCCAGATCCCTGCTTTTGCCGGCACAGTTATCGGTATCACTCTTCTGGGTTGGGGCATCGGCGGCGTCATTGGCGGCGTCATGGCCGACTATATCGGCCGCCGACGCACCATGATCTTTGCGATCCTGGCCTATTCAATAACGACAGGCCTTTCTGCATTCGCGTGGGATTGGGTGTCGTTCGCACTATTGCGTTTCCTTGTCGGAATCGCCATCGGCTCGGAATGGTCGACTGGGGCTTCGCTGACGGCAGAGGTATGGCCCGATCACGCGCGGGGCCGAGGTGCCGGCCTGATGCAATGTGGGCTAGGCATTGGTTTTTTCCTGGCATCCTTCACGTGGCTGTTTGTCAGCGGCTACGGACCCCACGCATGGCGAATTATGTTCTTCATCGGCGTGGTCCCGGCACTTTTTGCGCTCTGGCTGCGCACAGGCGTTCCGGAGTCGCAGAAATGGGAAAATAGCAACGAAAAACGAAAATCCGCCCAAGCGAGGAAAAAGAGTGGCGCTACGCTCAGTGCAGAAGACCATGCGCTCACCCGCTTCACATTCGCGGATCTCTTTGCCGATCCGGAAATACGCAAGCGCACCATCATTGTATTTTTGATGTCGCTGACAACGACGGTGGCGTGGTGGGGAATTTCGACCTGGGTGCCTCCTTTCGTCGCTGGCGTTGCCGGCAAAGCCGGGCTGCCGGCGCAGACTTGGGCGAGCTACGCGGGCATGAGCTACAACCTCGGTGCCATCTGCGGCTATATCGGCCTTGGCTTCCTCGCCGACCGGTTCGGACGCAAGCCGATCGTCATGATTTTCTTTGCCGCATCGCTAGTGCTCACGTTCGCACTTTACAAGTGGACGACCGATCTCAATCTGTTGTTGGTTGTGGCTGCTCTCAATGGCTTCTTCACGCTCGGCCAGTATTCGTGGATGTCAGTCTGGCTGCCGGAGCTGTTCCCGACGCGAATGCGCGCCACCGGTATGGCGTTCACGTTCAATGCACCGCGTTTTATTGCGTTTTTGGGACCGCTTTTCGCTGGCATGCTTATCGCTCAATTCGGCGGTTTCGGCGGAATGGCGGTGGCATTCTCGTTCATCTACATCCTTGGCTTTATCGTGGTCCCGTTCTTGCCGGAGACAAAGGGAAAACCATTGCCGGCCTGATGTCTGAGTAGATGCGGTTGAAACCGGCGGTGCAGCGAAAGCTGTGCCGCCGAATTGTTTTCATATTCACCAATACGGAGAGAGGCTATGGCGAGCGATATCGTTTTGAGGAACCCCGAAACGATGGCGACACCGGGAGGCCACTATAGCCACGCGGTAAAGGCCAACGGATTTGTATTTGTTTCCGGTCAATTGCCGATCGCACGCGATGGCACAAAGCTTGCCGACGCACCATTCGAGCAACAGGCCCAGCAAACCCTCGACAATGTCGCTGCCGCACTTAAGGCCGCGGGGAGTGCGGTCGATCGGCTCGTTCAGGTACGGGTTTATGTCACCGATATAGCATCGTGGCCTGCCTTTAACACGATGTATGCAGCGTGGATCGGGTCGTCGCGACCCGCGCGCGCAGTCGTACCAGTGCCTCAATTGCACTACGGTTTCAAAATTGAAATCGAGGCGGTCGCATTGGAAGGCTGATCATGATGCCACCAAAAGTCATCGCCCTCGAAGAGCACTTCACCTCACCGATGCTGCGCGCGTTGCGGGGTGAAAAGGATACACCAGTTCAACGCAAGCTCGATGACCTCGGCGAGCTACGTATCCGTGAGATGGATGAAGCCGGAATTGACCTTCAGGTTATTTCAGAAAACAATCCGGCCGCGCAAAATCTCGATGCTGAAACGGCCGTGAAACTCGCGCGGGCCTCTAATGACGCGCTGTACGAAGCCGTACGCCGGCACCCCACGCGTTTCGCCGGCTTCGCAACATTACCAACACCCAACCCGAAAGCGGCAGCCGACGAGTTGGAGCGCGCGGTGAGCAAGTTTGGCTTTAAGGGCGCCATGATCATGGGCCTGACCCACGGCCGCTTCATGGACGACAAACAATTCCGTCCGATCTTCGAGCGGGCGGTGAGTCTCGATGTGCCTCTGTATATACACCCGACACCGCCACACCCAGCCGTGTACGAAGCCTATTTCAAGGAGTATCCGGTGCTGGCGGTCGCGCCGCTTGGTTTTACGTTGGAGACATTGACCCACACCTTTCGGCTCATTGTCAGTGGCCTTTTTGACGAGTTTCCGACTCTTAAAATCATCGTTGGTCATCTCGGAGAAACCGCACCATTTCTGTTGTGGCGGACCGATAATATTCTCGGTGAGCGAGCGCCGATGCCACGTGCTTTTGCTGATTATTATCGTGAGCACTTCTGGCTGACGACAAGCGGGGCATTTTCCGACCCGGCTCTGACATGCGCGATCGCCGAGATGGGTGTGGAGCGAATTTTGTTTTCGATCGATTGGCCATTCATGGACAATCGATCCGGCCGGACGTGGATGGACCAAGCGCCGGTAGCCGATCGTGATCGCGCTCTGATTTTCGGCGAAAACGCGCGAAAGTTGCTTAAACTTCCATGATCAGTGACAAACGCTTCGTTTAAGCAGAATGAGCGGGTTGGGAAGCGCCGTAATCGATTGCAATCTGGAATAAATAGGCTTTCGACGGCCCCACGTTTACGACACTCTCGAGATAGGAAATCTCGCGTTTCAACCGTGCAATTTCGCCAGCACGAAGATCGATGTCGCCGAGTTTAATCTCCGCGTCGGCCTCCAACGCCTTTAAAAATTGCTGAAGGCGGATTACGTCGGCATTGGTGGGAGACCTGACCATAAACTGATCATAGCCGGTCATCGGCGGGCGAAAACCGGTTTTCCCCTAAATCCACCGCGCCGAAGACCACAATCTTCCAGAGCACGACGCGGGTAAGATTGACGCGAAAATGTCTATCGCTGAGGTTTAGATGCTTTCCGCAGGCGAAATGGCGGGCACTGCCGAGATGAATTGAGTTTCGGCGAGCCGCGCGAAACGGCCGCCGGCTCTTACGAGATCATCGAATGTTCCAGATTCAATGATCCTTCCCATGTCGAAGACGAGGATGCGGGACGCGTTGCGCACGGTGGACAATCGGTGCGCAATGACGAATGTCGTTCGATTTCTCATGACCTCATCAAGTGCGCGCATAACTTTGGCCTCTGTGTCCGTATCAAGCGCACTCGTCGCTTCGTCAAGAATGAGGATCGGCGGATCTTTAAGGAGCGCACGCGCGATCGACAATCTTTGACGTTCGCCACCGGACAAAGATCGGCCGCGTTCACCGACGCTGCCGTCAAAGCTTTCAAATTTCCGGTCGATAAACTCCAATGCTTGGGCCCGGGCCGCCGCTGCGCGCATCTCCGCTTCTGTCGCGTCAGGTTTCCCAATTCGAAGGTTTTCAGCAATTGAACGGTTGAACAGCAGGGCTTCTTGGAACACGACGCCAATATTCCGACGCAGCGCGAATAGCTTAAATTTGCGAATGTCGACGCCATCTATTTCAATTGAGCCGGACTGCGGGTCAAAGGCGCGGTGAAGCAGCGCAATTGCAGTCGATTTTCCGGCCCCCGTTGCGCCGACGAGGGCAATTGTTTGGCCAGGCATTGCTTTGAAGTTCAGGTTTTCGACCGCCATCCGCTCGCCGTCATAGGAGAACGAAACGTCTTTAAACTCGACACGACCGTGAAGCCGACCAGGGTCGTACGCGTCGGGACGGTCGCGAATGGTCGGCACTGTGTCCCAGACCTGGAAGAATTCACGCAAGCGCGGTGCTTCGGAAACCAGGTCGTTGACGAAGCTGACACTGTGTTCCAGCCGGGTAATGATGAGGCCGGCAAAGTTCATGAAGGTTACCATCTCTCCGATGGTCGCCTGACCGTTGATGTTAAGCAGCGTGCCGACGATGATGATCGATAGAACAGTCAGTGTGGTCGCTGTCCGGGTTAACACAACGGCGAGTGCCCACCACGAGAGGACCGGCATTTGTGCGGCTAGCAGCCGCTCGACGATAAGACGTAACTCTGCGACTTCGGCATCGAGCCTGGAAAAGCTCTGCACGAGTGCAATGTTACCCAAGGTATCGGACGCACGCTCTGCAAGATCGGAGTAATGGCGCTCGACAGTACTCTGCAACGTTTCAGTTTTGCGCACGATCAAGGCAGTAAGCACCGCGAAAGACCGCGCACAAAATGATCAGCAACGACGCAAGGCGCCAATTGATAAACAGCGAAATCGGGAGCAGCACGAGAAGCGAAATAAACGACGATAAGTTATCGCGAAAGAAGCCCGACCCAAAGTCCCCATAGCGCATCCGTGCCCTGCAACATCATCTTCATCAGCCGGCCGGAATGAGTATTGCCGTGATAGGAAAGCGGGAGTTGGAGCACGTGCTCGAAATAGCCTGTAAGGACAACGTGGCGGCGGCGGTGTGCCAAGCGATCGGCGTAAAGAGCAATCAGTGTGCCGCAGGCAATTGTAAAAATGCCAAACCCGGCCCATGCGGCGAGTAACGATCCCAACTTCGACCATGATGGCGACCCACCGCCCGGCGGAATACTGGTGAGGGTGTCGATGATGCGGCCAAGCAGGACCGGCTCTGCAAATTGTGCGGAGGCAAGAGCGATGTTGGCCAGCGCCAACACCCATGCCAGACGGCTCTCGGATCCGAGCAGAGCGAGAACGCGGCCATAGAGGCGGAGGATACTCATGCGTGGCCGGGTGCCGTGAATAGCGTAGACTAGTTTGTACCCAAAGCCGCCACCGACCACTAGGCCGGTACGATCACCTTGCCGATGGGCCAGAGAGCTATGCCAGCCAGCTTCAAATGCGCCCAGGCAAATGGAATACCCACGATCGTAAAGGTGAGGAGTACGGCTGTAATCAAATGCCCAAGCGCCAGCCACCAGCCGGCAAGCACGAGCCAAATGATATTGCCGACAAAGCCCAGCGGACCGGTGCCTAAATCATGACTGCCGGTCACTTGCGCGCGCGATACCGCCTTTTGCCCAAAGGGCATCAAAGTGTACACGGCAATGTTGAAAGCAGCGCGTGTCCACGGCAGGCCGATGATTGTAATTGCCATGAGAATGGCGGCGATAGCCCAGCCAATTGCCATCCAGAGGCCGCCGACGACGATCCATAATATGTTGAGAAGGAGAGATACGGGAGACATGCAGTTTTCTCGCGGAGTGAAATCGATAAGCTGAGCAGATGCGATTTAGGTACTAAGCTGCATGTTTGCTAGTTGGCTTCTGATAAAGTTGCCGGCAGGCGACGTCGTCGGGCATGTCGTTAGTGTAGGGGAGGGAACGATGAAAGCGCATTGGATTGCGGCAGCACTTCTGGTGCTCGCGGGGATGAGTGGTGCGCAGGCTCAGGACTACCCCACAAGAGCTGTCACGATAATTGTGCCCTTTGCAGCGGGAGGACCGGCCGATGTGACCGGCCGGATCGTGGCGGACATTTTCTCTCGCCATCTTGGCCAGCAGTTTATCGTTGAGAATGTTGGAGGCGCCGGAGGCACTCTTGGGTCACTCCGCGCGGCGCGCGCCGCCCCCGATGGCTACACGATCATTTCGGGTCATATGGGCACACATGCCGCGGCACCTTCGTTTTATCCAAACCTGGGTTACGACCCGGAAAAGGATTTCGAGCCGATCGGGTTGATCGCGGAGCAGCCGGAGCTGCTGGCGGTCCGCAAGGATTTCCCCGCGAACAACCTCAAGGAATTTGTCGCCTATGCAAAAGCTAACGAGGGCAAACTCAATATGGGCCACGCAGGAGTGGGCTCTGTGTCTTATGTGGGCTGCCTTCTTCTCAATTCCGCGATTGGCATCAAGCCGACGATGGTGCCGTTTACCGGGACAGCGCCGGTGATGAATGCGATCCTCGCGGGCCAGATCGACTATGATTGCGACCCGGTCCTTGGCCCGCTGGCGCATGTTCGCGCGGGGACAGTCAAAGCGCTTGCCATTGCCACAAAAAAGCGGAGCCCGCTGCTGCCGGACGTGCCAACCTCATATGAGCAGGGCATGCCAGAATTCGACTGCGCACCGTTCTATGCGGTGTTCGCACCGAAAGGCACACCGAAGACAATAATCGACAAACTTGCCGACGCCCTAAACAAAGGTCTCGACGAGCCGGCCGTACAAAAACGGTTGGCCGATCTCGGTGCGGAAATCGCAGAGCCGAACCGCCGCGGACCAAAAGCGCTCGGCGAGTTGGTGAAAAGCGAAGTCGCACGGTTGACGCCAATTCTGAAAGCAGCGACGGCGAAATAGGTGCTGCGTCAAATCACTGCGGATTGGCTGGAGGGCTGGCCGGCACAGCCGCCGGGATCGCGGCCTTCTGGACTGTCAGAGTTGTAGGGAGCGGCAAGCCATGTGGGTAATACGTCCAGAATACAAAGAGGCCTGCGAATAGAATCGCAGAAAGTACCGCGGCCCTCACGCTGCGGCCAAAGGACAACAAGTTGCCCGCCAGCGCAGCAACAAAGGCGAGGCCAGCTAGCACAGCGACATAGAGCCAGTTCACAGCTGCCAGATCGATTGGCATGAGACGTTAGCTCTCGAAAATACGATGGCAAATGTTACGGCAGATAGAGAAAAAAAACGCCGCCAAGTTCGGAGCTTATTCAGATACGGAATCTTCGTATGTGGGGTTTCACGCACAACTTAGCCAGCTGCGAATGACGCACCGGCTAGTCATGCCACTCAAAAGACGAGCACCATCACCCGCTTTTCGCGGGCTTCTCTTCTCAAGTGTGAGATGGTGCCGCGCGATTTAGATCGCCATTTTGAGTTCTTTGGTAGCGCGGAAAGCCACCTTCTTGCTGGCCTTAATGTGGATTTGTTCGCCCGTCGCCGGATTGCGGCCCATGCGTGCCGCGCGATTCCGGACTTGCAGAATTCCGAGCCCAGCAATCTTCACCCGCTCGCCTTTCTTGAGGTGCTTGGTGATCATTCCGATGAGCTCTTCCATCATTTCCAAACCCTGCTTCTTGGAAAGCTGATGCTGTTCCGCCAACGCAGCGGCCAAATGCTTCGTGGTGATGGTGGTAACCGGGGTGGCTGTCATGGGCGTCTGCTCCTTGTGCGCGCTATGCGCCTTGCCACTAGCCCTATGAGATTCGTGGGCGCGCGGCCAGCCGTGTTCCCGCGCCGCTATCCTAAAATCGGGGGATCGGAGGGTCGGAAGAGAAAAAATACGCTGTATCAATACGATAGCGTCGAATCCCCCTCAAAAAGGTATGTGGTCGAAGGCGACCAAGCGGACCTTTTTGTATTTGCTGGGCTTTCTGCAGAGTGCCAAGCCTGTCTCACACCAACTTCACAAGCGGCCCACATTCTTTTGCACCCCGACCTCTGACTCAGCCCAGTTGAGCAACGTGGCGTCTGTTTTGATCCAACATCGGAGGGCGGCGCGCGCTCGAGACGTGACGGCCGTCTCCGCCTCATATTTGTCACGCCAGTCCACGATCGTCCCCCGGGCCAGACGGGCAGGGCCATGGAATTCTCAGGCGAAAACATTTTGATCGGTCTGCTGGTTGGCCTCGTTGTTGGCCTGCTGCCTGGTGCGCTCGTGGAGCGAACGGGCGTCGGACTCGTGAGAGACATTGCCATCGGCATTGGGGTTGTCTTTGTCGCGAGCTTGCTCACGCTTGCGTGGCGCGATGGAATGACATTCAGGTGGTCGCCGAGCAACCCAGCCGAAAACGCCAGCACGGACCTGGAGCCACGCTATGAGCCCGTCGTGCTGCCGCTTGTGCCACTTCGTCCCCTTCTGAAGCCCATCGTCTATCGGTCACGCGAGGAGATCTGCGATGTGCTCGCTGCGGCAACGCGCGGCAACGATTTGCCAGCACATTTCTTCATTCGACTGTTGTACCAGGAAAGCAGTTTTAGACCGGGAGCCATCAGTTCGGCGGGCGCACTCGGAATAGCACAATTCACGCCAGAAACAGCCACCGATAGGGGGCTCGATAATCCGTTCGATCCGTTGCAAGCCATACCTGCGTCGGCGCGTCTCCTACGGGACCTGTATCAAAAATTTGGCAATCTTGGCCTCGCCGCCGCCGCTTATAATGCGGGCCCCAGACGCATCACCGATTGGCTCGCGAACAAGGGCCAATTGCCGCAGGAGACACAAGATTACGTAAAGGCCATCACCGGCTGGCCGGCGGAGGTTTGGACTGCTGCTCAGGCAGGTAGCCCGGCGCTGAAGCTCCCGCGAGCGGCACCCTGTCAAGAGTCAGTCGGCTTGCTCGCATGGAACGGACCGGACGAGATCCCATTGCCACCGCGGAATCCGCGCGTGCCTGATCTTGCTGAGCATTCAACAATTGAGGCGCAGTCCAAAGAAACGCCTGTCGTCGCGGTTCACGATAAGAGCGACGCGACCAAGCAAGTCCAAGACGCCAAGACGCGTGATCGTAACGTGCAAGACAGGCCTTCAAAAATGCCAAGGCCCGTACAATGACGACCACGCGCGCAACAGCCTCAGTGCTCCCGGTGACAATGAGGCCGCCATTCGCTGTGCCGGCGGTGGTTTGATATCTTACGAACCCGACCGGGCAGATCAGCACCGGCGCGCGGCAAACTATGTGGATCGCATCCTGAAAGGCGAAAAGCCGAGCGATCTGCCGGTGCAAGCACCGACGAAGTAAGAGCTGGTGATTAATCTCAAAACCGCCAAAGCGCTTAGTCTTACCGTGCCACCCACGTTAGTCGCGCGCGCCGACGAAGTGATCGAGTGAGAAGTGATCGAGTGAAATGGCAGCTAGTAACGCTAGCGGACATCAATACGAAGTCTGAGGCGTACTTGACATTTCAGTCCGCCAGGACCGGAGTACAAAAGCCGCGCCCGCGCTTTGGCCAATCTTAGAGCCGCCGATAAATACAACAGAGCGGCAATACCGCGGAGGAGACCAATGCAGAAAGTCACGAGACGCGTGATGCTGGCCGCGTCAGCCGCTTTCGCTGCCGCACCCGTCTTTGGTCAGCCTTCGACGACGACGCTGGTCGTGCCGTTTCCGCCCGGCGGCTCCACGGATGCGTTGGCGCGCGTCCTCCAGGCCGCCATGCAGGCAAAGCTCAATCGCACCGTTATCGTGGAGAACCGGTCGGGTGCGGCCGGAGCTCTCGGCGCTGCACAGGTGGCCAAAAGCGCGCCGGACGGATCTTCGTTTCTGGTGACTTTCGATTCGCACGCGGTCATTCCAGCCATTCTCGAAAAGCCGCCGCTCGACGTTGAGCATGATCTGGTGCCGGTCTTCCTCGTCGGAACGGCCCCCTATGTTATTGCCGCAAATGCCGATCGACCATTCAAGACGTTTGCTGATGTCATTGCGGCTTCGAAAGAGAAGCCAGGTTCGGTGAAATATGCCTCAGTCGGCATCGGGACGCTTGGCCATCTCGCAATGACGGTGCTCGCAAAGAAGGCCGGCGTCGAAATCACGCACGTGCCCTACCGCGGCGGCGGCCCGGCGATGAATGATGTCCTTGGAGGACATGTCGATCTCATCGCTGGCTCGGCAGCTCTCATTACGCCGCAGCTGGGGACCAATATGATCCGTCCAATCCTCCAATTGGGTCGTGAGAGGTTGCCGTCGCTCCAGGATACGCAGACGGCCATCGATGCGGGCTTCCCCGATTTCGAGACGCTCGCCTGGTGGGGAATTTTTGCGCCAAATGGCACGCCGCCCGATGTTATCGCCAACATGGGGAAGCTGGTCCGCGAGATCCTGAGCGAGCCGGCCGTCGCTGGGAGATTGCGCGATAGCCAGCAGATGACACTCATTCTCGCCGATGCCAAGGACTTCGGCGTGTTTTTCTCCAAGCAGGTGACTTACTGGGGCGAGGTTGTCCGCGAGAACAACATCAAGGCCTAGGCGAAGAGGCCATTAAAGCGCCCAGCCTAAAATTGAGACCAAATTTACACCATCCGGTCGCAGCTTTGCCTAGGGTCCTCCATCAATCAGAGGGAGGCGACCATGAAATCGAATTTCAAATTTGTTGTTGCTCTCGTTGCTGGCGCCGCAATCGGCGCTACGGCTATCCAGGGACTTCACGCACAGTCCACACCAAAAGCCTACGTCGTCACGGAGATCGAAGTTCTCAACCAAGAAGCTCAAAATGCATATCTGCCAAAGGTTGGGGCGGTGATTAAGTCGGGCGGCGGAACGTATTTAGCCCGAGGGGGAAAAATTGTCGGGCTTGAGGGAGGGGACGCGCCGAAGCGCGCCACCGTAATCGTCTTTGATAGCCTGGAAAAAGCTCAGGCACAACGCAACTCGGCAGCCTGGACTGCGCTGAGTGAAGAACGCAACAAAGCGATCAAAGCCAGGTCATGGGTCATCGAGGGCGTAGCGAATTAATCCCACTAAATTTGTCACTTAATCCGAGGCCGCTGTATTTGGCGGCCTCTTTCTTTTCACCTTTGTTGGCGGTCTTACTGTGGCTGATAACGTTTCTTTTTACTGGCACCGACGAATGCCGGATTCTGGGTACAAAAGCCGCGATTGCCGCTGATCACCGTACGGCGGCACGCTTCGAATGAATTAAAAATGCAATTCTCTTCGACTCGGCCAGCGCCGGTGCTTGTTCGGGCGCACCAGGCTCCCTGTGCGTTCGCCGGTTCCAAACTCGCGCTGAGGCCGATTGAAACTACAATCAAACCACCAATCAGAAATACGACGCGCATGGGGACCTCCGCTGTAGGTGAATGTTTTTACTCTTTTGCAATGAACTAACGTTGTCCCGTGCTACCGCCTTCGACGCTGACACTGCCGCCAATCTTGACGCATGTATCCGTGCCCGCGATTTTAGCAAAGCCAATGCCATACTGCGCGCAAGGATTTTTCGGCGCAGGTCGCACCGCCCCTGACCTTTGTATGGGTTTCGCTGGTTGAGCGGACTGCTGGGCAGTCCGCGATCCAGGTCGGTAACACCACAGCGACGAGCACAAGAGCGATTGTTTTCATCAGTCCTTATACCGGATTTGGCACAATTACGGGACACTCGATAGAATGCGTGATCGGGTTATGTGAGACGACGCGGTATCAATGGCCAAATCATGAGATTGCTGAAACGCCTTTTGCAGCGCGTGCTTATCTTCGGGCTGGGTGTCTTTAGCGTCTGGTTGATCGCTTTCGTAATCTTTGATTTTGCAGACCAACGGCTTCCATGGGCCTTTGCGTTGGCCGTCACTTATGGCATTGCGGCGTATATTATTCTTCCACGCGCCGTCCGGATGGGTCTTAAAATCCTTCAGCGCAAACGCGTGCCGCGCTACACGATTACCGGGGATGGATTGCCGGGCGACCCCGTCAATCTCGTGCTCATAGGAACGCTGCAAGAGCTGAACACCGCTTTTGGGACCGCCGGCTGGTCGGAGGCTGATCGGTTGGGGCTCGTAAGCTCGTGGCGCATGGTTCGATCGTTTGTAATGAACTCGCCATATCCGACCGCTCCGTTCAGCACCCTCTATCTTTTCGGCCGCGGCCAGGACATCGGATTCCAAAAGGCGATTGATGACAGCCCACGCAAACGTCACCACATTCGCTTCTGGGCTTTGAGCCTCGCACGTGCGGAGGCGACACTGGGAACGGCAAAATTCTGGCTCAACACCGACCGTCCGCCGGATCACGCGCGCGTTTACTGGGTCGGTGCCGGCACGAGGGATACCGGATTTTCACTGACCAAGCTCACGTTCCAGGTCACCCACGCTACCGACTCGGACACAAATGCCGAGCGGGACTTCATCATTGCCGAGTTGAACAAAAACCAAGTCATCGGCGAGGTGACGCAATATCGATCGGGCCAGACAATGCCGGTCGAGCCCGTCAACCACTACGTGACTGACGGGGAAATCGCTTTGGCGAGCCTCGTGCCGAGCGTCTGATATTCAAGCTCCTCCCGTGCCAGTTGGCACACGACAAGCGTAAACTACAACCGGTGAGCGCTTTTTATGAGTGTTTGAGGGGGAGAGCCGTTGGCTCTGGTCACGGCTAGGGCTCGGAATACCTCCGAGCCCCCTTCCACAAAGCAGGAGTAAGTCAGTACGATATCGGGTCCCGCTGCGTGACGATGCATAAGGAGATATCCGATGGCACCGAGTACAGACGATGCTTTGCCAAGCGCTTTGGACTGCCGCAAACAGAGCGCGCTGATGGAGGCCGAAAAGGCCGCCGAATATATGCGCAAGCGTCAGGCCGCGGAGGCTGAGAAAAAGGAATTGCTCGATCGGCTCGCCAAGCCTTCAGGCGTGAGTGACGAAGAGCGCATGAAGCGAGCGGCGGCCATCATCAAGCGCGCCGTGGCTAACGGTTTGACGGAAGTGGAAGTCGGTCGCTTCTCAAACAAGCTCAGTACCGACGGGGGGCGCGCCATCAACCAGCAAGAGCCCGGCTGGGAGGATACGCTCACGGGCCTGCCGAAAGAGCTCTTTCAATTCTGGAAGGTCCACCTCCAGCCGCGCGGATATCGCTTGAAGTACCAAATCGCCGATTGGCCGAACGGAATGCCCGGCGACATCAGTATCACGCTGGCCTGGAGCTGAGTGCCCACCGTCATGGTCAAACGCAAACAGCGAGACGAGAAGAACGACGGCAAAATGAAGCGGAAGCCTTATGAAAAGGAACTCCGCAAGCTTCAGGTCCAGCTTTGCCATCTTCAAGAATGGGTCAAGGCCAAGGGACTGAAGGTCATCATAGTCTTCGAGGGCCGCGATGCTGCCGGCAAGGGCGGAACGATCAAGGCGCTGACTGAACGGGTTAGTCCCCGCGTTTTTCGTGTGGTCGCGCTTCCGGCACCTTCAGACCGCGAAAAGACACAGATGTTCATCCAGCGTTATGTCGAGCGTTTCCCCGCTGGCGGCGAAATCGTTATCTTCGACCGCAGTTGGTACAATCGTGCAGGTGTCGAGCGCGTTATGGGATACGTTGACGAACGGCAAAGTGATCGTTTTCTAAATTTGTGTCCGGTGATCGAGAAACAAATCGTCGATTCCGGCATCATCTTGATCAAGATCTGGCTGGAAGCCAGCATGAAGGAGCAGGAGAAGCGGTTTGCGGCCCGCATTGAGGATCCGCTTCGGCAGTGGAAGCTAAGCCCGATGGATATCGATTCGTACTCGCGCTGGTACGATTACTCCCGCGCCCGGGACAAGATGCTGAAAGCATCCGATAGCAAGCATGCGCCCTGGTATATAGTTCGATCCGAAGACAAGCGCCGCGGCCGCCTCAATTGCATCTCACATATCCTGAGTAAGATCCCTTCCAAGAAAATACACAGACCGAAGGTCAAGCTGCCAAAGCGGTCGAGCAAGGGCGCGTACGATGACCATGCAAGTTTAAAGGGCAGGCGATTTGTGAAGGAGCTCTTTTAAATTGAGCAGGAAGCTCAACCGCTTTCCGCAAATTGCCGTCTTGATCGTTCCAACCAATTCCGCGAGACTCTTGCGCTGATTTGTACAGTGGATTGTACATCGAGTGACCCGCGAACCAAAAAAACTTGCTGCCTCGGATCAGACCACCACCATCGTCGAGTTGGCGATCCGGTTAGGGGTTCTTGCGCTTCTACTTTATTCCTCTTTCCTTCTAATCGAACCCTTCATTTCGATAGTAATCTGGAGTGCGGTGCTGGCTGTTGCACTTTATCCCGTTTTTGAATGGATTTCGTTCCGACTTGGGGAACGCCGTCGTTCGGCGGCAGCGCTCACGACCGTCTTAAGTTTGCTTGTCGTCATCGGGCCCGCAACTTGGCTCGCCCTAGGTTTGATCGACAGTTTGCGAGTGATTTCCGACCAACTCGATCCTTCGGTGCTAACAATCCCGCCGCCCTCAAATTCCGTGAAGCAGTGGCCGATAATCGGCGAGCCCATCTATCAATTCTGGGAGCTGGCATCGACCAACTTCAGTGCCGCCCTCGCAAAGATTATTCCCCAGCTGAAGCCATTGGGCAGCGGGTTGCTTCGTATCGGCGCGGACACCGGCCTCGGCATTATTAAATTCCTTGTCTCCATCGTTATTGCGGGATTTCTGTTTTCGTCGGCGCCGGCGATCGCAGTTGCCGTTAAAAGATTTGCTCGCCGCCTCAATCCGGCGCGGGGCGAGGAATTCGCCGATCAGGCCGTGGCAACCATCCGCGCGGTATCGCGCGGCGTCATCGGCATCTCAGTCGTTCAGGCTTTGCTCGCCGGTATAGGGTTGATGAGCGCCGGAATTCCACAGGCGAGTTTGATTACATTTGCCGTCTTGATTTTCGGAATTATCCAGATTGGACCGTCGGTCGTCCTGATACCGGTCATTATATGGAGCTGGACGCTGCTCGACACCACGTCGGCTGTATTGTTCACGGCGTACATGATGCCAGTCAATCTGCTCGACAATGTGTTGAGGCCCATTGTTATGGGCCGGGGGCTAAAAACTCCCATGCTCGTTATCCTGGTTGGCGTTATCGGCGGTACGCTCGCCTACGGGATTACGGGACTTTTTCTGGGACCGATTGTGCTGGCCGTCTTGTGGGAGCTTCTTGTCGCATGGATCAGGGATACCGAAACGGCATAGTCTCGGCAGCAAATGATGCTCCAATGTGGCGTCCACTGTTGGCACGAGGAAAAGCTTGACTGCCTATTCCTATGCGGGCGTGGAACGAAGCCTTTTGTGGGTCGTTAGAGCGTCGCGATGAAGGTCTCCATACCCATTGTTACAGCCGCGGTGCTTGCACTCGCGCTAATACCGGCCAGCGCGGCGACCGCGCAGCACAAGCGTCACACGAAGACTGCCCCTGCGGCGCAGCCACAGATTGCTTGCACCGTTGTCGGCTGCGTACCCGTTCCGCGCGGCTGCCATCCCGAGATGGGCTACACGCCGGGCGGAACACCAACCGGTTTTGATGTGGCGGTATGTCCGAACTACACGCTTTACGGAAATCGTCGCTAACCGAAACGTGGCGGCGGTGCAGATCCACTGCGGACCTTAGCGGACATTCCAACCTAGCTGACCAATAGGTATCGTCGCTAAAATTGGGGAGGGTGGCTGCGCGCCCAGCAGTAATCCGATTTCGATGAGGCTTGGTGTTTCCCTGCTGAGCAAGATGCCACATAGAGATAAGTCTCAGTTATTCTGAAGCAGAAAGTGTATTAACGTAGACCGGTTTTCCACTGAATCGACCGCCGCCAATTCGTCACTGACAACTGGCTCCGACCGGATTTGGAGTGACCGTCAAGTGAAGCACTGGATCAGCTGGCTACCAGGGCTCGAGACCCTCCGTCGATATGAAGCGGCGTGGCTCCCCCACGATATTTTCGCCGGGCTTGTCCTGGCGACAATGCTGGTCCCGGTTGGAATCGCCTACGCGACGGCGTCGGGCTTGCCGGGGATCTACGGCCTCTACGCGACGATTGTGCCACTGCTGGCCTATGCGGTTTTTGGGCCAAGCCGCATCCTCATCCTTGGGCCGGACTCGGCTCTGGCGGGCGTCATCCTTGGCGTTGTTCTTCCATTGTCCGGCGGCGATCCACTTCGCGCAGTAACGTTGGCCGGCATGATGGCAATCGTTTCGGGGACGGTATGCATTCTGGCCGGCATCGCCCGTCTGGGGTTTGTAACAGAGCTTCTCTCCAAGCCTATACGCTACGGTTACATGAACGGAATTGCATTGACTGTATTAATCAGTCAGCTGCCAAAGCTCTTCGGTTTCTCCATTAAAAGCGAAGGACCCCTGCGGAGCATGTGGGCGATCTCCGGTGCGATCCTTAATGGAGAGACAAACCGGATGGCGTTCGCGATTGGGCTGGGCACGTTGATAGTGATCCTGCTTCTGCGGAACAACAAACGGGTGCCCGGCATTTTAATTGCCGTCATCGGAGCGACCGTGCTCGTCAGTACATTTGATCTTGGGGCTCGTTATGGGGTGGCAACTCTGGGGCCTCTTCCTCAGGGCTTGCCAGCTTTCGCAATTCCCTGGATTGCCTACAGCGATATAATTCCAGTGTTGATTGGCGGTTGTGCAATCGCATTGGTGTCTTTCGCTGACACCAGCGTGCTTTCACGATCTTACGCCGCACGATTGGGTACCCAGGTTGATCCCAACAAGGAAATGGTGGGGCTAGGCGCCGCCAACCTCGCAACAGGTTTTTTCCAAGGCTTCCCGATCAGCAGCAGCAGTTCGCGGACTCCGGTTGCGGAAGCAGCCGGCGCCCGGACCCAGCTGACAAGCGTCGTTGGCGCGCTTGCCATCGCGCTGCTTTTACTGGTCGCGCCAAATCTTCTCCAGCATTTACCCACGGCCGCGTTGGCTGCCGTCGTCATCGCTTCGGCAATCGGCCTGATTGAGTTTGCCGATCTCAAGCGAATCTATTTCATCCAGCGGTGGGAGTTCTGGCTGTCGATCATCTGCTTTGTCGGCGTGGCCGTGCTCGGAGTGATCCCTGGCATAGGTCTCGCGATCGCAATCGCCATCGCCGAGTTTTTATGGGATGGCTGGCGCCCGCACTCCGCCGTGTTGGGCCGAGCCTCCGGGGTCAAAGGATATCACGATATCACCAGATATCCGGATGCACGCAGAATTCCGGGCTTGGTTCTCTTTCGCTGGGACGCACCTTTGTTTTTCGCCAATGCTGAATTCTTCAAGGAACGCGTTCTCGACGCTATAGCAAAATCGCCGACGCCCGTGCGCTGGCTGGTTGTTGCGGCGGAACCGGTGACCAGCGTGGACGTCACCGCGGGGGATACGCTCGCGGAATTAGACGAGGTGTTGCACGCGCAAGGTATCGAGCTTTGTTTTGCCGAACTTAAGGACCCCGTGAAGGATAAGTTGAAAAGATTTGGCTTATTCGCGCAGCTTGGCGAAAACTATTTTTTCCCGACCATTGGCGCGGCCGTATCCGTTTATTTAGAGGTCAACAATGACGTGGACTGGCAGGACTGGGAGGACCAAGCCAAACGTTAAGGGAGTTCGAACTCGCGACCCAAACCTCATTGAACCTGGACTGCTATTTAGATTTGCGGAGCTTTGGTGGTCATTCTGAGGGCGGGTCAATGCTTCTCAATACCACTTACGGCAAACGCTCCCCACGCCCCAAACCGCGCATCTACGGACTTGGCGTTTGGTGGTTCTGGCTACACAGACACCATCAATGCGTGTCCGTCCCGCTCCGCATCCGTAGGCGACTAAAGTAGTCATGCTGTGTGACTGATGGAGCGGCGAGGGTGACATGGCCTGCGCCGACGACGCAAAAGCCAAAGCAAACGCGACGGTGATAATTTTGGTCATGAGATAATTCTCCGTTGCGGAGCTGCTTCATTGGTAGTTGCTCCCGAAGGGCGATAGTCCGCCAACTGGCTTTAGGGGCACCAATGTCCGGTGTTGGCACTCAGCGGACATTCCGGCACTTGCAACGAGCCGCCGATCAAGAGGACATCAACGCGAACGTCGATGCCGAACATACCAGCAACGATTTTTTGCGCGCTATCCCGGTGAGGCCGGGGTCAACTCCTGAATGTAGGAATTTACCTCCTCTCGATGACTGCCGTCTCCACTGGAGTTGCTTCTCTGCTTACAGTAGCATTTCAACCAGGGGGAGACGAAGATGTGGGCGTTCCGGCCGGTAGGTGCGCATTCAGTGCGAAGAAATTTCGCCACGTTGGCGAAGCCGGTGCTCATTGCCGGATGGATCGCAGTATCCGCGGGATGCGTTGCTGTGACCACGCATGCCCACGCGCAATCCCTTCTGCCACCATCTCATGAAGAAGTTGCGGATCAGGAGCGCCTGTCCTGGACGCTCAAGAAATTTCCACCCCAGCCGTATATGAATGAAATCTATTGGCGGTGGCCGAGCGATACACCGGCGTTCTTTCGCGATTCTCTGCTGCAGTTCGTGGCCCGCACATATTATCTGGGGCGCGACAATTTTGACGGGTCAAAATCGCAGGCCTGGGCAGCCGGCGGCTGGATAGCCTTTCGATCAGGTCTTATCGGTGATCTGTTTGGGGTGCATGCAGCTTACTATACGTCCCAAAAGCTGTTCGGTCCGCTCGATGAAGACGGCACGAAGTTGCTGGCTCCGGGCCAAAACTCGCTCGGGATGCTCGGGCAAATTTATGGGCGTGTGCAAATCGTCGATCAGGAAATTCGCGGCGGTCGCCAGCTCGTCGATACCCCTCTCATCAACCCACAAGACAATCGCATGGTGCCAAACACTTTCGAAGGCGCCACTCTGGTAAGTCTCCCAGACAAAGAAAGAAGTTACGATTACGCGCTTGGCTATCTCTGGACGATAAAGCAACGCGACTCAAATGACTTCATATCGATGTCAAATGCTTTGGCCAGCGCTGATGTCGAAAACCGCGGCGCGCCGTTCTTTATGGTCAAGTATCGGCCATTGCCGGGGCTCTCGACCGCATTCATGGATTACTACGTGCAAGATTTCGTCAATACAGGATTTGCACAAGCAGAATACGATTTTCGGCAGCCGAAGACGGTTCCAAATTGGATCATAGGCGCGAATGTCATTGATCAACGAAGTGTAGGTTCCGACCTACTGACGGGAACCTCCTTCCAGACCTATCAGGCCTCTGCAAAGGTGCAAATGAACTATGTCGGATGGACTCTGTTCGCCGCGGGTTCGATTACCGGTGATGGCTCGAAGATTTTCTCGCCATACGGCACAAAGCCAAACTACACCGATATGCAGCAGGCTTCGTTCGATAACGCTGGAGAAAAGGCTATTGGCGGCAGCGTTGCCTACGATTTCGGTTATGCATTCAGCAAGGCTGGTCTTTCCGGTCTCAGTGCGGGCGCGTGGTACACGCATGGTTGGGACGCGATCAATCCGAGCACGAACCTTGGAATACCTAATCGCGATGAACTCGACCTTTGGATCCAGTATCGACCCACCGAAGGCCCGCTGAAAGGATTTCGCCTAAAGACGCAATATTCGACCGTCTGGCAACAAGGCAACGTGCGCGACACTCAACCCGAATTCCGGTTTATCCTCGATTACACGGTGCTAGTCCGACCCCCAATGAATTAGTGCGGTTTGATTGATCTGCATCAAGAGTGCTTCGGCACCTCGAGATTAGAAACGTGCAGGAGGCGTGCCATGTCCGATGCATCTAAACGTCCGCTTCATATTGATCGATTCTTTGCTGGTCCTGGTGCGCGTGGCGACCAATGGCGCAATCTTGTGGAATTGGCCGAAGCTTGGTCCAATGAACCTGCCAAACGGGCCGAGGTCGAGGCCGCGCTCGCCGAAATGGCCGCGACTGAAGAATTCCACGCTTATCCGGGCCATCGGCAAATCGGGGCGCTACGTAACCACATCACCGCTAATGATGCGCATGCAACTGCGTTGCTCGCACGCCGTATCACCCGCGCTCTGCTGAACTCGATCTTTCCGTCAGAACGCCAGTGATTGGGAGGCGGAAGAGGATGGGGAGGGAATGCCTGCCGACGTGCTGCCGCCAGCATTCGGACGTACGGAGTCACATCGACCCTATTTCGAGATTCTAATTGTTACGGGTGCGCCGGCGGCTCGCTGGCCCGCTCTCGCCAATGAGTGGCGCCGCCTTCGCCGCCCCCTCGACGCGTTTATTTACGAGCCGGTCTTCGTCGGCAGTTTTGAAGACGCATTTTGCGCGAGCATGCTCAATGCAGATCTTGCCGCTGTGGTGATTCATGAGGGGTTTCCATTTCGATCCCGGCATGACGCGCCAATATTGCGGACGCTCGTGGAGGCGACAGATCAGCACGAGAGCGCGGAAGTTTCTGCGCTGCACCTGGCGCAGGTCCTGAAGCGAACCCGGCCGGAGCTTGATCTTTATCTCGTATCGAACGGGAAAGTCGAAGAGATCGCCAGCGATCCAAAAGCTGTTATGTTGCGCCGCATCTTCTACGCGGTTGAGGAGCTGTTGGAATTGCATCTCGCGATCCTGGAGGGGGTGCAGGCTCGCTACGATACGCCTTTCTTCAACAACTTGAAGAAATACGCGCAACGGCCGATTGGCACTTTTCACGCGCTACCAATCGCGCGCGGCAAGTCGATTTTTAAGTCTGATTGGATCCGCGACATGGGCGAATTTTACGGCCCGACGCTTTTTCTAGCGGAAAGCAGCGCCACCACTGGCGGTCTGGACAGCTTGTTGGAGCCGACCGGCAACATCAAGAAGGCGCAAGACATGGCCGCGCGGGCCTTTGGTGCGGATCACGTTTTCTTCGTCACCAATGGCACGTCGACGTCTAACAAAATGGCCGTGCAGGCGCTGTTGGCGCCGGGCGACATCGCGATCGTGGATCGCAACTGCCACAAGTCCCACCATTACGGGATGGTGCTGGCGGGTGCGCAGCCACTTTATGTCGAGGCATTTCCAATGACGGAATACTCGATGTACGGCGCGGTCCCGCTTCGTACCATTAAACAGGCGCTGCTGAATCTGAAGGCTGACGGCAGGCTCAACCGCGCCAAGATGGTCGACCTGACCAACTGCACCTTTGACGGCCACATCTACAACACGCGTCGCGTGATGGAAGAATGTCTGGCGATAAAACCCGATCTTATTTTTCTGTGGGACGAGGCCTGGTTCGGATTTGCTCGATTCTCGCCGTTTTTGCGGCCTCGCACGGCCATGGGCGCTGCCAACGATATCGAGGCGTGGCTGCACGATCCGAAATCGGTGGCCGAATACGAAAAGCAGCAGGCCGAGCTCGGTGCCAATCCATCGAATAAAACACTGCTCGATACGCGCCTGATCCCGGACCCGCGCAAAGTAAAGTTGCGGGTCTATCAGACAAATTCGACCCACAAATCGATGTCCGCCCTGCGGCAAGGCTCAATGTTGCTAGTGAAGGACGTCGAGTTTCACAGTGTGGAAGCCCAATTCCGTGAAGCGGTGTTTACACACGCTTCGACCAGCCCAAATCAGCAACTGATTGCCAGCCTGGACGTGGCACGTCGACAGATGGAGCTGGAAGGATATGGACTTGTGCACAACGCGATCGAGGTCGCGCTCACAATTCGCCAAGCCGTCGCCAAGCACCCGCTGATCTCCAAATATTTCCACATTCTTGGCGCCGACAAGATGGTGCCAAGTCGTATCGCGAGAGCGGCTTCATCGATTATCTCGACCCAAAATCGAACTGGGCAGCGGCGCGGCGCAGCATGCGGGAGGACGAGTTTTGCCTCGATCCGACGCGGATGACGCTCGTTTGCGGCACCGCCGGGTTCGATGGCACGCAATTCAAAGGCATTCTGGCCGACCGATATAATATCCAGCTCAATAAGACATCGCGAAACTCTGTCCTGCTGCAATCGAACATCAATAACACGCGCAGTGACGTCGCTCACCTGATCCGCGTGCTCGTCGAGATCAGCACCGAAATCGACCAGCGTTTGGCCGAGGGAGGAGCGAATGCGCGCCAAGTCTTCGATGCGCGCGTGAAGAGCTTGATGACCGATGTTCCGGACCTGCCAAACTTTTCTCATTTTCATGATGCCTTCCGGAAGGATGCAGGCAAGCGGACCAACGAAGGCGATATTCGCAGCGGCTTCTATACGGCCTATGATGCCGCCGGGTGCGAATACATCCGTCTCGCTGATCCGGAGATCGACCGGCGTCTGAAAAGCGGGCCCGATCTCGTCTCCGCCAATTTCGTCATTCCCTATCCGCCAGGTTTCCCGATTATGGTGCCTGGACAGGTGATCACGCGCGAAACGATCGACTTCATGCGCAAGCTCGATGTGAAGGAGATTCACGGTTACGACGCCACTGAAGGTTTGAAGCTGGTTCGCGCTGAAGCGCTGGCCAAAAATACGGGCGCAGTGAAAAAAAGCGCAGCATGAATGTCGTCGAACGGAAACGGCCAGTCGACGGGACTTCGCTTTCGTATCATGTGAACGGGTGACATTATGATCGATTGGTTCGTCCAGACGCTTCGTAGCTATCCGGAAATTGCGATTTTCTTGTCGTTGGGGCTCGGGTATTACTTTGGCTCCTTTACCTACAAAGGTCTTGGTCTCGGAGCGGTGACAGCAACACTGATCGCCGCCGTGCTCATCGGCCAAATTGGGATAACGGTCTCGGGCCCGCTCAAGCCCACGTTTTTCCTCATGTTCTTGTTCGCCATCGGCTACGGGGTAGGGCCGCAATTCGTGCGCGGCATTGCGCAAGATGGAATTCCTCAGGCGTTGTTTGCGGTTGTGGTCTGCTTGTTTTGTCTCGGTGCCGCTTATATTGGCGCACGGGTGGCCGGCTATGACATCGGCTCCGCGGCAGGACTCTATGCAGGTTCACAGACGATCTCGGCATCGATGGGCCTTGCAACCGATGCTATCAATCGTCTCGGTCTGTCGCCGGAAGAAACCAAGAAGCTCCTGGACGCGATGCCGGTCGCCTACGCCGTCACCTACATCTTTGGCACGGTCGGCTCCGCCATAGTTCTTGCGTTGCTCGGCCCGGTGCTCCTCGGCATCGATCTCGAAGCTGCATGTAAGCGGTACGAGGAGGAGCGCGGAGGCAAGAAAGAACTGGGCGGCCCCGGCACAGCTTGGCAAAAGTTTGCGTTGCGTGCGTTCCGCGTCCGCGAGGGGGGGCCGGTTGCAGGCAAGACGGCGCAAGCAGCTGAAGCGCTGTTTCCGGACCAGCGAGTTTTTATTCAACGAATTCGACGCGATGGCAAGATCATCGATGCGACCACCGATACCGTGATCAAAGCGGGCGATATCGTTGCCGTGGCGGGCCGGCGCGAGGTGCTGGTGAGCCTGCTTGGTGCAGGTGCCGAAGAAGTCGACGACCGCGAATTACTGGCGGTACCTGTTGAAGGCGTCGATGTGTACGTGACCAACAAGGAGGCAGACGGGAAAACTTTGGCCGAGTTGGCGACATCTCCGGCTACGCGCGGTGTGTTCCTGCGGAAAATCACGCGAGGCGCGACGGCGACCGACATTCCGATTCTGCCGAACACGCAGTTGCAGCGGGGCGATATCGTTACCCTCGTTGGCCGCACGCAAGACATTGCAGCAGCTACCAAGATGTTGGGTCGTGAAGACCGCGCGACTGATGTCGCAGATGTTGCATTTATCGGTGCTGCGATCGCTATCGGCGCACTCGTCGGTGCGATGGTCTACAAGATCGGAAGCGTGCCGCTCACGCTGTCGACCTCCGGCGGTGCGCTGATTTCCGGCCTCTTCTTCGGATGGCTGCGCTCGGTACGTCCGACATTTGGACGGATTCCGTCGTCTACGGTGTGGTTCATGAATTCGGTCGGCCTGAACGTCTTTATCGCCGTGGTTGGCATCTCGTCTGGGCCGGGCTTTGTCGCCGGGCTGCAAAAGCTGGGCTTCAGCCTATTCCTGTGGGGTGTATTCGTAACGACGGTGCCTCTGATACTGGCGATGTATGTGGGGAAATACCTGTTCCGTTTCGATGACGCTATTCTGCTCGGATGTTGCTCGGGTGCGCGCACAACGACCGCCTCACTCGGCATGATCAATGACATCGCCAAAAGTCAGATTCCCGGGCTTGGTTACACTGTCACATATGCGGTTGGGAACACGCTGCTGACAATCTGGGGAATGGTCCTCGTCATTTTGTTCACGTAGAGGCGAAAGGTGAGACCCGCTTCGGCGGGCGACCCTTTTCTGCTTCAGACACGGTTAGAACCAGGAGTGCGTCATGGCTGACATGCTTACGCTGAAAAAATTTGAAACTCTCAGTCCCTTCGAGATCAAGGACGAGTTGATCAATCTCGCCAAGGCAACGTCGAGGACTACCCAGTCAGCATTCCTGAATGCAGGTCGCGGGAATCCAAACTGGATTGCGACGGTCCCGCGCGAAGGATTTTTCCTTCTCGGCCAGTTCGCAGTCACCGAGAGTAAGCTCGTGATGGACCTGCCGGCGGGCGTCGGCGGAATGCCCGCCGCGAGCGGCATTGCAGCCCGCTTCGAATCCTGGCTGACCAAACACGCCGACATGCCGGGCGCAGAGTTTCTCAAGGCGATGATGGCGTTTGTGGCGAAGAGTTTCAAATTCGAGCCAGACGCCTTCGTCCACGAGCTCGTCGATTCAATTATCGGCGACAACTATCCGGTGCCCGATCGCATGCTCGTTCACAACGAGAAAATTGTGCACGAATATTTGATGTGGGCGATGTGCGGAAAACCGCGGCCTAAAGGCAAGTTCGATCTTTATGCGGTTGAAGGCGGCACGGCGGCCATGTGCTACATCTTCAAATCATTGAAGGCCAACCGTTTGTTGCATGCCGGCGATACGATTGCGCTGGGTACGCCGATCTTCACGCCCTATGTCGAGATGACACATCTTGAGGACTACGACCTCAAGATGGTGCAAATCGCGGCCCCGCAGGAAAACAAGTTTCAGTACTCCGATGCTGAACTCAAAAAGCTTGAAGATCCAAAGATCAAAGCCTTCTTCATCGTGAATCCGGGAAATCCGACCGGGATGGCCATGAGCAAGGAAACCATCGCCAAGATCGCCAATTTGGTGAAAACCAAACGCCCGGATCTAATGCTGCTCACCGATGACGTCTACGGAACATTCGTCGACGACTTCCGGTCGATTCTCGGCGAGCTGCCGCATAACACGATCGGTGTCTATTCGTATTCAAAATACTTCGGATGCACCGGATGGCGTCTTGGTGTCATCGCCGTTCACGAGGACAACATCTACGACAAGATGATTGCCAAGCTACCGGAAGCCGATGTGAAAGCTCTCGACAAGCGGTACGGCGCGCTGACGCTCGAGCCGCGCAAAGTTAAATTTATCGATCGGATCGTTGCCGACAGCCGCGACGTCGCACTCAACCACACCGCGGGATTGTCGCTGCCGCAGCAGGTGATGATGAGCTTGTTCTCGCTGAGCGAGATGATGGACACCGAAAAGAAGTATCAGGCCGCTTGCGTGGATATCGTCAAGAAGCGGTTCTGGATGATGGTCGAAGGGCTAGGACTCAAGCTCGACCCGAACCCTAATTACGACGCATATTATGGCCTGATCGATTTCGAGTTCTGGGCACGCAAGAATATCGGTGAGGAGGCCGTCGAATATCTAAAGAAGAATGTCCATCCGCTCGACCTTGCGTTCCGCCTGGCGGAAAGTCACGGCATCGTCCTGCTGAATGGCGGCGGGTTCGAGGCCCCTAACTGGTCACTCCGCGTGTCGCTCGCCAATCTGCCGGATGAAGCCTACGAGAGCATTGCGCGCGGCGTTCGCACGATCGCGCGCGGCTACAGAGATGCCTACGAAGCCTCGAAAAAAGCACCAAAGTAGGCGCTAGGTCGATGAGAGGGGGGAGACCAGATGTCATTCATTCGCGATGTGATTGCGAACGCTCCGGAAGTATTTCTATTATTGGCGATCGCAATCGGTACGATGCTCGGACGCATTCGCGTTCGCGGATTTGCCATTGGCGCCACAGCCTGCACACTCTTGGTCGCTGTGATAATCGGTCAATTCGGCACATTCGTGATTCCTGGATTACTTAAATCGATTTTATTCGGCCTCTTCGTTTTTACTATCGGCTATCGAGCGGGCCCCGAGTTCTTTGCATCGCTGAGCCTGCGCACGTTAACGCAAGTTATGCTCGCGCTGATCATCGGGGCAACCGGACTTGCGGTTGTGCTTGGTTTTGCATTCACGTTACATTTGGGCCCGGGCGCGGCCGCGGGACTTGCCGCCGGTAGTCTGACTCAGTCTTCGATGTTGGGCACAGCGTCGGGTGCATTAACGCAACTTGGTTTGCCGGAAGCGAAACTGGCGCAAGAGCAGGCAAATATAGCGGCCGGCTACGCGGTCACTTATATCTGCGGTTATATCTTCGTTTTGCTCTTCGTACCCTTCGTCGCACCACGGCTGATGGGGATTAACCTCAAGGATGAGGCCGCAAAACTCGAGGCCGCCCTGTCGGGTGGTGCTGCGCCCAAAGCTAATAGCCTTCTCTATCGAAAGTTTCAGGCGCGCGCATACCAAGTCTCCAAGGCTGCAGGGCGAACTGTCGGCGAGGTAGAACGTGAGATTGGTCGGCGCGTGGTGTTTGAGCGCATTTTTCGTGGCGGAAAGGATATCGAGCCCCGTCCCGACACGCTTCTTCAAACTGATGATGAGGTTCTTCTGGCTGGACCAAGCGCGGTAATAGTCGCCTCGGGAACAGTCGTCGGCCCTGAAATTGAAGGCGAGAACCTTATGCGCACGGTTCCGGGGCAGGTGATTGAAGTCATTGTGAGTGCCCGAGAATTCCACGGTCGAACATTGGCTGACATTGTCGATCGGATTGGCGACGCCGCGCGGGGCGTATTCCTGCGCGGGCTTGCGCGACACGGCCAAGAGGTGCCGGTGACACCCCAAACTCGAATTTACATTGGGGATGTCATGACGCTCGTCGGAGTAAGCCACGATCTGAAACGGGCGGCAGCTAAGGTCGGGCAAGTGTTGAGCTCTGGCGATCGCACAGATATAGCCTTTCTCGCTGCCGGCCTGGCTGTGGGATTGCTGGTTGGATTGCTGAAATACACCGTTGGTCCCATTCCGCTGACGCTGGGCGGTGGTGGCGGCGCTTTGGTCGCCGGATTGGTTTGTGGCTGGCTACACTCACGAAGGCCTGTCGTAGGAGCGATACCACCACCGGCGCAGCAGACGCTCATCGATATTGGTCTTGGTGGATTTATTGCTTCCATCGGGTTGGCAAACGGGCAGGCGGCGTGGGCTGCAATTCAGGCCAACGGGCCTATGCTGCTCATGGTGGGGGTGGCGGTCACCATAACGCCGCTCGTCGTGGGCACACTATTCGCTCATCGTGTTCTAAAAATGAATCCGGTTATCATTTGCGGTGCGCTTGCCGGCGCAATGACGGTCGACGCTGCAGTAAGTAGTTGCTGTGAAATTGCCGAGAGCCAAACTCCCGTGCTCGGCGTGGCCGTGCCTTACGCAATCGCCAATGTGGTTTTGACGATATTAGGACCGATCATCGTAGGCGTCACATCTTTTGGATGAGAGGAACCACAGTCATCCCCCGAGGGCGATCGCAATGCCTACCAGAACGACGCCGACAACCACCATGATAAGGCCCGTTGCCCAAAGGTGAAGCCCCGCATACCGCGCAAAAACGAGCCCACAAAAAAACAACGACACAACTGCGATTGCATTGGAGAGTCGCAACGCGAATTGCGCGTTTTGAAAGACAATAAACGGAATCACGACCGGGAAGGTGGACAAGATAACCAGGATGCAAACACTCAATGCGCCCAGCCAGTCGCGGCCGTTTAGTCTAGGGCGCGTTTCGGAATCCGGCACACGGCGAAATCCTTCTCGGATTAATTCCAGCTGCGCTGGTTGAAAAATCGAAGTCAGCAGCGGCGGGAGAGCGTCAGCAATGATGCGGTGAGCGCTTTCACGGTCGGTCGTCTCACGAACTTCTCGGACCAACAAGGCGTTGCTGCCTCGCTCGGCGAGGCGAGCCATAAGATACATTCCAGCGTCGATAATGCCCCAGGCTATATTGCAGCCGAGCGCCGCAATTAGCATGGTCCGAATTTCAAACTTATCCGCTGTGACGACGCTTGTGGCGCCTGTTACCGTGAGGGCCATGATTAGGCCGAACAGAATCTCGGCGATCCGTTCACCTGGCTCGAGGACTCGATCAGGCAGTCTCATTGCACCCCCCATTTGGCGACCCGCCAGAAAACAATGCGAAGAGGCTTTGCGTCGCCGCAGCCGTAGCTCTAAGCTCCCCGAGCCCCGTTGCGGACGGGCTCCACGGATGGCGAGATTAGCGTGACTCCTTTACTCAAGGAAATCCGGCACAATCCATTACTTTGGCCATTGGTGCTGGTGCCTGTCGTATTGGCTGCGCAGGTCCTTAAACCGGAAGCACATACGCTTCTTTTCGTGCTGTCCGTCATGGCTATCGTACCGTTGGCGGCATTATTGAGCCGCGCCACAGAATCTGTCGCCGCCAGAACCGGCGATATGATCGGCGGTTTGCTCAACGCCACTCTGGGAAATCTGACAGAACTGCTCATCGCGCTGGCCGCTTTGCGTGCGGGACAATACGTTCTCGTCAAGGCTTCCATCGCTGGCGCGATCGTCACCAACGCATTGTTCATGTTGGGCGCATCGTTTCTGCTCGGCGGGCTCAAGCAGCACGTGCAGGAATACAACCGTAACAATGCGCGTCTTCAGGCTGGCCTGCTGTTTTTGGCGACCATAGCGATACTGGTTCCTTCGGTCGTCGCTGAAGGCGACACCACCGCGGCCACCGCAAAATTCAGCCAGACGCTAAGTGCGGGTCTCTCGATTTTGCTCATCGTGACTTACGCACTCGGTCTGGTGTTTTCACTGAAGACACATCGCGAACTCTTTGCGGGCGCGGACCACGCGGATTCCGAAGAGGTGCCCTGGTCATTAGGCCTTTCCTTGGCGACGCTGGCGGGCGTAACGGTATTGGTAGCCCTTGTCAGTGAAGTCTTCGTCGAGTTGGTTCAGCAGGCCGCGACGGCGCTTGGAATTTCTCCCGCGTTTGTCGGCTTCATTATCGTAGCGCTGGTGGGTGGTGCCGCAGAGATGGTATCGGCGTTTTCTGCCGCCCGCAAAAACAAACTGGATCTCAGCGTGGGTATTGCGCTGGGGAGTGCGTCGCAAATCGCGCTTTTCGTTGCACCGGTGCTCGTTCTTGCCAGTTACGTCATCGGCCCGACGCCGATGAGTTTACAATTCTGGCCGGGTGCCGTGGCAATGATATTGATCGCATCCATGACGGCGGCCTTGGTGAGTAATACCGGCCGATCGGCGTGGTTCGTCGGGGTGCTCATCATCACTGTGTACCTGGTTTTCGCCATGGCGCTTTATCTTTTGCCGCCTCAAATCCGGTGATGACTTGGCAGAATGCACATTGAGTCGTGCGCGTGCAGGCACGGTGGCCGTCGCTACCGCGATATGGCTTGTTTCGGGTGGAAACGGTCCCGCACGCGCACAAGCGCCCGCAGAAATTTCCGGTGGGATGATCAATCTTGGCGGCCGCGGTTGGTCGCCGGGCGAAGACAAACTTGTCACGCCCGATCGGCCGGCAAGCCAATTTGAGTTTGACGTGCGGGCCGGCTTGGCGACTGACTATATTTACCGCGGCACGACCCTGTCCGATCACAAACCGGCGGTGGGTGCTGCCTTTGAAGGGGCATATTCCCTCTTCTACGCCGGCGTTTCGGTGGCCAGCGTTAAGTTGCCGACACAACCAGCTGCCGAAATCGCGGTCAGCGGTGGAGTGCGCCCAAAGATCGGCGATATCGATCTCGATTTACGTGCGACCTATTACCTGTATCCCGGCGAGGTCAGCGGGAGCAACGGCATCAATTATTGGGAGGCGGGCATTCGGGCGGATAAACAGATTACCGAATCGATCCGCCTCGCGGGCGCCTTCGCCTATTCGCCGAATGTATCCAATACAGGCGCCTGGAGCTGGTACGCGGCGGCTGGTTTGGGCTACGCCCTGCCGAGCGGCTTGTTGCCGGCGGACATCGGCGTTTCGGTCAGCGGAGGCGCGGGCTATTCCTGGTTTGGCAATCAGTCCCAGGAGCTCGGTGGATTTCCCCTACCTGCCTATCTCAATTGGCAAGCTGGCGTGACGTTCACACGCAAAATTTTCAATCTCGACCTGCGCTACTACGACACAAATCTGACAAAGGAAAACTGCTTCGTCTTTACTGGAGATCCCAACGCAAGGCCGGGCGGCAGCATCGATGCTGTCACCAACCCCGAAGGCCTGACTTCGCGCTGGTGTAGTGCCACCTTTGTTGCCAAGATCTGGTTTGCTTTGAATTAGGCGGCGCGGCAGCATCGACATGAAACTGACGGCTTTTGTCATTCTCACTTTGGCAGCAACAATCTCGCCAGTCCTCTCGCAGGAAAAGGTAATTGTGCGCCGTTCACCGGCGTGCGTCGAGCAGGAGCACCTGATTGAATTTTATAAACTGTCGCAGCAGAATCTTAGCATGGGACAAGTCGCGGATTTCTTACGAAGTCACCATTGCATCGCATTGAAGTCTGGGGAGCATGTAACAATTGAGCGGGATGATAAGATTGGCCTCTATTATTGCGGTCGTATCCCCGGTCAAGATCGATGCTATTGGATACGGCGGACAGCGTTTAAACGCTGAATCGGCCGTGGGAGAGACGCCCAAAAAATCGAATTACATACATAAATGGCGGAAGGGGTGAGATTCGAACTCACGGTACCCTTGCGGGTACGCCGGTTTTCAAGACCGGTGCCTTAAACCACTCGGCCACCCTTCCGTCTCAGCAAGATCAATCACTTAGCACAACTTTCAGTCTGGACGCATGGACAGGGCATTGTCATTGCGGCGCAACTTCGACCCAAACCCCTCGGCCAAAAAAGCCGAGGGCGGTTCGTAGCCCTAATTGAACATGTTCTTCAAGAGTGCTGCGTTTGCGATAGCCGGCAGCACCGTCTGTGCGGATGCTCCAACCTAGAAACAGGCACTCATCGAAAGCTAAGAACGTCCGCTAAATTTCTGTGAGACGTCTAGCCGATGTCTTCCGCTGGAGCCCTTCCTGTCGGGTCGTTCGGTGGCTACCATGCGGGCAATGGGGCAGGGCGGCTCGAACGATCCTATGAAGACTCGATATGGGATTGCTGAACCGGCGTGAATTTAACCAACTCTGCCTAGCGCTCGGGTGCATTGGCGCACCGGGATATGCAACTGCCGTTGAGACAATGAATGCCGCAGTCCCACCAGCCGCGGGACGCAAAGTAAAGTTTCGCGACGGCACCGTCGTGAGCGCATTAGGTCAGGGCTCTGCGGGTCTCGGAAAAGGAAAACATCCTCAGGCTGTTGAGGAAGATGCGTTACGCACCGGGCTCTCGCTCGGAATGACAGTGATCGACACAGCTGAAATCTACGGCTCCGAGGATTTCATCGGGCGCGCAATCGGTGGTCAACGCGACCGCGTATTCCTGGTTTCAAAAGTATGGCCCAATCATGTGACGGGAAACGGCGTCGATCGCGCTTGCGCGGCGAGCCTCAAACGCCTCGGTACTGACCATCTCGACCTTTATCTTCTGCACTGGCCAAACGGGGTGACCAATCTCCCTGGCGTTGTAGCCGCGTTCGAAAATCTACGCTCAGCGGGGAAAATACGAGCCTGGGGTGTATCCAATTTCAAGGTCAGCGATATGGAAAGCCTGTTCCGTATCCCGAAAGGTGATCACTGCGCGACCAATCAACTCCCTTACAGTCTCGGCGACCGCGGCATAGAAGATGATGTGTTGCCATGGTGCGAGCAGCACAGCATGCCGGTGATGGCTTATTCGCCACTCGGCGGCCCAGGAGCTAATCTGCTGCGTGATCCCACGCTTGCCCGTATTGGGGCAGCGCATGGCTGCTCGCCAGCCGCAGTTGCGCTGACCTGGACCATTCGCAGCGGTAATGTCATTGCAATCCCGGAATCCGGCTCGGTGTCTCATGTGAAGGAGAATGCGGTCGCACTCTCACTGACACTGACGTCGCAGGATCTTCAATCTCTCGATGCGGCTTTTCCACCGGCTCACCGCTGATGTTGGATGAAACATTTCACATTATCGTCGCGACGGAATGGGTCTGCTTGACTGGTGTTGTTCGTTGCGTAGATCGCCTTTCTTGAACTCGCCCTAAATGCGTCGAGAGTAAAAACCATCCAGCCACCACGGGCAACGAGCACAGCGCAATAGCGCTGAGCTTGAGCCCTATTACTTGCATGGTGTCGAAGATCCAGCCTGACAGCGCGTCAGACCCGCGATAGATGACAACGTCGATCAGATTTTTGGCCTTGTATTTCTCTTCCCGGGTTACCACCGTGAAGAAGAGTTGGCGCGCGGGGTTTGCGATCGCAAAATGCATCCAGCGCTGCACAATTTGAACGGTAACCACAACAATGAGTGTCGGCATTATTGCCAAGGCAGCAAAGCCTACGATGTAGACTGCCGGCAATGCTGCCGCCGCAAGTCCGGTGCCGATACGTTTGAGAAGCTGGCCGGTGACGAACAATTGTGTCATCAGCGTGAGCACGCTGACTGCAAGATCAATGCTGGCAAATATGCGAGTCTGAAGGCCCGCGGTTTTAACTGCCTCGGAAACGATATGCGCCTGTTGGAAGTAAATGATAGTCGCGGCATACGACAACAGGGCAACCCAAACGCCGACGCCCAGCATATATGGCGAGCGGACAAGCTCGGGGATCGCCGCGAATGCGCTGCCGCCAATATTTTCTGTCGACGGCCTTGATCCCGTTTGCACTAGCGCTGCGCGCTCAAGGCGATAGACACAAAAAACCGCCAGCTCAAGAAATACCGCAGCCGCTATCATCAGATTCACAGGACCCAGAGGAACGGAAAGCCAGATCGTAATGATCGGACCCAACAATGCCCCCGCTGTACCGCCGGCACCAATAAACCCAAACAGACGCTTACCCTGATCGGAGGTGAACAGATCGGCCATGAACGACCAGAATACCGCCACCGCAAATAAATTAAATACGCTCACCCAAACAAAGAATACCCGCGCGACGATAACGGGCTCAATCTCGAAGGTGAGCAATACCCAGAACAATATGAGATTAGCGACAAAGAAATGATAGACAATCGGGATGAAGCGCGCGCGAGAGAGCCGCGCGACTAAAGCTCCGTAAAGCGGCTGCGCTACGAGCAGCGTGACGAACGTAGCGGTGAATAACCACGCCAGGTTCTTCACGCCACCCGCGATACCCATCTGGTCACGCAGTGGCCTAAGCACATAGTAGCCGGCGAGCAGTGCGAAGAAATATGCGAACGACCACAGCGCCGCCGCGCGTTCGTGCGGCGTCGCTGGTATGACGCGCCTCAACCAACGTTCATACCAGTTCATGGCAATGAGAGTTTTTGTTTAAGTTCCGCGGCCGATACTGATTGCCCGTAGCCGGGTTGTCCGCGCTGGAAACGGCGGGCGTCTGCCAACTTACCGACAACAACCGGATCAAAACCCGCATCGCGCACAAGGCTCGCCGCGACTTGCACGGCCTGGGCGTCGTCGCCTGCAATCGGAATCGCAAGCTTGGGAGCAGGGCGGTTCGCCTCGCGCGCAAAGATTGCATAAGACATCGTATTGAACGCGCGCACGATCCGTACATCCGGAAAATATTTCTGCGAAGTTACGCCAATACCATTTTGTTCGACTTCCTCCTCGATCGTGCCATCGCGCGTCGATACCGCATTGCAGGCGTCGAGCATCACTTTGCCCTTCATTGCGGTGGAATAATCCTTGCCGATCTGCGGGATCGCCCCATACGGCACAGCGATGAAAAGGACTTCGCCAAACGCGATTGCCTGCTCGACGGAACCTGCTTGTGCAAGACTGCCAAGCTTTGCCACCATATCCTTCAACTCGTCTGGATGCCGTGATGAAAACATCACAGAGTGGCCACTCTTGATCCAAAGCGCGCCGATCGTACTACCGATATTGCCGGCACCAATGATGCCTATGCGTGAAGTTGAGTTACCCTGGCCGAACAGGCGTACCGGCTGAAAAACCGCACTCAACATCAACGCTCCGCCAGCGCCCAGCAGCAGCCGACGGTCGATACATGGAAAGGTTTCTGTGTTCATCGAAGGCTCCCGGAGCGCGACTATATTATTTTACATTCTCGCAGCGCGCGGCGACGAATGCTCTTCACGGTTGTGTGAGTTTCCGGATTGGGTTCTGTAAGGCCCCTGCTCACCGCGCATTAGTCATTTGGCCGACCCTTACCAAATCTCGGTCAAGCCGCTACGATGCCTGGTCGAGAGCCAAGAGGGCGCAATGAGACGACGGAAGTTCATAGCCCTTCTTGGCGGCGCGATCGCATTGTGGCCAGTCACCGCGGTTGCACAGCAACCGCCCCATCCATCCACACTCACAAAGACACAGTTGGATGCGCTCAATACATTCAATGATGCGGTCAATAACTTTCGGCGCGTCTTGAACGAGCGGCGTGCCCAGATCAATTCGAAGCAGCCACTGCCGAACTTGCCGGGGCAAGCGCTTTACCTCGCTCGTATCAACATGATGAGCACATACAAAGATCTAACCGATGCTCTTCCGTCGAAAATTGGACGGCCGAACAAATTCGGAATTCCGCCAGCATATTTCGACGCCGACAATGAACCGTTGATCGATGAATATCGGTCTCTTTTCGATTTCATGGAGGCGCCCCCCGCCAACGCGCAGAATTCGGAGACTCCATTCAAGGACGTCATCGATCTGGGAATTGCTATCGCGCGGGCCAAAGGCCTCGATGCAACCAGTGCTGAAGTGGCGGGACGTATCAGCCTCGGGCTCTTCTTTGCCGAAACAAATGGAAAGCAAAATGTCGGAAATGCGCGCTCGAATACATACAAAGGAAGTCTGCAAACGGGCCCGTCTGAAGATCGAAATGGCCAAAAAAAGTGGGCGGCGATCAAAAAATCGATCGTAGCCTTCAACCCTGCACTGGGTGCTCGTGACGATATGGAAGAGGCGAGGGTCGGAAATCTAGATCATCAATTCAATCACTGGATCGCCGTGAGAGATGCTCTTGCGACCTCACACGCCGATCTTTTCCAGCAAATACCGGCGCTCGTAAAAACGCTGCCTGACCCGGTCGATCAAATGAAGCTATTTGAACTCATCCAGATCATTCCCACGCCGACCAAGGCGGCTCTCAAGTCAGGCAACTTGACCGATTATAAAATCTCCGACCCGAGGATCATGGGATATCTGCGAAACAACAGCATCTTTGCCTTTGGAAAAGCTGACAGGGCAAAAACGTCAGCAACATTCCGCGAAATTCTCGACGCTATGTGGCTCTTCAATGACAAATTTGAACAAGCGTTGTCCAAATTTGATCAGATCAAGAACCACAATAAGCGCGAAAATCAGCAGCGCTGATACGCAACTCGTTGAAGAACAGCGATTGGATTGCCGCCGCGCGTCCAAACGACGGATGCTATGCGACCGCGTCTTTCGCAGCCTTTACCGGCCGCGCTCTGACGATCTTCCGGGCGGGCTTGGCCTTAAATATCGTTGGCTCTTTTGTGAACGGATTGATGCCAGCTCGCTCTTTGGTCGCGGGCTTCTTGATCACAACGAATTTGGCAAACCCGGGCACAAGGAAAGTCCCTGATTTCTTGAGTTCTTTATATCCAATCGAAGCGAGCGCCTCGATGACGTTTTTGACGTCTTTTTTCGACATATTGTTTGGGTGCTGTTCCGCGATTTTTTGAATCAGTTGCGACTTCGAGATCATTTGGGTCAATGCCTCCTTCTTGCGTTCGAATCGTGTGCGGCTAAGTTTGCCCGACCTTTGTGGAGTAGGGAACTAGGTACCCCACTGATTATCAACGGGACTGTTGACGAAAAGCGGCAATTGCCAGATGGCCTCTCAACCCAGGTTTGGGGAATGACAATCCCCGGACCTCCCTGCACCGCACCATAAATCCTAAGGTCCAAGGTATGGCCGCGGAGGGGAGGCAGAGCACTCAAACATCCGCGATCGGCACCTCGTCGACCTTGTGGCCATGCTGGTCCACGATGGCGACAAACCACCCAGTCCAGTTCCAGCCCGGCATGACCGCCCCATGTTTGAGGTCCCGTGCGAGCGCCAGCGCATCTTCGCGCGCAGCGGCGTTGCCGGGCAGATCAATGCCCTTGTGATTGTTCAGAACTTGCTTGCCGTCGGTGAGATGAAAGTGGAAACGCGGCATGACGGGATGATCCTCGACTTTTCAGCACTATACAGTCGAACCAGCGGCTGGCGCAGCGTGCCACAGCTATCTGACCGATCGTGGAACTTTTTCAAACCGAATATCCCACAATTTCAGCGGGATAGGGGAATCGAACGCGTAATAGATCGGTAATCAAGGGGTAATATAAAACCCGAGGGTTTGTCACATGGCTGGGTCCGATAAACGACGCTGGTTTCGGGTAGCGCCTCGGGGGCTGGTCCCCAGGACCGGAAGGCTCTTGCTTGGGCCGAAGACGACGCCGATCGAGTGTCGTGTCGTCGACATGTCGGCTGGCGGCGCCTGCCTCGAGTTGCAGCGCACCTACGATTTGCCGAAGCAATTCGAATTCCTCCACGGAAGCACCAAGAGGTTTTGCACGCTCGCCTGGACGCGCGGTTTCCGGATTGGCATTTCCTACGAGGGCACAGTGCAGCGTTCGTCGGTCACCGGCGGCCTCAGCCGCCCAAAGAGTGGCGCCAGTCTACTTTCGCGCAATCGCTAGACAAGCAATCCCGCAAGGGTTCAAAACCGCCACCCCTTGTGGACGGCGTTTCGCTTGGCTAAGCAGCCGGCGGCTGTCCACCTTCGGATAACCCGTTGGAACCAACCATTTACCACTCTCGCGTAGGGGCGGTTCCCGGCAGCCTCGTGACAGGCTATTCTGGCAATTAGCGATTGGGGATCGTACGCGGGATGGGTCTGTTGGGGGCCAACTTCGAATTTCACCGGTGCGCGCGCCTGCTTGTTCTCGGCGCGGGGTGCCTTGCGCTGGCCAATTGCTCCAGTGGCCAGATGGCAGGCAGGGTGGATCCGCGTTACGGCGTCGCGTCGAGTGCGCGCGTCGTCGAGCCCGGGCAGCCCGTGCCGAAAGGCGGGGGTGTCTATCGGCTCGGCAAGCCCTATGCCGTCGCGGGCAAGGTTTATACTCCGGAAGAAAATATCGATTATAGCGCCGTCGGGATGGCTTCCTGGTACGGCAACGATTTCCATGGCCGTTACACCGCCAACGGCGAAATTTTCGACATGAATTCGATCTCCGCTGCGCATCCGACGCTGCCGCTGCCGTCTTACGTTCGGGTCACCAATGTTGCCAACAACCGTTCGATCATCGTCCGTGTGAACGACCGCGGGCCTTATGTTGGCAATCGGCTTATCGACGTTTCGGTCAAGACGGCTGAACTTTTGGGTTTCTACGGTCACGGTCTCGCCCGCGTGAAGGTTGAGTACGTTGGCCGGGCGCCGCTCGAGGGCTCCGACGATCGGAAATTGGTTGCGACATTGCGTGAGGGCGCCCCGGCTGTCGCGCCCGTCCAGGTCGCATCGAGCAAGCCTTTTGCGCCGGCTTATTTCGACGGCCGGCCAATTCAGGCTTTCTCTTCAGCGGGTGTTCCTTCGCCACCCGATCGGCCATATCGGCTAGGTGAGGGTGCACGGGACGTGCCGGCAATGGCCGCGCCCACAACCGAACTCGCCGCCGCCTCCCGGCCTCGGCGTAGTGAGCCCAACATCGGCGGGCCGACCGCAGATGCCGCACCCGCAACGTCACCGGTTTCCGCCTACGTTCCGACCCGTTATGATGGCCGCACTGGTTTCATGAGCGGCCGCGGCCTTTACTGAGCCGCATTTTGTCGCCACAGGTCTGCGGATCTGCGACATCATTGTCTCGAAGCGACGCCGGTGAATGAGCCTCGATAATGGCCATGCGTAATTCATACAAAGGGTGGTTGATGGCGGCGGCAATGACCGCGGCCCTGGGTGCGGCTGCGCTCGCCGCACCACCGCCCGCAAATAAACCTGCTCCCACCGCCACCGCACCGAAAAAGGAAGCCCCGAAAAAAGACGAGCCGAACATCACGGCGCCGCACGCCATTCTGATCGACGCAGAACACGGCAGTGTCTTGTTCGAGCGGGATGCGGATAAGCTGATTTTTCCAGCCAGCCTCGGCAAGCTGATGACGGCGGAATACGTCTTCCACGAAATAAAGGAAGGCCGGATCAAGCTCACCGACGAATACATAGTCAGTGAGAACGCCTGGCGAAAAGGCGGCGCGCCTTCGCACGGCTCCACCATGTTCGCGGCAATCTACAGCAGAATCCCTGTAGATGATCTGCTCCACGGGATGATCATTCAATCGGCCAACGACGCCTGTATCGTGCTGGCGGAGGCCATCGCCGGCAATGAAGCAGCGTTCGGAGTCAAACTCACCCAGCGCGCGCGCGAAATTGGACTGGAGAAGTCGGTTTTCACAAACTCGAACGGGCTGCCGGATCCCGGCGAACAAGTAACGACGCGCGAGTTGGCAATCCTTGCGCGCCACATCATTCGCAATTATCCGGATTTTTACACGCTGTTCGGCCAACCGGATTTCACGTGGAATAAAATTCGCCAGCAGAACCGCAATCCACTCTTGGGTGCGATGGCCGGTGCCGATGGGCTCAAGACCGGGTTCACAAAAGAAGCGGGTTACGGCCTGGTGGGCTCGGCGGTGCAGAATGGATTACGGCTAATCGTCGTGGTCAATGGCGTGAGCACACCCAAAGAGCGCGCTGACGAAGCCAAAAAATTACTTGAGTGGGGGTACCGCAATTTCGACCAGCGGGTTTTGTTCGCTGAAGGACAAACCATCGGGGCAGCAAAGGTCTATGGCGGAGCTGCAGGCCACGTCCCGCTTGTTGCCAATGGCGACATTCGGGTGATGCTGCCGAAATCGGGCGCCGAGAAGCTGATCGCCCGCATCGTCTATAATGGTCCGGTCCCGGCCCCTGTCGCTGAAGGGACGCCGGTCGGCAACCTCAAGGTCTGGCGTAATGACAGCCTCATCCTGACGGCTCCGCTAAAGGCCGCCGAAAATGTGGGGAGGGGGAATATGTCACAGCGCGCCTTTGATGCCGTGACCGAAATGGTCATCACACTGTTCCGCGCTGGGGCCGAGCGGCTATAATAGTCAGACACGCCACATAACGGCGATGACTGGGAAAAAGGCTTGCTCGTTTGCGCGGACATTTCATTACCTTCGAGGGCGGCGAAGGCAGCGGCAAGTCTACCCATGCAGCAACGCTCGCCCAGCGGCTGAAGTCGCTCGCGCTGAATGTGGTCCTGACGCGCGAACCGGGCGGGTCAACCGGGGCGGAAATCATCAGGCATATTCTGCTGTCCGGCATTGCCAAACCGCTTGGTGCCGAAACGGAAGCGATCTTGTTCGCAGCTGCGCGCGACGACCATGTGCGCAATACCATCGTTCCAGCGCTAAAAGCCGGGAGCTGGGTTATCTGCGACCGGTTCATCGATTCCACGCGCGTTTATCAAGGCGCGCTCGGGAACGTCGACCCACGCCTCATCCGCAGTCTGGAGCGTGTGACGGTTGGTGCGGCGCTCCCGGAATTGACGTTTATTCTTGATGTTCCCGCGCAAGTCGGGTTGGCACGCGCGAAAAGCCGCCGCGGGCAAGACGTGGCCGACCGTTTTGAGGCGGAGTCGCTAGAGTTTCACGAGAAACTTCGGCAGGCGTACCGGACCTTGGCAGCCGAAGAACCCGCGCGATGCGTTGTGATCGACGGCCGCGCGCCACGCGAAGTCGTCGCAGACCGCATATGGTCGATCGTGCAGAAGCGGCTCCCGTTCGAACACCATGGCGTTGCGGAGACCGTAACGCCGTGAGCGACGACACCGAAGACCGCGACAGCAAGTTGCCGCGCGAAACAACCGACTTGTTTGGCCATGCCGAGGCCGAACACGCACTGCTCGATGCCTATAAAAGCGGACGCATCGCGCACGCCTGGTTGATTGGCGGTCCTCCAGGCATCGGCAAGGCGACTTTAGCCTATCGCATGGTTCGGTTCGTGCTCGCGCATCCGGATCCAAAGGCCGCAGAAGTGCAAAATGCAACGTCGCTTGCGGTCGATCCAAATCATCCTGTCGCACGCCGCATTGCTGCTCAAGCACAGGGCGACCTGCTGGTCCTTGAGCGCAGCATCAATGAACAAACCGGCAAGCTCTATACGGTGATCCGGGTTGATGACGTGCGGCGAACGGTATCGTTTTTCGGTTCGACAGCGGGCGAGGGCGGCTGGCGCATCGCGATCGTCGATGCGGTCGATGATCTCCAGCGCGAGGGCGCCAATGCGCTGCTCAAAGTGCTGGAAGAACCGCCGCAGCGATCACTTCTTCTGCTCATCAGTCATGCGCCGGGGCGCGAACTGCCGACGATCCGCTCCCGTTGCCGGCGCCTTCTGCTGCGGCCTCTGGAGACCGATGATGTCGCCCGCGCGCTCGCCGGCGCGACCGGCCGGGCCGGAGACGACCCCGAAATCCGGCAGGTTGCGGAAGCCGCCGAAGGCAGCGTTGGCCGCGCGTTCAGTTTGCTCGACGATACGGCATTGGCGCTCCGCCAGCGTGTGCTCGAATTATTTGCGCAGCTGCCAAATCCCGATCCGCGGGCGTTGCATGCACTCGGTGAAGCCATCGGCGGCAGCGATCCGAAAACGCTGGAAGCCTTCATGGACCTGGTCAACGGGTGGCTGTCGACGCGCCTCGGAGAGATTCCGCACGCCAAGGCGCAAATGGCACGGGTCGCGGAAACCTGGGAAAAGGTCAATCGCGCTGCACGCGATGTCGAGACCTACAACCTCGAACGCAAACCGCTCGTTTTCGCGGTATTTGGCGCGTTGGCAGAAGCCGCCCGGGCCTGATTTCGCTTCCTGCGACGTTCCGTGGGCGTGTTGGGCAAGCCGGCTCTTCGCTTGGCCGGCACATTATGATTGAATTTGCACGGGTCATTGCATCCAAAGGCCACGGTCGAGAAAAAGGGCCGAAAGTTTGAGGGATGCTTTGTCCACCAAGGTCCCGACAAGGTCCGCCAAGGGGAGGATACCGTGACGTCCAAGACCAATCGCCGTCAGTTTCTCGCCAGTTGCGCAGCTGTCGCCAGCGCAGCTTCCTTTCCGATGCCGGCGATCGCGCAGGCAGCGCCCCTTAAAATCGGCCTGTTGACGGTAAAGACCGGGCCGCTTGCGGCGGGCGGCATCCATTTCGAGGAAGGCATTACTGCGTTCCTCAAAGACAAGAATTTCACGCTGTCAGGGCGCAAGATTGATTTGATCGTCGCCGATACCGGCGGCAATCCGGCCGGCGCCAAAAACAAAGCGCAGGAAGTGGTCGAGCGCGACAAAGTCGACATCGTGCTCGGACCCTTTGCGGCCTTCGAATTACTCGCCACTGTCGATTATCTCGCTCAGGCCAAGATGCCGACACTGGCCTTTGCCGGCGCCGAGGACGTGACGCAGCGCAAAGCGAACGACTACCTCACGCGCACGTCCTATACGTCCGCACAGTGTCTCTATCCTCTTGGGGACTATGTGCTCAACGAGATGAAGCTCAAAAGCGCGACTAGCCTGGGCGACGATTTCGCATTCGGTTACGAGCAGGTTGGCGGTTTCCAGCGCGTGCTTGAGGATCATGGCGGCCAGATCGTGAAGAAGCTGTGGGCGCCGCTCAATACGGCGGATTATGCGCCTTATGTTGCGCAAATTCCGGAGTGCGACGTGGTTTGTGAGGTTTTTGCAGGCTCTAATCCGTTGAAGTTCACAAAACAGGCGCGCGGGCTCGGGGTAAAGCAGCCGCTGGTTGGCGGTGCGACTGTCGCCGATGACACAATTATTGGCGCGCATGACGAAAGCGCCGCCGGGCTCATCAACACAAATCCATATGCACTCGACCGCGAGAGCGACGCCAACAAGCGTTTTATTGCAGCGATGAAGAAGAACTACGGTGAGGACGTACGTATTGGTCACTACGCCGCATGCTTCTACGCGAACGGTCAGATCATCGAGGCCGCGCTCGCAAAGACCAATGGCAAATCCGACAATGCCGATCAGCTCGTGAAGGCGATACGGGCGGTTACGCTCGCGGACACGCCGCGTGGTCCGTTGAGCTTCGACAACTACGGGAATGCCGTCATCGACGTTTACGTGCGGCGCGCCGAAAAACAGAATGGCAAGATGGCCAACAAAACCCTCAAGACCTACCACAAGGTCAGCCAGTTCTGGACCATGGACCCGAAGGCGTTTCTCGCCCAGCCGGTCTTCTCGCGCGACTATCCGCCGATGAAGAGCTAACGCGCAGGCGATGTACGCCGCCGCGCCGCGATCATGCGATCGGCGGATGTCGCCGCCGTTGTTCAGGCCGGATACGACAGCGTGTCGGGACTGCGGTCCTTGAGGTATTGATCGAGGCCCCAGCGCTCGACTTGGGAGAAGACTTCGTCGAACTCTGCCCGTGGCAATGGCTCGTTGACGAAGCGTTCGCCGCGGCCAAACTTGCTGAAATCCCAGGCGTGATAATTCTCGAATTCCGCCGGCACAGCGAGTTTCCACAATGGCAGATATTTCGGAAGGTCCGCCTCTAGCGCCTGTTCGGCTCGGTTGAGCGCGCGCATATACCCGTGCACAACTTCTGGCGTTGCGCTGGCAGGCACCCACCACAGAGTCTTGAAGCGATCTTCTATGATCTTACGCAGGCCTAGCTGTTCGGCCATGGCGATTTGCGGCGGCAGCAGGCTCGCGGCCTCGACCTCACCATCGAGCAGGGCTTTTAATCGCGCGCCGAAGCCGCCGGTACTGACGGTTTTGATGTGTTTGAGTGGAAGATGCTTCTCGAGGCGATAGGGCACATTAAAATGACTGCCCGCGCGCATGCCGACCGAAATCGGAACATCTTTCAAATCCTCGGGCTTGCGGACCTTCGAGTCAGGCCTCACGAAGATCGCCCAAGGTGAATCGCCGTAGCCCTCGGTGACGACACGCCCCATGCCAGCGCTGGCGTTGCAGATTGTGCCCCAGAGGCACGCACCCTGAACCACGTCCTGCTTGTCTTCCGTATACGGGCGATCTTGCGGGCGTTGGAAATAATCGAGGTCTTTCCAACTCGACTGCGTGCCGCGAAAAGTCTTCCAGTCAAACTCAACATCGAGTCCTTCGCTGACGAAAAAACCTTCCTTCATTGCGACGAAGTCATTGAGACCCATACCCTTGGGTGCGACTTTGACCCGCTTGAGGCTGTCGGCCATGGCAAAATCCTCCCGGTTTTGATTTTAGTTGATCGAAATTTACCACGTTCCGTCGAGCATGTACGAGTGGCGTAAGGTCGCCACCGCTCGCCCACGGCAAGGGCCCACGATCGTTTTCCCCGCGTATCCTTCAAGTTTTAGAGAATTGCGGAACAAAGTGTTCCATGGCCCGGCCTATCACAGAGGCTATGGGCATTGCGAGCACGACAGCCATATCCGGACTGAATGCAGCATCTCTGCGCCTGCAAGTAGCCGCGAACAATATCGCCAATTCGCGGTCCGATGGGCCATTGCCGGACGCAGCGAATGCCGGAGATTTTCCACCCGCCTACACGCCGTTGCGCGTGAACCAGACCGATGTCGTTGGCGGTGGGACACTCGAGCGATTGCCGCCGCCGTTTCGCCTGCGACTATTTCAACTTTTGATCCGTCGGCGCCGTTTGCCGACAGCAGCGGCATGGTGGCAAGTCCCAATCTGGATTTGGCGAGCGAGATCGTACAGTTATTGGCTGCCCGTTTTAGCTATGCGGCCAACGCGGCGGCGTCCGGGCCGACGCGCAAATGAGCGCGTCACTTCTCAACATCACTGTTTGATTGAATGCCGGTCTACTAGTGTCTGCGCACAGGGCGCGCCGGCATGCGGTGGAATTCCAGAATTTGTTGCGCGGTTGATTGCTTTAGCCGCTGGAACGCCGGCATCGATTGATCAATGCTGCTTGCGGCGCGGCGGTAGCGTTTCGCCGCCAGCCCCATGATGCTTCGCGTGGTTTCCCACGATAATCCAATCGCCTTGGCCAGCACCAGCAGCGATTGCGCCTGAGTTTCCCGCATATTCTGCTCGATCACCGCGGTCGGAACATTCGACATCAGTGAAAGTGCGGCGACCATCTCCTCGAACCGGCCAGATAGAGCGAATTCTTGCAGTTTTCCGGCCGTGAGGAGGTTTGCTTTGAACATGGACTCAACAAGCACTTGCGCCGCCGCATAGCTCAACGGTTGGGTGGCTGATTCTGTTTGCAGACGGTTGGTCACCTCACTGACAGCGCTGTCGATCTCCCGTTTCGTGTGTATGCGTTCAGCCTCGAGTTTGGCCCGTACGGTCTCGGATGCGGCCTGCAGCAGGCGTTCAAACAATTGCGGTGGCAGATCGGGCCGCAGACCTACACATGCCGTGAGCTGATCGTCTCCCTCGGAACGCTTGACTAATATGCCGAAACCCTTGTTGGAAAACTTTGCTCCCGCATTCTTCGCGGTACTCAAGACAACTTGCTGATCGCCACGTTCAACAAGAACCTCCGTAACAGATTCAGGCAGAATTTTACGGCGCGAAATTGCGAGCAAATGCTCCTGGTGCTTGGTGCGCGCGCACTCGATCAGCGTTTCTGTGTCAAGACGTTCGGCCTGGCTCAGGACGGGGGACGCAATTTCGATTGCGTCGTCGCAAGCCAAGTGGCGCAGAATCTTCGGCGGCGCCTTCGATACCGGCCCGAGGCGGATCGAGAGAAGTGCGCGTGACGACTGCTCGACGGTCGCAATCAGCCGTACAAAAACGTCATCGATGAGATCGATTTCGTCTTCAGAATATTGATCGGAGCCGACAAGGAAGAGGTCGGTGAGATGCCGCAGCATGGCCGAACGCCGCTGGTCCGTGCTGTGCGCAATCGAGCTGTCGAGCTCGTGAATGAGTTCGAGCGGAGCGCCCATAAGCCTCGGAAAACCGTTCTGGTTGGCTACGGAACTGGCAAATTCAACTGGTTAACGTCCATTTAGAGTGTACGCGATGGGGGTTTAGCAATTCGTAAAGGCCGGTGGCCGTTCCGGGGCAGGGCTTTCGGGGCAGGGGATTTAGGCGCTTTCAGTGGGCGCCATTGCCTTTAGGCAGGCACTATTGTTTCAAAAGGCCGCAATATTTTTGAACGCCGCTATCCCAGCAGCCGGTCTTCTTGCAGGAAGACTGGCGTAGACCGCAGTTTGTAATGCAAGCCGGGATCGAAGCGCGGTCAGTGCTTTTCTTGCATCCCGAAATGCAGATCGTCTCCTCACCGCTGCAGCGCATCGGAGCAGCAAAAGACGGCTGGAAGCAGGGCAGGGCAATGGTCACCGCGCCAACCGCCGCGATAATCATTCGCCTTATGTATGTCGATGTAAGAGAATCACTTTGTCGTTCCATGGTGCCGTTGTAGGCAGCGCGTTTGCGAACGGCAATACCGCACGGCATCCGGCATCAGCTAAAGCTCGGCAGTGGCTCCAATATCCGGTCGGCACGTTAGTTGACCGGCTGTGCCTCCGGGAATTTCCATTTGCCGTTCAGAATATCGTCGCGCGGGCGATAAAGGCGCACCAAGTAATTCCATCCCGACATCGTCGGTATGCAATTCGCAATTTTGCCGTCGCAGCCACCAAACTGAATGGCGACTGAACCGTCCGTGCCCTTTTTCGCAGTGACGTTATTCAAGGAATACGCGTCGTACTGATTTTTCTTCAGATAACCTTGAGCGTCGTAAACGGTGACCGACCAGAAGGCATTCACGGGGACCTTTGCGGGGACGGTCAGCTTGTAAACCGTTGCACCATCGTTCTTGTTTGGGGTGACATTGAGATAGATGGCGTCCCGTTCCGGGTTGCCGCCCCATCCCGCCGCGGTCCCAATCAAGTGGCGGACCGGGTCAACTTGGACGCGACTTCCAAACGCTCTTTTTAAATCGGGCAGGGACTTATTCAGGATCAGCAGCGCGTCGCGGATTTTTTTCTGGCTGACGGGATCCCAATTGGGCACTTCGAAACGTCCAGCATTGCGCTGCTGGACTGTGACAGCATCCTGCAAGGCGTGGGCCTGTTTGAGGTCTTGCGGATTGGACGGATCGGCGAAAGTGCGCAGGGCCATCACAACATAGCGTGTGCCAACCTCCGCCTTGTTGAAATTGTAGCGCCCGGCGCCATAATCGACCTCAAAGACGTAATGGTCTTCATTGATCACTTGCATTGACATGAATCGCTTGCCCGGATTGGGCAACGTGATCACAACCGGACCGGCGTCAAGGTCGAACACGGCGGAAGAATACAGCGTGTCACGATTAAGCCGAATGACGGACTGGTTGTCGATCGCTGCCGGCTCGCGGCGGTGAAAAAACTTTCCAAAGGAGCCGTCTTTGACGATATTGCCAATGTACAGATCAGACTCGGCGCGGGTGAAATTATCGGTAGTAACGGAGACCGGATTACCGGCCGGTCGTGGCTGAACCGGCTGCGCGCGCAATGCTTCGTTCATGATAAGTGACGCAAACAGGCCGAAAATGATGAGGTTGAGTTTCATATATAGCGTTTCCTTGAAATGGAAATTTGTTGCGCGGGCAAAATTCGTATTCATGCTTTGCGCTGGGGACTCTCTTTCTCGAAGTAGTGGAGTGAGGGCCACAAGAACTGCTCTGTTCATTGCGATCCCTCACTCCATATCTGGCATGACCATTCTTTGACCGAGCGGCTTACTTCGCCGTGCCTTCCTTCAGCTTCGCAAAAACTTCATCCAAGTTGAAGCTGGCGGCCTTCTGTCGCTGCGGATACTCCCTGAACGTCGCCAGGAACTGGCCCACATAATCCTGCGCGGGGGTGCCAAGGAAGGCGTGGTCCAAAATCCAGTCCCAATATGTGTTTGAGGTGATGTCCGCGCGTTCATACGGATCCGTCCGCAGGTTGAACATTTTCGGGAACCGCAAGTTCGTGAATGGATTGGACCAGATTAGCAATGTTCCCGGGGTCCGTTGCTCCATGAATACGAGCTTCCAGTTGTCGTACCGCAGAGCGACCAATTGCTGATCGTCGTTGATGTAGAAGAACGACTGGCGTGGGCTCTTAGGTGCCTGTCCGGTCAGGTAGGGCACGAGGTTGTCCCCGTCGAGGTAGACCTTGTAGGTCATATCGCCGACTTTGTAGCCCTTGAGTAGCTTGTCCTTGACCTGCGTATCGCCGCCAATGGCCGCGAGCGTAGGCAACATGTCGAGGTGGGATACGACCTCGTTGGATACCTCGCCTGGCTTGATCTTGCCGGGCCAGCGGAACATGGCCGGCACGCGATAGGCACCTTCCCAATTCGAGTTCTTTTCGTTGCGGAATGGCGTCATCGCTCCATCCGGCCAGGTGTTCATATGCGGACCGTTGTCGGTCGAATACATGACAAAAGTATTGTCTGCGATGCCTAGGTCATCCAGCGCCTTAAGGACGGTGCCGACATTTTTGTCGTGGTCGATCATGGTGTCGTGATACGTGCTCTGCCACCGTCCCGACTGGCCGATGCTTGCCGGTTTGGTGTGCGTACGCAGGTGCATGTGGGTGAAATTGACCCAGACAAATACCGGCTTGCCGGCTGCATTCTGACGCTTGATGAATTCGGCGGCGCGATCCGCGATATCATCGTCGATCGTCAGCATGCGCTCCTTGGTCAGCGGACCGGTGTCCTTGCAAACCTGCTTGCCGACTTTTCCGAAACGCGGATCGACCGTCGTATCGTCAGTGCTCGAGGCTTTGCAGTCCAGCACGCCGCGCGGCCCATATTTCGCACGAAACGCCGGGTCTTTCGGATAATCCGGCAACTCCGGTTCTTCTTCGGCGTTTAGGTGGTAAAGGTTGCCGTAGAACTCATCGAAGCCGTGCACTGTGGGCAAAAACTCATTGCGATCGCCAAGATGGTTCTTGCCGAATTGGCCAGTGACATAACCGAGCGGCTTGAGCATTTCGGCAATTGTTGGATCTTCTTTTTGGAGCCCGAGCGTAGCGCCCGGCAAGCCGACCTTTGTCATGCCGGTGCGCAAGCCCGACTGTCCGGTGATAAATGAAGCCCGGCCGGCGGTGCAGCTCTGCTCACCGTAGTAGTCGGTGAACATCATGCCTTCCCTGGCGATACGGTCGATGTTGGGCGTCTTGTAGCCCATCAGGCCGCGCGAATAGGCACTGATATTGGATTGGCCGATGTCGTCGCCCCAAATGATGACGATGTTCGGTTTTTGCTGTGCGGACGCTGGCGCACTCGCGGCCATTGCAGTTGCGATCAGCGTGAGGAGAGAAATCCAGATTGTTCTGATCGCAGTCATCATCTCACTCCCTCCATGTCGGCGGGCTAAAGCCGGCCGAAAGGCTGTACCCAAATCCAATTGCATTTTTTTCCTCCACAATTGCGCCCACCGAACCAAGTTCAGACAGACGGGCTCAATGCGACATCCTGATTTTTTTGACTCACAATCAAACGATCTTACCTTGCGCGTCCGACCAAACGCGCACAGACAACGATTCTAAAAAACTGCCTTTTGGGGCTGATTGCGCCAAATTTAACTCTAGCGTGCTGGCTGACCGCCCATCATGTTCTTCACCGCGCCAATCACGGCTGTGAGAACGGCGCCTGCGACGCCGCCACCCACGGCTTGCCCAACCAGCGCACCGACGTCGACGTTGCCGCCGACACCCGCAAGCATAGGAATGAGAGATTGAAGGATCTGCCCGCCGGCAACACCACCGATCGCACCCGTGATTGAATTGCCAAGCGTGCCGAGATTGTAATCCTTGAGGGCACCACCTGCGGCATTGCCGCCGAGGACACCCGCGATAAGTTGAACGATGAGATTAATAACTGCACCTGACATGATGAGCCTCCCTCAAGTCGCCTGTGATTTTTGAAGTTAGGTCCTCACTGCTTCGTGCCTTAACGCGCTCAGCCGGTGGCAAACGTGGCCAATGCCATGTTGCGTCCGATATCGAACCCCCATCAATTGACGAATCCGTGATGGTCGGCTTGATAAGTAAGGAATGCTGACCAATACCGCTCGAGCGCTCAAAAGGTTTTCCGGTCAAGATTAGATTGCATAGCATCGATCTATTTTTGTGGGGGACGCGTCCTTGTGGCCTCTCAGTCACGCTCGGGTAGATAGTTGTGAACGTCGCGAAACGGCCGATGTCTTTTTTGACGTCTCGGCCTAGGCTGTTGATCCGCTTGCACCATCGCGGGTTCGATCGTGTTTGTTGGAAATTAAATTTTGGGGAGCGACGGTGAAAAAAGAGGTATGGATAAAATTCGCGACGCGAACACGCTTCGGACTCTTCGCGTCCATGGTGGCTTGTGGCGCTGCTGGCGTAGCAACCAACTCGGCGTTGGCTGACGAAGGCGGCGTAAGCTTTTGGATACCTGGATTCTTTGGAAGTCTCGCGGCGACCCCACAGCAGCCCGGGTTTTCATTTGCCACGATTTATTATCACACCTCGGTGTCAGCCGGGGGCAATGTTGCGTTCGCCCGCCAGGTCAGCCGCGGCAATATCACTGCTAATTTTAATGGCAGTGTGAACGCCAATTTGAATGCCGACGTCAACCTCGCCATAGGCGTGCCCAGCTATGTTTTCGCCACCCCGGTTTTAGGCGGACAGGCATCGGTACTTCTTCTCGTGCCCTATGGGCACGGCAGGGCCTCGGTCGACGCTACATTGAACGCGTCATTAGGTCCCTTGGGCTTTTCTGCATCGGGAAGTCGGACAGATACCGTCACCGGTTTCGGTGACTTAGTTCCGCAATTTAATGTGCGGTGGAACGCAGGCGTTCATAATTTCATGACCTACATGACCGGCAACTTGACAGTAGGAGCATACGATCAAGCGAGCCTCATCAACCTCGGCATTGGTCACAATGCGATCGATGCCGGAGGCGGGTATACTTACTTCAATCCGCAGACCGGCCACGAATTTTCGGCCGTGCTCGGATTTACATACAATTTCGAAAATACACATACGCAATACCAAAACGGCGTCGATATGCATCTGGATTGGGGGGCTTCGCAGTTCCTAACCAAGCAACTGCAGATCGGTTTGGTCGGTTATCTCTATAACCAGCTCTCTTGCGACAGCGGATCTGGCGATCGCGTCGGCTGTTTTGAGTCTCGCGTGGCCGGTATCGGTCCCCAGATCGGATACGTGATCCCACTCAGCAAGGACTATCAGGGCTATATCAACCTCAAAGGCTACAAGGAATTTGCGTCGGAAAACCGCCCCGACGGCTGGAACGTGTGGCTCACCTTCGCGATCTCGCCCGCCGGGAAGGCTGAACCGCCTCCGTCGATGCGCATGGTCACGAAGTAGGGCGACGCCCGACGGGTCTGGATGGGAAGCGGCCAGCCCGGCGCCGCTTGCCCCAGCCGCGCGCCATTGATACCTAGACCCAGACTCGTCATGGCCGGGATTTCCCGGCCATCCACGTCTTTGAATGAACACGTGAAATGCCGGCCAAGACGCCTTTTTACATCACCACTGCGATCTCATATCCGAATGGCCCGCCGCATATCGGGCACGCCTATGAAGTGATCGCCACCGATGCCATCGCGCGCTTTATGCGGCTTGATGGCTACGACGTCTATTTCCTCACCGGCACCGACGAACACGGCCAGAAAATCCAGCAAACCGCCGCGAAGGAAGGGCTGACACCGCGCCAATTACTCGATCGCAATGTGCCGCGCTTCGAGGCGATGGTGAAGCGGATGAATTGTTCGAATGACGATTTCATCCACACGACCGAGGAACGCCATCATCGATCGTCCGAAGCAATCTGGCAGCGGATGGAGCAAAATGGCGACATCTACCTCGACAAATACGCCGGCTGGTACTCGGTGCGTGATGAGGCTTACTACGCCGAAGACGAGACACAGCTGAACGAACAAAAGGTTCGCGTCGCAACGAAAACCGGCACACCCGTCGAATGGGTGGAGGAGGCGAGTTATTTTTTCAGGCTATCGGCCTATCAGCAAAAACTGCTCGATCTCTACGCCCGCCCGAATTTTGTGTTGCCAAAGGAACGGCTGAATGAGGTTGCCAGCTTTGTGCGCGGCGGCCTTCAAGATTTGTCGATCTCGCGCACCACGTTCGATTGGGGTATCCGCGTGCCCGGGGCCGACGGTCACATCATGTACGTGTGGGTGGATGCGCTGACCAATTACATTACCGGTGTCGGTTTCCCGGATACCGGCAGTGAGAAATTCAAACATTATTGGCCGGCGTCGCTGCATGTCATCGGAAAAGACATCGTGCGCTTCCACGCGGTTTATTGGCCGGCGTTCTTGATGTCCGCCGGCATCGAGGTGCCGCAGCGCATTTTCTCGCACGGCTTTCTCTTCAATCGCGGGGAGAAAATGTCGAAATCGGTCGGTAACGTGATCGACCCGTTTACGATGGCTGACACCTATGGCGTCGATCAGTTCCGCTATTTCTTCCTGCGCGAGGTGCCGTTTGGCCAGGACGGCAACTACAGCCACGAGGCGATCGTGAATTGCACCAATGCGGATCTGGCGAACGATCTTGGCAATCTGGCGCAGCGATCACTGTCGATGATCGGCAAGGCATTCGGCGGCAAATTACCGGAGCCGGGGCCGTTGAGCGATGCGGATAAGACCATTTTGGCGGCCGCGGATGCCATGATCGGCACCGCTCGCGAGCATATGAAAACGCAGCAGTTGCATCAGGTGCTCAATTGCGTTTGGGCCGTTGTGGCGGATGCCAATCGCTATTTTGCTTCGGAGGCGCCTTGGGCGCTCGCCAAGACCGATCCCGAGCGTCAGAGGACTGTTTTGTACATAACCGCTGAGGTGCTGCGGCAGGTCGCTATCCTCGCGCAGCCGTTCGTACCGGAGTCCGCGGCGAAGTTGCTCGCGCTGCTGGCGGTTGAGGCGAACGACCGCGGATTTGATCGTCTTTCGCCAACATCGCGGATTAAGGCCGGAGCCACGTTGCCACCGCCGGCCCCGGTATTTCCTCGCTATGTCGATGTAGAGGCGAAGGGCTGACCATGCTCGTCGACAGCCACTGTCACCTCGATTTTCCTGATTTTGCGTCGGAGATCGACGCGGTGCTTGCGCGCGCCCGCGCCGCTGGCATTGGCCGCATCGTCACGATCTCAACTCGCGTGAAGAAAAACGCGCAGGTTATTGCGATCGCTGACAAATATCCGGATGTATTTTGCTCGATCGGGACCCACCCGCACAATGCAGCCGAGGAGCAGGATATCGACGCGAAAACGCTGGTCGCGGCCGCCAAACATCCCAAAATAGTGGCGATTGGTGAGGCCGGGCTCGACTATCACTACGACAACAGCCCCAGAGATGCGCAAGCGGCGAGCTTCCGGCAACACATAGCCGCCGCTCGCGAGACGGGGCTGCCGCTGGTCATCCATTCGCGCGATTGCGATTCAGATATGGCGCAAATTCTGCGCGAGGAAACCGGGAAGGGCGCTTTCCCGGCCGTTCTGCATTGTTTCACCGGCGGGCGCGATTTGGCCTTCACCGCCATCGAACTTGGTCACTATGTCTCGTTTACCGGGATCCTGACGTTCAAGCGTTCCGACGATTTGCGCGCCATTGCCGCAGCGCTGCCGGCCGACCGGATTCTCGTGGAGACCGATTCGCCCTATCTTGCACCGCTGCCGTATCGCGGAAAACGCAATGAACCCGCGTACGTTGTCGAAACTGCTAAAGTTTTAGGTGATGTCCGTGGCGTAAGCGCCGACGACATCGCGCATCAGACCACCGAGAATTTTTTTCGCCTGTTCAGCAAAGTGCCGCGCGTAACGGCAAACGCGGCATGAGCTTGACCTTCACCATTCTCGGCTGCGGGTCGTCCATGGGCGTGCCGCGCGTCGCACTGGGCTGGGGCGCATGCGATCCAAACAATCCGAAAAACCGGCGTCGGCGCTGTTCGCTTTTGGTAGAGCGGACATATGCGCATGGCGGGCGAACGCGCGTCCTCGTCGATTGCTCACCCGACCTGCGCATGCAGCTTTTGGACGCCGAGGTTGATTGGGCCGATGGCGTACTGATCACCCACGAGCACGCCGACCACACACATGGAATTGACGATCTGCGGCCACTGTTCGTGCACAAGCGTCGTCGCGTCGACGTCTACCTTGACGAAGCAACGTCACGGGCCATGCATGCCCGCTTTGGCTATTGCTTCATGACGCCGCCGGGTAGCGAATACCCGCCGATCGCCAGCGAAAAGCGCCTGGTGCCGGGCGAATTGGTGACCATCGAGGGGCAGGGAGGATTGATCGCGGCGTTACCGTTTCTGCAGGATCACGGTGACATACCCTCCCTCGGCTTCCGGTTCGGCAACCTGGCCTACTCAGCCGACATCAAGAGGCTCCCGGACGCGAGCATCTCGGCACTGAATGGTCTCGATGTCTGGATTGTCGACGCGTTGCGGAAGGCACCGCATCCCAGTCATTTTAATCTCGATGAGGCTCTGGAATGGATCGCCCGCATCAACCCAAAGCGCGCCATCCTGACCAACTTGCACACCGATATGGATTACGCCTCGCTGCGCGCTCAGCTGCCACCAACGGTCGAGCCGGCATATGACGGCATGAGCATCCAGTGCTCCTGACGTGCTTCAGGCGATATTTGTAGGATCTCGTTGAAATATCTAATTTTATAGAAATCCGATGCGAGACTTCGCAGCCAGACCACTCCGCAAACCGCAACTATTTATGTTCCATAATATACCTTATGCGAATCCTTGGTATGCGGTCGCAGCCATCTGCCTGCTTTGGTACGGTCTCGGCCACAGCGAACAAACTCCAACGCACATTCGGCCCCCGTGAAGCCCTCCCGTGACATATCCCGCCTGATCGAGATTATGGCGGCACTCCGCACGCCTGGTAGCGGCTGTCCTTGGGACCTGGAGCAGAGCTTTCAGACCATTGCCCCGTACACGCTTGAAGAAGCTTATGAGGTTGCCGACGCCATCGCTCGTGGTGACCTGGATGGCCTGAAAGACGAACTCGGGGATCTCCTGTTGCAGGTCGCGTTCCATGCCCGCATGGCGCAAGAGCAAGGCGCCTTCGAATTTGCCGATGTGGTCGAGACCATCACGTCAAAGCTGGTCCGCCGGCATCCGCATGTTTTCGCAGACGCCGATGGAAAGACGGCCAAGGCCGTGGAGGGCCTTTGGGAGCAGATCAAGGCCGACGAGAAGGCCGCGCGCGGAGAGAAGCCGCCGAGTGGAGCGTTGGCCGGCGTCCCGCTGGCCCTGCCCGCATTAGCCCGCGCGCTCAAGCTGCAAGACAAAGCCGGCCGCGTCGGATTCGACTGGAACGATCCCCGCGCCGTCCTCGCCAAAATCCGGGAGGAAGCCGATGAGATCGAAGCAGAGCTAGACCGTGGGGACAAAAGCAGGATTGCGGCCGAAGTCGGCGATTTACTGTTCGCGGTCGTCAACCTCGCCCGGCATGTTGGTGCCGACCCCGAAGGCACACTCCGCGATGCCAACCTTAAATTTGAACGTCGATTTGGCTTCATCGAGCGCGCATTGGCCACACGCGGAAAAACACCCAAGGATGCGACTCTGGCCGAAATGGACGCCCTGTGGGACGAAGCGAAGGCAGCTGAGAAGATCGCCGCCCCCAAGGATTAAGCGGGTGCGTGCACTGTGGCCGCTTGGCTTCTGACGTTTAACCCGGCGATTTGCTCTCCGTCGTTTCCGGGAATTTATGCTTCACCATTTCCGCGTTTTTCGGATCAGCTCGCACGCTGAGCACCAGGCGCCCATCGTCTTCTCGCATCTCTCGCGACAGGACTTCCGAGTGGCGATAGAGCCAGCTCAACCCCGCACCGTCGGAAGGGTCTATCGACAATTGGAGGGTCCGGCGCTTTTCACCTAAGCGCAATTCGATTGCAACGAGGAGAGCCTCGATCCCTTCCCCATTGAGTGCCGAGACAAGCAACGGATGGCTTCGATGCGGCTGACGCTCGGCGGCGTTAAAAACACGTGCGCGCGCATCCGAGTCGAGCAAATCTATTTTGTTCCAAACTTCGATTATTCGCGGATCGCTGGTTTCGATTCCGAGTTCGGTGAGCACTTTACCCACATCGTGCGATTGTGCTTCGAAATCGTCGTGCGACATATCGCGCACATGCAGAATGACATCGGCCTCCATGACTTCTTCCAAAGTCGCGCGAAATGCTGCAACCAGCATCGTTGGCAAATCGGAAATAAATCCAACGGTATCGGACAGGATCATTCGCGCGCCGTGCGGAAGCGCGACCCCACGCAAAGTTGGATCGAGCGTGGCAAAGAGCATGTCGGCCGATAGCACGCTCGCTGTCGCCATTCGATTAAACAGTGTCGATTTTCCGGCGTTGGTATAGCCAACCAACGCGACGATCGGATAAGGCACGCGCTTGCGGCTATCGCGGTGCAATTTGCGTGTGCGTTTCACCTTTTCGAGATCCGCCTCGATACGGGCAATGCGCTCCTCGATTAGCCGACGATCCGCTTCAATTTGGGTTTCCCCGGGCCCGCCGAGAAATCCGAAGCCGCCGCGTTGGCGCTCAAGATGTGTCCATGAGCGAACCAGGCGGCCCTTTTGGTAGTTGAGGTGCGCAAGCTCGACCTGCAATGCACCCTCGCGCGTGCGGGCGCGACGTCCGAAAATCTCCAAGATCAACCCGGTACGATCGATAACTTTCGCGTTCCACGACTTCTCGAGGTTTCGCTGCTGGACCGGTGAGATGGGACAATCCATAACCACAACCGACGCCGACAGACTTTTCGCCAAACCTGCGATTTCATCGACCTTACCCTTGCCGATATATGTGGCTGGCCGCACATCGTTGAGAGTAACGAGCCCCGCTTGAACGACCGTTAGGTCGATCGCGCGAGCAAGTCCGACAACTTCCTGGAGGCGCGCTTCCGGCGCGCGCACGCTCGCACGGCCCTCGTTCTTGCGAGCGAGATTTTTAATCCAGGGCTCGATGACAATCGCGCGACCGGTCTCAGCGCCCGACGTCGTAGGACTCAGGAGATCGGCACGTTGATCGCGGCGACGTACTTCCAACTAGACCTTATCTCCGGCCGGCGGCTCTTCAGCCCCTTCGAACAGTTGGATTGGGTGCCCCGGCATAATGGTCGAGATTGCGTGTTTATAGACGAGTTGGGAATGCCCATCCCGCCTCAACAGCACGCAGAAGTTATCGAACCAGGTCACTACGCCTTGCAATTTGACCCCGTTCACCAAAAAAATGGTGAGAGGTATTTTGCTTTTGCGGACGTGATTGAGAAATGTGTCTTGTAGGTTTTGCGCACGATCGGCTGCCATGGCCGTTTTTCCATTTTTTGCTCGCGTCTAGCGCGCGAGACCTTCTTTGCCCAAGTCCATCCGCATGCGATTTAGGAAAAGCATGCGCCACTTTGCCCCACGCATAGCGGTGCGAGGCCCGGGAGGCCTCCATTAGATGGCAGGTGCACTTCCTGCGCAAGCACAAGTTGGACCGAACCGCCTCAAGGGACTGAAATAAGTAGCGTTTTTACGCCTTTAGCGCTGTGCAGGAGTGGCTCATTTCATGTCCGTTCGATCAAGGGAACGCTATTTGCTGATCTCGGCGTGATGGTGATAGTCGCGTCGCAAAGCCGCTGCGACGAGGCCCGGGGCACCATTCCCCACCGGCCGCCCATTTATGCTTACGACCGGCAGAACAACCTGGCTCGCCGACGTAATAAACGCTTCGCGTGCGGCATGAGCCTCTTCGACCGTAAACCTGCGCTCCTCGAACGGGAGCCCCTGGGCCTTGATGACATCAATAACGACTGAGCGTGTAATTCCCGGCAGAATACCCTGACCCAGCGGATGAGTGATCAATTTGCCATCGCGACTGACGATCCAGGCGTTCGACGACGCACCCTCCGTTATCCGACCTTCCCCATCCACAAGCCACGCCTCGCGTGCGCCTTGCTCCCGCGCTGATTGCTTTGCCAGTACATTGGGCAGCAATGCCACAGATTTGATATCGACGCGCCGCCAACGAATGTCGGGTACGGTGATCACAGATATTCCTTCAGCCGCAATTTGTTCGAGGCGCTCCAAATCGTTACTTCGGGCAGTCACGACCAGCGACGGGCGGGTGTCGGCCGACGGAAACGGAAAGTCGCGTCTGGCGATGCCACGAGTTACTTGCAAGTAGACAATGCCGTCACGAACACGATTGCGCCGAATCGTTTCTCGCAAAACGATCCCCAGTGCCGCAGGTGACATCGGACGTGCAATACGCAACTCTCCAAGAGATCGTTCGAGACGCGCCATGTGACGACGTTCGTCGATAAGGTGGCCTCCCCTCACCTCACAGACTTCATAGACGCCGTCGGCGAACTGGTAACCGCGATCCTCTACGGCAACCTTAGCCTCGCCTTGCGGCAAATACCGCCCGTTGACATAAGCGATCCGTGACATGGATTGTTAGTCTATCCCGAGCGCTTTGAGCTTCCGGTGCAATGCCGAACGCTCCATACCGACGAACTCGGCAGTCCGCGAAATATTTCCGCCAAATCGGCTGATCTGCGCCACGAGATACTCGCGCTCGAACACCTCGCGCGCATCGCGCAGTGGAAGGCCCATCAAATGCTCTCCACCATTCTCGTTCGGCATATTCGGAACCATAGAGCCGACATCGGGCGGCAACATACTGGCATTCATCACCGCATTTGGATCCCCGCCTGCGAGGATCATGAGGCGCTCTATGTTATTGCGCAGTTGACGCACATTGCCCGGCCAATTATGCGATTGCAAAACGGCCATAGCGTCATCGCCAATTCGTCGCTTTGGCAGCCCAGTGGCCAATGAAATCTGGTCCATAAAATAATCGACCAGATCTGGAATATCCTCTCGCCTTTCAGCCAGCGGCGGCACCCGTATAGGTACGACAGCGAGGCGGTGATAGAGATCTTCGCGAAATTTTCCCTCAGCGATCAACGCCTCGAGATTGCGTGCAGTCGATGACGCGATGCGGACGTCAACCGCGAGCTTGGCGCTTCCACCGACGCGCTGAAACGTTTGATCTACAAGGACGCGTAAGATCTTGTTCTGCGTTTCACGTGGTAAATCCGCAATATCATCGATAAACAGTGTACCGCCGTGTGCCTCTTCAAGCGCACCGGACTTGCGGCCTTCTGAGCCATTGGATTGATCCACACCAAACAGTTCGATCTCCATACGTTCAGGCGTGATTGCCGCGGCGTTGATAACGACGAAGGGGCCGTTACACCGGCTCGACATTTGATGAAGTGTACGCGCGGCAAGCTCTTTCCCGGCTCCCGATGGACCGACAACAAGCACGCGGCTGTTGGTTGGTGCGACGCGTTCAATCGCTTGACGCAATTGGCCTATGGCCGCCGATCGACCAACTAACGTCGAGGGGGCCGGTGTCAGTTGCTTGAGGTGTTTGACTTCGCGCTTAAGCCGAAAATTTTCCAGAGCGCGATCAGCAACCAGTACAAGCCGATCGGCCTTGAACGGCTTTTCGATAAAATCATACGCGCCGTGCTTTATCGCGGCTACTGCTGTTTCGATATTGCCGTGCCCCGAGATCATCACTACAGGAAGCTCGGGTTGTTCCCGCTTAATTGCGTCAAGCAACTGTAACCCGTCGAGCTTGCTGCCTTGCAACCAAATATCGAGAAAAACCAGGTTCGGTCGCCGCGCGGCTATTGCGCTCAATGCGTCGTCGCTATTGCGAGCGGTGTGTGCGCTGTAACCCTCATCCTGCAGAATCCCGGCCACGAGATCGCGGATATCGGCTTCATCATCAACTACGAGAATTTCAGCGGCCATCGGTTCACTCACTTACGGTCTTTGGCTTTTCCGATTTGGTAGTTTCGGTCTTGCCAGTCGCTGTAAAGCGAACCCGGACCCAGGCGCCCCGTTGACCTGGGATTTTTTCCGCGGCGTCGCGCAATTCGATGCTGCCGCCGTGCTCCTCGACAATGCGCCCAACTATTGCCAAGCCCAGCCCGGTCCCCTTTTCGCGAGTCGTGACGTAAGGTTCGAGGAGCCGGTTACGATTTGCCTTCGGCAAGCCGATGCCGTTGTCGACAACATCGATAACGATGTCGCCACCATCGCGCGCCACGTGAATGTCGATCACACCTTTGCTGAGCTCGGCCGGAGGCACTGCCGCGATCGCTTCAGTGGCATTCTTGATGATGTTCGTAAGCGCCTGCGAGATCAAACGCCGGTCAAATTGAGCCGGCATCGGATCTTCCGCGATGTCGACGTTGATCTCGATCTCTGAATTCCCCACGCGCATGAGGAATGCTGCCTGCCGAACCGCATCCGCCACATCTTCTGAGGCGATGACGGGTTTTGGCATTCGTGCAAAATGCGAAAACTCGTCAACCATCCGCCTGATGTCATCAACCTGGCGAACGATAGTGTCGGTACATTGTTCGAAGACCCCACGATCTTCGCCAATCATTTTCCCATATTTGCGACGCAGGCGCTCCGCCGACAATTGGATAGGCGTGAGTGGATTTTTGATTTCGTGTGCAATTCGACGCGCAACATCAGCCCAAGCGGAGGTGCGTTGTGCGGCAACCAATTCAGTGATGTCGTCGAGCGTTACGACATAGCCCCGGTCGGATTCGCCCGACTGCTCGCTGGTGATCCGGACGGATAAGTTGCGTTCCCGGCCATTGCGGCTGATCGTGACCTGGTCTTGGGTACGGGCGCCCGATTGCGCTTCAGCCATGATCTCCGCAAGTTCAGGCAATACCTCAGTCAAAGGGCGGCCTAACGCCTCGCTTTCGGTTCGACCGATCAGCTTTTCCGCCGATCGGTTGAGGATGCTCACCGCACCGTTCCCGTCCACACCGATAACACCGGCGCTTGCGCCGGCAAGGACGGCTTCGGTGAAACGGCGTCGGCTGTCGATAAGATCGCGCGCATGCATGATGTCATCACGCTGCGTACGCAATTCCTGTGTCATGCGATTAAAGGTTTCGCCGAGTTGCGCGAGATCGCCTTCCGATTGGCGAACGGGAACGCGCACATATAGATTTCCAGTTGACACCGCGTTGGCGGCACCGATCAAACGCCGGATTGGCGCAACGAGCCGATTGGCAAAATTAAAACCAATCCATACTGCCGATAACAGAACGATGAGTGCTATAACAGTATACATCAGCGCAAAAGCAACCTGCACACCGACACGTCGTGCTTCCAGCGAGGCATATTCAGTAACGCTCGCCCGCGTAGCTTGGAGTTGCGGGACCACTCGCGGATCGAGCAAGCGGGTCAAATAAAGATAGTAGTCGCTGTACTGCGGAATCTTGATTATCGCAGCGACGTAATTTGTGTCGGGCAACAGGACAATCTGAGGGTCTTTTTCGGTGATGTGATCTAATGCATCGCGTGGCGGCAGCGCGAATGTCTGACTGATGTTGACGTCGGCGCGCGCTATGACCTTAAGGTCTCGGTCGAGCACAATCGCGGCTGCAAGCCCGCGAACAGACGCTTGGAACGTGAGAAATTGCCGGAGCTTTTCCGGGTCCTGGTCGAAAACCGATTTGGTGCGAGCAATATCAAAAGCCATTACCATGATGTCGGACCGCGCGATCTGTGCGTGGTCGCGCAAATAAGCTTCTGCCACGATCAGAGAATTCTCTATCGCCGAGCGCGTGCGAGTGGAAAATAGCCGGTCCAGGCCTCGATCGAGGGTTACGCTGGCGACGATCGCCACCATGATGGCAGGGACGGCAGCAATGATGGAAAACAACCCTACAATGCTGACATGCAGCCGCGCGGCAGCTCGTCCGGTGCGCCGGGCCTGCACCACCTGCCACACCTCCCGCACGATAATACCGAGCAGCAGCAAGACTGCGGCGGCATTCGCGAGCAGCAGAGTGACCACGACGTAGTGTGTCGGTGAAATGGGGGTGAGGTCGGCAAGAACAATAAAGGTAACGAAGGCCGACAGCAGTGCGAGCCCAACGACGATCGGGCCGAGGGCGCGCGCTTCCCCGCGCCGCGTCGATGGGGCGGAAAGCGCGGCTTCGGCAGTAGCAGCCTGTTCTACGCTCATAGACCTCCGGTGCCGGAAAGGGGTTGCGAGGGGCAGCCCTTGAAAAAGGCGCTCTAGGCGAGGCTAAAGACCCCCGCCTAGGACTGATGCTTTTATACAACAATGTTACCGGCACTGTGTTCTTTTTGCGACACATGTGGGCCGCAGGCCTAAATATCCGTGAAAGGCGAAGACACCGCTCGCGTCGTAGGCGGTTGGTTGCCGGCTTTCGGCTCGGAGTTTTGCGATTTTCAGGTAAAAGCTCGCGCGGCCGCCGACGCGCAGATAGCGCACTAAATTAAACGCGGTTGAGTCAGTTGCCGCCGCGAAACACCTGAATATCGAGGTCGCGAATTTTCTTTCGTAGCGTGTTGCGATTAAGCCCCAACAAATCAGCTGCACGAATTTGATTGCCGCGAGTAGCCGCCAGGGCCGCGGTCAGCAACGGATATTCGATCTCGCGCAGAATGCGATGATACAGGCCCGCTGGCGGCAGGCCATCTTCGAATCCGGAGAAATACGCAGTCAGGTGTCGTTCAACAGCGGCACTGAGGTTTTCGTCGATCCGCGGCTCATCACTTCCAATCGGCAGTGCTGGCTGCGACAGTTCCGCATCCATGACCGCAGCCGTGATCGTTTCCTGCGGGTAAAGCGCAGCAAGCCGTCGAGCGAGGTTCTCCAGCTCGCGTACATTGCCGGGCCAACGATGTCTCTTGAGACGATCGAGGCCCGCCTGATCGATCTGCTTCGGCGGCAAGCCTTCCCTTTGCGCCTGTGTAAAGAAATGCCGGATTAGATCCGGAATATCCTCAGTGCGTTCGCGCAACGGCGGTAACCGCAATGGCACTACGTTGAGCCGGAAGAACAGATCTTCTCGAAATAGGCCTTGCTGAATCAACAACCGAAGATCTTTATTCGTGGCTGCAATGATGCGCACGTCACTCTTAATCGGAGTGCGCCCACCCACCGTCGTATATTCGCCCTGCTGTAAGACGCGTAACAATCGTGTCTGCGCCTCCATCGGCATGTCGCCAATTTCATCAAGGAATAAAGTGCCACCTTCCGCTTGTTCGAAGCGTCCCGCGCTGCGGGTATTGGCGCCCGTGAAGGCGCCCTTCTCGTGTCCGAACAGCTCTGACTCAATAAGGTCGCGTGGAATTGCCGCCATATTGATGGCAACAAAAGCGCCGGCACGCCGTTTGCCGTAGTCGTGTAGCGCGCGCGCCACCAATTCTTTGCCGGTGCCGGATTCGCCCGAAATCATGACCGTCAGATCGGTCTGCATCAGCCGGGCCAATACGCGGTAAATTTCCTGCATGGCCGGCGAACGACCAACCAGCGGAATTCCTTCGAAATCTTCGTTCTTGGCGAGTGCGGGTCGTGGATCCTTCGGCTCGGACAACGCACGGCCAACGATGGCAATGAGCTCCTTGAGATCGAACGGCTTCGGCAAATACTCGTAGGCGCCCCGTTCCGAGGCCCGGATGGCGGTCATAAACGTGTTCTGCGCACTCATAACAACAATCGGAAGATCTGGTCGCGCCTTGCGGATGCGTGGAATAAGGTCAAACGCATTTTCGTCAGGCATAACCACGTCGGTGATAACTAAATCGCCGTCGCCTTGCGTGATCCAGCGCCACAGCGTCGCTGCGTTGCCGGTCGATCGCACTTCGTAACCGGCGCGCGAAAGGGCTTGATTGAGGACGGTGCGGATCGCTGCATCGTCGTCGGCAACTAAAATGCTTCCCGTTGGCATGTCTTCTCTCACGGGCGTTGGATGGGCGGTGCGTCGTCGGCAATTTCGCCTTCGCCGCTATATATGGGCATGAGCACACGGAAGATTGTCCGCCGCGGCTGCGATTCACATTCGATGATGCCGCCGTGGTCGCCCACTATTTTCGCGACCAGCGCAAGACCAAGGCCGCTTCCGCTCTGTTTTGTGGTTACAAAGGGATCGAACAAATGCGGCATCAAGTCTTCAGGAACTCCCGGCCCATTGTCTTTGACGCAGAATTCCAGTGGCAGCGAAACTCGTGCCTTACTCCCAGGCATGGATAGTCGCACACCGGGCCTGAAAGCGGTCGTGAGCTGGATTTCTCCGTCGATCGCAGTTTCGCCGATAGCCTCGGCGGCGTTCTTCAGCAAGTTTAGAAATACCTGAACGAGCTGGTCGCGATTGGCGAGAACAGGGGGCAGCGAGGGATCGTATTCTTCGATGAATTTGACATGGCGCCCAAATCCCGTTTGCGCCAACCGCTTCACGTGATCGAGGACGACGTGAATATTCACCGGCTCCCGATCGATCGGACGCTCATCGGCGAAAACTTCCATGCGATCGACCAGCTTTACGATACGGTCTGTTTCATCGCAGATGAGCTTGGTAAGCGGACGGTCGTCATCGGCTGCCGACTGTTCGAGGAGCTGAGCGGCGCCGCGAATACCCGACAGTGGATTCTTAATTTCATGCGCCAACATGGCGGCCAACGCGATCACGGAGCGCGCTGCGCCACGATGTGTGAGCTGCCGATCCATTTTGTCGGCGATCGTGCGTTCCTGCAGCATGACGACGACGTGTTCCGGATATTCCGGCAGCGGCGCCACGTGGAGATCGACGAGCCTTTCACCCGGGTTGCGCGGCGTTGCCAGATCGACCTTGTATTCGTTGACGGGCGCGCCACGATGTCGAACCTGTTCAACCAACGTCAGCAAAGGCGAACCGAAGGGCACAAGCTCTCGAAGCATATGGCGGCGTAGCATCGCCGTAGAAGCTTCAAAGAACTGTTCGGCCGCCACATTGGCATCGGCAATTTTGCCGTCGGGTGCGACCATAATCACCGGATGCGGCAGTGCATGGAGCATCGCATCGGCGGATGAGTTGACCATTGTTGAGAGAGCCTGCGCACGAGTCATGCGGCGGCTCTCCAGGCAAAATCATCGTAGGCCTCAGCGAGATAACGACGCGCCTGGGCCGGTTCCTCGGCAGTCAACACACGGCTTCGATGTGGCTTGAGCACGTGAATTGGCGCTTTGGTAAAAGCGGCGGCAGAGTCGAGTGCCCAGCCGAGGTGCTTGCGTGCGTGGCGACGACCGATCGCTTTACCGTGGTGATCCAACATTTCTTCATAAAGCGAGTCGATCAACGCGAACTGTTCACCAATGGATGGCTCCTCTTGATGTCTGCCACTTGCAAGATAGCGGGCAACTTGCCCTGGAAACCACGGGCGCCCCTGCACGGCCCGGCCGACCATGATCGCATCTGCACCGGATGTCGCCAAAGCGCGCACCGCATCATCGAAGGAACGAATATCGCCGTTGACCACCACCGGAATAGAAACAGCACCCTTCACCGCCCGGACGGCCATCCAGTCCGCAGTTCCGTTGTAGAACTGACAACGCGTTCGACCATGAACGGTAATGAGCTTGATGCCGGAGGCCTCGGCGCGGCGAGCAAGTTCCGGCGCATTGATGGTGGACGCGTCCCAGCCCAGTCGCATCTTTAAGGTGACCGGAATTTGTACGGCGGACACGGCCGCATCGATCAGCGTGAGCGCATGATCCAGATTGCGCATAAGGGCGGAACCGGCAGCCCCATTGACGACCTGCTTCGAGGGACAACCCATATTGATGTCGATAACGTCGGCGCCTTGGACTTCGGCGATGCGCGCACCTTCGGCGATCCAATGCGCTTCACAGCCAGCGAGCTGCACTACATGAATACCAACACCCGCGCCCTCGCTCCGGACCAGCGCTTTGCGTTCGCCACGAACTAAGCCAGCGCAGGCGGTCATTTCCGAAACCACCAACCCGGCACCCAGTCGCTCCGCGAGCCGCCGAAAAGGGGCGTCAGTGATTCCCGACATCGGAGCCAAAATGACGCGGTTTGGTATGGGAACCGAGCCAATAGCGATCGGCGATTCCGATAACCCACCGTCTTCATTTGTAGAAATGTCTTTGCCTACCATTTAGGCTATCCCTTTTCGATGCTCATAGTTTAGCCATATCATCCCGCAGCGCAAGTGCTGCACTGCAAAAAAATTGTTTATTCTTATGATCGCCACCCCTCTTGTTGCGTTTCCGCAGCGGCAGGAACGCGGTAAAGGCATGCGGGGGTAGAGGAGCAATAGCATGGCGCAGGTGGCAGCCGTCGTGGTGGCGGCGGGACGGGGGGTACGGGCGGGCGGCGATTTGCCCAAGCAATTCCGCAACATCGGCGGGGAGACCGCCCTCTACCGGGCGCTTGTCAGCTTCTTAGAAGCCCCAAACGTCGGTCTCGTACAACCAGTCATCCGCGCCGAGGACGCCGAGCGGGTGCGCACCCTCACCGGCGCGCTGGACATCCTTGCCCCCGTATTCGGCGGGTCGACGCGGCAGGCCTCCGTGCGCGCCGGACTTGAGGCGCTCTTGCCGCGCTCTCCCGACATCGTGCTCGTCCACGACGCCGCCCGCCCTTTCGCCAGTGCCGGCCTGATCGAACGCGCCATCGCGGCCTCGCAAAAAACCGGCGCCGCAATTCCGGTGCTGCCCGTCACCGACACGGTCAAACGCGTCGACGACGCCGGCACGGTCGAGGCAACGCTCGACCGCGCCGCACTCCGGCTCGTGCAAACCCCACAGGCCTTCGCCTTCCCTGCTCTGCTCGAGGCTCACCGGCGCGCCGCCGCACAAGGCCGAGACGATTTCACCGACGACGCAGCGCTCGCCGAATGGGCCGGCATGAAGGTCACCGTATTCGCCGGCGAACCCGGCAATATCAAACTGACCACGCCCGACGACTTCGCGCGCGCCGAAGCGACCCAGTCCGCTGCACTTGGCGATGTGCGCACGGGATCGGGCCTGGATGTGCATGCTTTCGCCCCCGGCGATCACGTCACGCTGGGCGGTGTTCGTATCCCGCACACGCACGCCCTCACCGGCCATTCCGACGCCGACGTGGCGTTGCATGCGTTGACCGATGCGATCCTCGGCGCGCTCGCCGACGGCGACATCGGGGCACATTTTCCGCCGAGCGATCCGCAATGGCGCGGCGTATCGTCCGACCGCTTTCTCACATTCGCGGTCGACCGTGTGCGGGCGCGCCGCGGCCGCATCGCTCATCTTGATCTGACGATCGTGTGCGAGGCCCCCCGCATCGGCGAACATCGCGACCGTATGCGAGCTACCATCGCCAAAATCGCCGACATCGGCATCGATCGAGTTGGCGTGAAAGCCACCACCAGCGAGAAACTCGGCTTCACCGGTCGCGGCGAAGGCATTGTGGCCTATGCGACCGCGACGATTCGTCTGCCGTGGGAATGATCGAATGCCCGACCAAGCTGCACTTGCCGCTGCGAAGGCCCTGCTCGATATTTGCACGAAGAAAAAGCTGACGCTTGCGACGGCGGAATCGTGCACCGGCGGGTTGGTCGCCGCGGCGATCAGTGAAATCGCCGGCTCATCATTGGTCCTGGATCGCGGCTTCGTCACGTATTCGAACAGCGCGAAGCAACAGATGCTCGGCGTGACGCCGTCGACCATTGATGTTTATGGCGCGGTGAGCCGCGAATGCGCCGAGGAAATGGCCAAAGGCGCGCTCGCACACGCCTCGGTCGATCTTGCCGTTTCGATCACCGGCATCGCCGGCCCGACCGGTGCCGTGCCCGGCAAACCGATTGGCCTTGTCTTTTTCTGCGCAGCTTCGCGCAGTGGCCGCGTGATCGTGCATGATCGCAAATATGGCGATATCGGCCGCGCCAATGTTCGCCGCGATTCCGTACTGCAAGCGCTCGCGATGCTACAGGAGCTGGCGGAAAAAGAAGAGCCGAGCCCGCCTGCAGGAAAAAGTTAGCGGGCTCGGTGATTGTCGCGGTCCGTTCAACGGAACACGCTCGCGAAACTCTTTTGATCTGTTCCCGCGTTTTCTTTGGCCGCACGCGGCCCTTTATGCTGCGACGGTCAGCTGACCTTTTTTGCTGCCGGCGGTTCCCAAGAGCCATCGATGATCGAGGGATTGCGTTCGTTCGGCCAATACAAACGCATCATCAGTTGGAATTTTCCTGACGGGGCCGGAAGCCAGTTTGCTTCCTTGTCGGCTCCCGGTGAGTCCTTTTGGATATAGAGATCGACGGAGCCGTCTTTATTAGCCTTCAGGTTTTGTCGCGCGCTGATTGAGTAGCGGTTGATCGGATTGGCGACGAAGAAATAGTCACTGTCGTACATCGTCACTGACCAAAAGCCCCGCACCGGCGGCATCTGGCCCTTTGCGAAATGCAGAACGTATTTATTGGCTCCGTCATAGGCCTTGCCTTCACCGTCTTTTTGCGACGATGGATACACCGCATCTTGGGGGCGATTTGCGCCGAGCCCGACAGCGGTGACAAACGCCCGCATAAAGTAGTCACTCCCATAGACCCCGGTTTTAGTCGTATAGCCCCAACCGTTAACGTCCTTGATTGCCTTGTTGACCTTGAACTGAAGCAAAATTCGGTCAAACGCGGCCTGGGGAATACGTTTTGCAAAATCCGCGTTCTGCAGCCTACCTGCATCGAAATCTTTGCCGGCGACGAGGCCAATGCGGGCAAACTTGGCGAGCGCAGGAGCGTCCGCCGCTGCCGGCGGATTCGTCTTCATGAGTTGTGCGAGCAAAGTGAAATAGGCAATCGGATCCATCCGGTTCACTTGCTCGCGGACAGCCGTCTTCATGTCGATAGACGCATCAACGACGCCGGCGGGTGGTGAATAGGGTTTGCCGTAGCTGCTCAATGGCACCAGCTTCACCTGGTCTTGCAGCGCGTGGACAGCCGCATAATCCTCAGGAGTACCGGTGCAATAGATGCGTCCGAGCAACCAAACGATGTTTGTCGGAGATTGATATTCCTTGACGCCTGCTGGCAACGTTCCTTTCCAACCCGGACCAGTGATCGCATAAGTTTGCGCGCCTGTTCCGGTGGTGCGTTTGCCCGGCACCTGGAACACGTTGGTCCATCCATCCAACATCGGGAACAGAAAATAGCGATCCCTCATGTCGGGAATGCTGAGGACCCATGGCTCCTTACCGACATCAAAAAAAGCGGTTGTGTAGAGCGTATCCGCATTTGGCGCGGTTACATCGCGAAATGAAGAGTTTGGATATTGGCGAAGCTTGATGATCTGACCCATCGGTGCGCGCGTTCCCTCGGGAGCCGTCACGTTCGTAATAACCCTGCGAGTTATCTCCATCGTGACAAGCGGGTAACCGTAGATGTACGCGTCTTGAGCCACTGCGAAGTCTTCTAACCCGCTGCCAATATCCAGCAGATTTTCGCCAAATTCAGCGTGAGACTTTGTGCTGAGAGAAGTGCCCGCGATCGCGCTAAGCGCGCCCAATGTTGCCGCACGACGATTAATTTTCATCGCAAACATCCTTTGCTACAGATTTTGAACAAGGGTGAGCCGATTGTCCGCTATTGGCACAGAACAGACCTCGCCTAACCGCTGAGCCGCGTTACCTCAGAATACCGATCGTAACTTGAGCGAAGAAACTCCGAGCGCCACGTCAACGGCAACCGATCCCTCCACCGAAACTGGCTGAAGGGCGACTGAGCGCCCGGAGCCGCCCACGAGAACATTGGCGCCCACGCCGAGGCCCACGGCAACATCGCCACTCGCGCCGACATATTCGCCGGCGAGCGCCCCGGCGGGTATTCCGGACGTCGGCGCAAGCACGGCCCAGGCGAAAGCGCCACCTGCGGTAATCCCGATGTTGAGTCCGATCATGTTGAGTGCGCCTTCGTAAGCCTGCGGCGGAAGATTTGGCGCGCTTGGCGTGAAGCGGCACTGCATCGATTGATGCCCGGCAATGATGAAGCCAATGCTTGGATCGACTCTGCAACTCAGCATGCCCGCCTGTGTCCACGCCGGTGATTGAGCATCGGCGCGTGCGACGAGCATTGTTAGGAAAGCGAATGCAGCTAAAATTGTACTTTGCTTGACCATCAGAATTCTCCAGCTGGGGGGTGCTCGCGCGGCGCTGCGCAACATAAAAAGGGATTGAAGTTTCCTTCACCGCGGCAAGAATGCCGCGCGCGATCAATTCGGAAAGGCTTCCCTTAATAGCAGGGTGGATAGGGGTAATAACCGCACGCCGGTCGGGCGTAATAAGGCGCCGCATACGCGCCGTATGCCGCTGCCGCGCCGTAAGCTGCTGCCGCACCAACGGTTGCCGCGCCGGCATAATAGGCGCCGCGATAAGCGGAACGGCGCGCGACACCCGCATAGGACATCGGCGTTAGCGGCCTGCCAATAATGTCGATGAAAACAGACGCCGGGCCGTCGGCACCGGTCAGTTCTCCCTCAAGAACGTCGACGTCAAACGTCAGTTTATCACCTTCGAGTTTTGGGCTCTTCAGCACCACCACCGCATCCCGAATAGCACCGCCCTCCTTGTTGAAGGCCGAGACTGTTGCGTTCGGAGGATCTTTCGCAAAGTTGTCGCTCCCCGTCCCCCAATCCTCGATGATGTGGCTTGTAAGGTCATGTCCTGCCGCACGGACCGGGCGGTCGGCGAATACGATTGAGTTCGGTGATACGCCAGTCAAAACTAACCTGTTGCCCTGCAAGCTCACACCACGCGAATTGAAGACAATCAGCGAGGGAACGACTTCGGTCTTGGCCGTACCTCCGATCGTTTTTTGGAGCGGTACGTGCGGAGCGGCCGCCGTAGTGTTTTGCGCACGTGCCAATCCCGGCAAACAAAGCGCGCCAGCGACGATTACAGCCGTGAGATGAATGCGAGTCATGGACCGAACTCCTTTTCCGCGTCTCCCATCGTCAATAGGCGAAGGAATGACATTGAGGTTGGATAGCAGCGGCGCAATTTTTGGTAACCGCAAAGCAGCGCTTTACCAAGTTTAGCTGCACCGCAGCGTTGAAAATTTGCGAAACGCGTAACTTGCGATCGAGACGCCCCCTATTGCCTCTTTGATAACGCCGGCATGACGAAAGATTTTCTACGCCGTACTTGCTGATAACAACGCATATTACGCAACTGACAAGGACGTGAAGCAGTTCTCTTTTTTCAAGACAGACGCCGCGTCAACTGACAATGCCTTTGACGGACCGGTGGTAAATATTTGCTCCCCCAACGTGAATTACGTTGCTCAATAGCAACATCATTCGCTTAATTGGCTGAAGCGGCATCGCAATACGCGGCCACGTTGTATTTGCGGGCCGAACACTACGGTTATCTGATAGCAACATGAGATGTTACGGCGTTGATACCGTTCGTACTCAGCGAACTTTATTTAACTCAACCGCCGCGAGCAGCCTTGAGTCGATTTGCAATTCTCACCGTTGATGAAATCGGAGAATACAATGTCCAACTTCAAAGCCATCCTTGTGGCATCATTGGCAATGGGCCTCGCCCAGAGTGTGCTGGCGGCCGACTTGTCGCAGCGGCCTGCGTCGGCACCGCTACTCGCTCCCACGCCCGTTTATAACTGGACGGGAATTTATGTCGGCTTGAATGGTGGTGGCGGATGGGGGCATCAGGATCCCCTCAATTTGATCACAAACCGTTTCGACGACGCCTCAATTGGCTTTTCGGGCGGCGTGTTCGGCGCAACGGCTGGCGCACAAATTCAATCGGGCCATGTCGTCATCGGCTTTGAGGCTGATATCGACTGGGCCGGCCTGAAAGGCTCCGGTACCTTCGTCCCATCCGTCGGTGGCGTGCCAGTCAATCCTGCCGCAATTAGCGCGAGCACCAACATTGATTGGGAGGCGACCGCAAGGGCGCGTCTCGGATACGCAGAGCAAAACTGGCTCTTCTACGTGACTGGCGGCCTTGCGATGTTAGGGACCAAAGCCAGCTTCACCCCACCACTCGGCGTTCCCTGCAGTACGTACGGAATTGTCAACTGCTCAGGCAGCGGCAAACAGGTTGGCGCAGCACTTGGGGCGGGCGTTGAATATGGCATCACCCAAAATGTGAGCGCAAAACTTGAATATCTTTACATCACGGCCGCCTCGCTCGACATTTCGCACCACAGCGAGATTCGAGCGGGTCTGAACTACCGATTTGGCGGAATGTAAAAAGCGATCATTTGATCGGGTCTATGAGAGACCGCCGCGAGGCGGTCTTTCTTTTTCTGGCGTCGCCTTTCTCCGCTGATAACTCCAGGCGGACACCTGTCCTCATTTGATCTGAGTCAAAGTTTGTTCCGATCAATGCGAGCACCCTCTTCTGTCAAAGCGCGCGTATTCGCTCTTTGAAGCTGCAGGGAGGTTTCGTTATGAAACTCAATCGCGGCGCGCTCACGGGCGCGGGTCTTCTCGTCCTTAGTTGCGTTTCGGTGCCTGCTCAGCAAGTCACGGGTGTCCCGGGATCTCCCGGCGCCACGACTACGATCGACGGAAAGCAACTTCCTCCTCCCGATCCGAAATTCGGCGGGGTGATCGAGGAGAAGGCATCGGACTCAAAGGCCTGGTGGGCCCCACGTGTCGTGCCGCCGAAGGGCGCACCCAACGTGTTGCTCATTATGACGGACGACCAGGGTTTTGGTGCGCCAAGCACCTTCGGCGGTGTCATACCCACTCCTTCGATGGATCGCATCGCAAGGAATGGATTGCGCTACACAAATTTCCATTCCACGTCACTCTGCTCACCGACGAGGGCGGCGATTATCACGGGCCGCAACCATCACTCGGTGGGTTTCGGAGTGGTCGGCGAAATATCGACGGGGTTTCCGGGTTACGACTCAATTATCCCGATCGAAAAGGGCACCATCGGTACCATCCTGAGGGCGAACGGGTACGCAACCTCGTGGTTTGGCAAGGACCACAACACGCCTTCTTTCCAGTCGAGCCAGGCCGGGCCGTTCGAGCAATGGCCTAACGGGATGGGCTTCGATTATTTTTACGGCTTCGTCGGTGGCGATGCCAGCCAGTGGCAGCCAAATTTGTATCGCAACACGACTGCCATTTACCCCTTCCAAGGCAATCCCAGCTGGAATCTGGAGACGGCCATGGCCGACGAGGCCATCCAGCACATCAAGCAGCTTAAAGAGATCGCACCCGACAAACCGTTTTTCGTTTATTACGTACCTGGCGCAACTCATGCGCCTCATCATCCGACGCCGGAGTGGATCAAGAAGATCAGCGACATGCATTTGTTCGACGATGGGTGGAACAAGCTGCGGGAGACAATTTTCGCCAACCAAAAGCGCTTGGGCATCATGCCCGAAAACGCCAAGCTCACACCTTGGCCGAAAGAACTGCCGCAGTGGGACTCCCTCAGCAGGCTGGAGAAGAGGCTGTTCATCAGGCAAGCCGATGTCTACGGGGCCTACCTTGCCTACGCCGACCATGAGATCGGGCGCGTCATCCAGGCCGTGGAAGATGTCGGAGAACTCGACAACACTTTGATCATCTACATCGGCGGCGACAACGGCGCGAGCGCTGAAGGGATGCTCAACGGCACGCCAAACGAGTTCACCACTTTTAATGGCGTCCCTGTGCCGGTGAAGGCGCAGTACCTTTGGTATCCTTTCTGGGGCTCTGACAAGACGTTCCCGCACTTTGCGGCGCCGTGGGCATGGGCGATGGACACGCCGTTCAAGTGGGTAAAACAAGTGCCGTCGCATTTCGGCGGAACGGCCCAAGGCGTAGCTATGTCCTGGCCCGGCCACATCAAAGACGTCGGCGGCATCCGCCGCCAGTTCTCTCACGTCATCGACATCGCTCCAACTATTCTCGAAGCGACCAGCATCCCACAACCGGAGACGATCAACGGCATCAAGCAGATCGCCATGGAAGGCACGAGCATGGCGTACACATGGGATAACGCGAACGCCAACGCTCCAACCAAGCACACGACGCAATACTTCGAGATGCTCGGAAATCGTGGCATCTATCACGACGGGTGGATGGCCTCCACCACGCCCGTGACTCTCCCATGGGAGCTGAGCTCCGCGCCGCCTCCGGATGTCATCACCGGATACAAGTGGGAGCTTTATAACGTCGACGAAGACCCCACACAGTTCAACGATCTGGCGGCCCAGATGCCGGACAAGGTCAAAGAGATGCAGGCGATCTTCGATTCCGAGGCGAAGAAGTACAACGTCCTGCCGCTCGATAACACGACGCTTTTGCGCTGGAATACGCCGCGCCCGAGCCTGACGGCAGGGCGAACGGCCTTCACATATTCTGGCGAACTGACCGGTGTGCCGAAGAGCGCTGCGCCGAGCATCCTGAACAAATCTTACACCATCACTGCTGAAGTCGAGATTCCCAAGGGCGGCGCAGAAGGCATGATCGTCACTGAAGGTGGGCGTTTCGGCGGCTACGGACTTTTCCTGAGCAAGGGTGTGGCCGGATTTCGCAGCGGCAAGCCAGTGTTCATTTACAATCTGCTTAACCTCAAGCGCACGATTTGGTCAGGGCCGGAGTTGGGCGCTGGCAAGCATACCATCGTCTTCGACTTCAAGCCGGAGGCTCCAGGCTTGGGCAAAGGCGGTACGGGTGTGCTCTCTGTGGACGGGAAGGAAGTGGACAGAAAATCAATGGAACACACCACGCCAATCACATTCCCGGAGGATGAGTCGTTCGATGTCGGCATGGACACGCGCACTGGCGTCGCGATGCTGGAGTACCGGTACGATCCTCCCTTCAAATTCACCGGCAAGATCAACAAGCTGACGTTCAAGCTCGAACCGGAGCGAAAGGCAGCACCGGAGTCCAAGGCAGAGCTTGCACCAATGGCTGCCCCGGAGCCAGATCCAATTGAAGCACCTAAGCGCTAGCAATTCTTGAAAATGAAAACGGTTTTGATTTTCGCCGCTGTCGCCGAGGCTGCTACCGGATTGGCGCTGCTGATCGTTCCCGCGCTCGTCGGGCATTTATTGCTCGGTGAGGCGCTTACCGGAGTTGCAATACCGGTCGCGCGCGTGGCGGGCCTTGGTCTGATTGGTTTAGGGATCGCCTGCTGGCCGGGGCCGCCGCTAATCGGCATGCTGATCTACAGCGTATTGATCACGCTATATCTTGCCTACCTCGGCATCGCAGATGGGTTGGCTGGCAACTTTCTATGGCCCGCGGTTGCGCTTCACGTAGCAGTATCAATCCTTCTCGGCCGCGTTTGGCTCGTCAATAAAGCATGAGTTTCGGAGAGACCGCTGCGAGCCGGTTCGGAAACGAAAAGGCCGCTCTTGAGAGCGGCCTATCCAGTGCATCTCATTTCTTGACGGATAATCAGCCGCAAACTCGAACGCGTCTCAAAATCCTGTGGCCATACCCGTCGAAGACCCACTGTCGGCGAATATAGCAACCGCCTGCGTAAGCATAGGGTCCACCGCCGTAAGCATATGGTCCATAACCATAGTAGCCGCCATAGTATGGAGCGGCCCCGAGCGCTAATCCGGTTCCCAGACCGAGGCCGAAACCGCCCCAGCCCCAACCGCCGCCACCCCAGTGACCGCCGCCGCCATGCCAGTGCTGTGCGCTCGCGGCGCCAGGAAGCGCTACCGTAGCGCCTGCAACAATGAGTAGCGCTGCCGCCGCACCTCTGAATCTTCCAAATATATCACGCATGATTTCCTCCTTATTTTTTCTGCCGCATTAATCGCCTCTAGCCATCAATAGCGGGGCCGCGGGAGTCGTTCCCGGAACCCCGACTAATTGCTTCCCGCAACGCAAGAAAAAGGAGTTCCCTCAAGGGAACGTCAGTCTTGTGATTGCGTTGTCTCCCCGCTGGGAGAAGCAAGTTGCGGATGCCAATTGCCTCTTATTTTTTGGTTGTTGGCAGCGTGCTGACTGGATTGTTGCTGTGGTTTGGCAACGAGAGTGCGCCGACAGGAACAGCACTCACAACATCACAATCACTCGGTATCTCAAAGTTCAAACCGGAGCCGGAAGACGAACACGCCAGAGCGACGGTCGTGAATTTTGCCGCAGAGTTTCGCCATTCAAAACCAAAATCGATAAAAAACGCGGAGCCGGCTCCAAGTCAAAAAGCCACAACGAACTTTTCCAAGCTGCGCCCATTAAGCCACTTTGCTGCATTTCCCCGCGACAATCTGGGCATTCATTAAATGAAAGGGCGGTGGGAAGAAAGGCACGATCGCCGTGACCCGTGCTCGCCGCACATTCAATGTGTTTGCTCGCGTTCGTCCTTCCGTGTCTCCGCGCGGGCAAGCGCCTGTTTGAACTCTTCCAGCTTCCGAACGTTGGGCAAGCTGAGGGGTAACATCGAAGGAGAGAAGTAATGTACGCCAGGTTAATAGCTGCGGCAGCGATTGGAGCTTTGCTGTCGACATCAGCCTTTGCTCAGACATCCAGTGCCACGCAAAATGCTTCCGCCAAAGGCGAGTGGCAGTCCTCAAAGCTGATTCACATGAATGTCTATAATACTCAAAACGAAAAGATCGGTGACATCAAAGAGCTCATGCTCGACAAAAGTGGAAAGGTCGAGAACGTCGTTATAGGTGTCGGTGGCTTTCTCGGCATGGGCGAGCACGACGTAGCGGTCAATTTTGATCGGCTCAAGTGGGCCGACACCGCCGCGACCACCGGATCAGGCCAACCTGCCTCGGAATCGAAAAATACCGATCGCAACTATCCTGATCACGCAGTCCTTAACGCAACGAAAGACCAGCTGAAGGCGATGCCCAACTTCCAATATAAGAAGTAATAATCGAAGCCTTTATCGCAGCATCAAAATACAGATAGGCCGCCTCTGTGGGCGGCCTATCCATTTTTCGGCGGCCCCGGCGCGCTGTGCGCTACGCCCGGAGGGGCGCTCGGAACTTATGGGTTCCAGGGCGAAACATTTATAATTCTCGGTCCGTCAATGTGTGGTAACGGATCCAGTTATGGGCCCCTCCTCTGATCCTAAAGAACCGATCGTCGAGCGAACCCGCAACGATGATCATTCAGACGATTTGAGCGCTCGCGCACTTCGTGTGCGCATCCGCCAACAAGAACTGCTGGCCGAACTCGGTGTCATCGCTCTTCAAGGCACGAGCTTTATCGAGATGCTCAATCACACAGCGAGGGTGACGGCGGAAGGTTTGGAGGCAGAATATTGCAAGGTGCTGGAATACGTTCCGGCCGAAAAACGGCTTCTCGTCCGGGCCGGTGTCGGTTGGGGTGAAGGCGTGGTGGGCCATGCCACTGTCGGCGCCGATTCCGCCTCGCCTGCGGGCTATGCATTGCACACCGGCAAGCCGGTGATTTCTAATCATCTGGAAAACGAGCAACGATTTCGCACTCCCGAATTGCTCGTAGAGCATGGCATTCGCCGTGCGATGAACGTCATTTTACAAGGTGATGGCTCGCCATTCGGTGTGCTCGAAGTCGACAGCCGATCTGAAGGGGAATTCAGCGAGAAGGATATCGCATTTCTACAAGGCGCAGCGAATATCCTCGGCATGGCGATAGAGCAACAGCAATACCAGCGAAAACTACAAGCGGCCCTTGCCCGCCATCAAATCCTGCTCAAAGAGGTCAACCATCGCGTAAAGAATAGTCTTCAGGTTGTCTCCAGCATGCTGCATCTGCAAGCGAGTGCCGTCGGTGACCCGGAGTTAAGTGACCGCCTCAATGAAGCGTCTACCCGCATATCGGCAGTGGGCCGAGCCTACGAGCGGCTCGCCTACAACGCAGATTATGAGAATATCGATCTTGTTTCCTATCTGCGTGAAGTTATCGATGACCTGGAAACGGCAGTTACCCCTTGCAAAGTCCAGCTAGAGGCGCCCGATGAAATTCAGTTCTCAGCTGATCGCGCCATCCTTGTGGCTCTTGTCATCAACGAATTGGTTCTGAATGCGGGCAAATATGCATATCCCAACTCAACTGAGGGTATGATCTGGGTGCGCCTCGTCCGAATGGAAAATAATTCAATCTTGGTGTCGGTCCGCGATGAGGGTGCAGGCCTGCCGGCTGGATTTGACCCCGTGACCAGCAAGCGCCTCGGCACGCGCTTGGTCAATGCGCTCGCGAAACAGTTGGGTGCGGAGGTGACGCGGCCTGCGTCCACCCGTGGCACCAATTTTACGTTAGTTATTCCATTGGAGCGAAACGGCGCTTAGCCACTTACTCTCTTGCGAGGGGCGCCTTTCAAAATTGAACCACATGCAGGCCGAGTGCGTATTCACTGTGAAGTGGAACACGCCGTGCGACCTACCAGGAGCGGTCCGGGACCTTGTCCGCATTGCAGCGGCGAACTGCAATGGAAGGCGAGCGTTGAGACGCCCGGAAAGGGAGCGGAAACTCATTTTTTTCAATGCAGGAGTTGTGGCCACATTCATGCAGTCGAAAAGAGATAGTCAGACTGTCGATACTTACGTCTTTTAACACGTGGGACGCTTGAACGCGACCCAAAATCATCAAATACAAATAACCAAAGAACGCAGAGTTTCGATGGCGTGTGTCAAATGACACGCGGGAACGAAGGTCTATTCCGCTTGTTGAGTCCCGGCTAGGAAACAACAACGAAGGATAAAGTGATGAGCAATCCAGATCAGAACGACCAGAAACAAGACAATCAAAGCGGCCAACAACAGCAGGGCGGACAGAATAAACCCGGCCAGCAGCAAGGCGGCCAGCAGCAGGGTGGCCAACAGCAGGGCGGGCAGAACAAGCCCGGTCAGCAGGGTGGTCAGCAACGCTGATTCGAACTAAAAGGCCCGGCACTTTGCCGGGCCTTCCTTTTATCGGAAGCGACCTTCAATGCTTAGGCAGCTTCTGCTTCCAGGTTAACGGCGGTCTCGGCAATCTCAGTGAGGGTAGCGTCGGTCTTCTTTTCTTCGGCGAGGGTCTGCTCGAGCAGTTTGACCGCATCAAACAATCCCAACTCGTTGGCCCAAGTCTTGAGCGTGCCGTATCGCGAGATTTCGTAGTGTTCCACCGCTTGCGCCGCGGCAAGAAGACCGGCGTCGAGAGCGGGCGAGCCTTTATATTCCTTCATGATTTCCGCACCTTCGTCCGTGATTCCGACGATGGCGTCGCAGGTCTTGGCTTGCGGCTTCTTGTCGATGGCCGCAAACACCTTTTCGAGGCGGGTGACGTGACCTTCAGTCTCCGTCTTGTGTTTGGCAAACGCCCTTTTGAGGTCAGGCAATTGCGCCGCCTTCTCCATCTTGGGGAGCGTGGCGAGGATCTTCTTCTCGGCGAAATAAATATCCTTCAGCGTGTCGTAGAATAACTCGTCGAGTTTCTTGGCTTCTTTCTTTGTCATAGTAACGTTCTCCATTTGCTGAGTACGAGAACGCCTGCATTGCGCTCCACGTCGCGAGGGCAATGCCGCGACAGGCGGATTGTTCCGGCCAGGGAATGGCGAACGGAACCTGGTCATTCATGTGCTATGGCGCCGGCGCTAACCGATAATGCCGTACGCAAAAATGACTTTTGCCGGCGCACGCATATAGGCTTACTGATACTCTGTCGTGGTGCATCGTCCGGCACGATTCGATGGGAGGTTCAGGTGCGACGCATGGCTCATATTGTTGAAACAGTTGTTTTTAATAGCCGGTGGCTGGTGGCGCCGTTTCTTTTAGGCCTTGTCGTCGGCCTCGCCGCACTCGTGTTCAAGTTTCTGATCAAGCTCTATGACTTCGTCATACAAATCCCCGGGGCGCCGCCAGCCGATGTGATCGTCGGCATTCTTACACTCGTGGATCTCACACTCATCGCCAACCTGATCGTCATTGTTATTTGTTCGAGCTACGAGAACTTTCTCACGCAAATCGATCCCGCCAAACATCCAGATTGGCCTGACGGGTTGATCAAAATCGGCTTTTCAGACCTCAAGCAGAAACTGCTCGGCTCGATCGCAGCCATCGCCGCTGTCAATGTGTTGGAATGGTTCATGGACATCGAACGGCATGCCGACAATACCAAGTTAGCTTGGGTTGTCGGAATTTTGCTCGCGTTCGCAATTTCGATGCTCATTTTTTCGATTGCCGATCGAATGAGCTATCAAAATGAAAATAGGGCCGCGGCGAAGGCACCCCGTCGAGGGTAAAAAATTATTGCCCCTGCCTTATCGCTTGCCGACCCCGGAATTGGCGAGAGGTTCGGGCTGAAGTTGTTCGCTTAATCGCATTATTTTTCGTTCTGCAAACTCGCGCTCGCTCTTCAGAAGGGCTTCGAGAACTTCAACCCGCTTGTCCAATTTCGTGCGAACTTCTTCGAGATGTGTTATTCGCGTCGCATGCGTTGCAGTAAGCGCCTCGGCCTTCTTGATTTTGTCTTCCAGTGCGGATGTTTGCTGATTGAGGGCGGTCCGATGACGTCTTTTTTCACCTTGCGCCGCGGCCACTAATTTGAATCGTTCTGCCGACGCCGACACGACTTCCGAATTCAGGAATTCGACTTGCTCCAGAGCCGCGGCGACGTTCGTCTGCCTCACGTTGTACGCGGCCTCCATCCCGAGCAAGCGGTCGGCTAGCACCTTTGCTTCCCGCAGCGCTGAATCGAGCTCGACCCGCAACGCTTCTTTTTCCTTTCCGGATATTGCGGTCTTGTTTTGTGCCGCGGCGACATCCGCTTTGTGCTGCTCCGTTGTTACATGAAGCGTCACAATAACACGGTTGAGGCGGTCGATTTCCTCATACGCGTTTTGAAGCTCGTTCGCCTGCTGTTGCTGAGTATTATAAAGTTCGACAATCTCGATAACGCGCAGATTGAGCTCTGCGGATTGCTTCGCAATCTTATGTTCCAATGCTCTGACGTCGGCACCGGGATCGGTTGGCAGCACCGGCCAAAGCTCTCCGCCGACATCAAAGGTAGGTTCGATAAGTTTCATAACCCGGCCTTTCCCCTCGAAGGCAAGATCAAACGCGCTAATTCGAACACGGAAATGTGGCCAGGTAGGCGAATCGCTTTCGCCAAACGCGGTTCAAACTTGGGATGAACCCCTTAACCATCGCTTAATGGCGGCGAGACCGAGCGGGGAACCACGGTCGCGTGTCATCGGCACTCCGAAGCAATTTGCATGGCTGCCATTCGACAATGTGGCCGCGAGCCATAAATTGGCCCCATGCCAAAGGCCAAATTTGGTTGGGCACGCGAGGCGGCTAATTTGCATTTGATCCGGAATCTCGTCCTGGCTGTGGCCGTTGGTAGTGCTCTGTTCTCGGCAGAGCACGCCGCGGCGCAAGACAAGTCGATTAGTGTTGCGTCCACCACCGAAGCGCAGAGACTCAGGCCTGTTCGGCTATCTGCTGCCGCTATTTGCGCGGAAGACCGGCATAACCGTGAAGGTGACATCGGTGGGTACTAGCCAGGCCCTCGACGCCGGCCGGCGCGGCGAGGTTGACGTTGTGTTCGTCCACGCAAAGTTGGCTGAATTGAAATTTCTCGCGGAAGGCGACGGGGTCAAGCGCAATCCGGTAATGTATGACGATTTTGTACTTGTTGGACCGCGAAGCGACCCCGCTGGAATCAACGGTCTGAAAGACGCAGTTGCAGCCTTAAAGGCGATCAAAAGCAAACAAGCGTCCTTCGTTTCGCGCGGGGATCGCTCAGGCACGCACCTCGCTGAACTTGCACTCTGGAATAAGGACGCCGGGATCGACATCGAGAGAGATAGCGGCCCTTGGTATAAATCAATCGGTCAGGGAATGAGTGCTGCGCTCAGTGCTGCCAGTGCCAGCGGCGCCTATGTGCTGACGGACCGCGGAGCATGGACCGGTTTCAAAAGCAAAGGGGACCAAACAATTCTTGTGGAAGGTGACCGGCGATTGTTCAACCAGTTCGCAGTCATTTTGGTCAATCCGGCCAAGCACCCAAACGTGAAGAAGGAGCTTGCGCAGATGTTCATCGATTGGCTGTTATCGCCAGAAGGACAGAACGCGATCGCCAGCTACAAGATTGACGGTCGCCAGCTATTTTATCCAAACGCGACCGATCCCAACGCTTGAGGCGATTTTGAAATCCTCCCAACTTAGCAAAACTGCGGTCAGTTGAGACGACCGACGCGTGTGTCGATTTCATTGCGAAGCATCCCGAAATCAATGGGTTTCGTAAGAAGCGCCTCAGCACCGCCTTCCAAGGCCTTACGCTTGGTGTCCGCGTCGCCATAGGCTGTAATCATGATCACGGGGACATCCGGCCGAACCGCTTTGGCCTTGGGCAAAAGTTCAAGTCCTGTCATCCCGGGCATATTGATGTCTGAAAGGATCAGGATGAGCGAGGCATTCCGTGCATCGCTAATACACTGAAGCGCCGCAGTGGCCGACTGAGCAAACTCCATCTTATAGCGGCCCGAGCGCAAGTCGTGCCGGAATTGTTGACGAAACAAAGCCTCGACATCGGGCTCATCGTCCACCACGAGAATGAGCAAGTTCAAGGGCGTTCTCCTGATTTATTTGCGGCTGCGCGCGGCAAAACAATTCGAAATTCCGTGAATTCACCGAAAGCGGTTTCCACCGCGATAGACCCGCCATGTTGCTTGACGATAATGTCGTGGCTGATGGACAGACCGAGCCCCGTTCCTTCGCCAGCTGGTTTGGTCGTAAAGAACGGATTGAACATCCTTTCCTTGATTTCCGGTGGAATACCCGTGCCGTTGTCACGAATCGTAATCTCGACGCGGTCCCCGAGATCCTTCGTCCCGGCGGCAAGAATTGGCTCGTAGTCGGCACCGTTCACTTTTTCTTTGCGCTTGGTTGCCGCATAAAAACCATTCGAGATCAGGTTGAGCAGCACGCGGGTGATTTCTTGCGGAAACAAATCCGCCGCACCGGCCGCCGGATCAAAAGACTTCTTTAGGGTGATATTGAAGCCAGGTTTTTCTGCCCGGGCACCGTGATAGGCCAGATTGAGGCTTTCTTCGACAATCCCGTTAATATCCACCGGTCGGTGCTCGCCCGAGCCCTGCCGAGAATGCAACAACATGTTTTTGACGATCGAAGTCCGCGCGCTTGCCATGCTGCACGACCTTATCGAGATTGCTCTTTAACATATCCGCGATCTCATTGATTTCCGTTTGCACCTTGCCGTCGAGTTCGACCCCGGCAAGCGCCTGGCGCAATTCATCGATGAGTTCGACTGAGACAGATGAGAAGTTATTGACGAAATTGAGCGGATTCTTGATTTCGTGCGCAATGCCCGCGGTCAGCTGGCCGAGCGATGCCAGTTTCTCGGTCTGGACAAGGCGATCCTGGGCGGCCCGCAGCTCTTCGAGCGAGGCTCCCAATTCGCGCGTGCGAGCCTCCACGCGTTCGAATAGCCGCGCGTTCTGTATCGCCAACACCGATTGCGCAGCAAAAGTCTGCAAAAGCTCAATCGTGTTTTTAGGAAATTCGCCGGGCTGCTTGCGCCTAACAACGAGCGCACCAACAACTTCGTCGCCGCTGAGCAACGGTACGATCAGCAAGGCCCGATAGCCCGCGCGGACGATGATGTCGAGCGTGGCTTTGGGGTCGTGCTGGATGTCAGGTATTTGCAGTGGCGTGCGGCTTTTGATTGCCTGGGTAATTGCCGTGTCCCCCATACCAATGTGGCGATCTTTGATTTCCGCAACCAGGGATTCCTCAAGTCCATACGTCGCCCGCAGATAGAATTCTTTATTGGTATCGTCGAATACGTAAATCGCGCCCGCCTCGGTGCTGGACAGCTGGGTCGCCTTCGCAACGATGGTCGTGAGGACGGTTTCAAGATCGACTGTCGAATTGACCGCTTGCGACACCTCGCCGAGAGCGCGCAGCTCTCCGACTGATTGCGCAAGTTCGCGGGTTCGTAACTCAACTTTGTTTTCCAGGCCACTGTATGATTCCTCCAGGCGGCCGGCCATATCGTTGAACTGATCGGCGAGCGCCTCAAACTCATCGCCAGTCTTGACCGAAATACGTTGCGACAAGTCACCGCCGCCGATCCGTGCCGCGCCGGCACGCAACGCCTGGATCGGAATGACCATCCGCCGCGCCAGGAATATCCCCGCGAGTGCCGCAAGAAAGAGCGCACCAAACAACACCAACGCTGAGCGCTTGATGGAGGCGAGTAGCGGCTGATACGCCTCATCGACGGGCAATTCCACAAACACGGTCCAGCCAAGCGGGGTGACCGGCGCAAAGGCAGTCAAAACGCTTCGACCCTGGACGTCTGTCGCAGCCTGAAGTCTTCCGGCAAATTACCTGCCTGCCCGCGCTGCGCCGCCTGAACTTGTGCAAGGCAACTCATGTCGGTGTTTCGCAGGACCAAACTGATGTCCGGGTGCGCGATCAAACGCCCACGCCCATCCACGACGTAGGCATGACCGTTTTCACCGACCTTTATTTTGGAAACGACGTCCCAGATCAATTTGAGGTTGACTTCTGCAATACTGACTCCGGCATCACGCCGTGTTCCGGCCAGTGACAACGTCATGTACGGTTCAAACTCTACGACGAAAATAAACCGGGCCATAGTAAATCTTGTTCTTTACGGCCTCGGTAAACTTAGGCTCCTTCGACAAGTCGAGACCGCTGCCCACAACATCCATGGCAAGGCGAGACACGCGTAACTGCTCTTTTCCATTCGCGTCGACCTGAGAAAGTTCGGTGATCGCCGGAACTTGCCGCAACAAGCGTAATGCGTCGAAGCGACGTTGTTCGATCGTCTCGACCGACCAAAGAAGCTGCGTTGTCCACCCCAGCTGACTTTGAATTTCAGTGACGAACTGGCCAATTTTTGTAGCGGCCGACTCTGCCTGCTCATGCTGGATCTGGATCAGCGTCGCTTTATGCGTTCGATACGAACTCCATATTTCAAACAGTCCATTGACGAGTAATGCCACAGAAACGACCGCGACGAACAACCCAGCATATTTCAGAAACAGCCGGCTGCGGTTTTTTGGCCGCGCAGCTTGATCGACTTGCGCCGTTTCGTTTTGATTGGTCATTTGGCGACTGCGCGTCGTCTCATTGCTGCCCCCAACGCTCTGGTCATTCGACCACTTCGTCAGCGATGGCAAGGGTGCCCGATGGAATATTCAATCCTAACGCTTTCGCAGCCTTGAGATTGAGCACAAACTCAAATTTTGTCGGTTGAAGAACCGGCAGTTCACCGGGCATTGCGCCCTTGACGATACGAGCGGTGTAGGTGCCGATGAGACGATACGTTTCTGGCAAATCGTTTCCGTAGCTCATAAGCCCACCCGATACGACAGCTTCCCGACCGGCACCAAAGAACCCGATCGCTGGTAGCTTGCCTGATGACTGTTGCGCCCGCGCCATCAGCGGCAATACCGCCATTGCCCCGCCAACAAGCGAAATGAATTCATGTCGTCTCATACACCGAAGCCTACAGCGCGCGTGCCTTGCAATGCTAGATTATAATACCGTTCGAGACCAATGTCGGCTCCATGCAACAGCGGCCCAATACCTCCGGCGCCGTCCGCACGCCTGATACTTTGTGCGCGGATCCCCGGGGGGACTTTCATGCGCTGTTTCGCGGTCGCATTATTCGCGGCAATATCCACCGCAGCACTGACGCAGATCGGCGCGGCTGCGGATTTGCCGATTAAGGCACCGGTGCAACCTACGGCGCCCGCGCCATACAGCTGGGCCGGTTTCTACCTCGGCATTGAAGGTGGGGGTGGCTGGGCGGACACTCGACACGCAAACGCACTCAACGGTATCCACTCCGGCAACGTCGGCATCAGTGGCGGTCTGCTGGGCGGCACCTACGGTTACAACGTGCAATTGGGTTCTTGGGTGTTCGGTCTTGAGGGCGATTTTTCCTGGAGCGGCATTCATAAAACGTTTGATGACAGTGTCCCTGATCAATTCTTTTGCATGGTTCCCGAAAGTCCTTTGAAGTGCGTAACGAATTTGCGTTGGCTCGGCACTGATCGTGCCCGCGTCGGGTATGCATGGGACCGCCTACTTGTCTATGGCACCGCCGGCATTGCCTACGGCAAAATCGAAGGCACCCTCGTCAATGCGCCATTTCTAGTTACGGCTGGCGACAATACGCGCGCGGGTTTTATTTTCGGCGCCGGCGTTGAGTGGGCGCTCGCCCCTGCTTGGTCACTTAAGGCTGAATATCTGCACTCTGACTTGGGGAACCAAACAACCTACTCCGTCATTACGACAGTGCCTGAAAATGTCTCGCTGACAAACATCAACATTGTTCGCGTCGGAATAAATTATCATTTCCGATAGCCGGCTAGCTCTCCGCAATCCGGTAGCCAATTCCCGGCTCTGTTAGGATGATGCGCGGATCATCCGCATGTTCTTCGACTTTCTGCCGCAGCTGCCCGATATAGACACGCAGGTATTGCGTATCCTCGGTATGTGCCGGGCCCCACACCGCCGTGAGAATCTGCTTGTGTGTCACCACGCGTCCGGCATGTCTCGCCAGAAACGACAACAACTCAAACTCTTTTGGTGTGAGCCTAAGCTCCGCGTTGGCGCGGGTCGCCCGGTGACGCACCGCGTCGACTTCAAGATTGCCGACACGCAATACCGGGATTTCGGCTTTCCGCTGCAGGCGATGTCGCAAGGCTGTTCGCATCCGCGCGAGCAGCTCACCGACATTGAACGGCTTGTTGACGTAATCGTCCGCGCCAAGGTCAAGAGCCTCGATCTTTTCGGCTTCCCGCTCGCGTGCCGATAGCACGATGATTGGAAGATCGGACCATTCCCGCGCCCGCCTGATGACGTCTTTGCCATCACCATCCGGAAGGCCAAGATCTAGCAGAACGACGTCTGGCGTTTCAGCTGCAATGCGCTTGATGCCTTCGGCGAGCGTTCCGGCGCTGGTCATTTCGTAGTTATTGGCTTCCAGCGCGGGTTTAAGAAAGCGCAAGATCGCTGCTTCGTCATCGATCACCAGGACGCGGATTTTGGCACTCATGCCGGCGCATTCTCGCGTGGGAAGGTCATAATGAATCGAGCGCCGCGGCCGCTTTCTGCCGGGCTCTCGCCTTTGATCGAGCCGCCATGGGCCTCCATGATGCCTTTAGCAATAGCGAGACCAAGTCCCGTGCCTTGGCTGCCATCCGCGCTAGACAGTCCGGAGCCCGGGCCTTTGACGAACTTCTCGAAGATCTTTGGCAACCGATCGCCTGGAATGCCCGGACCATCGTCGGTGACGCGCACGACAACCCCGTCCGATGTCACGGCGGCGTCCAGAGCAATACTCGCCTCGGGGGGCGTATGGATGACGGCATTGGCAACCACGTTTCCGATCGCCTGTTCGGTCAAGGCCGCGTCAGCTCGCACCAATGGAAGCTCGTCCGGCAAATTGACCTCGATGTGCTGTCGCGCTCCATGCCGCCGTGCGGCACTCACGATGCGATCGGTGATCTCCCGCAGGTCGACCCAGTCGCGACGCAATTCCAACGCACCGGCGTCGATGCGGGTGATTGCCAGTAGGTTGCGCACCATTTCGTCTAGATCTTCCGCTTCTTTCTTGATTTGGCCCAACAAATCTTTCTTTGCAGTCGGGTCGAGTTTATCGCCGTAGTCGATGAGGCTCGTTGCCGAGCCGAGGATCGACGAGAGCGGTGTACGAAAATCGTGAGAAACCGAAGCCAGCAGTGTATTACGCATGCGTTCGGTTTCGGTAGCGGTCCTCGCACTCACCATCTCCCGAGCAAGAGATGCGCGTTCCAAAGCAGCTGCGGTCTGCTCCACCAGCGTGTCCAGCAAGGCGCGCGCTTCCGAATCAATGGGTGGAGCTTCCTTCTCTTTGGCAACACCGATAACACCGAGCGTCTTCGTGCCAATGCGAAGCGGGACGAAATACCATGGGATTATTGGTAGCGTGCCCGTATCGGCGCCCGCCGGCTCGACATGGTTGTAAGCCCAGCGCGCCGCAGTCATCGCCGCGGCATCAAGTGTATCTTCGGGCGGCCACGCTGCGATGAGGGAGACGTCATCACCCTGCGCCAGCAGCACTACAACCGGCCGGCCAAGGCTCGCGTAAATCTCGCTCGCTGCGCCTTCTGCTACCGCATCGAGCGTCGCCAAGCCCGATAATCGGCGAGTGAATTCGTAAAGCCTGCGCATGGCGCGCATGCGGCTGGCGGAAATTCGGGCTTGTTCGCGCACCCGGCCGGCGAGCGCCGAGCTGACCACCGCGACAACCAGAAAGATCACCAGCGCCAGCAACTCATAGGGTTCGGCGACGGTGAACGTATAGATCGGCGGAATGAAGAAAAAGTTGTAGACGAGGAAGGAAAGAACCGAAGCGTAAATCGCGGGCCAGATACCAGAACTCATGGCGGTCACAAGCACCGCCAGCAGAAATACTATTGATAAATTTGGGATAGGCGTGATTTGCGTCAGCACTTCTCCGGTTGCCAGCGCTGCCGCAACAGCAAGAGTTGCGTACAAGAAAGGTAGCGGTGCGAGTACCAGATGTTTCGGCCAACGCAGCAGGTGTGTCCTCGCTGGCTGCTCCGCTTCTCTTGTGACAAGGTGGATCGCGATATCTTGTGTTCGTCGCACGAGTTCGTGCGGGAGAGAGCGTCGCAAAATTTCGCTGAAGAATCCGCTCGGTGATCGACCGACTACGATCTGCGTGACATTCTCGAATTTTGCGAAGCGCAACAATTCCGCCGGCAGATCGGTCCCGGTCAATGTTTGAATTTCAGCGCCCAGGCTCTGCGCTAATTTCATCGCCTCATCGAGCCGTTGCCGGGCGCCCTCCTCAAGGACGGTTCCCGGGCGGTCGACTGTGACTGCAATCCATGGCGCATCCATCAGATCGGCAAGCCGCTTGGCTGCGCGCACAACGGTGGGTGATATCGGGTCAGGCCCGATACAAACTAAAATGCGCTCACCCGCGGCCCATGGTCCTTCGATCGCCTGGGCCTGCATCCGCTCGATCAGGTCTGCATCGATCCGCTCCGCCGCCCGCCTCAATGCGAGCTCGCGCAAGGCTGTAAGATTTTGCGGTTTGAAGAAGCTTTCCACCGCGCGTGCGGCGGTGTCCTGCACGTAGACTTTTCCCTCCGCCAGGCGCCTGAGCAACTCGTCAGGAGGAAAATCGACCAGGATAATCTCGTCGGCCTTGTCGAACACCATGTCGGGCACGGTTTCGCGGACCCGCACCTTGGTGATCTTCAACACAACGTCGTTGAGGCTTTCAAGATGCTGGATGTTCAGCGTCGTCCACACATCGATGCCCGCGGAGAGCAGCTCGTCGATATCCTGCCAGCGTTTCGGATGGCGACTGCCGGGAACATTTGTGTGGGCGTATTCGTCGACGAGCAACAACTTTGGCCGGCGCGCCAAAGCAGCATCCAGATCGAATTCCTTCATGACCTGATTGCGATAGACGATAGGCTTGCGTGGAAGGATTTCGAATCCCTCGACTAACTGCTCCGTCTCACGCCGCCCATGGGTTTCGATCAGGCCGGCTACAACGTCCCCTCCGCCTGATTTCTCGGTACGCGCGGAGGTAAGCATGGCGTAGGTCTTGCCCACACCAGGCGCCGCCCCAAGAAATATCTTCAGGTGCCCCCGCCCCTCCTTTTTGGCGAGGGCGAGGAGTGCGTCTGGCGAGGCTCTCTGCGCTTTGTCTCCAGCCATACGGCTCCTCGTAGCGCATCATACAGCAAAAAGCCTGCCCCGGACTTATGCCCGGGGCAGGCAGGAAGGGATCATATACGTGTGGCTAGGACTTGAGCGCGTCTAGCGCGAGATTAAGCTTGAGTACGTTCACACGGGGCTCACCGAGCAGGCCCAAAGTCCGGCCCTCGGTGCGGCCTTCCACCAGGGCGCGCACGCGCGCCTCCGGCAAGTTACGGGCCTTGGCAACCCGCGGCGCCTGGAAGAGTGCAGCTTCAGGAGAGATATCCGGATCAAGACCACTGCCGGAGGTGGTGACAAGATCGACCGGAATCGCCGCCGAGGGGTTCTCCTTTTTGAGCGTCTCGACATCGCCCTTCATCCGATCAGCCAGCGCTTTGCTGGTCGGGCCAAGATTAGACCCCATCGAATTAATGGCGTTGTAAGGCGCATCGACTGTCTTGGTCGAATCCTTCGGGTCTGGCGTGTTGGTCGCCGACGGCCGACCGTGGAAGTATTTGTCGTCGGCGAACACCTGACCGATTAGGGCAGAACCTATGACCTTGCCGTCTTTCTCGACTCAGGCTGCCTTGCGCCTGGTACGGGAAGATCACGCCCGGCAATCCCGGTCATGGCGAGCGGATAGGCCAGACCCGTGATCAGGGTTAGCAGGACGACCAGGACGATGGCAGGACGGATTTCTTTCAACATGACCAAATCTCCTCAGACTAGATGCAAGGCATTGACCACGAGGTCGATTGCCTTGATGCCGACGAACGGCAGGTGATGCCACCGAGTCCGTAGATCAGCAGATTGCGCCGCAGCAGTGCGCCGGCACCGATCGGACGATAGGCAACCGCCTTTCAGTGCCAGCGGGAATCAGCGCGATAATGATCAACGCGTTAAAGATGATCGCCGACAAGATCGCGCTTTGCGGCGTGGCTAGCTGCATGACATTAAGTACAGCCAGTTGCGGATAGAACGCGAGGAAGATGGCCGGAATGATGGCAAAGTATTTCGCGACGTCATTGGCGATCGAAAACGTGGTCAGCGCACCGCGCGTCATCAGCAACTGCTTGCCGATCTCAACCACCTCGATCAATTTTGTCGGATCGGAATCGAGGTCGATCATATTGCCAGCCTCACGCGCGGCCTGCGTGCCAGTCTGCATGCAGACACCAACATCTGCTTGCGCCAGCGCCGGAGCGTCATTGGTTCCGTCCCCGCACATAGCAATCAGGCGACCATCTGCCTGTTCGTTGCGGATGTAACGCAACTTATCCTCGGGCGTCGCCTGCGCGATGAAATCGTCAACGCCCGCCTCCGAGGCGATTGCCGCGGCGGTCACAGGATTGTCGCCCGTGATCATGACCGTCTTGATACCCATCCGGCGCAAAGCGCTAAATCGGTCCCGCACGTCCGGCTTCACAACGTCCTTCAGATGAATCACACCAAGAAGACGACCGTCTTCAACGAGGCCAAGCGGGGTGCCGCCCGAACGCGCTATCTTGTCGACCGCCGTACGAAATGCTGGCGGCTCGGTGACATTCTGTCCGGCCTGCTCCCGCGCAAATTTGAGCACCGAATCGATCGCCCCCTTGCGCAGCTTGCGTTTGCCAATGTCGACGCCCGACAGCCGCGTTGTTGCGGAAAATTCGATGAACCGGGCATCGGCAGGCGCCACCTGCCGGCGCACGTTATACTTTTCCTGTACCAGCATGATGATGGAACGGCCCTCCGCCGTCTCGTCCGCGTCGCTCGCCAATAGCGCGACTTCCGCCGCCTCTCGCTCAGTCACACCAGGCACCACAATGATTTCAGTCGCGAGCCGGTTGCCAAACGTGACGGTCCCGGTCTTGTCGAGCAGCAGCGTGTCGACATCGCCAGCGGCTTCAACAGCGCGGCCCGACATCGCCAGCACATTGAAGCGCACCAACCTGTCCATCCCGGCGATACCGATTGCCGAGAGCAAGGCGCCAATTGTTGTCGGAATCAGGGTGACAAACAGCGCCACCAGGATAACGACGGAGATCGCTCCACCAGCATAGGTGGCGTAACTTGGAATGGTCGCAGTTGCGAACACGAAAATGATGGTCAGTCCTATCAGCAGGATGTTCAATGCGATCTCGTTCGGCGTCTTCTGACGCTCAGCGCCTTCGACTAGCGAAATCATTCGGTCAAGAAACGACGAGCCGGGCGAGGACGTGATGCGCACGACGATCCAGTCGGAAATCACGGTTGTGCCCCCGGTCACGGCGGAACGGTCACCGCCGGACTCGCGAATAACGGGCGCTGATTCACCGGTGATTGCCGCCTCGTTGACCGACGCAATGCCTTCGACCACATCGCCGTCGCCAGGGACGACATCACCTGCCGCGACGACGACATAATCGCCGGCTCGCAGATCAAGCGCCGGCACTTCCTTATAGCTGGCACGTTTTTTCGGGTCGGAAAGCTTTTTGGCTTTCGCTTCGACGCGGCTGCGTCGCAATGTGTCGGCCTGTGCCTTGCCACGGCCTTCCGCTACCGCTTCCGCGAAGTTTGCGAACAAAACGGTGAACCACAGCCAGAGAACAATCTGGAAGGTGAACCCGGTACCCGGGTGATGCTGGACCAGATCGCGCACAAGCAAGATGGTGGTCAATGCCGTGACGATCTCGAGAACGAAAATCACCGGATTCTTGATCAGTGTAGCCGGATTGAGCTTGACGAAGGCCTGGCCGATCGCCGGCATCACGATCTTAGGGTCGAAGAGCGTCGAAACAGGCATCCGTTTGCGTAGTTTAGAGGTATCCATGGTGGCAACTCCAAAAGAATCCAGATTAGAAGACTGTGCCAGCCGTCATCGCGATATGTTCGACGACGGGCCCGAGCGCGAGCGCGGGGAAGAACGTGAGACCGCCGACGATGAGGATCACTCCGACGACCAGGCCAACAAAAAGGCCACCCGTCGTCGGGAACGTGCCAGCTGAAGGCGGGACGGTTTTCTTGGCGGCAAGCGAACCGGCGATAGCCATGGCCGGGATAATCATCAGGAAGCGGCCAACAAACATCGCGACGGCGCCGGTGATGTTGAAGAACATCGTGTTGGCGGTGATGCCAGCAAACGCGGAACCATTATTGCCGGTGCTTGACGTGTAGAGATAGAGCATCTCCGAGAAGCCGTGCGGTCCAGCGTTGCCGAGCTGGGTCAGAGCGTCTGGATTAACCGCCGCGACGGCGGTCCAGCCGAGATACATTAAGGGCAGCACCAGGATCGCAAGCATGGCCATTTTGACCTCTTTCGCTTCGATCTTTTTGCCAACGTATTCTGGTGTTCGGCCGACCATCAGCCCGGCGACGAAGATGGCGATGATGACGAACAGCAGCATGCCGTAGAGGCCGGCACCGACACCGCCGACAATGATTTCACCAAGCTGCATGTTGATCAGCGGCACCATGCCGCCGAGCGCAGTGAACGAGTCGTGCATCGCATTCACCGCACCGCACGAGGCGGCAGTCGTGATCACGGCAAACAGTGCCGAGGCGACGATGCCGAAGCGGACCTCCTTGCCTTCCATATTGCCGCCTGTGAGGCCAAGCGCGTTGAGCGTGCTGGTGCCGTTGGCTTCCGCCCAATAGGCTAGGATGACGCCGGCGATGAACAGCACTCCCATGACCGCAAGGATTGCCCAGCCCTGACGCGGGTTGCCGACCATCCGACCAAACACATTTGTGAGCGCCGCGCCGATCGCAAAGATCAATATGATCTGCAGGTAGTTCGATAGCGCCGTCGGGTTTTCGAACGGATGCGCGGCATTGGCGTTGAAGAAGCCACCGCCATTGGTGCCCAACATCTTGATCGCGACCTGCGATGCGACCGGGCCGACCGCGATGGTCTGCTTGGCGCCTTCCAGCGTCGTTGCCTCGACATAGGGGCCCAGCGTCTGCGGCATGCCCTGCCAAACGAGAAACAATGCGGCGACGACGCAGATCGGCATGAGGATGTAGAGCGTGCAGCGGGTGATATCGACCCAGAAGTTTCCAACTGTCTTTGCAGAAGCGCGCGCGAAACCACGGATCAGCGCGACTGCCAACACGATGCCGGTCGCTGCCGACAAAAAGTTCTGGTGCGTCAGGCCAAGCATCTGGGTAAGGTACGACAGCGTGCCTTCACCACCGTAGTTCTGCCAGTTGGTGTTGGTGATGAAGCTGACCGCTGTATTGAACGACAGATCTGGCGCGACCGCCGACTGTTCGGCCGGATTGAAAGGCAGGATCGCCTGGAGGCGCATCAGCCCATAAAGGATGAGAAAGCCGCCAACATGGAACAGCAGCATGCCAACTGTGTACATGAGCCAATTCTGCTCACGCTTCTCATCGACGCCCCCCGCCCAATAGATTGCTGTTTCAACCGGACGCAGTACCGGCGACAGCAAAGTGCGCTCGCCATTGAAGACGCGCGTCATATAGGCGCCGAGCACCGGCGTGATCGCGACGATGATCGTGCAATAAATCAGGATTTGAGCCCAGCCAATCGTTGTCATGACACGCCTTTCAGAATTTTTCGGGCCGCAGCAATGCGTAGGTGAGGTAGAACAGCAGCCCCGCAGTGACGAGGCCGGCGAGTGAATAGTCAAAAATCATGGCTGTTCCCCCTAAAGCCGGTCGCAGGCGTAGGCGTAGCCAATCGACAGTGCGAAGAAGGCAAGGCCGAGGGCTAGCAGAATAACGTCGAGCATGGTTGCTCCCTTTCAAAGGCGTCGGAGCGAGCTTTTTTCAAAAGTTATTTAGTGCAAGCGATCAATTAAGTTTGCGACCATAAAGAAGCGATGTGAATCGCAGTTGAGATAGATCAAGAAGAAATAAAGATCGGCTTGGTCGGCCCGATCGACCGTCACAAAACCCAGTTCGCTCGCAGGTCTTTATGACCTGTTTATAGCGGCCCCTTGATTTCCCAATCGAATTCCTATGCCGCGGCGCACACATTGCGCCCACGGAGGCCGCAATGGCTTCTTTGCAAAAGGAGAGATTTCGATGACTGCCCTTGTGCTTCTGGCACGTTTGACGCGGGCGATCGACGCCATGGTCAGCGTACGTGCGGCTCGCAACGTCCCCGAATGGCGGATGCGTAAAGTTCGGCGCGAGATCGCGCGCTACAGCTGATCACCCTGCAAATGCCGGGCCGGGGCGGCCGAGGCCGTGTTGCCAATACGACCGACCGCCACCGGCCTCCCTTTAAAGGAGCGGACCATGTCGCTCGTCACATATCCGAATTCGAATAAGTCGGGGTCATCCGGACGCACATCCAAGAAGGCGTCCAGGAAGCCTGCAACACAAGCTGGATCCGGCGCAGCGCCAACCTTCTCCCGCCGTTTGCGCAATGCGCTTGCCGCAACGGGACGGCTGATCGCCAACGTCCACGCAACCTTCACCGAGGCGCGGATGCAAAAGGCGATCATTGAGGCCGAACTCTATCGCAGTCGGTACTTCCATACGTCGAAGAATGACGACGATTTGCCGATTGTCCGATGAATCGCGGAAATGCGGCGACAAACCATCCCGGTCCGGAGGTTGCAATGTCGATCGTCAACCATTCTCACGATTTTCGGCGGTCCGCGCAGTGGCGTTCATCAGATCGATCGTCAGCCGCAAAGGTGGTTCGTCCGAAGGGCCAAGCGATCGCGAGCGTCAAACGCGCTTCCATGGTGCTGCTTAGCCTAACCCTACTCGCCGTTGTTTTTGCCGGCGTTGCCGCTCTGCGGGCAGCGATCTTGCTGCACGCATTTCATTACTAGAGTGACCCTCATCTCGCTATTCAACATCCATCATCAAGGAGCGTGTCATGAAACAGACTGAGCCTCCCTCTACAGTCCCAAGTACGAAACCTTTGCAATTCCTCATCGGCAAGAACAGCCGAGGAAACTGGGTGGTCCAGGACGAACGAGGCCTCTGTGGCGGCCTATTTGTTGACCGCGCAGAAGCACTCAAGTTCGCAATGTTTGAAAATGGAAACCACCCGCAAGCGGTCGTCATGGTGCCCGGCTTTTTTGAACTCGATATGAACCGCACGACCAATGCTCCATACGATTTGCCACTCAATGCCAATGTCCCGAGCCCGCGGAAAGTCGCCTGAGGGGTTGATTCGTCAGCGCAAAGGCAACGACAATGATTACTATCGGCCGACATGTTTCAAAATTATCGGGCTACGCGCCCGCCGTGCCGACACCCTTCGATGACGGCGGCGACGTCGACGTCGGCTCGTTCGAACAATTCTGCGAACGCCAAATCCGAGAGGGTGCCACCGCGCTGGTCGTATGCGGAACAACCGGCGAAGCCCCGACCCTAAGACCCGCAGAACATCACATCCTGGTCCGTACTGCGGTTGACGTGGCGCGTGGACGAGTACCGGTTATCGCTGGGGCGGGCTCAAATTCAACCGCGCATGCCATCGAACTAACCAAGGATGCGGAAGCCTGCGGCGCCGATGCCATTCTGTCGGTGGTGCCGTACTACAACAAGCCGGTTCAGCACGGACTGTACGCGCATTTCAGTGCGATTGCTCAATCGAGCGAACTTCCGGTGATTCTGTACGATGTTCCGTCGCGGACGGCCTGCGGCCTCGGTGACGAAACGATTGCTCGTTTGGCTGAGCTGCCGCAAATCATCGGAGTCAAGGACGCAACAGGAGACGTCACGAGATTGTCCCGGTTGAGGCCGCTCGTCGGCCCCGAATTTCGTCTTCTCTCGGGCGATGATGCGACCGCCCTGGCCTTTCTTGCCGAAGGGGGCAACGGATGCATATCCGTCACCTCCAATGTCGCGCCTGGCCTTTGTCGCGCGATGTATCTCGCGTGCAAACAAGGGCAGCTGAGCAAGACGCACCAGTTTGCGAGACCGATCGCGCAATTGACGGCTGCCCTTTTCCGCGAATCGAACCCCGCTCCCGTCAAATACGCGCTGAGCATGCTCGGGTTAATGTCAGCCAAAGTACGTCTGCCGCTGGTGGAATTGAGCGAACCGTCCCGCTCCGCCGTCGCGGCTACCCTTGAGCGAATATGTGACGCGTATTCCGACTACATGATCGGGTCACTCTGCACGGCAGAAGTCGGCACCCTCCAGGACGCCGTGGCCGGTTAGATCGTCATCCTACCGCAGGAATTTCGTCGATGAGCGAAGCGCTACGCGGTGAAAACCCGGCGGGAAAGGTTAATGGATGGCTGTTAGCGATATTGCGTTTCGCGGTCACATTGGGGCGTGATGATCGGACTGCCGTTATGATCGAGGCTCAAGAGCTAGATTCGCCTCTCAGCGGACGGCCAAGGAAAACGTTCGCATTTTTCACGCGAACTAGCCTCGAACTCTGTGATGCGATTGCCGACAAAACCAGACCGAACCGTGGCGTGGTCATCCGCCGACAACTCGCTCGAATCGAAAATCCTCGTCTTCGCTGCGCGTTCGAAGCCGCATGTGAGCTTGAGTCCAGAGTTTTTCACGCCGTACCGCCCAAAAAGCGCTGGCACGGCGATCTTTTGAAAGGGCTTACAGCTTAACATTTGAGGCTCAAAAAGTCCTTTATGACGTCCTTATGGGGCGGCACCAATTTCCAAATCGAATTCCTATGCCGCGGCACACAGATATAGGTCGCAGAAGCCAGACGGGCTTCCCGAGAACCGAGTGACTTCGATGACTGGCCTTTTTCTCCAATACCTGAAGCTCTTTCTGCTCATTGCGCTGATCGGCTCCATTATTGGGCTTTCGCACTTCAACGGCGAAATTCGTAATGGCTCGCGTTTGACAGCGCCACGCGTCCTCACGCCGCCATAGGATGACTGGAGTGTGCCATGCCGGTTTCCCCATGGGATTTCGACACAGACATTGATGCACACGATTTTCTCCGACGAAAATCGCCGGAGGAACTGGCCGATCAATTCGCGATCAGGTCTGCATTGCTCGTGTTGTGTTTAGCGTTTTTTATTGCGGCGATATGGTTTGTGGGCAGCCCGAGTTTTGAAAAATGTAATGCGATCGAGAACGAGCCGGCCCGCAATGCTTGCTACGAAGCACTCAGAAAAGAATTATTGAAGCCTCCAGCAAAAGGCGCGAACATCCCCAGGGGCTAAATTCCTGCCGCCTCGCGGGGATGCGCCACGCCACTCCCGGCGCAACTCCGACCAGCATTTTGGTCCGCGATCTGTTGCGACAATTTTGCCTGACCTGTTCTGCTGCACCGCACTCCGAAGGACAACTTGAGGGCTTTTGCTTTGCCCGCTTTGGCGTAAGATTATCTGGTCGGCCGCCGCTGCGAGGCGAGCTTCGAACATTCATGCGTACAACCTCCTTCGGTCGGCGGACCGGCGTCAACGAGGGGAAACGTCATGAAACGTCGTCAATTTCTGCAAGCCGCCAGCGGCGGGCTTGTCGCGTCGGCTGTCGCCGCGCCCGCCATCGCCCAATCGTCGCCCGAAATAAAATGGCGGCTCACCGCAAGCTGGCCGAAGTCGCTCGATACGCTTTATGGCGGCTGCGAATATTTCGCAAAGCGGATCGCCGAGATCACCGACAATAAATTTCAGGTGCAGGTATTTGCCGCGGGTGAAATTGTGCCCGGCTTGCAAGTACTCGACGCGGTTGGCAACGGCACGGTCGAAATGGGCAATACCGCCCTATACTATTACTTTGGTAAAAACGCGGCCTTTACATTCGGCACGGCCCTGCCGTTCGGACTCAACACACGGCAGATGATTTCCTGGATCCGGTTTGGTGGCGGCGAAGAACTGCTCAACGGTGTGCTCAAGGACTTCAACTGCATCGGCTTTGCGGCGGCCAACACCGGCGCTCAGATGGGTGGCTGGTTCCGGAAGGAGATCAACACCACTGACGACATTAAAGGATTGAAATTCCGCGTCGGCGGGTTTGCCGGCACAATTTTGCAGAAGCTCGGCTGCGTGCCGCAGCAGCTCGCGGCAGGCGACATTTATCCGGCGCTGGAGAAAGGGACCATCGATGCTGCCGAATGGGTCGGGCCTTACGACGACGAAAAGCTAGGCTTCGCCAAAATCGCCAAGTACTACTACTATCCCGGATGGTGGGAAGGCTGCGGTCAGGCCCACAACATCATGAATATCGCGAAGTGGAACGAGCTGCCCAAGAACTATCAGTCAGCCATCATCACCGCATCGAACGACGCCTGGGTTTGGACGCTCGCCAAATATGATTACGTCAATCCGCCCGCCATGAAGCGGCTGGTGGCTAGCGGCGCGATATTGCGCGCCTTTCCACAGCCGGTTCTGGAGGATTGTTACAAGGCCGCTAACGAGACCTACGACGGCCTCTCCAAGACCAATCCGCACTTCAAGAAATTGTACGAAAGCCTCGTCCCCTATCGTAACGACGCCTATGCCTGGTTGCAGGTGGCAGAACTCGGCTTCGACAGCTTCCAGATTCGTGCGCGCACGCGCACCTGATCGATTCATAGATTTTCACGACTGGCCCCGGAGCGCACACTTCGGGGCCAGTCTTTTTTCGATCAAGGACTTCCGACTATTTTCCGAAGATCGTTACCGACCGTTGTTATGACGCCAGCCCAGTCTCGCGTTTCGTTTTGCCGATAAAGACGGGCGCTCGGATACCAAGGGCTAGTATTGCGATCCAGAAGCCACCGCCAATCCGGCAAATATGGCAGCAAAATCCAGACGGGGCGGCCCAGTGCGCCAGCAAGATGGGCAATGCTGGTATCGACCGAGATAATCAGGTCGAGATTGGACAGAAGTGCCGCTGTATCCGAAAAATCCGCAAGCCCGTCGCCACACTGATAAATGTCAGAGTGCTCGGATAACACCGTCGCGTCCGAGGGTCGAATATCCTTCTGCACGCTGATGAGCGTTGCTCCGGACTCCAGAAGCGGCAGGAACGCACCGAGGTCTATCGATCGGATTTGGTCGCGTTTGTGATTAGGATTTCCCGACCAGACGATCCCGACCCGAAATTGGTGCTTTTCTCCAAGGCGCGCACGCCATTCGACCACTTTTTTCGGCGCGGCATGCAGATAGGGAATTTCCGCGGGAATTGTCGCGAGCTCCGTACCGAATGCAAGCGGCAGGCTCAGCAATGGACAGTGCAAGTCGAAATCTGGAAGGGCGTCGCCAACGGAAATCACTTGCGTCACGCCCGCAAGGCTCGCCATCAACTCTTTCAGCCTTTTGTCGACTTCGAGAATGACCCGGACACCAAGCCGGGCGACCAGTGGGGCGTAACGAGAGAATTGAATTGCGTCGCCCAGACCCTGCTCAGAATGGAGAAGGATGGTCTTGCCTTCGATTGCTTCGCCCCGCCACTGCGGCTGAACAAAGTTCCGCCGGGCAATCGCCATCGCCTCATATTTCCACCGCCACTCGTATTCAGCCCAGCCGCGGGAGAAATCGCCCGTGAGAAGCCGAAGCGAGGCCGCATTCCAATGGGCCTCCGGATAGTCCGGCTGCAAGGCGATCGCCCTATCGTAATTATCCAGCGCCTCTCGGCGCCGCCCCAGTTCACAGAGGGCAGCACCCCGATTTGAAAATGCTTCGGGATAATTCGGTTGCAAGGCAATCGCGCGGTCAAAGCACCCCACCGCCTCGTCATATCTCTTCAATTCAAGCAGCGTCGTGCCGCGGTTATAGTGGGCACCTGCGTGATCCGGCTGCAGTTCGAGCGCGCGTTCATAACTCTCGAGCGCCTCATTGAACCGCTTCAGCTTGTTCAGCGTATTGCCGCGATTGCTAAGCGCCTCGACTAGGCTCGGTCGCAAAGCAATGGCGCGGTCAAAACTTTCAAGGGCCTGGCCGAACCGGGACAACTCGTTCAGCGTATTTCCCCGATTTGCATGCGCTTCGGCAAAATCAGGACGCAGAACGATTGCGCGATCGTAGCTTGCTATCGCCTCATCGAACCGCTTGAGAGCATGCAATGTGCCGGCACGATTATAGATCGCTCCCGCATCATCCGGACGCAGCGCGAGCGCGCGATCGTAGCTCGCGAGCGCATCGTCGTAGCGCTTTAGGTCAAATAAAACCGCGCCTCGATTGGTGAGAGCGGAAGCATAATTTGGTTGCACGACCAGTGCACGATCATAACTGTCGAGCGCCTCCTCGAACCGATTCAACGCCTTAAGTGTATTGCCACGATTGGAGAGCGCTTCGGCGTGCTGCGGCTGCAACGCGAGGGCGAGGTCGTAATGTTTCAGGGCCGCGTTGTATTTGCCTAACGCAGACTCTACGACAGCGAGAACGTAGAGCGCATCGAAAAAGTCGCGACGCGCGGCAACGATCTGCTGACAAATCTCTTCTGCTTCGGAGAATCGTCCAGTCCGATAGGCTGCAACCGCATCGTCGAGAGCCGGCGGTTGCTTAATTGCGGGGCTCGCCATCGCAGATTGTCTTGCCGGCGTTTCGAATCGGAATCACCCGATCCATTGAGCGGGACGCTATCTGCCGGAAGCCCTCTGTCAAGCATCAACTCGTTCGGGCTGCGCCATAGACCTCATCGGCGCGCTGCTCGAACGCAACCGCAAAACGGCGAAACGCCGCATCGAACATCGCACCCATCAACATCGCCAAGGTGCGGCTTTTAAATTCATAATCGATAAAGAATTCAACGTCACTTGCATGTTCGCCGGTCGGGTGGAAACTCCAGCGATTTTGCATGCGCTTGAAAGGTCCGTTCAAATATTCGACGACAATCTTCAGGTTGGGCCGATCGAGCGTGACGCGACTTGTGAAGGTCTCCCGAATAATTTTGTAGGCAACGGTCATATCCGCTACCAGCACCGTTGTGCCGTCACCTTTGTCCACGCGGCTCTTTACCGTCAGGGCGCTGCATAACGGGACAAACAGTGGATATTTATCGACGTCAGCCACCAGATCGAACATATCGGTGGCGGCGTGGCGAACGCGACGCTTCGTCGAGAATTGCGGCATTGATTGTCAGGCGATGGCGGCGCGCACCGCCTTAAGGCGCGCGAAGTCTTCGCCGGCGTGGTGCGACGAACGCGTCAGGGGTGAAGCCGCCACCATTAGGAAGCCCTTGGTGTAGGCAATCGCTTCAAGACCCTTGAACTCGTCAGGTGGAACAAAGCGCTTCACCTCGTGATGCTTGCGGGTGGGCTGGAGATATTGGCCAACGGTGAGAAAATCGACATTGGCAGAACGCAAGTCGTCCATGACCTGCAATACTTCATTTCGCTCTTCGCCAAGCCCGACCATGATCCCCGATTTTGTGAATATCGTCGGGGCAAGTTCTTTCACCCGCTGTAATAGGCGGAGCGAGTGGAAATATCGCGCGCCCGGCCGCACCGAGAGATAAAGCGACGGCACGGTTTCCAGATTGTGATTGAAAACATCTGGCTGTGCCTCGACGACGATTTCCAAAGCCCCATCTTTGCGCAGAAAGTCCGGGGTCAGCACCTCGATTGTCGTTTGTGGGCATCGTGCACGGATCGCGCGAATAGTGTCGGCGAAGTGCCGCGCCCCACCGTCCGCCAGATCATCGCGGTCGACCGAGGTGACAACGATATGAGCGAGGCCGAGTTTGGCAGTTGCTTCGGCGACATTCTCCGGTTCGTTACGATCCAGTTCACCCGGCAGCCCGGTCTTTACATTGCAGAAAGCACAGGCGCGCGTGCATGTGTCACCCATGATCATGAAAGTGGCGTGCTTCTTTTCCCAGCATTCACCGATATTCGGGCAACCCGCCTCTTCGCACACGGTGTGCAGGCCGTTGTCACGCATGATCTTCTGCGTGGCAAAATAGCCTGGCGAGACGGGCGCTTTGACGCGAATCCATGCCGGCTTCGCAAGCACGGCTGAATCCGGCCTGCGTGCCTTTTCCGGATGTCGCGGGCGCGGGTTGTTCACAAGGTCAAGGACGACCGCCATGGCCCCTACTTACGGCTGCCGCTGCATCGCCGCAAGGCTTGGGCTCAGGCCCTTCGTATTGCGCGCCATATCAGCAGGAAAACGATCGCTCCGATGGTCGCGGTGATCAGATTGCCCCAGAAATCCGGCATGACCTCCAGCCGCATCTTTTCGAACAAAAATCCGCCGACAATGGCGCCCACGAGACCAACCGCGAGATTGTAGAACAAACCGCCGCGCCCGCCCAGGAGTTGCGTTGCGAGCCAGCCGGCGACAAGGCCGACAACGATCCAGGCCAGAATGCCCATGCGTCTGCTCCCTGCAGCTTACGCCGCCTTCGGCGGCATCCGATGATTTGGTGTCGAATTCGAAATCTTAAGCTCGTCCTCATTCATGTCCACACCAACGTCAGCAAATAACGGCGTCGACAGATAACGCTCCCCGGTGTCCGGCAGCATGCACAAGACAGTCGAACCTGGCGCCGCGGACTTACAGACCTCGAGCGCGCCGGCGAATGTTGCCCCCGCCGTGATGCCGACGAAGATGCCTTCCTTCTGGGCCAGCTCGCGACTCCACTTCATCGCATCGGGCGCCGCAATCGTAATGATCCGGCTGATCACGCCCATGTCGACGGCGTCTCCGGTGATCTTCGGGATGAAGTCAGGGCTCCAGCCCTGCATCGGATGCGGCTTGAATGCCGGGTTCGACTTTGCCGGCGAGCCATCGGGATTCCGCTCTTGTTTAGAGCCGCTAGAGAGCATTGGCGCATCAACCGGCTCGCAAACCACGATCTTCGTGTCCGGCCTTTCCTTTGACAGCACGCGCGCAACGCCTTTGAGCGTGCCTCCTGTGCCGAAGCCGGTCACCCAATAGTCAAGCTTCGCTCCTTTGAAATCATCAATGATCTCGCGCGCCGTCGTGCGCGAATGCATGTCAGGATTGGCTTCATTCTCAAATTGACGCGTCAGAAACCAGCCGTGCGTTTTGGCAAGTTCGGTTGCCTTATTCACCATTCCCATGCCGCGTTCAGCCGCCGGCGTCAGTACAACTTTCGCGCCGAGAAAGCGCATCAGCTTGCGGCGCTCGACACTGAATGTTTCCGCCATCGTAACGACAAGCGGATAGCCCTTTGCCGCGCAAACCATCGCGAGCCCGATCCCGGTATTGCCGGAAGTCGCTTCGATCACCGTCTGTCCGGGCTTGAGCTCTCCGGATTTTTCTGCGGCTTCGATGACGCCAAGCGCCAGGCGGTCCTTGACCGATCCGAGCGGATTGAAGGCCTCGATCTTAACGAACAAGTCGATGCCTTTCGGCGCCAGCTTGTTGATCTTTACGACAGGCGTGCGCCCAATTGTTTCAAGAATATTTGCAAACTTGGCCATGACACGCTCCTCGCGCAGTTAGCGTCACATATTCAGTACGCGACCATATGCATCAAGCACCGCTTCCTTCATCATTTCCGACAAAGTCGGATGTGGGAACACCGTGTGCATCAGCTCTTCTTCGGTCGTTTCCAGGTTCATCGCGACGACATAACCCTGGATTAGCTCGGTTACTTCGGCGCCGACCATGTGGGCCCCCAGCAACTGCCCGGTCTTCTTATCAAAGATAACCTTGACGAGCCCCTGATCTTCGCCGAGCGCAATCGCCTTGCCATTGCCAACGAAGGGAAACCGCCCCACGCGGATGTCGAGCTTTTTCTCCTTTGCCGCCTGCTCCGTCAGGCCGACTGAGGCGACCTGCGGAGAGCAATATGTGCAGCCCGGAATCATCGCTTTATTCATCGGATGCGGATTGAGGCCTTTGATTGCCTCGATACAGATAACGCCTTCATGCTCGGCCTTGTGTGCGAGCATAGGCGGGCCGGCCACGTCGCCGATGGCGTAGATGCCGGGGACGTTCGTTTTGTTGAATTGGTCGACAACAATGATGCCGCGGTCCGTCTTTACACCGAGTTTTTCAAGGCCGAGATTTTCGATATTTCCGACGACTCCGACCGCCGAAATAACGCGCTCCGCCGAAATTGTCTGCGACTTGCCACCTTCCTCGATGGTCGCCGTAACGCTGTCGCTCTTCCTGTCGAGCTTGGTCACCTTCGCATTCGTGAGGATCTTGATTCCCTGCTTCTCAAAACTCTTGCGTGCGAACGTCTGAATTTCCTGGTCTTCGACCGGCAGGATTTGTGGCAACACTTCCACCACAGTCACTTCGGAGCCGAGTGTGCGGTAGAACGAGGCAAACTCGATGCCGATTGCCCCGGAACCGATGACCAATAACGATTTTGGAATACGGTCGGGAGCCATCGCCTCGAAATAGGTCCACACCAGTTTTTTGTCGGGTTCAATCCCCGGCAAGACGCGCGGGCGCGCACCGGTAGCAATAATGATGTGCTTGGCCTGATATTGCCCTGCGCCGAGCGCGCCCTTCGGCGCCTCATTCTTTGACGCTTTCACGTTGACTTTGCCCGGTGCGTCGATCGACGCTTCGCCCCAAATGATCGACACCTTGTTCTTCTTCATCAAGAAGCCGACGCCGTCGTTGAGCCGTTTCGAAACGGCCCGCGAGCGCTGCACGACGGCTTTGGGGTCATAGGCGACATTGTCGGCCTTCAGACCGTAATCCTTCGCGTGTTGCATGTAGTGGAATATTTCCGCCGAGCGGAGCAGCGCCTTGGTCGGTATACAGCCCCAGTTCAGGCAGATGCCACCAAGGTAATCCCGCTCGACGATTGCGGTCTTGAAGCCGAGTTGTGCGGCGCGGATGGCGGTGACATAGCCGCCCGGGCCGGAGCCGATGATGAGGACGTCAAATGAAGTGTCGGCCACGCGGGACTCCACAGTTACCGCACAATCGATGCCCTCCATGTCTCACAGCCAAGCGCGCCGATCAACCGGCATCCCCATTGAATATCAGGATGTTCAGGAATCTAATTCCCCGCAAGTTCGCCAATAATAACGTTCAACCCGAGGAAACGTCATGATCAAGAGCACCCGGAGTCTTGTGGCAGCCGCAGCCCTTCTGCTCGCGCAAAGCAGCTTCGCGGCAGCCGCCGAAGTCAAAGTTTTCAGCACTATCGGCGTGCAATCCGCCCTTGAAGAGCTCGCGCCACAATTTGAAAAAGCAACCGGCCACAAGCTCAACATTACCTGGGCGACAGCCGCCATACTGGTGAAGCGGGTACAGGCCGGGGAAACCGCCGACCTGATGGTGCTAACCAAACAAAGTCTTGATGCGCTGACCAAGGATGGCAGCGCAACAGCCGGTTCCGATGCGACCTTTGCCAGTTCAGGCATGGCGGTGGTCGTGAAGAAGGGTTCGCCCAAACCCGATATTTCGACGCCTGACGCGTATAAGAAAACTTTGCTCGATGCCAAAGCAATTGCCTACTCCGACCCCGCGTCTGGTGGCGCGAGCGGTGTATTCTTCGCAAAGAGCCTCGACCGTATGGGCATCGCCGATCAGATGAAGACCAAGACCAAACACCCTCCTCCGAGCGGAAACTCTGCTAATCTTGTTGTCGCAGGCGAGGCTGATCTCGCGATTCAACAAGAGCCCGAAGTGATGTCTGTCGCTGGCGTAGATGTGATTGGCGCGCCGCCGGGCGACCTGAACAACGTCACGCTCTATTCGGCAGGGATCGGGAAAGACTCCAAGCAGACGGAAGGCGGCAATGCACTGATCAAGTTCCTTCATACGCCTGAAGCTGCTGCCGTCTTCAAGGCAAAGGGACTTACCCCCGTAGCCGCACCGAAGGCATCATAGGATCTGCATGTTGGTCGTTCCGGGCCCGCCGCGGCGGCGGCCCGGAGTGACCGTTAAACGACCATCATCACCGGATTTTCGATCAGCGCCTTGAACGCGCCTACAAGTTCGGCGCCGAGCGCACCATCGACAGTCCGATGATCGCAGGACAGCGTTACGCTCATGATCATGGCGGGCACGATCTGACCCTTACGCGCCACCGCGCGTTCTTCGCCGGCGCCGACGGCAAGAATTGTCGACTGTGGCGGGTTGATCACCGCGGTAAAGTCCTTGATGCCGTACATGCCCAGGTTCGATACGGACGAGGTGCCGCCTTGATATTCATGCGGCTTAAGTTTGCGCGCTCGAGCGCGAGCAGCAAGATCGCGCATCTCGTTGGAGATTGCAGAAAGCGATTTGCTCTCGGCGTTGCGGATGATCGGCGTGATCAGCCCGCCCGGCAACGCCACAGCAACTGAAATATCGGAATGTTTGTGTTTGAGCACGCCGGATTCCGTCCAGCTCACATTCGCGTCGGGAATTCGTTGCAATGCGAGCGCGAGCGCCTTGATGACAAAATCATTGACCGAGAGCTTGTAGGCGGGCTTGCCGTCCTTGTCCTTGGGTGCAGATGCGTTGATTTCCTCCCGAGCAGCCAAGATTCGCCCGATATCGCAGTCCACCGTAACGTAGAAGTGTGGGATGGACTGGGTCGAAGTAGTCAATCTTTGCGCAATCGTGCGGCGCATATTGTCGTGCGGGACGAAATCATAGGCGCCGTCTTCGTACAGCGAGCGAATCTGCTGGTCCGACATCGCGGGCGCGATCGCCGCCGCACCGGCGCTCGTTGACGGCGCCGCGGCGGGGCCGCGCAACGCCCTGCCCGATTTCGCATCCTCGATGTCGCGCGCGATCACGCGACCATGCGGACCCGAGCCTTGCACGCGATTGAGATCGAGGCCTGCTTCTTTTGCGAGCCGCCTCGCGAGCGGGGACGAGAAAATGCGATTGGCGCCGCTCGCCGGTGTCGCCTGGACAACCTGCGGCAACGCCGTTTTCGCCGACGCTTGCGGAGGTGGGGCCGCCGCCGCGGCTCTCGCCGGTGCAGATTGAGCCTTTGGTGTATCCGGTGATTTCGGTGCGGCTGCGGGTGCGCTTTTTGCGCTGCCTGCTGCGGCCTTCACGTCTTCACCTTCATTAGCCAGCACCGCGATCAGTGAATTGACAGCGACGTCCTGAGTGCCTTCAGGAACAACGATCTTGGCGAGCGTGCCATCATCGACGGCTTCGTATTCCATTGTGGCCTTGTCGGTCTCGATCTCGGCGATCACGTCGCCCGATTTGACCTTGTCGCCCTCTTTCTTCAGCCAACGCGCGAGGTTGCCCTTTTCCATCGTGGGCGACAGCGCCGGCATGAAAATGTTGGTGGGCATCGCCTGGCCTACCGGTAGCAAACGGCCTTGGCGGCCTCGACCACTTCGGCAACCGACGGCAGCGCCAATTTTTCGAGGTTGGCGGCGTAAGGCATTGGCACATCCTTGCCGGATACACGCATCACGGGGGCATCGAGATAGTCAAAGGCATGTTCTGCAATGCGCGCTGCAATTTCGGCTCCCACGCCCGACTGCTGCCAGCCTTCTTCGACGGTCACTGCCCGCGCAGTCTTTTGAACGGATGCAATAATTGTTTCAGTATCCATCGGCTTGAGCGTGCGCAGATCGATCACCTCGGCGTCGATGCCGGCCGCCGCCAATTCCTCGGCGGCTTTGAGCGCATAACTCATTCCCATCGACCACGCGATAATCGTCACATCGTTGCCGGCGCGCGCGATCTTTGCCTTGCCGATCGGCAAGACAAAATCATCGAGTTTCGGCACCGGCGACGAATGTCCGTAAAGAATTTCATTTTCCAGAAAAATGACAGGGTTCGGATCACGAATAGCCGCTTTGAGCAACCCTTTGGCATCCGCAGCCGTCGAGGGCGCGATCACCTTCAGTCCTGGAATATGCGAGTACCAGGCCGAATAATCCTGACTATGTTGAGCGCCGACGCGCGCGGCGGCGCCATTGGGTCCACGAAACACAATTTGGCAGCCCATCTGTCCGCCGGACATATACAGCGTCTTCGCCGCGGAATTGATGAGCTGGTCCATGGCCTGCATCGCGAAATTGAAGGTCATGAATTCGACGACTGGCTTTAATCCCGCTAGCGCTGCGCCAATACCCAGACCAGCAAAACCATGCTCGGTAATCGGCGTATCGATCACGCGCTTTGCGCCGAATTCCTGCAACAGGCCCTGCGTCACTTTGTACGCGCCTTGATATTCGGCCACCTCTTCGCCCATCACGAAAACATCCTTGTCGCGGCGCATCTCCTCGGCCATGGCGTCGCGCAAGGCTTCGCGCATGGTCATGGTGACCATTTCGGTGCCTTCGGGGATGTCGGGATCATTCGCGGCCTGCGGTGCAGGCGGCTCAGGCGTTTTGCCCGGTTTCGAAACCGGCGTATCTGGTGTTTTGGCCTGCGGTTTCGGCGCGCTTACAGGCGGCGCCGACTCCACCACTTTCTGCTGCTGCGCAGGCTTCGTCGCCTTGATCGAACCCTTATCTTCGCCTTCACCGAGGATCACAGCGATCGGAGTATTCACAGCAACGTCGGCAGTCCCTTCCGGTACCAAAATTTTTCCTAACGTGCCCTCATCTGCGGCCTCAACTTCCATTGTCGCCTTGTCGGTCTCGATCTCGGCAATCACATCACCCGACTTGACCTGATCCCCTTCTTTTTTGAGCCATTTCGCAAGGTTGCCCTTTTCCATCGTGGGCGACAGTGCGGGCATGAGGACTTCGGTCGGCATGGCTTTTTATAGTTTTCCAGACAACAGGATTAGCGATAAACGTTCGTGTAAAGTTCAGACACGTCCGGTTCCGGATCGTGTGTGGCAAATTCCGCCGCCTGGCTGATCAGGTCACGCACTTCACCGTCGATTTTTTTGAGGGCGTCTTCGCTGGCAAATTTCTTTTCAAGAATGCGATGGCGCGCCATATCTATGGGATCGTGGTGTGTGCGCACTTCATCGACTTCTTCGCGAGTTCGATATTTTGCCGGGTCCGACATGGAATGCCCGCGATAGCGATAGGTGAGCATCTCAAGAATGTAGGGGCCCTTGCCGGCACGGCACCAGTCGGCGGCTTTTTCGCCAGCCGCCTTCACGGCACGTACGTCCATTCCATCAACTTGATCGCCAGGAATATTAAACGAGAGCCCACGCCGGGAAAGGTTCACCTCCGCCGAAGCACGGTTGATCGCCGTGCCCATGGCATAGCGGTTGTTCTCGATCACATAAATCACCGGCAGCTTCCACAGCTCCGCCATGTTGAAGCTCTCGTACACCTGACCCTGGTTGGCAGCGCCGTCGCCGAAATAAGCGATAGTGATGTTGTTGTTGCCGCGATAGTGGTTCGCAAACGCGAGGCCGGTCCCGAGCGGCACCTGGGCGCCCACGATACCGTGCCCACCGTAAAAGCCCTTCTCCACGCTGAACATGTGCATGGAGCCACCCTTGCCCTTGGAATAACCGTGTGCACGGCCGGTGAGTTCGGCCATGACGCCCTTCGGGTCCATGCCCGTCGCGATCATGTGGCCGTGATCGCGATACCCCGTGATCACCTGATCGCCCTCGTGAAGCGCCATCTGCATGCCGACGACGACGGCTTCCTGGCCAATATAGAGGTGGCAAAAACCGCCAATCAGCCCCATGCCGTACATCTGCCCGGCCTTCTCCTCGAAGCGGCGGATGGTCAACATCGTCCGATAGGCTGAAAGTTCCTGTTCCTTGCTGAAATCGGCGACGGTTTTGGGCTCGGCGCTCGGATTTTTTTGGGCGACCGCCATTGGCACTCCCTGCGAAAGCGTCCGGCAATTGTGACTGGGCGTCGGTGGGCTTCCAAGCCCCCCATAGCTTAAATCGCCCGGCGGCGGAAGCGCGACAGCGCTGCGCGAAATTGCGGAAAAGACGGTGAAATTGGCCGAAAATTTCAAGCCAACCGGTGGATAACGTCTCGGAGCGCGAGCGGCGACTAGTGTGGCCGCACCAACAGGACCAGATCGTGCGGGTCGATATACCCGACAAGTGCTCGGGCACGCTCGTCCAGCATGTCCGGATCGATACCATCGGCACGGAGCAGTGAAACCTTGCGCTCCCAATGTGCCCGTTCAGCTTTGAGTCCGGCCAGTTCGCCCTTCATCGCCGTAAGTTGCTGCTCAAGGTCCTGCTGCGCACGAAGTCCACGATCTCCGCTGAAGGCATGCATGCCAAAATAGCCGATGAACAACGCTGCGAAGACATAGAGCCCAAGCACAGTCAGGATGGTGCGGCGGTGCCGATGGGAGACCATGGTTCGCGACAATGCTGCAAGCCAGTTAAAGCGTCTTTAATGCGGCACTAAATCCGGTGCCGAAACTCGTTGAGAACGAAATTTCCGAGCCGCTTGCCACGATTGCGGAGGATTTTCAGCAGACCTTGGTCCACGAAATACGTCAACAGGATCGAATCGCGCGTGTTCACGCCGTTATGCACCGGGTCAGCGGAGTGCCAGGTGTCGTCGCCAACCGCAAACGCATAACCGGTAGTTTGGTGCAAATCGCATCTGCGACCTTTTCGGCAGCGAACCATCGGCGAGCTTTTCATGGAAAATGGTACCGATGTCCGTGTTGGCATCGTCCTTTGGCAGGTAAAGCTGAACAGTGATCCCCTTCCAACGGGTGTCGGTGTGTGGCGTTATCAGATAGCCGGGAATGTCGCGGGTGAGGATCGGAATTGGATACATGCCGACCTTGGCGAATTCGTCGCCAAAACGCTTCGACAATCCAGAAGCCAGCCGCCGAATGAAAGCTTGCTTGACCGGATCGGAGCATAAGCGCGCGTCCAACGATATCCCAGAATGCTCGCTTTTCTGGCGGAAGGTTGCGGATATATTCAGGGAACAAATCAATTTTCACACGAGTGTGCGTGCCATCTTCGAGATCTTGCCCCTTGCTGCGGCCGTGCATGGGGCGATAGTCGGCGGATTGCGGCATCAACGCCAAAATCTGAGCATAGGTGTCGTCCGGAAAAACGCGATCGAATTCGAGATGGAAAAATGGTTTCTCGACTGCCCGGGCGGAGTCGATCGACTGGACGATGAAGCTTGCCAGGCGATCGGACGCGCGGCGGCGATCGTAGGTAGGACGGTGTAGTTGTCTGGTCCATGGCAACTTCTCGCGTTCGGTTTTCATTCGCAATTTGCTGCAAATTCGCAGGCAAATGCAAGATGGCTATTTCAACGCCGCTAACGCCGCGATTTCAACGCATCGCGTCCGGCATATTTTGCTTGCGGACCGAGCTCCTCCTCGATGCGCAGCAACTGATTATATTTGGCGGTACGGTCAGAACGGGCAAGCGAGCCGGTCTTGATCTGCCCGCAATTCGTTGCGACCGCCAGATCGGAGATTGTCGAGTCCTCGGTTTCGCCGGATCGGTGCGACATTACCGCGGTATAGCCAGCCTTGTGCGCCATTTCGACCGCAGCAAGTGTCTCGGTCAACGTGCCGATTTGATTGACCTTGATCAGGATCGAATTGGCGATGCCCTCTTTAATTCCTTTGGCAAGCCGCATGACATTTGTGACAAATAAATCATCGCCGACTAGTTGGCATTTTGCTCCGATCATATCCGTGAGAATTTTCCAGCCCTCCCAGTCGTCTTCGGACATCCCATCTTCGATCGAAGCGATCGGATACCGCGCGATCAGGTCGGCAAGATATATCGCCTGTTCTTGTTTCGATCGCTTCTTGCCCTCACCTTCATAAACGTAGGCACCGCCTTTGAAGAATTCAGTCGCGGCGCAATCGAGCGCGAGCATCACATCGTCACCCGGCGTGTAGCCGGCCTTCGTGATTGCCTGCATTACGAAATCAAGTGCTGCCTCGGCAGACTTTAAATTCGGAGCGAAACCGCCCTCATCGCCAACATTGGTATTGAGGTTTGCCGCTTTAAGTTGGCTTTTGAGCGTATGGAAGATTTCTGCACCCGCACGCAGCGCTTCGGCAAAGGTCGGTGCGCCCACCGGCATAATCATAAATTCCTGAAAATCGATCGGGTTGTCGGCGTGTACGCCGCCGTTCACGATATTCATCATCGGCACAGGCAGCACACGCGCAGCGGTGCCGCCGACGTAACGATAAAGCGGCGCCTTTTTGGCAGCTGCCGCGGCTTTGGCGACCGCCAGCGAAACGCCAAGGATGGCGTTTGCGCCCAGCCGGCCTTTGTTTGTCGTACCGTCGAGGCTGATCAGCGTCTCGTCGATCTTCGCTTGTGCGTCGGCATCCATACCGCCGAGCGCGTCGAAGATTTCACCATTCACGGCATCGACCGCTTTGCGGACACGCCTTTGCCGCCATATCGTCCCATGTCGCCGTCGCGAAGCTCGACCGCTTCGTGCGCGCCGGTGGATGCACCGGAAGGAACCGCCGCACGGCCTTTCGAGCCGTCCTCCAATATGACGTCGACCTCAACGGTCGGGTTGCCGCGGCTGTCGAGGATTTCGCGGCCGATGATATCGATAATGGCGGTCATGGCGGGATCCGGACTTGTGATGCGGGGCTTCTACAGGATCGACAACCCCCTTGTCATGCCCCGCACGAACCGGGCATCCAATGGGGGCAAATCGTGCGATAAAAGCCTATGGCGATGAAACGACTACAGTTAGGACGCCCAAGCCCAATCCCTGCATCGCCGGACAAGGCGGTCCTCGATCGCGTGCCCAATCCCCACGCGGACACGAATTATGTCGCGCGTTTCTCGGCGCCCGAATTCACCACTCTTTGCCCGATAACCGGCCAACCGGACTTCGCGCATTTGGTTATCGACTATGTCCCGGCGAAATTTTTGGTCGAGTCAAAGTCGCTCAAGCTTTACTTCAACAGCTTCCGCAACACCGGCGCTTTTCACGAGGATTGCACCGTTGCGATCGGAAAAAAACTCTTCGCCCTGCTCAAACCAAAGTGGCTTCGCATCGGTGGTTATTGGTATCCGCGCGGCGGCATGCCAATCGACGTGTTTTGGCAGCGCGGAAAATTGCCTAATAACGTGTGGATGCCCAACCAGGGCGTCGCGCCTTACCGCGGCCGCGGCTAAACCATCGGAACGTGCCGGCGTAACTGCATTGCGCAGGTCCAGCCAGTGATGGTCAACACTGCCGCCCCGACAAGCAATACCGGTGCAAAGCCAACGCTCGCCAATCCGATGCCGTACACGACCGGGCCCACCGCTTGGCCGAGGAAAAAGAAGAAAGAATGCCCGGCGGTCGCCGACCCGCGGGCTGACGGTGCCAATTCCGTGACATATACCTGGATGCATCCGTGAAGCAGATAAAAGCCAAAACCCATGACCATGAAATTCACGAATTCGACCGGCCAGGGTAATCGAACTGCTATCACGACGAGGCATAAGCCCATTGCCATGCCACCCGCCGCCATGAGCCTTCGTTCGCCAAAACGAGCAAGCAGCCAGCCGACCATAAATGTGTAGATGACGCCACCAACACCGAAACCCGCAAGCACAATTCCCGCAATTGAAGCGCGCGCGTGACCTTCAGCATTCAACAGGACTGCCATGTAGGGAAACACCCCGAACAAAAATATCGCTTCGATAAAGACCGCACCGAAGCAATACTTCGCCATCGGATTGCTGAAGATCGCGCGGTAATTTGGCAGCAGCGTTGATAAATCGAATCGTCCTGGTTTGTCTTCCATGCTGCGAAAGCCAGGAATAGCGACGGCCAATGCAATCAGGTCGATGGCGCCAGTGACAATGAATACCCCGCGCCATCCAATCAGATCCCCGATGACGCCGGCGCCTGAAGCGCCCAAGAGATTGCCGCTCATGGCTGCAAACAATAGTTTTCCAAATGCGACCTGACGCTGCGCGACCGGAACACGGTCGCCAACGAGTGCAAATGCGATCGGAAATACTCCCCCGGCGGTCATGCCCGCGAGGATGCGCAAGCTCATCAATGTCTCGAAATTCGTCACCATCCCGCAGGCAAGCGTGGTGATACCACCGATCAGCATGCATACAGCGATCAGTCGCGCCTTGCTGAACATGTCTGCAAGCGCGCCTAGCACTGGCTGAACTAACGCATACGGCAATGTGAAGCCGGTCGATAGCAATGCGGCGGTGGTGGGCTCGACCTGTAATCCGCTTGCGACCTGCGGAATGACCGGATCGACCGAGCGCATAAACAGCGACGTCGCGAATATCACGAACGCCATGAGATTGAGGACGCGCCCCATGTGATACGAAAGCCTTCGCCGGTCAGCGCTTGGCCAGCTGGTCGAATTCGACCAGCACGCGCAACAGTGGCTCCATATCCTTCAACGGCACCATGTTGGGACCGTCCGAGGGCGCTTTGTCAGGATCCTGATGAGTCTCGATAAATACGCCAGCGACCCCCACAGCGACCGCCGCTCGCGCCAGCACGGAAACGAACTCGCGTTCTCCGCCGGACGATGTGCCCTGCCCGCCCGGTTGTTGCACCGAGTGAGTTGCGTCGAATATCACCGGCGCATGCGTGGTACGCTTGAGAATTGGAAGCGCCCGCATGTCGGACACGAGTGCGTTATAGCCAAATGAAGTCCCGCGTTCGGTCACCAGCACATTGCTATTACCAGCACCCGTAATTTTTTCGATCACGTTCTGCATGTCCCACGGGGCCATGAACTGACCCTTTTTTACGTTGACGGCCTTGCCGGTTTTGGCGGCGGCGACGAGCAGGTCGGTTTGCCGGCAGAGAAATGCCGGGATCTGCAACACATCGACGACCTTGGCTATCTGCTCACATTGCCCAGGCTCATGGACGTCGGTGAGCACCGGCAACTTCAGCTTGTCGCGGATTTCCGCGAATATCGGCAACGCTTGTTCGAGCCCCATGCCGCGTGCCGACTTTGCCGACGTGCGATTGGCTTTGTCGAATGACGTCTTGTAAACGAGTCCGATGCCGACACGCCCGGCAATTTCTTTCAGCGCTGATGCCATTTCCAAAGCATGTGCCTTGCTTTCAAGCACGCAGGGCCCGGCGATCAGCGCCAACGGCAATTTATTGCCAAAATGCGCACTGCCAATCACTACGGTGGAATTTGGCTTATGATCCACGATTCAAATCCTCGCGGCCCGGACCATGAAGCGGGTCAGGCCTCCGGTCAACGGGACGGTTCGAAAACCAGAATTGCGCCCATAGCGTCGTCCCGGCCGATAACAGTCGCGTTCTCGGCATAAAGCCCGGCTATGCCGGCCTCCGCGGGCACGGCATCGAGAAGGCTTGCATCTGCGACAGTAAAGCGTACCGCGGCCAACCGCGCACCGCGTGCACTTTCCGGCGGCGCCACGCCAAAACGCTGCGTGAACGTATCCGGCGTCACCACCTGAATGTCGCCGCGCGGTGTTTTCATTGTCAGGCCGCCTGTGTCCGACTGGCTGGCCACTCCCGCAAACGCGGCAAGGAAGCTTGAATATCGGTTCGGATCCTGCGCAACCAACACCACACCAGCGACCGCATTCGCTGTATTGGCGTGAACTTGAAAGGACGGATTCCAGAAATTTTCCGGGTAACGCTGCATGCTAGTGAAGAAGCCGATGTCGCCCGCTTCGGGACACGATGCAAAAGCAAGCGCGAACGCGAGCTTGACCGGGGTGCCATTGGGCCGCTTGCCTTCGCGTTCGAACTCGAAAAGATCGTAGTCGCTGATCCCCGCCGCACGAAACGCATCAGCATCGGCTGCGCCGCGGCCTTCGAGCACGAGCATCGATAGCCCCTGTCCACGGATAAGGAAATCGCGATTGAAGGCACCGAACGAAAAACGGCTGGGAGTGTGAGGCTCGATTCCGATTCATCCACGAGGGCCAGTAGCTCAATGAACGTGCCGGGCAGTTGGATGATGTGGTTCTGTGTTCCCCATGCGCGCGGATGTCGGTTACGCGCACCGACCTGAAACCCGAGTCGACGATAGAGATCCACGGCGGCGTCAAGATCACGCACCGCATGAACGATATGATCAAGGCCGCGGGCCATCGCTGACCCTTACACCAATCGGCTCTGCTCGACTGCGGCGCCGATGAAAGACGAAAAGAGCGGGTGTGGTTCGAACGGCCGTGATTTCAGTTCGGGGTGAAATTGCACGCCGATAAACCAGGGATGGTCTTCGTATTCGATAATCTCCGGCAAGATCCCGTCCGGCGACATCCCGGAAAATCGCATGCCGCGTTGCTCGAGCCGGCCTTTATAACCGGTATTGACCTCGTAACGGTGACGGTGGCGTTCGGAAATTTCCGTCGCACCGTAAATCTGCGACACGCGGCTGCCGCGCGTCAGCACAGCGTCATACGCGCCGAGCCGCATGGTGCCTCCGAGATCGCCACTCGCCGTACGCTTTTGGAGTTCGTTACCTTTCAACCATTCGGTCATCAAGCCGACGACCGGCTCGGTCGTTGCGCCAAATTCAGTGGAGTTCGCCTGCTCGATACCGCACAAATTTCGCGCGGCTTCGACGACCGCCATCTGCATGCCGAAGCAGATACCGAAATAAGGTACGTGGCGTTCACGCGCGAACCGCGCAGCTTTGATCTTTCCTTCCGCGCCGCGCTGACCAAACCCGCCGGGCACCAAGATACCATTGACGTGTTCGAGGAACGGAGCGGGGTCCTCATTCTCGAACACTTCCGACTCGATCCAGTCGAGATTGACTTTCACTTTATTGGCAATACCGCCATGCGAGAGCGCCTCGATCAGCGATTTGTAGGCGTCTTTCATGCCTGTGTATTTGCCAACGATGGCGATGGTGACATCGCCTTCCGGATTGCGTACGCGTTCATTGATCTGGCGCCATCGCTCTAGGTCCGGCGCCTGGCGCGGTTCAACTCCAAACGCTGCCAATACTTCGGCATCCAGCCCCTCGGCGGAATATGCTTCCGGCACCGCATAGATGTTGTCGACATCTCGCGCCTCGATGACGGCGCTTTCCCGCACATTACAGAACAGTGCGAGCTTGCGTCGTTCGCTTTCCGGAATCGGGCGGTCGGTACGGCAAAGCAAAATATCTGGCTGGATGCCAATAGAGCGCAGCTCTTTCACCGAATGTTGCGTCGGCTTCGTCTTGAGCTCGCCGGCGCTTGGGATGAAGGGCATCAGCGTGAGATGAATATAGAGAGCGTGGTGGCGCGGTAAATCATTGCCCAATTGCCGGATCGCCTCGAAGAACGGCAGTCCCTCGATGTCACCGACCGTGCCGCCGATTTCACAAAGTACAAAGTCGAAACCCTCGTTGCCCTCGCGGATGAAATCCTTGATGGCGTTGGTGACATGCGGGATCACTTGAATCGTTGCGCCGAGATAGTCGCCGCGCCGCTCGCGCGTGAGGATGTCTTGATAGATGCGTCCGGTGGTGATGTTGTCGTGTCGCGTAGCCGGCCGACCGGTGAAGCGTTCGTAGTGGCCGAGGTCGAGATCCGTTTCGGCGCCGTCGTCGGTCACGAAAACTTCGCCATGCTGATAAGGCGACATCGTTCCCGGATCGACGTTGAGATAAGGGTCCAGTTTGCGGAGGCGGACTTTGTATCCGCGCGCCTGCAGGAGAGCGCCGAGCGCTGCCGACGCAAGACCCTTGCCGAGTGAGGAGACCACGCCGCCGGTTATGAAAATGTACCGCGCCATGGGACCTAACGTCTAACCTCCGCGAATTGATTCGACGAGCGCGAAAAGCTCAGGGCCGCATTGCGCCTGTGTGTAGATCGATAATTTTTCAGCATTCCAGACACTTGCGGTGCAATTTGCATGTTTTCTCCGGGTTTGGTTCCAAAACCTTTCACAATTCCCGGTCCGTAATGCAGAAGGGCCGGATTTCCCCGGCCCCTTGTTGCGATTTATTTCGACTGCGGCACCTGCGGTCCCGAAGGAGCAGCAGGCGCTGCCGGCGCCGCCGGTGGTGTATTGCCTTGCAGTTGGTTGAGCAGTCCCCCACCGCCGCTGCTGCCGAGAGGGGCGGGCGCGCCCGGTGCACTTGGTGCGCTTTGGCCGCCTTGGCTGCCTTGGAGGATCGAATTGGGCTTGCGGTTGATCCCGGCGAGGATCGACAGCATGAGACTGGTCACGAAAAACAGGCCGGCCAGGATTGCGGTCGCCCGCGTCAGCACGTTGGCGGTCCCGCGGCTGGTCATAAAGCCGCCACCGGACCCTATTCCGAGGCCGCCACCCTCCGAGCGCTGCAACAGGACCACCCCAATCAGGGCGAGAACCAGCATCAGGTGGATGACGATAATGACGTGCTGCATTAGCCCAGTTATCCGTTCAAACCTTGCCGCTCCCGGCTCTCCGCCCAGGCGGCGTTATTTGGTCCATATAGGAATTCGCCGCGGTCTCTACACGATCGCCCGGCGCTTTTCCACCCTTCCCGCCTCTAGCGGTAAACTGCCGCAATACCGAGGAAATCCTCGGCCTTGAGGCTGGCTCCGCCGACCAAGGCGCCGTTCACGTCCGCGGTCATCAGGAGCTCTTTGGCGTTTCCCGGTTTTACGGAACCGCCATACAGAATTCGGATGCGCACACCTTCGCTGCCAAAGCGATCACTCAGCCCTTTGCGCAAAAAGGCATGGACTTCCGCAACGTCTGCGGACGTCGGCGTAAGGCCTGTGCCTATCGCCCATACGGGCTCATAGGCGACGACGAGATTTGTAGCGGTGGCTTTGTCCGGGAGTGAGCCGCCCAGCTGGCGCCCGACCACGTCGATCGTCTTGCCGGCGTCTCGCTCAGCGCGCCGCTCCCCGACGCAGACAATCGCGGTCAACCCGGCCCGCCAGGCGGCCTGAGCTTTACCGCGAACCTGCGCATCGGTTTCATAATGATCGGCCCGTCGTTCCGAATGGCCCACGATGACGGCGCGCGCACCGGCATCGGCGAGCATCTCGGCCGAGACATCACCCGTGTGCGCCCCGGAAGCCTCGGGATGGCAATCTTGCGCCCCAATAACCACCGCCGAGCCGCGAACGGCAGCGGCAAAGGCGGCGATCAGGGTCGCCGGAGGGCAAATCATCAGATCGGCTTTGCCCGCGAGGCTGCCTGCCCCGGAGATAATCTTGGCGAGCTCTCCTTGGGATGCGGAGAGTCCGTTCATTTTCCAGTTGCCCGCGACCAGCGGAGTTATCTTGGCCGCCATCGAAAAATCCCTTTCCGCGTGCGGTTATCAGTTCCGCTTGCGCAACGCCAGCGTGACCCGGGGCAGGCTAAACCTTCTTGTGTTGCAAGGAGTTGGCCGGGTCACTATGGTGCGGCCGCCGCGCTTGGGCTAGACAGGCGCGGTCATCCACTCAACCAATCATCGTCAGCAACGAAAAACGCGCGCATGCTTCGCGGTCTTCACAAAGCCTCCTCGACCTGGCTCGGCAAAGCCCTCATGGCGACCGTCATGGGCTTCCTCGTGATCAGTTTTGCCATCTGGGGGATCGGCGACATTTTCCGCGGCTTTGGCCAAAATGCGGTTGCAACCATTGGCGGCACCGAGATTTCGATCGAGCAGTTCCGGCAGTTCTATAACGAGCGTCTACAACAGTTGGGCCGCCAGGTCGGCCGGCCGATCACCCCCGACGAGGCGCGTGCGCGGGGTTTCGACCGGCAACTTTTGGGGCAGCTCATCGCCGAAAAGACGCTTGATGAGCAGACCAAAAAATTGCGGCTCGGTCTCGCGGACGCCGATATCGCGCAGCGCATTACTACGGATCCCGCATTCCGTGGTCCCACCGGGCAATTCGATCGTACGCGGTTCGAACAAATCATCCGCCAGGCTGGGTTCAACGAAAGCCGTTTCATCGAAGAGCAGCGCCGCACGATGTTGCGGCGGGAACTCGCTCAGAGCATAACCGGCGACATGAAGCTGCCATCCACCGCGGTGGCGGCGATCAATCAGTATCGGAATGAAAAGCGCGCCATCGAATATGTCGCGTTGGGCGTCGCGCAGGCTGGCGAGATTCCGCCGGCGACGCCGGAGGCGCTGAGCACATATTTTGATTCGCGCAAAACACTTTTCCGCGCGCCCGAATATCGCAAGATTACCCTGCTGCCGCTTTCGCCTGCTGATCTGGCCAAGGTGGCCGCGGTCAAAGACGACGACGCAAAAGCTTATTTTGAGCAGCGCAAAGACAGCTACGGCAGACCAGAGAAACGCGAACTGCGTCAAATCGCGTTTCCCAATGCCGAAGAAGCCGCGGCGGCACGTGAACGCATCGTCAAAGGCGCTACTTTCGACGACATTGCCAAAGAGCGTGGCATGAACGTATCCGACACCAATCTGGGCACGGTGACAAAATCCGACATCATCGATCCGCTCATCGCCGATGCCGCATTTGCGCTCAAATCGGGCGAAACGAGCGCGCCGGTGAAGGGCCGGTTTGGTACGGTTTTGCTTCAGGTCGGCAAGATCGAGCCTGGCGAGGAGAAGACCTACGAACAGATGGCCGCTCAAATTAAATCCGAGATCGCCGAAGGCCAGGCCCGCAACGAAATTACGAGCCTCCGGGACAAGATCGAAGATGAGCGCGCTGCCGGCTCCACCCTCGCCGAGGCCGCCAAAAAGCTTGGACTGAAGGCAACGACGATTGAGGCGGTCGACGCCTCAGGACGTGGACCGGATGGCAAGCCGGTGCCCGGAGTGCCGCAAACGCCGAATGTGCTCAGCGCTGCTTTTGCAAGCGATGTCGGAATCGATACCGATCCCCTGCAGCTGCCGAAGGGCGGCTATCTCTATTTCGACGTTACCGACATTACACCGTCGCGAGAGCGGCCGCTCGACGAGGTGAAGGATCAGGTCGAAGCGCGGTGGCGCGACACCGAAATCGCCAAACGGCTGCAAGCAAAAGCCGACGACATTCTCGGCAAACTCAAAGCCGGGACACCATTTGCGCAGGTCGCGAGCGAGGCCGGCCTCAAGATAGAGACGGCCGCCGACCTCCAGCGCGGCAAGCAGGGCGGTTTTGTTCCGCCAAAAGTCGTCGAACTCGTCTTCCGAACCCCGAAAGGGGCGGCTGCTTCCGCCGAAGGTAACAAGGACACTGAACGCTACGTCTTCCGCGTGACAGACGTGGTGGATCCTCAACCGGACCCGGCCGCGCCCGACAGCAAGGCGATCGCCGAAACTTTACAAAATTCTTTTGGTGAAGACCTCGTCAGTGAATACATTTCGCGTTTGGAGAATGATTTTGGCGTCACCGTAAACCCGTCGGCGCTGAACCAGGTTATCGGCGGCACCCCCCAACAATAAATCGATCCCATGCAAATCGAGCCGTCGGAAACCGCCTTTGCCGCACGCTATGGGCGCGGCGAGGCGCAAGTGGTGTGGACGACTTTAGTTGCCGACCTCGAGACACCGGTTTCCGCATTTTTGAAACTCGGCGGCGGCAAGGCAATGAGTTTCCTGCTCGAGTCGGTCGAGGGTGGCGCTGTGCGCGCTCGCTATTCGATCATCGGACTTGAACCGGATCTGATCTTTCGTGCGAACGGGCGCAAAGCTGAGATCAATCGTACGGTACGCACAAAAGCGGACGCCTTCGTCCCCTGCCCCGAGCAACCATTGCAAGCACTGCGAACGTTGATCGCCGAAAGCCGGATCGCGCTGCCCGACAGCCTGCCGCCGATGTCCGCCGGCATCTTCGGCTATCTCGGTTACGACACAGTGCGGCTGATGGAAGACCTGCCGCCACCCAACCCCGACCCGATTGGCATTCCCGACGCCGTATTGGTTCGTCCGACGCTGATTGTCGTGTTCGACACGGTGAAGGATTCCATCACGGTCGTGACGCCGGTGCGCCCGGAAAAGTCTGTTGATGCAAAATCTGCACTCGCGCGCGCGACCGAACGTCTCGCCCGCGTCGTCGAAAGCCTGGACGGACCTTTGGACAAGTCCATGACCGAGCGAGACGCAGGGCCAATCGACGTGCCTGCAACCTCGAATACCTCGCCCGACGAATTCAAGGCCATGGTGCGTAAAGCGAAAGAATACATTGTTGCCGGCGACGCTTTTCAAATCGTTTTAGCCCAGCGGTTCGAGGCGCCATTCACCTTGCCGCCTTTTTCACTCTATCGGGCGCTGAGGCGGACCAATCCATCGCCCTATCTCTATTTTCTCGATTTCGGGGCGTTTGCGGTTGCAGGATCGAGCCCGGAGATTTTGGTGAAGGTTTCAGGCGATCGCGTCACTATTCGGCCAATCGCAGGCACGCGCCATCGTGGGGTCACGCCGCACGAGGACAAGGCCCTCGAAGCTGAACTGCTGGCTGATCCAAAGGAGCGCGCCGAGCACCTGATGTTGCTTGATCTCGGTCGCAACGACGTTGGCCGCGTCGCTGAAATCGGCACCGTAAAGGTGACCGACCAATTTTTTGTCGAGCGCTACAGCCATGTGATGCACATCGTATCAAACGTCGAAGGCAAGCTCGCGGGCAATCGCGACGCTCTGGACGCACTTGCGGCGGGATTTCCGGCCGGAACTGTCTCGGGTGCGCCAAAGGTGCGCGCAATGCAGATTATCGACGAATTGGAAAAGGAAAAACGCGGCCTCTATGCCGGATGCGTTGGATATTTCTCCGCCGCTGGCGAGATGGACACCTGCATCGTTTTGCGCACGGCACTGGTGAAAGACGGGAAGATGTACGTGCAGGCCGGCGCTGGGATCGTCGCCGACAGCGAGCCCGATTTCGAGCAGCAGGAATGTATCAATAAGGCGAAGGCCTTGTTTCGAGCGGCCGAGGAAGCACGCCGCTTTGCCAGCACGGCCAAACGCGGACAGTAACCACCGCCAGGGCCGGCTCCTTGACCCCCCTGAGGGCGCACCTTAAACCCTTGGCAAAGCGGTGGAACATGATCGTCCTGATCGACAATTACGACAGCTTCACCTTCAACCTAGTCCATTATCTGGGCGGGCTCGGAGCCGATGTTGTCGTGCATCGCAACGACAAAATTTCAGTCGCAGACGTAATGGCGCTCGAGCCGGCGGCTATCGTGCTTTCGCCCGGCCCCTGTACGCCTAACGAGGCCGGGATTTGTCTCGACCTCATCACCAAATCCGCGCAAAGCATTCCAATTCTAGGTGTCTGTCTTGGTCACCAGGCGATTGGGCAAGCTTTTGGCGGCAAGGTCGTGCGCGCAAAACCGCTCCACGGCAAGGTATCGGAGATTAAGCACACTGGTACCGGAGTCTTCCGAGGCATTAACGGACCGCTGAAAGCAACGCGATATCATTCGCTCGTGGTTGAACGTGCCAGCATGCCGCGCGATCTCACGATCAATGCCGAAACAGACGACGGTTTGGTGATGGGGTTGATGCATACCAGCCTGCCCGTCCACGGCGTGCAATTCCATCCCGAGAGCATTGCCTCCGAACACGGTCATCTGATGTTGAAAAATTTTCTGGATATGGCCGCCGCCTGGAATACGCAGCGCGGCCGGCGCTCAGCGCCCGCACACAAAGCGGCAGCCCTGCACGCAGCAACCTGAGGCGCTGGCAGTGGCCGACGATTTCAAAGCCCTCATCGCCAAGGTCGCGACCGGTGCCAGCCTCACGCGCGAGGAAGCTGCGGTTGCTTTCGACCGTATGATGTCTGGCGAAGCCACCCCATCGCAGATGGGCGGCTTCTTGATGGCGCTCCGCGTGCGCGGAGAAACTGTCGATGAGATCACCGGCGCTGTCACGACAATGCGGGCCAAGATGCTGGGCGTGAAAGCGCCGGCGGACGCCGTTGATGTCGTCGGCACAGGCGGCGACGCATCAGGCTCCTTCAACATTTCAACATGCGCTGCATTCATCGTCGCCGGGGCCGGCGTGCCGGTCGCCAAACACGGCAATCGCGCTCTGTCATCGAAATCGGGCGCCGCCGACGTCTTGCAAGCCCTCGGCGTTAGAATCGAACTCAATTCAAAACAGGTGGGCATGTGTATTCGCGATGCCGGCATTGGTTTTATGTTTGCACCAACGCATCATCCCGCAATGAAGAATGTCGGCCCGACACGCGTTGAGCTCGGCACACGCACGATCTTTAATTTGCTAGGGCCCCTGTCGAACCCGGCAAGCGTCAAGCGCCAAATGATTGGCACGTTCTCAAAGCACTGGGTCGAGCCGATGGCGCAGGTTCTGAAAAATCTCGGCTCCGAAAGTATTTGGGTCGTACACGGCTCCGACGGGCTTGATGAAATCACGACGGCTGGCCCGACCAGCGTTGCGGCACTCGAGAACGGCAAAATTCGGACATTTGAAGTCACGCCGGAAGATGCGGGATTGTCACGCTCGAAGCCTGACGCGCTGCGTGGCGGCGATGCCGAACAAAACGCAAAAGCGTTGCTCGACGTCCTTAAAGGCAAGTCGAGCCCGTTCCGCGACGTCTCGATTCTCAATGCCGCTGCAGCGCTGATCGTTGCAGGCAAGGCAAAGGATCTCAAGCAGGGCGCCCTCTTGGCGGCCAAATCGGTTGATAGCGGCGAAGCGGAAGGCCGCCTCGACCGTTTGATCGCGGTCTCAAACGCCGTGGAGGCGTAACCTTGGCTGATATTCTCGCCAAGATCGAAGCCTACAAGCGAGAGGAAATCGCAGCGGCCAAACGCGCGCGTCCGCTCGCTGCGCTTGAGAAAGAGGCGAAGGCTTGTTCGCCACCGCGCGGGTTTCTGCGCGCAATCGAGCGACAAATTGCCGGTGGCAAATATGCGCTCATTGCCGAAATCAAAAAGGCGAGCCCGTCGAAGGGTCTCATTCGCGCCGATTTTGACCCGCCCGTGCTCGCCAAAGCTTATGAGAAAGGCGGGGCCACCTGCCTTTCGGTATTGACCGATGCACCGTCGTTCCAGGGCAAGCCCGAATTCCTGGCTGAAGCTCGGAATGCCACGGTACTGCCCGCCCTACGGAAGGATTTCATCTACGAGCCCTATCAAGTGGTGGAATCGCGCGCGCTGGGTGCCGATTGCATCCTCATCATTATGGCGGCGGTCGATGACGCGGCGGCACGTGACATAGAAGACGCGGCCTTTGCCTATGGGATGGACGTCTTAGTTGAAGTTCATGATGAAGTTGAACTTACCCGCGCCCTGAAGCTGAAATCGAGGCTTATCGGCATCAATAATCGCGATTTGCGTACGTTTAAGACGTCACTTGCCGTCAGCGAGCAGCTGGCGCCGAAAATCACCGGTCAGCGGGTCGTCGTTGCCGAAAGCGGTCTCAATACGCCGGCCGATCTCGCGCGCCTCAAACGCATCGGCATTTCGACATTCCTGATTGGCGAAAGCCTGATGCGGCAGGCCGATGTCACAGCTGCGACGCGCGCCATTCTAGCGCACGGTTCTCAGCGCGCCGTGGCGGAGTGAAACGATGGCGCGCCGAAAAAACTCTGTTGTAAGGCGCGCTAAAAAAAGCCCAGCGCGCCGGCCCAAAATAAAGATCAAAGCCAAGGCCAAGGCGAAGCCACGGCAACAAGATGTCGCCGCGCCGTCCGCTCCATCCGCCCTCACCCATATCGATCACCGAGGTGAAGCGCGCATGGTCGACGTGACCGAGAAAGGCGCCACGGAAAGAATCGCTATCGCAGAAGGGCGCGTGATCATGCGGAAGGAAACGCTTGATCTGGTCCTCGAGGGTAACGCGATGAAAGGCGACGTGCTGGGTGCCGCACGCCTTGCGGGCATTATGGCAGCGAAGCGGACCCACGGCCTCATTCCCCTCTGCCATCCGCTGCCGCTGAGCAAAATCGAGATCGAGATCAATCCCGAACATACACTGCCAGGGTTTCTGGTTCAGGCGACCGTCAAGGTAACCGCCAAAACAGGCGTCGAAATGGAAGCTCTGACCGCGACGTCGATTGCGTGTCTGACGATCTATGACATGGTCAAAGCGGTGGAACGCGGCATGCGCATCGAGGGCATTCGTCTGTTACACAAGAGCGGCGGCAAATCCGGTGAGTGGCGCGCGGAGGCCTAATCAATGGTGCTTATGCCGGTTGCAGAGGCACTCAAACGGGTGCTCACCGATGCAAGGCCGCTTCCGGCAGAATCTGCGCCTCTCAACGACGCGCTCGGACGCGTGCTCACCGAAGATATCGTTGCGCTGCGCACCCAGCCGCCTGCCGCGGTTTCGGCCATGGACGGCTACGCAGTCCGTGCGGGCGATGTCGCGAGCACACCCGCCACACTTAAAGTAATTGGTGAAGTTGCTGCTGGCCATCCATTTGCGGGACAAGTCGGTCCCGGACAAGCCGCGCGCATCTTCACCGGCGGCGTGATGCCAATCGGCAGCGATACTGTGATTATTCAGGAACTCGCCAGCCAAACAGGCGATACTGTTACCATTCAGAAATCGACCACCAAGGGCCGCAATGTACGCGCCCAAGGCATCGACTTCATGCAAAATCAGGTTCTCCTGCACAAAGGACACCGTCTCTCCGACCGTGACTTGATGCTGGCTGCTGCAATGAATCATCCGAGCGTGCGCGTGCACCGCAGGCCCAAAGTGGCCGTGCTCGGAACTGGCGACGAACTGGTCGCGCCGGGTAGCACGCCAAAGTCGGGCGAGATCGTCTACTCCAACGGCTTTGCTCTCACCGCCATCGTGCGCAACGAGGGTGCCGACGTTTGCGATTTGGGAATCGCGCGTGACCGAATCGAGGACATTGTGGCTTCCGTACGCCGGGCGCGCGAATGGGGCGCCGACATCCTTGTGACGACCGGCGGCGCATCCGTCGGCGATCATGATCTGGTGCAACGGGCACTGGCGGCCGAAGGCCTCACTCTTTCGTTCTGGCGCGTTGCATTGCGTCCTGGCCGCCCAATGATGCACGGACGTCTCGGGGAGATGCAGGTCGTAGGTGTGCCAGGCAATCCGGTGTCGTCCTATGTCTGCACGTTCCTGTTCGTGGTGCCGCTCATCAGGCGGCTTGCTGGCCGAAAAGACGTCGAGCGTGTTCCCGACACTGCGCGCCTCGGGCGCGACCTTCCGGCAAACGACGAGCGCGAGGACTACCTTCGGGCGACATTGGCCGTTGGCCCCGACGGGTCGATCGCTACCCCGTTACCATCTCAGGACAGCTCCTTGATGGCTCCGCTCGCCCAGGCCGACTGCCTGCTGATTCGGGGACCACACGCGCCTGCGGCCAAGGCGGGTTCAGAGTGTGTCATCCTTAAGCTAGGCCTTTAGGCATCTTTCGAGTTTTTCACCCCAAATTAAATAGTTGCGGAACACATATCGAACAGATAGTGTCCGTTCATGATTTGTTTCTGGCTTGAGCTCCTTTGGGGCCGGCCTGACGGGGAGAAATAGATGCTGACCCGCAAGCAGTTCGAGCTCCTGCGTTTCATCCACGAAAGGCTGACCGAGGCGGGGATTCCCCCCTCTTTCGACGAGATGAAGGACGCCCTGGACTTACGCTCAAAGTCGGGGATTCATCGGCTCATTACGGCTTTGGAAGAGCGCGGGTTCATCCGCCGCCTCCCCAATAGAGCCCGGGCTATCGAAGTAATCAAATTGCCGGATTCGGTCGGCCACGGCCTCGGCTCTGCCCGATCACGGGGATTTACCCCCAGCGTCATCGAAGGGGATCTTGGTCGCGTGCGCGCGACAGTCTCCGACGAGGACGCCGGACGGCCGGTTGCGGTGCCTGTGATGGGCCGCATCGCCGCCGGTACCCCCATCGAAGCGATCCAGACCCGTAGTCATGTCATCAACATGCCACCCGACCTCCTTTCGGCAGGTGAGCATTTCGCCCTGGAAGTCCGAGGCGATAGCATGATCGAGGCCGGCATTCTTGACGGCGATATCGCGCTTATCCGCAAATCCGAAGCAGCAGACACTGGCGACATCGTGGTGGCCCTCATCGACGATGAGGAGGCTACCCTGAAGCGTTTCCGTCGCCGCGGGGCGTCTATTGCGCTTGAACCCGCCAACACTGCTTATGAAGTGCGGATCCTGCCCCCCAATCGCGTGCGCATTCAGGGCAAGCTCGTGGGGCTATTCCGCCGATACTAATCGTCGGCGTCCAAATCCTCTGAACGTGGCGTGGCATCGCGCGCAGGCGGTTGTGACACCGATTGGGCGTCGGCCCTCGAGGTGTTTGGAACCTGCGTCCAGGGTCGGTCGTAGCCGTCTGGCCGCGTGACGGATTGCTCGAAGCCTTCCCCTATAAAGCGCAGCGCAACGGCTCCATGGGCACGCAATACCTCGCGGTCCACCAACGTCGACGCACAATTCCGCAGCGGAGCCTCACGCGGGCTCACCACAACAGCGGCCCGCCTGCAGTCCTCTGCGAAGGCTTCGGTCGCCAGCGCCATCGAGACCAGCCGGCCGTCCCTTAGCTTGCCGATACAGCCGACGGCGTCACATCTCACGCCATTGCTGAGCGTCGGATCTTTTGGCAAACGCGCGTCCGCGTCAGCGGCGAGCCATTCCTTGATCGCAAAGCTATCGCGACTACTGTGGAGCACGGCAAGACGTCCGTCTTCTCCGCGAAAAGCGGCCGATTGGCCGTCGTCGGCAATCAGCACGTCAGGGCGCGGCATTTCAAAAACCCAGACGCTTGCCGCGACGACAAGTACCGCCCCACCCCAGCGCAGCGGAGTACGGAGCAGACAAACGATCAACAGGCCTGCAGTGCACACCAAGAGCGGACCTGTGCCGAAAGCCTGAATGCGTCCCACCGCCCAGGGCAGACTTGTAACCCACAGCGCAACCCAAACCATCCAGTCGATACCGTCGCTCATGAGACGCCAGAACACGGCATCGAAGCCAAACGGCATCGTCACAACACCGAGAATGCCCATCGGCATCACGACTGCCGAAACGACAGGCATAGCGAGGAGATTGGCAATCACACCGTATGGCGCGAGTCGATGAAAGTGGTAGGCGGCATAGGGCATGGTTGCGAGCCCCGCAACCAATGACGCAAGAAGCAACCCGACAATCTCCCGCGCACCCCACATTGCCACCCGTTGTGCAATTGAGCTATCGCGATCGGCCCGCCACGGCAGGCCGTGCTGATAGGCTGCGATCAGAGCCAATGTCGCGGCAAATGACATTTGAAAGCTTGGATGTACGACGGCCTGCGGCGCCAGGAACAATACAACCATAGCCGCAACCGCAAGCGTGCGGAATGTGAGCGTTGGGCGATCCAACATGACGCCGACGAGCACAATCGCAATCATGATGAACGATCGCTGGGTGGCGACCTCGGCGCCCGACAGCAAAAGATAGAACGCCGCTGCGATGAGCGCGCCACATGCCGCCCATTTCTTGATCGGGCGCCGGCTCGCGAGAGATGGGATCAATGCGAGCCCGGCTCGAATGAAAAAGAACACGATGCCGGCAACCACCGCCATGTGGTATCCAGACATGTGGCAAGATGCGTGCGGCAATAAATACAATCAATAAAATATGGGCTTCTGGGGTGGGTCGCTTCCCAAGGGGTGGCTGGGAAGCGTCTGGGAAGCGTTTAGGATTGGTCGCACACGGACATCGTCATTGTCCTGAGAGCACATCGAAGTCGTCGGGGCTGGCCGTCCCACCCGCATACTGCGGGCCGCTACTGGCGCGGCGCTCGCCGGCTTAGGGCATGGTGCCGAAGCCATCACATAACTGGAACGAGCTTGCGATGAGCTAAACAGAAAGACCGCTTCGCAGCAGTCTCGCGATGTCCGCTTTACCCCCAGTAGCGGACATGTGCAGCGCAACAGCTGATGTCTGCTTTGTGCCAGAAGTGGACATCAGGCCCTATTCGACTACTTCATCTGCGCGTAGCAGAAGTGACCCGGGAATTGTTAGGCCAAGTACCTTGGCCGTCTTGAGATTTATGACCAGTTCGAATTTTGTTGGTTGCTCGACCGGTATATCGCCCGGCTTCGTCCCGCGCAAAATCTTGTCCACATAATCTGCTGAGTGCCGAAACAGATCCGAGTAATTTGGCCCGTAGGACATCAGCCCTCCGGCTTTAACAAAATCCCGGGTGCTAAAAATAGTGGGCAGCCGCTCGGCAAGCGCGGCCGCGAGAATAGGCGTCCGATTTGCGACAATGAGTTGATCGACCGTAACGTAGATTGCGTCCGATTTTGTTTTGAGGTCTTGAAATGCGGGAGCGATATCCTCAGCTCGTCGGATTGCGCGTATAGCGACTTCGAGGCCGAGTTCTACGAGCCTCGGCCTGTGTCTCGCCCATCTCCAGCACGGGCTGGGTGTTGTCAGCATTAAACATGATTGCCAGCCGGTGCATCTGGGGCATAACTTCACGCAAGAGTTCAAGTCGCTTGCCGGCAAGTTCATTCGCCTGGATCGAGAGCCCCGTAACGTTTCCGCCGGGTTTCGCCAGACTTGTGACGAGCCCGCTACCAACCGGGTCGATCCCCACGGCAAATACTATCGGAATCGTTGATGTCGCCTGCTTTACGATCGGCACGGCGGATCCAACTGTGACGATGACATCAACCTTTAGACGCACAAACTCTGCGGCGATCTCGGCATAACGTTCAGGACGCCCCTCCGACCAGCGATACTCGATCGCGATTGTCCGGCCCTCGATCCAACCAAGATCGCGTAGGCCTGCCACAAAAGCGGCCGTCCATGGAGCAAAGGCCGAAGCGTCTGCGCCCAGAAAACCGATGGTCGGCGGCTTGGCCGTCTGTTCGGCAAACGCGATGAGTGGCCGGGCAGCCGCCGCCCCACCGATCAGCGTCATGAAATCACGCCGTCTCATTGCCGCCCCCAAAGCTCACGACATCGTATTGGATTAAACAGCAGGTCTGGAAGGGGGCAATGTCCGCTTTGGATCAAACGCAGACATGTGCAGTGCAAAACGTCATGTCCGCAAAGTGCCAATAGCGGACAATCACGGCAAAAAGAAAGACCGCCTCGCGACGGCCTACTTGAGCTTTTCCCATTCGAGCGTCACGACGCTCATCTTTCCGTCAGCCGCAAACGGCGCGGGACGTGTGGTTAAAATTACCCGATCACCCTCTTTCTTCACGTCTCTTATTTGAGTTGTCCCGGTCCATACCTCATTCCAAGAAATATCGATGTGATGTTCCACCGATTTTCCGTCGAACTTGTACGTGCCACCGTACGCAGTAAGTGAACGAAATAGTTCAGTCCGCTGTTGGTCAGTTAGTTTTTCGACACTTTCTGCCTTGGGCCGGTTGCCTCTCACGATCAAAACCTGCATTCGCCCATCGCGGCCATACGTTATGTATCCTTGCTCTTTAGGAAACGTCTCTACCTGGCCGCTATCCAATAGTTTTCTTGAGCTACTGATCAGCTTATAGCTGCCGTAAATTTCATCCTCAGCTGCACCAACTGCGGGCGACAACGCGGCGTACGAGCAGACACCAACAACGAGCGCAACCGTTACTTTGAATTTGGATTCCATAATTGTGACCCCTTAAGATGATGGGAAAAAGCCTAGTGGTAGCTCCGGTAGACGCACATAAAATAGAAATAAATAATGAAAAGTTGGAGCTCCGAATGTCCGCTTTGGGTCAAAAGCAGACATGTGCAGCGCAAAACGTCATGTCCGCTAAGTGCCAAAAGCGGACATCGTGCTTTTCATTCGATTATTTCGTCGGCGCCTGCGATGAGCGCCGAAGGGATAGAGATACCGAGCGCTTTTGCAGTTCTGAGATTGATCGTCATTTCGAACGTCGTAGGCTGAATGACCGGCAGTTCGGCAGGCTTCTCGCCCTTGAGAACCCGGCCAACGTAGACGCCTGCCTGGCGCCACGCGTCGATCCGGCTGGCGCCATAGCTGATCAGGCCTCCAGACGCTGCGAACTCTGATAATGTGTAAATAGCCGGAATTTTAGCGCGGACCGTTAATGCCGCGAGTTGCTTCGCCTGGGCATTGAAAAATACGTCGTGGCCAATGATCAACGCACCTGCCTGGAGTTCACGCGATTTTGCAAAGGCGGAATCGAAATCACGTTCGGTACTTGCATTCAAGACGTGGAGATTAAGACCCAGCTTGAAAGCTGCCTGCTGAATACTTCTGGATTGGGTCTCGGCATTAGGATTGGTAGGATTGATGAGCAGAGCCATGGTGCGAACCGAAGGTACTGCGCCATGGAGTAACTCCACCAGCTTCGGCCCTAGTTCTACGCTCAAGAGCGTCGCGCCTGTCACGTTGCCGCCGGGGCAATTCAGGCTGGCAACTACCCCGATCTGCACAGGGTCGGCGATCATTGTGAAGACGATTGGAATCATACCCGTCGCCGCCTTTGCAGCGCGAGCTGCAGGTGTGGTCGTCGCTGCGATCACGGCTACCTCTCGGCGGACCAGATCGGCTGCCATCGAAGGCAGCCGATCGTATTGATTCTCCGCCCAACGGTATTCGATCTTGGTGTTCTTGCCGTTTTCGTAGCCTGCCGTACCCAACCCTTTTACAAACGCCTCAACGAGCCGTGCCTCACTGTTTGGATTGCCCGCCGCGAGATATCCAATCACCGGCATCGCCATCGGCTGCGCCCATGCAGCGCATGGCCAAGCAGCGGTCCCGCCTCCAATTATTTTGATGAAGTCTCGTCGCCGCATTGGGTCCTCCGTGCGCGATAAAACATACATGTTGAGACGGAGGCGCCGGAAGGGGGCCCGACGGCTAAATGTCCGCTTTGGGTCAAAAGCAGACATCATGGCTTCGCCGGGCGATGTCCGCTTTTGACCCAAAGCGGGCGTGGCAGCGCCGCTCAATAGGTCGTGGCGATCATTTGGTGCCTTGAGGAGGTCGATGCCGGATCGATGTCGAGATAGCTCCCACGACGAGCACGACGGCTATAATATAAGCACCTCAATCGCGCCATCTCCGCCATCGGGCGAAAAATCAAAGTACCGTTCGAGGAAATCCATAACTCGCTCGCGTATTCATTCGATTGGCTGATGCTTCCGACCCTGAAAAAGGACGTACGCCAGCGCGAAGCCAATCATAAGAAATCGGAGGCCAAGATAGAGTTCGGAATGGTGCACGTCTTTGCCTCCTAACCGAAATTTCTGTCAGACTTTGGAAAGGCGGCTTGGACGATGTGACCGCGACGCAATTCGTCGGCCCGCTTGAGACAATCGTCAGCCAGATTGAGGAGTTCTTGCTTTTTCGATGGATCCAGCGTTGCGCGTGCTAGCACATAAAACTCATGCGCCTTTAGCTGAAGTTCATCTAGGGCTTTCACGCTGGTTTCTAGGCGATGTAGCGAAGTTCCGCATTGAGGCAGATCAATCAGCTAAAACAACGATGCAATCCGGTGCTTCCGGACCGGTCGCACCACAGCACGCTCGCCATTGAGAATGTGGCGCGCTAGTGAAATGTCCGCTTTACCCCCGAAAGCGGACATTCAGCGCGATTGGAATGTCCACCGTCGGCAACTGTTTATCGCGGTGCTGCGCGCGCCGGGAGTCACGGTGAGTTCTGCAAGAAAATTACCGTGTAGTCGATGTACTGCTCCTCTCGCAGGCCGGACGGCGGCATGGCACCGACCGTCGACAAATCATTCGGCTGCGATGAGCGCGTGGACACGTCAGTCCGATGTGCGCCCGGCGAGGTTGCGATGCTCAGCAGAAATACAACAAACAAGGCCGCGGCGCCGATCGCAGCAACCGATGCATTGGGCCAATTCTTGAAAGTCTGCATAATGCTCTCCACTCGTTTGATAGGCGGGCTTTACGCCGCGCCTCATTGCAGGCGTCGAGCACGACGTCCGTGTGTGTTTGTAGAGGGAGCGGGGATTGACCTGTATGAGCTGGCTCACACAGAAGGATGCTTGCTGGCTGCAGTGTGGAGACACCACACGCAAGCCCGCTTTGGGTCAAAAGTAGACGTGATGACCACAAAAATTGATGTCCGCTTCACCCCCCTGAAAGCGGACATGTGCAGCGCAAATCGGTATGTCCGCTTTGTGCCATTAGCGGACATCCAACATGAAAATCAGAAAACATCATTCTCATCGGCAATGCGCTTCTCGACTTTTGCGCGAAACGCCTGAAGATCAAGCACACATTGAGGGTTCGACGGCGTCCCCGTCGGCATTCCCCATTTCTGGCAATAATGGTTATACTCCGCCGCGATTTCCTGAATGCGAAGCCGTTCAGCTTGCGCGCGTGCCTCGGGTACGTTGGGCGCAACAAACGCGGCAAAATAGAGAATAAACGCGGTCAACGTTGCCCAAAGCGCGATATTCACATAGTCGTAAATCTTCCCAACAGAGGAATGTAGTTTATTGGCGTTCATCGTATCTCTCCTGATGGCTACATCGATGGGAGATACTTATGGGTATTTTCGAAGTCGCGGGAGCCGCGATATTGCTCACCGCTAAATCAAGAATGAATAACGATGTTCGATTGGAATGACCTTCGGCACTTCCTGGCGGTCGCACGCAACGGCAGTACAATCGCCGCGTCGAAGGCCCTTGGGGTTAGCCAGTCGACCGTGCACAGGCGCCTGGCCGAGCTAGAAAAGTCCATTGCGCACCCCTTGGTGGCTCGCCATGCGACGGGGTATCAACTCACTGAGTTCGGAAAGGAGCTGCAACCTTTCGCCCTTCGGGTCGAAGAAGCGGTTGAAGCACTGGAGCGCCGTCTGGTGGCGTCAAACGAGACGTTGACCGGATCGGTGCGCGTGACGTGCTCGGAATTTATCGGCTACAGGCTGACGAAATCGCCGGTTCTCGAGACCTTTCACGAGCTCTACCCGGGCCTCAAAGTGGAGCTTTTAATGAGCGACCAGGTTTTTGAACTGTCCAAAGGCGCAGCAGACATCGCCATCCGGGCCGGCGCACTTGATGACAATTCGCTCGTCGGTCGGAAGATCGCGGATGTCGCGTGGGGTGTCTATGCCAGCGGATCGTATATCGAGCGTCATGGGCGGCCCAAGCATGTCGACGAAATTAACAAGCACGCGGTGATCGGATTTGAGGGTAATATTAAAGACCATCATGCGGGACAATGGCTTCGAACGGTGGCACCACGGGCAAACGTGGCGGCCCGAAGTGACTCTGTCACGGGACTTATAATGACGGTGAAGTCTGGTGCGGGGCTAGCTCCGTTGCCCATTCCGCTTGCAAGTGCAGAAGCTGAACTTGAGTTAGTATTCGGACCACTTCCAGGTCTTGTCTCGCAAATCTATTTGCTCACGCATCCCGATCTGCGGCGTACGCCACGCGTCAGCGCTTTCTTCGATTACATTATTCACAATATAGAAGAAATTCGTCCCGTTTTAATAGGTGCACGGTCTTAGGTCCGCTTTGGGTCAAAAGCGGACATGGTGGCTGGTTGTCGCGATGTCCGCTCAGTGCCAATTAACGGCGGCGTGATCGCATTGCAATTCTGGAAAAGCTCGGTCCGTCACGAGGCTCTCTGGGCGCGCGAACAGAAATTCCCAGGTCCTCGTATTCGTAAATCTTGTTGCGCATGCACCGGATTGAAATTCCAAGAATATTGGCAGACCGTGTTCGGCTCCCACAACAATGGATGAGTGTGTGGAGGATGAGCTCGCGCTCGACCTCGTCGATCGTGCGTCCGACAAGGTGCGGAATAACCTCATCAATAGTACGGGCGTCCACCGGATTCTGCGAGGCCGGATGATGTGGCGTTCTTGTATCTGCAGGCGTGGACATTGTTGTGCTCCGGTCTCGCGTTACCAACTGCAAAGCGGCTGGTACCGCTTCCCCCGAGGAGCCCCACTGATCCCTAGCAAAATATGGTTTACAAAATATTAATGATTTCTGCTCAGACTTGCCGCCGCCGCAATTCGGTACCCGCACACCACTGCTTTGCTTGCAAGGCGCAAGGATTAGACGCCGGTAACCTCAAAGGTTCATCAGTCCCAAAGTGCGCTTTGGGTCATAAGCGGACATGTGCAGCGCACAAGCCCATGTCCGCTAAGTGCCAATAGCGGACATTGCGAGCGGAGCAGAGGCCTGCAAGCCGGGGGGCCACATCCTTGGCATTTAAGAAGGCTGAATAGTGCGGTCCAAGTCTACTGCCGTGTGATAGCGAGTTGCGGCCGCAGACTGTCAATCATGCGATCTGCCGATGTGCCCGGGGGGAAAAAACCGAGGTACTTTCCATCCCGACCGACGAGAAAGATGAAGCCGGAATGGTCAATCACGGGGTCAGATTTCTTCGACTGCTCATTTTTCGCGTAATAAACTTTGTACGCGCGGGCAATCGTTTTGATCTGCATTGCGCTGCCGGTGAGGCCGATGAGGCGTGGGTGAAACAGCGCAACGTAGAGCTTGATCGCCTCGGGCGTGTCGTGTTCCGGATCGACGGTGATAAACAGCGGTTGCACGGACTCGCTAGCCGGGCCGAGTTTATCGATGACGGCAGAAATAGCTTGCAAGTCAGTCGGGCAGATGTCGGTGCAATAGGTGTAGCCGAAATAGACCAGCAGCAGCTTGCCACGAAAATCGGCATCTGTGCGTGGCCTGCCGTCCTGATCGATCAGCGCAAACGTCCCGCCGATCTGCTCCTTGTTCCACATCACCGCGTCCATCAGGGCGGCTGCTGAGGGCTCCGCTGCTGTCGGCGGCCAAAGCAGCCACCCGCCGGCAGCGGCGATAACGCCGCCAGCAAAAGCGAGGGCTAGCATGCCCTTGTTCACTGCGCTGCCGAACCCCTAGGCGCTGAAAGTTATGCGGCTGCCGGTAGTGCCCAGGACGAGTTTCTCCGGCATCTGCGCGTGTACCGCCTGGGTGAAATTATCGCCGCTGCAATGCATCGGGATAATAACATCCGGGTTCAGCGTCTTGATCTCGGCGATCACTTTGTCGAGGTAGTCGGCCGGGGCTGGTCCGAGGTGGAAGCCGCCGACCAGGGCATGGACCTTGTTCACGCCGGAAACTTCCATCGCCTGTCGGGCAGAATTGACGATACCGACATGGCCGCAGGAACTAATGACGATAAGGCCGTGGTCCTTCAGGTTGAAGCAAGTGGCATGTTCGTGGATGTGCTCGTCAGGCACAATCTTACCCACGAGTTCAGCCGGTAGGTAGTGGCTGGCGTTGCAGCCCAACCCATCTTTCATCGCGAATTCGACAGAAGTATTGGACAGAACTTTTTCGATGCTGCTGCGCTTGATCTTTCCCGTGGTAAACGCGTGACCGACGACCACCGGGGTTTCGCATAGCACCGTCTTGACTTGACGCGATGCCAGCTCGCGCCGGTCGAGCACTCCGAATTCGGACAACTGGCCGGGCGGACCGCTGTAGCGCTGGCAGAAATTGTCTTCGCCGCCGGCGTAGAGCGTAAGGTCAGCAGGAAACTGGCTACGATATTTGTCGAGCATGCCGAGCAAGCCGCCATAGTGGTCGAAGTGGCCATGGCTGACGATCAGCGCTTCGATCTTCTTCGGGTCGGCGCCGACCATCTCCATGTTGTTGATGAGCGCGTCCGGCGTATAGCCGAAATCGACCATGATGGTGTGTGCTTCAGCGCCGCCCTTGGAGTCGAGCAGCAACGACAGACCCCATTGGTTATGCAGCGCGCGTCGGTAATCTGTTTGGCGCGGCGCGGGCTCGACCTTGATGTTATTAATCTGGGCTGGACGCAGAAAAAGATTGTAGGAACCGTCAACCAGCACTCGGATTGCGAGTTGATCGACCGTCGGCGGCTGGATCGGCGCTGCACTCGCGATTTCAACGCAGCCAAAACCCCCGGCCGCAGAAGCGGCAGCAATGGCTGCGGAAGCTTTTAGGAAGTCGCGACGTTTAAGTTCAGTCATGATCGTTCCCCCTAGAGCGACATTCTACGGATGCCTAACCGAAACGATAGCATTCGGCCGGGGTGCACGGAATATAAAAGGCGGTGTCCGTAAAGGCCATTGACGCACTGGACGGGGTCGGGTGCTATTTACGCCCCCTGAACGTCTGACCTATGTCCGCTTTGGGTCAAAAGCGGACATGTGCAACGCACAAGCCGATGTCCGCTAAGTGCCAAAAGCAGACATCAAGGCCTATGCCATGCGGCTATCGGGGACGGCCTGTTGGGTCGACGGCGTATAGCGCGCGATTGCTGTTCGCAGGTCAATAATTTCGCGATCTCGCTCGGAAAGAGTTCGTTCAAGTCTTCCGATATTTTCGAAGAGCCGGGCGGTGGATAATCGAAGAAAATAGAACCCAAATTTCGGATTCTGATAATAAAGCTCCTCAATTCTGTCGTATGCGATCTCTAAGATCGCTCCACTTTCGGTGCATTCAAGCGTTTGCGTGCGCATGCGCGATGGTGCCAGCATGCCAAGCTCACCGACTACCGCGCCCGGCAGGATATCGATGCTGATCTCGCGGAGATGCAGCCGTCCGGTCACCACAAAATACAGGTGATGGGCTTCATCGCCTTTGCGGAATAGGATTTCCCCGGTCTTTATCGGTCGTTGGCTCATGAATGGCTTGAGCCAATCCAGAGACATATCGCCTTTGCTGGCCGCCCCAACCTGCTTAATCAGGTTGAGCATCTCGCGCAGCCGGTAAATATTGAGGGGAAATAATATGCTGTGCAGTACGACAGTAGGATAGCTGCCGAAAAGAATGCCGTAAGTGACAAAGGCAACATTGCTTAGGATGCCAATGACGCGCAGCGGGATCATCGTCCGCATTGATAACGTGGCGATGACGAGTCCGGCAGCGATAAATCCGATTATGGTGACATGATTCATGTCAGCACCCTCAGCTGGTTAGCCCCAGGTAGGGTAGCAACTGACGAACGAAATTTTCAAATGATTCCGGACCGGGGCAATGTCCGCTTTGGGTCATAAGCGGACCTGGGGACACGACGCAGCCACGTTCGCTCTTACCCGGATGCGCACATTGTGATTAGCTAAAACGCTCGTCTGTCATCCGGAGAACAAACGCCGCGAAAAAGCTTATGGAAAAAACGGAGGCAAAGGTGGCCGCCATTATCCCGGCTGCGTTGCCAAATGGCTGCCCAATGAAAATGAGCGCGGCAGCTCCCGTCACGATTGTCAGGGCAAGGCAGACAACCATAACAACGCCAAGAATGGCGATCGCGTTCTCGCGAGATACAAGTTCGCTAAGTGAGCTCAGATTGGCTCCTTAAAGTTGCTGCACCATACGCGCCGATATCAGCAGACGTTCCTAATTTGCCGATTCTGCGAAATTCATTTCTTCAGCCGCCTTTGCTTGCTTTGCAATGCGATCACAATGGTCAGCGAGCTTAAGCATTTGGGCGCGCGCGGTCGGGTCTTGAAACGATTGAGCCTTCTTCAAGAAATCTTCTGCGAAGGCGCTATAGCTACGGCTGGCAGCCGGTTGTCTGCGGTCGGACATCGTTACTCACCACACAACGATAGCCACTCGAGAAATATATCACTACCGTCATCAGCTTGCTATGTCTCGTTTACCCCAAAAGGCGGACATGTGCAGTGCAATAGCTCATGTCCGCTGAGTGCCAATAGCGGACATCGCTCTGATTTGAGATAGGCCGCCAATCAAGGCGGGCGACCTCCTAATCGAAATTGGCAAAAATCGCCACCCGGCGCTCAAGCCGATGCCAGTGACTGAATCCTTTTTTAAAGTGAAGTGCCAAAAAAACGATCCCACACGCCAGTCGTTACACCAAAATTTCCCCTATGGGATCGATGGTGGTGGAGAGCATGGCGCAGTCGTGCTCGGCGGAAATAAAAATTCGCGCGTGGCGGCCAATGATGGATCGCATAATGGACGGTTACGTACCACAAGTAGCCGGTCGCAACGCCCGCCGTTACCGCTGTTCCTAGATCAAACCCAAGCATCTTCCAGGAGGGGCCCGCAATCACGATCAAGCCAAATATTGCGCTCACCCACGCAGGCGTTCCGATCAGTTCCTGCGGAGAACGATGGTGTCGAGCGTGAATCTCTGAGAAAATTGGAGCGCGATGAAAGAGAACGCGATGCAGCAGATACTCGATTAGCGTCCAACTGACCAAGCCGCTAACGTAAACGATTGCCAAAATCGTCGGCGGCGGCGGAGTTGAGCTTCGAAATGCCAGTGCCATTGCGACGGCTACAAGCGGAGGTAATAGTAGGAACTCGGAAAAATAGCCAAACTTGCTCATCTTCATGGTGATACCTTACCGGTCGGACCGCTTGCGACTGCAGCCGTTCTTGTGCGCGAGTGCCGGCGACGCATCCGCACAGTAATCCGCCCTTCTATTTTATGTGAATAGCGATATAGCGGTCTGAATTTGATCAGCCGCGGCGGTGACTAGCTCATTATAGTTTGTATGACCTTGGGCTGCTGCCTTGAGAATTCATTCGGCGAGATAGACCTTAACCGCCGCTGTTACACGCGCGGGGGGTACTCTTGTCATGACATCTTCAAGCGCGTTTCTCATGTCTTGAATAAGTCGCGGCGTGAACTGCGGCTTGACATCATGCGACCTCGCTCGCCGTCATCTATATTTCACCATCACGGTATCCAAGTGGTGACAATGCGCGCACTCAAATGTGCGCTTGTCATAACCAGGTTTATCGTTGGGTTCGATCCAAGCGAGCCGCATAGAAGAGCGACATTCCGGGCATCGCCTATCGCAGATCCGAGGAACAAGCGGGAAATCAATTTCTGATCGCAACACACGCGCCTCCTTGTCAAAAGGCAGGCGTCGTCCCCTCTTTGAGACTCTCACCTTGCGCGCATCGCTTCGCGCCTGCACGTGAATTTTTTGTAATAGATGCGTCCAACTTTTGGCGAATGCACCGGATTAAACGTTCATGTGACTTCAAGAAGAGCGATCTTACCCGCTAAAGTGGATAAAATGTCGCACCGCGGGCACTAAGCCACGATGAAGTCCAACGGGAGGAACGCATGGTGCGGTCCCGGTTCTGGCACCATTCCGAGCCGGGTATTTTGCGTGTGATATTTTCGTAGCGATGTCCACTTTGGGTCAAAAGCGGACATCGCTTGCCCCTGTAACGTCGCAATTGGGGAGCGTGCTGACGCACACGGTCACTAAGAAAGCCGGTCGACTCCATCAAATGAATGTGGCCGCGAAATCATGCGTAAACTCATCGTCTTTATTTGCGTCCTGATGTTCGCCGATACTGGCGTTCCGGCTTTTGCCATGCCATGTCCCGGCAATCCCGACGCGCTAGGCACGAGCCGTGTGCTTGCCGTTGGTCCCGACCAAATTAGTAATGTTGGCAGCATGCAATACAAGCAGACCCTGCCTCTCAATGATCATGAGGTGGTCATCACGTTCGACGACAGCCCACTCCCGCCCTACACCGACGCCGTTCTTAAAATTCTGGCGGCGCAATGCGTGCAGGTAAACTATTTTCTAATTGGCCAGATGGCGCGTGCTTACCCGTATCTGGTACGACGTATTTACAACGCGGGCCATACGGTTGGCACGCACACCCTCGATCATCCACTCGCACTAAAGCGCCTACCGCTGCCGCTAGTCGAGCACGAGGTTGACGGCGGCATTGCCGCAGTCGAGACGGCGATGGGCGATCCCAAGGCGGTCGCGCCATTTTTCAGAATTCCCGGCCTATCCCGCTCTGACGCCATTGACAGCTTCCTCGCAACACAATCGCTGATCACCTGGAGCGCGGACGTCGTGGCTGACGACTGGTTCAGGAGAATCACGCCGCAGCAGATCGTGAAACGCGCCATGCAGCGGCTCGATGCAAAAGGTCGCGGCATCCTGTTGCTGCATGACATCCACCCTGCAACCGCCCTAGCGCTGCCAAGCCTGCTTAAGGAACTCAAGCAGCACGGCTATAAGGTGGTGCACGTGGTGCCAACAGGGGAACTGCCGAAATCGGTGCCAGAACTACCCGCTCCTGCCGCCACTGCCAACGGAGCTTGGCCGCGCTTGCTCCATACCAAAGCAACGAGCGACCGGGATACGGTTGTGATTTCGCATCACCAGGTCAAACAACGCGCCGTCGGCAAGATTTACTAGAATAATAGAATAAGCGACTTTGTTTTAAATGTTTTGATTAGCCCGATTGAGGTCCGCTTTGGGCAAAAAGCAGATCGTCGCATGCCCGGAGATGTCCGCTTTACCACTGAAAGCAGACATAGAATGCTACGTATTCGTCCATTCTTCCGCACTGGCGCCGGCCAGCGCGCGCACTCGCTCTTCATCCGTAGCGAATTCGGCAGCGGCGCCGGAATAGACTACCTTCCCGTCGTCCAGAACATAGGCGCGGTCGGCGATTTCGACCGCGGCGCGCACGTTCTGCTCGACCAGCAACACTGAGATCCCCTCCTGGCGCGCGGAGGTGACAACTCGGAAGACTTCCTGGACGATGAGCGGGGCGAGGCCCTGGCTGGGCTCATCAAGCAGCAGTAGCTTCGGGTTCAATAGCAGCACACGCGCAATGGCCAGCATTTCCTGCTCGCCGCCCGAAAGCTGTCGGCCCTTATTGCTTTTGCGCTGCGCCAACCGCGGAAAAAGCTCGTAGACGCGGGGGATGATCCAGGGGCCCGGCCGATCAACCGGGACCTTGAGGTTTTCTTCCACCGTCAAGTTCGGAAAGATGCGCCGGCCTTCCGGCACGTAGCCCATGCCTAAGCTTGCGATGCGATAGGGTGCCCAGTCAGTGGTGGCATGGCCAAAGATGCGCACCGCGCCTTCGCGCGCAGGGGTGAGGCCCATGAGGCTGCGCAAGGTGGTCGTCTTGCCGGCCCCGTTTCGCCCGAGCAGCGTGACGATCTCGCCCTGGCGCACCTCGAGGCTCACGCCATGCAAAATGTGGCTCTTGCCATAGAAGGTGTGTAGGTCTTCCGCCTGAAGGACGACGTTGCTCATGCCGCAGCCTTCCCGAGATAAGCGGCCTGCACCGCCTCATTGGCGGCGATGTCCTTCGGCGTGCCTTCGGCCAGCATCTTACCTTCCGCCAGCACCATGATGCGGTCGGCGAGGTGGAAGACCACCCGCATATCGTGCTCGATCAGCACGATCGTCAGTTTCTGATCGCGGTGCAATTTCCGGATGAGCTGGGTGATGTCATAGGTTTCCTGATCTCCCATGCCTGCCGTTGGCTCGTCGAGCAGCAGCAGCCGCGGCTTGAGGGCGAGCGCCATCATGATTTCGGTAGCGCGTTGATCGCCGTGCGACAGCTCGCCCACCAGCCGGTCCGCGTCCTCGCTCAGCCCACCCATTTGCAGGAGATCGACGACCCGCGCCTTGACCTCCTCGTCGGCATCCGCGGTCTGCCAGATGCGCGTGCGATACCCGCCGGCCACCTCGACTGCGATCCGGAGGTTCTCGCTCACCGACAGTTCCGGAAACACCTCGGTGATCTGGAACGTGCGGGCGATGCCGCGCCAGACGCGCCGGGCCGGGAGCTGATTGGAGATATCCTCGCCGTCGAAAATGATCTTGCCGGAGGTCTGGGTGAGAAAGCCGCTGATAATGTTGAAGAACGTAGTCTTGCCCGCGCCGTTCGGGCCGATCACCGCGCGCAATTCGCCCGGCTCGACCGTCATCGACACGTTGTCGACAGCGATGAGGCTTCCGAAATGCTTGGATACATTCTCAACCTTAAGGAGGCTCACGACGTCAGCCTCCGGCGGACCATTCCGAGAAGACCGCGCGGGAAAAACATGACCACGATGACGAAGATCAACCCGACAAATGACATCCAGTTCTCGGTGTGACTCGATATGTAATCGCGGAGCACAATGAAGATCGCGGCGCCGAGCAACGGGCCCCAGAAGCTGCGCATGCCGCCAAGCACCGCCATGATGACGAAATTGCCCGACTGGTCCCAGCGCAATGCGCGCGGATCGACGAAGTCGTTTAGCAGCGCATACATCACGCCGGCAAGGCTCACGAAGGCGCAGGAAACGACCCAGGACATCCAGATGTGACGATCGACCGGGATTCCGAGGAAGCGCGCACGCCGCTCGTTCTCGCGGATCGCCAGCAGTGTGCGGCCGAACGGCGAGCCGAGCAGGAACGCCATGATGCCAACTGCAACCGCGAAGACCGCGAGTGTGAAGAAATAGAGCGCCTTACTGTTGTTGAGAATGTCGAGGGTGGCAAAGCCGAAATGCAGCGGCTCACGGTGCCAGGCCGACAGACCATCATCACCACCGGTGAAATCACGCCACTGGAAGGCGACAAAATAAAATACCTGACCAAACGCGATGGTGCACATGGCGAAATATACCCCGCGTAGGCGAACGATCAGCGGCCCGATAATCGCCGCAGCCGCGGTGCCGAGCACAACGCCGAAAGCCATCGCCAGCGGCGTGCTTTCGTAGACGTATTTCATGATTACGGCGGCGCCGTAGGCGCCAAGACCGAAATACGCAGCATGGCCGAACGACAGCACGCCGGTATAGCCAAGCAGGAAATTAAGCGCCATGGCCGCGAGCGCGTAGACGAGGATTTCAGTGCCCAGTTCGACATAGCCGCCGGTCAGCGGCAGCCAGAACGGGGCGGTCAGCAGCAGCAGCCAAACGATGGCGTCGCCGGTGCGGGCGTTGAGGTTCGTCATCAGAAGCGCCCCTCTTCACCGAACAACCCGCGTGGCCGCACCAGCAACACGGCAGCCATCATCACATAGATGACAGCCTCGCTCGCCTGGGGCAGGAACACCGTGGTGATGCCCGAGGCAACACCTATGAGAAGGCCGCCGAGCAGCGTACCGGGTAGGCTGCCAAGGCCGCCGATGATGATCGAGATGAAGCTCGGCATGATCAACGAGTCCCCGATTGTCGGCTGCAGGCCGAGCATGCCAGCGGCGAGAACGCCGGCGAGGCCGGCCATGTAGATGCCGAGGCCAAAATTGAGGTTGCGCAGGACGCGCACATTGACGCCAAGGACAGATACGGTTTCTAGATCGAGCGTCCCTGCCCGGATGCGCAGGCCGAGCCGCGTGTAGTTGAGGATCAAGAACAGCCCGGCAACGATGGCCGCGGCCATGCCAACCATGAAGACGCGATAGCCAGTGAGGAAGAACAGTGAGCTGCTGAGGGGGCTCTGCAGCCAAGACGGGATCTGATATTGCAAGCCCTGCGCGCCCCAAATCAAGCGCGTGGCGTCCTCGATGATGAAGGCGAGCCCGAAGGTTAGCAGCAAGCTGTAGAGCGGGTCGCGACCGTAGAGCCGGCGGATCAAGACGCGCTCAACCGCAAGGCCAATCACCGCGGTCAATATCGGAGACACTATCAGCGCGCCCCAGAAGCCGATGTAAGGAATCAGCATGTAGGCTAGGTAGGCACCGATCGCCAAGAAGCCGCCATGCGCAAAATTGATCACGCCGGAAAGGTTCATGATCAGCGAGAGGCCAAGCGCCATCAGCGCATAGAAAGCGCCGATGATGAGCCCGTTAAAGACGTTAAAAAAGAGGAGCGTCGCCATCTCTCTTTAAGTTCCCCCAGAAATGCCTGGCATTGTCATACAATAAGATGGCCCGTCACCATTGCGTGCGGGCCAGCGTCGCACGATAGACCGGCGCTATTCATAGGCCTAGCGGCAAAAAAGTTCGGGCGCCGCGGAATAAACCGCGACGCCCGGCTCTTCAAAACGATCAGCTCGGCCAAACCATCTTGCAGCCAGTCTCCTGTACCGACAACGCGGCGTCGGTACCCTTCACCAGTTGCGTAACCTTGAAGAGGTCTTCCTTGTCGTCGCCCGCCGGCGCGGGCTGTGAATGGCCGACAAACAGCGTTGGCATCAGCTGGTTGTCGCCTTCGCGGTAGAATGGGTTATTTGGCATCAAGGCGACTTCTGGCGGCAGGACAAGGCCCTGCATCGCCTTGGCAAGCTTGATTGCCTCGAGCGACTTGGCCTTCTCCGCAGCGAGCTTGCAGGTCCAAGCTGCGGCATAGCCGAACCAGGTGCGCGCGGTCGGAACGTGGCCGCCGCTTTTCTTGCGGATGTCGGCGACGAACTCCTCGACATGGGGCACGCCTGGCTGCCTCCAGTACCACTCGAAGCACCAGTCGCCGAGCAGCGCTTGCGGTGGCAACGCCAGATTCACTTCCAGTTCCTGCTGGGCGCCGGCGATATGGGTCTTCTTGTCGATGCCGAACTGTACCGCCTGCTTGAGGCAGTTCACCATGTCGTCACCCGCGAGCAAAAGAATAAGTGCGTCAGGATTGGTCGACTGCGCCTTGATCAGGTTGGCAGAGAAGTCGGTGGTGCCGAGCGGCGTATAGTCCGCGCCGAGCTCGGTGCCTTCGGCCTTCTTCAGGCTCGCCTCGAAGCCTGCCTGCAAGCTGCGGCCGAACGCGTAGTCGGTGGTGATGAAGTACCACTTCTTGCCGTAGCTTTTGAGCAGCAACTGCGACACCGAGTTGGTTTCCATGCGCGTCGTGTTGCAGACACGGAACACGTTCCAATGGCACTGCGTACCAGTGACCGAGTCGGTGTGGCCGCCGGGCACAATATGAAACACCTTCTTCTCGAAGCTAACGTTAGCCATGGCTTGCGCGAGCGCCGAGTTGATGTTGCCGAGCAGGAAGTCGACCTTGTCGCGCTCAATTAGCTTATTTGCTTTTTGCACGGCGACGGCGGCTTCACCGCTGGTCGAGTCTTCAACCAGAAGATCGACCTTGCGGCCGAGAATCCCACCTTTGGCATTGATCTGCTCCACCGCCAGTTGGCAACCAATCAATTCGTTCTTGCCGACCGCCGCGAAGGTGCCTGTCAGCGGGTTATCAAGACCGATTTTGATCGGCTCATCGCCGAGCGCCTTGATAATGAATGGCGACGCGACTTGCGCAATGCCTGCTAGTGCCGACGCCTTGATTAGGGCACGGCGATTTACCTGAGCCAAGAATTTCGTTTTATGCATTTTATTATCCTCCCTCTGACTTCATTTTTTTGTTTTGGTGCCACCGGTTAGGTTAGTGGAACCGCGGCAATTGACAAACCAAATTCATGTGTCGCGCGAGCTCTCCCTACGAAAGTATATTTATCGATTGTAAGCGGTTGAATTACTTAAATGTCCGGCAGACAAAATCAGGAAGCCGATAGCTGTCGAGAGTAAAATTATTAATCTCGCGTGATGCGCCGCGCGACTATCCGACGACGGAGCGACATCGGTCGCGACTAGCGCGATAAAAAAAGCCCCGCGTATTTCAACACGGGGCAGTTCTGCTCTGGGTAGACTTGCGATGCCTCCGAATGGAGGATCAGCGCAATAAACGCATTAAACTGCGTTCTTCGATGCTCACAAGAAGAAATTTGTAGGGGACCACCGAGATCGCAACCGGTGAATTACAGTCCCATCGTCATTTGTTCGAGTATGTCTATGAGCCATGAAGCAGCCTGCAGTATCGAGACGCGCTGCGCCAGCGATCCCTTCCGAAAAGTTTCATTAAGAAGGGTAAGCGTCGTTTTGTAGGCCGGAAATTCCTCTGCGCGCTTGCCAAGCGCGGCCAACCGTTTGGTGAGTTCGGCGCGTCGGACTTCCATCGCAGTGTAGCGATGACGGAAGGCTTTGAGCGCGGGTTTTGGCGCTTTGGCGCGCCGAATGAACCCAACAAGGCGACGGGGCATACCTAACCTATTCGTATCTACGCCACCGCAAATTTTAATCTCGGCCACTAGAAAGGGGTAATGGCCTTCTCGTCAATTGGGGCAAATCGGATGCCCAGTACAAACCAGACAGGAACGGCCGGATGTCCGCTTTGGGTCAAAAGCGGACATGTGCGGCGCACATGCCGATGTCCGCTAAGTGCCAATAGCGGACATTCACGACATGCGCCTTGCGGGCGGTCCGGCGCTCGTTGTCGGGCTGCTGCGGATTTATTTTCAGCGCTAGCAACGGAAGGGCCGCCTTCCGGCGGTCTCTCAGATATAGCTGTGTTCACGTATTTGTGGGGAGCGCGACGCAGGCAGCCCTGTTAATCTGCGCCGAATGTCAAACGGAATTATTCGAGACCCGAACACCGGCCATCAGATCGCTTACGCTGACGCAAGCGGCAAAGTTCGGGATGTCACCACCAACGAAGTTGTGGGCTTCATGGTTGAGGGGAATCTCTACTCAGCCGATGGCGAGTTTCTTGGGCTTTTGGGAAGTTCAGATGACGCGAGGTCCGGTCCTGCACCCGAAGCGTTCGTGAATCTACTGACGAAAAAACGGTGAGGGCAAACTCTCGCTCAGAATTCGGCGGAAAGCACAACAGTCTGCATAATTGATCTGCATCGCCTTCCCTCGTGGGCTGTTGCCTTCTGCTCGCAATTGCTACAAATGACGCCGGGGCGGCATGGTGGGAGGCTCACCATGAAACCCTTCAATCTTGACAACATCATCCTGGCCGTCGTGGTCGTCGTGCTATTTGCCGTTGCCGTGGGCTTTCACTTTATGAACTAAGCTTAATCGTAGGCCGCAAGAAGCAAGAAGAATGTGTGGACGCTTCACCAACCGGCTCACTTGGGGCGAACTCGTCGCGCTGTACCGCTTAACGGTGCCGGCGAGCCCTGAGCGCAATTTACCGGCGCGTTACAACATCTGCCCCACCACCACGATTGATGCGGTAATTGAGCGCGACGGCAAGCGCGAACTCGCGCCCATGCGTTGGGGGTTGGTACCGTCGTGGTGGAAGAAGAAGGCAAAGGAAACGCCCGCAACGTTCAATGCGCGTGCGGAAACGGTGGCCGAGAAGCCCATGTTCCGCGCAGCCTTCAAGCGTAACCGCTGCCTCATCCCGGCCTCGGGCTACTACGAGTGGATGGGTACGGAAACCGGCAAGCAGCCGTATTACTTTTCAACCGAGAACGGCTCAGCGCTCACCGTCGCCGGGCTCTGGGACGAATGGAAAGACATCGAAACCGGCGAGCCGCTGAAGTCGTGCGCGATGATCATCACTGAAGCCAATGAGTTTGTGAGCAAGATACACGACCGGATGCCCGTGCTACTGACGCCCTTTCAGTTTGATGCGTGGCTGACGGGGGATGCAGGGGCCGAGGTACTAAAGCCCTACGCGATCAATTCTTTGCAAGTTTGGCCGGTGTCGCGACGGGTGAACAGCTCGCGCGCGCCTAGCGACGACCCGACTTTGATTGAAGTGATTCCGGGAGCGGACGTGTGAGGTCGTGCGCCTAACCAGTCGCCGATCCAACACCGGGCGCGCCGTTCGCCGACGGTTGGCTCTCAACTTTAGAAGCTTGTTCGAGGTACTCTTCACTCATGGCAGCAAGCAAACATTTGCTCCATGGGTTGAGCGAACTCTCGGCATGCTCGAAGTAATCGCGCGCCTTTGCGCGAAGTTCATCTGCTTCGGTCATATTACCTCACTGCGGCAGCAATTCCGTCGGGAAGCTTCTCATGCTGTTGGGCACAGCTACGCTGATGCCGTTAACGGGTGCGGCGTAGTAAAAATGATGCCGAGGGTCGATTGTCTTCGCTCCAGCGGCGACGACCTCAACAACGGTGCCGGTGAGTAAGGTGGCGACAACCGCTAGATACAGTGCTTGGCGCATGGCGGCCTCCTTCTTCATCATCAACCAATAAGGCCGTCTGGGCTAGCGCGCTGTGATCATCGTCACAAATTTCCCGATTTACGGCCGACAGCCCGTGTCCCGTGGAACCTTGCCTCAGCCGGAGCGTTTTCTCGGGAACTTAGGCTCTCAGAACTGCGATGGGGTCGGACATGCAGGATCACCCGCAAGAAAGTTCGTTGACAGCCACTGCCGAGAAAGACGATTTTCCCGCCGGCTCCGTAACTTTTATCCCATTTCCTCTGCGAACTGCTGCGGACCGTGTTCCGCGCGTCCTCATTGTCGAGGACGAGTTCCTAATTGCGCTGATGATGGAAGAAATGGTCCGAGAGATGGGATACGAAGTTTCTGGCATCGCTCATAATATCGCGACGGCGCGCCGGGAATTTGCCAAGAAAAACTTTGATGCCGTGTTACTGGACATCAGTGTCGGTGGACGGCGCGATCCAGAAACGGCGGACTTTCTATTGAAGACTGGCGTCCCGTTCGCCTTCGTGACCGGTTACGACTACCTTGTTGAACCCCGCCACGAAAAAATCCCCGTGCTCCAGAAGCCGTTCCTACCAGCGCAAATTCGCACGCTGCTGGAACAGCTAGTTGGGCCTGTCGGATGTAGACTGGCGCTTTAGGAATGTCCGCACCTCGTGCTGGGAATTGAAAATAGGTTGGCGGGTCGCTTGGTATCGACCGCGCTCCGCCCCCATCCCCAGAAACGCGGTCAGACTTCGAGCTAAGCATGACGAATGCTTAGCTCTTTTCTTTCTTCCAGGCTTTTGGGGCAGTTGAACTCCTCGAACGAGTAATAACGAGAACGTGATGCGGCTCTGTCAGCGCTACTTGCATTTTGCCGAAATGCTGAGCAACTTTCTTGTTCCTGCTGGGGGACATTAAAAGGGACGAAGAATGGCAATCACCGTCAGCGCAGTCGTTGGACTATTGGCCATGTGTCACGTCAAGCGACGCGAGGCTCATCGTCGCGATGTTGAGCGAATACTGTTGCGGATCTGCGCAGACGTTTGAGTATCGTCCCGCTATTTCTTGAAAAATGAGACGGAGACGCTGTGCATCAAAAGCGGGCATGAAATTCCAATTTCCGCTTTGCCCCCGAAAGCAGACATTGATCGCCCGCGGCGGCATGTCCGCTTTGTGCCAATAGCGGACATCACTGCTGCCGCGATCCGCTTACCTAACGCAGGCGCTATTCTATTGCCGTACAATGCGGACGTCTCGATTGCCGCACGCACTCGCGGTAACACCGACCTGAGCGTGACCATAATCTGAATTACACCAGCGCCCGCCTTCGAAGAGACCATGAGCAGCCGCGATCTGACCTAAGGTTATGCGGCCGGGGAGCTTACAGCGTGGATCAACTACGCCGCGTCGAAGCTGACACACGTCTAAAGCCTTTCCGCATGGGTGCTCGCTCGAGCTTGAACAATGGCCGTGCCGAATACCACCCATAAACAACACGCGCGCACCGTAGTTATTTTCTAAATCGTCAATATAGGCTTGGAAACGTGCAGCATACGCAATTCCAACGCGGGCACGCGCGTTTGTCTTTCTGGATATCACGACACCGGCTGGGTTGCCGTTGGCATCGAGCGGGTGCGACTGATGGTGAGACTTAGCTGTCTTGTTCATTTCCACCAGGACCTCACGATTACCCGGTGTCGATGTGAGGTTACTGAAAGTGGTACAGTGGCCATCACCATCACAGCTGGCCAGTAGCGGGTCGTGACGATACCATTGCTCAGTGTCTGCTGCTAACATGATGAACACACTAAGCGCCGCTACAGCTGCGGCCACAGCGAACCTCATGCTCTCCTCCTTAGTAAGGACGTCGCTGTGAGGCAGTCTTTTTAGAATCTATAACGAGCGACCGTGCCGACCCGCGGTATTCAGCGGCGTCTACGCTCTCTGTGTATTTTTTATAAATCCATCGGCCGTCATCCCGACGACGCAGAACCGCTCCCCACAAAAGGCGGCCAGTAATTGAGCGTCTTGGAATGATGACCGCCCATAGATGCCAGACCTCCTCAAAAGGAGGTCGTTGCTTCGGGGCTAGCATCCGAAGAACGTCGTGCTTGCTTGCGATAATGCGCAGCATTGCGGATCAACCGTTCCGCCGGCACGATAAACGTCTCTAAAGCCCCTTCAATTGGATTTCAAATTTACCATGAGGAAGCAACCTTAATGGTGGAGTGGCGTACGTCGCTTTGGGCCATTAGCGGACATGTGCAGCGCATAGGCGAATGTCCGCTTAGTGCCAATAGCGGACATCGTCTCACTCGATCACCTCGTCGGCGCGGCCAAGTACTGCTGGTGGAATTGGCGGCGTCAGCCGATTCCTGACTACTGTTGATTTTTTAGCATGATGTGGGTCGCGGCAACTGAGGGAGCATGCTCGGTCACTCGATAACCCAGTTTGGGGAGATTAAGTCCCGAAAGAAGATGCTCGCCCGCGCCGAGCAGTACCGGTGAAATTGCTATGTGCATTTCATCGACAAGTCCGGCCTCGAGATACTCTCGAATAGTCGCCACGCCGCCACCAAGCCGTACATCTTTGTCACCAGCGGCTGCCCTCGCCGCTCGCAACGCGGCTTCAATGCCATCTGTTACAAAATGAAAGGTAGTGCCGCCCTCCATGGCGATTGGTGGCCGAGGATGGTGCGTCAGTACGAAGACGGGAACGTGATACGGTGGGTTTGGACCCCACCAGCCTTTCCAGTTTTCTTCCTTCCAGGGGCCGCGTATCGGCCCAAACATGTTTCGGCCAAGAATCGAAGCTCCCAAGTTCGTCGTGCCGCGCACCGCAAAGTCATCGTCAATGCCCGTAGTCCCCTCATCCTTGCCAAACATCTTTTGAAATGTTCGCGTGGGATAGAACCAGGAATGCAGCGCCGTGCCGCCCACACCCAGGGGATTGTCTATGTCTTGGTTAGAGCCCGCACCATAGCCATCGAGAGACACTGCGAAACACGCAACGCGGAGTTTTGGCATAGGCTGCTCCTCAATTCGGCGACCTCGTTCTTGCATCGGCACATCGTAACATGACCACAGCGCCCTCGTTAAAATGGCACAAATTAGTCCTTCAGGCGGCGTCCGGTCGATGTCCGCTTTGGGTCAAAAGCGGACATGTGCGGTGCACTAGCCGATGTCCGCTAAGTGCCAATAGCGGACATTTTAAATATATCGAAAAGGCCGCCAACTTGGGCGGCCTCTCAAAGCATTATTGTGCACTACCGTTTCACCTCGACAATGATCGGCTTTTCCTTATCCTTGATACGGATGACAAGAGTTTTCGAGTTCTTGTCCGTCGCGTTGCGACCGTAGTGAGCTGTGTTCGGTGGCGTGTGGATCATTTCTCCAGCTCTTACAACCTTCGTTCCGACCCCCTCGACTTCAAACGTCTGCTCGCCTTCGATTACGTAGACAAACTCGTGACCTTCAGGATGAACGTGCCACGGCAATCTGAAACCGGGCGGCCAATCTGAGGCATAGAAGATCGCTTCTTGACCCGGCAAGTTTGTCAAATCAGTTCTATAAACGATCTTGGTCGAGTATCCGGCAGGCTGAGCGTGAATGAATTCTGATGACGCAAATCCGACGAGGAGGCCCGCCACAAACAAACTGCCGACTACAACTGTTCGCTTCATGATCGTCACGCTTCCTTATGGTTGGGGCAAGCCATCAGCCCTTCGATGTCCTCAGTTTGCACCTTCGGCTATGTAGGCACGATATTTTGAACTCTTATCTCGGATGGGTGCGAGCGCCTTTAAATCAGGGTCATTTATGAACGCCGCAGCTTTATCCATGTTCTCAAAAGTATACAGCGCGATACGTTTTGGTGGTTCGCCAGCAACCGATAATGTTTTCCCGCCGCGAACAAGGAAATTGGCACCATACTTTTTGAGAATAGGTGCCGTGCCATCCAAAAAGGTTTTATAGGTCGGCGCGTCAGTCACCTCTACTTCGGCAACGACGTAAGCTAGGGGCTTCGTTTGAGCATGAAGGATTTGAATGGCCGTCGAGCCAAAGACGGTGCCAGCAACGAGCGCTATGGCGACTTTGTAGTTCATGTTCATGGGACCTTCCCGCGGTTTGTGGTGGGTGAATGATAGTGGCACCTAGGGATGTCCGCAAAGTGCCCTAAGCGGACTTCGAGCGTCTATTGAATGATCTCGGTGGCGGCCGTGAGAAGCATTGGTGGTACAGCTAGGCCAAGTGCTTTCGCCGTTTTGAGATTAATGACCAACTCGAATTTGGTAGGAGCCTGAACTGGAAGCTGTCCCGCCTTCTCGCCCCTAAGAATTCGATCGACGTATCCGGCCGCAAGTCGATACAGCTCAATACGATCAGACCCGTAGGAGATTAGGCCGCCGGATGCGACATAGAACCGCTCATAATATATTGCGGGCAGCTTGTAACGTGCGGCCAACGCTATGATCAGATCACGGTGCAAGATGGACAGATTGCTTCCCGTTAGGATCAGCCCGCCGTTTGGGGATCGCGCGAACGTGCCGATCGTCCGCTCCAGTTCGGCGGCATCCCGCATATTGACCGGCATAACCTCGAGGTTAAGTGACGGTGCCACGGCTTGGATCGCCGCAAACTGGCCAGTGCCAGATGGTGTTGCAGCGTCCCGCAGGACTGCGACCCGCGTGATGGTTGGCGAGATTTGCTTGAGCAGGTCCAACCATTTCCCTGCCAAATTATAGTCGTACAGCAGGAAACCAGTGGCGTTGCCACCTGGTCGCGCCAGATTATCGACGAAGCCCGCACCCACCGGGTCGACGACGGTTGCGAACACGATTGGTACAGTGGGGGCCGCCTGTAGCATCGGGCCCGCTGTTGATGTGCCACCCGTCAGAATTACATCGGGTGCGAGCGCCGCTAGCTCCGCTGCCTGTTGCCGAATTTTGGCAGCATTGGGCGTGGCCCATCGGGTATCGACGCGTATATTGCTTCCAATGGTCCAGCCCAATTGTGCGAGCGCCTGCAAAAACGCTCCCATCCACGTTTGAAACTCCGCATCATCTGAAGCCGCGGGAAGGATCACGCCGATGCGTCTTACCCGCCCATCCTGTTGCGCGCGTGCCGTCACCGACCAAGCGGTGGCCGCACCGCCAAGAAGGAATTCGCGTCGTCTCAAATGCCGCCCCCGAAAATCAAGAGCGGTCATCGTACCGGCTTAGGCTAGTCCTCCGGAAGGGGGCCATGTCCGCTTTGGGTCAAAAGCAGACATGTGCAGCGCAATACGCGCATCATTCATCCGCAAGTGCCGAAAGTCGCCGCCGTGGCAAATCGCTTAAGATTGGTGAGGCACACCCTGGGGGGTGAGCGCCACAACGACTCCCCTCCCCTGGGGACGGGGCCGGGGGCCGCGCAAATGCGGCCCTTTAAATTATCCGCCGACGAGGCCTGTGAGCGAGCGGCGGCGAATGGCCTGTTGACGCTTGCGTTGTGTTGAACGATGGGCAACGGACTAATTACAATGGCTACAACGTCACTACAATGCATCAAGTTCGCCGAACAATGCATGGACGTAGCGGAAAGCAACCCGGAGAGGCGCAAAGTTTTTATAGAAATGGCTCAAGCGTGGTTGGAGATAGCCGAGATTTTGGGGCCGTTAAATAATAACCCCGAGGGAAATGCCCCCTCTTCCGAGAAGATGCAGTGACGACCAATGACACGTTATGCGGGGACGATTAAATGAAATCGCGAATGGTGCGCAAGTTCATTAAAGGTTGGGCGATACTCACCGTTCTTTGGGTCATTGGGGTTGGATGGGAAACCTACCAGAACTTCGCGCACGCAGACACCGTACCGATCGGTACAACCGGCTCCCGTGATTTTTCAAAGGCGCAAATTATTAAAATCGGAGCTGCCTTTGCGTTCGTTCCGCCGGCCTTACTCCTTATTGTCGGTGTTCGTCTGTATCGCGTCTTTTATCGCTAACACCAAGACTGTTAGGCGTGCCCTTCGCGTGCCAATTCGCGCAATAGCATTTTTGCCAAATACTCTGGAGTGAGACCGCTCAAGGGTGCTGCTTTGCTTCCGCCCGACGCCCTAACTGTTACCGTGTTAGCTATCCTTTTATACGAGCCTCTGATGGTTGTGCCCTCACACTCGGTTGTTACTTCTTCCCAAGTATACGGCGGCATATCGGCCTCCTCGTGGTAGCGGCTACGCTACAAGGTTCTCACACGCGTGGTTCGTGAATGTCACGTCGCAACGGCCACTTAAACGCGAATGTGATCACTAAATGAAGACACTTTTTCTCAAAAAGACCGCCAGCCACTACGGCGAGTCGCATTGGCCTGATAACGATTACGTTGTCTTGAATGACGGCCAAGTTGCTGGCCGCATCATGCTTCACCCACAGGCGTCGAAGTGGCAGCCGTGGTTCTGGACAATCACGGCGCGCGAAGCGCCGCCGAGCGTATACAACAAAGGCTATTCAGTGAGCCGCGAAACGGCGATGCAAGCTTTTAAAACCCGATGGCAATTCAATTCGCCGCCGGAATGTTAAATTCCACCACCAGCCCACCCCGCTCATCCCGCCCATCCAAATCCTGCGCAAGCTTTTGCCAACCTTCAGCTAGCGATAGCCAAAAAGCGCGATCTGCCAACTTGGACGAATGTTCCGCCGTAGTACGGCATTGCTCGGCTTGCTTTCTATACTGTTCCGCAACTGACATATTTACTCACACTGTGGACCACTTATCCGAGATCTAATTTGATTTCAGACGATGGCGAGTATGTGGCAACTGCGGCAAGGATCGGCCTAAGCCGGAATTACGACGGACAAAAAGACCAAGGCGCTGACGAAGGTTGTTATTGCAAATATCTCTTGGGCGTTTTCGGTTGTGAAGCGGTTCCACATGACTGCCTCCCAATTCAGGGTTATGTGTTTTGATGTAAACGCGCTTGCGAGTTCCCACTGTGATTCCTGTCACAAGAATTACGTTTGGTAGCGCACTACCGGAATAAGCTTGCCTCCAACACTTACTTGGAGAACGGGGAACTACTGGGCGTTTTTGAGCCTTACAAGGTGCCGGTCGCCTTCGTCGTCGGGTCATCAGCAGCGCACCCAGCCTCTGGCTGCCCCTCGACGTAGGCGGCCCGGTACAGTCCGGTGAGACGATGCGACGAAACCAAACGCGCCGTTCCCGCTTAACTAGGTTGATCGCGCCGCCGTCAATCGCCCCCTAATGCGGAGCGCGGTTGGGGAACTGCAGGGGGGCAAACTGCAGTCCCACCAACTTTCATATGAAGGGCGCGAACCAGAACGCAAAGAGGTTGGACCGATGCCCTGGACCGCAGACGACGCCGAACGCCACTCCAAAAAGGCCGATACTGCCAAACGCCAACGCATGTGGTCAGAAATCGCCAACTCGGTGCTGACCGATAGCGGAGACGAAGGGCGCGCCATTCGCGAGGCCAATGCGGCGGTCGCCAAAGACTTCGCCAAGTCGATCAAAGCCTGATGCGTGCAAGTCCCTATCGCGCCGGTGTCCGCTTTGCCCCCGAAAGCGGACATGTGCAGTGCACTGCCTCATGTCCGCTAAGTGCCAGAAGCGGACATTGCCGGCCGTCCATTACGGCTGAGTCTTCTCGGGTTGTTGCTTCGCCGAGTTTAGCCGCTGTAACAGGTCGGTCCCTCGCGGTTGGTATTTGCATCTGCACAACTCGCGTGTGCACCCGGCGAGAGGCAGTTGAGGTACAGTACCGCCCAAATACTCCGTATTTATTTGGACGTGCGCCGCTTCGCAGCTGTCGGGCCCCGGCACGATCCGAACGTCGCGCAATAAGCCAAGCCTGTGCGCGTTATTAAATGCCCGAAGTGAACGAGCAATGTCTTTCGGCGTCTTATGCATTTGCAGTTTGGCTCATTTGCTTTGACAGCAATGAGCAAACAAAAATGCCCAAGGGTAAATTCCCCGGGCCTCAGAAAATTCATTTCGGTCTGGTAAGCTACCGAAACTTCTCCACGACGGATGTCCGTTCTGGGTTATTACCGACATTGCGGCAACCCCGCGGGGATGGCTGGTTACTGCCGAAACCGAACATTGATCCGCGGCTCGTGAATGTCCGCTAAGTGCCATAAGCGGACAAGCTGCGTCGGTACCGCTCACGCAGAATCATCCCAGCACTTCCGAAGCACGCGGACCTGCTTGGCTTTGGTGCGCCGCGGTGCAGGACAGACACAAACGGATAGGCTCGATCGGGCTCCTACACGCGACCCATATACGCGCGTCGCATTGAGCACATTGGCAACTGAATGACAGCACAGCTGGCGTCGGCAATTCGTCGACGCGCGGGCAAGCGAGCACTTCGCGAAACCCTAGGTCCGAGTAGCACTGCTCAAGGGACGCTCGCTCCTCAGCAACACGCCGTTCAACAAAGTGGCGCTCTTCGTCGGTCAAATACGTCGCGAGGATCTTTTCATATCTGTCGATGTTCGCTCGGTGAGCGAATTTAAGTATCGTTTGCAGCTCAAGCGTCATTGCATCCTCCCTAACAGCTCTCGGCATAACCTGCGCCTGAAGAGCAGCGTTCGGAATTTTCCGGCTGACTATTGCAATCGATGCGGAGCGCAAAATTCTGCTCAGCAGAAAGGTCCGCCTTTAAGGCGAGCGCTCTTTAGGGCGAGCGCTTGAAGCATTTCCTCGATATTTTGCGCAACTAACCGCCCTTAGCAACTTGTGCGCTTTGGAAAACTAAACAACTTTAGTGCGAACACCGCAATACATATAATAAACGTGACAGAATAGCTGACCATTTTGATCTTGTGGGCGATGTCCGCTTTGGGTCATTTTCGGACGTGTTCAGTGCAACTCGGCACCTCCGCTAAGTGCCAATAGCGGACATCGCAAGTCGGGTGGGCGCGAACACGGCAACAGACGTGTCTTTTCGTCGCTGTTCCCTTAAACGCTCTGGTTGCTGACGCTATAAGGGTGTCTTTCGAGAGGGCACAATAAACCTCACTTTCAGGCAATCGGCGCAACGGTGACAATGCGTTTTGTAATACCAATAGCGGGTATGCTTTTGTTATCTGGGTTCACTGAAGCTGAGCTAGAAAAAGCCAAATATACGAAAGAGTTTTTCAAAGATGCTTATTGGAAATGCTTGGCCACAGAAATTGTAAGGGTGGTGCCAACAAATATGTCTGTCCAAGAGTTTTCTGTGTTTACAAGACGAGCCTGCCCGAAAGAACGAAACGATTTCTCTGTTACACTAGCCGATTATGTCATGATGCTACATCCTGACGTGGACAGAACTACGGCTGTTTCAGCAGCTAACATAGCGGTCGTGGCGGCACAAAGTGACGCCGTAAAGGTTTTAGTTGATCTAAGATCTGGTAATAACGAAAAGCAGATCGCGCCCCCTTCAAGGTAGATTATTTAACCCTACCAACGATCTTAATATCACTGAGCTGACATGGCGTGATGTCACGTCCGCTTTGGGTCAAAGCGGACATTTGCAGCGCACAAGCTAATGTCCGCTAGGTGCCAAAAGCGGACATATGCAGCGCACAGACCTATGCGGCCTGACCACGTAATGTGACAAGACGTGAAGTCAGCCGCGTGCGCGTGAGATCGACATGCATGACCAAGTCAAAAAAAAGAGATGAATGTCGCATCGGGAGAATATGCGCCGCCCGGCTAATACTTTCCAAATCTGATTTTAAGTTTTCGATTTCCGGAAAGGTTAAATCAGGTTTTATGCTCGCCTCGATAATCCGAAGTCGGCGGTAAAGTTTTTCCGTGTAGACTTGCAGAAACCACGTATAGAGCCTGGGCGCAAAACTGAAAATTGGGATGATGATTGCTATTGCCGTTACCAATATAGCTGCCACACGTTTCGCATAGTTGATCATCCAGAACGGCAGATAACGCTGCATCATCGAAGGCCCGTTGCTGTAATAATCGAGGGCTTCTTGCGCCATCGGTAACTCCGGATCGGTGAGCGAAGGAAACTCACCGTCGCGGTGGAAAACGCCGCGGCCGCTGTGCACTTCCTTTACCGTCTGCGCCAGCAGAAATTTGAGCTCGGGATGCAGATCCTTGCGCACAACAAAAGCGGTGGTCGAGCCGATGAGGTCGACGTCGTTCGGCGGGATGTTCTTTTCCAGGTCAATCACGCCCTGCGGCAACACTAGTCTGTTGAGCGCGGGAAAAAGGCGTGCCATCGCCTCGGCCTGGGCGACATTCATCAGGCGGATATTCGGGTCGCGCAGCATGGCCTGGATAGCCGGCGCATAGAGATCGATCGGCGGCAGGATAGCGACGTCGACGTCGCCATTCTTCAAGAGCTTCGCGGCTTCTTGGGCGCCGCGCTCGGGCGACACCGTCATGTCGCCGGGCTTGATGCCATTGGCGGCCAGGATGCGCTCGACGAGATCGCCGGTCGCGATCGTCACATAAGCACGTTTGCCCTTGAGCTCCGAGAGCCGCTCGAGTGTTTTCGGTCCGCGATAGAATATCCAGAATGGCGCGGCATCGATTCGGCCCAGCAATTCAAGGTCCGGTGCCGTCTCACGGTTAAGAAGCCCGCTAAACAGGAAACCTGCCGAGACGCCCGTTTTTGGATCCTGTACAAGCTTGAAAGTTTCACCGGCAGAAGCAAACCGCATGTTGAGCGTGACATGATGGCGGGCAAGCTGTTCCTTATAGCGCGCAGCAATATGCTCGAAAGCGCCACCCTTGATGCCCGCCGCAATGGTGAGTTCATGCGGCGGTGCCGGGATGAAGTACCAGAGCGCAAGCCAGACCGCGGCAATCAGACATAACAGCGTCGCCAAAGCGCGCAAAACCATTTGACGTCCCAACCCTATACCGAGTCCCGAAGTCATTGTAACCGCGGGCGTCGCGGGTCGGCTATGGGTGATCGAGGACATTTACTTGAGCGATGTCCGCTTTACACCCGAACGCGTACATTCATCGGCACGACTGGAATGTCCGCTAAGTGCCAATAGCGGACATTCCGCCTCGGCCCAAAAATCCCGCTTTGTCCGCTATAGTCCGAAGGCGAACTAATGCAGTAGCGGAAATTCCGATAAGCTTTGCCGTTACCAAAGATACAAGGGACAAGTACATGACCTCCCACACAGTTGCTGTTCGTGCGGCTCCGTGCAATTCGCGATTGACGACTATTTGTATGTCCTGGCGTGTCATTGCCAAGCTTGCAAGAAGCGCACAGGAAGCGCGTTTGGCGTATCTGTTGTGGTCGATAACGCCAGCGTTACTAGTCTTCAGGGTGAGACGAAGACCTTCACGCGCAAGGCCGAGAGTGGACGATCGGTTGATTATGAGTTCTGCCCGAATTGCGGGACAACAATTCGGTGGAGTATCAAGGCTGCTCCCAATCGGAAGATATTTGCCGGCGGGGCTATCGATAGCATGAGCCAGTTAACCGTTGCTGGCGAGATGTACACCAAAACAGCGATACCTTGGGTGCGGCTTGGATGTGAATTGTCTCGATCCGGCGAACCCGACAATGATTTTCGAGCGGCTTTGATAGAGAAATCTAAGCAGCTCCGTTGAATAAAATTTTCTCAGTTAGAGACCACCGGCGATTAGGCCCATGTCCGCTTTACCCCTGAAAGCAGACATGTACAGCGCACTAGCCGACGTCTGCTTTGTGCCAATAGGCGACGATATCATTCGATCAGCTTATCGGCGCGCAGCACCAGACTAGCCGGGATTTCGTGGCCAATCGCCTTCGCGGTTTGAAGGTTGATGACCAGTTCGAAGCGGGTCGGTTGTTCGACCGGAATGTCCGCAGGCTTGGCACCGCGCAACACCTTGGCGGTCTGCCGCGCGCGTTGGCGGAATACTTCGGTAAATCGCGTACCGTAGCCGAGCAGGCCGCCAAGCTCGGCCATCTCGGGCCAGTGGAAGATCGCCGGGAGGCGGGCGCGATTGATGTGCTCGAGGGCGGCGGGCGCCATTGGGAAAAATAGCGAGGACGCCAGAAAGTTGAGGGCCTTCTGGATCGGTATGCCGCACTTCAGCAACGCTTCGCGGCGGTATTGACCGGAAGGGATCCCATCGTGCTTGAGCGCCGACTGGGCTCCCTGCCTCGCTATCAAGTAAGGGTGGGTGCCAACTCGCGAGCCGCCGCCAATGATGTTTGCAAACGGATTCACTTAGGGGGCGGTGATTGTGTGGTCCTGCGAAATCCCGGCAGTTAAAACGGCCGTTAATGTCCGCTTTGCCCCCGAAAGCGGACATGTGCAGCGCACCAGGCGATATCTGCTAAGTGCCAAAAGCAGACATTCCGCTACTCATTCGACCAACTCATCAGCGGCGCGTCCGCTTTAGCCCTGAAATCGGACATAGCGGGTGCCTACAGTAGTTCACTCGACGAAGCTGAGATACGATGCGAGCGCTTCAATCTGGTCGGCAGATAATTTTCTGGCAATTCCAGGCATCGGAAGCTTTGCGTTCGCGTGAAATCCCTCGCCCCACTGTTCGAGCCGCCGTTTCAAGTATGTGTACGCAAGTCCCCCCAAACGAGGAATCTCACCGACGCCCTCAGCATTAGGGCCATGACAAGCGACGCAAGCGACAATGTTGGAATCCGGCATTCCAAGTTGATAAATCGATCTACCCTTCTCCTCCAACCCCCTGACACCGTCGTTGGCTGCCTTCGGTGAAAGATTCGAAAAATAAATCGCCAATCCATGTGCGGTTGCAGCGCTGAGGTTTGCGGTGGCACCCCACATGTATAGTTTTGAAAATGGGTTGTCGCGAGTGTGGTCGCTAAAGTTCAAAAGCTGATTTTGAATATATTCGCGTCTCTGTCCGGCCAATCCGGGCGCAGGGGTATAACCATGTGCGGATACACCATGGCACCAAGTACAATTGCGGACAGCCGAGCTTTCCGCGTGCGCCCCCGAAGGTAAAATAGCAGCGAAAATAATCGCCGAGATCTCTAGTCTTAAGCTAATGCGTTTCATGTTTTGCGCTTCCAGGCCCAACGCTCACGAATGACCCAACGAAGGACTTACTTCAAATAACTCACATAGGCTGCGACCGCATCGATCTGCGATTTTGTCAAACTGTGCACGACTGGCTGCATGACAGCGGACGTGTCCGGCCTTCCCGGAATTTGGCCACGTTCCTTGCCCCAATTCGTCAATGACTTCACGACGTAGGGATAAAGTTGGCCTGCCAAACGAGGAAACTCGTCCTTACCTGCACCGTCCGGCCCATGACAGGCAGCGCACGCCACAACATTCGATCCGGGAACGCCGTCGTCAAAGATTTTTCGCCCGGCGCTCACGAGATTTTTTGGGGCGCCCCCGATGGGCTTGGGATTGAAACGCCTGAAATTTGTCGCAAGAGCCCTGATCAAGGTCGGGCTCAGATTATGAGCGACGTTAAACATTATATTGTTCGTCCGTCGATGCTCGAAGAAAGCCCGTAACTGGTTCTCCAAGTACTCAATTTGCTGCCCCGCGAGGCGTGGGATCGGATAAAATCCGCGATACCCCTGGCCTGACGGGCCGTGACAATCTTGGCAATAACCTAACTTGGCCTCAAGAGTTTGTTTCGAAACGGCATCCGCATGCGCGGTCGTCGACAAACCGATTGTCAGCACCAAAAACTTCAAAGTCACCTTGATCAGATTCATGAATTGGACCGAAAGAAAAGACTACTCCAAGTAACTGACATAGGCGGCGACAGCTTTAATTTGTGGCTCAGTTAAGCCGTGAGCGATCGGTTCCATGATCGCGGACGTGTCGGGTTCACCTGGTTTTTGTCCCCGCTCTTTGCTCCAATTCGTCAATTTATTGAAGATGTAGTCATGAAGCTGACCCGCCAGCCGAGGAAATTGTTCATTACCTTTGGCGTCGGGACCGTGACAGGAAGAACAGGCTGGTATATCGGAACCGGGAATTCCCTCGTCATAGATTTTCTTTCCCGCGGCAACGAGGTCCTTCGGGGCGCCTCCGAGAGGTTTCGGATTGAGATCGTGAAAACTTGTGACGAGGGCCTTCTGCATTGCCGGGCTTAGAACGTGGGCCACGTTAAACATAATATTGTTGGTGCGTCGGTGCTCAGAAAAGGCCTGCAGTTGATTGGTTAAGTAGTCGGGTTGCTGTCCCGCCAGGCGCGGCATCGAATAATACGCACGCAAGCCCTGCCCTGATGAACCGTGACAGGTCTTGCAATAATCCATTTTGGCCTGGAGCTCGTGTTTGGAAACGGCGTCATCCGCCCGCCCGATTGTGGTAATGGCAATTACAAGGAATGCCGCTTGTATGCCGATCTGGACACGCGCCCATCTTTCTCTACTTTGAGCGTGGTCATGACGATCTTGAACCAACATTTATTCACCAATTCGCGCTGATCTCAGGCGCTACATTGCAAACCACGCGTGAAGAAATATCGTGTTGTTGTCGTGTGCGTTTTGTGTCGTGCCATCGAATTTGTTGTAGTAGGTGTATTGCAATGCGACGCGCACGTTGGCCCAAGGCCATATGGGAGCGCTGCTACTCACGAACGGAATATATGCGATTTCGGCAATGAACCCGTTGCTGTTCGGATTGCAGTCAGTATTCGGCGCTTGGCAGCTGGCTAAACTACCGTACAGAAGCGGGTCCGACGATCCGCGAGTATCAAAATATTGGCCGCTCAGCACGACCCTATTGTCATTGCCGTACGCGAGCGATGCGTACAACTTCAGCGTATTCAAACTATTGGTTGGGTTCGCTGACAAACCATTGTTGAAACTGGCATCGAGCTTCTGGTTCTCGTGAATATATGTGCCGCGCAATGTGAACCAGTAGTTCGGACCTTGATATTGGTATTGAGTGTCAAAGGCGACATCCGTGAATCGATCCGTCTGTGGGAAAGTCTGATTTATCAGTATGCCATTGTCATCCGTCGCACCCGTAAACGGATGAACGTGCGCCGACATACCAAAAGTGCCGAACTCAAACCAATGATTGCCCCAATGCGGTTCGACCGCGAGCCGCCAATACGGTGCTACATCTTGGAACGGCGAGACGCTGAATGGGTCTACGCCTAATCTCGGAAGTGTTTTGAAATTGAGGGTCCGGTAGCCGGACAGCTCCAAGTACACGAGGTTGTTTATGAAGGCATATCCGCCGACGCCGCCCACAGCCGCCGCGTAAGTCCCATCAATGAGCGTCGCTGCTGCCGGCCCGGGTGCTATGGTCGAGCCGGCATAGGGAAATCCCCAGGCAGGGGTCGTATTCCAAGGATCTTGGACACTCGGATTGTTGTTGACTGTGACGCCGTAGATAACGTCCAAATTTCCAAACGTGATCGTATTTGCATAACGAACATCGATATTGTCCCAGGACCATTGAAAGTTCGCGTAAGGATTGGTCGGATCGGGCATACCGAATGGCGCGCCGCTGTAAGTGACCTGCGCAAACGCGCCAATATGATCGGTGATTGCTCCGCCATAAAAGAAACTGAGCGGCGCAACAACGACATTGTTGTTCGAGTGATATGGTGAGCCAGTGGGATCTTGGCCTATTTGTGTATGCGTTAAGCCTACGATCGCCATCATCGAAAATGGCGGGGCGTATGGAATGCTTTCACTAGTGTCGGACGGTGCCTTCGTGGGCAGATCCAAACTATTTTTCTTCGCGTACGCCGCGAGGTCTTTCGTCGGATCGTTTTGAGAAGGAAAAAGCGTGGACCGGTACTTGCCACCACCTGCTGTATATCCATTCAGCTTAAAAAGACGACCGTACGGCGTAAGTCCTGGGTAATCGGTATGGCAAGTACCACAGGGCTGTCCGGTCTGCCGCGCGTAGCTCGGTAGCGCTTGCGCGGGGAAGCTCAAACTAGCGGTGGCAGCTATTATTAGCGCCACAGTTTGAATTGTGGTGAAAACACTTGGAGCTAAGAATCGCGTTCGCTGCGATTTTGCGCGGTAGGATCGCGGTGAAAAAAACCGGCCGCTTCGCGCGTGAAGCACCTCAAGCCCCCAAAAAAAATCTCGCCCCAAGAGTAGTTACGCCTATCGAGAACTCCTGATTTCAAGCTTGTTTGAACCGTGCCCAGTCTGGCTCGCTATTGGTTTATGCTATTGCAGCCACACCTAGCAAAGGAGGTATGTATATATAATTCGGCGACTATTTCGAAGTTAATGGGCTGCGTCGCGTCTGCCATTCATACGCGCACAAACGATCTTCTGCGGGCCCACCACAATATGCGCGACGTCCGCTTTACCCAGGAAGCGGACATTCGTGCACGACTTAGCAATGTCCGCGTTGTGCAAGCGGACATGAAAAGAGTTTGACTTACTCAAAAAGAAAAACCCCGGGCACTGCCCGGGGCTTTTATTAATTCCAACTTGTTTTGGGTATTAGGGGCCGAACTTGTAGCTGACACGTCCAAGAACCGTTTGAATACGAGTTTTGACATCGAAGGCGTAGCTGCCCGCGCCGCCACCCACTTCATAGTTCGCCGTTCCCAAATCGATGTAGTTGTACTCCGCACCGATAATCCAATTGGGCGTGAGCCCGTATTCCAAGCCGGCGCCTACCGTCCAACCACTCTGCCAATGCTTATCGCTTCCGGCTCCCATGGGGGAGCCCCCGACGCAACACGTGTCAGATACGGAAAACTGCACTTCGCCGCCAGCGTAGCCTCCCTTGGCAAATAGCAGCACGTTGTTCCAGGCATAGCCGATGCGGCCGGTGACCGTCGCAAGACTGCTGATTTTTGTCGTGAACACATCGTCGTTCAGGATAGCTAAGTTGGAGGCATCGCCCTTGATGGTGGTGCCCGCAAGGGTGCCTTCGACCCCGAACACCCACTGGCTCATTTGATAATTGCAGCCGACTTGCCCGCCACCAACAAAGCCGCTGTTGTCATACGTGAAGCCTTCGCCAGGACCGAGGTGGCCGAATGCTGTCGTGTTGACGGTATTGGTGAATTCCGTCCGCGACCAGCCTCCGCCAGCGTTCAAGCCGATGTAGCAGCCGCTCCAATTGTAAAGCGTTGCTACAGGTGCCCTATAGGCCGGCGCCTTCACTGGCAAATCGGCGGCGGAAGCAACCGAGACGGAGCAGATAACACCAACAGCTGCGAGTGCCGCAAAACGAAAATAATTCATAATCAGCCCCCAATGCGCATACGAAATCTGCACTACGCCCTGCTTTTCTAGCAAACAACCAAAATAGCCGGCGCCCCCTTTTGGCATGTCTGCACAGATGATTTTCGTGCGTGATATTTATGCAACAAACCCATGCTGGCCTCGTGGGGAGCCCGCAGGGTGAAATTTACGGGAATGCTATTATCGACTCAGCCGCGACAATGTTTGGCTGTCCACGTTTCCTCCCATATGACCTTGACCCGGCTCTCCGCGAGCCGGCTTTTTTTAGCGCGAATGGAACGTCCGCTAAAAGCAACATGTGCAGTGCGAAACGTCATGTCCGCTTTGCCCCCAATAGCGGACATTGGCCACCCCGGATCGTCCACCCTCACGTGCCCCGCTCGCGGGAAGTTTTCGGCGCACCATCGCACTCGCGAATGTTTTTTAGACAGCGCGAAAAGGAAGGGTAATCTCAAATATTACTGCGTCGCAATCTCGGGGGGTACGCCCCCACCCCACCCCGGTCTTTTGGACTGGCGACGCACGCAAGTATGGGATTTTGAGCCACCATTCTGTCGTGCCGCTTCCCAGGTGCTTCCCATCATCGGGAATGCGGCTCAGTGATGCCTGTTAAGCTGTTGGAATAGAGCGCAGACCGCGCAATCGCACCATCAGTGTGTGTGACAGGTGGTGATAAGTCGCCGGACCGGCTGCTGCGCCCGCGTCGCGAAGGCTATACCGTGGTCCCAACCGTTGTGTCCGCCGATAAGGCGTTATCAAACGGTGGGACGAGAGGAAACGTAACAAGGTTATGTCGTTGCGGCCAAAAACTGCTCTTAGGCTGAAAGCCCAACGACCTTAAACGTTATCTAGCGCAAGCTCACATACGACTGTTTTCTAGCTAAGCTTTAACGTCGCGATGTTGCACGTCAGGATTCTGTAAGCCTGTAACCACCTGGTAGATTATATGTGTCCCTATTATCGGACTGTGGCTGCCACTTAGACGCCTCTGACGGTACGATTAAAGGGGCCGTGACGCCTCTTTTTGGAACTCTCGGTACGGTCGGAGGGACCGTTCAGTCCGACCACGGGGACTATAGGTATCACCACAGGGACCGAATTCTGAATTTCAGCGCGCCAACTCATGAACTCTTTAGTCGCCATCCTGCTCGCATAGTTTACGGCAATGTTGCTTTCATAGACGGTCAGACGGTATTCACTAGCGTGACGAATTTTACAATGGAACGCGCCGCGCTTTTCGACAACGACAAACCCATGGGCCTCCAAGCTGCGTAGTCCTCGTGCAGCCGTATCCTTGCTGATTTTCAGATTTTGGGCGGCCTGTCGCGCTGAATAGCCGATGCGTCCGTTGTTGGAGCCGTTATAGCGGAACGTCAGTTCGACATAGATCGCGCGCGCGACAGTGTCCAAATCCTTCCAGGCGTCGCTATTGAGCATCCAGTGGAAGAGCTGCACGAAGCGCTGTTGTTTGCTTCGGTGCTTGCTCATTTGGGAATTGCGCGCGTGTTTATTGCCCTTGGCGCCTCGAACACCGGCCGCAATGGCTCCACTGCTTCGACGACTGTCACGACGCCCCTCGCCTTGATTTGACGCGTAGAATTTTGATGTTCGGGGTGCTCGCCATCGCTTCCGCAAGCTGGGCGCGGAGTTTGGCTTTGGACAATTGGCGGCGCGGTAGCGGGTGTAATTCGCGCGGCAATCCGCCATCGACCGGCTCGAAACCGCAGCGGTGCATCCGTTCGCGATGGTTGGTGTTTTGAAAGCGGTCCTTCATGAACGGCTCCCTGCGCGCGTTAGCGCGATCGCTCGCCGCGCGCCAACGCGCGAATATCGCCAACGCGACGACCAAAGCGTTTCTTCGAAACTTGGACGCGCGGTGTTGGATTATTTCGGCGGAGAGTCCAAACCGAAATTCCGAGCACTTTCGCAGAGAGTGGGTCTGGCAGGATCGCATCGGCCGGCAGTCGGTCAAACTGCTGAACGACGTCGATATAATTGTCGCTGGGCATGTGCTCTCCTATGCTAATCTGTGCACAGGACTAGCGTTCATGCTCTAGGAGGGACAGGGCGCAAAACCAGAAAGTTTGGGTGGTTTCCGTCCTAATAGCTACGAATGCGCCCTCGCCCGATAACCAGACCATCCTCGGGAAGACCTCCTCCCGCGGCCATCCTCAGCGTTCTCTTACAGGCTCGCTCTAGGTCCTTGTTCGATGTGCCCGTCATCCCCTCGTAGAACAACGAAGCGACACGGCCGAAGAGGCTGTCCGCGGCACCACTGGCGGGACGTTTGCCGTACCTTCTCAAAAAGTGCCAAGCCTCGAAGGCGGCCTGGTGTTGTCGGTATTTCGCAGACCCATGCACGCCGGGTCGCGCTGTTAGGAGTAATTCACATCGTGCACGAATGTACGCCAAGGCAAAGACAGTCTGTCTCGTTCGGATAATGACTTTTTGCTGAGCTTTGCTCGACGGGACTGAGTACGGGTTAAAGTCGTCCTCTGCCGAGAAAATATGAAACAGTGCCTGACCTGAAATCTTTGCGAGAGCTTTCTGTAACCCTTTGACCCACTTCACCACCGTCGCAAAGTCCTCAACGTTCTCCTGGCGCTTGCCGCGAATTGGCGCGCGCTCTTTGAGATTCCCGCGAGTTGCAGTTTTCTTGTCCAGCGTACGAAGCAGCCGAATTGTTGTAAGTACGTCGGATACGACGACGTCAAGGTCGCCTCCCATCTCGGAGGCGATCCTGCGAGCCACATCATCAACGCTGGCTTTTCTGGCTTTTTTGTCGGGTGCGTGCATGGCACGCGTCGCTACGCTTAACGACGCAATGGCGTGACTTTGCTGTCTGGGCCTCCGACGATACCTGTCAAATGCTCGGCCCAAATGGCGAGCGCGCCCTTAATCTTTGTTTCGTAGGTCGCCCTGTTATAGATGCCGGCGACGCCCGCCTTATGCCCACCCCGGTGGTTTAGAATTGCTTCGATGACGTGAGGAGCAATTCCAATTTCGGCCATTCCCGTGGCGACCGTTCGGCGAATATCGTGAATGCGCCAACCTGCAATTGCGGCGCCGCGCTGATCAACAATTCTTCTGTTCAAAGTGAGTGATGAATAGCTCCAAGCGCAAAACGCGCCCCCTCGTGTTCCAAAGACATAATCACGCCCTTCTCGCTGCGGCGCCGAGCGTAGGATCGAGACGGCCAAAGCGGGCAAGGTCAGATTGAGTGCATGGTGGTTTTTGGTCCTGGCGCCAGGAATGCTCAGAAGGCCCCGTTCAAGATTAAGCTCGCTCCATTGCAGACCGCCTATTTCATCCCGCCGGCCCGCGGTGAGCATAAGAAGCGGTATAATTCGGCCAAAGTCGTCGGCGGCACACGCCGTCCATACCGCGCGTAATTCTGCTTCGGTGAGCACACGGTCCCGGGCGTCGATGTGGCTGGCCGGGTCGTTGGTGCCGATAACTGGATTGCTTTCGACCATGCCCTCACGGATGGCCCATGAAAAAAAGGCGCTGAGCGACTGTCTGGCCCGAGCCGCAGCTGTCGCTCCGTGGTCGCTCACAATCTGGTTCAACCTAGTGGCAATAGCCCGGCGAGCGATCGAATCTATCGCCGAGTTTCGCAAAGGCTTCCAATACGTAGTCAGATAGCGGTAGTCGGCGACGTAGGTATTCTTTCGGACCTTTGATTTTTTCAGCGTCAGGTACTGATCCGCCAACGGACCGAAGGTAATAGCCGCCTTGGCCTTGGCAGCGGCTTTCTCGGCCGCCGGGTCGCGACCAAGAACAACTTCGGCAAATTTCTTTTTTGCCGCCCCGCGCGCAGCGTTCAGATCGGTCTTCCGCGCGTCTCCGAGGCTTTCCCTCCTCGACCTGCCATCGATGCGATATTGGACGATCCAGGCTCGTGTCCCGCCGGACCGAAGTCGGATGCCAAAGCCCGGCAGGTCGTCGTCGAAGAAGATGGCGTCAGACTTGCCCGGCGACAGGCTCAATTCGCTAATCGTCTCTTTCGTAAATTGCATGTTTCGTCCTCCTGGGAAGCAGGAAAACACGTGACGCAACGACGCCTGGGACGCGCCTGGGAAGCAACCTTACGCCAATTTGTGCTTTCCCCTGCACGGTTCAACACGTAGTGCAACGGAATTTTCTGGATGATTTCAAGCTCTTGCTCGTTCGTGCTCTTTCCTGCACCGACAACGTAGCTCGTATCCAGAAATGGAAAGCACGTGAGCAAGGCTCGAGACGTACATAGAATCATTGACCGGCGTCGAAATCGCGTCACGCTTTCCTGTGATGAGGGCAGAAGCAATCGAACCGTTGTCGCCGGAAACGACTGCACGGATGCGCTTGTCGATTGTCTCACGGAGATCATCAATGACCGTGGCGTAACGCAACCAAAACCCAGGTGCTGCCGAAGGAGCTTTTACTTTGATCGCGCCGAGCGAATAACCTGAAGCGCCAATGCGCTGAAAATACATATCACGTGCAAAATCGTAACCTCCTGGGCGCAACGGTTGCAGCGGTGGCGAAAGATGCGCCTTGAGTTCAACGAATGCGCCGACAGCCGGCGCACTACCCTTGCGCACGGCGACACGTACCCGATCCGGTAAAGACCCAGTCTGCGCCGCATCGGAGCGCTCGACGCGCACAACAATCCGATCGCTTCGCTCACGCTCCTCGCGGATTTCTACAAAGCCTCCAAACGCGACGCTTGCCACCGGATGTTGGAGAGCCGGATGCGCGATACGCAAAGTTTGCAAGGTCGCAACGGCCAGTCCTAATGCGGCCGCCGCGACGCCCAGGGCCAACGGGAATGCGACCGGACGGCGTCGCACAAGGAACGTCACGACAACGCTGGCAGCCGCCAGAGGCATAACCGCCCACCAACTCGGTTCGAGATCAGCAGTGAAATAAATCACGATGCCAAAGCCGAACGCGATCGGCAGCCAAGGCATCAAGCGTCCAGGCGCAACCTCAGCGGCCAACCATTTCGAGATCAGGTCATGCAGCGAGCCGGCGGCATCCACCACTCCGTCCGGCAGCAAAAGGCCAGTGGAGCGTCGTCCGGCGTCGATATTCGGCGCCCAAGCCTTTGCGCCCCAAGCCTTTGCGCCCGCGCGCGGCCGTCCGTTCTGGGTATTCTGCCGGGCCAAGGCGCGGCGCGCCTCCCGACGCCACCTGATACAACCGGCCCTATCATAACTCAGCCACAGGTTGTGGCTACGGTTTTGCTTAGGCTGTGGACTTTTCCTTCGCCCAGGTATCCCGCAGCCCAATCGTGCGGCTGAACACCGGCTTTGTGGGTTTGGAGTCGCGGTCGAGGCAGAAATAGCCTTGGCGCTCAAACTGCACGGGCTGTTCGGGCTTCGCGTCTGCAAGAGCCGGCTCCAGGCGGGCCTGGCTTAATACCTCAAGCGAGTTTGGATTGAGGTCAGCCGTAAAGTTTTCGCCGCCGGTCGGGTCTGGTTTGTTGAACAATGGATTATAGAGCCGGACTTCAGCAGAAATGGAATGGGCAGCCGACACCCAATGGATGGTCGCTTTTACCTTGCGGCCGTCGGGCGCATTGCCGCCGCGCGTTGCCGGATCATAGGTGCAACGCAACTCTATCACTTCTCCTTTTGTATCCTTCACGGCCTCACGGCAGGTCAGGAAATAAGCATAACGGAGACGAACCTCGGTACCGGGAGAAAGCCGGTAAAATTTCTTCGGCGGATTCTCCATGAAATCGTCTTGTTCGATGTAAAGCTCGCGCGAGAATTTAATTTTTCGGACGCCGGCGCTGGCATCGTCGGGATGATTGACGGCTTCAAGTTCTTCGACCTGGCCTTCCGGGTAATTCTCGATGACGATTTTGAGCGGCCGTAGCACGGCCATCCGACGCAATGAGGTTTTGTTGAGGACCTCCCGCACCGAAAAATCGAACATACCGACGTCCACGATACTGTTGGCTTTTGCGACGCCGATACGTTTAACAAAATCACGGATCGCTTCCGGCGGGACACCGCGCCGACGCAAGCCCGCAAGCGTCGGCATGCGGGGATCGTCCCAACCGTTGACATGGCCGTCGCGCACGAGCTCCGTCAAGACGCGCTTGGACAAAACCGTGTATGTGAGATTGAGCCGCGCGAACTCGTATTGATGCGGCTGCGATGGGACCTTCAAATTCGCGATGAACCAGTCATACAGCGGCCTGTGATCCTCGAATTCCAACGTGCAAACCGAATGTGTGATCTGTTCGATTGCATCCGACTGGCCATGCGCAAAGTCGTAACTTGGATAAATTTTCCAAGCGGTGCCCGTGCGCGGGTGATTTGCATGCAAAATCCGATACAGCACCGGGTCGCGCAGATTAATATTTCCTGACGCCATGTCGATCTTGGCGCGTAGCACGCGCGCCCCATTCGGAAACTCGCCTGCGCGCATCCGACCAAACAGGTCCAGATTTTCCTCAACGCTGCGGTCACGGAACGGGCTATTTTTTCCGGGTTCGGTCAGGGTGCCCCGGTTGGTTCGCATGTCGTGCGGGTTCTGATCGTCGACGTAGGCTTTGCCAGCCCGGATCAGATCCTCGGCCCAAGAATAGAGCTGCTCAAAATAATCGGACGCGTAATAGAGATGCTTGCCCCAATCGAAGCCCAGCCAGCGCACGTCGCGCTCGATGGCATCGATATATTCCTGCTCTTCTTTGGTCGGATTGGTGTCATCGAAACGCAAATGGCAGCGGCCGCCAAATTCCTGCGCGACCCCGAAATTCAGGCAGATGGATTTGGCGTGGCCAATATGAAGATAGCCGTTGGGCTCGGGCGGAAAGCGGGTAACGACACCTTTGACACGACCCGAGTCGAGGTCGGCCTTAACGATATCGCGAATGAAGTCGCGCGCAGCCTCGGCCATCCCCGTTTCGGCTCTTGCATTACTGTCTGTCGCCATGCTTCCTCGGTTTCGCTACAAGCCTTTTCCGGCTGGTCATCGTGACTGGGGGCTATGCCATGACGGGACGACCGCCTCAATGTCAATCGCACTGACACCCTCCGCGGCAAGTGTGGTAGATCGCCGCCGATGAGCGAGCCCGTCGTCACCCGTTTTGCGCCCTCACCCACCGGCTTCCTGCATATCGGTGGAGGCCGCACGGCCTTGTTCAACTGGCTGTACGCTCGCCGGCACGGCGGGAAGATGCTGCTGCGGATCGAGGATACAGACCGTGAGCGCTCAACGGCGGCTGCAATCAATGCCATTATCGACGGGTTGACCTGGCTCGGCCTGACCTGGGACGGCGAGATCGTCTTTCAGTTTTCGAGGGCCGCTCGCCATCGGCAAATCGCCGAACAGCTTTTGGCGAGTGGCCACGCTTATCGTTGCTACTGCAGCCCCGATGAACTCACCGCGATGCGCGAAAAGGCGCGCGCGGAAGGCCGCACCCGCCTCTACTCCGGACGCTGTCGCGATCTCGACCCGAAGGATGCGCCGGCGGGCGTCAACCCGGTGATCCGGCTCAGGGCGCCATTAACCGGCGAGACTGTGGTTGACGATCAGGTTCAGGGTCGCGTCGTATGGCAGAACGAGAACCTTGATGACTTTGTGCTGCTGCGCTCGGACGGCAACCCCACCTACATGTTGGCGGTGGTCGTCGATGATCACGATATGGGTGTCACTCACATCATTCGCGGGGACGATCACCTCAACAACGGGGCGCGCCAGACTCAGATTTACCAGGCGCTTGGCTGGAAGGTCCCCGTTATGGCGCACATCCCTCTCATCCACGGGCCGGATGGCTCCAAACTTTCGAAGCGCCATGGCGCACTCGGTGTCGATGCCTATCGGGCGATGGGCTATTTGCCGGCAGCGATGCGGAACTATCTGGTTCGTCTGGGCTGGGCGCACGGCGATCAGGAGATCTTCACGACCGAAGAGATGATTGCCGCGTTCGACCTGCCGCAAATCGGGCGCTCGCCGGCACGCTTCGACTTCACGAAGCTCGAGAGCCTCAATGGCCACTATATTCGTTCAACTGACGACGCCGATCTGATTACCGCCATTGAGCAGTTGCTGCCGCATATTGCCGGCGGACAGGAACTCGCGAGCAAAATGACGCCGACGCTACGCACCAAATTACTGGCAGCCATGCCGGGACTGAAGGAGCGCGCTAAGACTTTGGTCGAGTTGTTCGAGGCTTCGCGGTTCCTGTGGACGAGCCGTCCGCTGGATATCAATGAACAGGCCAAGGCCCTCCTCACTGACGACGCCAAGACGCTTATCGGCGCACTTCTGCCCGAGCTGGAGGCGGTGAGTGACTGGAACGCAAGTACCGCCGAGGCCGTTGTTCGCCCATACGCTGAACGGGCAGGCCTTAAGCTTGGCGCCGTGGCACAGCCGCTGCGGGCCGCCCTGACCGGGCGCACGACGTCGCCCCCGATTTTTGACGTGCTGGCGGTCCTAGGCCGGGACGAGAGCCTGGCCCGGCTACGGGACCAGGCGGCACCGTAAGTTTCACAGCGGGCAAAGGGCCCTGCGGCGCCTATATGCAAGGCAGACAACGCGCCTCGCTATCTTGCAGCGCACACATGAATGGGATACCCAAAAAGCGGCCGGAATCCCTAGCGCCGCCATTGGCGTCATCACGCCTGTTTCGGCCAAACGTTTCCACGCGCACCGCTCGCGGCCAATTGAGGGCTCGACCATGGACGCCAAGACCAACGCCAAGAAAACCGGCACCCTGACGGTCGGCAATAACAATTGGGACATGCCGATCTATCCCGGCACGATCGGCCCGGATGTCGTCGACATCTCGAAGCTCTACGGCCAGAGCGGCATGTTTACCTATGACCCTGGGTTCACGTCGACCGCGAGCTGCGAGTCCAAGATTACGTATATCGATGGCGATGAGGGGATCTTGCTCTATCGCGGTTACCCGATTGAGCAGCTCGCCGAACACGGCGACTTCCTCGAAACCTGCTACCTCCTACTTTACGGCGAATTGCCGACCACCGCGCAGAAAGCCGACTTCGATTATCGCGTGAGCCGTCACACGATGGTCCACGAGCAAATGAGTCGTTTCTTTCAAGGCTTCCGCCGCGACGCTCACCCGATGGCGGTTATGACGGGATGCGTCGGCGCGCTTTCGGCATTTTATCACGACTCTACGGATATCTCCGATCCGCACCAGCGGATGATCGCTTCGATCCGCATGATAGCGAAAGTCCCGACGCTGGCCGCCATGGCATACAAATATTCGATCGGCCAACCGTTCGTGTATCCGAAGAACGAACTCGACTATGCCTCTAACTTTTTGCGCATGTGTTACGCGGTGCCGACCGAGGAGTACAAACCAAACCCGGTCCTAGCGCGCGCAATGGACCGCATCTTCATCCTCCACGCCGACCATGAGCAGAACGCCTCAACCTCGACCGTGCGGCTTGCCGGTTCCTCCGGCGCCAATCCGTTTGCCTGTATCGCGGCTGGTTGCGCGTGTTTGTGGGGTCCGGCGCACGGTGGCGCAAATGAAGCTGCGCTCAACATGCTGCGCGAGATCGGTTCTGTCGATCGCATTCCTGAATTCATCAAAAGAGCGAAAGACAAAAATGATTCCTACCGTTTGATGGGGTTCGGTCATCGCGTTTATAAAAACTACGATCCGCGCGCCAAGATCATGCAGAAGACGTGCCACGAGGTGCTCACCGAACTGGGCATCAAAGACGATCCGCTGCTTGATGTCGCCTTGGAACTCGAAAAGATCGCGCTCCATGACGAATATTTCATCGAGAAAAAGCTCTACCCGAACATCGACTTCTATTCGGGCATTACCCTCAAGGCGATGGGATTCCCCACAACGATGTTCACCGTGTTGTTCGCCGTGGCTCGCACCGTCGGATGGATTGCACAGTGGAAGGAAATGATCGAGGACCCGCATCAAAAAATCGGGCGGCCTCGCCAGCTCTATACGGGCGCGACGCGCCGCGACTATGCGCCGATATCTCGACGGAAATAATCCACGCTAGCTACTTTTGCCGTTGGATTTGCCATTCAGCTTTGGTGCGCTCGCGCCATCATAAGCCCATTGCACATAGACGCCGGCCCATGTGAAGCCGCCGCCAAATGCCGCGAGCACCAAGCGATCACCGCGTTTTAATTTTGGCTCATAGTCCCACAGACAGAGCGGAATCGTGGCATTGGTGGTGTTGCCATATTTGTGGATTGTCACCATCACCTTGTCCATTGGCAGACCCATGCGCTCCGCAGTCGACTCGATGATGCGCTTGTTTGCCTGGTGAGGCACAAGCCAGTCGATCATATCGGCGCGCAAATTGTTACGCGACATGATCTCGCTTGCCACTTCCGCCATCTTGGCAATGGCGAACTTATAAACCGCAGCGCCTTCCTGGTGGACGTAATGTAAGCGTTTGGCAACGGTTTCCGCGGTCGGGGGCATACGGCTGCCGCCCGCCTTCTGATGCAAATGGATCATCCCGGAACCGTCGGAGCGGATCAGTGCGTCCATAATGCCGTAACCACTCTCATCCGGCTCGAGGAGCACTGCGCCGGCGGCATCACCGAACAGCACGCAGGTTGCGCGATCCCTGTAATCAATAATCGACGACATCTTGTCGGCGCCGACGACCACCACCTTGCGTGCTGTACCATTGGCGATGAATTGGGCTGCGATCGTGAGTGAGTATAGGAAGCCAGAGCAAGCTGCCTGCACATCAAAGCTGCCAACATTAATTATGCCGACCATGTCGCAAATCAGATTGGCGGTTGAAGGGAACTGCATGTCCGGCGTCGTCGTCGCACAGATCAACAGATCAACTTCTTGCGGCTTTGTGCCGGTCTTTTGCAACAGCCCACGCACTGCTTCTGCGGCCATATGCGATGTACCAAGGCCCTCGCCTTTTAATATGTGGCGTTCCTTAATGCCCGTACGCTCAGTAATCCAGGCGTCACTGGTGTCGACCAGCCGCGCGAGTTCTGCGTTGGTGAGCAGATCGGGCGGCAAGTAGCCGTGAACAGCAGTGATGGAAGCGCGCGGGGAAAGGGTCAAAGGCCGAAGTCCAGTTTCAACAATGACATACGCCGATCCGGCGGGGCCGGGCAAGTTGCATATTAAGGTGCCGCGGGGGCCACAATTTCATGCCTCGATTGGCTTCGGCGGCCAACGGAATCAAGCACGCAAACCGCGGCCCGATCGCTCGGGATGGACTTTCCGATTTCCAGGACTGTGTCCAGACGAGTAAATGCGTCGATTTGCCGGCGGCGCTCTGGCGTCTCCGCCAGCAGCGGCAAAAGCGCGTTGGCAAGTTTCTCAGTGGTGCAATCCCGTTGGAGGAACTCCGGCACGACGATTTCGTCCAACACAAGATTGGCGAGGACAATCGACGGCACTGTGAGAAGAGCACGAGCCGCTACTGCTTCGATGAAGGAAACTTTGTAAGCGGCCACCATCGGAACTCCGGCAAGCGCCAATTCCAGAGTCGATGTGCCAGATTTCGTTAACGCCGCACGGGCCGTCCGGAGGGCCTCATACTTTTCGCTGGCGTCGGTTATAACGCGTGTTGGTACGCGCCATGACGCAACAACCGCCCGAACTGTATCGGCTAGCCGAGGCACTGCAGGCACTACCACCTCAATCGGACCAAATTGCTCAGCGACAGAGGCGACCGCCGAACCAAAGACCGGCGCCAAGCGACGAATTTCTCCAGTACGGCTGCCCGGCAAAACTAACAACAACGGGGGATTAGCCAGACGCAGACGTCTTTCGAGATCGTTTGGGCGCAATTCGCTCAACCGCTCGATCAGTGGATGCCCCACATAGGTACAAGGTGGACCACCAAGCTCCCCCATAATTTTAGGCTCGAATGGGAACAGCGCGAGCACCCTGTCTACATACGTGCGCATGGCGGGCGCACGGCCCGGCCGCCATGCCCAGACCGACGGGCAGACGTAGTCAACGATCGGGATATCGCGCGTCCTTGCGCGGACACGCCGCGCTACACGATGGGTAAATTCGGGACTGTCAATAATCACCAGGACATCCGGCTTGGCTGCAATAACGGCGTCGGACGCTTCGCGGATACGGCGAAACATTTTTGGTAAGCTTCGCGGAATTGCGGAAAATCCGATAATCGCAAGATCGCCGAGAGGAAAAAGACTCGGCACTCCCTCCGCAGTCATAAGCGCGCCGCCAACGCATGAGAATTGAGCGCGCCCTTGTGTGTTCCGCCTGATGGCAGCGATCAACGCAGCACCTAACCGATCGCCGGACTCTTCACCGGCCACCAGAAAGACGTGCGGATTCATTGCTGGTTTCCATCCGGCACGCCGACAACGAAGATGCCGGCACGGTCGGCCTCGCTCACCACACGTTCGGGTTCAGCGATCACGGTTGTGCCGGCCACCACTGCGATACCGGCGAGTTTTGCCCGCGCAACTCCACTCACAGTTTTTGGACCAATAGACGGCAAATCAAACCGGCTGTCTTGTCCTAGCTTTGCCGCCTTCACCAATACCCCTGTTCCCTCTGCAGCGCCGATCCGGCCGGCTCCTCGCAATTCGGCAACGCGCGCTAACATCTGGTCCGTACCTTCAACGGCCTCCACGGCCAATACGTGTTTGCCAGCAACCACTACCGCTTGCCCGATATCGAACGCCGCGCTGGCGTGCAAATAATCGAAGCCAAAGGCGATATCTTGCCTATGCCGCTCCGAAGGATCAATCCGTCCGAGAGCGCCTTCCGGAACGAGGATTTCTGGCGCCACGTCATGCGCTCCGATCAACCGAAACCCTTGGTCTTCGACCATTTTGCTCACGCCTGACAGCAAATGATTATCGCCGCCGCGATAGGCAGCCATGATGCGGGGCAGCAGCATCAACGCTTTGAAGTCGGGACGAAGATTCCACAGCGATGGTCGTATCAACGAACCAATTAACACCACATCGCGACACCCCGCCGCGCGTGCCAGTCGTGCAAATGCGCCCAGCTGGCCCACACGGAGCCAATGATGCGGATAACGCGCAACAAATGTTGGATCAGCATGACTACGAAGTGCAAAGACCACAACGGGCCGTCCGCGTTTTGAAGCAGCTTCGGCAACTGCCATCGGCAGGGAGCCACCACCGCAAACAAGAGCGAGTGGGCCGTCCTCGCTCCCGGCAGCGACGCCCCTCATGTCTCGTCGTCCGCTTCGCCGCGCTTTATCGCCATCGTGAAAGGACGTTTCCCCGCGCGAATAAAATCTATGATTTTTGCGACGAGCGGGTCCGAACGGTACTCTTCCGCAACTTGATCGACCCGCGTTCGAAAGTCGTCTTTTCCGAAAAACAAGGCCTGGTAGGCGGCCCGGACGCGATGAATATCACTTTTGGTTGAGCCACGCCGACGCATGCCAATGACGTTGAGTTCCCACCAAGTTGGCCAGACTTCCGTGCGCCATACTGTACGGAATCACGTCGGCACGAACGCCGCTTAAGCCGACAATCATCGCACCTTCGCCAATACGAACGAACTGACGGACGGCAACGCCACCGCCGAACACGACATGATCGCCAACGCTGACATGCCCCCCGAGGAGTGTGTTGTTGGCAAACACCACGTGATTGCCAACGTGACAATCATGCGCGACATGGGCACCCACCATGAAAAAACAATGATCGCCAACTTCTGTGAGGCTTCCACCATCCTCGGTGCCTCTGCTCATCGTGACATTCTCGCGAATGTCGCAATCGGCACCCACCACCAGCCGTGTCGGGCCGCCGCGGTAACCAAATGATTGCGGCGGCGAACCAAGCGATGCAAATGGATGGATTACGGTTCGCGGGCCGATGGACGTATGGCCGGTGAGATTGACATGCGCCACCAATCGGCACCCATCGCCAATGATGACGTGCTCGCCGATCGTGCAGTAGGGGCCGATTGACACGTCGTTTCCGATAGTGGCCCCGGCCTCAATCCGAGCGGAGGGATCGATCATGCGCGAGCTCATGCGTCGGAAAGCATGGCGCCAACTTCCGCTTCAGCGACAACCTGCCCCGCCACTTTCGCCTCGCCGCGGTACCACCACATCGACTTTCGTCGCGTAATTCGATTCATGTGATACTCGATGGTATCGCCCGGCCGCACCGGCTTGCGGAATTTTGCCTTGTCGATGGTGAGAAAAAACACCGACGAGGGCTGAGCCCCGGTCGCGGCTATGCAAAGTACGCCCGCCGTTTGTGCCATGCCTTCAATCATCAGTACGCCTGGAAAAACGGGATTGCCCGGAAAGTGTCCCTGAAAGTGCGGCTCGTTGATCGTCACATTCTTGATGCCGATACCGTGTTCGTCACCCTGAATGTCAATCACCCGATCGACCATGAGAAATGGATAGCGATGCGGGAGCATTTTAAGCACCACCGAAATGTCGGCCGCCTCAAGTTTTGTCACGGCATTATTCATATCCATAGTCTCATTCATCAGCCGCCGCGTCAGAGCCGCCTTCCTTGCGGGCAAGTCTTGCCAGGATCGTCATCTCCCGGAACCACTGCTTGATCGGTTTGGCCGGAGTACCGCCCCACCGCGCGCCAGGCGGCACGTCGCCATGAACGTTGCTGGTCGCGGCAAGTTGCGCCCCCTCGCCGATCGTCACGTTGTTATTCACGCCAACACGCGCACCCAGGACAACGAAATCTTCAAGCGTCGAACTGCCGGAGATGCCCGTTTGCGCCACCAATATGCAATGCCGGCCAATGCTGACATTGTGGCCCACCTGAACCAGGTTGTCGATCTTTGTGCCCTCGCCAATCACGGTGTCGCGAACAGCGCCTCGATCAATTGTCGTACCAGCGCCTATTTCGACGTCGTCTTGAATGATAACGCGGCCGACTTGCGGGACTTTAAGGTGTCCCTTTCCGCCCATTACAAAACCAAAACCGTCCTGACCGATCTTGCAGCCCGGATGAACAATAACCCGGTCCCCGATAAGCGCATTGCTGATGGTCGCCCCAGAGCCAATCGAACAGTTGCGCCCAATTTTCACGTCCGAGGCGATCACCGCGTTTGCGGCGATCAAGGTGCCACCGCCGATTTCCACACGCGGGCCGACAACGGCGCCAGGCTCCACCATCGCGCCATCTTCCATACGTGCAGTTGCGTCGACATGCGCATCTGTGAGATCGCCCGGCTGGGACAGCGACGACGGACGAAGGGCCTGCGGAAAGAGCGCGCGTGCAGCCGTCACAAAGGCGCGATACGGTTCACCGACCGTCAATACCGCCACATCGGCCGGCAGCTCTTTGGCAAGCACCGCAGTCGTGACGCAGGCCCCGGCATGTGTCGCAACCGCCGCAGAGGTGTACCGCTTGTTGTCAAAAAACGTAAGGTCGCTTGGCGACGCGCGATCAAGCGGAGCAATGTCGACGATGCGCCGCGAATGCGGTGGCGATGCAAGCGTCGCGCCAATCAATTCCGCGATCTCGTCAAGCGTGAGGCCGCGCGAGTGTCGTAGGAAGAGCGGCTCGCTCATCTTGCTGGAGTCCGATCAGGCGTACCGCCGGCTCTTGCCAAGGCTAGAACCTGGTGCCACCGCTGAAGCGGAAGATCTGCGTATGATCGCATATTTGCGTGACGCCATCCGACCCAGTCGCGCAATATTTTGTTATCGGGTAGGCCAGATCGAAACGCAACGGCCCAAGCGGCGAATCCCAAAGCAGGCCGACACCGATCGAGGAGCGAATCATCGACGCACTGTCGAGACCAACCTGAAGCGTTTCACCGGTCACGCTCCAACTTGTCGGGCCCTGGTATCTCCACAGCGAGCCAGCATCGGCAAATGCTGCTATTTTGATGCCTGTGTCTTTGGGCAGGAAGTACAAGGGTGTCTGCGCTTCAAAGCTCGCGCCCCAATAGAGCGAACCACCGAGGGCGTCGTTCGTTGTGCCGACGGTCAGGTCGCGTGGGCCCAAGCCCGCTGGTGCAAAGCCGCGTACAAGGTTCGGTCCCATCTGGAAATGGTCCAGCATACGTAATTGTTGGCCGCCCCAAGGATTGATGCTGCCAGCCTGCACTTTAAAGACGCCGATGACATCCGAGAAAAGCTCATAATATTTCCGCGCTTCGATTGACGTACGGAAAAAATCTACGTCGCCACCGACGCCCGCGAAGTCTTGCTTGAGTTCAATGAAAAGGCCACTGGTCGGCAGCCTGTTGTTGTCCAACGTATTGTACGCGACCGTATAACCGACTAGCGACGTGTTGACCGGACCGGAAGCCAACTCTTTTCGCACTGCAAGCGAAGCCTCGCCATCTGCGTAACATCCGTACGGCGGGTTCACGAATATATCGCCCGGTGTGAAGGCATTGGGAATAGGCTCATTTTGCACCGTCACGCCAGGTCCACCATTTCCCGGCGTATTGCTCGAAAATTGGCAGTTATTGTACTGGGTCGGCAGCGTAATTTTTTGCTGATAGAACGAGTAGCGTGGCTGGAATGCGATTTCTTCGGTCAGCGCGAAGCCAAGACGCAGATTCGTTCCGATTGTTTGCGAGTTGTATGAGACGTAGCTATTCGCCAGGTTCTGCCGCGCGAACAAGTCGATGCCGGCGGCCATGCGGTAGCCGAGGAAATAAGGCTCGACGAACGAAAAATCGAAACCGCGAACATATTGCCCGTACGTCACGGAAGCCTTGGCATAGTTGCCGCGACCCATGAGGTTGCGGTCCGCGACACTGACCTCACCGATCAGGCCGTCAGCGGTGGAATAGCCGCCCGACACTGAGAATTCACCGGTGGGTAGTTCTTCAACATCGACGTTGATGACAACGCGATCCGGTGCCGATCCAGGCTCATTGGTAATTTTGACCGTCTTGAAGAAGTTGAGATTTTTGAGCCGGCGTTCGGCGCGGTCGACCAGGGCGCGGTTATAGGCATCACCCTCGCCAAGATCAAATTCGCGGCGGATGACGTAGTCGCGGGTACGTGTATTACCGCGAATATTGATGCGCTCGATATAGGCGCGGGCGCCTTCCTCGACGACGAACACCAGGCTAATGGTCTTGGCTTCGAAGTTGCGATCGCCGCGCGGGCGTACAGTAGCGAAAGCGTAGCCATTTTTCGCGGCTGAGATCGTCATCGCCTCTACGCTTTTCTCGACGAGATCCGCGTTGTAGACACTGCCGGCGGCGAGTTTGACTTGAGCGCGAAGCGACGCCGGATTGATCGCATGGACGTTCGAGATTACGTCGACCGTGCCGACCCGATATTGACTGCCCTCGTCGATCGTGAATGTGACCACAAACCCCTTTTTAGCCGGGTCGTATTCGCCGACGGCAGCAACAATGCGCACGTCCGCATACCCGTGTTTCAGGTAAAAGCGCCGCAACAAATCGCGGTCGGCTTCGACACGATCTGGGTCATAAATATCTGTGGTTTGCAGGAAGCTCAGGAAGTTGCTTTCGGACGTTTTGATAATGTCCTTCAGCCGACCGTTTGAAAACGCGTGTGCGCCGACAAATTGGATGTCCTTAACGCCTGTTTTCTGACCTTCCTTAATCTCGAACACCAGATCAACCCGGTTGTTCGGAAGCTCGATAATCTTCGGATCGACCGAAACGTCGAAACGGCCGGTGCGGTGATAAATTTCAATAATGCGCTGTACGTCGGCCTGCACTGTCGGGCGCGATAATGTCCCGCGCGGCTTCGACTGCACTTCGGCTGATAGCTGCTCGTCCTTGGCTTTTTTGTTGCCTTCGAACGCGACCCGATTGATCACCGGGTTTTCCACCACGGTCACCACCAATCGGTTGCCGTTGTGGCTGATGCGCACATCGGCAAACAGCCCCGTGGCAACGAGCGCCTTCAGCGCTTCGTCTTCCTGTTCCGGGCCCAGCCGGCCACCTGGCCCGGGTTTGAAATAGGAACGGATGGTGTCGGCTTCGACCCGGCGGCTGCCCTCGACAACGATCGAGCTCGCAGTCTGCGCAACCGCAACGCCCGAAGACGCAACCGTCACGCACCCAGCGCCGACAAGGATACCGCCGAGGATCAGGCCGCTTAGAGCCAACCCCCGAACCACCCTCACACAAATTCCCATTCGCTACGCGCCCTTTTGATCCATGCGGCGGCCGCCCCCACTGCGGATTCGACAGACGATCCGGGCTGGCAGAGGCCAGCTTTTTACAGCGTTTTTAGTGCGCTGCAAACGAACTCCCGCGGTAACTTCCCCTTTTCCCTCAAAAAGTTGCCCGTCAGCAACGCTTACGAGGTCGCGAGGTGGAGGATGTCATTAAAGGTTGCAAAAATCATCAACATGACGACGATTGCCAACCCGATCCGAAAGCCAACTTCCTGGGCACGCTCCGATAGCGGCCGGCCTCGAATTGCCTCAATACCATAGAACAAAAGGTGACCACCATCGAGCAAAGGGATGGGGAACAGGTTCAGCAGCCCGATGGACACTGAGAGTACGGCAGTCAGATGGAAAAGGGCCGCAAAGCCGGCCGTGGCAACCTGACCTGACACCTGGGCAATCCGAATTGGCCCGCCCAGCTGATCAGCAGCTTCCCGGCCCGCAAATACACCGGCAATGTAGGCCATCGTTCGATCAACGACGAACCATGTTTCCTGTGCGCCCATGATGATGCCGCGCAGGGGGCCGACTTTCTCCGTTTTGATGTCGCCCGGAGCCATCGAGCGGCTAATGCCAAGCACCCCAAGCTTGTGAACATTGCCGAAATTGTCCTTGAGCTCCTTGAGTTGCGGGACGGCCTTAAGCGCCATCTGAACCCCGCCGCGATCGACCTCGATTGTCAGCGGCTCACCAGCACTGATGCTGACGATGCGCTGCATGTCAGAGAAACTTTCGATCTTCTCGCCGTTGATAGTGAGAACCAGGTCGCCGGGCTGAAAGCCCGCCGCCTGCGCGGCGCTGCCGGGCTGCACTGAATCGACCCGCGCGCTGGTGGTTTGTCTGCCGACCGTCGTGAAAATGATCGCGAAAATGGCGATCGCCAGCACGAAATTGGCAATCGGGCCGGCCGCCACAACAGCAGCGCGTGAACGGACTGGCTGAAATATGAAGCTGTCCTTCTTTTCAGCTTCCGACATGGCGGCGGCTGCAGCCTGGTCGGGTGCACTCGCCGCATTCTCGTCGCCGAAAAACTTCACGTAGCCGCCAAGCGGAACCGCGGAAATCTTCCAGCGCGTCCCATAGCGATCGTAGAAGCCAGCAATCTCGGGGCCAAAACCTATCGAAAATACGAGAACCTTGATGCCACACCAGCGGGCCATCAGAAAATGGCCAAGCTCATGAAAGAAAACGACAATGGTGAGAACAAACAGGAACGGCACGACATAGCCGACGAGGCCGCCGCCGAATGCACTAAGGCCTCCCATGATTTCCATACCCATTAACTACCTCGTCTCGCCCTAAAGGGCCGTTGTCGCACCGAAAAAGAACCTAGGATGCCTTTACGGCAATTTCGGGCAAGAGGCTCCCGAGCAAGACTTCTTGCAGTATGGTCAACGGCCAATGCCGCATCGATATTGGCCGGCTCCGCCAAAATCCCACGTCCGGCAGCCTTATCGAGGGTTGCCTCGACCAGTGCCGCGATAGCCAGGAACGATATCTGGCCAGATAAAAACGCAGGGACCGCGACCTCATCGGCGGCGTTAAGGACCGTCGTCGCGGCTCCGCCCGTCTCCAAGGCCTGCCGGGCTAACGCAAGCGCCGGAAACCGCTTCAAATCCGGTGCTTCAAAAGTAAGCTTTTGCAATGCGGCGAGATCCAGTCGTGCCGCCGGCCCATCAATGCGCCGCGGCCACGCGAGACAGTGGGCAATCGGTATGCGCATGTCGGGCGAGCCGAGCTGAGCGACCACAGAACCGTCGCGAAATTCCACCAACCCATGAATGACGGACTGCGGATGAACGAGGACGTCGATTTCTTCCGATTTAAGCGCGAACAAATGATGCGCCTCGATAATCTCAAGGCCCTTATTCATCAGCGTTGCGGAATTGATCGTAACCTTCGGCCCCATCGACCAGTTCGGATGGCGCAGGGCCTGTTCAGGCGTTGCCGCCTTGATCTCTTCCATCGCCCAAGTTCGAAACGGGCCGCCGGACGCGGTGAGGATAGCGCGTTTGACGTCCGCGCGGTGTCCAGCGCCCAGCGCCTGAAAAACGGCATTGTGCTCGGAGTTCGACCGGCAGAACGATTGCACCGGTGCTCGATGCGCGGCGCATGAACAGACTGCCGGCGCAGACGAGGCATTCCTTGTTGGCAAGCGCGACGGTTGCACCGCGTTCGATCGCGGCAAGCGTCGGCTTGAGCCCGGCCGAACCGCTAATCGCCGCCATCACCCAGTCGGCCGGCCGTTGCGCAGCCTCCACCAGCGCATCCTCGCCGGCAGCCGCTTCGATCCCTGAACCGGCGAGCGCATCTTTGAGTTCACGATAAGCTGCGGGATCGGCGACGACTGCCTGTTTGGCACCAATCTCTCGCGCGATTTTGGCAAGGGCGGCAGCATTGCTGCGGGCGCTAATCAACTCAACGCGGTAACCCTCCGGCGCCCGCTTGATCAGATCGATCGTGCTGGCGCCGATCGATCCCGTCGCGCCGAGAATTGTAATGCTGCGCACGTCCGTGCTGGGGCGTGTACGCGAGTGCCGAACGACATCAGCGACAGTCATACTCTCACCATACCAAAAGTCCGCGCGCCGGCGCGTCAAAGCCACCACGCAATAAGCCGATCAAGCAGCCCGCAAGCGCCGCCGCCCAGAAGCCATCAAGCCGGTCCATCACGCCCCCATGGCCCGGAATGAGGTTGCTCGAATCTTTTGCTCCGAAGTGTCGTTTCACCCAAGATTCAAGCAAGTCCCCCAGTTGCGCGAGCACCGACAGCAGTAGCGCGACAATGGTAATCGCAAATTTATTAAACGATCCAAACAGTCCCGAAACCGCCACAGCCACGATCACAGCGCCGAGCGCGCCGGCAATTGCACCCGACCACGTTTTCTTAGGGCTGATTGCGGACCATAACTTTGGTCCACCGAATGTGCGGCCGGCGAAGTAACCGAGGACATCAGTCGTCCACACAATCGCAAACAGCATCACGATTACAGCAAACCCAAAGACATCGTCGGCGCGCAGAAACATTGCAGCCAAAAGCAGCGCACCCGCATAGCCGATGCCGGCCGTCACCCACAATCGTCGTTCGCGCGGCGCAAAGATTGCGGCAGCAAGCGCGCCGAGGCCAATCATCAGCAAGGCCGCAATGGGTCGTCCGAGCCATGCGACAAACCCCGCCACTGCGACGGCCCCACCGCATGCAGAGAACATCAGACGATAGGACGGACCCGCAACCATCATGATCCATTCCCAAAGCACAGCAAGGGCCGCTACGGTCCAGAATATCGCGAACGGCACGCCGCCGAGATAGGCCGCAAGAAACGCCAGCGGCGCCAGGATCATCGCGGAGAGAATACGAAGCGACAGATTGCTCGCTGACAAAGACGTGCCAGCCTTTCCAGAATTGGACGCGGGGTCAACACGAACCACGAGATCAGGATCCCGTCTGCGCGACGAGGCCGCCGAACCGCCGCTCGCGCTGCTGATATTCGCGGATCGCTGATTCCAGCACGGCACGGTCGAAGTCCGGCCAATAGGTCGGCACAAAAACCAATTCGCTATAGGCCGACTGCCAAAGAAGGAAATTCGACAAGCGTTGTTCGCCGCTGGTGCGGATGATGAGATCCGGGTCCGGAATATCCGGCGCATCGAGGAAGCGGCTGAACGTATCCATGTCGATGTCGCCGGCTTTGACGCTACCTTGCGCGATCGCTTCTACAATTCTACGGGCCGCACGCACGATTTCTTGCCGCGAACCGTAGTTGAAAGCGACAACCAGCGTCAGCCCTTCGTTGTTCTTGGTCAGCTCCTCTGCTTCGATCAAGAGCCTTCCGATGTCGGCATCAAGGCCGTCACGTTCGCCGATCACGCGCACGCGTACATTGCTTTTGTGCAGCTCCGCGAGATCATTGCGCACAAAACGTCGCAGCAAGCCCATCAGCTCGCCAATTTCGCTCGCCGGCCGGGACCAGTTTTCCGCGCTGAATGAAAATATCGTGACGAATTTTATGCCGATCTCGCCGGCGGCACGTATCGTTCGCCGCAGCGCTTCAACTCCGCGCCGGTGTCCCTCCGCGCGCGGGAGACCGCGCGCTGCCGCCCAACGCCCATTGCCATCCATGATAATAGCAACATGGCGCGGCACCTCGAATGCCGCCGGAGCGCTATGCGGAAACTCGGCCTCGGACATGGAGTGCGACCTCAGACCGTGAGGATCTCCTTTTCTTTTGTCGACAACATATGATCGATATCCGCGATGCCGGCGTCGGTCGCCTTCTGAATGTCGCCAGAAAAACGATCGTGATCATCTTTGCTGATCTTGTGCTCTTTCTCGAGTTTCTTGATGACGTCCATCGCATCGCGTCGCACATGACGCACCGCGACACGCGCGGTTTCCGCATACTTGTGCGCGATCTTGACCAATTCCTTGCGCCGGTCCTCGTTAAGTTCCGGGATACGCAACCGAATGGTCTGCCCTTCGGTTGCCGGAGATAGTCCGAGGTTGGAATTCACGATCGCTTTTTCCGTGGCATGGACGAGCGAGCGATCCCACACGTTGACTGATATCATGCGCGGCTCGGGCACGCTCACTGTTGCCACCTGATTGAGTGGCATTTGCGCCCCATAGGCATCGACCATGACCGGATCAAGCAAATGCGCCGATGCGCGCCCGGTGCGCAGCCCCGATAATTCGGTCTTCAGAACACTGCTTGCGCCCTGCATGCGGCGCTTGATCTCATTTATGTCGTGCGTAGCGTTTGCCATGGCAATTCCTCGGACGCCGCACTTCTACCACGCGGCGAAAATGCTCCGCCGGTTAACCGACGACAGTTGCGCGCCCCTTGCCGCGTAGCACGGTTTCGATAGCGCTCTTTTCAGCGATAGAGAACACGATGATAGGCATACGGTTTTCCCGAGCAAGCGCGAACGCGGCGCCATCCATCACCCGGAGATCCTTTTCGATTGCTTCCTGGTGGCTGAGTTTGTCGTAGCGCTTCGCCTTCGGGTCTTTTTTAGGGTCGGCGGTATAAACACCGTCGACATTGGTGGCCTTCAGAACCGCCTGCGCGTCCAGCTCGGCCGCGCGCAATACCGCGGTGGTGTCAGTCGTGAAGAACGGGTTGCCGGTGCCGGCGGCAAGCAACACCACGCGACCTTTGCCGAGATTCTTCATCGCGCGTTTCCGGTTGTATGTCTCGCACACCGAGGGCATGGCGAGCGCCGAGAGCGTGCGCGCCTCGCGTCCTGCGCGTTCAATTGCGGCTTCCAGCACCAGACAGTTCATGACGGTCGCTAGCATTCCCATGGTGTCGCCAACCGGCCGCGGCACGCCGCGTGCAGACACTTCCAAGCCGCGAAAAATATTGCCGCCGCCGACAACGACACCAAGCTCGATCCCAAGCTTGGCGGCGGCTGCGATATCCGATGCAAGGCGCTCTACCGTCGCCTGGTCAGTACCGAACCCATTGGCGGCCGACAGCGCTTCGCCAGACAATTTGACGATGACACGACGATAGACCGGGTCACTCATTCGTCGCGATCCTTCATGGGATCGCCGAGAGCGGAGGCGACCGACGTTCGATCAACTTTGACCGGCGGCGGCCGCGACCTCGGCGGCGAAATCAGTTTCCTGCTTCTCGATGCCCTCACCGAGTGCGTAACGGACAAAGCCGGTAACTTTGATCGGCCCGCCCACCTTGCCTTCGGCTTCCTTCAGCGCTTGCGCGACGCTTTTCTTGTCGTCGAAGATAAATGGCTGCTCCAGCAAGCAAACTTCCTTATAAAAAGTCTTCAGCCCCGACTCGACGATCTTGTCGATCACGTTAGCCGGTTTGCCCTGCTGCTTGAACTTGTCGGCGAGCACATTCTTCTCTCGTTCCACAACCGCCGGATCGAGTGCAGACGCCTCAAGCGCCAGCGGGTTCGCCGACGCAACATGCATTGCAACTTGACGCCCAATGGCGGTCAGCTCATCGGTTTTGCCGGTCGATTCGAGCCCCACGATCACGCCAATTTTGCCGAGACCGTCGGTCACCGAGTTGTGCACATAAGAGCCTATCGCGCCTTTTCCGACGGTAAGCATCGCGGCGCGCCGCAGCGTCATATTCTCACCGATCTTGGCGATCGTGTCGGAGATCGATTCCGCTACAGTGATGCTGCCCGCCTTGGCTGCATTGATCTTGTTGACATCGGTGCCGACCGACAACGCAACATCGGCGATCATTTTGACGAGACCCTGGAACAGATCGTTGCGCGCAACGAAGTCGGTTTCAGAATTGACCTCGACAACGACGCCCTTTGTCCCCTGGACCTGCAACCCGATAAGGCCTTCCGCCGCTACACGGCCAGCTTTCTTGGCTGCCTTTGACAGGCCTTTTTTCCGCAGCCAATCCTGTGCCGCGGTCATGTCACCATTGGTCTCGCTGAGCGCCGCCTTGCAATCCATCATGCCGGCGCCAGTCGACTCGCGCAGCTCCTTGACCATTTGTGCGCTGATATTTGCCATGATCTATTTTCCTCGATCCGTCATGGCCGAGCTTGTCCCGGCCATCCACGTCTTGAAGCGTCGTAAAGTCGTGGATGCTCGGCACGAGGCCGGGCATGACGACGCAGTACCTACTCCGCCGTCAATTCCTTGGCCTTGGTGATCCAGCCGTCGACGCGACCGGGCAACCCGACCTCTTCGCCGACATTGTGGGCGGCCTTTTCGTTGAGCTCGGCGATCTGGGAATAGTGGAAGATCCCAAGATCGTTAAGTTGCTTTTCGATCGCGGGTGACACACCCGGCAGTTTTTTGAGATCGTCTGCGACGCCGCGCGGGCCGGGCAACGGCTCGAAGCCGAGATCGCCGAGTGCGGGCACCGTCGGCACCGGCTCCGCGACGATTGGCTTTTCGGCGGCGCCGATATCGACGCCCATTTCGCCTTGAGCGCGCGAAATTCCGTCGATTGCGGCCTTCGCAATGAGATCGCAGTACAACGAGACAGCGCGGCTCGCATCGTCGTTACCAGGAACGGCATAAGTGATGCCGGCCGGATCGCAATTCGTGTCGACGATAGCGGCAACCGGAATGTTGAGGCGTTGCGCCTCCTTGATGGCGATGTCTTCTTTGTTCGTGTCGATGACGAACAACAGGTCGGGGACACCACCCATATCTTTGATGCCGCCGAGCGACCGGTCGAGCTTGTCGCGTTCGCGCTGCATCGTGAGGCGCTCTTTCTTGGTATAGCCGCCGAACTCATTCGACGCGAGCATTTCGTCGAGCTTGCGTAAGCGGGAGATCGACCCGGAGATCGTTTTCCAGTTGGTCAATGTCCCGCCGAGCCAGCGCGAATTTACGTAATATTGCGCACTGCGTTTCGCCGCGTCGGCTATTGAGTCCTGTGCCTGGCGCTTTGTGCCGACAAACAGGATGCGGCCGCCTTTTGCGACGGTGTCGCTGACCGCCTGCAATGCGCGATGCAGCATCGGCACGGTTTGGGCGAGATCGACAATGTGGATGTTGTTGCGGGTACCGAAGATGTACGAGCCCATCTTCGGGTTCCAACGGTGGGCCTGATGGCCGAAGTGAACGCCAGCTTCCAAAAGCTGGCGCATTGAAAATTCAGGAAGCGCCATAATCTTCTCCGGTTGATCCGCCGCGGACGGTTGTGAGCCCGACTGGGCCACCGGACGGCCTTGTTGACCCATTGTCGGGGCCTAAAGCCATGCGTCCGCGTGAGTGATGCCGGGCTTATATAGGTGCAATTTCCAGAATGCAAGGCGCGACAAGGCTTTAGGCCACGCCCCCGGCATCATGGCCCGGATTCCGACCGGATACCGCGAAAAGCCGCTCACACATGAAAGAATTGCGCGTAATGGCGCTTGAGTTCCTCGCCCTGCGTCTCGACCGCTGCGGGATCATCCTTCCATACCTTGATCGCCGACAAGGGAGTCCGGCCCGGTTTGTCCTTGACCAGCGCATGCACCGAGCGCAAGGCGCCCTCGTTGACGAAAAGCTCCTGCGCTTCGGCGCTGAACAAATAATTCTGGAATAGCCGTGCAGCGTTCGGATGGGGCGCGCTGACAAAAACCGCCGATGGCTGCACAATCGACGGGCTGCCCTCGGTTGCATAGACCACTTCGATCGGCTTTCGGCTTTCCTTCAGTAGCAGAACATTCGACTCGTTGCCGTCCGCCATCACAGGGCGCTCGCCGAGAACGATCTTCTTAGGTGTGTCGGTCGCAGACTGGATCTGGAGCACCTGCTGCTGGGCGAGCTTCTCGAGATAACTCCAGCCAAGTTCGCGCACCATCTGATACGTCGAGGTCATGATGGTGCCACTGTAGCTTGGATGCGCCTTGACGATTTTGCCTTTCCATTTCGGGTCGAGCAGATCGGCAAAACTTCTCGGAGCTTCCTCGCGCTTCACGAGATCGGTGTTATAGGCCATCACGCAAAGCGACGAGCGCACCGTTGCATAAAGCCCGTCGGGGTCGCGATGCTCGGCTGCAATATGTCTGGCGACATCCTCAGGCACATAAGGTGCAAGCAATCTCTGCCGCTTCCATGCCAGAAATTGTGCGGCATCGCCCGTACTCACCGCATCCGCGATATGTAGGCCGGAGGCATATTCTTGCGCGACACGTGCAAAAATTCGCTCGCCGCCCGCACGTTCGACACGCGCCCGAATGCCGGGAAACTTCTGCTCGAAGGCCTTGCCAACTTTTTCTGCGAGCTGCAGATCGGCCGAAGTGTACCAGGTGAGTTGACCTTCTTTCGTCGCAGCAGCGATCAAAGCCGGAGTGACTGCTTGCGCCGGTGGCGAGGCCGCGCACAACGGCGAGGCATACACCAGCGGCAACGCGGCGGCAGCTTTAAGAATGTCGCGGCGCGAGGGCGCATATATACGCATGGCGAGCACCAATCACCGTCGTTTAGGAAAACACCATGCTCACCTGAGCGGGGTCACCGGGACAAGCCCGATGACGACAAGAAAAGATTAGAGCGCCTCGACCTGCACCACGCCCGGCACAGCCTTGATGGCGCCGGCGATTTGCGGTGAAACCTTGAATCGCCCGGGGAGCTTCACCTCGACTTCTGTACCGCGCTTGAGCAGCAGCACCACACTCACCTCGCCGTCGCCATTAGCCGGTACGCGCGCGCTCCCTTGCGCAGATCGGGCAGGCGTACCCTGAGTTGCCGGCTCCAGCCGTTTCGCAACCGCATCAAGCGGTGCCCCATCACGCAAGAACACGCGCAAACCCTTCTGCAAATTGGCTGCGGCATCGTCGAGCGGCTCGGCCGACTGGATGCGCGCACGCACCTCGTCGCCCTGCACTTCCGCCGACAGGAAGAGGAGAACGGCCGTTCCGGGCTCGAGCAAATCACGATGCTCGGCCAGACCTTCAGAAAAAATCACCGCTTCGAAATGACCGCTCGGATCGGAGAGGCCGATGATTCCCATCTTGCTGCCGGTGCGCGTGCGGCGTTCGGTGCGCGACACGACGGTTGCGGCAACACGGCCCGCCGTTGCGCCGGCCTTCACCGCGCGCGCAAATTCCGCCCAGGGCTGTACCCGCAACTTCTTTAGCACCGCGGCATAATCATCAAGCGGATGCCCGGACAGGAAGAAGCCGACCGCATCATATTCCCGCCGCAAACGCTCGGCTGGCAGCCAAGCCTCGATTTGCGGCAGCGCGATCTGTTCGCGCGCGCCTCCGCCGCCGAACAATTCGCTTTGGCCGACCGCCGCAGTTTCGTGACTGTGTTGCGCGCGGGCAAGAACCGCATCGAGGACGGCAAAGACACGTGCGCGGTTTCGCTCAAACGTGTCGAAGGCGCCAGCAGCAGCGAGGCTTTCCAGCACGCGCTTGTTCACCGCACGCGGGTTAACACGCGCCGCGAAGTCGGCGAGGTCAGCAAAGTCGCGCGAATTGCGCGCCGCGATGATCGCTTCTACTGCCTGTTTGCCGACGCCTTTGAGCGCCGCGAGCGCGTAGATAATCGTGTTGCCGTCTACTTCGAAATCGACGGCAGAGCGATTGATCGACGGAGGATCGACGCGAATACCCAGGCGCTCGGCCTCGGCGCGGAATTCGGCAAGCTTGTCGGTATTTCCCATGTCGAGCGTCATGGTCGCCGCCAGAAATTCGACAGGGAAATTCGCCTTCATATAGGCGGTTTGATAGGCGACCAGTGCGTAGGCCGCAGCGTGGCTTTTGTTGAATCCGTATTCGGCAAAGCGCTCGAGCAAATCAAAGATGGCGTCGGCCTGATGGCGCTCGACGCCATTTTCCAGGCAGCCGGAGACAAAGTCCTTGCGCTGCGCCTGCATTTCTTTCCGGATCTTCTTGCCCATGGCGCGCCGGAGCAGATCCGCCTGGCCGAGCGTGAAGCCCGCAAGGATTTGCGCGGCCTGCATCACTTGTTCCTGATAAATGATGACGCCGAAGGTTTCGCGCAGGATCGGCTCGAGTTTAGGATGGATATAATCCGACTGCTCCATACCGTGCTTGCGCGCGCAATATGTCGGGATGTTCGCCATTGGGCCAGGGCGATAGAGCGCGACCAGCGCGATGATGTCCTCGAAGCGGTCGGGCCGCATGTCGAGAAGCGCGCGCCGCATACCCGCACTTTCCAGTTGGAAGATGCCGACGGCTTCAGCACGAGCGAGCAGGTCGTAAGTGCCTTTGTCGTCGAGTGGGATCGCAGCAAGGTCGATATCGATGCCGCGCCTCTTTACCAGCGCGACAGCCGTTTGCAGCACCGTGAGCGTCTTCAGGCCAAGGAAGTCGAACTTCACCAGGCCCGCCTGCTCCACCCATTTCATGTTGAACTGGGTGACCGGCATGTCGGATTTCGGATCGCGATAGAGCGGCACCAGTTCTGACAGCGGGCGGTCCCCGATCACGATGCCTGCGGCATGCGTTGAAGCGTGACGATTTAAACCTTCGAGTTTCTGGGCAATGTCGAAGGCGCGCTTGACCACCGCATCGCCATCCCGTTCCGCCTGAAGGCGTGGTTCACCCTCGATCGCTTGTTTGAGCGAAACCGGTGCGGCCGGATTTTGCGGCACCAGCTTGCAGAGCTTGTCGACCTGTCCGTACGGCATCTGCAGGACACGGCCGACGTCGCGCAACACCCCCCGCGCCTGCAGCGTACCAAAAGTGATGATTTGCGCGACCTGATCGCGGCCGTAGCGCTCCTGCACGTAGCGGATCACTTCATCGCGGCGGTCCTGGCAGAAATCGATATCGAAGTCCGGCATCGATACGCGTTCCGGATTGAGGAAGCGCTCAAACAGCAGGCCAAATCGAATGGGGTCGAGATCAGTAATCGTCAGCGCGTAAGAAACGAGCGAGCCCGCGCCCGATCCGCGGCCTGGTCCAACAGGTATTCCTTGTTTCTTCGCCCATTGGATGAAGTCAGAAACGATGAGGAAGTAACCCGGATATTTCATCCCCCCGATGACGCCGAGCTCGAAATCGAGCCGTTCGCGGTATTCGTCGACGGTGTGTCCGGGGGCGACACCTGCGGTTTCGAGGCGGCGTTCGAGCCCCTCCTCCGCGCGCTTGCGCAACTCACTCGCCTCATCGACCGCCGTGCCACTATCGCCAACCGAGAAGCGCGGAAGGATCGGCTGATGAGTGCGAGGGCGGAACGCGCAGCGTTGCGCGATCTCGACGGTCGAGGCGGTCGCCTCCGGCAGATCGGCGAATAGTGCGACCATCTCGGCCCGGCTTTTGAAGCGATGTTCAGCCGTCAACTGGCGGCGATCGCTTTCGGCAAGCAGCCGGCCTTCGGCGATGCAGATCAGCGCATCATGGGCTTCATGGTCTTGCGCCGTCGCAAAGTACGCCTCGTTGGTGGCAACGAGCGGCACACTTTTGCTGTAGGCAAAGTCGATCAACAACGGCTCGGCGCGGCGCTCGTCGGCCGTACCGTGGCGTTGCAATTCGATGTAGAGCCTGTCACCGAAAAGTTTGAGCAACGCATCGAGGCGCGTTGCGGCGAGATGGCTTTGGCCGGCGGCGATCACGCCATCGAGTGGCCCGCCCGGCCCCCCGGTGAGCGCGATGATACCCGCGGTCTCACCTTCCAACCAATCGAGCTGCAGCCGCGGCGGCTCGTTCGACGGCGTATCGAGGAAGGCCCGCGAGTTGAGCCGCATCAGGCTGCGGTAACCCTCGGTGTGAGCGGCGAGCAGTACGACGCGCGCACGCTCGGGCTTGGCATTTGCGTTGCGAGACCCGTGGTCGGTGTCGCCAAAATCGACGGCGAGCGCGCAGCCCACTATCGGCTGGATCCCGTAGCCCGCCAGCTTTTCGGAGAATTCCAGCGCCCCGAACATGTTGTCGGTATCCGTCAGCGCCAGTGCCGGCTGGTGGTCGGCTTTCGCCAGCTCCGCGAGGCGCGCAATCGTCAGCGCGCCTTCAAGCAGCGAATAGGACGAGTGCACGTGCAAGTGCACGAAATCGAGGCCGGCGCATTGGTGATTCCTTGTGGCCTCCAGAGTGGGGACACTGCGCGCCCGCGTCTACTGCGAACGACATCACCGGCGCCGCTATGCCCGCTTTTCGCAGGGCCGGGTTGCATTATGGCCGGACTGTTCCGGCCATCCGCCGGCTTCGGATGGGCACACGGCTAAAGACGCGGATGCCGGCACAGGGCCGGGCATGACGGCTGAAAGGGCACCAGGCTTCTGGCGTTCAGAGATTTCCCAGCACTTGGGTCCAGATGGCGATCATTCCGACAAACAACGACAGAGAGGCCAATGCGGCGGCCTCCTGGATCACTGCTTTGAATATGGCTTTCATGGTTTTTCCCCGGAACAGAGAGAGAACATAGTTCAGTCTTTGTTCCCGAGTCAAGGGCGAGGCAATGCTCGAGAAACATCCACTTATTCAGAATCTTATTGGGATATCCTCAGGCGGGAGCTGAGGTGTCGAGCGTGTTCGGGCCTAGGGCGGTCGCGCGCCAAGCAGCGCCGCTCAATCCATCTCGACGATCTTCCCTTCCAGCAACGTCACCCGGCGGTCCATACGGGCCGCGAGCTCCATGTTGTGCGTCGCGATGATGGCAGCGAGGCCTGAGGCGCTCACGAGCTGCGAAAGCGCATTAAAGACGTGCTCGGCCGTGTGCACATCGAGATTTCCTGTCGGTTCGTCGGCGAGGAGGATGCGTGGCGCATTAGCGACTGCGCGCGCAATTGCGACACGTTGCTGCTCACCCCCGGAAAGCTCGGCCGGACGGTGATTCAGCCGGGCGGCCAGGCCCAGATACTCGAGGAGTTCCACGGCCCGCGTCTTGGCTTCCGAACGCTTGAGGCCGCGGATCATCTGCGGCAGCAACACGTTCTCGAGCGCGGAAAACTCCGGCAGCAGGTGGTGGGATTGGTAGACGGTGCCGATCTCGTTGCGGCGGATCCGCGTGCGTTCGTGGTCGGCCAGAATCGCCGTCGAACGACCATCAACGTAGACGTCGCCATGGTCGGCGTGCTCGAGCAGGCCGGCGATGTGCAGGAGTGTCGACTTTGCCGGCGCCGGACGGCGCTACCAGCGCCACCGATTGTCCGCCCCAAAGGGCGAGCTCGACGCCGTTGAGGACATGGACCGTTTCATCGCCCTGCCGGTAGTGACGCTCGACGTCATGCAGGAACAGGATCGGAACTTCCTCAACCTGCTGCGGCTGCGGCCGTTGCTGCTCCGCCACCTCCACCTCCACGGCCGTAAAGGTCTCACTCATAGCGCAGCGCCTCCACCGGATCGAGGCGTGCCGCCCGCCACGACGGATAGAGCGTGGCAAGCAACGACAGCATGAGCGCCATCACGACGACTGCGGTCGTCTCCCCAGAATCCATGTCCGCCGGCAGATGCGAAAGGAAGTAGAGCTCCGGCGAAAACAGTTCGGTATTCGTGAGCCATGACAGGAATTGCCGGATGCTCTCGATGTTGAGGCAAATGACCACGCCCAAGAGGAAGCCGACAATGGTGCCGACCACCCCGATCGAAGCGCCGGTAATCAGGAAAACACGCATGATCGCGCCTTGGGTGGCACCCATGGTGCGTAAGATGGCGATATCCTGACCTTTGTCCTTCACCAGCATGATCAGGCCGGAAACGATGTTGAGAGCAGCGACAAGCACGATCAGCGTCAGAATTAAAAACATTACATTGCGCTCGACCTGAAGCGCATTGAAGAAGGTCGCGTTGCGCTGGCGCCAGTCGATCATGAAGATCGGACGTTGCGCGGCATCCTGCACCGCCTTGCGATAGCGATCCACGCGATCGGGATTGTCGGTGTAAATCTCGATCGCGGTGACATCGCCGGCCCGATTGAAGTAAGCCTGCGCTTCCTTCAGCGGCATGAACACCATGGCGTTGTCGTATTCCGACATACCAATCTCGAACACCGCAGCGATTTTGTAGACCTTGATGCGCGGAGTCGTCCCCATGGGCGTCACTGCGCCACGCGGCGCCACGAGCGTGATGTTGTCGCCCGAGCGCAGCGAAAGCTGGTCGGCGAGCCGTCTCCCGATCGCAACGCCCTGCTCATCGTCGAAGCCCTTGAGCGTGCCCTGCTTGATGTTGTTGGCAACGGACGGCAGCCCTTCAAGATCTTTCAGCCGAATGCCACGGATCAGGACGCCGCCCGCATTGAACGGGGACGATGCAAGCGCCTGTCCTTCGACGATCGGCGCGGCCAGCCGGATACCCGGCACGCCGGCGACGCGCGCGGCCACCTCCTCCCAATCCGTGAGAGGCTTTTCCAGCGGCTGGATCAGTAAATGGCCATTGAGGCCTAGGATTTTATCGAGCAGTTCTTTGCGAAAGCCGTTCATCACCGCCATGACGATGATGAGCGTTGCAACGCCAAGCATGATGCCAAGGAAGGAGAACCCGGCAATCACCGAGATGAATCCTTCTTTGCGCCGTGCTCGCAAGTAGCGCAGCGACAGCATCCACTCGAACGGGGAGAAGGGCCGCGTCCCGTTGGGCTCGGTCATCTATGATGGGTTCCCGCGCTCGACTGTTCAGATGATTTTGGCGGATTCGTGCCCTTGGAGCGAGATTAAAGCCCTTGTCAACACACAGGATTATTGGATCAAGTATGCCACACTTTCGGCGTCATGCCCGGCCCCGTGCCGGGCATGACGAAACAAGCTAACGCGACAACAGATCGACCACCGCAGCGGGACTTAGGTTTTCCCGGCTACCATCGGCGCGCTTTTTGACCTCAAACTTGCCTTCGGCCAGCCCGCGCGGGCCGACCAGCACCTGCCACGGAACCCCGATCAGGTCGGCCGTGGCGAATTTGGCGCCCGGACGCTCATCAAGGTCATGGTAGAGCACTTCAACCCCCTTCGCAGTGAGGTCCCGATAGAGCTGCTCACAGGCTGCATCCGTTTCTGAGGCGCCCTGTTTCAGGTTCAGGATCGCGACTTTGAAGGGCGCCACCGGCTCGGGCCAGATGATGCCGGCATCGTCATGGGAAGCTTCGATGATTGCGGCGACAAGTCGGCTCGGCCCAATGCCGTAGGAACCCCATGTGCACCGGCACCTCTTTGCCGTCGTGGGTGGCGACTACGGCTTTCATCGGCTCGGAATATTTGGTGCCGAAATAAAAAATGTGGCCGACCTCGATGCCCGCGCGCTGACATTTGCTTGTCTGCGGCAACTTTCGAAAATGCAGCGGCATCGTGCATGTCGGACGTCGCAGCATATTGCGATGTCCACTTGTTGACGGTGTTCTGCAGACCCGTCACATCATCAAAGTTTATGTCCGCGGCAGGCACGGCCATGTCGAGATAGTCTTTGTGGCAAAAGACTTCCGAACTCGCCGGTTTGCGCGAGGATGATGAATTCGTGCGACAGGTTTCCGCCGATCGGTCCTGACTCTGCGCGCATCGGAATTGATTTCAAGACCCAAACGCGCAAACGTACGCAGGTAAGCGACAAACATTTTATTGTACGAATGCGTCGCGCCGGCCTGATCGAGATCGAACGAGTATGCATCTTTCATCAGGAATTCGCGGCCACGCATCAGCCCGAAGCGTGGGCGCACCTCGTCGCGAAATTTCCATTGAATGTGATAGAGATTGAGCGGCACGTCTTTATACGAGCTGCACATAGGCACGAAAGATTTCGGTGATCATTTCCTCATTGGTCGGGCCATAGAGCATATCGCGCTCGTGACGATCTTTGATGCGGAGCATCTCCTTGCCATAAGCGTCGTAGCGTCCGCTTTCGCGCCAGAGGTCGGCAGACTGAATTGTCGGCATCAACAGTTCGATTGCGCCTGCGCGGTTCTGCTCTTCGCGCACGATCTGGCAAATCTTCTGGAGCACGCGGAAGCCGAGCGGCAGAAAGGCGTAAATCCCTGCAGCTTCCTGCCGCATCATGCCGGCGCGCAGCATCAGCCGATGCGAGAGGATTTCCGCCTCTTTCGGGGTTTCACGCAGGATGGGCAGAAAAAAGCGGGACAGGCGCATGGATTTTTTACGGGATTTGAGGGCAACTGGTTGAGAGAAAGCGGATCGGCCGCGAAAAGACAAGCCCGGTCAGCGCTTGGGCCTGCTTCCCGGGCTTTAATTGTCGCGCGCCACCCGCTTATAGACTGAAATGCGCAAAGGCCTTGAGCTTTTGCAGGTTTTGCAGGACGGGGAAGGAAATCCACGCACGGTCCCGCAAATGAGGCACGCGCGAAATATCGATCGCTTGCGCCAGCTTGCGGATATAAAAAAGCTCTTCCTTGGATTGAACATTGAAGCCGTCGAACTGCCGCTGCCCTTCGACCAGGTCGGCGTCGGAAATTGCCTCATTGAATCGAGCCTTCCAGCCCGAATCCTGTGGCGAGACGTCGAGACCGGCACCCTCTCCGAACGGCACTTTCGTCCGGTCGCGGATCGCCGCCGGCAACGTGTCGGGATACAGATCGTAGAGATCGCGCAAAGCCGCTTTGCCGCGCGGCAGACCCATCGACTTCGCGCACCAGCGCAGTCGCATCGATGTTCAAAGCATATTTGACGACCGACGGGTCGAGAAATGGTTCGCGCGTTTCTACCTGGTGGCGCATCGAACAGCGGTCGACGCGTTGCAAGCTTACGCGATGCATCAGGTCGAGGCATTCGTCCCGAACGGGCCGGCCATCGGCGTCGCTTTGATGAAAAGCCACCTCAAGTGGCGGGTAGCCGCAGAAGAGTTCGTCGGCGCCCTCCCCGCACAGCGCCACGCGAAAACCATCGCGATGCATGTGTTCCGCCGCAAGCAGCGAGCAGACTGCGCCGCGTACAAGATTGGGTTCAAAGAATTCGGTAACCTCGACCACGTGACCGATTGAGGAAAATACTTCGTCGCTCTCGGGTTCAAAGGGGACCATGCGCAAATCGAAGCCGGTTCGGTCGGCGTATTCGGCCGCATAGCGATAGTCCGGCGCGGCCTCTCCGCCGACAAAATATCCGGGTGCTTCGGGGCGAAATTGCCGCGCATAGTGGGCGATCAATGTGCTGTCGATGCCGCCGCTGAACAATGTCGCGACCGGCAAACCAGCCGGCAACCGCGACTGCACGGCTTCCGACAGGATGGTGTCGAGCTTATGCGGGTCGTGATGCACCGGCACATCGGCACGCGGGTAAATCGGCGACTTGAAGCGCGCGCAGGTTTTGCGGGACAACGCATAGCCTGGCGGCAGCAACATGACATCGCCCACCGGTACGGTCTTCAGCAGCGGCCGCATTTCCGAGCAGAAAAGATAGCGCGTGCCGGATTGAATGATGTAGAGCGGCTTGACCCCGAACGGGTCGCGGGCTGCGAGAAATTCCCCGTTCGCCAGATCGACCGCGACAAAGGCATACATGCCGACAAGTCTCTCGAGCGCACGATAGCCCCACACTTGCAGTGCGTTGGCCAGAACTTCGGTATCGGATTCGGTCCTGAACTCGACGCCGAGGTCGATGAGTTCACGTCGCAATTCGAGGTAGTTATAGATTTCACCGTTGAAGGCGACCGCAAGGCGCGAATTGAACGAGACTTGGGGCTGGACCGCGTGCTCAGCATCAACAATGCGAAGCCGACGCGTCGCCATAGCCGTATCTTTGCGCAGCACGGCGATCGGGTCGGTTACGTCGCCACGATGCAAGATACCGTCGATAAGGCGCCCGACAGTGGTTTCGGCCTCAGGCCAATCGATCGCAACGGCGATCCCGCACATGTCACGCCCCCTGTATTTCGGGCTGCCGGCCCGTTCAGACCGGGTTAACCATACGGACCCAAGGGTGAAATTTGGCTTAACTTCGGGGCGGAAGACCTGAAACGCCACGTTTTTCGGGAATATTTGGCTGTTGCAGGACGTTCTTAGACGGTGGGAGATTTCGATCTCCGGGGATTGGGTATCAGTCTATGCAGGCGCGGATCAGGCGGGGCATCAGCGTTACAGCGGTCATTGCGATCGCCCTGCACACAATTCTGTGGGGGTCCGTCGCCCCGTCACAAGCCGCAACGGTATCCGATCCCTTCTCGATCATCTGTCACAGTGGCGCTGAGGCCACGCCGGCCGATCAGACGCCGGACCAGTCGCATCTCCTGCCCGCTCATGCCTGCGACCATTGTAATTTGTGCAGCGCGCGGCGACGCCGACGGTCAACTCCGCTTTGCTCGATCAGCTTGGGCCTACGGACGTCTTGCTCGTGCTTCGCCCGGATGACGTTGCACGACGCAATTCAGGCGCCGTCTATTCGCATTTCGCCCGTGGTCCTCCGACCTTCGCGTGACGCCATGGCCGCTGATCGCGGCCTTTTTTGCAGTCATAGCGAAACGGAGTCTTTTTCAATGTTGTCCCGCAATTTGCGCACGGCGCTCTGCGCCGGTTCGGCGGCGCTTGCCGCAATCGTCCCTGCGCGCGCCCACGAAATCGTCGGTAACCGGTTTTTTCCAGCAACACTCGCCATCGACGACCCAGGCGTGAACGACGAGCTTGCACTGCCGACGGTCTCATTCTCGAAAACCGGCGATGATCCGTCTTTCAAGCAGCTCGACATCTCGGGCGAGTTTTCGAAGCGGATCACCGAGGATTTCGCGGTCTCATTCGCACCGACCTGGTCGCGGCTCTACGCGCCCGGCGGCCAGACGATGAATGGCGCTCAAGGTTTCCAGAATCTAGAAACGACATTCAAATATCGTGTGTTCAAGAATGCCGAGCATGAGTTTGTCATGTCGGTCGGGCTTGAGATCGAATGGGGCGGCAGCGGCGCCCAGAATGTGGGCTCCGAGCAATTCACCGTCTACACGCCGACGGTCTATTTCGGCAAAGGCTTCGGCGACTTGCCCTCAAGCCTGAATTGGGCTCGCCCCTTCGCCGTCACTGGACAGGTCGGCTATTCAATTCCGGGCGTGTCGCGGGTCACGACTGCGTCCATCGATCCTGATTCCGGCGAGCAAGCTATCGATACCGAGTTTAATCCGCGCGTCCTCAATTGGGGCGCGACGCTTCAGTACAGCATGCCGTATCTGAAATCTGCCGTGGTCGATCTTGGCTTGCCCGATTTCGTGAACCGGCTGATCCCCATCGTCGAAGTTTCCCTGCAAACGCCCGTTTCGAATACCGACAACGTCCGGCACGGTCACCACTGGTACGGTCAATCCGGGCATCATCTATGCGGGCAACACGTATCAAGTGGCCATCGAGGCGATGATCCCGGTGAACCGGCAAAGTGGCACCAGCGTTGGGGTCATCGGACAACTGCACTTCTTCCTCGACGACATCTTCCCGAACACACTCGGGCGTCCAATTTTTGCGGATAACATCAATACAGGGAGGCCGGCCTTCGGCCGCTAGTCATGCGCATTATCATCACAACCATCGTCCTCTTCCTGGCCGCAACGGGCAGCGCTTTCGCACATGCCCATCTCGACCACGCCGTGCCGAAGGTCGGCAGCACCGTTGACCAACCCCCGAAAGAGGTGACGCTCTGGTTCACAGAAAAACTTGAACAGGCCTTCAGTTCGATCGAGGTGCGCAATGAGCAGGGCGCGACTGTGAGTGCGGGTAAGGCCAGCGTTGCCGGCAACGGCACCCAGCTGCGGGTGCCGCTCAAGGCCTTGCCGCCGGGAACATATAAAGTGATCTGGCGAGTCATGTCCGTCGATACACATCGCACCGAGGGGGATTTCACATTTCGCGTCGGACAATAAGCGCAAGTCCTGAGAGCGCGCCGTGATTACCGACCCGCTAGTCTATGCACGCTGGATTCATTTTGCCGCGACCGCCGTGGCGGCGGGCACGGTTGGGTTCCTAGTGCTCGTGGCGGAACCTGCCGTACGCAAGCACGTGCCACCGGGTTTCGCGGTGCTGCGCCGCCGTCTCGTTTTGGTAACGTGGGGAACGCTCGCACTGGCAATCCTGTCAGGCGCTGCGTGGCTGGTTCTTGTTGCATCCGACATTCTCGGCGCGTCCCTCGTCGATGTTTGTCTACATGGCGGCGCGTGGCCGGTTCTCGCCGATACGCGCTTCGGCATGGTGTGGTGCGCACGCCTGTTCCTGGCGCTCGTGCTCGGCTCGCTGTTACCCTGGCCTGCCGTCGGGACGATTCAACTTGCCGCCGCTGCAGGATTGATGGCCTTGCCCGCACTCATCGGGCATGCCGGGGCGACGCCCGGAATTGCCGGAGACATCCACCTCGTTTCAGACATGATCCATCTCCTGGCTGCGGGCGCATGGCTTGGCGGATTGCCCGCCTTCGCTTTGGCCCTCGCATGGCCCGAATTTGCGGTGCGCGTGACGCACCGGTTCTCGGTGCTTGGAATTCTGTGCGTCGGTGCATTGCTCGCGAGCGGAATTATCAATGGCTGGAACTTGCTCGGCAGCCCTCGCGATTTGGTCGCAACCGACTATGGGCGATTGGTCGCGCTCAAAATCGGATTGTTCGTCGCGATGGTCGCCATCGCTGCTGTGAACCGCTTTTACCTGACGCCGCAACTACCGGATTTGCGCGCCGTTCATGCTATTAAACGCAATAGCTTTGCCGAAATCGGCCTGGGACTGTGCGTTCTGCTGTTCGTTGGCATGCTCGGGACCCTGCCGCCGTCCGCCCATGTGCATCCGGCAGCTGCGGCCATCCCGCCCGACGCCGCGTACGTTCATATCCATACGGCAGAAGCCATGGCGGACGTTACAATCGATCCAGGCCGTGCCGGACAGGCTGCGGTGACGATACGCGTATCGCGCGAAGATTTCTCGCGGTTCCCGGCAAAGGACGTACGTCTTAGTCTCGATCCCCCGCGGGGAAGCCCACAAGCTCCGGACCGGCCTGCCGTCGAACAGATCGATGGAAGCTGGCTGGTTGATGCGGCAGAGCTTTCTGTGCCCGGGATATGGACCATACGGGTCACCGTGACGCCACCGACCGGAGAACCGATTGTGCTCGATGCGCCGGTCGTGATCGCGCGCTAGAGCAGAAACCTTGGTGACAGGCGAAGGCCGATCGGCTAGCGTCGCTCCAGTCCGTATGAGCGGATACCGGCAGCAAGACCGGTTCCAGACTGCGGTCCAAGTCTTGGGAGGTTAAGCAAGTCCCAGGCGCGTCAAACGCGGCCGCCCTGTGTGGCAAAAAACGGGGAAAGGGATCGACGAGTACAACGAGCAGGGCTTTGGCCCTGCTCTTTTTTTGTGGCGTCGCTTGGGCGACTAGCGGCGCGCCGGGCCGGAAATAGCCATCAGCCAGTCATACGGGATGAGGCCCTGCGAATAGATCACATACAAAATTGCGAAGATGAACGTTGCCACCAAGGTAGTCCAGCCAAGCTTGCTCCAGACGCAATAAATCGCCGGAGCCCCGGGATCGGTGCCGGGTGCCACCTCGCCGCTTTCCTCCTGATTGCGAACGCCCCAGGGCAGCACCGCAAACAGCGTCAGCCACCAGACCAGAAAATAGATCGCGATGATCGTGCTGATACTCACCGAGATTATGCCTGCTCGAGCTCGACCAGCGTCCCGCAAAAATCTTTTGGGTGCAGGAACAACACCGGCTTGCCGTGGGCGCCGATCTTTGGTTCGCCGTCACCAAGCACACGCGCGCCTTGCCCTTTGAGGGTGTCTCGCGCGGCCCGAATGTCAGGCACCTCGTAACAGAGGTGGTGAATGCCGCCGTCGGGGTTCTTGTCCAGAAACTTGGCGATGGGCGACCCCTCGCCCAATGGCTCGAGCAATTCGATCTTGGTGTTCGGCAAGGTGATGAACACGGTGGAGACGCCGTGGTCCGGCTGCGCCACTTTTGCCGAAACCTCGGCACCGAGTGTTTCACGATAAACATTTGAAGCTTTAGCGATGTCGCGCACCGCAATGGCGACGTGATTCAGACGACCGATCATGACTTTCCCTACCTCCCCCACCTCATCATACCGTCAAAACATGGACATGGCACATCGGCTTCTTGCCCCAACGTTCCGCAACGGAAGCGCGTACCGCTCGGCGCAACGCTTCGGCAACCGCGTCGGGGTCACGCTTGCGGTTGCGCGGCAATGAATCGAAGGTTTCGACCACGGCGTCGTACACCGCGTCATGTAGAGAACCTCCCTCCCGATCGCGTTCCGGAATGCCAATCAGATCGAGGGACGGGTCGTCTACCATCTCGCCTTTTTCGGTGATGACGATCGCAACCGAAACGGCACCCGCAAAGCTCAGTCGCTTGCGATCGGCTACGGTTCGGGAATCGGCGTCGACCAGGATCCTGCCGTCCTTGTAAAGACGGCCAGCGGGAACCTCATCGATGAGGCGAGCCTGCGGCGCCAATTGCACCAAATCGCCATTGCGGCATTGCAGAACGTCCGGCACGCCGCAGCGGCGCGCGAGCGCGGCGTGCTCGTGCAGATGCAGCGCCTCGCCATGCACCGGGATGAGGATCTTCGGCTTGACCCAGCCGATCAGTTCCTCGAGTTCGGCGCGGCGCGGATGACCCGACACATGCACCAGGTGCGTGCGATCGGTAATCACCTCAATGCCCTGTTCGATCAGCAAATTAATGACGCGACCGACCGCCTTCTCATTGCCGGGAATGGTGCGGGCGGAATAAATCACCCGATCGCCGTGCGAGAACGTGACTTCGGGATGCTGATCTTCCGCCACGCGCGAAAGCGCCGCTCGCGGTTCGCCTTGGCTTCCCGTGCAAAGCGCCACCACCTTGTTCGGTGGCAGGTATCCGTAAGCATCGACCGGCCGGAAATCCTGGACGCCATCGAGGTAACCGGTTTCGCGCGCGATCTGGACGACCCGTTCCATGGCGCGTCCGATCACGACGACCTCGCGATCAGTCGCCTTGGCGGCGTTGGCAACGGTGCGCAAACGCCCGACATTGGACGCAAAAGTCGTCACCGCCACGCGCCCGCGAGCGGTTTTGACAAGTTCGGTAATCGTTTTGGCCACATCCGCCTCGGATGGTGAGCGCCCCTCACGCACGGCGTTCGTCGAATCGCCCACAAGCGCAAGACAACCCTCCTCGCCCAACGCGCGCAGCTTTTTCTCGTCTGTTCGGTCACCGAGAACCGGGGTCGGATCGATTTTCCAGTCCCCAGTATGCAGAACCGTGCCGCCGGGCGTCCTGATGATGAGCGCATTCGATTCCGGGATGGAATGCGCCATTATCACAAGTTCAATGTCGAATGGGCCGATATTGAACCGGCTGCCGAGCGCGACGATAGTCACTGGAATTTTCGGCGCACCGGGCTCGCTCGCGCATTTCGCTTCGAGAAGTGCTGCCGTGAACGGCGTGGCATAGATCGGCACTTTTAGCCGCGGCCACAGGTCGATCAACGCTCCGAAATGATCCTCATGCGCGTGCGTAAGCACGAGCCCGGCGAGGTTTTTGCGCTCCTCGACCAGGTAGCGGACGTCCGGGAGGATCAGGTCGACGCCCGGCAGATGCTCTTCCGACGCAAACGACACGCCCAGATCGACGGCGAGCCAGGTGCGCCGGCGTTCGTCGCCGACGCCATAGATCGACAGGTTCATGCCGATTTCGCCGACGCCGCCCAACGGCGCGAATACCAGATCTTGCTGTCGGCTTGTCATGCGGTTCGCTTCTTTTTACCCGTTCGTCCCCGCGAAAGCGGGGACACAGGGCAACGGGGCACTGAGTTCGTATCCCTGGATTCCCGCTTGCGCGGGAATGAGCGGATGTGGCTACGCGATTTGGTCATGGCTCCCCGAACCCAAAGACTTCGCCGGCGGTGACCGGGATGACGCTACCGCCCTCCTCCAGAAGAAGGCGTCCGGCGTCATCGAGGCCCTGAAAGCGGCCCGATAGTTCGCGCTCGGGCAGCCGCACACGCAGTGTCCCGCCGAGGCCGGCCGCCCGCTTGAGCCAGTCGTTGCGGATGGAGGCAAATCCCTTCCCGCGACCCCACTGCCCGACCCGGCGTTCCATCGCGGGAGAGAGCGCTGCGAATAACGCGTCTGGCACAACCAGTGCTCCCGTCATTGCAAGATTTGTCGCGGTGTAGCTCGTTCCGTCCGGATGCGTTGCGCAATTGATCCCGATGCCGATCGCGACGGAAAAGACAGGCTCGCTTTCGCCTTCGATCAGAATCCCGGCGACCTTCGCCTCGCCGACCAGCAAATCGTTCGGCCACTTCACCTTCAGCATCGGGCCGAGCTGCGGCGCGCACTCTGTAATCGCGTCATGCAGCTGCAAGCGCCGCAACAAACGACAATTGGGGTGCAAGTTCTGCCGCGGATGGTTCGGTGAGCAACAGCGTGGCGTAGAGGTTGCCGGCCGGCGAAACCCAGTGGCTGCCGCGTCGCCCGCGGCCGGCCGTTTGGCTCTTTGCAGTAATCCACAACGGGCCACGTTCACCGGCACGCGCACGCACCAGCGCCTCGGCATTTGTGGAGCCGAGCGTCTCGTAGGTTATGTGCCGGGCCCCCGCCAGGCCCGTGGCTTCGCGGTTCATTCAGAACAAAGATTTCGCCGCCACCGTTGCCGCGCCCAAAAGCGGGGCCGGATAGACAGCAAACAGGATATTGGCGAGCCCCGAAACACCCAGCACGAGGCGCAACAGCACCGGCATGCGCTGGAATCCGGCGACAGCTTCATCGAAATACATCGTCTTCACGATCGCAAGGTAGTAGTAGGCGCCCACCACGCTCGTAAGCACGCCGATCACCGCGAGTGTAAAGAGCCCGGCCTTGATAGCGGCGAGGAACACGTAGAACTTCGCGAAGAAGCCCGCGAGCGGCGGAATACCGGCAAGCGAAAACAACAGCACGGCCAGGAAAAATGCCATCGTCGGATGCGTGCGCGCGAGGCCGGAGAGATCGCTGATGTTTTCGACCAGCTTGCCGTCACGCCGCATCGCAAGAATCACGGCGAAGGTGCCGAGCGTCATCGCAACATAGATGCTCATATAAACCAATACGCCTTGCACACCTTCGGGCGTTCCGGCGGCAAGGCCGACGAGCGCGTAACCCATGTGGCCAATCGATGAATACGCCATCAGCCGTTTGATATTGCGCTGGCCGATCGCCGCAAACGATCCGAGCGCCATCGAGGCGATCGAGACAAACACGACGATCTGCTGCCACTCGTGGGTAATGGCCGGAAACGCAACCACTGTCGCGCGCGCGAAGATGGCGATGCCGGCTACTTTCGGTGCAGCCGCAAAGAACGCGGTGACAGGCGTCGGCGCGCCTTCGTAGACGTCCGGCGTCCACATGTGAAACGGCACTGCGGAAATCTTGAAACAAAATCCGACAAACAGGAATACGAGGCCAAAAATCAGCCCGATGCTGGCGCCGCCTTGCGTTGCCTTGGCGATACCCGCGAAATTGACCGTGCCGCTATAGCCGTAAATCAGCGAAGCACCATAGAGCAGCATGCCGGACGAGAGCGCGCCGAGCACAAAATATTTCAGCCCCGCTTCGGTCGATTTGATGTTTTCGCGATTGGATGCCGCAATCACGTAAAGCGGCAGGCTCATCAGCTCAAGACCAAGGTAAAGCGCGATCAGATCGGACGCCGAGATCAACATCAGCATGCCGAGCGTAGCGAACAGGAACAGCGCGCCATACTCGAATTTCTGCTGTTTTTCGAACGTCAGATAGTCGAGCGACAGCAGGAGTGCGCCACCGGAGCCGGTCAGCGTCAGAAGTTTGAGGAAGCGTGCGTAATCGTCGACCAGAAAACTGCCGCCGAACATGACTTGTGTGCCCGGCGGTATTACAGCGATGGCGGCGCCGGCCAAAATCACAACGATCACGCACCAGCCGTTGACGATCGCCGCGCTGCGCTCGCCGGCCATCACGCCGGCCATCAACATCAGCATCGCGCCGCAGGCCAGCACCAGTTCTGGCAAAAATGGCATCAGTTCTTGCAGGGCGGGGATTTGAGTCATGTTACCCGCCTATTGTGCCATCAGCGCAGCGGTCTTGGCCGCTGCGATCGCATGATTGTAATTTTCGAGGAGCTGGGCAACGGACGCCGCCGACATGTCCAGTACCGGCTTGGGCGCAACACCGAACAAAATTGTGAGCACGACCAATGGGGCAAAAATGACGGTCTCGCGCAAGCCGATATCGCGGATGCCCTCAAGCGCCGGCTTCAGATTGCCGAAAATCATCTTGCGGTACAGCCACAGTGCATAAGCTGCCGACAAGATGACGCCGAACGTCGCAATCGTCGCAACCGGCGTGTTGATCCTGAAGGTGCCGATCAGCGACAGGAATTCGCCGATGAAGCCCGACGTCCCCGGCAGGCCGACATTGGCAAGCGTGAACACCATAAAGACGAACGCATAAAGCGGCATGCGATTGACCAGCCCGCCATAGGCCGCGATTTCGCGTGTATGCACGCGGTCGTAGACGACGCCGACGCAAAGAAACAGCGCGCCGGAGACGATACCATGCGAAATCATCTGGAAAATGCCGCCTGCGACGCCCTGCGCCGTGGCGGCAAAGATCCCCATGGTCACGAAGCCCATGTGCGCCACCGACGAATAGGCGATCAGCTTTTTCACATCCTCCTGCATCAACGCCACCAACGAGGTGTAGATGATGGCGACCACCGAGAGCGTGAAAATCAATGGCGCGAATTCATGACTCGCCTCGGGGAACATCGGCAGCGAGAACCGCAGGAACCCATATCCGCCCATCTTCAACAGGATCGCGGCGAGGATAACCGAGCCGGCGGTCGGCGCTTCCACATGCGCGTCGGGCAGCCAGGTGTGCACCGGCCACATCGGCATCTTCACAGCGAACGACGCGAAGAACGCGAACCATGCCCATTTCTGCAAACCGAGAGGGAATCCGTGGCGCAGCAGCGCGGGGATATCGGTGGTGCCGGCATCCCAATACATCGCCATGATCGCGAGCAGCATCAGCACCGAACCGAGCAGCGTATAGAGAAAGAATTTGAAGCTCGCATAGACGCGGCGCGGGCCGCCCCAGATGCCGATGATCAGGAACATCGGGATCAGGCCGCCCTCGAAGAACAGGTAGAACAGCACCAGATCGAGCGCCGAGAAGGTGCCGACCATCAAGGTCTCGAGCACCAGAAATGCGATCATGTATTCCTTCACGCGCGTCTGGATTGCGGTCCAGCTGGCGAGAATGCAGATCGGCATCAATGCGGTGGTGAGGATCACAAAGGGCAACGATATGCCGTCGACGCCCATGTGATAGGAGGCAAGGCCAAGCCAGTTGTATTTCTCAACGAACTGGAATTCCGGCGAACTCGCGTCGAAGCGCCAGACCATCACCAGAGAGATCGCGAAAGTGACAAGCGTCGCCCACATGGCGATCCAGCGCGCAGTGCCGCGCGCAAAGCGTTCATTGCCGCGCACAAGGAAAACAATGAGCAGCGCGCCGAACGACGGCAGGAACGTGACGACGGAGAGGATCGGCCAATTCATCAGTGAGTCCCCGCCGCAAACATGAACCATGTGATGAAGGCAGCCGCGCCGATCAGCATGGCAAAGGCATAGTGATAGAGGTAACCCGTTTGCAGCCGCACCACGTTGCGCGTCACATCGAGTACGCGTGCGGATACGCCATCGGGACCAAAGCCGTCGATGAGCCAGCCGTCGCCGCTCTTCCACAGCAGGCGCCCAAGCCACTTCGTCGGGCGCACGAAGATCAGGTCGTAGAGCTCGTCGAAGTACCACTTGTTGAGCAGGAAGCGATAAAGCCAATCGTGCTGGCGCGCGAGCTCGACCGGAATATCAGGCCGGCGAATATAGAATTGCCACGCGATGACAAAGCCGAGCGCCATCATCACGGTCGGCAGAATTCCAACCGAGAGCGGCACATGATGCATGTCTTCGAGCACGCTATTGCCTTTGGCGAAAGCGAGCGATTCCCGGAAGAACCCCTCGACGCCGTGCCCGGCGAAAATCTCCTTGAACGGCAGACCCGCGAGCACCGAGCCGACGGCGAGGAAGCCAAGCGGGATCAACATCACCATCGGGCTCTCACGCGCCTCCCGCCAGTGCGAACGGTCGTGCGGTTCGCCGTGGAAGGTCTTAAAGATCAGCCGCCAGGAATAGAATGAGGTCAGCAGCGCAGCTGTGACCGTGCAGATGAACGCATAAAGCGCCATCGGATTTTTACCGACATAGGCCGCCTCGATGATGGCATCCTTGGAGAAGTAACCCGCCGTGAGCGGGAATCCGGTCAGCGCCAGCGTTCCCACAATCATGACGATGTAGGTGTAAGGGATACGATCCCTCAGCCCGCCCATGTGGCGAATGTCCTGCTCGTGATGCATGGCGTGAATCACGGAGCCCGACCCAAGGAATAACAACGCCTTGAAGAAGGCATGGGTAAAGAGATGGAACATGCCGACCGAGTAGGCCCCCACTCCCATCGCCACGAACATGTAGCCGAGTTGCGAGCAGGTCGAATAAGCAACGATGCGTTTGATATCGTTCTGCACCAAGCCGATCGTTGCAGCAAAGATCGCGGTCGTGGCGCCGATGAGCGTCACGAACGCCTGCGCATTCGGCGCAAGTTCAAATAGCGGCGACAGCCTCGCCACCATGAAGACGCCGGCGGTCACCATCGTGGCGGCGTGGATCAGCGCCGAGACCGGCGTCGGGCCTTCCATCGCGTCAGGCAACCACGTGTGCAGCAGGAATTGCGCCGACTTGCCCATGGCACCCATGAACAAGAGCAGGCACGTAAGCGTGAGCGCATCGGCCTGCCGGCCGAAGAAATTGATCGTCTTTCCGGTGAGCGCGGGCGCTTGCGCAAATACGGTGTCGAAATCGATCGCGCCGGTCAGCATGAACACGGCGAAGATGCCAAGCGCAAATCCGAAATCGCCGACGCGGTTCACGAGGAAGGCCTTGATCGCCGCCGCGTTCGCTTCCGGCTTGTGATACCAGAAACCGATCAGGAGATAGCTAGCGAGGCCAACGCCTTCCCAGCCGAAGAACAACTGCACAAGATTGTCTGCCGTCACCAGCATCAGCATGGCAAAGGTGAACATCGACAAGTAACCGAAGAAGCGCGGCCGATACGGGTCTTCGTGCATATAGCCGATGGAATAAAGATGCACGAAAGCCGAAACCGTATTCACGACCACCAGCATCACGGCGGTCAGCGTATCGATACGCAGTGACCACTCGACCTTCAGATCGCCCGCAGTCATCCATGTGAAGATCGGTACACGCGCGTCGTGATGCGCGAAACCAACATCGACGAATGCGATCCACGACAGGATCATGGAAATCATCAAAAGCGTCGTTGTAATCAACTCAGCAGTGCGCGACCCGCTTGCGGCAGGCTCGTGCTCTTCTTCCTCGTGATGTGAGGAATGAATAACGCCGCCACCGTGCACGCCTGGACCGCCGTGATGAGCGCCATGATCGGTTGTGGTGTTTTCCGCGCCAGCCGCGGGACCCTTACCGGGGAAACGCGCGCGCGCACCGGCAAGGGCAATCAGGCCGGCAAGAATGGCCCCGAGCAAAGGCAAAAAGACGATCGCCTGATACATCCCGCCCTCAGCCCTTCATCAGGTTAATGTCTTCGACCGCGATCGAGCCCCGATTGCGATAGAAGACGACGAGAATTGCGAGCCCGATCGCGGCTTCAGCCGCCGCAACCGTGAGGACGAACAACGCATAGATTTGCCCCACGATGTCGCCCATGTGCGTCGAGAACGCGACCAGATTGATATTGACCGCAAGCAAGATCAGCTCGATCGACATCAGGATGATGATGACGTTCCTGCGGTTGAGAAAAATGCCGAAGATCCCAAGCGTGAACAGGATCGCAGCAACCGCGAGATAGTGGCCGAGGCCAATGGTCATGTATTGCTCCCCAGCCCCTGCCCGGATCGCACTTTCACGACCTCGATCGATGCTGCCGGCATCCGTGCGACCTGCTCGCCGATATCCTGGCGTCGCACCCGCACCCGATGTTGAAGCGTGAGCACGATGGCGCCGACCATCGCGACCAACAGGATCATGCCCGCGGCTTCGAAGAAGTAGACATAACGGGTGTAGAGCACGAGGCCGATCGCCTCCGTGTTTGAAATTGTTGTCGGGATCGGTGAGGTAATCGCCTGTGGCACGCCCGCGCCGATAACCCAAGCGCCGACGACCAACAGCAATTCGGCGAGGAATATCCCGCCGATCAATATCCCTACCGGCAGATACTGCAGCATCCCTTGTTTGAGTTCAGAAAAATCAACATCAAGCATCATCACGACGAACAAGAACAGCACAGCGACCGCGCCGACGTAGACGACGATCAGGATCATCGCGAGGAATTCGGCGCCCATCATCACGAAAAGGCCGGCCGCATTGACGAACGCCAGGATGAGATAGAGAACGGAATGCACGGGATTGCGCGACGCGATCACCATGACGGCGCTGGCCACGCAAATACCGGCAAACAAATAGAAGAACAACGCGGCGATCATCGGCTCACCTGTAAGGCGCGTCGATCGCGAGGTTTTTCGCGATCTCACGTTCCCAGCGGTCGCCGTTCGCCAGCAGGCGTTCCTTATCGTAGTAGAGTTCCTCGCGCGTCTCGGTGGCGAATTCGAAATTCGGGCCTTCCACGATGGCGTCGACGGGACAGGCTTCTTGGCACAGTCCGCAGTAAATGCACTTCACCATGTCGATGTCGTAGCGCGTCGTGCGCCGCGTACCATCGTTACGCCGCGGGCCAGCCTCGATGGTGATGGCCTGCGCGGGACATATCGCTTCGCAGAGCTTGCATGCAATACAGCGCTCTTCGCCATTTGGATAGCGACGCAGTGCGTGCTCACCGCGGAAGCGCGGGGAGATCGGCCCCTTTTCGAACGGATAATTGAGCGTGGCCTTCGGTTTGAAGAAATAGCGCATGGCCAGCACAAAGCCGGTCACGAACTCCATCAGGAACAATCCTTTGGCCGCGCGATCGAGTTCTCATCGCATCCTCATTTCATCGCGCCTGTTGCCAGCGCGCCGTATTGAATGACGGCCGCGACGATCACCACCATCGCCAGCGACAGCGGCAGAAATACCTTCCAGCCAAGCCGCATCAGTTGATCGTAGCGATAGCGTGGAACCAAGGCCTTTGCCATGGCGAACAGGAAAAACATGAACAGCGCCTTGAGCGTGAACCAGATCACTCCGGGGACCCAGGTGAACGGTGGATAAGGCACCGGCGACAGCCACCCACCAAGAAACATGATCGTGGCCATGGCGCACATGGTTCCGATCGCCACGTATTCGCCGAGCATGAACATCATGTAGGGCGTCGACCCATACTCGACCATGAATCCGGCAACGAGCTCCGATTCCGCCTCGACCAGGTCAAATGGCGGCCGGTTTGTCTCCGCCAGTGCCGAGATGAAAAAGACAACGAACATCGGGAACAGCGGCAGCCAGTACCAGCTGAATAAACCGTATTTTCCGTTCTGCGCTTCAACAATGGCTGACAAATTCAGCGAGCCCGCGCAAAGCAGCACGGTGATGATCACGAACCCGATCGAAACCTCGTAGGACACCATCTGTGCGGCTGAGCGTACCGCGGCCAGAAACGCATATTTCGAATTTGACGCCCAACCCGCCATGATCACGCCGTAGACCATCAGCGAAGAGATCGCGAAGATATAAAGAACGCCAACATTGATATTGGCGATCACCCAGTTGGGGTTGACGGGAAATCACCGCCCAAGCGGCAAGCGCCAACACGCACGTGACAAGCGGCGCGAGCAGAAAGACGCCCTTATTGGCGCTCGCTGGAATCACCGGCTCCTTGACCACGAATTTCAGCAGGTCGGCGAACGATTGGAACAGGCCCCACGGCCCAACGACGTTCGGTCCGCGCCTGATTTGCACGGCGGCCCAGATTTTGCGATCAGCCAAGAGAATGTACGCAATGGCGACCAACAGGATCACCAAAAGCATCACCGACTGCGCCACCATGGCGATCAGCGGCCAGATGTATGTCCAAAATACATCCATGGCCCTACTCCGCAGCCGTTTTCGCGGCAGCGTTCGCCAGTGCCGAACATTCGGCCATGATGGCGGACGCACGCGCGATGGGGTTGCTGAGATAAAAGTCAGCGACTGCCGAATGGAACGGCGTTTTGTCGGCCGCGCCTGAGAGCTTCGCAAGTTTCTTGATGTCGCTCGCTTCACCTGGCGCAATTTGGTCGATACGCATCAGGTGCGGATGGGCGGTGGCCATCGCCTGCCGAAGCGCGGCAAGCGAATCGTAGGGCAACTTATGTCCGATCGCATCGGACAACGCGCGCAAGATTGCCCAGTCCTCACGTGCTTCGCCCGGCGGGAACGCCGCGCGGCTCGTCATCTGGACCCGGCCTTCCGTATTGACATAGGTCGCCGATTTTTCCGGATAGGCGGCGCCGGGCAGAATCACGTCGGCGCGGTGCGCGCCCCTGTCACCGTGCGTGCCGATGTAGACAACAAAGGTACCCGCTGGCACCTCGACCTCATCAACGCCGAGCAAGAACACCACATCGAGCGCGTTGGGCCCGAGCATCGCCGCGGTATCCATGCCACCTTCGTCCGGCACAAAACCGACATCCAGAGCGCCGGGCAAGCCTGCTTCACTGTGCAAAATATTGAAACCGTTCCAGCCGTCTTTAATTACGCCAAGTGCGGCCGCCGCTTTCGCCAGCATCGCGAGAACCGCCGAGCCGTCGCGCCGATTGAGCGCACCTTGCCCGATGATGAACATCGGTTTTTCTTTCTGCGCCGGGGGGTGGTCGACGAATTGCGCAAGGCTCTCCGGCCCTGCACCGAGATAGTTGTAGGGGTACGTAAGGTCGGCTTTTTCACCAACGACGCCGATCAGGACATTGCCCCTGAGGTACCGTTTGCGGATGCGGGCGTTCAGGACAGCCGCTTCGCGGCGCGGGTTTGACCCGATCAGCATGATCGCGTCCGCTTCGTCGATCCCGGCAATCGTCGAATTGAACAAATAGCTGGCGCGGCCATATTTTGGATGCAACGGCGAACCCGGATAGCGGGCGTCGATATTTTTTGAACCCAGCGCCGCCATCAGCGATTTGAGCGCGAACATCTCTTCGACTGCGGCAAGCTGACCGGCCAAGGCGCCAATCCGTTTGCCATTACTTGCTTTCACTTTGCTGGCAATTACTGCGAACGCATCTTTCCAGGAAGCCGGCTGCAACCGTCCGTTCGCGCGCACGTATGGCTGATCCAGCCGTTGCGTGCGCAGCCCGTCGACCACGTGACGCGTCTTGTCGGAAATCCATTCTTCGTTCACGTCTTCATTAGCGCGCGGCAGGATGCGCATGACTTCGCGACCGCGTGTGTCAACGCGGATTGCGGAACCAACGGCATCCATCACGTCGATCGATTGTGTCTTGTTGAGCTCCCACGGCCGAGCGGCGAACGCATAAGGCTTGGAGGTTAGCGCGCCGACAGGGCAAAGATCGACCACGTTACTTTGCAGCTCAGAGGTCATCGCGTGCTCAAGATACGTGGTGATCTCCATATCCTCGCCGCGACCGATTGCGCCGAGCTCGGGAACGCCGGCAACCTCGGTCGAGAAACGAATGCAGCGCGTGCAATGGATGCAGCGCGTCATAATCGTCTTCACCAAGGGGCCGATATATTTCTCTTCAACCGCGCGTTTGTTCTCCTGGTAGCGGCTCGCATCCACGCCATAGGCCATGGCTTGATCCTGCAGGTCACATTCGCCGCCCTGGTCGCAGATGGGACAATCGAGCGGATGATTGATCAGCAGAAACTCCATCACGCCTTCGCGCGCCTTCTTCACCATCGGTGTTTTGGTGTTGAGTATTTTAGGTGAGCCGTCTTTGTTTGGCGGCAAATCCTTCACACCCATTGCACAGGAGGCTTGAGGTTTTGGTATGCCGACGACCTCAATCAAGCACATTCGGCAATTGCCTGCGATCGACAGCCGCTCGTGGAAACAGAAGCGCGGAATTTCCGCGCCCGCGGCTTCGCAGGCCTGGAGCAACGTGTACTCCGGCGGAACGTCGATTTCTTTACCGTCGACGATGACCTTGGTCATGCCGCATGCTCACTTGGTTTGTCGCAGCGCGACGTTTGCCATAATTTCGCGCCAGCCAAATGCGTCGTCCGACGGCCCGTGTGCGATGAGATGATCGAGCCGAGCGACACCCTCAGCCATTTCGGGCCGGTGGCCAGCGGGAACCCACCACAAGACCAGCGTGGCCTTGACCGGGAGAAACCATTCTTCACGGCGGGCATAGAAGCGCTGATGCACCGTCTGCCAGACGAAACGTTCCAGCGCCTGGACATTTTCCCACACCGTCAGAGTCGGCAGGAGAGCGCTGTCATTGTAGACCTGCATGTTCATAGCGTTACCGCTGTCGTCTTGCAGGCGCCAAATAAAACCAGGGATTTTTTCGGCGAGAGCATTCACGCGCGCAACATTATCGACAAACTCTGCCATGCGCGGGTCGTCGAGCGGATAGCGAATCCGCGCGATGTTGAACTGGGCGAGATGGCGGGCGTTGGTCACTGTCATTCCGCCGCCTCGCGAACTGCACCGTGCGCGTCAGCATTGCGAGAATATTCATCGATGCGCCGTTCGATTTCAGGACGGAAGTGCCGCAACAGACCTTGCACCGGCCAGGCTGCGCCGTCGCCGAAGGCACAGATGGTGTGACCTTCTATTTGTTGAGTAACCTGCATCAGCATGTCGATCTCGCGCTTTTGCGCGCGGCCTTCGGCCATGCGCGTGAGCACACGCCACATCCAGCCCATGCCTTCCCGGCAAGGTGTACATTGACCGCAACTTTCGTGTTTGTAGAAATATGAGATACGCGCCATAGCGCGGACAATGTCAGTCGACTTGTCCATAACGATCACGGCGGCAGTGCCAAGCGCCGACTTCTTGTCTCGGCATCCGTCGAAATCCATCAGCAGGCTATCGGCTTGATCTTTGCCCGCCGGAACAAGCGGCATCGATGAGCCGCCTGGAATGACTGCCAGCAAATTATCCCAACCCCCTCGAACACCGCCGGCATGAGTTTCCAACAGTTCGCGAAGCGGGATACCCATAGCTTCTTCGACGTTGCACGGCTTCTCGACGTGGCCGGAAATGCAGAACAGCTTGGTGCCGGTGTTGTTCGGACGGCCGATGCCCGCGAACCAGGATGCGCCACGCCGCAAGATGTCGGGCGCGACTGCGATTGATTCCACATTATTGACGGTCGTCGGACAACCATAGAGACCGACGTTTGCGGGGAAAGGTGGTTTCAGCCGGGGCTGCCCTTTCTTCCCTTCAAGGCTTTCCAGCAGCGCGGTCTCCTCACCGCAGATGTAGGCGCCCGCTCCATGATGGACATAAAGATCGAAATCCCATCCATGGACATTGTTCTTGCCGATCAATTTGGCTTCATAAGCCTCGTCGATCGCCGCTTGCAGCCGTTCACGCTCGCGAATGAACTCGCCGCGTATATAAATGTAGCCTGCGTTCGCACCCATGCAGAAACCCGCAATTAGGCAGCCTTCGACGAGCAAATGCGGATCGTGCCGCATCACCTCGCGGTCCTTGCAGGTCCCGGGTTCAGATTCATCGGCATTGACCACGAGATAGTGCGGCCGACCGTCGGACTTCTTGGGCATGAACGACCACTTCAGTCCGGTCGGAAAACCCGCACCACCGCGTCCGCGCAAGCCGGACGTTTTTATTTCTTCGATGATGGTATCGCGGCCTTTTTCCAATATCTTTTTGGTGCCGTCCCACGCGCCACGAGCGCGCGCGCCTTTCAGGCCCCAGTCGTGTTGGCCATAAAGATTTCTAAAGACGCGATCCTTATCAGCTAGCATGCGTCACGCCTTTTCCTTGAGCGTGGTTGCACCGCCGACCGGAGCCGACAGCTGTCGATCGATCTGCGGTCCCGGCTTGACCTTTTTGCCCGCGGCGAGATCGTCAAGAATTTTGCCAAAGCTCTCGCCGGTCAGGTCTTCGTAATAATCGTAATTGATCTGCGCCATCGGTGCGTTCACGCACGCCCCAAGGCATTCCACTTCGACCCACGAGAGTTTGCCGTCTTTGGTGATTTCGCCTTGTTCCCCGATGCGCTTGCGGCAAACTTTCTCGAGATCGTCAGCGCCGCGCAAGCGGCATGGCGTGGTGCCGCAAAGCTGAACATGGAATTTTCCGACCGGCTGCAGATTGAACATTGTGTAGAAGGTCGCCACTTCAAGCGCGCGGATGTGCGCCATCCCGAGAAAATCGGCGACATGGCGAATGGCCGCTTCCGGCAGCCATCCGCCCGACTGCTCCTGGGCCCGCCACAACAGCGGAATTATCGCGGACTGCTGGCGGCCTTCCGGATATTTGGTGATCTCCTTCTTCGCCCAGGCGAGATTGTCCTTGCTGAAGGAAAAATCCTTCGGCTGAACTTCCGGCGGGGCAAGGCGGCGGACAGACATGAGTGTTTTACCTGACCGGCTTGCAGTATTTCGTGACGACCGTTGCCGAACCGGTCGTTTCAGCAACGAAGCAGGCCATAAGCACTTCGCCTTTTTTCAGAAATATTCCCGGTCCCGCCGATGATGGAATGGTGCCCACGATTGCGTAGCCGTCCCTGAGCAAGGAGGCGACCGTCACGTCTTGTGCCACGGCGATACCGCTTTCAAAGGCGGTGACGGCCGCGAGCAAGGCCAAGCCAAAAATCAGCTGCTTCACCGGTCCACCTCACCAAACACGATATCGATTGAGCCGAGAATGGCAGAGACGTCCGCCAGCAAGTGGCCCCGGGTGAGAAAATCCATCGCCTGCAAATGCGCAAATCCCGGCGCGCGAATTTTGCATTTGTAAGGTTTATTGGTGCCGTCGGCGACGAGATAGACACCGAACTCGCCTTTGGGCGCCTCGACCGCGGCATACACCTCGCCAGCCGGTACGTGATAACCCTCGGTATAAAGTTTGAAATGGTGGATCAACGCTTCCATCGACCGCTTCATCTCGTCGCGCCTGGGCGGCACAATCTTGTGGTCATCGACGGTGACCGGCCCTTGCCCGGAGGGCGAACGCAGTTTGTCCAGGCACTGCTTCATGATTTTGGTCGACTGACGCATCTCTTCCATCCGGATGAGATAACGATCGAAACAGTCGCCGTTCTTGCCGATCGGGATATCGAAATCCAATTCGGAATAGCACTCATAAGGCTGCGCCTTGCGCAAATCCCAGGCGGCTCCCGAGCCCCGCACCATCACGCCCGAGAAGCCCCAATTCCAGCAATCGGAGAGCTTCACGACTCCAATATCGACATTGCGCTGCTTGAAGATGCGATTGCCGGTGAGCAATGCATCAAGGTCATCGACGACCTTCAAGAAGGGATCACAAAAAGCGTCGATGTCGTCGATCAGTTTCGGCGGCAAGTCCTGATGAACACCGCCCGGCCGAAAGTAGGCTGCGTGCATGCGCGAACCGGAGGCGCGCTCGTAGAACACCATCAGCTTTTCGCGCTCTTCGAATCCCCACAGGGGCGGCGTCAGCGCACCCACGTCCATCGCCTGCGTCGTGACATTGAGCAGATGGGACAACAGCCGCCCGATCTCAGAATAAAGCACGCGGATCAATTGCGCCCGTCGGGGCACTTCAATCCCAAGTAGCTTCTCGACCGCAAGGCAGAAAGCGTGCTCCTGATTCATCGGCGCGACATAATCGAGCCGGTCGAAATAAGGCACGGCCTGCAGATAAGTCTTATGCTCGATCAGTTTTTCGGTGCCGCGGTGAAGCAGTCCAATATGCGGATCGACACGCTCGACGACCTCACCGTCGAGCTCCAGCACGAGGCGCAGCACGCCGTGCGCCGCTGGATGCTGCGGCCCGAAATTGATCGTGAAGTTGCGAAGTGCGGTCTCGGCCATGTCAGCTCACCAATTCCGGTGCGGCCTTGGCCTTTTCGGCGACCTTGGCATTGAACTTTTCCCACGCAACGACCACTCGTTCGTGACGCCCTTCGCCAATCACGTCCATGCCGTCGTGCGCGCGTACTTTGAATATTACTTTTCGGCCGTTGACCTCGACGCATTCGACATCAACCTTCACGGTAAAACCGGCCGGAGTGGCCGCGCAATGGCTCACATCGACGTGCGTGCCGAGACTGCCCTCGCCAGCATCGAGATGCTGATTGAGCAATTGGACGCAGGTCCATTCCATCAGAACGATCATGAACCCGGTCGCGAACACTTTCGGCATCGCGGCGATTTCCGGCGACTCCGGATAAGTGAACGGCACCGTCTTGTTTTCGGGGACCCTGTAAGAAAATGAGTGCGTAAGGCCGGGCTTCAGTGTCAGCTTCATGACGACACCTTTTTGTCCGGCTCTCCGGTTTGTTTATTGGCCGTACCTTCGGCTTTGGCCTTTTCGTCGCCAGGTAAAACGTAATCCGTCCCCTCCCATGGGGACATAAAATCGAACGTTCTGAATTCCTGAGCCAACGTCACTTTGTCGTATACAACGCGCTTTTGTTCGTCATCGTAGCGCACCTCGACAAAGCCGGTGAGCGGGAAATCCTTGCGGAGTGGGTGACCCTCGAAGCCATAATCGGTAAGAATCCGGCGCATATCGGGATGACCGGTGAACAATACGCCATAGAGATCGTAGGTCTCGCGCTCGAACCAGTCAGCGCCGCGGAAAACGTTAATCAGAGATGGCACCGGCGTCGTCTCATCGGTCATTACCTTGAGACGCACACGCTGATTTAACCGCGGTGAAAGGAAGTGATAGACGACGTCGAAACGCTGCTCGCGCGAGGGCCAGTCGACGGCGGTCACGTCGATGATATTAATGAACTGGCATGCCGGATCGTCGCGCAGAAAAGTGACAACCTTGATGAGGTCGGCAGCTTTTGCTGTCACGGTCAATTCGCCACGCGCGACGGCGTAGTCCGTAACCGAAGAGTTCGAGCGCGCTCTTGATCGTTTGCCCAAGCCTGTCGAGCGTGTCGTCCATCATGCAACTCCGCTCAACGCTCGATCGTGCCAGTGCGGCGGATTTTTTTCTGCAGAAGCATCACGCCGTACAACAACGCCTCTGCTGTCGGCGGACAGCCAGGCACGTAGATGTCGACCGGCACAATGCGATCGCAACCACGCACGACGGAATACGAATAGTGATAGTAGCCGCCGCCATTGGCACAGGATCCCATAGAAATGACATACCGCGGCTCCGGCATCTGGTCGTAGACCTTGCGCAGAGCCGGCGCCATTTTGTTCGTGAGCGTTCCGGCCACAATCATGACGTCCGATTGGCGCGGCGAGGCGCGCGGCGCAAAACCGAATCGTTCTGCGTCATAGCGCGGCATCGACATTTGCATCATCTCGACTGCGCAGCAGGCAAGCCCAAACGTCATCCACATCAGCGAGCCGGTCCGCGCCCAGGTGATCAAATCGTCGGCGGCGGTCACCAGAAAGCCCTTGTCAGCAAGTTCGGCGTTTACGCCTCGGAAAAAAGCGTCATCCGCCCCGACCGGTTTTCCGGTGCGAGGATCCAGGATTCCTTTCGGCGCAGGTGCGACGACGCTCATGGGTCCATCAATCCCATTCCAGCGCCCCCTTCTTCCACTCATATATGAAGCCGATGGTGAGAACGCCAAGGAACACCATCATTGACCAAAAGCCGAAAAGTCCGATCTTCCGGAAGACGATTGCCCACGGAAACAGGAAGCTCACCTCAAGATCGAAAATGATGAAAAGGATGGCGACCAAGTAGAATCGCACGTCGAACTTCATTCGTGCATCGTCAAAGGCGTTGAACCCACACTCGTAGGCCGAAAGCTTCTCTGGGTCGGGTTGTTTGTAAGCAACGATGAAGGGAACGATCAGCAAGACAAGGCCGATGGCAAGCGCGACCGCGATGAACACGACCAGAGGCAAGTAATCCAGCAGCAATGCGCTCATCGGCGACCTCGAAGCGTACAGCCCGCTTTACCTGAAATCCGCCCGCCTGGACTGCTCGGCGGCCAGAAAGGCGCCGGTTATCCCGCACAAATTGGCCCTTGCTTGTTTGGAATAGCCTCAAAGACGGGAACGGCCGAGGCTTAGCGCAGCGCACAAAGGGTGGCAAGCCGACAATGGGCGACATCCACGAGCGATCGGCGCCACAATTCAGCCGAGGCGACGGTCGATTGACAGGGGCGCGAGCCGCCCACGATATTCGCCGCCGGCGGGTGTCGAACTTGTGAGATTGGGAATAAGTGCATGGTTCTTGTGCGGCATATTGCAACTCTCATCGCGCTCGCCGGTTTCCTGGCAAGCGGGGCGTCATCAACAAAGGCTGATGACTACCCCTCACGCCCGGTCAAAGTCATTGTTCCGTTCGGCGCCGGCGGCCCCACTGACGTCTATGCCCGCGCTATCGCGGAAGAGCTGCGCAAATCCCTGCACCAGACCTTCATCATGGAGAATTGACCGGGCGCCGGCACGACTATCGGCACCGAGGTCGTCGCGAAATCACCGCCCGATGGCTATACGCTTTTAATGGTATCTGGCACGCAGACCGTCAACGAGACGCTATACGGCCACAAACAATTTCAGCTCATGCGCGATCTAACGCCGATCGCTCCCTTGATCGACACGGATCTGGTACTGGTCGTCCATCCCTCCGTGCCGGCCAAGACTATCGGCGAACTTATCGCGTTGGCGCGGGCAAAGCCCGGGACCCTCAACTACGGCTCCTCCGGCCCCGGCTCGAATTATCACATGGCCGGCGAGCTTCTGAAGAACCTCACCGGAATTGATATCGTGCATGTGCCGTACAAAGGCTCGACCGGCGCCCGCAACGACATCCTCAGCGGTCAAATCCAGATTTTATTTGATTCGGTCCCGACCATGGCGTCGATGATCAAGGCGGGGCTCGTGCGCGCTCTTGGTACGACGGGGAAGACTCGTTCGCCGACATTGCCGGACGTGCCGACGATCGCGGAAGCTGGCGTACCGGATTTCAACGCAACATTGTGGGTCGGTTTCATGGCGCCTGCGGGTACGCCCCAACCGATTGTGGACAAGCTCAGTCGCGAGATCACCACCATCCTCGCTCGCCCCGACATCAAAGAAGCATGGGGAAAAACTGGCGCTACGCCAATCGTAATGACACAACCTGAATTCAAAACATTCATGGATGCACAAATCGCTAAATGGGCGAACGTCATCAAGGCCAACAACATTCCGCCGATCAACTAGTAAACCTTTTGGGTGAACAATGAACGAAATGATCAAACCAGCCGCCGTTGTCAAAGGCGAGGAGCACTGGACGACCAAAGATGGCGGGGTGAAGCTGTTTCTGTTCGAGAAATATGCCGTTGATCCGGCGAAGAGCGTGGGCACGATCCTCTTTGTCCACGGTTCGTCGATGGCGTCCCAGCCAACCTTTGACCTGCAAGTACCGGGGCGGCCCGATTCATCTGCGATGGATCACTTTGCCCGCCGCGGCTACGATTGCTGGTGCGTCGATATGGAGGGTTACGGTCGCTCGACCAAAGATCGCGACAACAACGCGCCGATTTCGCAAGGCGCCGATGATTGTTATGCGGCTGCGCTTTACATCCAGAACCTGCGTGGCAACCGACCCTTCCTGGTCTACGGCATTTCCTCCGGCGCGCTCCGCGCCGCCATGCTCGCCGAACGGCATCCGGAAATCGTAGCAAGGCTCGCGCTCGACGCGATGGTGTGGACCGGCGAAGGCTCCCCCACCCTCGAACAGCGGCGCAAGAAATTACCGGAATTCATTGCCAAAAACCGCAGGCCGATTGACAAGGCCTTTATCCGTTCGGTCTTTGACCGGGATCACCCGGACACCGCCGAGCGCAAAGTGATCGACGCATTCGCGGATGCTGTCACCGCGCTTGATGATTTAGTGCCGACCGGAACCTATGTTGACATGTGTTCGAAATTACCGGTGGTGAACCCAGAGAAAATCAAAGTGCCCACGCTGATTATGCGAGGGCAGCACGATGGCATTGCTTCGATGGAAGACCTGTTGAAGTTTTACGCGAAGCTGCCCAACCCCGACAAACAGTTCGCGGTGATGCCCGGCATTTCACACGCGAGCTTCCAGCAGAAGAACTACATGCTGGTCTATCACATCCTGGCTAGTTTCTTTGCTCAGCCCCAGCCGGTGTACGTAGGATAAGCGCCCTGTCGTCGGGACCGAACCAAGCATCGGAATGACACGTTTAAGCGCCGAGTTTAGCCGCCAGGTCCTCTAAATCTTTTCCCGCGACATCAACCGACACTGTCGGCGCCCGCTCGCCGGTGCCCGGACCGTGCTCGTCGGGCCGCGCAATATGGCCAGTGCGCAAACCACACGCCGCAGCGGCGGCAAGATCGTTGCTGTGCGCGGCAACCATCATGCATTGCTCTGGGTCAAGGTCGAATGCTTCGCACGCCGCGAGGTAAACGCGTGGCTTGGGTTTGTAGTCGCCGGCAACCTCCGCCCCGAGGATTGCATCCCATGGAAAATTGTTGCGGCGCGCGAGATCGACCATCAGCGAAATATTTCCGTTCGACACCGGCGCAAGCATATATTTTGGCTTGAGCCGCGCGAGCGCCGCCGGAACGTCAGCCCATGCGTCGAGCTTGTGCCACGCGAGCGTCAGTTCGCTCAGTATTTCTTGCGAGAGATCGCGCAGATCGAACCGCGGCACGAAGCGTTCGAGATTGCGCCGGTGCAATAGATCAAGCTTGCAAAACGGAATGCGCCCTGACCGGACCTCCTCCATGCCAGGTTGATATTCAGCCCTCCAGGCGTCGGCAAAAGCGGTCCAGTCGATACGGTATCCAAGGGGTTCAAGGACACGTTTGGCTTCGCGCGCGACGCCGCTTCGCCAGTCGACGAGAGTCCCGAACACGTCGAAAAACATCGCCCGAACGGAGGTCATGGAAAGGCCCGAAAAGCCAAATTCCGGCTTACAAACAGGCCGGCTTGGCCATCAAAATTCATGGCTAAGTCATTGATAAAATGGCGGGAGCGACGGGGATTAAGAGAATGCGACATGACAAGCACTTAACTGAGGTGAGACAAAATCAAAACCCCAAATATACCGAGCAAAACCGCTTTCAATGGCTCACCTTTTAGCCGGTAGTTACCACTGCGCTGAGTTATTATTTGTTCGGACAGAACCATGCTAAAAAGGCGCCGCCACCCCCGCCGCGCAGCTGCTTGGTCGGGGGTGGCGGTTCCTGTCCCCCATACCAAGGGGGCGGGCATCGACCTCCCCGGTGGGGAGGGTAGTTGGCGAACATCGAGGTTGTGGACACCTGATTTTCGCCGCCCTGTGTCCAGCCGTGGTTGGCTGGATAGGTTAAGCGGGTGTCCTGAGGACAACCCACCGTTATCGGGCCACGGATCACGAGTTCGTGGCCCAATTCTTTAGTGAGACGTCGCGCTCTTCACCTCCAAAAGGTCTATGTCTTTTTCGCCGGCGGCGGCGGCGCGCGCCTTAGCGTCCTCTCTGGTGGCGCCAGAGCTGCTATCCGCATTTCTGACGGACCGTGGGACGCCAGCTTTATCTGCGGCCTTGCGCCAGTAGCGACGAAACTCAAAAGTTTGCCAAGGCCAATCAGTGGTTTCATTGACGATGATAGGACCGGTTGCTGGCATTTTATCGCGAGCCAAAGTGCCGAACTTGAGCCTTAACTCCTCGATGACCATTGGGGCCTGTTTTTTTAGATCTATCGCTGTCTCTGCCTGACTTTTGCTTGTCATATGAGTGAGGATAAGGTTGTCGTCGATTTCTTCCCACCGTAACCCGCGAAGCCACTTACTGCCCGCGTCCTTGACGTAGGATTGCTGTGGTTCACTTTCCGGCACCCATTCCCCGATAACGTCCACCTGTCTCAATTTGCAATCGAACTGGAAAGCCTGCGCGAGCGCGATTGATGCGCGGTCCATCTTGTGCGCCTCTGCGCGGATTGTGTTTGCTTGAACGACGCTAAGACGCTCGGTGCGAGACTTAATGATTGGAAATCGCATCCTGTGTAAGATGACGGACAAGCGTTCACATTCGCTGTCGTGAAGGACCGTGGCACCGAAGTAGATCAGTGTGCGAAGCATTACGATGAGCGCGCGCGCCATCGACTTACTTCTCTTTTTCACCCAACTGTCATACTGCCGCTGGACGTCCTGCATCTTCCAGTGGGCGATATTCTCATCGCCACAGTCGTCGATGATGTACTTTACAAGGGCGCCATAGGTCTTGCGGGTCTTGTACCGGTTCCCCAGGAATGATTGATCGGCGAAATAGAGGTCCGCGAGGCTCTTTACGCGTCCATCAAATCCGCTGCTCCCGTTCGTTGGGCGTGGCTGCGCTATCGCATCCGTCTTCAGCGCAATCGGCGGGGTATTCGAGCCCGCTCCAGGTTCTCCATGGAGATTGACCGCGACCTTGCGAAGATTGATCAACGCAGTGATCGCCGAATTAATAGCGTCCACAACCTTGGGTGATCCAAGATCGGCACCGAGTTCAGCCACCATTTCGTGGATCTTTCGCGCCATATCACACTCATACATCCTCAAAACTCGGCATTCAAGAGTTGTTGAGTGCAAAGTGAAAAACAGTGTGTTTAACTGTGCACGGCAGACGAATGGCACAAAATATAATAATCAAATCATATGCTTAGCAATTCTATGTGGCGTCGATAACATCGCGTCGTCTATTCATAATCAAGGGTATTGACGGTCTATCGGGCCCCTACGGTGCCTACCATTAGCGCTTCAAGCTGCTGGCCCGCATAGCCGTGACGCCCCTCGCCTCCGAACGGCGGATGATTTGCTCCAAAAGGAAGCATTCCTTCAGAGCACCGCGAGCGGGCTCTTGACCAAAAGTTTCATCGCCTCCTCTGTAAGGCGCTTTCGATCTGCCGCCATAGTGTAAGGCGTCGCTTGGGCGGGGGTCGTCCAATCAAACAGAGCCATAAGTTGGTGAACTGTCGCGCCATTCTCGGCGGCCATTGTTGCCCCGGCTTTGCGTAAGCCATGTGCCGTGCAATTCGGCAGACCGGCTTCATTGCATTTCTGTCGAAACCAATTTCCAAATCCAGCGGGCGTAAATGGCTTCCCAGACGGCGTTGTGAGAAAAGTTCGTTCTCCGATCTGACTTGCCCCGATAATGCGCGCTAGCTCTGGCAGTATTGGCTTAAAAGACAGAGCTAGTCGCCGATAGCTTGTCTTTCGAGGAACTAGCGTCAGTACACAGTCCGCAACGTTTTCTGGCCCAAGATTGATCACATCGCCACGACGGACTCCCAAAAATAACAATAGTGAAAAGGCTAGTCGCGCCTTCGAACCAATTGGATGTACTCGCTGGAACTGTTGGATTTCGGCCAATGTCCACGTGTGAAATCCAGCAGTCGCGTATTTTAGTCGTCTCACATCGCGAGCTGGGTTGGCTTCCATTAGGCTGTTCTCGACTGCCCAGCCAAACATTGCACTGAGATACTTCAGGCGGTTGTTAGCCGCGCCACGCCGGTCGGCTTTGGCGTCGCGCAGAATTTTGAGTTTCGCCGTTGTCACCATTGAAATTGGACAATTGCGTATCGGCCTCTGATTTTCACTTTCGTGCAAACAGGCTTCTATGATGTTGCGTCGATTGCGTTGTGAAACTGCATCGAGTTCGCCGAACTCTACTGAACTGAAATAAGTTTGAGCCAACCACCCCAACGTTCCGCGGAGGACGACTAGTGTCGGCGGAATAGAAATCCTTGCGTTCAAGCCGACCAATCGCCTCGGCATAGGCCCGCATGAATGCTGCGGTACCAATCGCTTCATAAATCCGGACGCGCTTGCCCCAACGTCTGACGTAGGTCCTTGCGGTCCCATGTCGGTCGATCTCTTGGCTCAAGAATCGTAGTTGCACAGCAGCGATTGTGCGGCCATCTGGCTTCGCAGCAACCGAAATCTGTCGCACCATGGTAGGAGTGCGACACCGCACTCCCTGTAAGATATTGATTTATCTGAGGTATATAGAAAACTTGGCGGGAGCGACGGGACTCGAACCCGCGGCCTCTGCCGTGACAGGGCAGCGCTCTAACCAACTGAGCTACGCCCCCGCGGGCGTGGGTTCGAGTTATAGACCGCCCTTTTGCAAGTCAAGGTAAAGGCTCCTTCGCCCCCCGGAATTGCGAAAAAGCCTTATTTACCTAGAAGAATCGATGGTCAGAGTGCCCCCGAATCGTCTATGCGGGCATGGTGTTTGGCGTTTTGCCAAACCGGCGGATTCAAGAGGAGGGTCCCACTGATGGCAATGGTTCCTGGAAAAGCTCCGACACCACCGACCGTCACGCTGAAACATCTTGCGGCCGCGCTCGCAGAAACGCACGAGATGTCCAAGAAGCAGGCGGAGACCGTGCTCGGTGATCTCGTTGGCAATATCGTCAAGCACTTGAAGAAAGGCGAGCGCATTCGCATCGGCGGCCTCGGCATCCTTCAAGTGCGTAAACGGGCCGCGCGCATTGGCCGCAACCCGGCGACCGGCGAACAAATTCAGATTAAGGCGAGCAAGAAAGTCGCTTTTCGCGCTTCCAAAGAATTAAAAGAATCAATCTGAAGATTTTCTGCTTGACCCTCCGGGGACAAACGGCAGGCATGGAGCGATAACTCCACGTCTGCCGTTTCGCTTTTGCCCTTAATCTTGCGCCGGGCCGCTTTTGCCAGGCCCCGCGCGCAATCGCCACGAAACTCTGTCATATACTCAAAGCCGGAGCGCCAATTGCGTAATATTGGTGGGCGGTGACGGACTCGAACCGCCGACATCCTGCGTGTAAAGCAGGCGCTCTACCAACTGAGCTAACCGCCCTTCCCTGCAAATATCCCGTGATAGCCCGGCGATGCAAGCCATCTCGGCTGATCCGCGGCGCACGGTTGCAAATTAACCGTACCCCGCAAAAACAAACCCGCCCCGGATTTTATCCAGGGCGGGTTTTTTCGACAGGCCTGCTCAGTGCGCGGTCAAGCCCGAGCCGTCCTCGTCCACGGCGGGTTCCGAAGCCGCAGCATCGGCGGCAAGCTTGGCGCTCGCCTCGTCCCACTCAATCGGCTTTGGCGGACGAACGAGAGCGCGGGCGAGCACTTCATCCATCCGAGTAACTGGAATGATCTCCAGTCCCTTTTTGATCGTCTCGGAGATTTCGACCAGATCTTTGGCGTTCTCCTCCGGGATCAGCACGGTTTTCATCCCGCCGCGCGCGGCAGCCAAAAGTTTCTCTTTCAAGCCACCGATCGGCAGCACGCGCCCACGCAAGGTGATCTCGCCGGTCATGGCAAGATCGCGCCGCACCGGGATGCCGGTCATCACGGAAACGATTGCCGTAACCATGGCTACACCGGCCGATGGTCCATCCTTTGGCGTCGCACCTTCCGGCACGTGCACGTGAATGTCGCGTTTGTCGAACAGCGGCGGTTCGATGCCGAAGGCGACCGCACGCGAGCGGACATAAGACGCCGCTGCCGAGATCGATTCCTTCATCACGTCACGCAAATTGCCCGTGACAGTCATTCTGCCTTTGCCCGGCATCATCGCGCCTTCGATGGTGAGCAATTCTCCGCCCACATCGGTCCAGGCTAGTCCGGTGACCACACCAATAAGATCCTCCGCTTCAATCTCGCCGTAGCGATATTTCGGCACTCCAATGTAGTCGCCGAGATTCGCCGCGGTTACAGCGACGGTCTTTTTCTTCGAGGTCATCAACTCCTTCACCGCCTTGCGGATCAGGGTCGAGAGTTCGCGCTCCAGATTGCGAACGCCCGCCTCCCGCGTATAGCGGCGGATCATGAGCATCAACGCCTCGTCGTCGATTGACCATTCCTTCGCATCGAGGCCGTGCTTGGCTACCGCCGCCGGGATCAAGTGTTTCCGGGCGATTTCGACCTTCTCGTCTTCCGTGTAGCCGGCGATCCGAATGATCTCCATGCGGTCCATCAACGGCGGGGGGATATTGAGTGTATTCGCCGTCGTGATGAACATCACGTTGGACAGATCGTAGTCGACCTCAAGGTAGTGGTCGTTGAAGGTGTGGTTCTGCTCAGGATCGAGGACTTCGAGCAACGCCGATGACGGATCGCCGCGGAAATCGGCGCCCATCTTGTCGACCTCATCGAGCAAGAACAACGGATTCGATGTCTTGGCCTTGCGCATCGACTGAATGATCTTGCCAGGCATGGAGCCGATATAAGTGCGCCGGTGACCGCGAATCTCGGCCTCGTCTCGCACGCCACCAAGTGACACGCGCACGAACTCGCGCCCGGTCGCTTTCGCGATCGACTTGCCGAGCGAAGTCTTGCCGACGCCGGGAGGCCCGACGAGGCAGAGGATCGGCCCGGTTAATTTGTTCGCGCGTTGCTGTACGGCGAGATATTCGACGATCCGTTCTTTGACCTTCTCCAGGCCATAGTGATCGGCATCGAGAATCTGCTCGGCCAGCGTGAGATCCTTCTTGACCTTGCTTTTCTTGCTCCACGGAATTGAGAGCAGCCAGTCGAGATAGTTGCGCACGACGGTCGCCTCCGCCGACATCGGCGACATCTGACGGAGCTTCTTGAGCTCGTGCGTAGCCTTCTCGCGGGCTTCTTTGGAGAGCTTGGTCTTCTTGATCTTGTCTTCCAGCTCTTGCAGCTCATCGCGACCTTCTTCGTCGCCGAGCTCCTTCTGGATCGCCTTCATCTGTTCGTTGAGATAGTACTCGCGCTGCGTCTTCTCCATCTGCCGCTTGACGCGGGTCCGGATGCGCTTCTCAACCTGCAGAACGGAAATCTCGCTCTCCATCAAGCCGAGCACCTTTTCCAGGCGCTGGGTGACGGAAGACGTTTCCAGGATGTCCTGCTTGTCAGGAATTTTGACGGCGAGATGCGATGCGACGGTGTCCGCAAGCTTGGCATAATCCTCGATCTGTTGGATGACACCGACCACCTCCGGCGACACTTTCTTGTTCAGCTTCACATAGTTTTCGAATTCAGTGACAACCGAGCGCGCCATAGCTTCCGCTTCCACGCTGTCACCCACGTCATCGGCGAGCGCGCTGGCATCGGCTTCGTAGTAGTCGCTTCGATCGGTGTACTTGAGCACCTTCGCGCGCGTCGCACCTTCGACCAGAACCTTGACGGTGCCGTCGGGTAGCTTGAGGAGTTGCAACACACTCGCGAGCGTACCGACTTCGAAAATCGAGTTGGTCGCCGGATCGTCGTCGGAGGCATTCTTCTGCGTGGCCAGAAGAATGAAGGTGTCGGAGCGCATCACTTCCTCCAGCGCCTTTATCGACTTTTCACGGCCGACGAAGAGCGGGACGATCATGTGCGGGAACACCACGATATCGCGCAGTGGCAAAACCGGATAGGCGCGGGTTTCGCCAGGTTGCAGCTGGGGTCGTGGTTTGGTGGTCATTGGATTGGTCCTTTTGTTGTGCCCCTGTCGTTTGACCCGCGGTTGCGGCATCGCACGGCAGTGCCAGTAGGGATGGACGAGGAGTCGCCGGGAAGAACCGGCGCACTTTCGGGAAGGCTGCGTGCCCTCGCCCAGACGGTAGTCAGATACGATCCCTCGTACGCCAGTTTGCTTCGAACGCTATACGTATGGCGAGACAAATGGGTCCGCAAGAAGCCCCGCTTTTTGCAGTTAAAGCGAGTCCCTTGCCGGTAACAACCCCGCAACTGGTGCAAATCGGCCCTATTTTCCGGAATTTTTTAGTTCCGGCAGCGGGCCGATTAGGCGCTGGCGCTACCCGTCTCCGCCGTCCGGTCACTCCGGTCGGCGTAGATGTAAAGCGGCCGGGCGGTACCCTCGACGACTTCCTTGGAGATCACCACCTCCTCGACCCCCTCTAGACTAGGTAGATCGAACATGGTGTCGAGAAGGATGCCTTCCATGATGGAGCGCAAGCCGCGCGCGCCGGTCTTACGGTCGATCGCCTTACGAGCGATGGCTCCGAGCGCCTCTTCAGCAAGCGTGAGATCGATCGATTCCATTTCGAACAGCCGCTGATATTGTTTCACCAGCGCGTTCTTGGGTTCGACCAGGATCTTCTTGAGTGAGGCCTCATCAAGATCCTCGAGCGTCGCAACAACCGGCAGCCGGCCGACGAATTCAGGGATCAAGCCGTATTTGAGCAAATCCTCCGGCTCAACCTCGCGGAAGATCTCTCCCTGCTTGCGATCTTCGGGCGCAACCACCTTGGCACTGAAACCGATCGAAGTGGAACGGCCGCGCGCCGAAATGATCTTCTCGAGACCGGCAAATGCACCGCCACAGACGAACAGAATATTAGTCGTGTCGACCTGCAGGAATTCCTGCTGCGGGTGCTTGCGGCCGCCTTGAGGAGGCACAGAAGCAATCGTGCCTTCCATGATCTTCAGAAGAGCCTGCTGCACGCCTTCGCCCGATACGTCACGCGTAATCGACGGATTGTCGGACTTGCGCGAAATCTTGTCGATTTCGTCGATGTACACGATGCCACGCTGCGCGCGCTCAACATTGTAATCAGCGGCTTGCAGCAGCTTCAGGATAATGTTTTCGACGTCCTCGCCGACGTAGCCTGCTTCAGTTAGCGTCGTCGCATCTGCCATCGTGAATGGCACATCGAGGATGCGCGCGAGCGTCTGCGCCAGCAATGTTTTGCCGGATCCGGTCGGCCCGATCAGCAGGATGTTCGATTTCGCAAGTTCGACGTCGTTGTGCTTGGCCTGATGGTTGAGCCGCTTGTAATGATTGTGGACAGCGACCGAAAGCACCTTCTTGGCGTGATCTTGGCCGATCACGTAGTCGTCCAGGACCTTGCGGATTTCTTTTGGCGTCGGAATTCCGTCGCGCGACTTCACCAGCGAGGATTTGTTTTCCTCGCGAATGATGTCCATGCACAACTCGACGCATTCGTCGCAGATGAATACGGTCGGGCCGGCAATGAGCTTGCGCACTTCGTGCTGGCTCTTGCCGCAGAACGAGCAGTAGAGGGTATTCTTAGAATCGCTGCCGCCAACTTTGCTCATTCCATTCTCCGTCACACGCTTTCGTACTTCTTCGTGGTCGGCGGGACTTCACCTAACCGCCACCAAGTAACGAAGCAAGTTTCGCGCCGTTACTCCAGCACGGCGGCCCTTGTTCTGGGAAGGCCCGCGGTCCCTTCACTCCCCTACACCTTAAGCGAAGCATGCTAACGACGTGATAATCAAGATTCTGTTAACGATAACGCCACGCCTACGGCCAAAAACCGGCTTACTTTCACGACGATAAAGCCTGGTGGAACCGGCGCGGCGGGAAACTCAGGCCGGCTTGGGGTGCGTCTCCTCGGGGCGCTTGTCGATGACCTTGTCGACCAGCCCGAAATCCTTGGCCGCTTCGGCAGTTAGAAAATAGTCGCGTTCGAGCGCATCTTCGATCTTCTTCAGCGACTGGCCGGTATGCTTCACGTAGATTTCATTGAGCCGCTTTTTCAAGTTCAGAATCTCCTGGGCGTGCAGCATGATGTCGGTCGCCTGGCCTTGGAACCCGCCGGACGGCTGGTGCACCATGATGCGGGCATTTGGCAGGGCGAACCGCTGGTCCTTGGCGCCGGCCGCAAGCAAAAGTGATCCCATAGAAGCCGCCTGCCCGACGCAAAGCGTGGACACCGGCGGGCGCACAAATTGCATCGTGTCATAGATGGCCATGCCAGATGTCACCACACCTCCGGGCGAGTTGATGTACATCGACACTTCTTTTTTCGGGTTCTCGGCTTCGAGAAAAAGCAATTGGGCCACGACCAGGGTGGCCACCCCGTCCTCGATGGGGCCGGTGATGAAAATAATCCTCTCCTTCAGGAGCCGCGAGTAGATGTCATAAGCTCGCTCGCCACGGTTGGTCTGTTCCACCACCATTGGCACGAGGTAGTTCATGTAGGTATCGAGAGGATCTCTCATTTCGTCTCCATGACGCGAATCGCGCCGGCTAGATTAGCCTCGCCGGCACACCCGGTGATCTATTTTCCCACAGACGCTTGCGCAAGCCGCCCGCTGTTCAGGCAGCCGAATCGTCTTCTTTATAAAGCTCCTCGCGCGAAACCTTGTTTTCGGTCACGCCCGCGAGTTCGAGCAGAAAATCGACCACCTTTTCCTCGAATATGGGGGCGCGCAGCGCACCGACCGCCTGCGGATTTTGGCGGTAATAATCCCACACCCGCTGTTCCTGACCGGCGAATTGGCGGGCTCGCTCCATCACCGCCCGGCTCAACTCATCCTCGGTGACGGTGATGTTGTTCTTCTCGCCAATCTCGGCAAGCAGCAAACCCAACCGAACGCGGCGTTCGGATATAGCGCGATATTCGGCTTTGGCCTTCTCCTCCGTGGTGCCCTCGTCGGCGAACGTCTTGCGCTCCGTCTCCAGTTCGGACAGCACCGATTTCCACACCCGGTCAAATTCTTCTTCGACGAGCGTCGGCGGCGGATCGAATTTGTGCAGCTTGTCGAGTTCATCGAGAAGCGCACGTTTGAGCTTCTGGCGCGACATCGAGGCATGCTCACGCGTGATGTTGTCTCTGACCGCATCGCGCAGCTTGCCGATCGACTCCAGGCCCAACGATTTGGCGAAGTCATCGTCTGCCGTGACAGTGCCCGGCGCTTCGATCGACTTGGCGGTAACGACAAATTCGGCCGCTTTTCCCGCCAGATCCCGCTTCATGTAGTGCTCAGGAAACGTCACTTTTAGCGTACGGGTTTCTCCGCTCGCGATACCAATAAGCTGATCCTCGAAGCCTGGAATAAATGTATTCGAACCGATCATGACGACGGCATCGTCGCCGGAGCCGCCTTCGAAAGGTTGGCCGTCAATGGTGCCCGCAAATGAGATGGTGACGCGGTCATTTTTCGCGGCTTTTTCGCCTTCCGACCGAGCGGTGTAAGGCTTGTTCTGGTCGGCAATGCGATTAATGCCCTCCTCGACTTCGGCATCGCTGACATCGGCGACAAGTTTCGAGAGCTTGATACTCTTAAAATCGGCGAACTTGATCGGCGGAACGATCTCAAGCGCCATCGTGTAATTGAGATCGGTCTTGCCTGCGATCAGTTCTTCTATCGCGCCTTCATCGGTTGGCAGCGTGACCTTCGGATCGGCAGCCAGCTTGAACCCATGCTCTGTGACAATCTGATTGTTGGTGTCGCGGACCGTCGCCTCAATCACCTCGGCCATAGCCGAGCGGCCGTACATGCGCTTGAGATGTGTGACCGGCACTTTGCCCGGACGAAAACCATTAATGCGCACGCGGTCTTTCAATTCATCCAGACGCGCATTGACCTTGGCGTCGAGTTCGGACGCGGGAACGAAAACCTTGTATTCACGCTTGAGGCCTTCGGACAACGTTTCGGTAACTTGCATCGGTCACTTCTCTGCTTGCGCTTACGTGGCACTGGCTCACCATTAAGCCAAAAGTGCCGTTCGTGTTGGGATACGGGATGCCCCGCAAATCTCTCTCGTCTCTTTATCTTTAGCCTCGGTGTGGTGCGGGCGGAGGGACTCGAACCCCCACGACTTTCGCCACTGGAACCTAAATCCAGCGCGTCTACCAATTCCGCCACGCCCGCAGGGGGCAATTACGGACGATTTTGGCGCCGCAATCCGGGACGGCTTAACGCGCCGAAGCCCGCAAAGGCAAGACGTAACAATGCTATCTTCGCAGGGCGATGCCTTCGCGAATTTCAGCGTCACGCGCCCTAATTATGGGTTTTATGCTCATTCTCAACGCCGGTAAGCGATGGCTCGTTAAGTAAGCGCCGATAAACCCGTGGGAGGGTGTCCGGCAGGTCCTCAGCAATGAGCCCTGGCCCGAACTCGTTCGCTGCCTCTCCATGCAACCAGACTCCCGCGGTGGCCGCCTCATAGGCTGGCATGCCCTGCGCCATAAGCCCCACAATCATGCCAGCGAGTACATCTCCGGAGCCCGCGGTGGCGAGCGTTGGAGGCGCGTTGTCGGCAATGGCTGCACGATGGTCAGGTGCCGCAACGACTGTGTCCGCGCCTTTGTAGACTACGACTGCACCACAATATCTTGAGGCTAGCCTGGCTTTTTCAAGTTTTGAAATAAGTTTAGATTCTCTATTTAATACATTGAATAAACGATAGAATTCTCCTTCGTGCGGAGTCAGAACAGTGCCCCCTCCAGCCCGTTTCGCGATTGCAGATGCCAGAGTATCGAGCTCGCCGACAAAGCTTGTGAGGGCGTCGGCGTCCAACACCACGGCTGCGTCGCTTGCGAGGGCTACCAGGACCTGGTCACGCGTCGCAGGCCCAACTCCTGCCCCCGGGCCTAGGACGACCGCGTTTTTCCGCTTGTCGGTGAGAAACCTCGCGAGCTCGGCTGGTCCGTCGACCGGCCGGACCATGACAGCAAGGCTCTCTGCCGCATTGACTGTCAGGGCCTCGCGCGGACTAGCGATAGTCACAAGGCCTGCACCGGCCCTCAGTGCCCCACGTGCCGCGAGCCTGGCTGCTCCAGTGGTCGACGGCCCGCCGGAGACCACGACGGTATGTCCGCGCGTATATTTATGGCCGCCCGGACTTGGCCGTGGAAATGACCCACCCCAGAGATCCGGACCATTGGCGAAAGTTCTTGGCTTGATCTTCGCCAGAACGCTCGCAGGAATTCCGATATCGACGACTTCAATGGAGCCACATTGCAGCCGGCCGGGCAGCAAAAGGTGGCCCGTCTTGCGCCGAAAAAACGTGACGGTACGCTCGGCACGGACCGCGGCTCCCATGATGGCGCCGGATGTGCCGTTCACCCCGCTTGGCAAATCGACAGCGATTACGGGGATGCCACTGGCATTGATGGCTTCGATAATTTTCCGCGGCAATCCTTCAACGTCGCGATCCAGGCCTGCCCCGAACAGTGCGTCGACGACCAGATCGCAATCGGCGATCGCTTCCGGCGACGCGTCTTCGACCGTTCCACTCCAGCGATTTGAGGCGAGGCGCGCGTCGCCCTTCACGCGCTTTCGGTCACCGACGAAGCAAACGCGGACGGCGTATCCACGCTCGGCCAGATAACGGGCGGCCACGAAGCCATCGCCGCCGTTATTGCCCGGGCCGGCGACGACCACGACACGCCGCCCTTGCGCGATTTTGCAGGCGGCGTCGGCGACCGCACGCCCGGCGTTTTCCATCAGTTCGATACCGAGAACGCCCCCGGCGATCGCCAAGCGATCGGCTTCCGCCATTTCCTCGGTCGAGAGCAATTCGAACATCGAACCGAGACTACCGGCCGAGCCGATACCAAACAATTTCCGACTAATCGGTTGCGCCGCAACAATCTTTGGCGACTGGCTAAAATCTAGCCACTTTGCTTAACTTGTAGGCGCCGAACATTAGGCAGTCCACGGCCACGCCTCAGAGCCCTCTACTAACCGATTGTATGGACTTGTTTTCCTCGTCCTCTGGCGGCTTGGCACGGGACCTGCAAACCGGTAGCGCGGTCCTCCGGGCAATCTCCGGCGGGCTGGGGGAAGGACAGGCAATGAAAAAAATCGAAGCCATTATCAAGCCGTTCAAACTCGACGAAGTGAAAGAAGCGCTGCAGGAGGTCGGCCTTCAAGGGATAACCGTCACCGAAGCGAAGGGCTTCGGACGACAGAAAGGACACACCGAGCTATACCGCGGCGCCGAATACGTGGTCGATTTTCTTCCAAAAGTGAAAATCGAAATCGTGCTCGGCGACGACATGGTGGAAAAAGCGATCGATGCGATCCGGCGCGCCGCTCAGACTGGCCGGATTGGCGACGGGAAGATATTCGTTTCCAACATCGAAGAAGCAATTCGGATCAGGACCGGGGAATCCGGAATTGATGCAATCTAATCCGCAGGCAAACGTCCTCGCGGGCAATTCATGAAAACAAGGGGGAATGCAGTCCATGACGACAGCTAAAGAAGTCATGAAGATGATTAAGGACAACGACGTGAAGTACGTCGATTTCCGATTTACCGATCCACGCGGCAAGTGGCAGCACGTCACCTTCGATGTCACGATGATCGAAGAGGAAACCTTTGCTGAAGGAATTATGTTCGACGGATCGTCGATCGCCGGCTGGAAGGCAATCAACGAGTCAGACATGAACCTGATGCCTGACCCGGCGAGCGCTTGCGTCGATCCATTCTTCGCCGAGACCACGCTCGTATTGGTATGCGACGTGCTCGAGCCGACGACAGGCGAACCTTACAATCGCGATCCGCGCAGCATGGCCAAAAAGGCTGAAGCGCTGGTCAAATCCCTGGGCATCGGCGATACGATCTATTTTGGCCCCGAGGCCGAGTTCTTCGTGTTCGACGACGTCAAATTCGCCGCCGAGCCTTACAATACCGGCTACAAGGTTGACTCGATCGAGCTCCCGTCCAATTCCGCCACTGACTATGAAGGCGGCAATATGGGCCATCGCATCGGTACCAAGAAGGGATACTTCCCGGTGCCGCCGCAAGACTCGGCGCAAGACATGCGCAGTGAAATGCTGGCAGCGATGGCAAAAATGGGTGCGAAGATCGAAAAGCACCACCACGAAGTCGCGTCAGCTCAGCACGAACTTGGTTTGAAGTTCTCGCCGCTGACTCAGATGGCCGACATGATGCAGGTCTACAAATACTGCATCCAGCAAGTGGCGCAGATCTACGGAAAGACGGCGACGTTCATGCCGAAGCCGGTATACGGCGACAATGGCTCGGGTATGCACTGCCATCAATCAATCTGGAAGGCAGGCAAGCCGGTTTTCGCGGGCAACAAATATTCGGATCTATCGGAAACTTGCCTGTCTTACATCGCCGGCATCATCAAACATGCAAAGGCAATCAACGCCTTCACCAATCCGACCACGAACTCCTATAAGCGTCTGGTTCCCGGCTTCGAGGCACCCGTGCTGCTCGCCTATTCGGCGCGCAACCGGTCGGCTTCATGCCGTATCCCCTACACGACAAATCCGAAGGCCAAGCGCGTCGAAGTGCGCTTCCCCGATCCACTCGCCAATCCGTATCTCGCATTCGCGGCAATGCTGCTCGCAGGTATCGACGGCATCAAGAACAAGCTCGATCCGGGCTCGGCGATGGACAAGGATCTCTACGATCTTCCGCCAGCCGAACTGAAACGGATCCCGACGGTTTGCGGCAGTTTGCGCGAAGCGCTGCACAACCTCGACAAGGACCGCGACTTCCTCAAGACCGGCGGCGTGTTCGACGACGACTTCATCGACTCTTACATCGATCTAAAGATGCAGGAAGTGATCCGCTTCGAGCACACCCCGCATCCGGTTGAATACGAGATGTACTACTCGGCGTAGGCGTTCCTCCCAAACATCGCGAAAGCGATGCAACTTTAGGGCGCTCCGCAAGGGGCGCCCTTTTTCTTGAAAATTTCTTGGGGATGCACTCGTCTCAGACGATCAGCAGGACGATGATGACGAGGCCAGCAGCGACGCCGACGGCTGTCACCAGCATGTGCCGGCGATGGCGCTTGGGGCCATAAATTCCAGCTGCTCGCCGCGCAGCGATCAACGCGGCATCGAACTCCGCGGAATTTGAATAGGCGCACGCCAATGCAGCGCCCGCCTGCTCGGCGTAGGCCTCGAGCGAATGCGACTCCGTACGGTTCGGTGAACTCCACATGTGGGGATAGTACCGCTAATACGGTAAATGAGACGTTGCGAGGCGACGTGGCCCGATCTGCCCGGTTACACGCGACGCGAAAGCCGCGCAAAAGCTGGTGTCCGAGTAGGACGGGCGCGGCGTGCCGCCGCAATTAGCCGGGCGCGTTCGTTCGCCATTTCCTCTTCGGCGATGTGGATTCGATTCCGGCCGTCGTGCTTGGCGCGATAGAGTGCAGCGTCCGTTCGCGCAATTAGCGAGTCGATAGACGTGACCGGGTCATAAGAAATGGCCGCGCCGATGCTCACGGTCGCTCCAACTGCATGGGTGGAAATGGTTACGCCCGCCGCCTCAAAGCCCGCGCGGACGCGTTCGGCGATTTTGCTGGCGCTTTCGATCCCGCCGGGGACAATCGCGATAAATTCTTCGCCGCCAAACCTGCCAATGATATCGTCGGCACGTGTGCTGGCTCTTACAACTCGGCCGAAAAGGCGCAACGCGTCGTCACCGACGGCGTGACCAAATCGGTCATTGATCAACTTGAAATGATCGAGGTCAAACATCAGCATCGCCACCGGCTCGCTGCGTTTTGCCTGCTGCGTGCACAGCGTGACGGCATTTTCCATGAACGCGCGGCGATTAAGCAAACCCGTCAGATGATCGGTACATGCGGCGGTACGATACACATGGACGTGATGATCCTTGACCATCAGCATCACAATGAACGCGGTACCAACGGCGTAGAGTATTGTTTCAAGCGTGAAAACTGTCAGCCATGCGGCATTGTGGCCGTCAGGCAAGAAGGCGCGCATCGCCAGCGGGACTAGAAATATTCCGGCGTGCAGACATGGCACAACAATGGCCGCCGCACGTGAATAGCGCGTTCGGCGCCGTTCCCGCCAAAGTTCGATGGCGATGAAGAAGGTATAGACCGGGACGATTATGGCGCCGAGGATTGCGCCGTTACCGTCTTCCATCACACCTGGAATTTGAGCAAGTCCCAACCAGACGGCCGCGCCGATGAAAGTCGCGAATGGCAAAACGCGGCGGCCTTGGAAGAGCCGCACGCCGTTCCAGATCATGCCGCAGGCGAGAAAGGTCAACGCGCCGGGCACTTGCGGCGGTAACTTGATCAATGGTGTCGGCAAGGTGCCGAGCGCCATCGCTGATGCGCCGATCAAATATGCAGAGCCCCACCATGCCAGCGCGCGGACATTGCGTTGCTGCAGCCAGTCAATAATGAGGAATAGTCCAAGCAAGCCCGCAATGCACACCGCGACCAACGACAGGGTTGGCATATCCAGCGCAGAGGATTGCAGGCCGCCGGCTAGCAACATTGGAGCTCCCACCTACGTCCGTTCGGAGGACAACTTCCGCGCGGATCGAGACGGTAAAATAACGCCGTGGTGGTAGGAAACCGTTGCGCTATTCCACGACCTTCGACGAAAGACTTCTGCGAATTGTATTCAATTTTGAGCTTAGACAGCGATCAGCGTTGCAATTCGGGCGTTTCAATGTGGTAACCGAACTGCCTACAATTTGAATGATCGCAAAACGAATGCAAAAAAGGCGCGCTTTTCGCGCGCCTTTTTGCAATTTGCAAACGGTCTCGATCGATTAGCGCTTCGAGAACTGGAAGGAACGGCGTGCCTTTGCCCGGCCGTACTTCTTCCGCTCGACGACACGCGGATCGCGCGTGAGGAAGCCGCCCTTCTTGAGGGCACCACGCAGGTCAGGCTCGAAGTAAGTCAGAGCCTTCGCAAGCCCATGGCGAACCGCGCCCGCCTGGCCGGACAAGCCGCCGCCCGACACGGTGCAGATCACGTCATATTGGCCACCGCGATTGGCGGCGATCAGCGGCTGTTGAATCAGCATCCGCAGCACGGGGCGCGCGAAAAATACTTCCACGGCTTTCGTGTTGACGAGAATCTTTCCCGAGCCCGGTTTGATCCAGACGCGTGCAACAGCGTTCTTGCGCTTGCCGGTGGCGTAAGCGCGCCCTTGCGCGTCGACCTTCTTTTCGTATTTCGGCGCTTCGGGAACCGCAGGCTTGAGGGTCGCCAAACCTTCCAGTGATTGCATGGTTTCGGCCACGGTCAGGCACTCCTCACGTTCTTGCGATTCATCACTGCGACATCGAGTTTTTCCGGCTTTTGCGCTTCATGCGGATGCTCGGGACCCGGATAAACGCGCAAATTTCCGAATTGAACGCGACCGAGCGGTCCGCGCGGCAGCATGCGCTCGACCGCCTTTTCGACGATACGTTCCGGGAAGCGACCTTCCATGATCGCCTTCGCGGTGCGTTCTTTGATCCCACCGATGAACCCGGTGTGATGGTAATAAACTTTCTTTTCGCGCTTGCGACCCGTCAGCACCGCTTTGGCGGCATTGATCACAATCACGTTGTCGCCGTCATCGACATGCGGCGTGTACGAGGCCTTGTGCTTGCCACGCAGGCGCAGTGCCACGATCGACGCAAGGCGACCCACAACGAGCCCGGTGGCGTCGATGGTCACCCATTTCTTCTCAATGTCGGCGGCTTTGGCCGAATAGGTTTTCATGATCATTCCCTGGAGAACTTGAGCGCGCTCCAGCGCGCTGAAGGCGTCGCTTTCTAGCCGAGCCGCCCAACTCCGGTCAACGACATTACTGCACTATTTATGTAACAGAATCAATATCATATAAAAATGGTATTTTTGTACCATAGCCTAGCTAGCTGGTAGCCGGGATTGAATATGTTGACGTCACATGGGCAACCGGATCGGCGACGCCTTCCGAATAGATAGCGACCTCCCCCACCGCTAGACGCTTTCCGACCTTCAACAGCCGGGCATCTGCAATCAGGTCGCCCTTATTCGGTTTGCGGAGGAAATTGATGGTGAGATTTGTTGTGACCGCCAGCGGCTGCGGGCCGACAGCGGAGAAGACGGCCACATACATCGCAAAATCGGCCAGCTCCATCATCGTTGGGCCGGAAATCGTTCCGCCAGGCCGCAGGTAATGCTCCTGAAAGTGCCGTCGTACACGAATGTTCGCGTATTCCACGCGTTCGATCGTCAATCCGCAGCCCGGATAGAATGCCTGAGGGAACACCTCGTGCAGCAGCTTCGCGATTTCATCGGCATTCATTGCCGCAGCCGGCATGCGTCATCCCCCTCGCCGGCCGATCCGGCGCCTTGGTCTTAGACGGCGGCGCCAGCAGGTCAATCGTGGATTTCGACCTATCTCCCAGGCCGCGTCCCCCGCCTTGCATGGGCTCAGCTTCCGACTAACTTCGGCGTATCGAGCCCGGAAACGCTTGCGATGAATGCTCCCACCGCGCCACTGACCGCTGATGCACCCGTCCTCTTGCACGAGCGCGACAAGGACATCGCCACGCTGGTGCTCAACCGCCCCCAGGCCCGCAACAGTCTCTCGGAAGCAATGTTGATAGCGCTGTCGAGCGCGTTGACGGAAATCGCTGCCGATAAGTCCGTGCGCGCAGTCATCCTGGCGGCCAACGGACCGGCTTTTTGCGCGGGCCACGACCTTAAGGAACTCACCAGCCGCCGCAGCGATGCCGACGGCGGCCGTGCCTATTTCCGCCACGTCATGACGACGTGCAGCACAATGATGCAGCAAATCGTCAATCTGCCGCAGCCTGTAATCGCCGCCGTGCAGGGCCCTGCCAGCGCCGCCGGCTGCCAGCTGGTCGCAAGCTGCGATCTTGCCGTTGCGTCCACAGGCGGCGAAATTTGCCACGCCCGGAGTCGACATCGGTTTGTTCTGCTCGACCCCGATGGTCGCCTTGTCGCGCAACGTTGCGCGCAAACACGCAATGGAAATGTTGCTGACCGGAGACATGGTTCCGGCGGAGCGGGCGGCGCAGATCGGATTGGTCAACCGCGTCGTCGCGGCTGGCGATGAGCGCAAGGCGGCGTCCGCCCTCGCAGCACAAATTGCATCGAAATCATCCTATGTGCTGAAAATCGGCAAACAAGCCTTCTATCGTCAAGCCGAGATGAGCCTCGCCGACGCCTACAATTATGCATCCGAGGTGATGACGGAGAACATGATGGCGCGCGATTCCGAAGAAGGAATTTGTGCGTTTATCGATAAGCGCAAGCCGGAATGGGAAGGCCACTAATCCGATCGGCAGCTGACCCTTTCACACCGCAAACATTTACCGCAACGAGGAATTCACAATGCGCACGATCTCAATGGTTGCAGTATTCGTCATTGCGTCACTCACGGCCGCTTTCGCCCAGGATTTCACCGCAGCACAGCGCGCCGCCTGCAGAGGCGACTACAACAAATTCTGCAGAGGAACAGCGCCCGGCGGGGGGCGCGTGCTTGCCTGCCTCAGTAAGCAGTATGCCCAGCTGAGCGATGCCTGCAAAAAAGTCGTCGACGCGCAGAAATAATAGGAACGGCGAACCGCAAAAGATACCCATGGAGAGTCACCGACGATGCGGTGGCTCTCTTTCCGTCAGCTCTCTGCGTCGCAGCGTCAGCTCGTCAGCGACACATCTGCTTTCGTTTCGTGCTCGTTTTGCTCATTGGCAGACCGGCCCGTGCTTGGCAGTTGCAGGACGGTCGCGCACTGGCCTTCGCAAAGATCGGTCACAAGCACGATTTTACCATCTGGAAATTCCAGCGCATCATGATGCGCGGCCGGCCGGTTGAGGTTCACCTGCCGAAAACGCGCAACCTTGTGCGATGATTTCCGCGTCGGCAAGAACCGGAATGAAGCATCGCATTCGACTTCTTTTTCAAATGCAAGTTCGGTCCCGGGCAGCAGACAGACAGCCACGCGCGGCTGGGATGGATCCGAAAAGCCGCGGGTGATCGCATTCGGAAATTGGGTCGAGATCAGCTTGTCCCCGACTTTCGCGGGTCGGGACGCTACGTCGTGAAGACTGTAGTCACACATCGAACGCCTCCTGTTTGTGCACAACCTAGGCGGCGCCCCTCAGCTCCCCGGATCGCAGCAAACCAGCGTGACTATCTTATGTCGCCGGCCACCGTAATCTTGCCCAATTCAAATTCGCGGGGCCCTACCGTGAGCAACAGCGAGGGCGTATCTTTGTTCCGCAGCAGACGTTTTGGAGCAGCCGTCGACCCATGAATAATTCAAGTCGGGTCTTCACGCCGGCCGCGCGGCAGGCGCAAGCCGAGCGTGGCTCGTCGAAGGCTTATGATCAGCGGATTGCCGAAGGCTTCCCCGATCGGGTGACAGACGAGCTCGCAAAATTTATTGCAGAACAGGATACCGCTTTCCTCGCCACCGCGACCGCGGATGGCGCGCCTTATGTCCAGCACCGAGGTGGACCAAAGGGTTTTATTAAAGTCATCGACGAGCGGACGCTCGGGTTTGCCGATTTCCGCGGCAACCGGCAATACATCACGCTCGCCAACCTCTCCGAAAATGACCGCGCTTTTCTATTCCTGCTCGATCCCGGTCGGCGCCAGCGCATCAAGCTATGGGGACGTGCACGCGTCATCGAGAACGACCCGGCACTCATCGAGCGCCTCTTCGATAAAGGCTACAAAGCCCGGCCCGAGCGCGCCATCCTCTTCACCATTGAAGCGTGGGACGTAAACTGTTCCTCCCACATCGTCACGCGTTTCACCGAGGCAGAAGTCGAAGAGGCATTCGCCGCGGTTAAGGAGAAGGTTGAAGAATTGCAGGCGGAGAATGCGCGCTTGCGCGCTGCGCTCTCGGCGCGTGCCGCAGATATAAAGACGGACAGCGAGCGCTAGACGCTGACGTAAGGTCCCGGACGAGCCCGATGACCGGCCGGCTGCATCGCGTAAAAATAGCGCGGCGGCTCGTAATGCTCTTCAGAAGTCGCCGGACCGAGAAAGTGATCGCCCGCCACATCATTGCGCACAAAGAAAGCGTTCGCTCCGCCGTAACTGCAGCCGACCACGCGGTAGCCTTTTTCGTGGCCGAGACGCACGAGTGCTTCCAGGCTGGCGCCGAAATAATTGGTGCCATCCCAACTGCGGTTGGGGTCATAGGGTACGACGAGCGACATTGGTGGCCGAAGCGTTGCATTGTATTCGATCACCACGACGCGCGGGCTAACCGCGGTAATCGCCTTCCAGACCCAATAATCATTAAAGTCGATATCTACGCTGAGAAGATCGATCTCTCCCGTCATACCCGCTTCTGCGAACACCGAATTGATGTTTTCCGCGGTGGCTAGGTTTTGACTGAGCCTGAGCAGATTATTTGAGAGGAACGGCGCAAAGCTGTTACGAATTTCCGTAACGTATGGCGCGGATGCTTCGATCCACAGCCCGCTCCAACCTTCTACCAGTAGCTTGACGGTGTTGCATTCGACGCCGGTCTGCACCCCGAATTCGATGAAACTGCGATTGGGCGCACCGATCCGCTTGAAGATTTCCTGAATAATCCCATCTTCGTCGGACTGCGAATAGACCTTGAAGCCGTGCCTAACGAGTTGTTTGGGGTCGGCGTAGCGTGGTGTGGCCAGTTCCTGCGCGCGATGACGCTCGACGTCCATCCATCGCCAGTGCAATGACAGCTCGTAGGTTAAATGTGTGAGCTGATTGAGATATTGCAGGGCGTTTGGATCGACCATGGAATCTGGCGCCGAATAGAGCCATGAATAAGCCTATTACGACTATGCGATTCCCACGCATGACGGCAAATCGCCACCGACTGCGGCGCCCTTCCGCTTCGCCATGAGTGCTTTTATGGTCGCGGCATGAACCACGACACCTATGCCGACACGTATATTCGCGGCATCCTGAGTTCGGTGAAAACGATTGCCATGGTCGGTTTCTCACCGAAGGAAAATCGACCGAGCTATTTTGCGTTCAAATATCTGCTTGAACGCGGATATCGGATGATCCCCGTCAACCCGGGGCAAGCTGGCAAGACCGTTCTTGGACAAAAAATCTACGCAAGGCTTTCGGAAATCTCCGAACCTGTGGACATGGTCGATATCTTTCGCACCTCGGAGCACGTGCTGCCGGTTGTTACGGAGGCTTTGACGCTCAATCCAAGGCCAAAGGTGATCTGGATGCAGCTGTCCGTCCGGAATGACGCTGCGGCCAAGCTCGCGGAAGATGCCGGCTTGAAAGTTGTCATGAACCGATGCCCAAAAATTGAATACGGCCGGCTCTCCTCCGAGATTTCGTGGATGGGTGTGAACTCAAAAACACTCTCCTCGAAGCGAGCGCAAACGCTTGGGACCGGCGTGCAGCGCATGCAGCTCGGGCCGGCCAAAGATAAAGGCGATAGCCGCTGAGTATTCCTGCCTTGACGTCGCCGCGATCCAGCCTCACAACTCGCCGCCACATTCAACGCGGGCGCAGGGCCCGCCCTAAATTGTTAAGCGGGGGCAAATGACAGACGCGGAACGCACTCCAGGTTTTGAAACACTGGCAATTCACGCAGGCGCCAAGCCCGACCCCACCACTGGCGCGCGGGCGACGCCGATCTATCAGACCACATCGTTTGTATTTGACGACGTCGAACACGCCGCCGCGCTATTCGGCCTGCAAACCTTCGGAAATATCTATACCCGCATCGGAAATCCGACCTGCGCTGTGCTTGAAGAGCGCGTCGCGGCGCTTGAAGGCGGTACTGCGGGCCTTGCTGTCGCGTCCGGCCATGCCGCGCAAGTGATCGTTATGCATGCGCTGATGACGCCGGGTGACGAATTCGTTGCCTCGAAAAAACTCTATGGCGGATCCATCAACCAATTCAATCATTCCTATAAAAATTTCGGATGGAATGTGGTGTGGGCCGATCCGGATGATATCGCCTCCTTTGAGAAGGCGATCTCGCCGAAGACCAAATGCATCTTCATCGAGTCGATCGCCAACCCGGGCGGTGTCATTACCGACATCGAGGCGATTTCGAAAATCGCGCGTAAGGCCGGCGTTCCGCTGATCGTCGATAACACGCTCGCAACGCCTTACCTGTGCAAGCCCATCGATTTCGGCGCCGACATCATCGTCCATTCGCTCACAAAATTTATCGGCGGGCATGGCAACTCGATCGGTGGTCTGATCGTGGATGGCGGTACGTTCGACTGGTCGAAAAAAGGCCGATATCCAATGTTGTCGGAGCCACGCCCCGAATATCAGGGGATCGTTCTGCAAGAGACATTCGGAAACTTCGCGTTTGCCATCGCATGCCGCGTTCTTGGCTTGCGCGATCTTGGACCTGCGCTGTCGCCGTTCAACGCCTTCCTCATTCTGACCGGCATTGAGACATTGTCGCTTCGCATGCAGCGCCATTGCGACAACACACTCGCCGTCGCCGAGTGGCTTGTCGAAACGTCCGGAAGTCGCCTGGGTGAGTTATCCGGGGCTTCCCGGCGACAAGTATCACGCGCTCGCCAAGAAATACGTTCCGAAGGGTTGCGGTGCCGTTTTCACATTCGGTCTGAAGGGCGGCTATGACGCCGGCGTCAAGCTCGTCTCGAACGTGAAGCTGTTCTCGCATCTCGCCAACATCGGCGACACCCGCTCGCTCATCATCCATCCGGCTTCGACAACGCACAGACAGCTGTCCGATGCACAAAAGGTGCAAGCAGGCGCTGGCCCGGACGTCGTGCGGCTGTCGGTCGGGATTGAAAACAAGGAAGATATTATCGCCGACCTCGAGCAGGCGCTGAACGGCAAAGTGACCGGCTAAGCTCTTCTTCAGCGTGCGCGCGACATAGTCGCGGATGTAAGCGAGCGTCGCCGGCGCGGCCCAGATCTCGGTGACCGCCTTGTCGGTGGCCTCGCCACTTTGTTGCAGCCGCTCGCTGACCGGCTGGCGGATTTGCATTTTGGTTTGTGCAAATGCTGAAGGCGAGAGCATGGCCAGCTCCTGCGCAACAGCCATCGCATCTTCCATCAGCTCCTCCGGCTCCGCCACTTCATCGACCCAGCCGCGCCGCATGGCTTCGTCAGTCGCGTAAGTCGCACCTGACAGCGTGAATTCCGGCAAATACCGTGGACGGCGCAGCGAAGCGAACGATTTCGAACGCCAGCGCGGGAAACGGCACACCAACGAGAATTTCGGTCACGCCAATGCGCCCACTGTCGCCCGCCATGATCCGCCGGTCGGCGCAGCACGCGAGCACACACCCGCCCGCAATGGCATGGCCATTGATCGCCGCGATCACCGGTTTCGGATGAAAAAAGACTTCTTCGTAGAGGCGGTGCAAAACCGGCAGAAAGCGGCGAATGTAATCGGCCCCTCCTTCGCTCAGGCGTCTTAAGATCGACACCGGCGGAGAAAATTTTCCCCTGCCCTGTCAGGATCACGGCCTTGGCGTCCGACTTCCGCAGCTCGGAAAAACGCGCGGTGAGTGCTTCACAAAACTCAATGTCGAGCGCGTTGGCCTTGCCGTGGCCGAGCGTTATGAGTGCAATGCCGTTATTTGTTTTGATGTCGATCATGCGCCTGCTCCGCGACGGCTGTTCTGGACCATGCGCGATGTCGCACGATGCGACAAACGCTCGGCGTGGACCACTGCAATGGTGAATACCACGATCGCGAGCGTCTGGTGTGCGAGCGCAAGCGCGAGCGGGGCCTGATAAAGCAACGTTGTGACGCCAAGGCCCGCTTGCAGTGTCACCGCGGCGGCGAGCAAAACCGCGCCGCTCGCACCGCGTCGCGCCTGCCGGGCATCGATCGCGTGCAATCCCGCAACTACCCAGATTGCGTAAGCGACCATGCGATGATTGAACTGAACTGTGAGGGTGTTTTCGAACAGGTTGCGCCAGACCGGTTGAATGAACCACAGCCGGTCCGAGGACGGTACGATGGAGTCGTCGATGAGCGGCCACGTATTGTAAACGATGCCGGCGTCGAGGCCCGCAACCAGTGCACCAAGATAAATCTGCAGCAACAAAAGCACCGCGATCATCAAGGCGCCGATGCGCAGCCGCGCCGGAGCATCTTTGCGAGGCTGTGGCGCAAGTTGCCCGGCGGTCCAAAGGATCGCTGCATAAATTGCGCAAGCGAGTGAAAGATGAAACGCGAGTCTGTATTGCGATACGCTGACGCGTTCGCTGCCGGCCAGTCCCGAGGACACCATCCACCAGCCGACCGCGCCGAGCGCGCCACCTGCTATAAAAATTGCCCACAGCCGGGCCCGCAAGCCCTGCGGAATGGCACCGCGCCACAGGAAAAACAAAAACGGCAAAAGAAACACCGCGCCAGTCGCGCGCGCTAGCAACCGGTGCGACCATTCCCACCAATAAATAACCTTGAAAGATTTGAGGCTCATGTCGCGATTGAGTTCGCGATACTGGGGGATGGCCTGGTATTTCGTGAATTCGGCCCGCCACTCATTTTCGGAAAGCGGCGGCAACACACCGGTGACCGGTTTCCATTCGACTATAGAAAGGCCGGATTCCGTCAGCCGCGTCGCGCCGCCGACGATCAGCGTGAGGAATATCATTGCCGCCGCCGCAAGCAGCCATAGCCGGACCGCGCGCGGATACAAGTCTGACGTTTTAACGGGATCGGCCATCGAACGCTTGCTTCTTGGAGGCGGCGCGGACCATATAATCCTGCCCTTGCAATCGCAATTGAAGCGCGCGAAGAGCACCTATGTCCATCCGCACCCGCAAATTCATCGGCACCATTGCCCTTCTCGTCCTGGTCTCGGTCTGGGGGCTGCTGGCAATGGCGCTCGCGCAGTCGGTACTGACCAACATCAACGGCTTTGTGGCAACGATCTACTACATCGTGGCCGGGTTAGGTTGGGTATTGCCTGCAATGCCGTTGATCAGCTGGATGGCAAAGCCGGATGCTACACCGCGTTGACGCGGCGGAACCGGTTCCAGAACGCCGTTCCCGCGCCCGACATCAGCACTTTCAAATAACGCTGCTGCTGGAATTCTCCATTGACCGAGATGCGCGGCAACGCGGTCAAATAGTCGCGGTGCGCCTTGAACAGAACGCCCGGCCGCGTTGTCACGGCCGTTTTAAATCCGAGCTCGGCGGCAATGCGGAATTCGCGCGGGCCCGCAGACGTGGGATCGCCGACGGGAAACGCGAGATGCTCTGGCCGTTTTCCGAGAGCGGCTTCGAGCACCGCGCGGCTCATTTCCATTTCGGCGCGCACCATGGCGTCGCTCGGGACCTTCTTGAGCATCATGTGATTGACCGTGTGTGCGCCGATCGTGCAGAGCGGATCGGTGGCGAGGTCGACGATCTCTGCCCAGTCCATGCATAAGTCGCGGCAGAACGAACCGACATCAATGTGATAGCAGGCGCAAAGGTCGCGCACCGTGCGGCGCACCTCCTCGTCACTCTTCATGCTCCGCAAATACCTATAGATCGCGTCGTATAGCTCGCGCTTTTCGCGAACGCTGGCGCATTCAAAATATCGGTCCTCGCCATTGATGACCATACCGATGCGCTTGTTCTGCGCGATCACCGCTTCAAGCGCGATCCACCACAACTCGCCGAGCCGATCCGGAAAACTCGTTGCGATAAACATTGCGAACGGCATCTGGTATTTGCGCAGAAGTGGATAAGCCCAGCGCAAAAAATCCTTGTAGCCGTCGTCAAAGGTCAGGCACACGAAACGGCGTTTGAAATCACCCTCGATGAAACGCCTGTGCATTTCGTCGAGCGAGACGACATCGATGCGCGCGTGGGCCAGCCGCCGCAACAGCCCCTCCAGAAATTCGGGGGTAACCTCCAGGAGACTGTTCGGCTGAAATCCCTCCGGCCGTGCCGGGCGCACGTGATGCAGCGTCAAAATCGCGCCGACGCCGGCGACCAGCGGACGCATCCAATGGTGCATCCCCGTGAAGTAGAGCGTCTCCAGGCTGGCGCGGAGGACGGTTTTCTTCAATGTCGCCAAGCTCCCCGGGGTGTGCGGTAAATCAACTTACTATTCCAACCCTTTATTGAGAATTGTTTGCGAAGTTGGGCCGCACAAATGAGCGTTGACGTGGATGGCGACCATCCTTTGCGCTGTTCCGACGCTGGCACTATGCGCCTTGCTGTATTTGCGGGGGACCGTTTGTTCGCGCTGCTGCTCGGAAACGCTGCGACCATCCCGCCGGTGGTATCGTTTATTCTTGTTGTACTTCTTCTGGCGAACTTGGCGCAGAACGTGGCCAGCTGCTTGCTGCTGCATACCGGTTTTTTCCGAGAGGTCGCGCGGGTCGCAAGCTTCCTCGTCATCGCCATGGCGGCTATGACGGTGTTCGTGCTTCTGGGCCGTTTCGATATCGTCGGTTTCATCGGCGGCTATGCGGCGGTCTATGTGATGGGTGCTGCTCTTTATGTTGCCTATGTCGTACGCGGACCGTTCCGGATTGCCGCGATATCTTGAATTTCCGCATGATCTTGCCGCCAAACGGGGCCGCGACGGGATCACGCATGAGGTTGCACTGCGATAGACGCATCCCTATAGTCCGCGCGCTTCGGTCGGGGCGTGGCGCAGCCCGGTTAGCGCACTTGTCTGGGGGACAAGGGGTCGTGGGTTCAAATCCCGCCGCCCCGACCAAGAAAATCCTGTCAAACTGCAGCGGGCGATACACCGCCGGCAACCTTTGATCGAATGAAAATGCGAATTTTCTTTTTGCTCATAACTTTGCTCTTTGCGGGTGTCGCGCAGGCACAGCAATGTCCCGAATGCTCATCCGCCGATGCCTGCATCAAGGAATACACGCGCGCGACGACAAAAATAAAAGCAGATTACAAAAAGGACCTCGCCGATCAGCGGAAAGGGCGAGAACAAACCTTGCGAGAGCATTTTTCAACCCGCGCGACCCTGGCCCAAGAAAGCCTGGGACAGGCCATTGGACCACAAATCGACAAACTAAAAGATTGCCTGAGCAAGGTTAGATAAACCGCCGCTCGGTTCGAGAGGCCTTTCGTCAAGTCCCTCTCCTGACAAGACCACGGCCCTAAAATCCATCGCCCTGAGCCACCTGCCGATGGCGCTTGGCAAGCGTGCCAAGGAACGGCAGAGTTTCAATGGATCGGGGGACCACGATGAATTGGAAACAAGGGTTTTTGCGAATTTGGATTGTTGCTTCGGTCTGCTGGGTGGGCTTCGTCGGCTGGCTTTTTTATAACGCGACGGTGGTCTCGCAACGGTTGGCCGCCGTCCAGTCATCCTGCGTGGAAGATCGCAGAGCCGATCCCTCGCTTGGCAATGTTTTCGATTGCTTCGAAAAAGGGATGCGCGTGGACGATCTGACGACCTTCGGATCGATCCTCACCAGGCATCTCGCGCTCGCTGTCGGGCCAATCGTCGGCGCCCTCGTCGTCTGGTTTGTCGTCAGCTGGATCCTGGCCGGGTTCCACAGCCAGCGCGCCTGACCTTGCGACCCCCCGAAAGTCGCCAGCGCCTGGCTCCTCATCTGCCCTTAGCATGTGAGATCAATGACTTAGCGCCGGTTTGGCCGCCCGGCGGGCCCACTTTGGCACTTGCCGGGCCGAGTTATCCACAGGCTCCCGGCCCTAACAGCCAACCCGCCATTTTGTGACGCCGGACACAGCCGCATTGGCAGCGATCCGTAGTCTGACATGCAAGGCGGTCAAGCCATTCAGGAGGCAGTCATGTTCGGTTTCGAACTCATCCTTTACGGTTTTGTGGCTTTGTTTTTCACCGCAATGCAGTTCGGTTGGTTGCTGGACTCCGCACAGGTCTAAGTGAGCAGAAAAGATCGTCTGAAAAAAATTTTTGCGAAAGGTACCTGCGCTGGGGAGTTTCCCGGCTTCAGTACGCGTTTTCCCGCGATCGGTTATTTGGACGGTTTACACACGTCCGTCATCGGCAGCGTCGAGACCGTGCGGTTATCGCTGCACCGGCGCCTGAGCCAGGCGATGACTTCACGCACAGAAAATTTTGCACGAAAAATCGGCGTCCGTTTCTTTTGGCATTGACAGCGCGCGTTAGTCATAACGCCCGGCGCGCCCGCCAGCCGCAAATCAAGACCTGCACGCAAGTTGACTGCATGCCGTCGTTCACCACAGCAGCGCCAGAATACCGCACAGCGCCACGCCGGCGAGCAGCAAGGACCACTCCGAGGGCTTGAGCGCACACAGCCGCCCTTCGCTCACAACGTATGACATGATCGACGAAACCCGTTGCAATTTTGCCTCCCAAGGCAACCTGATTTTTATGATCAAAATCTAGTGCAACATCGGCAAGCGCTCTGTGATGCAGGTCACCAAATTCGCTATTTATTGGAGCGTCATTTTACCTTTCGCAGCGTATGAACCAGCGCGCGTCAATCGGGCGTATGCAACGACACGCCTAGCCGCGCACGCCGGCGCAGCCACGCTGTGGCTCGGTATTTCGGATCGAGCGTAATCGCGTGCATACCGTCGAGCACAGCCAGAACGCGCACTGCACCGAGCGCATCTCCGAGCGCGAGCGGACCTTTCGGATAATTCAATCCCAACTCGACCGCGGTATCGATGTCCGCCGGTGCGGCTATTCGCAGTTCAGCAATGTGGGTGCCCACATTGACGATCATCGCAAGCAGGCGCTGCACCACAAAACCGGGGCTATCGTTAATCGCGGTGACGGGCACGTTGCCTACCGATAAGGCGGCCGCGGCCGCGCCGAGAATTTCAGGTCTGGTGAGCGGTGTTTTCATGAGCGTCCGCCGGCCAGCGAAGCGCCCGAACATGTCGACAGCAACCGTACGGGCCGGATCGAGCTTCAGACGCACAGCCGCGTTTGACGCATCCTCGCCCAAAGGCGTCACAAAACACGGGAGCGACTGCGTGGGCTGGCCGCCGAGCTGGATCGTGACGCCAGCACTCTTCAACCATTCGGTCAGTTCGCTACCGCCATCCTCGTCTGCGACCCAAGCGGCCGCCGGCACCGACTGTGGCAAGACCGGGACGGTCGGCGGACTGATTGCAACGGCGCCGTCATAATTATAAAAACCCTGCTTCGATTTTCGCCCGAGCAAGCCGCCGGCGACACGTACCGCCATCTCCGCCGATGGCTGATACATCGGTTCGCCGAAATATTGCTCGAAGATGCTCACCATCACCGCGTGTGTGACATCAGCACCGATGAGGTCGAGCAACTCAAATGGCCCCATGCGAAAGCCGGCCGCTTCCTTCATCAACAAGTCGACTTCGCGTGGACTAGCGATCCCCTGCCCGACAATTCGCAAGGCTTCAGGCCCATAGGCGCGGCCGGCATGATTGACCACGAACCCCGGCGTGTCGGTTGCGACAACCGGATGCTTACCGATCCGCCGTGCAAAATCTGTCAATGCTTTGACCACCGCCTCGTCAGTGCGCATTCCGCCGACGACCTCGACCAGCCTCATCAGCGGCGGCGGATTGAAAAAGTGCAAGCCACCGACCCGTTCTGGGTTTGCGCAACCGGCAGCGACCTGCGTAACCGACAAGGAAGACGTGTTTGTTGCAAATACGGCGTCCGGCGCCAGACGCTTTTCCAGTTCGCGAAACAAATCGCGTTTGGCGTCAAGATTTTCGACAATTGCTTCGATAACAATGCCAGCACTCTTCACATCATCAAGCGAGCCAATCGGCTTGAGGCAATCAAGTGTGCCTTTCTTGGCTTCAGCAGTGATACGGCCTTTGGTGAGGAGACCTTCGAGCCCCTTATCGATTGCCGCAAGCGCCTCTTCAACAGCACCGGCGCGAGCATCAAACATCAACGTTGTCAGACCGGCCTGCGCGCACACCTGCGCGATGCCACGCCCCATCGTGCCCGACCCGAATACTGCGACGACCAGATCGGATCTGGAAAGATCCCTCGCCACGCGTTACTGCCCTTCGAACTTCGGTTTTCTTTTTTCCATGAAGGCGCGCATTCCTTCTTTTTGATCGCGCGTAGCAAACTGCAACTGGAATGCCTTGCGTTCCAACATGAGCGCAGTTTCCAGCGGGGCATTCAGCCCCGCATTCACGATTTCCTTGATCTGCATCACGGAAATCGCCGGCATTGCCGCAATCTCACGCGCGATATCGAGCGCACGCGCGAGTGCCTTCCCTTGCGGCGCGACTTCGCTCACCACGCCCATGGTCAACGCTTCAGCGGCGCCAAATATTCTGCCGGTCATGATCAACAACATCGCGCGGTGGCGTCCGACCAAACGCGCAAGTTTTTGCGTACCGCCGCCGCCCGGCAAGATTCCCACTTTCACTTCCGGCAGACCAAGTTTTGCACCCTCGCCGGCGACGATGATATCCGCGCACAAAGCCAGCTCAAGGCCGCCACCCAGCGCGAAACCTTCGACCGCGGCGATTAATGGCTTGGGGCAATCCATGATCGCGCGCCAATATTTCTGGACGTTCCGCGACATGACCTCGATTGGCCCAGCCTCCGCCATCTCAGCGATGTCAGCGCCCGCGGCAAAAGCGGCATCGGACCCCGTTACGATGACACAGCGCACAGCAGGGTCACCGCCGCAACGCGTAATTTCATCGGCAAGCCGTGTGCGCACTTCGAGATTGAGCGCGTTACGCACCTGCGGACGATTGATCTTCAAAACGACGATGTCGTCCGACGGACGCTCAATGAGCAACAAATCCGGAGCAGCCATGACTCTGTCGGTTCCTTGCCGCTATTTGCGGGGATCTTTGATGACAGCGAATGCGTCGATAACACCAGCGCCGACCTCATTTCGCTTGCCGGGAATACGATGAGCATAGCGGGTCAAGTCATTTCGCACCTGTGCGGGCGTGAGTTTCGGTTTGGCCGCCAGCAGAAGGGCCGCAACGCCACTAACATGGGCCGCCGCGACCGAAGTCCCGGACGTCACTTGGTATCCGCCGTCCGGCGCGGCCGCGAGAATTTCAACGCCCGGCGCCGCAATGGCAACTTGGGGTCCCCGATTGGCCATCGGCATCAACTTATCCTCGGCATCGGTCGCGGTCACGCCGATCACGCCGGCGTCCGCGCCCGGATAAAGCGGAGGCGAATTAGGGCCAGCATTGCCGACCGCGGCGATCAGCACCATGCCGCGTGCGTTCGCCTTGAGCAGCATCTCCTGCAACATGGCGTCGGCGGGGCCGGCAAAACTCATATTGACGATACGAGCATTCTTGCTCGCTGCCCAATCGAGGCCCTTAAGAATGTTGAACGTGGTGCTTTGGGCGCTTTCGCCGCTGCCTGAAAAGGCTCTGACGGCAAGCAGTTTGACCTTCGGCGCGACACCGACCAGCTTGCTATGCGCGGCAATCGCGCCGGCAATCGCGGTGCCGTGTGCATGCGCCGCTACCGGCGCGCCGACAACGTCATATTCATCAACGACGACACCGGCGAGATCAGGGTGGCCGGTATCGATCTTTGAATCGATGACCGCTACCAACACATCATCACCATTGTTGATCTGATGGGCTTCCAAAAGATGCAGCTTGCCGACGACGTATTGCGTCGCGCCGTCCGGCGCGACGTCCTGCTTTGGCGCGGGCTGCGTCTGCGCCTGCGTTCCACGGTAAATCATGTTTGCCTGCCCGGCAGAGACGCCCGGGTAATTGCGCGCGACCAGCCGCAACGTATCAGGTGCCGAGCGCGTACCATCGATACGCCAGCGTTCGATGGTCCGGCCGGTGAGCGAGAACCTTTGCGTCTCCAATTGCGTCAGCTGCAAATTCCGCGCGAGCGTCGCGCGTGTTTGCGCCGAAACGCCGGGAGCGAACTCCAGCAGCACCTCGTTCGTAACGAAGCTCGTTGCACCCGACGGTGGGATGTTGATATGGCGGCCGTTCGAGACGCGCGTCGGTTTTTGCGGCGATTTTCCAGGCGGGTTTGTCTGAACCGAAACCGTGGATGGATATATCGCTTCCGCCAGGAGCCAACCCACCGGCCCCAGCGTACTACCAAGTATCACATGGTAAGCTTCGCCGATCGTGAGTTCGCGGCCGAGGATCGCAGAGGCGATCATCGGCGAAATCGCGGCGACTGCCACAGTGCCCATAACAAAAAAGCCAAGCGGCGGAATCGGGGCGCCACGGGCAATTGTCGTGACCGAACCATTCGGCGGCCCAGTCGTCTGGGCGCACGCGGGCGCAAGCGCGCCGGTGATAGCCGCAATCGCGAGCAATACGGCCCTGACGACGCTCATTTTGCCCCTCAACCACCCAAAATTCCGCGCATAGACATTCTACACGGCCATTGGTCGTGCACCATGCCCGTTTGGTTCAATGCATTGGAATTGGCGGAATCTGCTAATGCGGCCGCGTGACCGAGGCATCGATCAACTTGCGGCATTCCGAAAGCTCGTGCAGCGCGAAATGCAACTTGCGCAAATCCTCACGACCGAGGCCGCCGCCGCTCGACGGCTCGTGCGATGTGTCCGGGCTCGATTCCGGCATTTCGGATGTCTCAACTGAACCGCCGCTGTGGATCGCGCGATCGGTCGGATCAATGCGCGGAACCGGAGCGCTGGTCAGCGGCGGTTCAGCGCGGGCTGCGGCATCGTCCTGCCGATCACTGAGATCGCGCCCGATCAATGAGGACAGGCGACTGCGGATGCCGCGCTCTTCCTGCGGTGACGCGTCTTCAATCGCCTCAGCCTCTTCAACGAACTCTTCGTCTTCGACGACGCCGTGCGGCGGTTGCGGCGCACCTTCCTGCCACACCACTTGAACAAATTTCGCGCCCTGCTCGCGCAAAATTCGCTGCACGCCGCGAATGGTATAGCCCTCGCCGTACAGCAGATGCTTTATTCCGCGCAGCAGATCGATATCGTCGGGACGGTAATAGCGCCGGCCACCGCCGCGCTTCATCGGTTTGATTTCGTGAAAGCGGCTTTCCCAAAAGCGCAACACGTGCTGCGGCAGATCGAGTTCGTCCGCCACTTCACTAATGGTGCGAAAAGCGTCTGGCGCCTTGGTGTCCAAAGCGGCCTTACTCCCTGGTTGCATAATACCGTGTTACGCGACTGACGATGGCTCAGGCCGGCTCGGCGGCGCCGTTATTAATGCGTTGCTTGAGGATCGCCGACGGCTTGAACACCATTACGCGCCGAGGCGAGATCGGTACTTCCTTGCCCGTCTTGGGATTACGTCCAATTCGTTGGCCTTTTTTACGCACAACGAATGATCCGAACGAGGAAAGTTTCACGGTTTCCCCACGTTCGAGGCAGTCGGTGATCTCCTTGAGCACCAACTCTACCAACGCTGCGGATTCCGTGCGTGAAAGGCCAACTTTTTGATAGACCGCCTCGCACAGGTCGGCCCGCGTCACAGTTTTTCCGGTCATCGCCTGCCCTGCCCCCGGCGAAGGTATCCCGCTGAATTATCGACGATATTAGCATCATCGGACTCGGTCAACGGGGCCTTTAAAGATTGTGACCGATAGTCCCGCCTATTCCGAGCCTCAAATAGCGGCTCCCCGAGCCGCTTCACCACCGCAATAGCGCCGAACCCCACGTGAACCCGCCCCCCATAGCCTCCAAAAGAAGCAGATTCCCGCGTTTAATACGCCGATCAGTGACCGCATCGCACAGCGCCAACGGAATTGAGGCCGCCGATGTGTTGCCATGTCGATCCACGGTCACTACGACTTTCTCGGGCGCGATGCCGAGCTTGTGCGCAGAACCATCGATAATTCGCTTGTTGGCCTGATGCGGCACAAACCAGTCGATATCCGCGGCGGAATAGCCGGTGGCCTTGAACGCGTCCTCGATCACATCGGTGATCATGGCCACGGCATGCTTGAACACCTCGCGGCCTTCCATCCGTAAATGGCCCACGGTCTGCGTCGAGGACGGCCCACCATCCACATAGAGCTTGGCCTTGTGCCGCCCGTCTGAGCGCAAATGCGTCGTCAGGATGCCGCGGTCCTCGCGTGTGTCTGCCTGCGGTTGTGCTTCCATGACGAGAGCGCCCGCGCCGTCGCCGAACAGCACGCAAGTGGTGCGGTCGTTCCAGTCGAGGATGCGCGAAAATGTTTCCGCGCCGATCACCAGCGCGCGCTTGTAGCTGCCAGCGCGCAAAAGCGCATCGGTCACTTGCAGCGCGTAAACAAATCCGGAGCAGACCGCCTGTAAATCGAACGCAGCGCCATGGGTGATACCAAGGCCGGCCTGCACGGAAACGGCGGTTGCAGGAAAGGTCTGGTCGGGCGTTGAGGTTGCCAGCACAATCAGGTCGATCGAATTTGCTTCGACGTGTGCGTTGACGAGCGCCGCCCGCGCTGCATGCAGCGCGAGGTCAGACGTGAGTTCGCCCGGTGCTGCAATATGGCGTTCACGAATGCCGGTGCGCTGAACGATCCATTCATCGGTCGTAGCGACAGAACGCGCCAGTTCATCGTTGCTGACGATGCGGGCAGGAAGGTAGCTTCCGCAACCGAGCACGACCGAACGCAATGTCGTCACGAGCTTGCTCCGCTCGCCAGCAAAGCACTCGTCCCGGCCCGAAGATCGCGAGCCATCGACTGTCCGATCTTCGCAAGCAATTCATAGCGCGCCATGTCGTAGCCCAAATCAATAGCGGATGCGGTGCCTTCCACGTCCGCACCACCGTGACTCTTGATTACGATACCCTTGAGGCCGAGAAACACGCCACCGTTTGATTTGCGCGGATCCATCTTGTCTCGCAACGTACGGAACGCCTGCCGCGCCAGCAGATAGCCCAGTCGTGCGGTCCACGTCCGATTCATTGCGGCGCGCAAATAAGAAGCGAGCTGATGCGCGGTGCCTTCGGCGGTTTTCAACGCGATATTGCCGGCAAATCCCTCCGTCACCACCACGTCAACAACGCCTTTCCCAATATCATCGCCCTCGACAAAACCATGATAGTCAAAATGCGGGAACTGGCCTTCGCGCAAAATGCGGCCGGCTTCGCGCACCTGCTCAAGCCCTTTGACTTCCTCAACTCCGATATTCAGCAGACCGACGGTCGGGCGTTCAATATCGAACAGCACCCGCGCCATCGCGCTTCCCATCGCCGCGAGATTGACGAGGTGCGCTTCATCGGCACCGATCGAAGCACCGACATCAAGCACGACGGATTCACCCTTCAGCGTTGGCCAAAGCGCAGCAATCGCCGGTCGCTCAATGCCTTCGATCATTTTGAGATTGAAGCGTGCCATCGCCATGAGCGCGCCGGTATTGCCCGCAGATATCGCGACGTCGGCCTCGCCTTTCTTGACCGCATCGATGGCAAGCCACATCGACGACTTCCAGCGGCCATAACGCAACGCCTGACTCGGCTTATCGTCCATACGGATGGAAATTTCAGTGTGGACCAGCTTCGATTTCGCTTTCAGTCGCGGTAGCCGGTCGAGCACAGGCGCGACAACCGCGCTGTTTCCGAACAGCAGATATTCGATGTCGGGGTGACGCGTAAGCGAAAGGTCGGCGCCGGGAAGCAGCACCGTCGCGCCATGGTCACCGCCCATAGCATCAAGCGCGATACGAACCTTATCCGGCATGGATCGCTCTTGGCGGCGTGAGCTTTGTCGGCGGCAGCTTAGACGCCGGCAGCGCGGTCTTCTTGAATAGGCGCACGGCCGCGACCATAACCGCTCGGCCGCTGCAGACAAGCCGGTTTTCAGTGCCCCTCATTCCCTGCCCGCTTGTTCCCGCTAACCGCCGCCGAGGCGCTTTTTAAGCGCTTCCAGGCTGGCAAAAGGATGCGCGCCGTCATCGTCGACGTTTACCGGCGCGAATTCCGCACCCGCTCTGCGTGGATAAGGATCGATGCCGAGGAGTAGAAATTCGGTCGCGATCGCGCCCAGATCGAGCTTGCCGTCGACGAGCGGTTCGGGCGGCTCATCGGCGTCCGCGACTTGCGTTGGCAACGCTTCCGGCGGGGCAAATATCAGATCGACCGGTTCGCTCAGATCGCTTTCAATCGGTTCAAGGGTAACGACACATTTTTGGCCGACGTGGGCATTCACTTGCCCGCTGACATGTACGACCGTGCCCTTGCGCGCGAGGTCAAATGTGGCTGACAGCCGCGGCAGATCGCGCAGTCCCGCTAATGCAGCGAGTGCAGCCCGAACCGGCGCCGGCGCATCGATCTCGACATGAAGGCCGGTGTCCGGAATATCCTCGGCGACGATTGGCACGCTCCAGGCGTTTTGAGTTTTTTCCATAAATCTCAATCTTCTGGCAAATCAGCCTTATCTTAAACAATAACCGCAGCAGGATCCGGCAGGTCCAGCACGCCGGACAGAAAACCCGCCGTTTGCTGCATTTTCAAAACACGTACCGCTTCCCGCATGTAGGCCGCAAGACGCATAGGCGCAGCCTGGCTCGGCGCGACGCCGCCGTAAATGTTCCGCGTCAGGGCTTCGGCCAGCACGTCATCTCCAGACGCCAAAGCGGCCTTGTAAGCCTGCGCACGGCCATAGAACGCCTCGCCCATCCGCTGCATCGCTTTGGGGACCGCCAGGTCGCCAATGCCCATTTCCCGCAGATTGTGGTCCATGTCTTGGCAAAACCGGTCGAAAAGCGCCTGTCCCAAGTCCCGCAATTGTGGCTCCTCGCCCAGACGATCGAGGACCGCGGCAAGGTGCAGCACCAGCAGGTCAAAGCGGCCGTTTACGGTGTCGGCAACCGCATATTCGCGATAAAAGCAGGGCAATCGCGCCTGCGCCACGATCATGCCATACAGGCTGGAAATGGTGTCCGGCCGCATGCGCCGGCGAAACAGGGGAAATATCATCGCGTTCGTTCGGGGGCTGATGCGGTTGCAGCGGTTACGTCAACGCTCCCCCCGATGCAAGGCTGAAATGAACGTGTCGCATTTGGGATCGGAAAACCGTGCCTCGTCGCCACTCTAGTTTCCATTTAATTCTGAGCTCTCGCGGGTTCGCTCGCGCTTGCAGCCTGTGGCACGACCGAAACGCTGCAGCGCGGTTACGTGCTGCCGGAAGGCGCGCTGGAACAGGTTCCGGTCGGCGCCACACAGGAGCAGGTCCTGATCGTGCTCGGTACACCGTCGACCGTTGCGACGGTTAATGGCGACGCCTTCTATTATATTTCGCAAAAGGCGCAGCGCTCGGCTGCATTCATGCCTCATGAGGTTGTCGATCAGCGTGTCGTTGCGGTTTATTTCGACAAAGAACGACGCGTGACCCGGCTTGCAAATTACGGTCTCAAGGATGGCAAGTTGTTCGACTTCTATTCGCAAACGACACCGACCGGCGGTCAGGAATTGAGTTACATCCGCAACATCTTCAAGAACGTCGGCGTGCATCTGTAAGCGACGCGTCGAGATGAAAAAGGGCCCGCGACGCGTTGCGGGCCCTTCGCATTATTTATGGACGCGATCAGTGCGCCAGCACGGCGAGCAGCAACAACGCCACGATGTTGGTGATCTTGATCATCGGGTTCACCGCCGGACCGGCCGTGTCCTTGTAGGGATCGCCAACTGTATCGCCCGTCACCGCGGCTTTGTGGGCATCGGAGCCCTTTCCGCCGTAGTGGCCGTCTTCGATATATTTCTTGGCATTGTCCCACGCACCGCCGCCTGACGTCATCGAGATCGCGACGAACAGACCGGTGACAATGACGCCCAGCAACATGGCGCCGAGTGCTGAGAACCCCGCCGACTTGCCGGCCGCCCCACCGCCCGCGACGAAATAGATCGCGAAGTAGCAGAAGATCGGTGACAACACCGGCAGCATCGACGGCACGATCATTTCCTTGATCGCGGCCTTGGTGAGCATGTCGACGGCACGACCGTAATCCGGCTTGTCCTTGCCCTTCATGATGCCGGGCTTGGCGCGGAATTGGCGACGCACTTCCTCAACGATAGCGCCGGCAGCACGTCCGACAGCGGTCATGCCCATCGAAGCGAACAGATAAGGCAGCAGTCCGCCGAACAACAAGCCAACGACGACGTAGGGATTATTCAGCGAGAAGTCGAGCTGAATGCCCTGGAAGTACGGATGTGCCGCCGACGTTTTGGTGAAGAACAACAGATCCTGATTATAGGCTGCAAACAGCACCAGTGCACCGAGACCCGCCGAGCCGATCGCGTAGCCTTTCGTGATCGCCTTGGTCGTGTTGCCGACCGCGTCGAGCGCGTCGGTGAACTTGCGGACGTTCTTCGGCAATCCCGCCATTTCGGCAATGCCGCCGGCATTGTCGGTGACCGGGCCGAAAGCGTCGAGCGCAACCACCATGCCGGCGAGCGCCAGCATCGCCGTGACTGCGATCGCAATGCCGAACAAGCCTGCTTGCGAGTACGCGACCAGAATGCCTGCGATGATCACCATCGCTGGCAACGCGGTCGATTCGAGCGAGATCGCCAAACCCTGGATGACGTTGGTGCCGTGACCCGTCACCGACGCCGCAGCGATCGACTTCACCGGACGGAAATTGGTGCCGGTGTAGTATTCGGTGATCCAGATGATCAGACCGGTCACCACCAGGCCGACGACAGCGCAAATATAGAGCGCCTGGCCGGTGAACGTGACGCCGGCAATCGGGCCCATGCCGACCAGGGAGTCAGTCACAAACCAGATAGCGATCAGCGACAGCACGGCCGAAGCGATGAAGCCCTTGTAGAGGGCGCCCATGATCGACTTGTTGCGGCCCAGCCGTACGAAGAACGTCCCGATGATCGACGTGATGATGCACGCACCACCGATGGCGAGCGGATAGGTCATCATGTTCATTAGCATCGGCGTGCTGGCAAAGAAGATCGACGCCAGCACCATGGTGGCGACGATGGTCACCGCATAGGTCTCGAACAAATCGGCCGCCATGCCGGCGCAGTCGCCGACGTTGTCGCCAACGTTGTCCGCAATCGTCGCGGGATTGCGCGGATCGTCTTCCGGAATGCCAGCCTCAACCTTGCCGACGAGATCGCCACCGACGTCCGCACCCTTGGTGAAGATACCGCCGCCAAGACGGGCAAAGATCGAAATCAGCGAGGCGCCAAAGCCGAGCGCGACGATGGCATCGATGACCGTCCGATCATTTGGCGCTTTGTGCAGCGAGCCGGTAAGGAAACCGAAATAAAGCGTGACACCGAGCAGCGCGAGGCCTGCAACCAGCATGCCGGTGATAGCACCGGCCTTGAAGGCAAGCTCTAGCCCGCCGGCCAGCGATTTGGTCGCGGCCTGCGCGACCCGCACGTTAGCGCGCACCGAGACGTTCATGCCGATAAAGCCGGTTGCACCTGACAGGATCGCGCCTACCGCAAATCCGACCGCAACGAGCCAGCCGAGCGTGAAGCCAATGATGAGCAAGATGACGACGCCGACCACACTGATAGTGGCGTATTGGCGCTTGAGATAGGCCTGCGCACCCTCGCGCACGGCTTCGGAAATTTCCTGCATCCTCTTGCTGCCCGGATCGGCACTCATCACCGATTGGGTCGCCCAGATGCCATAGACGATCGCGAGCACCCCGCAGCCGACGATCAACCACAAAGTAGACATGGTGGCCATTTTCCCCGATTTGAATGGTGCTGGCGGGACGAACGCTCCCGCCGGCGCCAGGAGCGTCGAGGATGGCCGCTTTAAGGGCGCTTCACCCCGACCGGAAAGCGCGCGGATATAGCCAAAAATGTAGGGAGTTCTGCAACGCGGAAATGCAGGCTGGAACAAAGGTATTCTTTGCAGCAATTCCTTGGCTATTATTGGCGGCCAAAACCGCACTGTTTTTCCTGTCGTCCCGGGCTAGCGTCAGCGAGACCCGGGACCCATACTCCGCAGCATCTCGATAGTGCATGGCGTATGGGTCCCCGCTTTCGCGGGGACGACAACAAGAGTTTGCTCCCGCGTCGTTCCATCTCACCGATTTAATTTTCAAACAGCCAATTTTCAATCAGCCAAGCGTGATCGCCCGTGTTCTTTGCCGAGGCCCCGGGAAGGCTCGTCTCCCGTCCCTCGCACATGCGAGGGGATGGAGCGCCGTGCGGCGCAACCAGTGGTCCAGCGCCTTACGTGGCGCTGACGTGCCTTTGCGACAGGCACGTTTCGCCACACGGCGCTCCATCGCGGCTTTTCTGTCCCCGGGACCGTGCTTCCGGGCGCGGACACCTCATCCAGGCAGCTTTCGCCGCCCTTCATCCACGCCACGTCCAGCCATTGAAGGCAGCCCCACGTAGTTGGAGCGGACGGCGACCCGGGGCCTCCCGGAGGCGTGGCTGCGAAACCACGCCCGCGGGCGCCGCATCCGGCCCCACCCGTCATGACGCCTCATGAGAGCGCCCTCTGGCGGACCGAACGCATAGGATTATAGTCAGACTAGGATTAAAGTCAATCCTGATTGTGGAAACTCTCTCCGCTCATTCCCGCGCAAGCGGGCATCCAGTTCTTATTGGGCTGGATCCCCGCCTTCGCGGGGACGAACGGAGTGTGCGACCGCCTTCGCGGGCACGACAAAATCGCGCAGGCCGACGGCAGAGCGTGATGTTCCACGACCGCCGCCGATCCGGCCGCTCATCACACCGTCGATTGCCTCGGCCGCAGCGTGAGCCACAACAAAAGCGCCACCGTTACAAAGATGGTCGGGAAGATCACTTCGTTGATCGCCGTCCAGCCGAATTTTTCGAGCAGCTGGCCGGACGAAAACGAGCTCAGCGCCATGCTGCCGAAAATAAGAAAATCGTTGAACGCCTGAACCTTGTTGCGTTCATACGGCCGGTGGCATTGCGTCACCATGGTGGTTGCACCAATGAACGCAAGATTCCATCCGAACCCGAGCAAGACCAGCCCGGTCCAGAAATGGGCGACGGTCGTGCCGCTGATCCCGACGGCCGCCGCCGCCGCAATCGACGCGAGGCCGATACCGGTGATGCGCTCGACGCCGAAGCGCGCGATCAACGAGCCGGTGATGAAGCTCGGCGCGTACATCGCCAGCACGTGCCACTGAATGCCGAGCGTTGCATCGGTGATCGAGTGACCGCAACCAACCATCGCCAGCGGCGCTGATGTCATCACCATATTCATCATGCCGTAGCTCGCCATCCCGCAAGCGACCGCAACAATGAAGCGTGAACTTCGCGCGATTTCGCCGAGAGGGCGCGCGCTGTCATGGCGCGTTGCGGGAAGCGGCGGCACCTTGACGAATTGCAGCACAGCCGCAGCCGCCAAAGCGCAAGCCGACTGACCGAGGTAACTCGCCGCGAATAGATGCGGCGGCAGCATATCTTTGGTGAAAATGACGAGCTGCGGCCCGATCACGGCCGCGAAGACACCACCAGCCAGCACCCATGACACAACCTTCGGCCGGTAGGCGTCGCTGGCGGTATCGGCGGCGGCAAAGCGATAGGACTGATGCGCGGCAGCGTAGAGCCCGCCACAAAAAGTGCCGAGCAGGAGTAGCCAGAAATTTCCGTTCATCACGGCCGAATACGAGATAAGCCCCGAGAGCACCCCGAAGGCGGAACCGGTCTGCAAGGCAAAGCGCCGTCCCACATGCCGCGCAAGCGCACCGACAGGCAGCGTGCCCAGCCACATCCCGAAGACCATCGCCGTGATGGGCAGGGTCGCCAGCCCCTTATCGGGCGCGAGCACGGCCCCGACGATGCTCGCGGTGCTGACGATGACCGTGTTGTTGCCGCCGGCAAGCGCCTGCGCGACCGCAAGCACCATGGCGTTGCGGCGCGCCAGATTGTCGTCTGGCATAGCGTGCTGGATCGGCTCGGCAATCGCCGACATTGAGGGCTCCCGGGCAAAAGCCGCCCCTTTTATCGGCCGCGGGAGTGAATCGCTACTACCAATGCCGCAGATCAGGGATGATTTTATTTGAATTCACGTATTCACCAACCCGCTCATTCCCGCGAAGGCCGGAATCCAGCGAAACTCGCTTGAAGACTGGGGCCCCGCGTTCGCGAGGACGAGCGGAACAGACTATTTCTTGCTGCGTTTAGCCGCCGGCGCCCGTGCTTTTGCCGCAAAGACGAAAGCACCCGGATGGCGAATGGTCGCCGCCCTCGCCTCTGCCGGCGACAATGCGCCGATCTGGCCAAGCGAAGCGCGCAATTCGTCGATGTAGAGGTTGATCAGGTAGTCCGGTCCGTCATCACCGAGTGCGGCGACCGCCCACAGGAACGATTTTCCGGCAAAGGCCGCATCGGCACCAAGCGCGAGCGCGCGCATGACGTCCTGACCGCTGCGCACGCCGCTATCGAGCACGATGGTCGCTTTGTTGCCCACCGCTGCAGCGATTGCCGGGAGCACATCGATTGACGGCGTCAGCGCTTCAATCTGGCGGCCGCCATGGTTCGACACCCAGATGCCTTCAACTCCGAGTGCGACGGCTTTCCGCGCATCTTCCGGATGCAGGATGCCCTTCACAGCCATCGGGCCCTTCCAGGCATCGCGATAGCGCTTGACCTCTTCCCAGGAGAAAGCGCCGCCCATACGCGCGCGGGCATAAGCGATGATCTCGTTAGTGTTGGAGCCCTTGGGCGCGTAGTCGCTGATGGTGGCAAAACGCGGATAGCCGTTGCGCATCAGCGCGAGCAACCATTTCGGGCGCACCATCATCTCATAGATCATGCGCGTGTTCGGGCGGAATTCGTGTGCGAGCCCGGCGTAAGTCTCACGCGAGCGCGTCGTGCGTACAGGAACATCAAGCGTAAGCGTCAGAACTTTTGCTCCGACGGCCTGTGCGCGTTTCACCAGGTCGAAGCCGATCTTGTGGTCGTCGTGCCAGAATCGATAGAGCTGGAGCCAGAACACATCGGGCGCGGCTTCCGCCGCCTGCTCGATTGTGGCGCCGCCGGCAACGCTGAGAGTGTAGGGAACGCGCGCGCGCTGTGCCGCCTTCGCCATCAAAAGATCGGCGCCCGGCCATACCAGCGACGGGCCGCCCATGGGGGCAACACCGATCGGCGCGGCATAGCTTTGGCCAAACAGTTTGACGTCGACCGGCGGCAGCGTGGGCATGACGCCGTAACGCGGCACGATCTCAACGGCATCGAGTGCGGCCCAGTTATGTGCGATGCCGACATCATTGCCCGCACCGGTATCGCCATATTCGAAGGCAAACAGCGGCACATTGCTCGGCGCGCGGCGGCGGAGCCACGCCGTGGTCGGAAAGCGCTTGTGGTACTTCTGGAAATTTGGATGCTGGCCGACCGGCGTCACCGCCGCTTTTTTTGCCGTCATGTCATGCATAGCGACGTCCCACTGCTTGAACTTCCATTATAGCCGCCTTGAATACATTCGTCCTGCGGATTTCAAAAGTGGCTGAAGGAGGCATGTTTAAAAGCAAGCGCCTGCCCGTCGGCGCCAAGGAAGCGGGCGCCCTCACCGGCTTTGACTTCGCCGATATCCGTCACAACGACATTTGTCGCCTTGGCCGCAGCAAGGAAGCTCTCCAATTTTGCAGCCGGGACGGTGCAAACGATTTCGTAGTCATCACCGCCGGTGAGTGCGGATTCGAGCGCGCCGGAATCGGCACTGATGACGGCTTTGGCGGCATCCGAGAACGGCACCCGCCCGACGTCAATATCCGCCGCGACGTCCGACGCGCGGCACAATTTTGCGAAATCGCCTGCAAGCCCGTCGGAGATGTCCATCGCCGCCGATGCATGCGTGCGCACCGCTTCCGCCAGGGCGCTGCGCGGCTGCGGCAAAAGATATCGCGACAACAGATGCTGCCGTTGCGGCTCGCTGAGTTTCCAGCCCTTTTCGTTTCCCTTGCGCACAGCCAGCCCGAGCACAGCATCGCCGATGGTGCCGCTCACGAAGACGCGGTCTCCCGCTTTGGCACCGGCGCGGCGCACCATCGTTCCTTCCGGAACGCTGCCGAACATCGCAATGGAAATTGTGATGGGCCCAGGCGTGCGGTCGGTATCGCCGCCAAACAGCGGACAACCGAACAGCACCGCATCACCACGCAGACCTTGCGCAAAACCCTCTAGCCATTGCTCGCCGATGTCCTTTGGCAGCGCAAGCGACAGCAGGAAGCCGAGCGGGCGCGCGCCCTTGGCGGCCAGATCCGACAAATTCACGCGCAGCGCCTTGCTGGCAACGGTATGGGCCGCGTCATCCGGAAAAAAATGCACGCCACCGACAATTGCGTCCGTTTTCAAAACCAGATCGCAACCAGGGGGCGGCGTGAGAAATGCGGCATCATCGGACAACTCTAGCGCACCGGGATGCGTTGCAAGCGGCTTGAAGAAACGCGCGATCAGGCGATCCTCGGCCGACATTCCGGTGTCCGCGGGCATGGCGTTACCCGGCCGCGCGGCCGAACTCGGCGGCGCGCAGACGCCGCGCGAGCTGGTCGAGCACGGCATTGACCATGCCGGTTTCATCACGCTCGACGAAGGCCGCGGCGACATCGGCATATTCGGCCACCACTACACGCGCAGGAACGTCGGTGCGATGGATCAACTCAAAGGCGCCGGCGCGCAAGGCGGCGCGCAAGACCGTTTCGATGCGTTTGAGCGGCCAGCCTTTCGACAAAGCCTCGTCGATGAGCGGATCGAGTTCGCGCTGCTCGCGCACGACCCCGGAAACAATGTCGCGGAAAAACGCGGCTTCGGCCGGAAGATATTGCGCGCCCTCGACCTCACGGCCCATCCAATGGCTTTCAAATTCGCCGAGGATTTCATTGAGGCCGGTGCCGGCCAGATCCATCTGATACAGCGCCTGCACCGCCGCCAGCCGCGCCGCACCGCGTTTGTTCGCCTTGCGGGCGTCCTTGTCGTCGCGTGCGGGGCCGGCGCCCATCAGCGCCAGGCCAAGGTGTGCTTGAGCGCGATCATGGTGAGCGCCGCACGCGCGGCCGCGCCTCCTTTGTCGCCCTCCTCGGCCCGAGCGCGGGCATGCGCTTGCGCTTCGTTGTCGACGGCAAGAATTCCGTTACCGATGGGGAGACGCTCATTCACGGCAAGATCCATCAAGGCGCGCGCCGACTCGTTCGCCACGAGATCGAAATGATAAGTCTGGCCCTGCATCACGCAGCCCAAGGCGACCACCCCATCGTAAGGCTCACGCCGCTTCCGCGCCGCGTCCATCGCAATCGCGATGGCGGCAGGAATTTCCAGGGAGCCCGGCACTGTGATCCGATCGTAGCGGGCGCCGGCCGCATCCAGCACGCGCGTCGCCCCCTGCAACAGCTCATCCGATATTGTGTCGTAAAAACGCGCTTCCACGATCAGCACATGCAGGCTGTCGCTTTTTTTCGCGGTGGTCTTCTTCTTTTTGGCCATACCTAAATTTCCTAATTGAGTGCCGTGCTAGCAAGCCGCCGCACGCCGAACAAGGCTCTAGTTCATTTCCGCCAGGCGCGCAGCGTAGCGCGCCATCGTATCGACCTCGAGATTGACATCATCGCCTTTGCGGAGTGCGCCGAATGTCGTCACCTTCAATGTATGTGGAATGACAAGCACCGAAAACATGTCGCCGTCCACTGCATTAACTGTCAGCGAGATGCCGTCGAGCGCAATCGAGCCTTTCGGTGCCACGAACCGGGCAAGGTCCTGCGGGGCGCGCATTGCGAACCGCGCCATGTCAGTCATGTCTTCGCGGCCGACCAGCGTTGCAAGACCATCGACGTGCCCTGCAACCAGATGCCCGCCCAGCTCATCGCCGTACTTCAATGGGCGTTCCAGATTGACCCTGGTGCCGTGCCGCCAGCGCCCGACAGTCGTCACACGCAAGGTTTCTTCCGCGGCATCGACCGCAAACCACACGCGTCCGTCTTCCTCGCCTGAATCGACGACGGTTAGACACACGCCTGAACATGCGATGGACGCGCCTTGTACGATTTCAGCGCGTGGATAGCTGCAGAAGATCGTAATGCGGTGCAAATTGTCTGCGCGCGGCTTGACCGAACGCACTTCGCCCATGTCAGTGACGATGCCGGTGAACATCAGCGCGGAGCCCGTTGGCCGCAACGCGAACTCCGCTCATTCCCGCGCAAGCGGGAATCCAGAGCTGGGATTACAAAGCCCTGCTGCCCTGGATCCCCGCTTGCGCGGGGATGAGCGGATAGCTGCAATTTTGCGCACATCATGACGGCCGTTCGTAGGTCTCGAGAGTATCGCCGCCGACCTTTTCGCTCCCGCGCGATGCAAGCCGGCCGATCAAGGACTTCCAGCGGCATGCCTTCGAGCGGATCGATTCCTGCCGCACCGACGGACTTTTCCCCGCGTATCAACATAGCCTCATCCACAAGATCGGCATCGACAAAGCTCGCGGCAACGGTCGGCCCGCCTTCAACCATCAAACGGGTGATGCCTTGCTCGGCAAGCGTCTTCAAAATCTGCTCGACATCGAGCTTTCCGCCGCGCTCGTCGACGCGAAAGACTTTGCAGCCTCTTTGCATCAGAATTTCTTCGGCAATCGGCGACGCCTTCGATGAGGCAAAAACCCACGTCGGCGTTTCCCGCACGGTCGCAACAACTGACGTCGACAATGGCACGCGCAATTGCGCATCGAGGACGATGCGCACCGGCGAGCGATCGAACATCCCCGGCAGGCGGCAGGTCAATTGCGGATCGTCGGACAATACCGTGCCGATGCCGACCAGGATCGCGTCACTCGCGGAACGCATTTGAAACACGCGCTCGCGCGTTCTCTCACCGGTGATCGAAACCTGCTTTCGGCCCGCGAGACCCGCTTTGCCGTCGGCCGAGATCGCGAGCTTGAGCGATACGTATGGCCGTCCTTGCGCGATGCGCGTGACGTGCCCGGCGTGGACACGTCGCACCTCTTCGGCGCCGAGACCAATTTCCACGGCAATGCCCTTGGCGCGCAGACGCTCGTGTCCCTGCCCCGATACGTCCGGATTGGGATCTTCCATCGCCGAAACCACGCGTGCGATGCCGGCGCGTATGATTGCATCGGCGCACGGCGGTGATTTGCCTTGATGCGAGCAGGGCTCGAGCGTCACGTACATCGTCGCGCCCTGCGCCGCCTTTTTTGCGTGCCGCAAAGCTTCTATTTCTGCATGCGGCCGGCCGCCTTGCTGCGTCCATCCGCGCCCAACAATCACGCCATCCTTCACAATTACGGCGCCGACCGCCGGATTGGGCCAGGTGTAACCAAGATTGCGCCGCCCAAGCGCCAGCGCGAGCCGCATGAAGCGCTCGTCGGCGGACGCCGCTTCTGAAATGGGAGTCGTCTCGTCGTTCATTTGCGCGCGCTGGTGGCCGGCTGGCCGTCATCGTCGCCGGACAATTCATCGAGCGCAGCACGGAAGTCCTTGGCCTCGCGGAAATTGCGATAGACGGACGCAAAGCGCACATAGGCAACGTCGTCGATCTCGCGCAGATGCTCCATCACGATCTCACCAATCGCTTCCGAAGAGATCTCGCTCTCGCCCTGGCTTTCAAGTTCGCGCACAATTTTGGAGACCGTCTGCTCGATCCGTTCGGGCTCGACCGGGCGTTTACGCAACGCGATCTGTACTGACCGCATTAATTTGTCGCGATCGAAGGGTACGCGTCGGCTGTTGCGCTTGATGACCGTCAATTCGCGCAACTGCACGCGCTCAAACGTCGTGAACCGGAAATTGCAGGTCAGGCACACGCGGCGGCGGCGAATGACAGCCAAATCTTCCGTCGGCCGCGAGTCCTTCACCTGGGTGTCGAGACTTCCACAACTGGGGCAACGCATGACTAGGCCCTCACCCGCTGCACTTCGTCAATGTAGACGCCTTGCTCATTGATAAATCGGAAATCGCCCGATCAATGCCTTCACTTTGTCGCGTACCGCGGCTTCAACCAGCGAATCTTCCTCGACCTGCTTCTGTGACAGCACGTCGAGAACCTCGACAATCATTTCGCCGACCTGCCGGAATTCGGCGATGCCGAAGCCACGTGTCGTGCAGGCCGGGGTGCCGAGTCGAATGCCGGACGTCACCGTCGGCTTTTCGGGATCGAACGGGATACCGTTCTTGTTGCAGGTGATATGCGCGCGTCCCAAAGCCGCTTCGGCGACCTTACCGGTCAACCGCTTCGGCCGCAGATCGACCAGCATCAAATGGGTATCTGTGCCACCTGAAACAATGTCGAGGCCGTGCGACTTCAATGTCTCGGAGAGTGCTTTGGCATTTTCCACGACGTTGCGCGCATAGGTGCGGAAATTCGGCCGCAGCGCCTCGCCAAAGGCCACCGCCTTGGCGGCGATCACGTGCATCAGCGGACCACCTTGCATGCCCGGGAAAACCGCCGAGTTGAGTTTTTTGGCGATCTCTTCGTCGTTGGAAAGGATCACGCCACCGCGCGGACCGCGCAGCGTCTTGTGTGTCGTCGTCGTCACGACGTGCGCATGCGGGAATGGTGACGGGTGCACTCCGGCGGCGACAAGGCCGGCAAAGTGCGCCATGTCGACCATCAGCAATGCGCCGACGCTGTCGCAAATTTCGCGGAAGCCACGGAAGTCGATGATGCGCGGATAAGCGGAGCCGCCGGCGATGATCAATTTCGGCTTATGTTCGCGCGCGAGCCGCGCGACCTGCTCCATATCGATGCGGTGGTCGTCTTGTCGCACGCCATAGGGCACTGGCTTGAACCATTTGCCCGACATATTGACCGGCGAGCCATGCGTGAGATGGCCGCCGGCGGCAAGATTGAGCCCCATGAACGTGTCGCCGGGCTGCAGAAGGGCGAAGAATACTTCGGCATTGGCCGACGCGCCGGAATGCGGCTGCACATTTGCAAACTTGCAGCCGAACAATTTGGTGACGCGATCGATCGCAAGCCGCTCGGCGATGTCGACAAACTGGCAGCCGCCGTAATAGCGCTTCCCGGAAGACCTTCGGCGTATTTGTTGGTCAGGACCGAGCCCTGCGCTTCGAGCACGGCGCGCGAGACGATGTTCTCGGATGCGATGAGCTCGATTTCATCGCGCTGGCGTCCAAGCTCCTGCCGGATCGCATCGGCAATCTCGGGATCGACCTCGCGCAAACTGGCCGAGAACAGGGATTCCACTTCGTTTCCGGGCTTGGGGCTCGAGCTCGCCGACATCACGATCTCCTCGCGCCGGTAGCGATCGGCGCCGAATAAAGGGCAAGCGCACGATCCCGAAAAGCAGGTAGCGGTTTTCGAAAAAGGCCGTGCGCCCAGATAAAATCCGGGATTAGCCCGGCAATAGCATATCGGCCGCCACCCGCCAAGCATTGGGCTGTGGACCGCGCTCAGGCGCAATATCTAGGGGACGAATGCTTTTTGCTAGCCGGACAAAAGAAAACCCCGGCCGCGATGTGCAGCCAGGGATAAGGCAATCCGCCGCTAGGCGAATTTAGAGGCGATAAAGGATCTGGTCGGTCCAGAAGCGCTCGAGCCGATGCAGCGACTTGTTGAGCGTGGCGAACTCTTCGGCGTTGATGCCGCCGACCTGCTCAACCGTGCGCACGTGTTTTTGATAAAGCGACTCGATGATGTCGCGCACCTCGCGGCCCTTGTCGGTCAGCTTGATGCGAACCGAACGCCGGTCGACACGCGAACGCTGGTGGTCGAGGAAGGCCATTTCGACGAGTTTCTTGAGGTTGTAAGAAACGTTTGAGCCGAGATAGTAGCCGCGCGTACGCAGCTCACCGGCCGTCAGTTCCTTATCCCCGATATTGTACAGCAAGAGTGCCTGCACCGAATTGATATCGGAGCGACCTCGCCGATCGAACTCGTCCTTGATGACATCGAGCAGCCGACGATGCAGCCGTTCGACTAGTGTCAAGGCTTCCAAGTACTGTGGCCGAATGTGATCGAGCGTTGCCTCGCGTCCGGCTGGCTCGACCGTCTTCGCGACGGCTTTCATGTTCAACGCCCCTTGCGTTTATATTTTACGTCCCCGGTTACAAGGCCCTGTTTTCCCCGCTCCGGTTGTGACGCACACTATGAGGCGCAGTCTAAAATCGGCTTAAATAACACCATAAAGATTAGGTTTATTTGCAACGGTGAACGGAGTCTTGACCGTAAAATTCTACGCACCGGCGCAAGGCTTCGTTCACTCTAGAAACCCGCATCAATCGCGGATGAAGCGAATAATTCCGGAAAAATCGCGCGATGCTTCCCCACTCGTCACATATTGCGAATAAATTCGCGCGGCATCCGCGCCCAATTCTGTTCTGGTTCCGGTCGCCTTTGCGGCTTCTTGCGACAATTTTAGATCCTTTAGCATCATCGCAGCGGTGAACCCGGCTTGGTAATCGCGGTTCGCAGGTGATGTCGGAACCGGTCCCGGCACCGGACAATAAGTCGTGAGCGACCAACATTGTCCTGAAGACTTTGAAGAAATGTCGAATAATTTTTGATGATCAAGACCGAGCTTTTCGGCGAGAACGAATGCCTCGGAGACGGCGATCATCGACACGCCAAGGATCATGTTGTTGCAGATTTTCGCTGCCTGACCATTGCCGGCGCCGCCGGCATGCACGATCGTCTTGCCCATCTTCTCCAAAATCGATTGAGCGCGCGTGAAGGCTTGTGTACTTCCGCCAACCATGAACGTAAGTGTCGCCGCGGTCGCGCCGCCGACGCCGCCCGATACGGGTGCGTCGAGCATCAACAAACCTTTTTTCTCCGCTTGCGCAGCGACGGCGCGCGCTGTCTCCACGTCGATGGTTGAACAGTCGATCAGTAAAGTGCCGGCATTGGCGTTCTCAACGATCCCGGAAGAGCCGAGATAAACGTCGCGCACTTCCTTGCCCGACGGCAGCATCGTGATGACGACATCCGCGCGCGCGGCCGCACCTTTCGCAGTCTCAACGGTCACACCGCCCGCAGCCTTAAGCTTTTCAAGCGATGCCGGATTGACGTCAACGCCCTCCACCTGGTGGCCGGCCTTGAGCAGATTCTGCGCCATCGGCAATCCCATATTGCCAAGGCCGATAAATCCGATGCGCGCCATTTGCGCCCTCCCCATTTTGTTTTCTTAAGTCGGCTGTTCTTGCGCCGATTTCAACGCAAGCCACAGGTAAAGCGCAAGCAATCCGCCTTCGACCACGCCGGTCAGCCAGCCTCCGCCAAAAACTTGCGGAAAAAATATTTCGACCGCCAACATTGAAGCGACCGCGGTCAGCCAGATCACCGCACCCCACGCCGCCGCAAGCCAGAGGCCAACGGCAGCAACCAGATCGATCACCGCAAAGAAAACCGTCGCAGTTTGCCAGGCGATGGAATGGCTTTCGAACGGTTGAGTCTCCGCCAAAGCCGATGCCACACACCTGCGCCCAGTGGTAGAGACCCTTCAGCAGCGATATCGCCGCCATCGAGCGCAAAAACAAAATGAGACGTCGCGTCCACGGACCGACCGAGCGCTCGCCTTCGTGCTCGCGCACAGGCTCGAGCGAGTACAGATCTTTGGTTGTCGCGGGGTCGCTCACGGCAGTTCCAGCTCGGAGTTCGCAAGCGGGGCGAAATGACGCTCGACCTCGGCTTCACCGACATCGGCGAGCGCGGGTGGCCGCCACTGCGGCTTGTTGTCTTTATCCACGATCACTGCGCGCACGCCCTCATAAAAATCATGGCCATGGATGACACGCGACACTATGCGGAATTCCATGCGCATGCACGTTTCAAAATCCCAGGTCTTGCCGCGCCGCACCTGCGCCAGCGCAATTTTGAGGCTGAGCGGCGACTTCGTACGTATTGTGGCAGCCGTTTTTTGCGCCCATTCCGCATCGCCACTACCAGACATCGCTTCGGTGTCGAGCGCAGAGAGAATATTCTCCACCATATCGCCGGCAAAAAGCCTGTCGATCGCAGCGCGGCGGACCATGATCGGCCCCTCCCCCTCAGGCTCGCGGAATGCGGCGAGGACAGCGTCGACCGGAACCGTCCCGGTGAGCCCATCGAGCAGCGCCGCAAACCGCGCCGACGGAATGCGATGTGTGGCAATTCCGCCGCCGATTGCATCGGCAATACCGAATCGCTCGCCCGTCAGCGCACAATAGGCGCCAAGCTCGCCCGGCATGCGCGGCAGAAACCAGGTGGCGCCCACGTCCGGAAAAAACCCGATGCCGACTTCGGGCATTGCGAACGAAAAGCGATCGCCTGCGACACGATGAGATCCATGCACCGACACGCCGACGCCACCGCCCATGGCGATGCCATCGATCAACGCGACATACGGTTTGCGGTAGTTCTTGATCGCGGCATTGAGCGGATATTCATCGCGCCAGAATTGCAGCGCTTCGTCGTGCTTGCCGGCCTTGCCGAGATCATAAAGCGCGCGAATATCGCCTCCGGCCGAGAAGGCGCGTTCGCCTGCGGCCGTCACGACGACTCGCGTCACCGACGCATCGTCGGCCCAACGATCGAGCTGCGCGCACAAGGCCAGCACCATCGGGTGCGTAACGGCATTCAACGCTTTCGGCCAATTCAACGTGACAATGCCGGCCGCGCCGCGACGCTCGAAGAGGATGTCGCTTTCGCTCACGCTGGCCTCAATTGAGCGCCCAAAGATAAGCGGCGACCGCAAACAACCCGAGCGCGCTGCGGCCCAAATGCAGCCGTCCCCACTGCACGATCAGGCCGCGCGTTTGCGCGGTGGCTTGCGCCGGCGGAGTCGATTTCAGCATCCGATTGGTCGGCATAATGATGAACATCGTGTACGGCCAAGGGGCGAGGATCAAAGCCGCGCCGATAAGCCAGCGCCAGTCATAGGTGAAAACAAAGGCAATGACTCCAAGCACGCCGGAGAGAATGGCGAGGCTCGCCTGCATGACGGCACCACGCTCATAACTTGGCTGCCACTGCGTCAATAACGCTTGCGTATCGAGTTTCAGCCGAGCCGGCTGCTCTGCCACACTGACATAGACGGCGGCACCGGCGAAGATCGCAGCCGTCGCCAGTGCCAGTTCGCCCGTCCACATTGCAACGCTCACGTCGGTTCTCGCTTATGCAGTGTGCGCCGGCCAGACGCCCGCCTTTTCCAGCCGATGCATCGCATCGTCGGTGAATTCGGCCTGGGGAGCGTCGCCGCCGATCACAAACATCAGGATCGATTCCGCATTCGGATCGCCCTTGGTCACGTTCTCGAAGCGGCGGATCATGCCGGGCGGAAACGACACGACGTCGAGCGGCCCGAGGTCGACATACTCGACCTCGCCCTTCTCATTTTCCCAGCTGGCGCGCCAGGTGCCCGTCATCGGAATGAACGTTTCATTCGTATCGTGGTTGTGCATTTCCGGCCCGTGACCGGGCTTTGCCTTACAGTAACCGAGATTGAAGCCTTCGCGGATCTTGATCGCCGCCATCCGCGCAGCGTGATCACCCACCGGTGAGGTGGCATTCTCGCCATGACCCTGCGGCGGCTGGAAGCCAATGACGTTGAACAGTGTGCGCTCGCAGCCCGGCATCTTGCTGTCGGGAAGCCCGCCGTCGGACCCTTTGAGGTCCTTGAAGCGGGCGACGCGCTTCATCATTTCATCGCGCGAGAGATAGAGTCTTCGAAGCTGCTCCATGATGTTTCCTCCCTGGCCTAGTTACCGAGCATAGCGCGGCTGATAATCATCCGCATGATTTCATTCGTGCCTTCGAGTATTTGATGAACGCGCACGTCGCGCAAGACGCGCTCGATGGGATGGTCGCGCAAATATCCATAGCCGCCATGCAACTGCAGGCAGCCATTGACCACTTCGAAACCCGTATCGGTAGCAAGGCGTTTCGCCTGTGCCGCAATGCGCGTCGCCGCGGGCTCCTTGTTGCCGACCGCAACCGCCGCGCGGTGCAGCAGAAGCCGTGCAGCCTCCAAGTCGGTCGCGTAGTCCGCGATACGGAATTGCAGCGCTTGAAAATCGGCAAGGCGCGAGCCGAACTGCTTGCGCTCTTTCATGTAGGCGATGGTCCGGTCGAGGCAGAATTGCGCGCCGCCGATTGAACAGGCACCGATATTCAAACGCCCACCGTCGAGACCCGCCATCGCGATCTTGAAGCCCTGCCCTTCCGTCCCGATCCGGTTCGACACCGGCACGCGACAGTTCTCGAACATCACCATGGCGGTTGGCTGAGTTTTCCAGCCGAGCTTTTTCTCCCGCGCGCCATATGAGAGTCCCGAAGTGCCCTTTTCCACCACGATGCAGGAGATGCCACGCGGGCCACCTTCGCCGGTGCGCGCCATCACAACATAAATGTCGGAAACCCCACCGCCGGAGATGAAGGCTTTCGTTCCATCGAGCACGTAATGCTCGCCATCGCGCCGCGCGCGCGTCGTCAGGCTCGCGGCGTCGGAGCCCGCGCCGGGCTCGGTCAGACAGTAGCTGGCGAAGTGCTGCATCGTGCAGAGCTTGGGCAGGAATTTTTTGCGCGCGGGGTCGCTGCCGAAGGCATCGATCATCCAGGCGGCCATGTTGTGGATGGAGATGTAAGCGGCGGTGGACGTACAGCCCTGGGCCAGTTCTTCGAAGATCAGCGCAGCGTCGAGCCGGCTGAGCGCCGAGCCGCCGACATCCTCTTTCACATAAATACCGCCAAAGCCGAGCGCCGCCGCCTTGCGCAGACTTTCGACCGGAAAAACCTCCCCCTCGTCCCAGTCGCGCGCGTGCGGCATCATCTCATCACGCGCAAACTGCCGCGCGGTCGACTGGAAGGCATGCTGCTCTTCGGTAAGCTCGAAATCCATGCAAAGTCCTGCTTAGGGCCCATCCCGCTTAGCAAGTACAGCCGGAGCGGGGCAACCGGACGCCCTTTGGAGCATTTATGCCATAGGCGGGAATTTTTCGGGTGCTGGAGCATCTATCAATTGGCGCTACGCTTGATTGCAAACGGAGGACCCTATGGCGGACCAATCCCAAAAGCCGGACTTTGCGGCCGGCATTCCCGCCCGTGATCTCGCCGAAGGGGCGATGCTTGCGGGTCACGTCGGGGACGATGCGGTCTTGCTCGTGCGGCAAAACGGGAAATTGTTCGCCTTGGCGGCCCATTGCACGCACTATCACGGGCCCCTCGCCGACGGCCTGCTTGTCGGCGAGACGGTTCGGTGCCCATGGCATCACGCGCACTTTAGCCTGCAAACTGGCGAAGCCATCGCGGCGCCGGCGCTTAGCCCCCTCACGTGTTGGCAGGTCGAGGAACGCGGCGGCAAAATCGTCGTCAAAGAAAAACCCGCGCAGCGCACGCCCGATAAAACCGGATCGGGCAGCGAACGCATTGTTATTGTCGGTGGCGGCGGCGCCGGCTTTGCAGCGGCGGAGATGTTACGGCGGCGTGGATTTGCCGGCAGCGTCACGATGCTGAGCAACGATGCTGCAGCGCCTGTCGACAGGCCGAACCTCTCCAAAGATTACCTCGCGGGCAGCGCGCCCGAAGATTGGGTGCCGCTGCGCAGCGGCGATTGGTATTCCGAGAATAAGATCGATTTGAAATTGAGCACCGACGTGACCGCGATCGATCCGCGCGCGAAAACGGTCACGCTTGCAAACGGCAACGCGATGCCGTTCGACAAGCTGCTGCTGGCAACCGGGGCCGAGCCGGTCCAACTCGACATTCCTGGTGCTGGCCAAAAGAATGTACATACATTGCGTTCATTGGCCGACTGCCGGACAATCATTGCGCAGGCGAAAGACGCAAAGCGCGCTGTCGTCATCGGCGCGAGTTTCATCGGGCTGGAGACAGCGGCGGCCTTGCGCGCACGCGACATCGAAGTCCGCGTGGTGGCGCCCGAGAAGCGGCCGCTTGAACGTGTGTTCGGACCCCAGCTCGGAGATTTCGTTCGTGCGCTGCACGAAGAGCACGGCGTCAAATTCCATCTCGAAAACAGCGTGACCGAAATCGACGGCAACCGCGTCACGCTCAAGACCGGCGGCACGCTCGACACCGACCTGGTGGTGATCGGTGTCGGCGTCCGTCCGCGGCTCGCGCTTGCTGAGAAGGCCGGCCTCGCCGTCGACAAAGGCGTGAGCGTGAACGAATACCTGGAAACGAGTGTGCCGGGCATCTACGCGGCCGGTGATATTGCCCGTTGGCCCGATCCGATTTCCGGCGACCGCATTCGCGTCGAACATTGGGTGGTGGCCGAGCGCCAAGGTCAGACTGCGGCGCTCAATATGATGGGCGTCCCCACGCCGTTCAGGTCGGCTCCATTCTTCTGGAGCCAACACTATGATGTCCCCATCAACTATGTCGGCCATGCGGAGAAATGGGACGCGATCGACATTGAGGGCGAGCCCATGAAGCGCGATTGCGTTGTTCGCTACAAACTGGGTGGCCGCGTGCTGGCCGTCGCGTCGATCTACCGCGACAAGGAGAGCCTTGAAGCCGGGGTGGAAATGGAACAGCGGGCAGGAACGCCCATCGGGCGTGCCTAGTTAACCGCCTTTTCGTGGCGCGCGCGGACGGGTAGCGGCTTTGCATTGGACCAGCTAAAAAGAGCGGCAGGAGTGCCCCTCATGGCGATCAAATTCGGCCGTCCGATCGAAAGCCGCGCTCGTTTCACGACGGTAGAAACCGCGCCCGCGGCCGACACCGAACGGCTAGACCTCTCGGTGCGTATGCGCCGCAACAGACGCACCGAATGGGCACGCCGCATGGTGCGCGAGCACGTCCTCACCACCGATGATTTGATCTGGCCGCTGTTCGTAATGGACGGAAACAATGCGCGCACACCCGTCCCCTCCATGCCCGGCGTAGAACGACTGTCGGTCGACCAGGCTGTACGCGAAGCCGAACGGGCCGCCAAACTGACAATTCCGTGCATCGCGCTGTTTCCCTACACAGATCCGAAACTGCGCGACGACAACGGCAGCGAAGCGCTCAACCCGGACAACCTTGTTTGCCGCGCGATCCGCGCGATCAAGAAGGAGTTTCCGGACGTCGGGATCCTGTGCGACGTCGCGCTCGATCCTTTCACGAGCCATGGTCATGATGGCTTGCTGTGCGACGGCGTTATTCTTAACGATGAAACGATTGCCGTGCTGGTCAAGCAGGCGCTCGTGCAGGCGGAAGCCGGTTGCGACATCATTGCACCGTCCGACATGATGGACGGCCGCGTTGGCGCCATCCGCAAGGCGCTCGACGGCGCGAATTTCATCGATGTGTCGATTATGTCCTATGCCGCGAAGTACGCATCCGCCTTCTACGGTCCCTTCCGCGACGCGGTCGGTTCATCGAAGACCCTCACCGGCGACAAGCGCACGTACCAGATGGATTTTGGCAATTCGGACGAAGCGTTGCGCGAAGTGGCACTCGACATCGAAGAAGGCGCCGACATGATCATGGTCAAGCCGGGCTTGCCCTATCTCGACATCGTCCAACGCGTGAAAGAAACGTTCGCGATGCCCACCTTCGCCTATCAGGTGTCGGGCGAATACGCGATGATCATGGCAGCTGCGCAAAATGGCTGGCTCGACGGCGAGCGCGCCATGATCGAGAGCTTGATGAGCTTCAAGCGCGCTGGCTGCGATGGCGTGCTTACGTATTTCGCCCCGCGCGTGGCGGAAAAACTAAAACAAAGCTGAGTTTCCCTCCTCGTCACCGCCCGGTGGCTTTCGACAGGCAATACGTTCCATGGGTGAATTTGCAATTGGTCAGGGCGTGCCGCGCTTTGAAGATCCGCGGCTGGTGCAAGGCCGCGGCCGCTACATCGACGATATCGTCTATCCCGGGATGGCTTTCGGGTTCGTGCTGCGCTCGCCGCACGGCCACGCGAAAATTCTGTCGATTAAAACTGACGCCGCCAAAGCCGCGCCGGGCGTAATCGAAATCATCACCGCAGCGGATTGGAAGAAGGCGGGCATGGGCGACCTACCCTCTCACGGCGGGCTCAAACGCCGTGACGGATCCCCCATGTTCAAGTCAGGTTATCCGGTGCTCGCGCAAGAGCGTGTCCGCTGGGTGGGCGATCCAGTGGCCTTTATTGTCGCGGAAACCGCGGCACAGGCAGCCGACGCTGCCGAAATGGTTGAAGTGGACTACGAACCCCTGTCGGCGGTCGTCTCCACCGCCAAAGCGATGGAACCAGGCGCGGCGAAGGTCTGGGAAGGTTGCGACGACAATATCGGCTTCGTCGAATTGATCGGCGACAAGGCGGCGACCGACGCAGCCTTTGCCAAAGCCGCACACGTCGTTAAGCACCGATTCGTCATCAACCGCGTCACCGCTGCTGCGATGGAGCCGCGCGGTGCTGTCGGAGTTTATCTGCCGGCAGAAGACCGCTACATCATCCACTCGCCAGTGCAGCGTGCACATCCCTACCGCAATGAAATTGCGAAAGTCATGAAAGTTCCGGAAAGCCGCGTGCGCGTCATTTGCATCGACGTCGGCGGCAGCTTCGGCATGAAGACGCCGGTATTCAATGAGGCCCCTCTGACGATGTTCGCCTCGAAGCTCACTGGGCGGCCGGTCAAATGGATGAGCACACGCACCGAGGCCTTCCTGAGTGACGCGCAAGCCCGCGACAACGTCACCGAAGCCGAGCTGGCACTCGACAAAGACGGCTCGTTCCTTGGGTTTCGCGTCAAGACAATCGCCGCCATTGGCGCATATCTTCAGAACAATATGCCGGCGTTCATCCTCAATGCCGGTACGCTGGCCGGGTGCTATCGCACGCCCGCGATGCATGTCGACATCACCGGCGTCTACACCAATACCAACCCGGTCCGTCCCTATCGCGGCAATGGCCGCCCAGAAGCCGGCTATGTCATCGAGCGCATGGTCGATCTCGCAGCGGACGAACTCAAAATCGATCCTGCGGAATTGCGCCGTCGCAATTACGTTGCGCCCAGCCAAATGCCGTTCAAGACGGGGCTCACATTCACTTATGACTGCGGCGAATTCGAAAAAAACATGGACCTGGCGCTGGAGTTGGCTGACGTCAAAGGCTTCAAGCGTCGGCGCGATGAGTCCCGCAAGCGCGGCAAGCTCCGCGGACTGGGCATTTCCAACACCATCGAACGCGCCGCTGCCGGCGGCACCGAAGGTGCCGAAGTGCGCTTCGACCGCAACGGCTCGGTCACCTTGTTCTCAGGCTCAGTGACCGCCGGCCAAGGCCACGAGACCGTGTTCAAACAACTTGTCTGCGACCGCCTCGGCCTCCATCCGGACGAAGTCCGCTACGTGCAAGGTGACACCGACGAAGTGTTCTACGGCGAAGGCACCGGCGGCTCGCGCACGTCCACAATGTCAAGCGCGGCATTCACGATGGCGACCGACAGGGTGATTGAAAAAGCCAAGGCCATCGCCGCGCATGCGCTCAAGATCGAACCCGGTGATGTAAATTTCGCCGACGGCGTGTTCTCGTCGCCGAAGACCAACCAGACCATGACCATCAAGGAAGTCGCCGTCGACGCGTCAAATCCGGCGAAGCTGCCTGCCACCCTAGAACCCGGCCTGTTCGCCACGGCGACTTACAAAGCCGGGAAGCAAAACTTTCCGAACGGCTGCCACGTCTGCGAATTGGAAATCGACAAGGAGACCGGCGAAGTCGAGATCGTGCGTTACAGCGTTGTCGATGACGTCGGCACCGTGCTCAATCCGATGCTGTTGCACGGCCAGATCCATGGCGGCGTCGCACAAGGCGCCGGCCAGGTTCTGATGGAAGATATCCATTTCGACGCGTCGGGCCAGCTCGTGACTGCTTCGTTCATGGATTATGCAATGCCGCACGCCCACAACCTCAGCAATATCGAGGTCGAGAGCAACCCGGTGCCGACCAAGACAAATCCGCTCGGAACCAAAGGCGCCGGCGAAGCGGGCAATGTCGGGGCGCTCCCTGCGGTCGCCAATGCGCTGGTCGATGCCCTGGCGGAATTCGGCGTCAAACATATCGAAATGCCGGCAACGCCAGAGCGGATTTGGCGTGCCATGCAGGCGAAATAACGCACCACCGCCTAAAACCTGTACACAGCCAGCGACGGTATTACCTTAGACCCCGTGATTTGCTTCGCACGATGCTTCGGCATGCGTGCGCGTATTGTTGCGCCTCGTGCTGCAGGGTAACTGCGTCCTCACCGGCCAAGGAGACTTCAATGCGCAACGTCGGACGCAAGCTCGCATTTGTGCTGGCCTCATCCAATCACGGCACAATGATCGTTAATCGTTTCGACCGTCACATGGTCGATTCCGAACGCGGGTACGGTGTTGGATTCCAAATTCTTGAGGCGGCGGCATTTGATCCGACGGAGGTTGAGATCGCACTCCAACTTCTCGACATGCGGCGGCGATTCCACGGAGACGGGGTGGTGGCAATCGATTGCGGTGCCAATATTGGTGTCCACACGATCGAGTGGGCGACCTCAATGACGGGTTGGGGGTCGGTGATCGCGATCGAAGCGCAGGAGCGGATCTATTACGCGCTGGCCGGAAACATCGCGATCAACAACTGCTTCAACGCTATCGCAATGCATGCCGCAGTTTCGTCGGAAACCGGTACGATGCGAATTCCTAATCCGGATTATCTCACAGCCTCAAGCTTTGGTAGCCTCGAGCTTCTGAAGCGCGACGGCAATGAATTCATCGGTCAGACCGTCGATTATTCTGATGAAAAGACCGTCGCGATCCAGAAAATCACACTCGACGCGCTCGCGTTGCCGCGCGTGGACCTGATCAAAATCGATATCGAAGGCATGGAATTCGCAGCCCTGGAAGGCGCGCGGCAATTGGTCGAAAAAAATCATCCGATATTGCTGATCGAAGCGATCAAGGCCGGGCGGGACCAGCTGCGGGCCTGGCTGGAGCAACGCGGTTATAAAGTGTTCGATGCGGGCATAAATTTGTTGGCTGTCCATGTCAGCGATAAAACCCTGGCTCAACTGGAGCAGGATACAACGCCGGCCCAATCAGCCGCCTGAGCCAGCAGACCTCACTCCATCGCCGCCCCCGCCTCTATTCGCACCGGCAGGTATCCGTCGGCTGCAAGGGCCGCCATGATTTCCTCGGCGTGAGTGCCGTCGCGCGTCTCAAGCGTCACATCCAGCTTGGCGCCTTTTGCCGGTACATCAAGAAACAATCGGCGATGGTCAACTTCGAGAATATTGGCACCGAGCTCGCCAATACGCGTTGCAATTGCGCCGAGCACGCCAGGCCGATCCGGGATGGTCAGCCGGAAAGACACGATACGGTTATCGCGTTCAAGTTCACGCACCATGATGGACGCAAGGACCCGCGGATCGATATTTCCTCCACACAACACAAGACCGACTTTCTTGCCCGCGAACCTTCCCGGTTTCGCCAGCATGGCGGCAAGGCCGGCGGCACCCGCGCCCTCCGCCATCGTTTTTTGCAGTGTCAGGTAAGCATTGACCGCTCGCTCAAGATGCGCCTCGTCGACCAGGATAATTTCCGCCACCAATTCACGAATGATCGGCAGGGTCAGCTTCCCGACATTCTTGACTGCAATACCCTCGGCCAATGTGGGACCGCCAATCGGGCGATCTTCGCCGCGCAACGCATTCCAGACCGAAGGATATAGCGCGGCTTCAGCCCCGATAACATCGATTGCCGGATTTTTTGCGCGCGCAGCGATCGCGTTACCGGCAATAAGGCCACCGCCGCCGACCGGAAATACCAGCACATCGAGGTCCGGCACCGCCTCCAATACTTCCAGCGTGATCGTGCCCTGCCCGGCGATAATGCGAGGATCATCGTACGGGTGAACAAGCACAAGATTACGCTTCGCTTGAATTTGCTCGCAGCGCGCCTGCGCCTCGGCGACTGACTCCCCGTGCAACACAACTTCGGCGCCATGCATACGCGTTGCTGCGACCTTCACGAACGGAGTTGTTACCGGCATTACAATCGTTGCCGGAATTCCCAGCCGGGCGGCATGATAGGCGACCGCCTGGGCGTGGTTGCCCGCCGACATGGCGATAACGCCGCGCCTGCGATCTGCTTCGTTCAGAGACGCAAGCTTCACGAGTGCGCCGCGATCCTTGAATGAATTGGTAACTTGCAGATTTTCGTACTTAACGAAGACGTCGGCTCCCGTCAGCGCCGACAGCTTTGGTGCCGGCAGCATGGGCGTGCGCAGCACCGAGCCATCGATCACGCGTCGGGCATCTTCAATATCGGAAAGGGTAACTCCCAAGCTTTCGTCCTCCGGACCCGAGCGCGCACCATGCCGCAAGCCTTGCCCGCCTTCCAGCCAGATAAATTAGGGCGACGCAGACCCTTGCGCGCGCCCGATTTTTCGCCATTTCCTAGGCGACCAATACAGCGTGTACGGCCGAACCGGTAAGGCACCGAAAAAAGATGTCGATCGACATCAAACCTCACGCTTACGATCCGGCGACCCAGCCGGAACTCTTTGAAGGCGTTCTGGCGCGCCGGGTCGTGGCGTTTGTCATCGATTTCATCGTCGTTTCGGTGCCAGTTGTGCTCGCGGCGATGTTCATTTTCGCCTTTGGAATTGTCACCTTAGGGCTCGGCTTTGCACTCTATTGGCTGCTGCCCGCGGCGACCGTAATTTGGGCGCTCGTTTATTTCGGCGCGACTCTTGGGGGCCGAATTCCGCCACCCTGGGAATGCGGGTGGTCGATCTGGAAATGCGCACTTGGTACGGTGCTCCGGCCTATTTTGTGCTGGGCGCGGTCCACGCCTTCGCATTCTGGTTTACAGTCTCTTTCTTCACGCCTTTTGTGTTGCTGGTCGCGTTCTTCAACGAGCGGGGGCGCCTCCTGCATGACATCCTTCTCGGAACCATCGTCATTAATAATGCCGCCCGCGCCACGGCGTTGCGCTCGTCCATGCAAGCCGTTCGGGCCGGATAAAGGGCTTTGACGACGGGCATCCGGCGCGCGATGCTAACGTCAACGGTAATGGTAATTGACGAGTTGGCCTGATCAGTGACCCAGCATTCGCGCGACACGCCGCAATTTTATCTGACCGCTCCTTCGCCCTGCCCCTACCTTGAAGGGCACGAGGAGCGCAAAGTTTTCACGCACCTGGTCGGCGAGCGCGCCGGAGAGCTCAACGACCTCCTCACGCATGGCGGTTTTCGCCGTAGCCAGTCAATCGCGTACCGGCCAGCTTGCGATGGTTGTCGCGCTTGCGTGTCTGTGCGCGTGGTCGCCGCCGATTTCGCGCCTTCACGCAACATGCGCCGTATCGCCGAACGCAATGCCGACCTGGTGGGCGACATGCGCTCGTCAGCCCCCACCTCCGAACAATATTCGGTATTCCGCGCCTATCTTGACGCGCGCCACCGCGACGGCGGCATGGCCGACATGACTGTGCTCGACTACGCGATGATGATTGAAGACAGCCATGTCGATACACGCCTGATCGAGTATCGCCGGCGCGGGCCCGACACCGGCATCAACGGCCGCGGCACGGGCGACATGTTGGCCGTTGCGCTCACCGACGTGCTCAGCGACGGCCTTTCGATGGTCTATTCGTTTTTCGATCCGGACGAAGGCGACCGGTCGCTTGGGACTTTCATGATCCTGGATCACATCGATCGCGCCAACCGTATGGGATTGCCCTACGTCTATCTCGGCTATTGGGTGCCGGGCTCGCGCAAAATGGATTACAAAGGCCGCTTCCTTCCACAGGAGCGCCTGATGCCGTCCGGCTGGAGCCGCGTAGAGCGTTGAAACGCTAGCGTCCGAAAACGGTTACGCCGAAAAAGTTCAAAATCAACACCGTGTTCAGAGCCAATATGATGACGGTACCACCGATCGCGAGAACATTTGTCAGCTGCGTGTTGGTAAAGGCACCCATAATGTCGGCGCGGCGCGTGAACAGCACCAATGCGATCATCGGCAGGGGCAGCGCAATACTTAAAACCACCTGACTGAGCACCAGCGCACTGGTGGCATTGACGCCGAGTGCGACCACGACAAACGCTGGAATCATCGTGATCACGCGGCGCAACCATATCGGGATGCGAAAGCCGATAAAGCCTTGCATGATCATCTGCCCGGCCATTGTGCCTACGACCGAACTCGAAATCCCCGAAGCGATCAGCGAAAGCAGAAAGATTCCGGCGGCACCAATGCCGAGCAAGGGTGCCAAGGTGTGATAAGCGGACTCGATTTCCGCGACATCGCTGTGTCCGGCATGGAATGCACCTGACGCCATCATAACCATTGCCATATTGACGAGGCCGGCGACTGCAAGCGCGATCAATACTTCCCAGTTGGAAATGCGTACGACTGCGCGTTTTTCTTTGTCATTGCGCGTGGGAATACGCGCCTGGGTGAGGCCGGAGTGCAGGTAGACTGCATGCGGCATCACCGTCGCGCCAATAATGCCGACCGCAAGGAGGAGAGCTTCGCCATCCGCGAGCTGAGGAGTCACGGTGTGAAATGCGGCTGCGCTCCAATCGACCGGCGCAATGAAAACTTCGACGAGGTAACAAAGCGCGATCACCGCCACCAGGCTGCTAATGATCAGCTCGACCGGACGAAAGCCTCGGCTTTCAAACATCAGGATGCCGTAGGTGATGACCGCGGTGACTACCATGCCCGCGAGCAGCGGCATCTTGAACAGTAGCGCGAGGCCAATCGCGCCGCCGAGAAATTCCGCGAGATCAGTCGCCATCGCGGCGACTTCGCTCACCACCCACATCACGAGAGTGACCGGCCGTGAAAACTGTTCGCGACATACCTCGGCGAGGTTGCGCCCGGTCACGATGCCAAGCTTGGCCGACAAGGCCTGAAACATCATCGCGATCAGATTGGCCAGCAGAACCACCCAAAGCAGTTCATAGCCGTATTTCGCACCCGCCTGGATGTTGGTCGCGAAATTGCCCGGGTCCATATAGGCAATCGAGGCGATGACAGCCGGCCCGCCAAAGGCGAGATAATCGCCGATACCGCGGCGGCGCCCTCCAAGAACCGCTTGAGCCGTCGCCGCCGTGCGCTCGCTCAGTGTGCGACGCTCGACTGTCCTCTTGTCCACAACAGCAAGTCCTTCGCGCCGCGATCGAATCGTGCGGCCAGCCCACCGCATAGTATCTAGTTGCGAATAATTTGCAATTGCATTTAGGATGGAACTTTCCCGCCACGCATCGTGTTGCCGCTGACTTATGGGCGGCAAACTGGGTGTACCCCGACATGAATGGGGCTTGGCGGCTGGTTTGGCTGTGCGTGCTGCTGGTGCCATGCGCGCTTGTCCCGACGTGCGCATTCGCCGCCGAAGGCCAGCACGGCCCCTCCGAATTCATCTTCGTGGCTCAACTCGCCTTGCTGATGCTGGTCGGCCGCCTGCTCGGCGAGGTGCTGATCCGCTTCAAGCAGCCGGGCGTGATGGGGCAACTCATTGCCGGCCTTGTGCTTGGCCCTTCCCTGCTGGGCGCATTGTTTCCCGATTGGCACCACGCTCTTTTCCCGAGCGCCAAAGAGCAGAAAGCCATGCTCGACGGCGTCTCCCAGTTCGGCGTTCTGATGCTTTTGCTGCTGACCGGCATGGAAACCGATCTCAAGCTCGTACGGCGGACCGGAGCTGCATCAGCCATTGCATCGATCGCCGGGATTATCATTCCGTTCGCTTGCGGTGTGGCACTCGGCGAAGCGCTGCCGGACGCGATGTTACCCGATCCTGGCAAGCGGCTGATCACGTCGCTCTTCCTTGGCACCGCACTCTCGATCGCATCCGTGAAGATTGTCGCGACCGTTATTCGCGAAATGAATTTTCTGCGCCGAAGTGTCGGTCAGATCATTCTTGCCTCTGCCATCATCGACGACACCATCGGCTGGATGATTACCGCCGTCATCTTCAGTTTGGCGTTGCAAGGCCATGTCGACATCTGGAGCGTCACCCAAAGCATCCTGGGGACGCTCGCGTTTATGGGGCTGAGCCTGACGATCGGGCGCCGTGTCGTGTTCATTATTATCCGCTGGGTGAACGATGTATTCGCCAGCGACTTTGCCGTGATCACCACGATCTTACTGATCATGTGCGCGATGGCCCTCATCACCGACTTGATTGGCGTGCACACCGTGCTCGGCGCCTTCGTCGCCGGCATCCTGATCGGTGAATCTCCAATATTGACCCGCCACATTGACGAACAGTTACGCGGGCTGGTCATCGCCTTCTTCATGCCGGTCTTCTTCGGCACTGCAGGACTTTCCGCTGATCTCACGATACTCAAGGATTTGAATTTTCTGTTGTTGACCCTGGGCCTGATCGCAATTGCGAGTATCGGCAAATTCGGTGGGGCTTTCGTCGGTGGCAAACTTGCAGGACTTAACTTTCGTGAATCGCTGGCGCTCGGTACCGGGATGAATGCGCGCGGCTCGACCGAGGTAATCGTCGCCACGATCGGCCTGTCGATGGGCGCCTTGAGTCAGAACCTCTTCACAATGATCGTAACCATGGCGGTCATCACCACCCTGGCGATGCCGCCGACGCTGCGCTGGGCGCTTTCGCGTCTGCCAATGCGCAAAGAAGAAAAGCAACGGCTGGAACGCGAGGAGATGGAAGCCAAAGGATTCGTGCCAAAGCTTGAGCGGTTGCTGCTGACGGTCGACGAAAGTGAAAATGCAAAATTCGCTACGCGCGTTGCAGGCCTGATCGCGGGCGGGAGCGCTATGCCCACCACCGTGATGCAAATTAAAACCGACAAGAAAACGGGCAAAGCTGCCGCAGAAGCAGCCAAGCAGAAGGCAGAAGAAGTCGGCAACACCGTTCAGAAATTCGCCGGCCAGGTCGAGCGCGTGCAAAAACCTGAAGAGAAGACCGACACCAAACTCGACGTAACAACCATCGTCGAGCAAGCACCGAAACCGGAGGCTGTCGCCGAAGAGGCTGAGAAAGGCTACAGCTTGATGATCATCGGATTGGAAAAGACCGTTGCGCGGCGCAATGAATTCCACGACGACATTACGAAACTTGCGACGGGCTTCGAAGGACCCCTCGCCGTGGTTGATGTCCGCGACAAGTTGCTCGAGCATCCGCTCGACGCCAAGCTCAACATTCTTGTGCCTGTCAATGGCAACGAATATTCGCGCCGCGCAGCGGAAGTCGCAATCGCAATCGCGCGGGCTTCCCATGCCTCTCTGACTGCGCTCTACGTCGCCCCTGGCGGCAAAAAGCGGTCGCGCCGATACGAAGAGGCTATACTCAAAGATATTTCGAAGCTTGCCGAAACTTACGATACAGAAGTGCGTACGGCGGTGCGTGCCGATGTCGCGGCGGAGGACGCAATCCTCAAAGAGCTGGCACGAAAACCATACAACCTGGTGGTGATTGGCGCCGGGCGCCGCCCGGGTGAAAAGCTTTTCTTCGGGGATACTGCCGCGGCGCTCCTCGAAAAATCGGAGCGCTCGTTGTTGTTCATCGCGAGCTGATGGCTACTCGGATTCCTCGGCTTTGCCGTTTCCACCACTGGCCAGACTGCGGAATTTATTGTTCTTCGGGAATCCCTTCGGCGCGATGCGGCCTGCGTCGGCCCGATTTCCGCGCCAATCCTTCAGTTCCTTCATCGACAGCGTGAAGCTCCGCCCGGCGGCGTCGTTCCAGGTCATGCCTTCGTCGGCCTTAAACGTCGTGACGTCGGACAAGCCCTTCTCCTTGTAGCGCTGTAGCCGAACGCCGCGGCCGCGGCCCATCTCCGGTACCTGGTCGATATTGAAGATCACCATCTTGCGGTTTCCGCCGATCGTAGCCGCCAGCTCACCATCGACCGTGGTCAGCGCGGCCGCTTTGTCGGGCGCCTTGAGATTGAGGACCTGTTTGCCCTTGCGGGTGGTGCCCAGACATTCGTCTTCCGACACCACAAACCCGTTGCCGGCGTAGCTCGCCACCAGGAATTTGCGGCCACCTTGATATGCCAAGGCCGCCACGACCTCGGCCTCCTGTTCCAAATCGAAATAGAGGCGCACGGGCTCACCATGCCCCCGTCCGCCCGGAAGCTTCGAAGCTTCGATGGTGTAGAATTTGCCGTTGCTCGCGAAGATCAAAATCTTGGCGGTTGTTTCTGTCGGGAATGCGAATTTCAGCGCGTCGTCGGTCTTGAAGGTAACGCCCGAAAGATCGGTGACGTGGCCGCGCAAGGCGCGGATCCAGCCCTTTTCGGACACCACGACGGTCGCCGGCTCGCGAACGACCATCGCCTCTTCGATTGCTGCCTCATCATGTGCGGGCGCGATGCCAAAGGTTGTGCGGCGCTTGCCGATTTGTGTCTTCGGTCCGAAGGTTTCCCTGATCTCCTTGATCTGACCGGCGATCGTTTTCCATTGTTGCGGCGTGGACGCGATGAGCGATTTGAGCTTGGTACGCTCCTCGCGCAGCGCCTTGTCCTCGGCACGGATTTCCATTTCCTCGAGCTTGCGCAAATTGCGCAGCCGCATGTTGAGGATGGCGTCCGCCTGCACCTCGCTGAGCTTGAATGTCTTCATGAGGACGGGCTTCGGCTCGTCCTCTTTGCGAATAATTTTGATGACCTTGTCGAGATTGAGATAGGCGACAAGATATCCGCCCAGCACTTCCAGACGATGCTCGATTTCGGCCAGCCGGTGCTTCGAGCGGCGCAGCAGCACCTCGCGCCGATGGTCGAGCCATTCGCGCAAGGCCTCGGCGAGGCCGAGCACTTGCGGGATGCGGCCCTTCACCAGCACATTCATGTTGAGCGGAATGCGGTTCTCGAGCTCGGTGAGCTTGAACAGCGATTCCATCAGCAGCTCGGCATCGACAGATCGCGAGCGTGGCTCGATCACAAGCCGGACGTCTTCCGCCAACTCGTCGCGCACATCGGCGACCAACGGCAGTTTCTTCTCATTGATCAACTCGGCGAGCTTCTCAACCAGGCGCGACTTCTGAACCAGCCATGGCATTTCGGTGATGACGATGACGTAGGTGCCGCGACCGGTGTCTTCCTGTTTCCATCGCGCGCGCAGACGAAACGAGCCGCGCCCCGTGTTGTAGGCTTCGGCGATCGTCTCTGGCGTGTCGACGATGACACCGCCCGTCGGGAAGTCAGGACCTTTGACGTATTTGAGCAACGTCCGGCTGCGCGCCTTCGGATTGTCGATCAAAAATAACGCCGCATCGCATAATTCCGCAGCATTGTGCGGTGGGATTGAGGTCGCCATGCCGACCGCGATGCCCTGCGAGCCGTTGGCGAGCAGATTGGGGAACGCGGCCGGCAGAACGATCGGCTCTTCACTGGTGCCGTCGTAGCTCGGGCGGAAATCGACCGCATCCTCGTCAATGCCATCGATTAGCAGCCGCGCAACTTCCGTGAGGCGCGCCTCGGTGTAGCGCATGGCGGCAGCATTATCGCCGTCGATATTTCCAAAGTTCCCCTGCCCGTCCACCAACGGATAGCGCTGGGCGAAATCCTGCGCGAGGCGCACCAACGCATCATAAATTGCCTGATCGCCGTGCGGATGGAAGTTGCCCATCACGTCGCCGACGACCTTGGCCGATTTTTTGAAAGCGGCCCCCGGGTCGAGCCGCAACAGTCGCATCCCGTAAAGAATACGGCGATGCACGGGCTTGAGGCCGTCACGCGCATCCGGAAGGGCGCGATTCATGATGGTAGACAAAGCGTAGGCGAGATAGCGCTCCTCGAGCGCTTCGCGCAGCCCGACCTCTTCAACCGCGCCCTTGTCCGGGGGAATCAGTCGCTTTCCCATGCTCGATAGCTAATCGGTTGTTCCACGATGAACAAGCGGTCTGTCGCCGGGTTTGGCGTTGCGGGCCATACGGCTGCGGGTGGCATCGCGAGTGCTGGTGGACGGGCAGTGCCTCTACTACTACGGCGGGCCATATCGGCGACGTTATTGGTGGTGAACTAGGCGACGCTCGGCAAAGCACGGCTGAGTGCGGCAATAAAATGCGCGCGCTCGTCGCCGAGCGCCAACCCACGCGGCTCAAGCGCGTGGCGAGTCAGAAAGTAACCGGTGAGCTTAAAACCATCGGTAAGATCGCAGCCAGCCGGCAGCGCGTCGTGGTCGCGCAAGAATGCCGGCAGCCGCATCATTTTGTCTGCCCATGGCTCACCAGCGGTGCGCGAGACAGCGCGCCCGGATTTGGGCGAAACATAAATGAGATCGCCGGATACGCCGGTGGCTACACATCGTTCGAGATCGAGACCGAAACCGAGCTCAGACAACAGTTGCAATTCAAATCGCACAACCATCGGCGCGGCGACTACCGCATCGTCAAGGTGCCCAAGGATTTCGTCGAGTACTTCGTAAAGGCCAGTATGGGGATCGCGTTCCGGCAATAGCCGCATCAGCGCGGCGAGATGACTGACACCGTAAATTGCATGGGGCGATGAAAAGAAACTCGACGCCCGCAAATTTAGCCCCTCGACAGTATAGTTGCCGAGGTGCTCATCGAGCCGCGCCCGCCACGCGGCATTCACACTATTGCCGGGTTGCAGAACCGGTTTGAGGCGCGAACCGAAGCCTCCACGCACAAGACCGAGATGGCGACCGTGCTCGCGCGTCATCAATTCGAGGATAGCATTCGCTTCCCCGTGGCGCTTAACTCCGATCACAATGCCTTCATCGGTCCATTGCATAAGCGACTCACGGTCTGCCCCTATTACTACGTCACTCTTTCGGAAACTCCAGCCCCATGGCGCGGTATCGTTCAGGATCCTCGCCCCACCCTTCGCGCACTTTGACGAACAGGAACAAGTGCACTTTGGCTTCCGCAACCTCTGCGATATCACGCCGTGCGGCCTCACCGATGGCCTTGATCGTCTGGCCGCCTTTGCCGAGAACGATCTTGCGCTGGCTTTCGCGCTCGACATAAATCGTTTGCTCGATCCGGATATCGCCGCCGCGCAACTCCTTCCATGCTTCGGTCTCAACCGTTGAATGATAAGGCAACTCCTGATGCAGCCGTTCGAACAATTTTTCGCGGGTGATTTCGGCAGCCAGTTGCCGGATCGGCGCATCCGACATTTGGTCGGGCGGGTAGAGCCATGGTCCTGGCGGCATCCGCTGCGCCAGCCACGATTTAAGATCGGAAACCCCGTCGCCGGTCAGTGCCGAAATCATAAATGTGGCTTCGAACTTCGACTTCTCGTTCGCAAGCTTTGCCAGCGTCAACAGCGCTTCTTTCGCCATCACGTCGACCTTGTTGAGGATCAGCAGTTTCGGCGGCTTGACGTCCCGGAGCCTCTCGAGAATATCGTCGGCTTCCGCGTCAAGTCCTTTGCGAGCATCGATCAAGACACCGACAAGGTCCGCCTCGTGAGCACCACTCCAGGCCGTCGTGACCATGGCGCGGTCAAGGCGCCGCTTGGGAGAAAAGATACCCGGCGTATCGACGAAAATCAGTTGCGACTTCCCCTCGATGGTAATCCCGCGGATCAAGGCACGTGTCGTTTGTACCTTGTGCGAAATAATGCTGACCTTCGAACCAACCAACGCGTTCAGCAGCGTCGATTTTCCGGCATTGGGCGCGCCAATCAGAGCGACGAAGCCGCAATTTGTATCCGTGCGCTGCGTGTTCTGCTCAACCATCAAGCTTGTCCGCCGGGGCGCCGACGCGGGTAAGCATGGCCGCGGCGGCGGCTTGTTCCGCGGCGCGTTTCGAATTGCCCAGTCCTTCGGCCGGCGGGCGGTCGGGCAGCACAACGGCGACACGAAATTCCGGATCGTGATGTGGCCCGGTGCGCGCGAGCTCGCGGTAGGCCGGTGTGGGCAGGCCGCGCGCCTGAGCCCACTCTTGCAACATGGTCTTAGCATCACGCAGCGGACGCGGCGGCGTGAGCATACGCTCTTTCCAAAAGCGTGCGATCAAGGCATCGGCCGCCGCATATCCAGCATCGAGGAAAACTGCTCCAACCAATGCCTCGCAGACGTCGGCGAGTATCGTTGTTCGCCGGCGTCCGCCGGCGTGCGATTCCGAGTTACCGAGTTTGAGCGCCGGTCCCAGATCCATCGCGCGTGCCACTTCCGCGCAAGTTTCCTTGCGCACAAGATCGGCCAGCCTGCGCGACAGCTCGCCTTCGTTTGCTTTCGGAAACGCCCGGTAAAGCATGTCCGAGATCACGAGCCCAAGAACGTGATCGCCAAGAAATTCCAGCCGCTGATAGCTGGACGCGCGATTGCCGCCCGATAAAGCTGAAATGTGTGTGAGCGCGCGTTCAAGCAAATCTTTGTCGGCAAAACTGTAGCCGATCCTGGTCTCGAGCGCCGTCCTGTCCTTGGCCTTACGGCTCATCTGACGATCGTGAACAGCCTGTTCCAGCGTACCGACACCGGCCAGCGCCAGAATTGCCAGGCGCGCTCGCCTTCATAGACAGAGAAGAAGATGATCTGTGCCTTACCAACAATATTTTCGAACGGCACCATGCCCACCTGGCTAAAGCGGCTGTCTGTCGAATTGTCGCGATTATCGCCCATCATAAAATAATGGTCGGGCGGCACAGTGTAGACCTGCGTGTTGTCGGCAAATCCGTTATCCACCAGATCGAGCGTGTTAAAGGTCACGCCATTCGGCAGCGTGTCCGTCCATCGCTTGACGGGCGCGTCACGTGTGCCTTCCTCTGTTTCGACAAAGTCCGGCGCACGTTCGTGCTTGACCGGCACACCGTTGATGCTGACGACGCCGTCAATGACCTGAATTTTATCGCCCGGCAAACCGATCACGCGTTTGATGTAGTCAGTCGAAGGATCTTTCGGCAGTCGAAACACGACCACGTCGCCGCGCTGCGGCAACCAATCACCCGGAATGCGTCCTGAAAAAAGCGGCGGCGACAACGGGAGCGAATATTTGCTGAATCCGTAGCTATATTTCGATACGAACAGGTAGTCGCCGACAAGGAGCGTCGCCTTCATTGAGCCCGAAGGGATGTTGAACGGCTGAAACAGAAAGGTACGGATCACGAGCGCAATGATCAGGGCGTGAATGATCACGCGCACCGTTTCGGCGACGCCGCCCTCTTTTCGCTTTGTTCCCGATGTCACGCTCATAGGCCTTTCGTCCCGCCATACGGCTTGCGCGCCCCGGCGACCTTGTAGCGGCTGCCACCCCCACAGGCAATCAACAAGGCCAGCGCCTTACGACAAACGATTGTTCGCATTGATGTTCCTGCTTTCAAACCGCCGGCTCGGATTTGGGCACGGCAGATATAATGACAATGGCCTGTGCGGTTGGACCTTCATCGGTCAGCGATAGATCAATTCTGGCCTCACAGCCTGGCGGCGTCATCGCGCGCAGGCGTGCCAGCGCGCCACCGGTCAACGTCATGGTGGGGCGACCGCTCGGTAGGTTGATCACGCCCATATCGCGCCAAAATACGCCGCGCCGCAGGCCTGTGCCGAGCGCCTTGGCGCAGGCCTCCTTCGCAGCAAACCGCTTGGCGTAGGTTTCAACGGAATTTGCACGCCGTTCGGCCTTGGCACGTTCTGTCGACGTAAAGATTCTGGTCGAGGAAACGCTCTCCGTGGCGTTCGATCACGCCGCGCAATTCTCCGCACGTCGACAATGTCGGAGCCAAGTCCGATGATCATGCGTGCTGTGCCTTCTTGCGACCACGGTCCATCGCGGCGCGCATGAATTTTACCGTCTCCGCCAACCCCTCGAATATTGCCTCCCCAATGAGAAAATGGCCGATATTGAGTTCGACAACCTGCGGCAGCGCGGCAATTGTTTCGGCGGTGCGCGTAATCGAGGCCATGTCCCGCGTGCACCTCCAAGCCCAATTCGTGCGCCAATGTTGCACCACTATGGATACGACCCCACTCGTCTTCGGCCAACTTTTGGTTTTTTTCGACAAGTGCCTCACACCAGGCGCCGACATGGATCTCGACTACCGGCGCGCGGAGTTTCGCCGCAGCCTCGAACTGACGCGGCTCCGGAGCCACAAATAGCGACACGCGAATGCCCGCATCACGCAATTTATGGACGTACGGTGCCAAATGATTGTGTTGACCCGCAGCATCGAGGCCGCCTTCTGTTGTTCGCTCGCTCCGCTTTTCCGGAACGATGCAGACTGCGTGCGGCTTGGACTTAATCGCGATATCCAGCATCTCGCTGGTCGCCGCCATTTCCAGATTTAGCGGCTTATCGATTTCGGCTATAAGCCGCGCGATGTCGTCATCCCGAATGTGACGACGATCTTCGCGCAGATGGGCGGTGATGCCATCACAACCTGCCGCAATTGCGAGCTTGGCAGCACGAACAGGATCGGGGTGACTCCCGCCGCGCGCGTTGCGAATGGTTGCGACGTGATCGATATTAACGCCAAGACGAAGACGATTCATGCGCTAGCCGTTTACTCGTTCCGCCTTCGCTACCACTGGCTTGGCGCGTAACTGCGCGAGGATGGCAGTAAGATGTTTGAGGTCGTAGACCTCGAGATCGATTGTTACGTCCGTAAAATCGGGCGCTTGCCTCGTCATGCGTATGTTGTCGATATTGCCATCATGCTCGGCAATAACTTGTGCGATTTGCGCCAGCGAGCCTGGCTCGTTGACTGACTGGATCGCGATCCGCGCAGGAAAACGCTGCGGGGTCCGCTCCTCCTCGTCCCAGCGAACGTCGAGCCAACGCTCCGGCCTGTCTTCAAACTCGCTCAAAGCCGGCGACTGGATCGGATAGATCGTGATGCCCTCACCGGGGGTGAGAATCCCGACAATGCGGTCACCAGGAACGGCACCCCCGTTGGGCGCGAAACTTACCGGCAGATCACCGTTGATGCCGCGAATGGGAATCGCAGGCCCCAATGCACTGTCCGGCACTTTGAATTTGACCGACGTAAGCTTCTTCAGCCCGAACCACCCGCTCTCCGATTTAGGCTTGACGGCCATCGCAGCGGCGCGCTCTTCCTTGTAATCGGGATACATGGCGCGAGCGACATCAGATGCTTTGAGTTCGCTGCGACCGACCGCCGCCATCACCTCATCGACAGACGCCCGCGCCAGCCTTGCCAAGGCTCCCGTGAGTTTTTCGTCCGAATAGGCAATCTTGGCGCGCTGGAACAAACGCTCGACGATGCGACGGCCTAATCCAGCATATTGCATACGCACCGCGACGCGCGTTGCGCGCCGGATCGCCGCGCGCGCTTTGCCCGTAACGACAATCGACTCCCAAGCGGCCGGCGGCGCGGTTTGCGCTTTCGAGGTGATAATCTCGACTTCGTCGCCATTCACCAGCTCGGATGTCAATGGCGAGATCTGACCGTTGATCTTGCATCCGATCGCCATGTTGCCGACGTCGGTATGCACCGCATAAGCAAAATCGATCGGCGTCGCCTTGCGGGGTAGCGCAATCAACTTGCCTTTCGGGCTGAAGCAAAACACCTGATCGTGAAACAACTCCAGTTTTGTGTGTTCGAGGAATTCTTCAGGATTTGAACCTTCCGCCAGCAACTCGATGGTACGGCGCAGCCAGGCATAAGCGGTCGACTCCCGCGACAACAATTCGGTCGGCGAGCCGACATTGTCTTTATAAAGTGCATGAGCCGCGATGCCGTATTCGGCGATCTCATGCATCCCGACCGTGCGGATCTGCAGTTCAACGCGTTGCTTGCTGGGTCCGATCACCGTCGTGTGGATCGAACGATAGTCGTTTCCTTTGGGTGTTGAGATGTAATCCTTGAAACGGCCAGGCACCATCGGCCACGCACTGTGAACAATACCAAGCGCCTGATAGCAATCGGCCAGTGTTTTCACGACGACGCGAAAACCAAAAATATCGGACAGCTGCTCGAAGCCAACAGATTTTCGCTCCATCTTGCGCCAGATTGAATAGGCGCGCTTGCGCCGCCCGACGACGCGCGCCTCGATCCCGCGGTCGGCAAGTTTCTTTGTGAGCTGCTTTTCGATTTCCGAGATCAAAAGTTTGCTGCGTTCGCTGAGAGCATTAAGGCGCGCAGTCACGACGGCATAGGCTTCAGGGTAAAGTTCGCGGAACGCGAGATCGTCAAGCTCCTCCCGCATCTCATGCATGCCCATGCGGCCGGCAAGAGGCGCATAAATTTCCAGCGTCTCTTCGGCGGCACGGCGGCGCGCGTCGGGCGGCATGTAGTCGAGCGTGCGCATATTGTGCAGCCGGTCGGCGAGCTTGATCAGCAACACGCGGACATCATCGGCAATCGCCAGCAGAAGCTTGCGAAGATTTTCCGCCTGCTTTGCCTCTTTGGTGACGAGATCGAGTTTTTTCAGTTTGGTCAGGCCTTCGACCAAAGTGCCGATGTCGCGTCCGAACAGGCTGTCGATTTCCGCCCGCGTCGCCTCGGTGTCCTCAATCGTGTCGTGCAGCAACGCAGCCGCGATGGTCGCGTCGTCGAGCTTAAGGTCGGTCAGGATCGCCGCCACCTCGATCGGGTGCGAAAAATAAGGATCGCCCGACGCGCGCCGCTGCTCGCCATGGGCCTTCATGGCGTAGACGTACGCGCGATTGAGCAGCGCTTCGTTCGTGTTCGGGTTGTAGCGGCGGACCCGCTCGATCAGGTCGTACTGCCGCATCATCTGTGGTTTTCGCGACGGAGCCGGCTTTTCGGTGGTCTGCGTGCTCACTGCAACAGCCGGCGCGCGCGGCGCCCGTATCGGGGCCTGCTTTTGCATCCGCGGAAGGTCCGAGCGCGTACGCGCCATATCTGCAGTCTCGCAGCTGCCGGTGACGAACTACCTCACGATATCACGTGGCTGCGCCATAGCAGCAAGGCTTTGCCAATCTGGTTGATAAATAGGCGACGGCCCGGCGTTTGGCCGGGCCGATGCAGAAAATAGAAGCCAATAGCGAAATGCGGGCCTATTCGGCCTCTTCTTCCGGCGGTTCTTCCGGCGGCGCCAAACCTTCAAGTCCCTTGAGGAGCTCTTCCTCGGTCATACGGTCAGCAGTTACCTCAGTGTCGTCAGAATCCACACTTGCCCCGGCGCCGGCACCAATCAGCGGCACTTCGGGCTCCGGTTCGTCGACTTCGACGTACTTCTGCAAGCTGTGAATGAGGTCTTCTTTGAGGTCGCCGGGCGACACGGTGGTATCGGCAATTTCACGCAATGCGACGACTGGATTTTTGTCGTTATCGCGCTCAACGGTGATTTGCGATCCGGAAGAGATCATCCGCGCGCGGTGGCTCGCCAAGAGGACGAGGTCGAAGCGGTTCTCAACCTTATCGATGCAGTCTTCTACGGTGACACGGGCCATTGGCTCGTCACTCCATCTGGGGGAACTTGTCCTGAATTTGACTGCTAGGTATCCTCTAGCGCATAGAATTTCAAGCGTTTTTGTCTTGGTTTAGCCGCAACCGTCTGTTACTCGACAATTGCGCGGTCACAAGCAAGCCGACGGCAAGGGATTTTGTCGGCACAAGGTGATTTCGCAGGTGGCAGCTCAATTGATCGGAGGTGCCGCAATGCCCTGTTAACGGCGATTCAGGACTTCGCGCGCATTTGACGCTGCGTGCCGAGCGTATCTGAAAGTAACCAGTAAGGAATTGTGAGAGAAAGCCATGACCGTACCCGGCGAAAAAATTGCTTTATTCATTGATGGAGCCAATCTTTACGCTACCGCAAAGTCTCTCGGTTTTGACATCGACTACAAGCGATTGCTTCGGGAATTCCAGTCGCGCGGCTATTTGCTGCGCGCGTTTTATTACACCGCCAGTTATCGAAGATCAGGAATATTCCTCGATCCGCCCGCTGATCGATTGGCTCGACTACAACGGCTATTCGGTCGTTACCAAGGCGACGAAAGAATTCGTCGACCAGACCGGGCGCCGCAAGGTCAAAGGGAATATGGACATCGAACTCGCGGTCGATGCGATGGAAATCGCAGGGACAATCGACCACATGGTGCTGTTCTCCGGCGATGGCGATTTTCGTTCGCTCGTCGAAGCCGTGCAGCGCAAGGGTGTGCGCGTCACCGTCGTTTCGACCATCTCGACCCAGCCGCCGATGGTCGCCGATGAATTGCGCCGCCAGGCTGACGTCTTCACCGACATCGTGACGCTGCAGTCCAAGATCGGACGCGATCCGTCAGAGCGCCCCGCGCGCGAGGGTCGTCCGCCCCGCGATGACCGCGAGTCGCCACAACACACCCCGCAATTCTTGCAAAGGCCCCCGACCGCGCCGCAACGCGCCGCAGCTCCTGTCGGTGCGGACGACGACGACGATTCCTTCGAATAACGGTGCACGATGGCTGGGGCCGACGGTAAGCCTGGGCGCGATTGCCCGCGCTGTCTGCGGCTTGTCGCATTTCGCAAGACATGGCGCACAAAAGAGCCGACCTGGTTCAATGCACCGGTCCCCTCTTTCGGCCCGAGCAATGCCCGCGTCTTAATTGTCGGTCTGGCTCCCGGGCTGCAGGGCGCAAACCGCACCGGCCGCCCCTTCACCGGCGACTATGCCGGCGTTTTGCTTTACGAAACTCTCGGAAAATTCGGTTTTGCACGCGGTGACTATGGCGCACATCCTGATGACGGGCTCGAGTTGATCGATTGCCGCATCACCAACGCCGTGCGCTGTGTTCCGCCGGAAAACAAGCCAACGCCGGAAGAAATACGAACCTGCCGCGATTTTTTAATACCGACGCTCGCTGAGATGAAAAAACTCCGCGCAATCGTCGCGCTTGGTCGTATCGCCCACGACAGCGCCGTCACAGCGCTTGGCGCAAAGAAATCCACCGCGCCTTTCACCCACGGTGGAAAGCACAAGCTCGGCGAACTGACGCTTTTTTCCAGCTATCACTGTTCCCGGTACAACACGAACACGCGCGTGCTGACGCCGGAAATGTTTTGCGATGTTTTCGCCAACGTCCGCCGCTATCTTGACGCCTGAAGCCAGGCAATGACTTCCGCCGCGTTCTTGTCGGGCGGGAATACCGGGTAGAACGTCTTGGCAATCTTGCCGTCGTCGATGACAAGCGCCATGCGCTTGAGCAACGTCATTCCAGCAACGGAAAATGTCGGTAGCTTAAGCGCCTTGGTAAGCGTGAGCTTCTCGTCTGACAAAATGGCGAAAGGCAGATGCAACCGAGTTGCCGCCTCACGCTGGTAAGCGGTGTCCTGAGTGGAGAGCCCGAAGAGCTGGGCGACGCCAAGCTGCTTGAGCTCACCAAAATGGTCGCGGAACGAGCAGGATTGCGGCGTACAGCCACGCGCGCCCGCGATCTGATCCCAGCCATCCGGCGGATCCACTCCGGGCACGCCCGTGCGCGGATAGATATAAACAACGGTGCGGCCCTTGAGCTTCGAGAGATTGACCGCCACTCCGTCGGTCCCCGGCAGTGTCACATCGGGGAGTTTCACGCCGGTCAAATGGCGCGCCGCGCCATCATCCTGCGGTGCCGGAATGCCAGGGGGTAAAAATTGCGGATTATGGGTCCCGGGCGCTTCACTCATTATCTCTCCTCCATAGCTCATAAATTCCATGAGCGACCCATCCGGATCGCGAAAATACACCGACGTGCCCGGCCCTTTGGCACCGAAGCGCTGCATGGGCCCACGCTCAACAGCGATGCCGTGCGACTTCAGATGCGATATCGCACCCTCGATGGGCCCCAGCCATTCGAAGCAGAGATCGCTATTGCCCGGCTGGACCGGCAGCCGCGCGACCTCCGCAGGCTTTACGCCCGGGCCGTGCACGTTGAGCTGCTTGTCACCGAAGCGGTAAGCCCAGCCTGTGGGCCGTTGCACCAGCTCGGCTCCCATCACCTCGCTGTAGAATTTGTTGGAGCGATCCCAATCGGAAACGTGGATCACACAGTGATCGAGTATTGTCGCGACGCCCATCGCCTCATCCTTTCGATCGCATCAGCCGGCCGCGCTCGCGCTCCCACGAACGCTTCTTCAGCGTCTCGCGTTTGTCGTGCAGCTTCTTGCCGCGAGCGAGCGCAATCTCGACCTTGGCCCGGCCCTTCTCGTTAAAGTAAAGCTTTAGCGGGACGATCGTCATTCCTTCGCGCTCAACCGCCCCGACCAGCCGGCTGATTTCCCGCTTCTGGAGCAGCAATTTGCGTGGCCGCTTTGGCAAATGATTGAAGCGGCTGGCCTGCAAATATTCCGGGATATTCGAATTGATCAGCCAGAGCTCGCCGCCACGCGCGTCGGCATAAGACTCGGCGATCGTCGCCTTCCCGGCGCGCAAGGATTTCACTTCGCTGCCGGCCAGAACGATGCCTGCTTCGAAGGTCTCGCCAATCTCGTAATTGAAACGCGCTTTGCGGTTGTCGGCGACCACCTTGAAGCGGCGCTCGGGTTTTGCGGCCATGAATACGCCAGATGGGCTTGCGACGAATGTTCAGCGCGATTTGAGCTGGTCGCGGATTTCCGTGAGAAGCTCTTCGGTCTTCGTCAGTGGCGGTGCTTTTTCCGCTTCCTTCTCCGCTTCCTTTTTCGTCATTCGATTGAGACCACGGATCGCTAGAAACAGCACGAATGCGATAATGATGAAGTTAAGCGTGATCGTGAGAAAATTCCCCCAAGCCAGTACAGCACCTTGTTTTTTCGCCTCAACGAGACTTCCCGCCGTCACCTTTGAAGACAACGGAATATAGTAGTTTGAAAAATCGAGGCCGCCGGTGACCGCTCCAATGATCGGCATGATGACGTCGCCAACGAGCGAATTGACGATTCCGGAAAAAGCCGCGCCGATGATCACACCAATCGCGAGATCGACGACGTTTCCACGTAGGGCGAACTTTTTAAACTCATCCAACATGGGGGTTCTGTCTTCTTCGCGTTAGTTGATCAGGCCGGCGTGCACCATGGCTTGATGCACGGCAGTCTGCGCCTTCTCGCTCGCGGGCACCATCGGCAGACGCACCGTGTTGGCGCACTTTCCGATCAGCGACATCGCGTACTTGATGGGTGCCGGGCTGGTTTCCACGAACAGGTTGATGTGAAGCGGTGTCAGCTTGTCTTGCAGCTTGAGTGCGGTCTTGAAATCGCCCTTCAGGCACGCAGCCTGAAATTCCGCGCAGAGGCGCGGCGCGACATTCGAGGTGACGGAAATGCAGCCGTGGCCCCCGTGCGCCATGAAGCCGAGCGCAGTGATGTCTTCGCCCGACAGTTGATTGAAATCCGGCCCCATGGCGGCGCGCTGTTGCGACACCCGCCCCATATTCGCGGTCGCATCTTTCACGCCGGCAATATTCTTGAGTTCATAAAGACGCGCCATCGTATCAACGGACATGTCGACGATGGAGCGGCCAGGGATATTGTAAATCAATATCGGGATGCCGATCGCGTCGTTGATCGCCTTGTAGTGCTGGTAGAGCCCTTCCTGGGTCGGCTTGTTGTAATACGGCGTGACGATCAGCACGGCATCGGCGCCCGCCTCCTCGGCATGCTGCGAAAGCTCGATGGCTTCTGCGGTTGAATTTGAGCCAGCGCCGGCGACGACCGGTACGCGGCCATCGGCCTGGTCGACGCACCACTCGACAACTCGCTTGTGTTCGTCATGCGACAAAGTCGGGCTTTCGCCGGTGGTTCCCACCGGAACCAACCCGTTGGTGCCTTCGGCAATCTGCCAGTCCACGATGTCGCGAAACGCCTTTTCGTCTAGCGAACCGTTTTTGAACGGCGTGACCAGCGCAGTAAAGGAGCCTCGAAAGCTCGTCTTGGCGGTCATGACACGACTTCTCCACAAGGAGGGCTGGCTTCAATTGCCATAGATATCGGGTCGGCGGCGGCGATGAAAGCCCCTCCCGGTGAGCCAGACATGCTTCCGCCCTGTTTTCGCCCGTCTGCGTCAGTAGTGTGCCGGCTCATGAAATTTTTGGGTATCATTCATCAACGAAATTGGCGTAGTTAGCCAACATTTGCGGCCCTGATCCGAATCGGGGCGCCGGGACCTAAGCATGGGGTTGAATGAACGCGACTAACCGTAGCCGCTGGAGTGTCTTTTTGGCGCTGGCGGCCACGTGCGGCCTGGGCGTCGAAGCGCTTGCGACCTCAGTTCAGAAAGTTCCCTTGCCGCGTCCCCGGCCGAGCCAGATCGGAAAACAGGCGACAGGGATACAGGCTGGGAAGACAACGTCTACCGCCGCCGGCACACAGCCTGCGAAGACCTCCGCGCAGAAACACCCACCTGTGAACACGCCCGGCGTCTCGGCGTTCGCGCAGGCCAATGTCGGCCTGCACGGCGCGCTCTTTGAAAGTCGCGCGACCTTCAAGCCGCTCGCCCGCCCCGTCTCCGGCCCCTTCGCCATCGCGCCGACGGCGGCGACCTCAGCCGCCGACATCGCCGCAGTCAAGCGCGTGATCGAGGCGTCGCGCAAAGGCAAGGAAGCCGACGCGAATGCGGCCGAGGCGGGCATTTCCGATCCGGTCGCACGAAAGCTTGCTGAATGGGTGATCCTGCGCTCTGACAACACCAACCCAACATTTGGGCGCTATGCCGCCTTCGTGGAAGCCAATCCGAGCTGGCCGCACGCGCCGCTGTTCCGCCGTCGAGCGGAGAACGCACTGTGGAACGATGGCGTCGACAATCGCACGGTGCGGGCGTTCTTCGCCAAACACCAGCCCGCCACCGCCAAGGGCCGTTACATGCTTGCGCGGACGTTGCTCTCGCAGGGTGATCGTGACGGCGCCGCCGCACTCGTGCGCTACGCCTGGCGCTATGACGACGCCAGTGCCGAAGTCGAGAAACGCGTGCTCGACACGTACGGCAACATGCTCACCGCCGCCGATCACAAAATCCGCATGGAGCGCCGCTTCTATGCCGACGACGTCGCCGGCGGCATGCGTGCCGCCGAGCGGCTCGGCGGCGACGATCTTGCAATTGGACGCGCACGCGCTGCCGTCCTGCGCAAGGCCGGAAATGCAAAGGCCTTGCTCGACGCAGTCCCCGCCTCCGCACATGGCCAAGCGGGGTACATCTTCGCCTATGCGCAATGGCTCCGGCTCAATAACAAAGCCGAAGACGCCGGCAAATTGATCCTGAACGCACCGAAAAATCCGGAAGCCCTGGTCGACCTCGACCAATGGTGGCAGGAGCGGCGCTTGCTGGTGCGCAAGCTGCTCGACGAGCAGGATGCGCAGGCGGCTTATCTCGTCGCGCGCGAAGCCGCACCGCCGATGCGCGGTTTTTATCGCGTCGATGCGCACTTCACCGCCGGTTGGGTCGCACTGCGTTTCCTGAAAGATCCGAAGACGGCGGCTGAACATTTTTCGCATATCGCGGACGCCACCCAGAACCCGCATGCCCTCGCCCGTGGCGGGTATTGGCAGGGCCGCGCGGCGGAGGCGATGGGCCAGCAGGCACAGGCCAAAACGTTTTATGAGGCGGCGTCGCAGTACACGGCCACGTATTACGGCCAGCTGGCGCGCGCACGGCTGGGGCTGCGGGATCTCGGCCTGCGTGGACCGCCTATGTTCACACCGCAGGAGCAAAATGTTCTGAGCAATCTCGAAGTCGTGCGTGCGGCGGAAATCCTCTACGCGCTCGACGAACGCGACATGCTGGCCTCGATTTATGCGGAGCTTGGCGAAAGCGCGACCGATGTCGCCGGCATGGCGGTGTTATGCGAACTGGCCGGCAAGCACGGCGATGGCCGCGCCATGCTGCTTCTGGGTGAAGCCGCCTATGGGCGCGGGTTACCGCTCGACTATTATGCCTACCCGGTTGTCGGGTTGCCCGAGTATCAGCCGATCGCACCACCGATTGACCCGGCGGTCGCCTATTCGATCGCGCGCCAGGAGAGCCACTTCAATCAGAAAGTGGTTTCGAGCGCCCACGCTATGGGTCTGATGCAGGTGACACCGGCCGCCGGCATCGATACGGCCGCCAAATTCAAGGTCGCCTTCAGCCGCGACCGCCTGCTCAAGGACCCCGTCTACAACATGCAGATGGGCGCGGCGGAATTGTCCAATTTGTTCACCGGCTACAACGGGTCATACATCCTCACATTTGCCGGCTACAACGCCGGTCGCGGCCGCGTGAAACAGTGGATCGCAGCCTATGGCGATCCGCGCGATCCCAATGTCGATCCTGTGGATTGGGTCGAGCGCATTCCGCTGTCCGAAACACGGAATTATGTCGCCCGGATCATGGAAAACCTTCAGGTCTATCGCGCCCGCTTCGGCGGCAGCAGCAAGCTGCTGATCGAGGCCGATATCAAGCGCGGCGGGATGAATTAGCCGGGCCGTCACCCGCGCGAAGGCAAGGGATGCATATCTGTCATCGCCGTGTCCTTAGCCGTCGTCCCCGCGTAGGCGGGGACCCAGTAATCACGATACTCGAGCTAAACTGAATAGCCGGGAGTACTGGATTCCCCGCATTCGCGGGGAATGACCGCTGAGAGTATGGGGACAAGAGCGTCATCGCCCGAACAACCGACAGCATCATCGCTTGACCGGGCAATCTAGTAATCGCAACAATTGCACTATGGGAGGTGCTCAGGGCTATTTCGTTTATATCCTCGCAAGCAAAATCGGTGGGACGCTTTACGTGGGCGTCACCAACGATCTCGTCCGCCGTATATTCGAACACAAATCCAACGCGGTCGAAGGCTTCACAGAGAAATACGGAATTCATCACCTAGTTTACTTCGAGCACTTCGACGAAATCGAAAATGCAATCCAGCGCGAAAAACGGATCAAGAAATGGAAAAGAAACTGGAAGATTCGTCTCATCGAGGAACTAAACCCGAATTGGACTGACCTCTATCCGAATATCGCACGTCAGTGACGACTGGGTCCCCGCCTTCGCGGGGACGACACCCGATGCAAACATCCACCCCCCCCTCATCCACTTTCATCACGGCTCCTGACGGGCTGAAACTGCATGCGCGCTGTTACGGCCAGCGCACGTCGATCGACGACGCCGGTGGTCTGCCTGCCCGGCCTTGCACGTACCACGGCCGATTTCGAGACGCTCGCCCTCGCCCTTTCGCATGACCCCCGGCCGCGCCGCGTGATTGCGCTCGACTATCGCGGGCGCGGGCTTTCCGACTATGATCGCGACCCCGCCAATTATTCGCTCGCCGTCGAACTTGCCGATGTGCTGGCGGTGGTCACGGCGCTTGACGTATCGCCTGCGATTTTCGTCGGGACCTCGCGCGGCGGCATTCTCTCGATGCTGCTTGCGGCCGTGCGGCCGACCGCGATTGCGGGCGTAGTGCTCAACGACATCGGCCCGGTGATCGAGGCGCAGGGCCTGATGCGGATCCGGGGCTATGTCGGCAAGCTGCCGCAGCCACGAAATTTCGAGGAAGGTGCCGAGATCCTGCGCCGGCTTTTCCACGGGCATTTTCCCAAGCTCGGACCGGCAGACTGGCTCGCCAGTGCCCATCGTGCGTTCAAAGAGGACAAGGGCCGGATGGTGCCGACCTATGACGTCAAGCTTGCAGCGACATTGAAGGGGATTGATTTCGAAAAGCCGATGCCGGCGCTGTGGAAGGAATTCGACGCGCTCGCCCATGTCCCGGTGATGGTCATCCGCGGCGCCAATTCTGACATTTTGTCTCCGGCGACAATCGATGCGATGCGAGCGCGGCGGTCCACGTTGCAAACGCTCGAAGTCCCTGACCAGGGCCACGCACCACTGCTTGCCGAGGGGGATGTGATCGCCCACATCGCCGATTTCGTAAAACGCTGCGACGGGGCGGTGCATTAGCGCTGCGAAATTAGAAGCGGATGGCACTATCCCGTCATGGCCGGACTTGTTCCGGCCATCCACGTCTTCCCTGCTGCAACGCCATGAAGACGTGGATGCCCGGCATAAAGCCGGGCATGACGCGGAGTGTGGATCATCGCTTGTCCAAAGCGTCATGGCCGACGCCGCTGCATTTCGGGAATGTTATGTGACGGCTTGTCATTTTCCGCTCATTCCCGCGCAAGCGGGAATCCAGAGCGCGATCATAGGGCCAGAGTGTTTCCGCCCTGGGTCCCCGCTTTCGCGGGGACGAGCGGATGTGAGGCATGGCGAGAGAAGCTGGCGTGTAACACCGGGTGTGTGACGCATGTACCCTCATCGTCATGGCCGGACTTGTTACGGCCATCCACGTCTTCCCTGCTGCAACGCCATGAAGACGTGGATGCCCGGCATAAAGCCGGGCATGACGCGGAGTGTGGATCATCGCTTGTCCAAAGCGTCATGGCCGACGCCGTTGCATTTCGGGAATGTTATGTGACGGCTTGTCATTTTCCGCTCATTCCCGCGCAAGCGGGAATCCAGAGCGCGATCATAGGCTCTGAGTATTGCCGCCCTGGGTCCCCGCCTTCGCGGGGACGATCGGATGTGAGGCATGCCGAGACAAGCTGCGCATGACGCGGAGCGTGCGGCACTGCTTACCCTCATCGTCATGGCCGGACTTGTTCCGGCCATCCACGTCTTGCCTGTTGTGATGCCATGAAAACGTGGATGCGCGGGTCAAGCCCGCGCATGACGCCGAGTGTGTGGCAGCCTACGACCGCCGAAAACGCACAAACAAAAACCCCCGGCGGTTTCCCGCCGGGGGTTGTTCGTCGTGAAACGTTCGCTACGCGATCAGGGATAGAAGTCGCGGTGGACACGGAAACGGAACTGCCAGTTGTCGACATCGGCGATATGGGTAACGCCCGCTGCTCCAGTGATTTCACCCGTATTCAAGCCGTTGAATGTTGTTGCGCTCATCAACCTAGAGTACATCACGTCCAGGCCCATGTAGAAGTCCTTGGTGATATTCCACTGGGTGCGTGAACCAAACCACCAAGTCTGCCAGTTCATATCGCAGCCCAGAGTGGCGACGGCCGTGGTACCAACACCGTTGCCGTTGTTAATTCCCAGACAAAGTATCCCATTAGCAGAGCTGTTGTAGCTGACGGCCGCATAGCCGCTGTACAAAGATGTCCGCCATCGCGGGTTCCAAAAGTGTTCGTAAGCGGCATTAATGTTCCACGAGGTGGTCAGTTCCAGATCACCCGGGTTTCTGCCGCCAAGGGTGCCGCCTACGACTGCATCACTGAGTGGGCCGAAGCCTACGCTCGAACCGTCAACTTTGCCCCAGTTCGAGTTGGAGGTTTGAAATGCATAGCGCAGAGCACCTTGGGTGTAGTTGATCTGTGTCTGCAGGTAGTCACCCTGTCCAATCATCGATGCGTTCAGCTTAATGCCAGCACCGATCGCCCAACCGAGCCTATCATTGGCGTGGCCGGTGCGCCGATCAGTCGTATCGTTGCCGTAGTAGGTCATATTGACCTGATGCAGGGCTCCCATGATCTGTGCCGATCCCCACGCCTGATCAACGCGTAGATTGCCGACGAAGTCGGGCAACTGAAAACCGCCGTAACCGCCTGGAAAGGCTCCGCCGATCGCTGTGTTGCCCGAAACGAAGGTTGGCGCAAGGCTGCCAAAGATGATGACCTGTGTAGTCCTTCGCATCTCCGCCGCGAGTGTTCCCGACCAGCCATTGCCAAATTGCGCGGTGTAACCCGCAACCATCCAGCCACCATCGCCGGTGTCCGAGGCCGGGAACGAACCCCAGTACGACGTCGCTGGCGAGCTGTAGAAATCAAAAAACGACTGCGCCAGACCAAACGTGAAGCCCGCCCACTGGATGAAGGCGCGATTGGCGCTGAACGTGTTGCCTGCTCCATCGAAGCCGACATTGTTGGTGCTCAGGCCGACAGCGAGATAACCGCGCACCGTGCCGTATTCGCTTTCGTTGCGCGCATCCGCCGTGATGTAGCCGCGCGCACGCCAGGTGCTGTTGTTGGTGCTGCGATTGTTGACGTTGCCGTTCGCCCAGCCCCAGGCGAAGTTGCCGTTATCGCCGTATGCATATTCAGCGCGCACCCAGCCGCCGATCTTCAGACACATGTCGGTGCCGGGGATGTAATAGAACCCGACGCCATACAGGCTACAGATTTTGACGTATTGCACCGGCGCCGCCTTCACCGGCAGATCAGCTGCCTGTACCGCGGTGACCGCAACGAGACCCGCTACGGAACCAAGGAGCAGACCTTTCACCAAACTCATCTCGCGCCTCCAAACTTTTTTTCTGCGAGGTCCGCATCCTCTGCGTTCGAGCGCACGCATGGACGTTCCCCGTGATGACGATGTCCAGCCGCGCACTTTCGCGTGTGTCTGGAATCTCAACTCGGCGCGGAAAATAAAGATTGTGATCGGGAGCGCTTGGGCCGAAGCGCTGACTGCATCGTCAAAGACGACAAAGTGCAGGATTAGGTGAGCCAAGATGCACTTACTGCCGCGCCGTTGCATTTCGGCAACGTTGTGTGGGCGCGGCTTGTCAATTCCGCTCATTCCCGCGCAAGCGGGAATCCAGAGCGCGATCATAAGCCGGAATAATTCCGCCCTGGGTCCCCGCCTTCGCGGGGACGAGCGGAATCAATTAGAACCGAGCGGATGGCACTATCCCGTCATGGCCGGACTTGTTCCGGCCATCCACACCTTCGTTGCTGCGATGCCATGAAGACGTGGATGCGCGGGACAAGCCCGCGCATGACGCCGAGTGTGTGGCGCTGCTTATCCTCACCGTCAGGCCGGCGCCGTTGCTTTTCGGGAATGTTATGTGGCGGAAGGCTTGTCATTTTCCGCTCATTCCCGCGTAAGCGGGAATCCAGAGCGCGATCATAGGGCCAGAGTATTTCCGCCCTGGGTCCCCGCTTTCGCGGGGACGAGCGGGTGCGAGGCATGGCGAGAGAAGCTGGCGTGTAACACCGGGTGTGTGACGCATGTACCCTCATCGTCATGGCCGGACTTATTCCGGCCATCCACGTCTTTACGAGCATCGTCGCCGCAAGACGTGGATGCGCGGGACAAGCCCGCGCATGACGCCGAGTGTGTGGCGCGTCCATCCACCATTTAAAAACAAAAACCCCGGCGGTTTCCCGCCGGGGATTGTTCGTCGTGAAACAGTCGCTACGCGATCAAGGATAGAAATCGCGATGGACGCGGAAGCGGAATTGCCAGTTGTCGACGTCGGAGACATTGGTCGCGCTGCCGATAGGGATGGTTCCCGTCAAGATGTTTCCCGGCAAGTTCGCGCTCATCAGCTTGGAGTAGAGTACGTCCACGCCCATGTAGAAGTCCTTGGTGACGTTCCACTGGGTGCGCGTACCGACCCACCAGGTCTGCCAGTTATTGTCGCAGCCGGGATTTGCCGCTGCGGTTGTCCCTGCACCGGTACCTGCGCCTTCAAACACACAAGTGATGGCGTTGCCTGTGTCACTGTAGCTCACAGCGGCATAGCCCCCGTACAGCGACGTCCGCCACTTCGGATTCCAGAAGTGTTCGTAAGCCGCGTTGAGGTTCCACGCTGTAGTGAGACTGAGCTCGGAGGCGTTTCCGGCGGCGAGCGTGCCGCTATATACCGCGTCACTCAGAACACCAAAGCCTTCGTCCGCTCCATGGACCTTGCCCCAATTTGTGTTGGGGGTCTGGAAGATATAGCGGAGCGCGCCTTGAGTGTAGTTGACTGTGCCTGGAAGTAGTCGCCCTGGCCGATAAACGGAGCATTGACCTTGAGGCCTGCGCCAATGGCAAAGCCCAATTTGTCATCCGGATGGCCGGAGCCCGGGACGGCGCCGTAATACAGGCCGTTGACCTGGTGCAGGGCGCCCATGAGCTGAGCTGAACCCCACGCCTGATCGACGCGCAAGTTGGCGACGACGTCAGGAGCCTGGAAGCCACCGTACGAGCCTGCACCTGCTCCAATAAACGCACCAGGCGTCGTATTGCCTGGAGCGGTAGAGCTGCCCGCAACGTTTGCGACCTGCGTCATGCGCCGCATTTCAGTAGCGATCGTCGCTGAGAACCCGTTACCGAATTGCGCGGTGTAACCCGCAACCATCCAGCCACCGTCGCCAGTATCGGACGCCGGGAACGATCCCCAGTATGATGTCGCCGGCGAGCTGTAGAAATCAAAGAACGACTGCGCCAGACCAAACGTAAACCCCGCCCACTGGATGAAGGCGCGATTGGCGCTGAACGTGTTGCCTGCTCCATCGAAGCCGACATTATTGGTGCTCAGGCCGACAGCGAGATAACCACGGATCGTGCCGTATTCACTCTGGCTCCGTGCATCGGCGGTGATGTAGCCACGCGCGCGCCACTCGCTGTTGTTGGTCGCGCGGTTGTTGACGTTAGCGTTCGCCCAACCCCACGCGAAGTTGCCGTTTGCGCCGTAAGCATATTCGGCGCGGACCCAGCCACCCATCTTCAAGCACATATCGGTGCCGGGGATGTAATAGAACCCGACGCCATACAGGCTACAAATCTTCACGTACTGGACCGGTTGAAGACAGCGCGGAGCGCGAATCCAGTAGCTGCACCTCACAGTTGGCATAATCATTAAATTCGGCGCGGTTACCTACAAGGAATGTCGTGGGTCACCCGAAACGCCAACTGCTTGATCGAAGACAGAACTATTTCGAAAAGTCCCGGCTCAAGTGCGGCGCCGAGTAGGTATAGCGCAGGACGCGTGCCGTTTTGGTTTGACGCCTCCAAATCGAAGTGCGGCAGTCGATACTGCGCACGCAGAAAATTATTTTTGGTAAAGGGGTCCCACGCGTGCGGACGCACGCGCGGCACATATCAGTGTTTGTTTCAGTTGCGGCGCTATGTACGTACGGTCAGTTAGAAGATCGTACAGAGGGCTGTGACAGACCGATTTTTGGGCTTTCGTCGGCGGCGACGATCTTGAAGCCGGGAATGGCCACGACTTCCTGGATGAGATCAGCCGCGTCGCTGAGCGTGTCTTGCGTTAAATGTGCATAGCGTTGGGTCGTACGCGCGTGCAAATGACCAAGCAGGCCCTGCACGACGTACAGCGAAACGCCACGGTTCACCAAGAAGCTTGCGAATGAATGGCGCAAGTCGTGCAAACGAACATCAGAAAGACCTGCACGCTTACGGATGCGGTCCCAGGGGAAATAAAGTGAGGCCGGCGGCCGGCCACTGATTTCGGATGGAAAGACGAATGGATTGCCCTCAATGCGGGGCGCCGCCGTTAAAAGCGCAATCGCCGTCTGATTGAGCGCAACGACCCGCGCGCGACCCGACTTCGACTTCGGCACAAGGAGAGTTTTATTTTTCCAGTCGATGCAGTCCCATTTCGCAAATGTAATTTCGTTGCGACGTGCACCCGTGAGCAGCAGCAGCATGATCGCTCGCGCCGCGGTCTGATTTTGATCCACATTGATCGATCGCACGAGAACCTCGGCTTCCTCTTCATTGAGGAAGCGATTGCGCTGGACATCGGGACCGGCACTTAAGCCGCTCGCTGGATTCTCGGCACCGCCTGGCGCTTTCCATTTTCGAGCCAGATTGTAAATATAGCGCAGAATTACAATTACGCGATTGATCGTACCGGAGGCGTAACCTTCGGACCGCATGCGGTTGATTAAATCCGAAATGGCGTCGGTCTTTATCTCGTCGAGCGCAAGTGCACCGAACTTGGGCAGGATGTGTATCCGCAAAATCGTTTCATCGGTTTGCCAGGTACTCTTGTACGTGCGCACGTACGGCAGGTAGTGCTCGTGGACAAACCGACTGAATTGCGGCACCGCCCGCATCTCGCGCCGCTTTTGTTGCGGATCCGTGCCGAGCAACGCCTCCGCAACCACCTGCCGCCCCTTGCGCCGGGCTTGATCCAACGTGAGGACGTCGGCCGATCCGATCTTGTACTGCCGCTCGCGACCACGCTCGTCCGTGTATCGCTGGTAATAGGTCTTGCCACCCGACTGACGAACCTCCAGCAGAAACCCGCGTTGCGCCCCATCGAAATAGTCGACCTTTTTCCGCGCCGGGTCACAATTTACCCGCCGTACGAATCCCGCCGACAGAGGGACGATTGGCATTTACGCTACTGCTTATGACTGCCCCGCTTTCGGCCCCACGAAAGCGGCGAGTTGCGCGCTGGGAAGGTTACAACGTCAGAGGCCTAATATTTTTGCGTAAAGAACAAGATGTGGCAACAAAAATCGTATTTTATGATCTTCTTGGCTGAGCATATTACCTTCCCGTATCTCACTGTTAGGCTTTAGATTCATTGGGTCGATTAGCGACCAGGTTTCGGATGCTATTTCACCTCGCCAATGGGTTTCAATCCTCCGACCGGAGGTTGCCATCGCGATTCAGGCCAATCATTGGGCTTACGGGACAGTGATGTTATGGGCTGTATTGGTCGGGGCAGCAGGATTCGAACCTGCGACCTTCTGGTCCCAAACCAGACGCGCTACCAGACTGCGCTATGCCCCGCCGGAGACGGCGTTCGTTACATGCTTCGCATCTGCCCAGCAAGTAAGGCCTTAGTGGGCTTTAAATATGGGGGACGCCACCCGATCGCCCGGAACAATTCCGAGCTTTCGGCTCGTTCCACCGATAACCTCCAAAACAGCCCGGACCGGCCCCCCAGAGGGTATCAGCCGTGTCGACAATGGCTCGGTATCTTCTGCAATTCGCAAAATGCTTCCATCGGCGCGGATGAAAAGCATGTCGAGCGGAATGTAAGTATTCTGCATCCAGAAGCTGACGTCCTGCTCGCGATGGAAGTCGAACAGCATTCCGCGGCCTTCCGGCAGTTCCTTGCGGTACATAAGTCCTTTTTCTCGTTCGGCGTCATTATCGGCGATCTCGACCGAAAACATATGCACGCCAGTTTTGCTGGCGATCTCAATTGTTTGTTGACCGGCAGACCGACCAGGGCCGCCCGTGATGAACAAACCGAGCAGGATAAAGGCGATACAGCTAAAAGCACGCATGTGCTCGCCTTTACGCGGCTCAAGCCCCAGCGGCAATCGAAAAAATTGGCCTAGTGTGAAGCGAGGCCGAGCGGGCCGCCGTCAGGGCGCACCTCTGCGGCCATAAGGCCTTTTGGCCCGGGTCCAAAGCGGACCAAAACTGTCTGACCCGGCCTCAATTCGGCGATCCCGTAGCGGCGCAGGGTCTCCATATGGACGAATATGTCTGGCGTCCCCTCGCCCCGGGTGAGAAAGCCGAACCCGCGCAAACGGTTGAACCACTTTACCTGAGCGCGTTCGAGCCCGCTGGTCGGCGTCACCGTAACATGGGTGCGCGGCGGCGGCATTTGCGCCGGGTGCACCGCTGTACTTTCGTCCATCGACACAACCCGAAAGGCCTGCAGACCCTTGGGGCGCTGCAACACCTCGCAGATCACACGGGCACCCTCATACGCAGTTTGAAAGCCGTCGCGACGGAGGCAGGTCACGTGCAACAGGATGTCAGGCATCCCATTGTCAGGGACGATGAACCCAAATCCCTTGGCCACATCGAACCACTTGATGACGCCAGTCAATTCGATGAGATTGGCCGCCGTCTCATCGACGAGTTCTCTGACGGTTCCTGACCGGAGATTGGTCCCAGACATTTTCGATTCGATCCCGTCCGACGCCATGACGCCGCGCCGCCGCCTTGCTGGCGCCTCTTGATGGGCGCTTCGACGAATCTTGTGGAATCGAAGATAACACCCAGCCTTAAACGGCAAAGAGCAAAATGTGCTTGCACACAGCTCTATACACAGCACAACGCGCTACGAATCAGGGGTGATAAACGGACCGAGCGCATCTCCAATATCATTACGCACGACTAAATCCGCGGCATCGTCGAATTCGGTGGCTTCACGGTTGATGATGACGAGAACGGCGCCATTGCGCTTCGCCATCAAGGGAAAACCAGCAGCGGGCCACACGACCAGCGAAGAGCCCACCGCAAGAAATAGATCGCAGTCCTTGGTCAGATCTTCAGCGCGCTGCATTGCGGCCAGCGGCATTGCCTGACCGAACGAAACGGTCGCGGTCTTGATGTATCCACCGCAGGTACAATCGGGGACATGCTGGCCGGAGGCTTCGAATTGATCCCGAACCCACGATAGTTCGTAGCGCTTTGCGCAGTCGAGGCACGTCGCGTAGGTCGTATTGCCGTGGAGTTCGACAACGTCCACCGCAGCAATGCCGGAGGCCTGGTGCAGGTTGTCGATATTCTGGGTGATAAGGCCCGGCACTTTGCTTTTATGGTACAGCGTCGCAAGCGCACGATGCCCCCGGCCCGGTTTTGCCTTGGCGAAATTGTCTTCCATGACAAATCGCCGGCGCCAAGACTCGTCGCGCATCTCACGGCTTGCCACAAACGCGTCAAATGGGATGGGCTGATATTTAGTCCATAGCCCTCCGGGCGAACGAAAATCCGGAATCCCACACTCGGTCGAGATACCTGCGCCGGTAAATGGGACGATCGCCTGCGCGTCGTCAATCAGTTCACGCAGGCGCGAGACCGCAATTGAGAGATCGGTGGCAATCATTGCTATATAATAGGTTTGCCTATTACCACTCAGTGAGGTTTAGCCTATGCGATATCTACACACTATGTTGCGCGTTCGCGATCTCGATGCCGCGCTCGATTTTTATTGTAACAAGCTTGGCCTGAAAGAAACTCGCCGCCGGGTGGACGAAAAAAACCGCTATACGCTTGTTTTCCTCGCCGGCTCGGATGACGAAAAACTGGTTGAGGCGAGCAAAAAGTCCGGTCGGCCCGGCCCCGAAGTGGAACTCACCTACAATTGGGACACCGAAGACTACGGGGAAGCCCGCTATTTTGGCCATCTCGCCTACGAGGTCGACGATATTTACGTCACGTGCGATCGGCTGATGAAGGCTGGGGTAACCATCAATCGCCCTCCTCGCGATGGCGTGATGGCCTTCGTGCGCTCACCGGACAAACACTCCATCGAACTGCTCCAGAAGGGCGCCGCGCGCCCGGCGCAGGAGCCTTGGAAGTCGATGCCAAATACGGGCAAGTGGTAAGCCATTCTCTTGCCGGTGACAGAGAAGCACTTTATATCCCCGAACCTGTTGCTGCGCCCTTCGTCTAGAGGCCTAGGACACCGCCCTTTCACGGCGGTAACACGGGTTCGAATCCCGTAGGGCGCGCCAATGAAATCAAATCGTTAGCTAATACACCCAGGCCCGAGCTAATCCGCTCGGGCCCGCGCGACTGTCCATCAATGCCTTCAGCGATTTGAATGGGCAGCACCAGAAGCGGCTTTCCGCTTTCTGCGCCAGCCGAGGAGCACCAAACCGCCAATACCGGACGCGAAGAGCGGCAGAGCTGCCGGCAGTGGCGTCGCATTTGTTGCTACATTTGTGACGACAACCGTTTCGTCGAGATAATCAAAGTTGCTGCCGGCATTTCGTCTCAGATCTTCGAAACCCACGTACACGCCGGCAGGTATGCCGGTAAACAATGGGTTGAGGCCATCGTAAACAGTGGAGTAGACGTGCTGTCCGTCGTTTACATTGGTGTCGCGGATTACGTTTAGTGCAGAGTCGGAATACCAAGTGTCGCCCGTGTTTTGCAAAGATATCTGATCGAAAAGAACGATCGTATCACCGGCATGGACATTGCCGAGAACAAGAGAGTCTCCGATACGGGAGAGGTTATCGGTCAATCCGGTAATTCCGGTCGGGATGCCATTCACCATCATGCCGATCACTTCTGTGAAGTGGGCGGCCGACCCGGCAAAATAAGCGGTGACCGTGCCGTCGTTTATTGCGGTGAAACTGTAGGTCTCCGAATTTTCAAAACCTTTGTTCGGGTATGGAATAACGGTGTTGGCTTGTGCACTTGGAACGAACGAGCCGGCAGCACAGGCGGTGACTGCGACCAGCAGCGCCGCTTTTATGGTTTTTTTCATTGTCCACTTCCTTATGAGGTCATGTTCAGAGAGGTACGCTGTTTGTCTGCGCGCGATTGAGTCATGCAGCCGAGCAGCGGATGTCCGCAGCTCAGACAGCCTGGCTGAAATGGCCTTCAAAAACTTGGGCTGTGGCGACCGCTATTTGGGTTAGAGCGAAGTCTGATTTGCCGTCGGCGGGTAGTGACCACCTTGGGTCAAAAGCGACCCAGCCCAATCGCGGACCGAAACGCGCTTCGGGTTCCGATTCGTTCCGTTCAATTTCAATACACACGATGGTACCGGCGCTGGGCCAGTCAGGCCGACGGGCGCTTAAATCGCCGAGCGCGTCACTAAAGTTGTGGTTTTCATAGCTGCTATGCGTGTATGCGACGCTAATCACGCATTTTTTAACATACAAATTATGGGCCGGATGATTCCTTACAGGTACAGTTAGCTGTCCTGCAGCTAGCTCTTCAGGGGGAGCATCAGGCGATGATCAGTAGCAAGAACGTGGTGGCTGCTCTCCGGCGTGACGTGGCCTTTATTTGGCACGTCGTGATTGCCGTGGTGTTCATCGGGTTCGCCAGTCTCGCCGTCGCGGCCGCGTTGCTCGACGTTTTATCGATTCGGCATTAGCCCTCGACCCGTTGATTGCTAGCGGAACTCAGCGTTGACCAACGGATAGGCGTGCCGGCGTCCGCGGAAATCCTCGACAACGACACCATCCGGACTCGCGTGCTGAATGTAATTTGGACCGATCGGTGACTTCCCGTAGCCGCCGGGAATATCAAGTACATACGTCGGCTGGCACAGCCCCGAAATTTGGCCACGCATGTTGCGCACCAGTTCCTGCCCCGACGCAATATCGGTTCGTAGGTGGGCGGTTCCCGGTGCGAGATCACCGTGGTGCAGGTAGTACGGCTTGATTCGGCATTCGACCAAAGCCCGCATGAGCTCGCTCATGACTTCCGGCCTGTCATTAACTCCCCTGAGCAAGACTGTCTGCGAAACCAACGGAATTCCGGCATCGGCTAAACGCGCGCAAGCCGCACGCGCCGGCGCGCTGAGTTCGCGCGGATGATTGACATGTACGGCAACGTAAGTGGGCTTGCCTTTCACCTTGAGCGCCCGCACCAGCCCGGACGTTATCCGCTCCGGATCGGCGATTGGAACGCGCGTATGGATCCGAATGACTTTGACATGATCGATTTTGGAAAGGGCCTCCATCACAGCACGTAACCGCCGCGAAGACATGATGAGCGGATCGCCGCCCGTAAGGATCACCTCCCAAATCTCGGGATGACTCCGGATATAATCGATCGCGCCAGTCAAAACTTTCGGCGTCAGTGCAACCGGTTTTCCCGGACCAATCATTTCCCGGCGAAAACAAAACCGGCAATAGACCGCGCAAATGTGGGTGACTTTCAGCAGCACACGGTCGGGGTAGCGATGGACTATTCCCTCCACCGGACTATGCGCTTCATCACCGATTGGATCACCGGCTTCCTCCGGCTGAAGTTCGAGTTCCGCCGCGTCGGGGATAAACTGCCGGGCTATCGGATCATTGGGATCGGCCGCGTCGACCAACTGTGCCAATGTCTCCGGAAGCGCAACCGCATAGCGCACAGCAACTTTATCCAATGCAGATATTCGCTCTTCCGATATCAGCCCCCGCTCATACAACTGGGCAGTCGTGCGTAGAGTTGTCATCGTTTGTCCCTGTTCAATTCAGATTACGGCTCGACAACGGGCGTCCAGATCACCTGCCCGATTTCCCGCGCGCCGCTTGCAAGCATCACCAGCCGGTCGAACCCGAGTGCAATACCGCTTGCCGGCTGGCATTTGCGCCAATGCATCGAGGAAGTCTTCGTCCACGGGATAGCGTTCGCCATAGATCCGTTGTTTTTCTGCCATTGCAACCTCGAAACGAGCCCTTTGCTCGTCAACGTCCGTGAGTTCGGCGAACGCATTCGCAAGCTCAATTCCACATACATAAAGTTCGAAGCGTTCAGCGACCTTTTCGTCTCCAGGCTTCGCGCGCGCCAATGCCGCCAGCGGTAATGGATACTCATATAGTATGGTCGCCCGACCGACGCCGAGGTGCGGATCGACGCGCTCGGCAAGGATGCGGCTGAAAATGTCGCCCCAGCTATCGTCTTTTGCTATAGCCACACCGGCTTTCGCCGCCTCAGCAGCAAGCGCGTCCCGCTCGCCCCTATTTCCGCTGACGGTCGCCAGAAGATCGATTCCGGCGTGCCGCGCAAAGGCCTCCGCCACCGTAAGACGTTCCGGCGATGCGTGTGCATCGACTGACTTGCCGCGATAGACGAACTCCTTTTTGCCGGTAACGCGTGCCGCCTCAGCGAGCAGCGCCGCACAGTCGTCCATCAGACGTCTCATAATTCTCGTTCGCCCTGTACCATTCCAGCATCGTGAACTCGGGGTGGTGCAGTGCTCCACGTTCCCGATTGCGAAAGACGCGGGCGAAATCGACGATCCGTCTCTCGCCCGCTGCCAAAAGCTTTTTGCACGCGAATTCCGGCGACGTCCGAAGATAAAGCTGCCGCTGCTCGCCGCCTTGTCCAACCAGTTCGGTAGCGAAGGCATGTAGGTGGGTCTCGTTACCGGGGGAGACCTGAAGAGTGGCCGTCTCGACCTCGACAAAGTCACGCTTGGCGAACCATGCCCGCACGGCTGCGGTAATACGGCCGCGCGCGAGGAGGAAAGTCCTGCGGGCGGCATGGGAGCCCGCGTTCCAGAATGGTGGGCTTTTTGGCACATTTACCTCGATCGAACAGCTTGCCGGAAAAGCTGGCATCGGGCGAGAAGATCGCTATGGTGCGCCCCGAAACCGCGGCCTGCCGCCACCCACAAGTCAAGGATCGTTACCGTGAAAGTCATCGCTTCATCGCTCCGCAAGGGCAACATCGTCGATCTCGATGGCAAGCTCTATGTCGTCCTTAATGCGGAAAATTTTCATCCCGGCAAGGGCACGCCAACAACCCAGGTCGATATGCGCCGCATTTCCGACGGCGTGAAGACCCAGATGCGCTACAAGACAACCGACCAGGTCGAACGCGCCCATGTCGAGGATCATGATTTCTCATACCTCTATCAGGATGGCGACGGCTTCCATTTCATGAACCAGGAAAACTTTGATCAAGTGCAAGTGTCGGCGGATGTGGTTGGCGACCAGGCAGTTTATCTACAGGAAGGCATGGTCGTGAACTTGAGCGTGCACGAAGGTGTTCCGGTCGCCATCGAACTGCCGCAGAAGGTGACGCTTGAAATCGTCGACACCGAGCCCGCGATGAAGGGGCAGACCGCCTCTGGATCGTTCAAGCCGGCGAAGCTGTCGAACGGTGTACGCACCATGGTGCCGACCCACATTACTGTGGGTACCCGCGTCGTGGTGAGCACCGCCGATGGTTCCTACACCGAACGCGCTAAAGACTAAACACGTACGCTGCTGCGCACTTCCTTTGGAAATAGATCATCGGGCGTAAGCCGCTTTTCGGTTACGCCCTGGGCGTGCGCAAAACGACAGAACGCATCGAGGGTCTTGCGGTTTTCTTCCAGGCCGTAAGGAAACGGGTCGTCGCCAAAATTCTCACCTAATTCGCCGGCGATCGCTGCCGCCCAGGGCACAGGAATGCGAGACGCCGTCAAATCCTGGATTCGCTCCAGGCTGCGCCCCTTTGCTTCATCGAAAGCCTTGAACAGATTCATCGCGATCCAGGGATATCGTTCGAATGCAGCGCGGCGGATCGCGATCACGTGCATAATGGGGTAGATGCCAGTTTCGGCGTGGTAACGCATCTCCTCGGCACGATAATTCGGAAAGAGCCGCACAATCTTGCCGCCACCTTTGTTGAAGGCATCAGGGACCCGCGCCGAAATTGCTGCGTCCACTTCACCGGACAACAGCATATCGCTGATGCTGGTATCGCGACGCTGCTCATATTGAATTCCGGCCGGTAGTTTGAACTCGACTTTTTCCTCCCGTCCCGCCTGATTCATGCCCGCCTGCACCCAGTGGATCTTGCGCAAATCGACACCCGCGGTTTCCGACAAGTACCCGCGCGCGTAAATGCCAGCTGTCTGCGCCCACTCGGGAATGCCAACGCGCTTGCCTTCCAGATCCTTCGGAGTGGAAATGCCGCGATCGCTGCGGACATAGAATGCTGAATGGCGGAACACGCGTGACGGAAAGACCGGGATCCCCACAAACGGAGAGTTGCCTTGCGAGGCATACCCGATGAACTTGCCAAAGGACATTTCCGACACGTCCCATTCCCGATTTTTAATAAACCTGTAGAAGATTTCTTCGACCGGAAGCACGAAGGCGGTAAGCACGGTCCCCTCTGGCCGTACGATGCCATTCACCAGATCCCGCACATGGTCGTAGTCGGTAGTGGCAAGCGTCAGATGCACGCGTGCGGTACCGCCGCTCTCAATGATCTCAGGTTCGCGATCGGCGCTCGATGCCGCCGTTAGATTTACTTCGCGCACGGTCATTTCAGTCAACCTCCGACGCTTTACGACGACCCAACGCCGCTGCGGCGCACCCTACACCAGGATCCGACCCTTGTATGCCGCGGTTCAATGCCCTTAACTCGTGCCTCGGAATCGCATCGACCCTTGGCTGGCGGGGCGGAACGAGGGAAGCAGGATTGAAACGCGCCGTACTTGTTGGCCTCGCTTTATTCATTTCCGGCGCCGCGCCTGCGGAGGAAATGAGAGAGCCGCATATCTCCGTCGCTCGAGCCGATTGGGACGCGGCGGCGGCGGCCCTTGCCTCGCATCCAGGTTCGGCAGCGGAAGCGTTTTCAGAGAGCAATAAGACAGCCGAACTAGGGTTCCCCGGCATTGCGAACAGTTCGGTTCCCGTCCTTTTGCCTTTTGATATCGACGGCTTCGCTAAAGAAAGGGCGGCCAATCCAGATATTTCTCCGGACAAAGTGGCCGAGAAAGCCGACCACTTCATGCGGTCGGGCTTTCGCGCAACGAAATTTTTCGTAACTGGCCCGGCCGGCTACGATTCGGCATTTGCCCTGACGCTTTCGGATGTCGCCGAGCTTTCCGATATTCGCTATGCGGATCCGGTCTACGTCTTGTTCTCGGGTCTCGCTGCGACGTATCAGCTTGATGGCCCTGCTCTGCCAGAGGGCGAATTGGTGAAGACCCTCCAAGACGATTTCCCAGGCATCCGCCGCTATTTGCACGAATCTTATATTCGCTACGGTTTCGAACGATTTGGCGTGACTTATGTCGCCGCGATTTATTGTCTCGACGCGCGGCCGCGCACAAAAATTCTCACTTGTAAGCAAGCGGACCGCGTGATGGAACGCTTCCTGCGCGCGCTCAAATTGGCCGGCGGTGGGCCCAGTACCGCGCACGTGTCCGCCGATACGGTTCCGTTGGACAGGCCAAAAGATGTTTCGAAGGAGTTTACATACTTTAGTCCCGGCTCTTTGATTCCCAATACGGGCTTAAAAAAGGACCTCGGCGGTCGTGCCGATTATACCGTCTATGCGCGCCTGCGCTTTCCTTTGAAAGACGCCCCCGACTTCGCAAATTCCCAATCTTTCAATAATTGGGGTGATTGCGATTTCACTGGCCGCTCTGTTCGCAACCCGCGCAGAAAGGATCAGCCGTATTCGTGCAACGTGAATGGACGGCCGCTGGCCTTCAACGAGAGTGCTCCAGGCAACTACTCTTACCCGTGGCGCGATAATTTTTGCGAGCACCGCCATTATTTCGTTGGCCAATGTCCTGGCGGAGAGGGCCATCAGGGCCAGGATATTCGTCCGAGCTCCTGCACGCTTTTTAATGACGGCGCCGATCGGTGTTTGCCTTATCAGCATGAAATTGTGGCCGCCCATGATGGCTTTATTTTACGTGCTCGTAAGCAGGAGGCCGTCTATCTGTTCGTCAATACGGCGGACGCGCATGTGCGTGTGCGCTACATGCACATGAATCCAAATCTACTCGACGCCGATGGGATCGTTAGCGGAAAGTTGGTTCACGCAGGCGAAGCGATCGGCAAAGTCGGCAACTACAACAACGGCGAACGCGGCACGACCTATCACCTGCATTTCGACATGCAGGTGCCGACAAAAGTCGGATGGGTATTTGTGAACCCGTACATGACGCTGGTTTCCGCCTATGAGCGGCTCATCGGCGCACGCGGAACTGAAATCAAAGACGGGGATCCGATGCCAACCCTTGCTGGCATCCCTCCGGTCATCCAGCACCCCGACGAAAAGCCTGCAGAGGCGCAGGTTTCTTCGGCGCAACCGGAGGTCTCGCCAACAACGAAGCCGCACATCGTGAAGGAAAAGCCCCACAAAAAAACGCGGCATGTGCGCAAAAGACGCAGCCATCGCGACAATTAACGCGCCGCGCGCATTGAGAATATGCGCGCTGCAACTAGAATGTTGCGATGTCACGAATTTATCGGACGGCCCTGCCCGCCTCGACCACGACGCGTCGCGCCCTGCTGACTGCAGCGCTCGCGAGCACCGCGTGGCTTGCATTTAATAACCGCACTTTCGGTGCGCAATCGCCTGCCTTCGCGCACTGGGTCGCAAATTTTCGCGCTCGCGCCATCAGCCGTGGAATCTCTGAACAAACTTACGACAGGGTGATGCTTACGCTGACACCCGACGTCAGCGTTTTTGAAGAGTACCGGTCGCAACCGGAATTTACCGAGCTGATGTGGCAATACATCAACCGACGTTGTTCCGGATGGCGCGTTAGCACCGGTAAAGAGCGCGCGAAAGAATATGCCAGCCTGCTTTCACGGATAGAGAAGGACTACGGCGTCGACCGCTACATCTTGCTTGGCTTTTGGGGAATGGAATCGTCTTTCGGCGATGTCATAGCCAATCCCAAATATATGCGGCCGGTGATCCCGGCGCTGGCTGCCTTGGCCTGGGGAGAGTCCCGTCGCCGAAGCTATTGGGAAGCCGAGCTGCTTAATGCGCTGACCATTGTCGATCGGGGTTGGGCGCAGCCCGCAGACATGGTGGGGTCGTGGGCTGGCGCCATGGGTCACACCCAGTGGATGCCGGAAGTCTGGCTGCACATGGGAGTCGACTACGACCACGACGGACGCGCCTCGCCGTTTGGAAAACCGGACGATTTATTGGCCGGCACCGCGCGCTATCTGGTGGAACGGGGAAAATACCGGCGCGGCGAATCTTGGGGCTGCGAAGTGACTCTCAACGCAAAGCAAACCCGCCTTGCAAACAATCGAACCACGCGCACCTACTCTAAGTGGGAAGAACTCGGAGTGCGTCGCGCCGATGGCAAAGTATTCGCGCGGCCCGCCGATCAGGTCAAACTTTGGCTCCCTGTGTCCGGTGGGCCGGCATTTCTGGTCGGCCAAAATTTCAGAGCGGTTCATTCCTACAACCCCTCGACCAGCTACACGCTGGCACTTTGCCATCTCGGCGAACTCATCCGCGGCGACCCGCCGTTCCACCACCAGTTTCCCGGCGGGGAACGCGCGCCGACATTCGAAGAGGTCAAGGAAATTCAACGCCGGCTCAATGAGCAGGGCTTCAAAACCGATGGCATCGACGGCCGCGCCGGCAGTGACACAATCAAGGCCGTCCTTGCCTACCAGAAAAAAGTCGGTATGGATCCGGCCGACGGCTATGCCGGCCTGAAGTTACTCTCCCGATTGCGTCAGGGCTCGTAATCCGGTTGGATGCCGCCCATCCGCCCGCCGGGCGGCCTATATCGGGACCCAGAACGTGTCGAGTAATAGAAGCGATAGCACCAAGTTACGCTCAGCCGGTGAAACCTTGTCGAAAATCGATCGGCCGGTTCCCGCAGGCGTCAATGCGCCTGGCTTCGGCAGCGACGTGGTGGCAGATGCGCTGCGTGCGACCGACATTCCCTATATCGCCCTCAATCCTGGCGCGAGCTATCGCGGGCTGCACGACAGCTTGGTCAATTATCTCGGCAATGAACGCCCGCAGATGCTTCTCTGCCTGCATGAGGAAAGCGCGGTCGCTATCGCACATGGCTATGCCAAGGTGACCGGCAAGGCGATGGCCGCTGCCGTGCACTCTAACGTCGGCCTAATGCACGCGACGATGGCTTTTTTCAACGCCTGGTGCGACCGCATGCCGATGGTGGTGCTCGGCGCCACCGGCCCGGTTGACGCGACGAAACGCAGACCGTGGATCGATTGGATCCACACCGCACGCGATCAAGGCGCATTGATCCGGAATTACACCAAATGGGACGATCAACCGGCGTCACCGGTGGCCGCGCGGGAAGCTGTGCTGCGTGCAAACTGGATTGCCAACACTGCGCCGCGCGGACCGACGTACGTCAACCTCGACGCCGAAATGCAGGAGAGCAAACTCGCCGAGCCGGTGACGCCCATTGATGCCAAACGATTCATGCCGGTGGTCGAAAGTGCGGCTCCGGCGGATGTGATCAAGCTGGCCTCGGAACTTCTGCGAAATGCCAAGAATCCTGTGATCCTCACTGGACGCGTGTCGCGAAGCGTCGACGCTTGGAATGCCCGCGTCTCGCTCGCAGAGCGACTCAATGCTCGTGTCGTGACTGATCTCAAGATCGGTGCATCGTTTCCAACCGACCACGCCTTGCACGCGGGTGCGCCCGGCGGAACGGTACTCTCGCCAGAAGCGGCAGACGCAATTCGAAATGCGGACGTTATTCTCAGCCTCGATTGGGTTGATGTTGCCGGGACCTTCAAAGCGGTTGGCGGAAACATTGCCGCAAAGATTGTGCAGGTCTCCGTCGATCATCGCCTGCATAACGGTTGGAGCATGGACTACCAGGGCCTTCCTCCGGTCGATGTTTTCATTGCCTGCGAGCCGGATGCCGCCGTCCCCGCGCTGATCGCCGCGCTCGGGCCCAGTGGGCCGCGCGCACTACCGTCCGGCACCAAGGAATTTCCCAAGCTCGGCGAGGGCAAACTCACTGTCGATCACCTTGCCGACGCGCTGCGCCGGGCAGTTGGCGAACGTCCGACGTCGCTGACTCACATTTCCCTGTCATGGAACGGCGCCAGCTGGCATTTTCGCCATCCGCTAGACTATCTCGGATCGGATGGCGGTGGCGGTGTCGGCGGTGGCCCCGGTATATCGGTTGGCGCCGCCCTCGCTCTCAAGGACAGTGGTCGCCTGCCTGTCGCCGTCTGCGGCGATGGCGATTTTTTGATGGGAGTCACCGCGCTTTGGACCGCAGCTCACTACCGCATTCCGCTATTGATCGTCGTTGCGAACAACCGGTCGTTCTTTAACGACGAACTCCATCAGGAGCGCGTTGCCCGCATGCGCAATCGCCCGATCGAAAACCGGTGGGTCGGTCAACGGATATCGGAGCCCGACATCGACCTGGCTGCGATCGCACGCGCGCAAGGTGCCCAGGGTTTCGGGCCGGTGAATTCGATTGCCAACCTCATGCCGACTTTTGAAAAGGCAATTGCCGCGGTCGAATCTGGCGCTGTCGCGATCGTCGACGTACGTGTTGAACCCGGATACACCGCCGCAACGACCGCGGCGATGACGCGCAAGAGTGAGTAGAGCCGCGATGCCGCCCGCTTCCGCAGTCGGAGACGCCATTCTGGTGGCCGACGATATCTCTGTGCGTTTCGAAACATCCGAAGGGGTGGTGACGGCGGTCGATCATGTCTCTTTCAATGTCAGGTCCGGCGAGTTCCTTTCGGTCATCGGGCCTTCCGGCTGCGGTAAGTCGACCTTATTCAATGTCATCGGTGGATTGCTCGGCAATCACGACGGAGTCGTGAGCGTCGCAGGTGAAACGATTTCGGGTCCTCACAAGTCGATCGGGATGGTGTTCCAGGAGGAATTGACCTTTCCGTGGCGCACCGTCACGGACAACGTCGCTTTTCCGCTCGAACTTGTAGGAATGCCGAAGGCAAAGCGCGCCGAACGCGCACGGCATTTCATCAAGCTGGTGGGCCTCGACGGCTTCGAAAACCGCTATCCCGGTGAATTGTCCGGAGGCATGCGCCAGCGCGTATCTCTTGCTCGTACCCTCGCCTCTGAGCCGAAAATTTTGCTGATGGACGAGCCGTTCGCCGCTCTCGACGAGCAGACACGGCTCCTCCTCGGCGACAAGGTGTTGCAAATCCAGCAGCAGTTGAAGCAAACCACACTCCTCATCACGCACAACATCACCGAGGCGGTCCAAATGTCGGACCGAATCCTGGTGATGACCTACCGGCCTGGAAAGGTGAAACGCATCGTCGACATCAAGTTGCCGAGACCGCGCACGTCGGAGATTGTCGGAAGCGAAGCCTTCGGCCGCTACGTCGCGGAGATTTGGAGCGACCTGCGCGAAGAAGCCAGCCGCGGCATGAAGGACGAAGAGGCGCACGTGCTGCATCATGAAGGCACGGCGTCATGACAGCCGCCGTCGTCCGGAGAGGTTCTCGCGATTGGGCCCCCGCCGCAGTAGGCGCCGGCACCCTTTTCGCGTTCCTCTTGCTTATGGAGATCTTGATCCGCGGTGACGTCATCAGCCGCTTTATCGTGCCGCCCCCCTCCGAAATCGGCGGCAGCTTTTGGCGAGTTATTGTTGAGGAGCATGTGTTCAGGCGCTTCATGATCACCGCAGGCGAATGTTTAACCGCCGGAGTGATGATCACCGTGTTCGGCGTCGCCGGCGGCGTGCTCATGCACCGCTATCGCCTGCTCCAGCAGGCTTGCGAAACGTGGGTTGCAGCGCTTGCCGCCGCGCCAGTCGTCCTGGCTTACCCGTTGTTCATGGTCATCTTTGGCCGCAATGCCTGGACCATCATCATGATGGGGTTCGTCGCGGCGCTCCCTCCCGTAATCCTCAAGACGATCGAAGGGATGGCGAGCACGCGCAAAGTGTTGGTCAATGTCGGCAGGAGCTTCAACCTGACAAGCACCCAGCAATTTTGGAAAATCCTGTTCCCGGCGGCTCTGCCGACAATCTTTGTCGGCGTGCGGCTGGGATTGATATTCGCACTCATCAACGTTGTGGGGGTCGAATTCCTGATCAACTACGGCGGCCTTGGTCAACTCATCAATGATCTGGCCGAACGCTACGATCTCGCCGGCACTTATGCCGCGATCTGCTTCGTGATTTTAATCAGCGTGCTGTTCTTTATGGCGCTGGAGAAGGCCGAGCGATGGCTGAGACCGGTCGATTGAGACAGGCGGCGGTCGCCGCGCCACTTGTAAGCCCGGTGACGCTGCTGCGCGTCGCCATCATTCTGAGTTTGTTGGCGATATGGGAGTTTCTCGCCCACTCCGGATGGCTTTATCGGGACGTGGTTCCCTCGTTATTGGCCATCGGGCGTGCGCTGGTCGATCTGCTGACGCGACAAAGTTTTTATTACAATCTGGGCGTCACGGCCGCCGAAGTCGGAGCCGCGGTGGCAATCGGTGGAATTTCCGGCGTTGCCGTTGGTATTCTCCTCGGCAGCAACAAGTTTCTCTCGAAGGCCTTCGAAAACTACATCTACTATTTGGGTCCGACACCCAAGATCATTTTCTTTCCCGTCATGATCATGTGGTTCGGAGTCGGCTCCGAATCCAAAGTCGCGCTTGGAACTCTGTCCTGCTTCTTCCCGATCGCGCTCTCGGTCGCCGCCGGAATGCGCCAGATCGACAAAGTGCTTGTCCGCGTTGGAGAAAGTTTCCGCGCTTCGACCGCGCAGATGATTGTCAAAATTTACTTGCCTGCCATGCGGCACCCGATCGTCAACGGCATCCGACTCGGCTTGGGTGTAGCGCTGATTGGCACGCTTCTCGCCGAGACAAAACTATCGAATAAAGGTATCGGCTTTCTCATCATCAATGCCTACAGTACCTTCGATATGCCGCGGATGTACGCCATGCTGATCGTGCTATTCGTATTGGCAATCGGTGGGAATGCGCTGGTCGGCCGTCTTGGCGGATTGCACACCATCAAAAGAAATTAAATCGTTCGGCAAAAAGGGACGAGACGCCATGAAACGATTTCATATGTTCGGCGCCGCTGCAATTGCGATCAGCGCCCTCAGCGGCTCAGCCGCTGCCGATGATCTTGTGAAGATGACGATTGGCCAGCGCGGCAATTGGGATACCGCGATCACCCATCTCGGCGAAAAGGCCGGCATTTTCAAGAAACACGGCCTTCAACTCGAGATGATTTACACTTCGGGGAGTGGCGAGACTCTGCAGCCGGTGATTGCCGGCGGCGTGGATCTCGGGCTCGCGGTCGGAACTCTCGGCGCGATGGCAGCCTATGCGAAGGGCGCTCCGGTGCGGATCGTCGGCGCACAGGCGACCGGCGCCGCCGATTATTGGTATGCCAAAAATCCCGACATCAAAACGCTCAAAGACACGAACGGACATACGATTGCCTACTCAAGCAATGGATCATCGACGCACAGTGTGGTGCGGGCGTTTATTGACGAATACAAACTCACCGGCGCCAAAACCCAGACCACCGGCTCTCCGAGCGCGACGCTGACAGCAGTCATGACCGATCAAGTCGACGTCGGCTGGGCCTCGCCACCGTTCGGTCTCAAGGAGATCGAGGATGGCAAGATCCACATCGTCGCCAAGGCGACCGACGCCGCCCTCGTCCGCGGCCAGACCATCAGGGTCCTGGTCGCTAACGCTGCCGTTCTGAAAGATCGAAAAGACGTGCTTGAGCGCTTCATGCGCGCCTATCGCGAATCGATCGACTATATTTACTCGGACAACCCGCAGGTCATCAAAGACTACGCAGAGTTCGTTGGCGTCCCGGAAACCATGGCCAAGCGAGTTCGGGACGAGTTTTTTCCAAAAAGTTTGGTCAATCCAGACCAAATTCATGGCCTCGATACGTTGATTCCGGAAGCGGTGAACCTGAAGTTCATTCCGACGCCGCTCAGCAAAGAACAGATTGCGGAATTGATTCAAATTCCGCCACGCAAATAAGCGGCACGCGCCGCATTACGTCAGGGTGAGTAGCATGACGACCGCAGTTTCTCCGCAATCCGCCTCCGCACAAGCCGTTGTGCTTCCTAAAAACCGCGGCCCCTATTATGCCGGCGCCTGGCACGAGCCAAAGGCCGGCCGCTATGTCGACACGATCAGCCCAGGCACCGGCCAATCGCTCGGCAAGGTTGCGGATTCCGGAGCCGACGATATTGACGCCGCGGTCGCGGCAGCGAAGGTCGCCTTCAAGGAATGGCGGCGCGTGCTGCCGCTCGAACGGGCCAGAATTCTTCGCCGTATCGCAGAAGTCCTGCGTCAGAACGCCAATGAACTCGCCATGATCGATGCCGCCGACTGCGGCAATCCGGTCAAAGAAATGGTCAGCGACGCGATGATCGCTGCCGCGCAGATGGATTTCTTCGCCGGCTTTGTCACCGAGATGAAGGGCTCATCAATTCCCATGGGCCCGGATGTCGTCAACTTTTCGGTGCGGGATCCACTCGGGGTCGTCGGCCGCATCATCCCTTTCAACCACCCATTCATGTTTTGCGCGGGCAAGTCGGCGGCCCCCCTCGCCGCCGGCAATACGGTGGTGGTGAAGCCGCCGGAGCAGGCTCCTTTGTCCTCGCTACGCCTTGCTGAGCTGATCGGTGGCTTATTGCCGGCTGGCGTTTTCAACGTCGTGCCCGGCGGACGCGAAGCCGGGCAAAGACTGGCAAGCCATCCAGACGTCGCGATGATTGCGCTGATTGGCAGCGTCCCGACCGGCCGCGCCGTCATGAAAGCCGCGTCCGACACCGTCAAGCGCACCATGCTCGAACTGGGTGGCAAAAATGCTTTGATCGCTTTCAGCGACGCGGATCCGGATGAAGTTGCCGCAGCCGTCATCGGCGGCATGAATTTTACCTGGTGCGGGCAATCCTGCGGGTCCACAAGCCGCGCTTTCATCCACGAGTCGATTTATCAGGCTGTGGTCACGCGCGTAAAAGAGAAGATAAAATATTACAAACCCGGCATCCCGACCGATCCTGCGACAACGATGGGCGCCATCGTTTCAAAGCAGCAATTTGACCGGGTGATGAGTTTCATCGAGTCCGCAAAGAGCGAAGGTGCGGAACTCATCACCGGTGGCGGGCCCCCAGCCGATCCCGCACTTAAGAACGGGTATTTTATCGAACCGACGGTCTTTGCCGTGACGGAAAAGAACCGGATCGCGCGCGAAGAAATTTTCGGGCCCGTCCTTGGCGTATTTAAATGGACTGACGAGGCAAAAATGTTGGAAACCGTCAACTCGGTCGAATACGGCCTGACGGCCTCGATTTGGACCAACGATCTTTCGACGGCACATCGGACTGCGCTTGCAGTCCAAGCCGGCTATGTGTGGGTCAATGAAGTGAGCAAACACTTTCTTGGTGCGCCCTTCGGCGGCTTCAAGCAGTCGGGGCTTGGCCGGGAAGAGTGCTTCGAAGAGATGCTCGCTTTCACGCAAGAGAAGAATATCCACGTCAAGCTCAAACCCGCCAAGGTCTAGGGCGGCGGGTCGAAGCCTGCCAGCGTCCACTCGGCGCGATGTGCCGGGTCGGCCATAAACGCAATAAATCCCGAACTCGCATCCGCTGCGGTGCTGGCACCAGTCACCGCGGCTCCATAAACAGTCGTGAGCTGCATCGATGGCGGCAGGGGACCCGCAAGGGTCAGGCCATCCGTATTGATCACCTCGCTCTTCGGGTAGAAGCCGATGTCAGCCTCCCCGCTCGCGACGAGTTGCACACCACCTTCAAGCGCGGGTCGGTGAATGATCCTGCCCTTCATCTGGTCAGCAATGCCCATTTGCTCGATCAGCTTGCCCATGTGCGTGCCACTGGGCGTGGCACCGGGTGTGGCGTGGGTAATCGCGCGGCTGTTGAGGATCGCCTGCTTGACTTTGTCGGGCGTTGAAAGGTCCGGCTTCGGCGCGCCGGTTCGCACCACCGCGTTCACGCTGACCAGCCCAAGGATGGCGCGCCCTTGCCCACGAACCGCGCCGGCGTTTTGATACTCATCCAGAATATTCGTCGGCATGACGAGCACGTCAGCCAATTCACCCGCCGCAACCTTGCTTCGCAAGGCCGACATCACCGCAAATATAAATTCGACTTTGTTGCCTGACTGCTGCTCAAATCGCGGCGTCAACTTCAGGAAAATTTCCTTCGGCGCTCCGCCGCTCAAGATACGAAGATTGGCCATTGAAAACCCTACAGCTTGAATGTTTCAAGCGTCCCAGGATGGAACAGTTCCTCCGGCGTCACTAAACGCGGCGATAGCCCTTGTGAATGATGGTGACGCAGGAAGGTCTCCAGCGTTTTACGGTTGCCTGCAACGCCGTAGGACCAAAAATCCTCGCCCATGAGCGCACGCGCTTCCATCAGACGCTCTTCGACGAAGGGCAAAGTCACTTTTGTTGCCGACGTGTCGCTCAACTGGTCCAGCGCTACTTTCTTTGCCTGTTCAAATGCTTTGAACACGGCCCCCGGTAGCCAAGGATGCTTCTCCGCAAGCGTCCGCCGCACTCCGACCAGATGCATGATCGGGAAAATGCTGGTTCGCTTGAAATAGTCCTTTGCCGCCGCCACCGGATCTGGAAACAGCCAGCCGACATTCGGGGTTTCCTTGGGCAAAGATGGGGGACGCGGCGCGATGAAACCATCAATCGCGCCCTCCGCCAAAAGCGTAGAAATCGACTTCCCCTTGGGGGCGTCCTCCAGCTTCACATCGGCCGGCAACTTTATGCTGATCTTCTCCGGTCGATCCGCATCCTCGATACCGCCGCGCACCCAATGAATGTCCGCGGGTTTTACGCCATGATCGTCTTCCAGAATCGCGCGCGCCCAAACGTTTGCGGTGAGCTGATATTCGGGCACACCGACTCTTTTCCCTTTGAGATCAGCCGGTTTCTTGATGCGGTCGGTGCGTACATAGATCGACGTATGGCGGAACGCGCGCGAAACGAATGCCGGCACGCCAACATAAGGGCAATTGCCCTGTGCGGTCTTGACCGTGAAACTCGACAGCGACAGCTCGCAAATATCGAATTCAGCCTGCCGGAACGCGCGGAAGAAGATCTCCTCGGGCGACAATGTCATGCAAGCCGGCTTGACACCGTCGATTTGCACGGTGCCATCAATCAGCGCGCGCGTGCGGTCATAAGGGCCGATCGCGACGGATAAATTGAGTTTGGCCATGAGAAAACCCGGCTCGACGTCAGAATTTGCCGGAATGTCATATTCGAAATGATGCCGGGACGCTACTCCACCCCACGCTTTTGCGTCTTCTCGTCCGGGGTTACGCCGACTGCCTGCGCTCGGCCGGTAATCTTCAGCGGCGGGCCACAGTTTTTCATGCAAGGATTGGGATTCCAGAAGGCCTTCTCGGTCTTCTCGCGGTCGTCATCGTATAATCCGTCCTGGTTGGGCATCTTCACTGCGCCCAGGTATCTCTCGACAGCACAAATTTGTCGTCGACGATGTCATTAAGATTGAGCACGTAAGCAACCACCGCATAGAGTTCGTCGTTCGTGAGCGATTGAGAATCGCCAAACGGCATTGCTCGCCGGACATAATCGAACACGCTTGAAAGGTACGGGAAATACGAGCCAACGGTCTTCACCGGGTCATGCGAGGCAAGCGTGCCCTTGCCTTGCGCGAGTGGCTGGCCAGCGTCCTGCGCTTTCACCGAACTCGCCATGACATGCGGCACATTTATCGAGATAGACCTTTTCGCCCTCCTTGACCGAACCGCGGCCGGGGGGGGCGCCTTGCCCGTCGGGACGTATGTCTATGTTCCAACCGGCAATCTGCTCGGCCGTCGCAACGTGCCCGATACCGTAGTTTCTGGCCGTGTCCTTTTTGCCCTGCGCGAACACCGGCACGACGAGTACCAGTGTCGCCGCAAGCATGACGATGTGCCTACCCGACCTCGACATTCTCGACCTCCCCGTCCGGCTTGAGCGCCCAGGTCTGGATGCCGTTGTTGTGGTAGATCGAATTGACACCGCGGATTTTGCGCAACGCATCCTTGCTCGGCTGCACATAGCCGGTGTCATCCATCGCGCGCGACTGCAGCAGCAGCTCTTCGCCGTTCCAGTCGAACTCGTAATAAAAGCGCGCGCAGGCCCGATCGAGGACCGGACCATCGAGCCGTGCCGTACGCCAATTGCGTCCGCCGTCGAGCGAGATATCGACGCGCCTGACCGCGCCGCGCCCGGACCAGGCGAGACCGGATATGACGTTGAAGCCTTTCTGCTTCACGGGCGCTTGCGGCGACGGTGACGTGATCACCGACTTTGCATCCATGATGAACGTGAACTGGCGCGCTTTTCCGTTTTCAAGGAGATCCGTATATTTCGACGTTTCCTCGCGCGTAAACCAGGGCTGATCGCCGACCTTGATGCGGCGCAGCCATTTCACCCACACATTCCCTTCCCAGCCCGGCACGACCAGGCGCGCCGGATAGCCCTGTTCGGGGCGCAGCATTTCGCCATTCATTCGGTAGGCGACCATGCAATCGTCCAGCGCTTTGCGAAGCGGAATGGATCGGTTCATAGCCGCTGCGTCGCCCCCCTCCGCCATGATCCATTTCGCGTTAGATTTAAGGCCGGCCTGCTCCAGCAAAACCTTCAGCGACACGCCGGTATATTGAACGCAATGAATCATGCCGTGCGTGTATTGGCAGCCATTGAGCTGAGCGCCGCGCCATTCCATGCCGGAATTGGCCGCGCATTCGAGAAAATAGATCTTGTTGACGCGCGGCAGGCGCTTGAGGTCTTCAAGCGTGAAAACCAAAGGCTTATCGACAAGCCCATGCAGCATCAGGCGATAGTCGCCGGGATCAATCTCGGCAATGCCGCCATGGTGCCGTTCGAAGCACAGCCCGTTCGGCGTAATGATCCCGTCGAGCTGATGCAGCGGTGTGAAGGCCACAGAAGACTCAGGCGTGGCGGTGAGCCAGGGCACGGTGCGGCGAATGACGTTCTTTTCGTATTTCGATGGCGTGCCATAGCCGCGCGCTCCGACGCCCTCGCCGAGCTGGCGTGTCCAGTCGGCAACGTTGGGCGGAAGATTTTTAGCGTTGTCGGCGCGCGCCGCCGGTGCAACGGCGGCGGCAAGACCTGCGGCAGCCGCGAGAAAGCGACGGCGCGAGGCCCCCGTTGCATCGGACGGGTCTGTCAACGAGATCTCCCGGCAGTTCAATTCGCAGACAGCCTCATATTACATTCTTTTTTTTGAATGTAATGGAAATCGCCTCTAACCCCCGGAAATTTTCACGCTCGTATTGGGCGCTATCCGGACGGTTTTCTCCGCGGCGGTAAAACGCTCGACCAGATCCCAGACGGGCGGACCTTCGGTTCCTTCGTTCACGCTGGCCCAGCCGGCAACGGTGTATTCTTTCTTGGGATCAATTGGCTTGCCGGATTTAAGGTGGGTCATCGCTGAAATGCGTTGCCCGATCGGCTTGGAGATATCGATCGCGTAGCCGAGCCCGCCACAGCGCACCATGTCGCCGCCTTGCTGATAGTAGGGATCCGGATTGAACAGATTGTCGGCGACGTCTTCGAGCACATCTTTGAGCCGTTCGCCGGTCATCGATATTCGATAGACCTGCGGATAGGTGATCGCGGTCGCATTGTGGATGTCCTCGATCGTAATTGCCTGACCCGGCAGCAAACTGGTGCCCCAGCGGAAGCCCGGCGAGAGCGCGATTTCGGCGTCCCGCTCTTTCAGCAGTGCGGCACAAATCAGATCGTCGAACGTGCCGTTGAAGTTGCCGCGCCGGTACAGCAGGGAATCGGCGCGTCCGACTTCGCGACGAAGTTCTTTGGCGTAAGGCTCGCGCGCCTTGGCAATGGCGGCGGCCATCTCTGCGTCGGGTTTAATCGCGTCGGCGAACAACGGGATCAATTTGTAGCGAAAACCCTTGATCGCGCCGTGTTGCACGTCGAGATCCAGCCGCGACAAAAATTTCCCGTGACTGCCTGACGCTATCAGCAATGTATCGCCGACTTTGATTGCCTCCGGCAGGGCGTCGTGCGTGTGGCTGGTCAGGATGACGTCGATGCCCGGCACCCGGGTCGCCATTTTGCGGTCGACGTCAAAGCCATTGTGCGAAAGCAGAACAACGAGCTGGGCGCCACCCTTGCGCGCCTTCTCAACGTTGGCACGCACGTCATCTTCCCGGATGCCGAATGACCACTTGGGCATCAGCCAGCGCGGATTGGCGACCGGTGTATAAGGAAACGCCTGACCAAGCACGGCGATCTTCACGCCACCCCGCTCAAAGAATTTCATGGCCTCGAACGCCGGCTCATTCCACTCATTGTCGCGAATATTGAGCGCCAGGAACGGAAAGCCGAGGTTCTTGACCAACTCCTTGACGCGCGCCTCGCCGTAAGTGAACTCCCAGTGGCCGGTCATGGCATCAGGCCTGAGCAGCGCCATGCAATCGACCATGTCCTGGCCTTTGCTGCGATTTGACCCGAGCGAGCCCTGCCAGGTGTCGCCGCCATCAAGGAACAGAACCTTGTCACCGCGCTCGGCACGGACATGTTTGACCGCAGTGGCAAGACGGTCAAGCCCGCCAATTCGACCGTAGGATTTCGCCAGCGCGACGAATTCCTGGTCGGTCAACGCATAGGCTGCAGCTGTCTTCGCCGGTATGCCGAAATGCTTGAGAAAGGCCGCGCCGGTCAGATGCGGTGGGCGCTCCCGCGCCTCTCCCACTCCGAGGTTGAGCGACGGTTCGCGAAAATAAACCGGCATCAGCTGGCCGTGGATGTCGGCCACATGCAGCAGCGTCACATTCCCCAGCGCGTCGAACTTGAGCAGTTCCGCTGCGGTCAGTCTTTGCTGCGCGACCGCCCTAGTGAACGCACCGCCGCCGGCGACAAAAGCCGCTGCAGCTACGCCGACCTGACATATTTCACGGCGAGTGATCATCGATCTCGTCCGCCTCACTATGAAATAAAACCAGCTGCACGCCCACTTCACCCCTCCCATCGGAATACGGGTTTACCCGAATTCCGTACTTTTATCAGCTCGAGGTCGGAACATCCGACATCGATTGGGAGAAGTCGACGCGCGAAGCGCGTCGGGTGAAGGGTTGCGGCCATAGAGGGCTTCGCCGATTTAGTCGGATCACGCTCGCGAACCGTCCCACGACACACCACAAGATTTTAGCGCAGAGTCCCACCGAAATGTGCGCTCAGTTGTCATAAGCGGACATTTGCCGTCAATTGCGACGTTCGCTTTGTCCCCGAAAGCGGACATGTGCAGTGCACTACCTGATGTCTGCTTTGTGCCAATAGCAGACATCGACCACTATCTCATGAAGATCCAGGAGCAAAAAAAGACCGCCTATTGGCGGTCTTTTCCAAAATCTGGTCGAGCGCTTTGCTCAGGCGGCCGCAGTCTTAGCATCGGCCTTCAGAAAAGCGAGCAGGTCGGCGTTGATTGTAGCCGCTTCCGTGGTTGGCATGCCGTGCGGGAAGCCTTTGTAGGTCTTCAAAGTCCCATTCTTCAAAAGCTTTGCCGACAACGGTCCGGCGGCCACATATGGAACGATCTGGTCGTCTTCGCTGTGCATGACAAGAACCGGCACGGAGATTTTCTTCAAATCCTCGGTGAAGTCGGTCTGCGAGAAGGCGACGATTCCGTCGTAGTGAGCCTTAGCCCCGCCCATCATGCCCTGCCGCCACCAATTCTGAATGGTCGCCTCAGCCGGCTTGCCCGTCTTGTTGTAGTTGTAGAAAGGACCCGCAGCGACGTCGCGGTAGAATTGCGAGCGGTTGGCCGCGAGCGCCACCATGAAGTCGTCGAACACCTTTTTTGGCAAGCCCTTTGGATTGGCCGGCGTCTGCAGCATCAGAGGTGGCACCGCGCTGATGATGGCCGCCTTGGATACGCGGCTCTCGCCATGCCGCGCTAGATAATGCACTACCTCGCCTCCGCCGGTCGAATGGCCGACGTGAATGGCATTCTTCAAATCCAGATGCGCCGTCACCGCGGCGAGGTCATCGGCATAGTGATCCATGTCGTGACCCTCAGCGACCTGGCTGGAGCGGCCGTGGCCGCGGCGGTCATGAGCAATGACGCGATAGCCGTGATTAAGGAAAAACAGCATCTGCGCATCCCAGTCATCGGCCGACAGCGGCCAACCATGGCTGAACACGATGGGCTGACCTTTGCCCCAGTCTTTGTAAAAGATTTCCACGCCGTCTTTTGTTTTGACGAAACTCATGTGGCTCTCCTCAAGAATACAACTTCGGTGTCGATCAATTTGGTCGCGAATGTCCGAATGTGTGGGCCGAGCTATTTAGTTCACACACCTTCGTAAACAAGCTTGGTGAAAAGCCGCTCCTGTCATGCAACAGAGGCAAAAATGGCGACGTGAAAGCAGTTGCTTATGCTGTAAGTCCATGGACGCTTTCCACACGGCGGAATTGATAATTATTTCTTTAGAAACCAAAAAATTCTCATGTGTCGCTACCCAGGTGTCTAGTGGACTTTAGTGCAACAACTACAGTTTCATTTCCGCTGTTTTTGGCGGACCTCGGCCCTATGACCGCAATTGCGGTGCGGACCCAAGCCAGAAACGTGCGCTCGTTTGGCGCGTGATCGCTATAGTGCTGGATCATTGATGGCTCTCATCACTGCCAAATCTAGGAGCTACTCGTTGCTTCCTCGGCAATGGCGCTGAGAAGTCCCGCCATCGCCTTTACGGCTGGAGCGCTTTTCGTCCCGAGAGTGTGGCGCTGCGCGATCCAGCTTGGATCGTTATAGGTGAACCACGTCTTGCCATCAGAATCTTCCCAAACCAGAGCTTTCAGAGGCAGATCTATGCCGGTCGACTGTTGGTCCTGCATAAGCGCAGTGCCGCCCTGCGGGTTGCCAAAAATCACAAGTTCGGTTGGAGGCAGTTGTAATCCGACAGAGGCTGCACCGGCGGCATGATCGACGCGAGCAAAGACAGTGAGCTTTCGCTTGGCGAGTGCTGCCAAGAGTTTGTCTATCGTTTCGCGACTCATAACGCGGCTTTGCACTGATACGAGACCGTTCTCGGACATTGATGAACTCCTATTAAAAACGTGATCTCCTTCTGCCGTTGGCACAGGAGAGCGTTTCTGGGCGCGAACTCCAAGCGGCCACACGGCCGCAGTGATCCCCAGACATGTGACGAACTCACGCCGTCTCATTTAGCCCCGATCTCCGCCACTCGGACCAACCCCTTACATTCCGCCATGAGAAAAACTTTTGCCAATACCGGCCGGGAGATCGAGTTGGACCGAAGTCCAATGAGCGTCAATACTTTATGCAAAAGTTATGGATGTCCGCTTTGGGTCAAAAGCAGACATGTGCAGTGCAACTCGGCATGTCCGCTAAGTGCCAAAAGCGGACATTAGCCAAATTTATTCGATTACCTCGTCTGCGCGACCTAACAACGGTAAGGAAAATGTCAGACCCTGCGCCTTCGCCGTTTTCAGGTTGATTACGAATTCAACCCTTGTGTGCTGCTCGACCGGCAATTCAGCTGCATTCGCACCCCTGAGAATTTTCCCGCTGTAAATTCCAATTAGCCTACTCGCTTCCAATAAGCTTGGGCCATAGCTCATTAGCCCGCCAGCAGTTACATATTCGCGCCATGGATAAATGGTGGGCAGTGCATGCAAGTTTGCCAACGAGACGAGTTTTTCGCGTTGGCTGTAAAGGAATAAGTCGGCGCTGACGAGAAACCCTTCCGTCCGCAGATCCTTGATTTCTTTAAAGGCTGCGTCGAATTCAGTCGCTGAGGTGGCACGCACTACATGTAGTTCCAAATCTAAGGACCGAGCCCCTCCATAAAGAATTTCTGTTTCCGTATCGGTATAACGATTGCTCGGGTTCACGAGCAACGTGACGATTTTAGCTTTATGAACTGTTTCACTTAACAGCTCGATTCGCTTTGCGATCAATTGAGCTTGCAGAGCTGCAATGCCCGTCAAATTTCCGCCTGGTCGATTTAAGCTGGCAACCAGGCCAGATCTAACAACATCGACACCGCTGTAAAAAATAATTGGAATTGTCGATGTCATAGCCTTAGCCACAAGTGCTGGCGGCGTGCCGCCGATTGTGGCTATCACGTTGACCTGCAGACGAATCAGATCGGCCGCTAACTCCTGCAACCGTTCATTTTTAAACTCGGCCCAGCGATATTCGATGGCGACATTTCGATCCTCGGTGTAACCGAGTGTGTTCAGCCCCTGGCGAAAGGGAATCAAATACGGCTCGGCATCGGTTTGAGCCGTACCAGTTGAAAGATAACCGACGACAGGCGTCTCCGACTTCTGCGCATGCGCAGTGTACGGCCAAGCGGCCGCGCCTCCCATTAAGGTTATGAACTCGCGCCGTCTCATTGCCGCCCCCTAAGGTACCTTAGAGAAGGCATCGTATCGGGTCGCGCTACCTTAGTGAAAGGGCGATTCGCCGTTTGCCGTCAGTAGCGGACATCGCGCCCTGTCTGAACTATGTCCGCTTTACCCTCAAAGCGGATATGATTGGGTGCCTCACTAAAAGAGGGGCCGCTGCGTGTGGCGCAAGCAGCGGCTCCTCCTCCAGAAAGGCCACCTCGCCGTGGCCCCTCCAATATCTAATCAGATTTATTGACTAGGCGGCCCGCGCATTTCGTTTCTTGCACCTTGGCGCAAGACCTACATAAACGGATTGGCGCGATCGGGCTGCTATGTGCGACCCATATACATGCCCCGCATTGATGACATTGGCAAATGAATGACCGCGTAGTCGGAGTCGGCAATTCATTGACGGACGGACAAGAGAGCACTTCGCGAAATTCCAGATTCGGGTCGGGTTTCTCAAGGGACGCTTGTTCCTCCGCAAGACGCCGTTCAACAAAGTGGCGTTCTTCGTCAGTCAAGCGCGTCGCTAGAATCTTTTTATATCTGTCGATATTTGCCCGGTGAACGAATTTATGGCCCGCTTGTAGCTCCAACGTCATTGCATCCTCCCACTACTGCTCTCCGCGTGGCCTGAGCCGAGGAGAAGCGTCCAGTATTTTCGACTGATTGTTGCAATCGGTGCCGAGCACAAAATTCGGCTCAGCAGAAAGGTCCGCCTTTAAGGCGAGCGCTCTCCAGGGCGAGCGCTTGAAGGATGCTCTCGAACTTTTTGCGCAACGAGCCGCCCTTGGCAAACATGTGCGCTTTTAGAAATTAAACAACTTAAGTTTGAACACCGCAACCACATAATAAACGCGACAGAATAGCTGACCAATTTTAATCCTGTTGACCACGGTCGGAGCGGCGGAGGCATTGTGACGTCCGCTTTGGGTCAAAAGCAGACATGTGCAGCGCACAAGCCGATGTCCGCTAAGTGCCAATAGCGGACATTCGCTAACAGAGCGCTCAGCCGTGACGCTCAATAACGTCAACTGTCACGGGCGCCAGACCTGAGAAACCCAGTGCATGTGCTGCCGCTGGCATCACGTCGATGATGCGCCCAGGCACGAATGGTCCGCGGTCGTTAATTCGGACAACTACCGAGCGACCGCTGTGCAGATGAGTTATGCGCACCAACGTTCCAAATGGAAGAGTTCTGTGCGCGGCGGTCATGCCAGTCGCACTGGCTGTCTCGCCATTTGCTGTCTTGCCGCCCGAGTAAACTGATGCAATTCCCGATTGAGCGCCGGCGATCGATAAAGCACCGATGAAAACGGATGAAAAGCAAAGTGAGGCAACCAAGATGACACGTGTTCGTTTCACGATAGCGTCTTCCTTCAATTAGTGGAGAAGACCGCTATGTGCGTGAAAAGCTGGGATTTTTTTCGATCGGTAATCAGGCTTTCATCGGCGCTCGTTTGTGCTCGCACGCCAATTACTTGCTATTGTTTGCCATCCATCGAATTTGAACCTGACACGGACGTTGCACGAGTACGATGTCCGCTTTACCGGCAAAAGCGGACAGGTGCAGTGCAACAGGTAATGTCTGCTAAGTGCCAGAAGCGGACATGCTGTCCATGACGCGGCTCTCATTTGGCTGCGCTCATAATGCGTCCTGCTCGTCGTGCTGCCAGCGGCTGATCAGGCCGGCAGCCGCTGCGCCGAGGATGGGCGCCAACCAGAACAGCCAGAGCTGCGTGATATACGCTGCGCCGGCAAACAGTGCCGGGCCTGTGCTTCGCGCCGGGTTGACCGAGGCGTTGGTGACCGGGATTAGGAATAAGTGAATGAGCGTCAGGCAAAGCCCGATGGGTATTCCGGCAAATCCGACCGCCGCGCCTTTCGAGGTGGTGCCAATTATGACGTACAAGAAGAAGAAGGTCGCGATGACTTCACTCAGGAAGCAAGACACCAGGCCGTATTTTCCAGGGCTGAGATCGCCGTAGCCGTTGGACGCAAAGCCATCAGCAACCCATCCGGGTTTGCCCGAAGCGATGAAATAGAGTACCGCAGCCGCCGCGATGGCGCCGGCAACCTGTGCGAGGATGTAAAGGAAAACGTCGGTAGACTTGAAGCGGCCTCCGGCCCAGAGCCCAATGGTAACGGCACAATTGAAATGCCCGCCGGAGACGTGGCCGACCGCATAAGCCATTGTCAACACGGTCAATCCAAAAGCCAAGCTGACTCCCAAGAATCCGATGCCCAGTGATGGGAAGCCCGCGGCGAGCACTGCACTACCGCAGCCAGCGAATGTCAGCCAGAAGGTGCCAAAGAACTCGGCCCCAAGACGGCGCCTAATATCCATGTTTACACCGTAGGACTGATTAGTCGTCTGCTGTCACATTTCCTAAACGTGGAATAGAAAGTGTGGTTCCAGCTTGCTCGAGTTGCAGTAAAAGTTGCTGACGTGTCATGTTCTCTTTGGTTCAAAAGCGGCCATTTGCGCTGCACTAGGCAACGTCGCTTTACGCCTAGAAGCCGATATTCGCGCAAGCGCAGGCTGCTCAATAGCTGGCTTAAGCCGAACAAAAAGACCAAGGCACAGACGACAACTGTGATTGCAAAGCGTTTTCCACTGTTCTCCGAGTCCACATGATTCCCTCCCACGTTGCGGATTCGTTTTGCGAATCCCCCTGTGATTCCGGCCATACTATTTGCGACTGGTAATGCGTTACGGCGAAACCAGCCCGAAAAGCTACCTCGCTACCTCACAACATCGGAGACATTAAAACCGTTTTCACGATTTTGGAGTTTAACTTTGCCAAAGTTTGGAGCCCGCAATGGGTGTTACCCGAACTAAATTGGTCGATTCAAATGACGAAGTCCCTGACGGTGACTACGAGGTCATCTTGTTGACAATCAAGGAGACAGCGCGAGGCAGAGCGTTTTTGGCTGAATATGCACGACGCATTCGCCGCTCCGATATCAATATGATCCTTACTGAAATCGACAAATTAAAGAGCAATCAAAAAGACGACCGATTTGACTTCATGACTCTGCGCTGACACATCCGAAACAGAATGCCGCCGCGTTTTTCTGCCCGCACTACTTCTGAGGCTCAGCTCGTAGCACCGGGCCCGGAAGCCAGTTTGCTTCCGTCACTCCCTTTGCCAGTTCCCAATCGATGTGCGGCGTGATTTCCTTGTGAAACGCGTCGGCCATCACCCTATATTCATGTTGGCAATTTGGCGCGCGTGTTGCCGGCAGGTAGCCCTCCTGGGCAAAATCCGCAAAGCGCACTGGATTGGCACCGAACGCCAGACACAACAAATTATAGAAGCGCTCCTGCGGCAGGCCGTGATTACCCGCAAATCTCGCCAAGCGGACCTGCACCACGGGGTTCTTCTTGTAATCACGCATATATGCGTTCCAGGCCCAGGCAGCACCTCCTATCAATCTTCGCGCTTCCGTAAATTGCAGCATGACGTAGGTCGCGAAATTGTCAGCGGCATCTTCCTCATTTCCGAATATCGGCACCTTGAAAATATCGAATGTTGCGTGCCCAACTTCGTGCAACGTAAGCCAGAGAACCTGCCCTATTTTTGCATCATCCGGCGTAATCCCGGCGGCGGTCGTCTCCTTTGGCAATGAATCCAGTAGGCTTTTCATAAGCTCGTAACAGATCGTAACTGTCGGCTTGGAATTGTCCCGCCTGTACGTGGCATCGACTTTGCCGCACTCAGCTGTTCTGACCGTCAGCTCTTCTGGCAGCCGCAGCGGACTTAATATTTTCTGGATCCTCTCAAGGGCGCCACGGATCTTCAGGATTTCATATAGGTACTGAAGGCCGTTATCTTTGGGCGCGATATACTCGATGACAACTCGGTTTGGTTGGTCGCCTTGTGTAACGGATGGTTGCGATTGTGCGGAAACAAAACTAGTGGAGACCACACTGATCGCTGCAATAATTTCGACAAAGCGGATCATCTTCAATTGGAGCCTGCACACAAGGACCTCCTCGATCTGCAAGAAGCCGGGGCCTCGCACTTTGTTCATCTGCCATGATCGAAATTTTCTCTCAAGGCTAGAAAAAAATACCCGCGCATTTTTAGCGCGGGCCAAATCACAAGGAGGTCATGACGCCAGCGACTATCGGCCAAACCGCGCGCACCAACAATGCCCACCCAGTTACCATCGCAGCACAAACGCCAAGTCCGCTATGTGCCAAAAAGCGGACATCGCACGTTTCGTTTGAAATGAAAGACGCCGCCAACCGAGGCGGCCTCGTGCTTTCACCAATTAGCCCCAAAACCGCGGTCACGGTGTCGGTTCAGTAGTATTTCGCGCAAGTACTTCCGTCCCATCGTGCACACCTGCGGGCTTGGCGTTTGTGGTGTCTGGACACGCAGACGCCGTTAACTCGTGTCATGCCTACTCCGCACCCGGCGACGACTTGCGTGACCATGCTGTCCGGTTGTTGAATTGCCGCGAGCGGCATCGCTTGTATCGATGATGACGCGAGGGACAGAACAAAGGCAACGCTGATTATTCTGATCATATGACGATCCTCCATAATAATTTTTCTTTGGTGGGTGCTGCCGAAGCCGATTGTCTGGCAATTGGCCCTAAGGGCAACAATGCCCACTTTGGGTCATTAGCAGACATGTGCAGTGCACTATGCCGCACTACTCTTTTTTCTTTTCTTCCGTATCAGTTGGTTTCTTTTTTTTCTTCTTATAGCGCCGGTCCTGACGTCGATCACGCCAATTCGCGCCAGCAACGCTCACGGCTGAGCCTGGATTACCAACGCGGGCCTCGGCATCCGTCACGGTCATCACCGTCGCCGGCACGACGAGGCTCATCGTCGCCAAACCCAGAAGGGAAAAAGCCCTTCGGCGCGAAATCAATTCCAATTCAATTCTTTCTCTCATGGCAACCTCCTGCCCTTTCCTGGGTAAAAAGTTACCATAGGATTCCGTAGCGACTTTTGATCCATATCAACGAATGGCGTGGAATTGTTTGGCGACTCTTTCACGGCCTGATGCCGCATCTATTTGCCACGCGCCTTTGGCCGGGCATCCACGTCTCGCATCCATGTAGCGAGAACCTTGTTCGCAAGTGTCCGGTCGATATAAGGGCCAATCAGCGTTTTGAACGCGAAAGCAGCCTGCTCATATTCGATATCGCAATCCTCCGCTCGCTTTTTTGGCAGGTATCCTTTCTCCACAACATCGGCAAATAACTTTTGATCAGCGCCATACGCAATACACAAAACGTTAAAAAATCGCTGCGCTGGAATCCCATGCTCGTCGGCGTATTTCGTAAGGGGCACCTGCGGATTCAAAACGTCTTTTTTGTATTGATAGGCGTTACCAAGGATCAGCCGACGCGCATCCGCCATATTCAGCTGCAGCATAATGTAGGCGGAAAACAAGTCTGCAGCGTCCTCCTCCCGGCCAAGCACCGGCACGTTCAGCTGGTCGAAAACGGCATGTCCAGATTCATGCAAAAACACGTCCATGAAGGGGCCGAGGATGGCATCATCTTGTGAAATAACGCTCGGTAGCGTTCCCTCCATCGCATTTTTCAGAATGTCGGCCAGGTATTCGTAACAGACGGTCACGACTCTTCCATCATACCAAGCGTTCGACTCACCGGCGCAATCGGAAACCTTGAGAAGGAGCGGACGAGGAAGTCGAAGCGGGCTAAGCAACTTTTGTATTTGCTCGAGGGCACGCACCTGCTTCAGTCTCTCATAAATGGGCCGATGCGCCGAATTCCCTGGCACTCCATATTCGATGCGGATCTGTTTCGATTTATACGCAACGGCGGTCGCGGGACCAGAAAAACCGGTCATCAGGCATGCCCCGGCCATTAGCGCGATCAGTACTAACCGGCCCACTGCGGCCATATTCACGAACCTTCTCCATCTTCCTTGAGGTAGTTTCGGACCATACGCAGCAAGAACTGTTGATCTGCATCAAGTCGGTCCACAATACGTGCAAACGAAAGGCAGTTGTTACGGCCAGTTAATGTTGAGCCATGCCTGCTCTGACATAGATCAATCGGTTGCCCGCTTAGTTGGCCAAATGCGGCCCCATCTCAGCGACAACGGCCCTGAAACCGAGCGGTCGCTTTGGTTCAAAAGCAGACATGAGCGGCGCAATAGTCCATGTCCGCTAAGTGCCAATAGCGGACATGTGCATCGCAACCCGGAATGTCCGCTTTGCGTCAATAGCAGACATTGACGGACTCGAGCTCGCCTGAAATATTTCAACACGTAAAGTGCAGACGGAGCCCCGCAGTGTCAAATTACATAACAAGATCGCTGACCATTGTTGTAATGCATCGTGCGTTCTTTATTACGCCACTTTCTGTGGTATAAAATTCTTAGCTCGTTAATTCTGCAAGTAGAGTTGGAGGACTCGATGACCTTGCGTGGTCCTGTGGCATTGATGTTTAGCCTCCTCATCCTGGCACCGCTCACGGCACTGGCGCAAAACCAGCCCACGTCGCAAAACCCGCCCGCCCCCGCAGTTACGCCTGTCGAGGTATTACTGAAGACGGGAGAGCTTGATGCTCTCGTTGCGCCAATCGCCCTCTATCCAGACAATCTCCTATCTTTGGTTATGATGGCATCGACCTATCCGCTGGAGGTCGTGATGGCTGACCGCTGGCTAAAAGAGAATAAGAAGCTTAAGGGCGATCAACTGAAGGCCGCGGTGGACAAACAGAATTGGGATGACAGCATTAAATCATTGGTTGCGACGCCAGATGTTCTTTCAATGATGAGTACCAAGCTTGATTGGACCAAGAAGCTCGGTGATGCCGTACTGGCCCAGCAGGCCGATGTCATGGACGCCGTTCAACGTTTGAGGACAAAAGCCGAAGCCAACGACAAGTTGACCTCAACCAAGCAACAAAAGGTCACAAAAACACAACAGCAAGACAAACAGTTCATTGCTATTGAGCCAACAGATCCCGATACGCTCTATGTGCCGTACTACGATCCTGGCGTTGTCTACGGCGCCTGGCCTTACACCGAATATCCTCCGTACTATTTCGGATATCCCGGATACATCGGCGGCGGACTCATCGCAGCTGGACTCGCTTTTGGCGCAGGATGGGCACTGGGCAACTGGGGGTCCGGTGGGAATTATTGGGGCGGTGGTTTCAATTGGAACAACAACAACATCAACATCAACCGTCCGCGTGTTAATCCCCTGAACGGCAACAACTGGCAGCACCGCCCCGAACATCGCCAGGGCGTGAGATACAACAATCCGCGTGTCGAGCAGAGGTTCGGCAACAACAATCGCCGTAACAGCGTTCAAAACCGGATGGACTTTCGCGGCCGTCCTGGCAGCGAACGGCCTGGTGCCGGACAAAGGCCTGGGGCTGGGCAACGACCTGGCGCCGGACAACGGCCCGCAGGCGGGCGGCCTAGCGCAGGGCAACGACCTGCTGGTGGACGGCCGAAAGCAACTCAGCGACCTTCCGGCGGACGAGGCGGCGGCAATGCTCTGGGGAACGTCGGATCCGGCAGAGGCGCCAACCGGGCGTCCGCGCGTGGGCGCGCGAGCATGGGCGCGGGCGGCGGCGGTATGCGAGCGGGCGGCGGTGGCGGTATGCGAGGCGGTGGCGGCGGCCGTGGAGGTGGTGGTGGTCGCGGAGGTGGCGGTGGTGGTGGCCGTCGATCCGACATCACGCTCAAGCACGATATTGTTTTACTCGGCCGTCTCGACAATGGCCTTGGTTTCTACCGGTTCAGTTATAACGGAAGCAACCGAGCCTACGTCGGTGTGATGGCACAAGAGGTGCAGCAGATCGCACCGGAGGCGGTCACCCGCGGGCGAGATGGCTACCTGCGAGTCTTCTACGACAAGCTGGGCGTCAAATTCCAAACTTACGAGCATTGGATTGCGGGTACTCAAGTGCCCGTCACTGTTCCTGTTTTACACTGACCTGTCTGCGCGAAAGAGGATCCCATGAGCAAAGCTGTTGTCTCAGTGACGGTAGCGGCGCTTCTTTGGCAGTTGCATCGATCGCGACTGCGCAACAAGCATTCAAGACACCCGATGAGGCCGCCAGTGCCTTGGCCAGCGCCGCCAAGACTGGTGATATGAAGGCCCTCGACACCGTGCTGGGTCCGGACGGCGAAGACATTGTTTCATCGGGTGACGAGATTGCCGACGCGGCCACCCGTCAGAAATTTGCCGCGGCCTATGATGCAAAGCACCAGATCAAAATGGATGGCGACAATAAAGCTACCATGGTGATCGGACCAGACGATTTTCCGATTCCGATCCCCCTTGCCCGCAAGGATGGCATGTGGCGGTTTGATACAGCAGCCGGCCGGGAAGAAATCCTCTTCCGCCGTATTGGCAAAAATGAACTCGACGCAATTCAAACCTGCCTTGCCTATGTGGACGCACAGGACGAATACTCGGAAAAGGACCGCACCGGTGCTGGCGTCAACACGTATGCCCAACGGTTCGTAAGCCGCCCGGGAAAGAAAGACGGCCTTTATTGGCCGACATCACAAGGCGAGGAGCCTAGTCCCCTCGGTGAGCTCGTTGCCGAAGCAACCGCGCAAGGTTATCGCGTCGAGGGCGGACGGACGCCATTCCACGGCTACTATTTCAAAATCCTAACTAGGCAAGGTCCGGCCGCTCCGGGCGGCGCCCTGGACTATGTCGTGGGTGGCAAAATGATCGGCGGCTTCGGACTTGTTGCCTATCCTGCCGAGTACCGAAATTCGGGCGTAAAGACTTTCATCTGCGGTCATTCAGGTACGGTGTACGAGCGGGATCTCGGGCCTGACACGGCCAAACTCGCCGAACAGATGAGTGCCTACAATCCCGATAAGACCTGGACTGAGGTAATAGATACTGAGCCGGTGAAGTGAGTATCGCCACTAGGTGTCCTAGGGCTAAATAATGAAATGCAGACATTTGCAGTGCGAAATGCGATTTCCGCGTTACCCTCGAAAGCTGACTTTGATCCCGGCTCACACATGTTCGCGCCAATAGCGGTCATCTGAGTGTCGTCAATTTGGGTAGAGAGATGGCGGCGCCCGATGTTAAAGTAGGACAGTGACCTGGGGACTCACCGCTAACATGCCAAAAATTGCTCTCGTAGCGGTCTTCATAATTTCCACTAGTCCGGGCGTGTACTGCCAGACTTGCAACCCCGCTATCGATGGCACCTACTGTGCTTCGGTGCCGGTCCGAAACCCATCCACTTCCGCAGCGTCCAAACGACCCTTGCCGACGGGGCTCGGAAGCGATCTCTCGCGCGGCGCCTATGACCAACCCGCTAAATTGGGTACTCTTACATTTGGCGGCGGCTCGAGTTGCATTGGCCTCCTGCGCACAGTTCGCTGCAATTGATGAGCTCAACGCCATGAACCGTAATGTAAAACTACCCAAGATTGCTTTTGCAGTCGTGGCGCTTACCGGATGCTTCTCGTTCAGGACAGCGATATCCCAAGACTTACAAATTCGGACTGTCGAACAATATACATGCAAAGACATTATGCGCGAATCGGGGGGCGACCGCGATGTCGCAATTGCCTTTTTGCATGGCTTCCTTTTGGGCAAATCGGGTTCAACGGGCTTCAAGGTTGAAGTCCTACATAAACAGACTTCCGATTTTATCGAGCGTTGTCTCAACAATCCCGGGGAAAGTGCACTCGATGTTATGTCGAAGCTAAAAAGCGAGTGAGAGTCCGTTGGGTCCGTTTCGGCGGGCTCACAATTAAAACAAGCACTTTCGATATTGCGCACCTAAAAAACTGCATCGCCCCGGTCGCATGTCCGCTTCGGGTCAAAAGCGGACATATGCGGCGCACTCGGCGATGTCCGCTAAGTGCCAATAGCAGACATCCGCCGACATCTGTTCTCATGAAGAAAGACCGCAGCGGTCTCTCCGAAAATTTCATCACGCTTTAATAAAAAGACCCCGAGGTGAGCCCGGGGTCTTTTCGATTCTAGTTGAGGGAGGCTGCGTGTTAGTACGGCGCTCTTCCCCAATTGAACCTGTAATTCACGCCGACCAGGACAGTGGTCTCGGTCGCTTTGGCGTTGACGGTGCAGACGACGCAGCCAGTTGTAACGGGATCCAGTGACGCATTTCTGGAGCCGAAGTCCATGTAATTTGCTTCCAGAAATACCGACCACTGCGGCGCAAACATCCATTCGGCGCCACCGCCGATCGTCCAGCCTGTTCTGGTCTTGGAGGTTTGCCCAACTTGGACACCATCAAAGGTAATGTTTGTACTGGTATGTCCCCAAGCCGCGCCGCCCTGGAAATAGAGCAACCAGCTGGGTGCCACCGCATAGCCGAGGCGGCCCGTCAGGGTGTCGAACCATTGATTATTGAAGTTAGCAACAAATGTGTCGCCTGCCGTGTCAACCAATGTTCCGCTTCTTTTGTTGCTCGTCCAATCGTACATATTGCGGAACCCGATCACCCACGGGCCGGCGAATTGATAATCGCAGCCGATCTGACCGCCACCGGCAAAGCCAGAGCCGTTTGAAGAGATTTCGCCACCAATGTCGGGGGAAGTCGCGCTGGCGTGGCCAAACGCGCCGCCGATGTTGCCGCCGATGTAGCAGCCGGTCCAAGTCATTGGCGGCGGCGGCGGCGGTACGTAAGCGGGAGCCTTCCTCGGGAGGTCAGCTGCCGATGCTTGACTTGCAGCCAGACCAATCGCCGCTGCAGCGAGCAAAATCCATGAATGTCTTCGCATTACGGTCCTCCAGAACGTTGTGCCAAACAGGCCGCGACCGTCCGTCGCTTAGTGTCCATATTACACATCCAGCACTTGTAAATCTGTTAGTCCAAACAAAGACCCACAGATTTCGGCACGCCGTGGCGGAAATGGCACACGCGAATTGCAATATTTTGGGTCACGCGTAGACGTACCGCAGCGTGATCGTGCTGCAGTGAGAAAGACTACCTGCTTACCTCTTAGTAGTAGTGCCAACCTGCGCACACGCCTCCATGCCATCGCGCACACCTGCGATAATGACGGCGTGCGTGGCAAATTGTCGTTCTGGCCACGCAGACACCAGCAACTCGTGTCCTGAATGGCCCGCACCCATAGGCGACTTCGGTGATGATGCCGTCCGGCTCATGAGCCGGGGCGACTGGCATTGCTTGTGCTGACGTTATGACGGCTATGGCGAAAGCAGCAAAAGCGATCAATCTAATCATTCGCTTTCTCCTGTGCTTTGAGAGTTGTTGGAACGACGGGTGTCTAATCTCTAATTATGCGTTCGAGCGCCGCGCGATTTCGCAGGAATATTGTGCGGCACGATGTGCGCGCAATTGATCCTGATTTCTCCAACGCGGTCATGTGCAGCGCACCTAGGGATGTCCGTTAAGTGCCAATAGCGGACGTGCGCTCGTGTCGAGCACTTAGCGGAAGGTTTTCTTGCCGCTGCGATTGGGTGTCACGATTTTCGTTCCGCGGACGTCGAAAATGGTTGAAAACGAATACGCGAATTGCAGACGATAGATTAGCGGTATCGCGGCTGTGGTTGATTCGTTCCACCAATTTAGAAATGTTGATGTGTTCGTGGTAGGCAATCTCGCGCAGGCCGAGCCAGAATTCATCTTCAAGTGATACGCTGGTCTTATGCGAATTGACGAGAACGGCGCGTTTGATAACGGCTGATTTCTTGTTGTGGCCGACCTGATCCATCAAACACCTCCGCATAGCTTTGGATTGGAATGACGAGGCGAAAACAAGCTTGCCATATGGGTCACTTCATGACGCCCTCCGTGAATCCAAACAGCGGCGCTGACGCGCGCAATGTCCGATCGCTTTTAGGGGCGGGAACGCGTGCCGCTCTGATAAGGCGGCGTACACAATCGCGTTTCTCAGTCGTTGACGCCCAAAGGCACGGTCAACGATTTAATCAAGCTACTACCAAAAGTTGCGGCTTTCAACACATATGTCCGCTGCCAGACATAGCCCGAAAACGTCACTGCATGTCCGCTTTGGGTCAAAAGCGGATATGTGCGGTACACTACCTAATGTCCGCTAAGTGCCAATAGCAGACATTGAGCGTGCAAAAGGAAAGACCGCCGCGCGGCGGTCTCTCCGAAATCTAGGACAACAAATGCGCGTCCGGGAACGGCTGAGTTGGGGTCTTGCCTGACTGATGCGACCCGAGAGCCGTTCCCGACGTAACGTCCTGAAACTTGCCGCTACGCCAGGCCCGAACGTTGGCGCTAGCGATCGTCGCGGCCTCGCTGACCCGGTGGCGTCATCCAAACCTCCGTGCCTTGGCTTCGCAAAAATTGTCCCTGGCGCGTCCCGGAGCTTGAACACTATGAAGGATGTCGTGGCGGAATAGTGGCGCGGAACTCCGACGTATTCCAACCCTCCGTGACAATCCCGTCACACGGTAACAAAGTACTTCAGCCCAATACGACAGGAGGCATTCTTGTCCGAACCCAATCGAAATAAACTCTCCGCACGACTGCGGAGGCTCCCGGTAAATTTTCTGCTCGCGCTGATTAACGCGACAGCGATCCTAGTGATCGTTGCCGCAATTCTTGTGCTCGTCGCAATGGTGCGTATCGATAACTTTTCCGGAAGGATGGCTTCGACGATGACTGCAGCGGTGCTGTCAAAAATCGATCTGCCGTCAAAGGACGTGCTGGGGAATCTCCGAAACCTGACTGAGGAAGTCCGCACGCTCGGCAATACTCTCAGGGAAATTAAGGTGGGAGAAAACCCAGCCGTTCAATTGGAGATTGCGCGACTAAGAGAGGCGCTGGCAGCCCTCAATGGGAGCGTCGACCGGCTCGCAAATGCGAGAACGATCCTCACCGACGAAGCGATTGGGCAGTTGGGACGCGCGGTCACCGACACACTGACGAAGTTGAAAGGATGCGATTTAAAAGTTGTCCAAACGCGGCCCGATGTCAGCGACATCGCTCCTAAAACCGAGCGGCGAATGTCTGCTTTGGGTCATAAGCAGACATTCGCAACGCACAAAGTCATGTCCGCTTTACCCTCGACAGCGGACATGTGCAGCGCAACTAGCACTGTCTGCTAAGTGCCAATAGCGGACGTTGGCTCGCTGATCAGAGCTTACAGCGAAAATACGTGGTTGCCATTTCTGGAAACGAAGGAAAAGTCCGTGTTAACCTATCATCTCCTTCTATTTTCGCGCTGAATTGCTGAGTACCAAGGACTGCTATGTCGGTGGAGCATGTGGCAATCAAATTGAGAACGCCGCCTTCCTCCTTGCGACCGGTAATCTTGCACGTCTTTGCCTGCCCTCTGATTTGGTTTCCTTCGACTATAAAACCGCCGCCAAATACGTCCGCGTTCCGGGTCATCGTCAATTTATTGTTCTTCCTGACGAAAACCTTGGCGCAGTTTGAATCATCAGTGGTCCATGCACCGTTCAGGTCAAATGCGCTGGCTGTGAAGCTGATGACCATGCCAACTGTGACAAAGAGCATTCGTTTAACCGAACTTGACATGAGCTACTCTCCTTTTATCCGCCAAGTTGAATGAAGCCCCAAAAGGCGAGCAGACCTGAGACGGCAAGGCCGATCCACGATACCGACATCGCGATCGCGTGCGGCCCAACGTGCACCGGCCATCCCTTACTGAGTCTGATGACGTGTAGGATTGCGACTATCGCGAAGATTAGCGTCGTAACCGCGGCATAAGAGTTCGACATTTTACCCTCCCGGAATTACGCAGATTGAAGTTCAATTGCGTGACCGTGGCCGCATTTGCAGCGCACAAGCTGATGTCCCTAATTGCCAAAAAGCGAACATCGCACGTTTCATTTGAAATGAAAGAGGCCGCCAACCGAGGCGGCCTCGCGCTTTGACCAATCAGCCCCGAAACCGCGGTCGCGGTGTCGGTGTCGGTTCAGTAGTATTTCGCGCAAGTAGTTCCATCCCATCGGGCACACCTGCGAGCTTGACGTTTATGGTGTCTGGACACGCAGACACCGTTGACTCGTGTCATGCCCACTCCGCACCCGGCGACGACCTGCGTGACCATGCTGTCCGGTTGTTGGATAGCCGCGACGGGCGTCGCCTGTGTCGATGATGACGCGACGGCCAGAACAAAGGCAACGGTGATTATTCTCATCATATGACGATCCTCCATAATAATTTTTCTTTGGAAGGTGCAGCTGAAACCGACTGTCGGCAATTGGCCTTAGGGGCAACATTGTCCGCTTTGGGTCAAAAGCGGACATCACAACGATTTATTCGATCACCTCGTCGGCGAGTAGCAAGAATGACTTACGAACCGAGAGGCCAAGTGCTTTGGCCGTCCTAAGATTGACGGCGAGTTCAAACTGGGTCGGCGACTGTACGGGCAAATCTCCCGGCGACTCACCCTTAAGAATGCGATCAACATAAGAACTTGAGCGCCGGAAGATATCGGCGGTATCGGGCCCATAAGACATCAAGCTTCCCTCAACGACAAATTGCCTATAGGGGGAAATGACTGGCACTCGGTGTTGCTCCGCCGATTTCATTATCGACTTGCGCAAGCCGACGATGAAGATATCCGACGCAGCGATCAAACCACTGCCCGGATTACGTCCTAGCTCTGCGACCACCAAATCGGCTTCGGCGGCGCTTCTTATGTGCGCTGCCTGTACATCGACCGAGTTTTGTTTTGGCAATGCTTTGAATGATCGAAGGTAGGCATCATAATATGGTGACGTATCTGGATTAAACATCAACGCGACCCGCGCCAAATCCGGTTTTACGTCGTTGAGCAGGTCGACCCATTTTCCGACGATTGCGAAATCGAGGAATGTGAAGCCGCTTATTTTGCCTCCTGGATGTGCAAGACTTGGAATGAATCCTTGACCAACCGGATCATTCACCATTGCAAAAATGATTGGAGTCGTGGCCTTCGCAGCCAGCAGCGCAGCAATGATCGGAGTACTATTTGCGACAATGACATCGGGTGCTAATCCGATCACCTCCTCTACATGCTTATTGATTGATTCAAGATTGCCCCCGGCAAACCGATATTCGGTCTGAATATTGCGTCCTTCGATCCAGCCTAGGTCGCGCATACCGGCGCGGAATGCCTTGACGCGTCTTTGCGCTTCCGAATCCTGTTCATCAAGACCGACCAGAACGCTGACTCGCCGTGTTCGCCCGCTCTGCTGAGCATACGCAATGAGCGGCCAAGTCGCGGCTGAAGCTGCAACCAGTTTAATTAAATCTCGCCGCTTCATGCTTACCCTCAGGCTTCGAAGCAACATTGTAAACGGCTGAATCAGCGATACTGGAAGGCCCGTTAATGTCCGCTTTGGGTCACAAGCAGACATGTCCAGCGCACAAGCCGATGTCCGCTAAGTGCCAATACCGGACATTACTCGAACTTGGCAGGCACCGAGAACGGCTTTGTCGCGTCGACGACAAACATTATGAGCGCCGTCAATTCTGTCGCCCCACTGTTGAAAACCTCCATCGTCATTCCAGCCGGATGTCCGTTCATTGAGTGTCCGGCCTCGACATTCATCACTCCCTGCGGGGTCCGTTGGCCCAACTTGCCAGCGACAACATAAAACGCTTCGGAGCCAGGATGCGTATGCACTGGTGTCTGTGCACCCGGCGGTCCATGGCCATAGTTCACGCGCAGCAGGTACTCGGGGGCGCTCAGCGGAGGAACGGGCCCGATCTCCGCGACCTTCGTTCCGCCGGCCGTTGCGCCGCCCTTCGGACCAAGTGTGAAAAGCCACGCTTTGCCAGCGACCTCAGCAGTCAGTGAGGGCAAGCCATCGTAGCTGACGGTGTCCGGGTTCCAGCGATACGATGATGCAGCGGCCTTCGCTTCATCCAGCTTCGGGAAACTCTCAACGCGCCAAAACAATTCCCCTTTGGGAAGTTGCTTGATCTTCATTTCCGCCACCGGCTGAACTATGTATTGCGCTTGCGCGGCAACGGGCGAAGGCGCAGACAAAAGTCCTATGCTCAAGAAGAGCGAGAGCGCCAAAATGATAGCGAACCGGTCACCTGCTGGTACGAGTGGTCGCATCGTTCTTCCCCGTGCGTTTACGCAACTTTTCTAATCGTCGCCCTCTTGTTCACGTGAACATCGATATAGCAGTCTGAATTTGATCGGCTGCGGCGGTAAACAGCTCATTGTAATTTGTGTGACCTTCGGCAGCGGCCCTCAGGATGCATTCAGCGAGATAAACCTTAACAGCCGCCGTCGTATACTCGACGGGAACCCGCTTCATGACATCTTCAAGCGCTTTCCTCATGTCCCGGATGAGTTGAGGTGTGAACTTCGGCATAGCAGACCCCATTCACGCTGAGGAGATAAAGAGAAAATAAGTCGGCTTCCAAAGGCACGGCTAGCAAAAAGTTGAAGAAGCGCGCCTCGAGTTTCCGCCCAGCTGGCAGGCCGGAGCCCTGTATTGCACCATCACGGTATCCAAGTAGTGACAATGCAAGCACTCAAACGTGCGCCTGTCACAACCGGGTTTTTTGTCAGGTTCGATCCATGCGAGCCGCATAGGAGAGCGACATTGCGGGCATCGTCTATCGCCGATCTGAGAAACTGGTAGGAAATCAATTTCTGATCGCAACATACGCGCCTCCTTATCAAAAGGCAGGCGTCGTCCCCACTTTGAGAATTCCAGCTTGCGCGCTTTGCTTTGCGACTGCACGTGAACTTTTTGTAATAGGTTGTGCAACTTTTGGAGGATACGTTGTACTAAATGCTGATGCGCTCTCAAAAAAATTGCACCTACCGCAAAAGAAAACGGAATGCCGCAGCAAGTACGACCCTGACATTCGATGAGTTGCTTTGTTAGGATAATTGGCAGGGGGCGCGCCCCAGCAGAGGTACGCCATGTTCAGGCTCATCATCATATGCGCCTCGTTCGTACTTGCGGCCAATTCAGCCTATTCGCAATCGTCTCCTCCAAATTCTGATCAGGCAAAGCGGATCCAAATGCTCGTGGATCGAGCAGCCGAACTCGTCAACACAAAAGGAAAGGAAGCATTCTCCGAGTTTCGTCAGCGCGGAAGCGAATGGTTCTCGGGTGACACCTACATTTTTGCTTATGCTCCCGATGGCACGGTGGTCCTCAACCCGGCCTTCCCGGCACGTGAGGGACGCGCATACCACGGAGAAAAGGACAAGAAGGGGAAGGCTTTTCATGACGAGATTTTAAAAGTCGCGCAGACAAGAGGATCGGGATGGGTCGACTATTGGCTACCAAAGCCCGGGCAGACCGAACCGTCGCAGAAATGGAGCTACGTTAAGGCTGTGAAAGCCGAGGGGGTCGCCGTTGTTGGCGCAGGGTTCTTTCCCGAGTGACGCGTGCGCGTGATGTCCGCTTTGGGTCAAAAGCAGACATGTGCGGCGCACAGGCCGATGTCCGCTAAGTGCCATTAGCAGACATTCTGAAAGTCGGCTGCGGCAACAGAAAGCCCCGGCATGTTCGCCGGGGCTTTGCATGTTCGATAACAGATCGATCAGGCAGCGATAGTTTGCGCCTTTCGCTTCCTTCTCCAACCGAGCAGACCTAGTCCGCCCAGGCTAGAGGCGAACAGAGGAAGGGCTGCCGGAAGAGGAGTTTCTTGCGTGCCTCCACCTGCAGCGAAACTCACCATGTAGTTGGGGTCGGTAGAATCTGAGGCAAAAGTACCGCTACAAGTCCCAAAACTGGGGGAGCATGAGCCCAAATACGTATCAAGGACGTAGTTACCCGCCAAGAGGTTACCTTGAAAGAGAATAACTGGACCGTTCGGACCACCGGTCGGCGGAACATTGTCCCAGGGCACAAAAGTCGATGCCAGCTTTGAGGCCAACGATTTGTCCGCATTCAGCGAGTTGCCAGCTGCAAGTCCCAGCTCGAAATCGATATCGAAGCCGACCCCGTTATTTCCGGTCTCCACCTGGATCGTCAATAATCCGCCGCCCCAAGTGAAGCTGTAAATTGATGGGTTGAATGTAGGGCTGACATTCGCCGGGCTGGTGTTTGAAGCCCCCGGGGGAATAAAGAAATTCCCGATCGTGCATCCGCCCGACCCGATGGTGCCGAGAGAGGTCCCGGGCAAAGTGTTAGTACCATTGACCGTCGTGCACGCCGTCGCCGCAAACGCAGGTTGGGCAAAGGCTAAGACAATCGGCAACAACAACGCAGCAGTGACTGAGAACCGCTTCGCCGAAGCGAGCGGCCCAAAAAAGTTTTGCTTCATAGGAACTCCCCCAACCGCCGCTGCATCTTTCTTTGGCCGCGCCGGTGCCTTATCGCGCCACAGCGCAAATACAGGTCGAAACGAGCGGAATTCGCAACTCCGCTTGGGTCATAGCCGGCGTGGCCTGGTCACAGTAGTGTCACAAAAGCGCACGTCCTGCTTTAATCCCCGAAAGCGGACGCTCCGAAAAACCCTCGGCCCATCATCAACGCCATCCGTTTTTTTGAGTAAACAATCATCCTAATGTCCGCTTTGGGTCAAAAGCGGACATGTGCAGCGCATAAGCCCATGTCCGCTAAGTGCCAACAGCGGACATCGCAACCGCCTCGTCTTCGACGCGGCGTTTGATGGCACCGTCATCGCTCAAACGCCCCCACTACCCTGTACTCCCAAGGGATGAACAGCTGCATGGCGTCGATGTTGATCAATATCGTGCCGCTGTTCAGCGAGGTCGGCGGTCGTGGCGAGACGTCGACCGATGGCCCCGGTTTCAAGTTCGAGGTATTCACGATCTCGATATTGCGGTGAACGATATTGCCGCTCGGGTCGATCAGCGGTTTCGGCAGCCGGAGGGGGTTTGGCCAACCGAGACCAGGCTGGCTACGGTCGGCCAGCGCGCCGCCGACGTAGGCGCCGGCCTTATGATCGTTGCCGGTCACACCCGTTTGCCCCATCGACAGCTGGGTCATACTCAGCAGAGTGCAGCCAATCATCGCGCAAAGGCTTGCAATACCGAGGCGCACGCGAACGGAGCGTCTGGATATCGTCAAGCCGACGCCTGGGGACGACAAATAAATCCTCAATCCCAGTGACTATGTTGGATTGCCATTAATTCTCAATCAGTGCTCCTGCACCCTCTGCTCGTTTTTGCCCTTATCGGGTTCACAGCTCGTGTGGCATATTGAAAGGTCTTTTGGATTACAGCCTGTTTTCTTCTCGGCACCTCTTTGGGCATCCCGGCGTCCGCTTTACCCCCGAAAGCGGACATGTGCAGTAACCCGTCGATGTCCGCTAAGTGCCAACAGCGGACAGAAGCTTGGTTCTCACCAAAAAAAACCCGCGGCAATATGCCCGCGTGCATCAAGCCACATCAAAAATTATTGGCCCGGCGTTCTAGTCTCTTCCAAGGTGGAAAAAACGCTTGCCACAGCCTAACCACCCCCATCACAAGAAGAGCCCGCCGCCCGGCCTGATGCGGGGCGAAGAGATGCTCGCTGGGGGATTGATTGAGGAGTTTCGGGTGGATGTAGAGTTCTCCACCCTGGTCGCAAATTTTTTGATTGAATGGCACGTGCCCACAGACCTCCCGGCCGTCGCTCGCGAGGCCGTCATAACGGCAATCGAGGATCTTCGACATTTTGTAAACGCCCAATCCGCCAAACGCCGAGCGTACTCGAATTGGTTGAGTGTTCGCCGGTATCGAAAACTGACGTCGATAAACATAATGTATTTTGGCGAGCCCTGCCGGCATCCAGCGCGGTTTATCTGCAAGCTCTTTCCAACAGTCATCCATGCACCAGTTCGCGTGACGGAGCGCACGGATATCATAGTAAGACGATACCTGATTGGCGAAGATGCCTGCCGATGCCGGGTTCTCCTCTAGGAAATTTACAGCAGCCAAGAAGCCCTCAATCGAAATCGGCAAGGCGTTTACATCGTCAAAATCGAGCATGACAAGGTAATCGTAATCGCGATATGTCCTGGCAAATATGAAGTCTAGACACGCATTCCGCACTGTAGCGATACGTTGTGTGCGTATTTGCTCAACGGCCGCCAGCCCATCAAGGTCGATAAGATGACCATGGGATTGATCACGCAGCCAACAGCGAAGGATTGATTTCGTCTCGTCTTCGGAGTCGTTCTCGGCGATCACAAAAGCCGCGTCTTCGTATAGCGCTGCCAGCCGCGACACATTTCGAAGAACACCAGGGAGAAACCACGAGCAATTGCGCGCGGCTCCGGCAAAAACTGCCCGCTTTTTCTTGAGCTCCATGCGGCTAGCCCCACCGCCACGAATTTACGATGCCACGCCTCCTCAGGTTGTCAATCCGGGAAACGCAACTCGTACCGTACCCTGTCGAATTGGTCCTGGCAGTGCATGATGTGGCTAGCAAAAATCAGTCTGTAGATCTTTCGTCTAACCAAATCACATCGATGCTTGCTTAAATAGCCATAGGTTGAGCAATATGGCACTTTTGGGGGAAGACATACTGAAGCCGGAAATTACTCTTTTCACGTCTATTCCGCCTCGAATAAAACGCCCGGTTCAGGGACGGGACTTCGGCCCGGCTTGGCAGGCCGCCTGCCTCGATTCCTGGATGAAGGCGGGTTTTCGTATCGTGAGTTTGAATACTCCGAACGAGATCGACGCAATCGGCACGATTGCACCTGCAGTCGAGTTTCGGGAAATACCCGCCAATCGAAACCGCCCTCTGATAACTGATTTCTTTGACGCTGCCACCAATTCCAAAAATAGTGTCGTGGGTATCATCAATGCCGACTGTATGATGATTCCGCGCACCGAGCTGAAAAAGCGTCTCTCTGGGCACACCGACGGCGTGGTGATTGTCGAGCGGCTTAATATAAGCGAACTGACGCTTCGGCCTACCGGTTTGAGCTGCGGAGGTTTTGACGCATTCTTTTTTGATCCGGCGTCGCTCGCGAATATTGAACGCGACGATCATTGGCACATTGGCGGAGTTTGGGTTGATTATTGGCTGCCGTTTGCATTTCACGCTGCTGGCCTGAAGATAAAGACCCTACCCGCCCCAATGCTCCTTCATCTCAATCACAATCTGGTCTGGGGTTGGGAGGCATGGAAAAACGAAATCTCCCGTGTGACGGATTTGCTTTTTCGGGCCGAGCATTACGGACGTTTGGATCCGGCATTAGCGGCCGGTTTGCACAAGGCGATGCGCAAAAATGATGTTGTTACCTTGCAAAACTTATTCTTTGTCTGGCTGAGGTCACAAAGACCACTGTGGACCCCCGACGCCGGCAGCCTGGATGATCTTACGATAAAGGCTATCAACGCCTCAGCAATATTTCCCCAAACTTACACTTACAGACTGACAAATCGACTTCGTTATTTAAAACTCCGGATACGCGATCAACTGCGTTGGATTCTTGATGCATTGGTAGAACCGTTGGTTAACAAAAAGGGGCAGAAACCACTTTGAGCGATTTCGTTTTGATGTGGCCGATGTCCGCTTTGGGTCAAAAGCAGACATTTGCAGTGCAAACGGCATGTCCGCTTAAGTGCCAATAGCGGACATCGGCGCCCCGACAAGCGGACATTCTACAAGCATCTTGTCGGGGACATGGAAGAGGAGACCGACGCAGTTGACCGACAGATGTCATCTCCGTTCGAGCACCTCGACAGCAAGAATTGTTGGCAAGTGACGGGCGATCTCCTGCCAATTCTCACCTTCGTCGAAACTCGCAAAGACTGAGCCACTGTTTGTGCCGAAATAGATTCCCGCTGGATCGCGTTCGTCACCAGCCATCGCTTGACGGAGCACGGTGAAGAAACAACCCTCCTGCGGCAGACCTTGGCGCATCGCCTGCCAGCTTTGGCCGCCGTCGCGTGACCGCCAGACCGCCGCGGCCGCGTCGGGCGGAAAACGTCCGGCCATGTCGCCGTTGAGTGGCAACGTCCAGATGGTATTCGGATCGCGCGGATGGACGCGGATCGGAAAGCCGAAAGTCGACGGCAAGCCTTTGGTCAGGTCGTTCCAGCTTCGGCCGCCGTCGGCCGAGCGCCATACACCATGGTGGTTCTGCTGGTAAAGCACGTCGCTTGTGCCCGGCGCACGTACCATGTTGTGGACGCAGTGCCCGACCTCACCGTCGCGTGGCGCGGCAGGGTGGTCGTGGTGACCACGATGCTTCGGCGTTCGAGAGGCGGTTGCGGCGCTCCCAGGTCGCTCCGCCGTCCTCGGTCGCGAAGACGCCGGCCGCCGAGATTCCAACCCAGAGCTTTTTCGGGTTGCCCGGATCGGACACGATGGTGTGCAGCACCAGCCCAGCGGCACCGGGGTTCCAGCTATTGGCAGACGGGTGATCCGTCAGAGCTTGTATCCGTTTCCAATCTTTGCCGCCGTTCTTACTTGCCAGAAGGTTCGCTGGTTTGGTGCCGGCATACAGCGTACCGTGCGCGTAGCCGAGCGACCAGATTTGAGCGAATGCGTCGGCAAACGGCAGCGGTTCGTCGGTCCACCCGATCATTTTTGCGAAATTGGGATCGTTGGCGGCCCAATCGTCCATCTTTCCTTTTGTAAGTCGGGTGACTTTCCAACTCGTACCGCCATCTTCGCTGCGCCAGATACCTGCGCCGTGCCATTCGCCGCCACCCCCCGCCCAAATGACGCCGGTCACAGGATCTCCAATCACGTGATTGATTGGCCAGCCGTCACAGTACGGACCCCGAATGGCCCAGCCGCGACGGTCATTGTCGTCAGAAATCAAAAACGCGCCCTTGGTTGTCCCGACGAGAAGGGTCATGCGAGTAGAAGGCATCATATTTTCGCTCGCCATCCGGAATAACGATAGCGCAATATACAGTTGGGCCAGAGTGGAGCAACGCTTGGCAGTGCAATGAATCCGAGTGGCAGCTTCGGGGCATTAGCGGATATTCTGATGTCCGCTGAGTGCCATAAGCGGGCATTCCAAAAATTGTTTGCGCCGGAAAAGAAAGACCGCCTCGCGGCGGTCCTCCAGATATCGTGAGTTACTGATCTCGCCCCTGCGTAACGATAGCGCGGGTAATAGCCGCCGTAGCCATAGTATGCACGGCAACATCCGTAGCCATAAGGGCCATACCCGTATGCGGGCGCGTAGGCATAAGTGCGTATTGTGCCACGCATCCTTTTCCTTCTGCCAATCGCTCTCATCGTTCATCGCGGTGTCGGCATGTCAGCGTCGATCTAAAACTATTGCGCTCGGCATTTCTATTTCAATTGCCTGAAGGTCCTACGTCAAATGACATGCGCTCTGGTTCCCGGCATGCGCAGCAGTGCATACAAGCGTCCAGCGCGAGGACTACTGAAGAATTATGTGCCTTTATTATTTTTCAAACGAAACAACACATACCCATACTTGAAGCTGCGACCTTCGTCGCCAAGGGCTTCGATCATAAACCGTCCGGCGGTTTGAAATGCCTTCACGCTGGGGCCGTGGATGAGCGTTGTTTGATCTCCGTCTACCGACCGCCAGTAGACTTTGGCTTCGACATTGGATTCTAGGATTGAGAAGATCACCGTGTGTTGGTCACCATCATCAACAATCGTCTTTGGTGGTGACCCTCCATTTTGCGTCCCTGTCCCCATCGATTCAAACGCGTCGATCTGGCTGAAATCGAATACCTGAGCTTTCGCATATTCAGGATGAAATAACGCCACCGAAGACAGCAAAACAAAAACTGCTGGGAAACATATGACCGACTGAAGCCTCATGGTTCTGTACTCACAGCAATTCGCCCTATTCAGCGGCCAAGAGCATTTCCAGCTGTTCTGAGGGTTCCACAAACTTGGTGGTATTCATCCGCCGCAGGTCGACGATCAAATCGCGAAAGCATTCAAGTGGAATTGAATACTTTCGTTCGGCGCCCGAAACCTTTGTACGCAATGAAATCACTATGCTGCCGTCGCGCGAGTAGGCGTCCGCTCGCAATGCAATGACGCTAACGGGAACGGCCTCTTTTTCTGATTGGCCCATAACACCCAACTTATGGCTACCGCTGAAATCGTCAACGCGGAATATCGGCAACCGGTTCCATAAGAGCGAGGCTCGGCCGGATTTCTTCGGCTATTGCTGCGTACGCAAGTGCCGGGGCTGAATTTCGGATGTACGCATAATTGAGACGGAAAATTTATGCGCCCGAGTTTATCTTCTCGGCCGCTTCTTTAGCCAACCGGAGAGCTTTCAGTCGCGCGCTCTTCTCTCGAATAATCTTTGCTTGGACCTCGTAGTCCACGCTGAGATTGTGGCTTTCTCGTGCAACCTTCTCCAACCGCGATTGCGTTCGCGTATTCTTGCTACTAGCAGCCATGCTTCGCCTTTTTCCTGGCCGCCTCTAGCGGAGTTTCCATGCCGCAGAAGCTTCAACCGTGACGCAACCGGGAATGCTGCGGCCCTGACGATGAACTACAACCGACACGGGACGACCAAGCCCTGCCTGGTATTCGGCGTAGAGCTTCGTGAATTCTTTTTCACTGATGTCTTGAATGTCTTGTTGCATGTCTGGGTCCGTTGGCCTTCCAGAATGGCCCGCGTTGAGTCAGAGAAGGCCGTTGGTGAATCATGCGGGGAGTTGGTTCAGATTGCCGCTAGTCGCGGAATAGGCCCTCTCACCCCATTTAGCAACTGATTTCAAATGACGATGTCCGCTTTGGGTCAAAAGCGGACATGTGCAGTGCAAACCGTCACATCCGCTTTACTTCGCTAAAGCTCGCAGCGCGACGTTTAAGCCCATTTTTTCAGTGGCGGGACTATCTTGCTGCAAAAATCCAGAAAATTCAAAAACTGCAAAACTTTTTTGGCGGTCCCGGGAAAATCCTAGACCCCCTCACCCCAGCCCTCTCCCCAGCGGGGAGAGGGAGCGCGCCCCGCTCAGTGTCTAATCCCGGGGACGCTGAGCTTGCGCCCGTCATTCAACAACGCGAGGTAGATTTCCAGGTCACCATATTCCTTGGCATCGGGTGGCAATTCGTCCGCGCGAATATTGACCTGACACCACTGGAAACGCTGGCGGATATCCCACGTCGCTAAAAGACTGGTGCGCCAGGTCGGGAAATGGTCGTACTGGCCCGCCGGCTCGCCGAGCCACTGACCACGAATCCAGTGGTTCGCCGATTTGCCGTGACAATCCGTGCACGCGAAATTCAGCTCCCCGAGCTTTCGATTGGCCAGCACCTTGCCGCGCTGAATCGCCGCCTTGGATGCGGCACTGGTGGTATCGACGTGGATCGGATTTCCATTGGCGAGATAGTGCAAATAGACCGACATCGCGCGGTTTTCATCGGTCTCCATCAGCCACGTTGCACCAGTGGTGGCTTTGGCATGACGAGTGACAAACTCTTCGACGCCAAGCACTTTGTTCAGACGCGGCTCCCATTTCGGCATCGACGCCGCCCAGGTCTTGAACGCGGATTTCGCGTCGCTGTGGCAGCTCGCGCATGATTTGCCATTGGCGCCCGCCTGCTTCCAAAGCTCCTGGGCCTTGTCCACGGCCCACATGCCCGGATTTTCAATCGCGTCGAGATTTTCCCGCTTCTCGACCGGCGCCGGACGTTTGTCAGGATTGTCGAGCTCGGTCTTGAACACTGCCGGCTTCTTCAGCGTCTTCAGGAACACGACCATGTCGCTGATTTCCTGATCGTTGAAAACGCCGTGCCCGCCCCAAGGTGGCATGACGGTATCCGGATTGTAGACCCTAGCGTCGAAAATATAATTGAAGAGATATTCGTCCTCGCGGCCGGCGTTGCCAATTTCCGACAAATCCGGACCGACATTGCCCGGCAGATCTGCGTTGCCCGCCTGGCCCATCACGTGGCACGCGAGGCACGAACCGCCGCGATTTCGGTCGGCGACAAGTTTCGCGCCATTGGCTGCATCGCCAGTCAGCGGAGCCGACAGTTTGCGCGGCGCTTTCGGTGCTGGCGGCGAAGAAATTTTCGCAAGTGTATTCCACTTCAATTCATCGCGCGCCGGCCAGCCGGAATAGCGCTTCCACGGCCGCGCCGAGGCATCACCCTTGATGTCGAGTGGCGCTTCCTTCTTCTTGGCTTCTGCGTTGGCGCCAGATCCGGCCACAATGAGAAACGTGCCTGCGGCAAAAAGTGCGGCGACGGCCGCCCCCAACAGAACCGTTCCACGCCTCATTGGATCCTCCCGACCGAATTATTATCGTTGCCCGCTTAGCACTTTGGTGCGCAAAGCCGGTCTTCAGCTAACGGTGATGCTTTCTTCCGCCTTGGTGACCGTGCCGTCGTCGTCAGTCCAGGTGAACTTGAACGTGCCACTCTCGTCCACCTTGGCGAAGAACTGCATGTAGGGGTTCGCGGCAATCGCTGGCTCCAGATTCGCCGTAAAAACCGGCTTGCCATTAAATTCGCAGACGAATTTGTTGATGATCTTGCGTGGAATCGGTTTGCCATCTTTATCTTTGCGCTGGCCGGACTCCATAATGTGCGGCAACAGCGTTTTGATTTCGATGACGTCACCCTTTTTCGCTTCCTTGGGAAGCTTGAGCCGCGGCATATCCGCCATTGGTTATCTCCTGAATTTCTCTGATCAGCCGCCGCAGCCGCCAATGGTGACCTTCACCAGCTTCTGATTGGTGAAGAACTCGCCCTTGCTGGTCTTGGCAATCGCGATGATATTCTGAGTCGTCGCTAAACGAACTCGGGTCGAAGCTTCCGCCTTGCCCGACAGCGGTGAGAGCTGAAATGTCACGACGCCGGGATTGGGGTTGCCCTCCGCCACAACGAGAATTTCACTCACGTAGTTGTCGGCGGTCATGGGGCTTTCGACTGCAACCGAGAACGGCACGGTGTTGCCATTCTCTGCAATTTCGGGAAGCTCGATCGAGACTTTGCTTTTCTCAGCCGCCACACCGCCCGTGAATTTGGCAATTTGCTCGGCCGCCTCTTTGGCCGCCGCGGAGGCGCGGTCATCCCAGCCGATAAACGTGAGCGCCGCGCCTGAGGCGCCGATCGCCAAGGCATTACGACGAGATACCACTCGCATCAGTAAATCCTCCCGGATTGATATTTGGCGCTGCTAGTCGCCCTGATTGAGTCGACCATAGCGGCGGTCCCAGCCCTGTTCAAATCATATTCACAAAAAAGAATGTACGTTTTGCAGCCAGATCCGATGAAGGCAAAATATTTCAACCCGACATCGATTTGAGGTAGTCGAGAAGGCTTTTGCTTTCATATGCTTTTTCCCGCACGTAGCGGAACATCGCGAGAAAATCGTCGGGCCGCAAATACCCTGGTGAGCGCGCCACTTCGCGTTTGGCCGGGGGTAAAGACTTCATCGTCGCAGCGTCCTCCGCAAAGAACTGGAAGGTCGGCGTAAACCGCACGCCATATTTGGCGGCGAGTGCCTTTTCTGAAAGCTCAGCTCCGTCGAAATCGGTGACCTTGCGCGACCCGATAATGTTGAGTTGCAGCACCTCGAAATTCGACTTCACGTAATCCGAGATCCTCGGCTGCGCAAAATTGACGAGATGCGTTTCCTTGCAATAGGGGCAACCCTTGAGCTCCCACATGACGACAAAGCGCTTACCCTCTTTGCGGGCACCTTCGAGGTCGTCTGTGAGATCGAGGAAACTCTCCAGAAACCATGGCTGCTTGTAGAGGCCGTCGTCGGTCAAAATCGGTTCGTCCGCGCGGGCGCGCGGAACAACAACCGCCGCAAAAGATGCGGCACCAATCAGCAAATTTCGCCGTGAGACCATCATCCGCATTCCGTAAACCACGCGGGAAGGCATACCTCGCCGCCCCTCGTGACGACGCGTATATTCATAGCCTTAAAGATATGTGCGTCATAGCCGGTGACCGCCAATGCTGTTCTGGGTTGCTCGAATTGCATGCTTTATCGTCGTCCTGTCGGGGTACGCCGCCAGTGCCGACGATCTTGCCGACTTCAACGCTGCGATCGAATCGGCAAGCAGCCACAACCGGGTCGCAATCGGTTACCTGCGCACCGGCAATGCCGATCTCGCCGCGCTCGAAATCGACCGATTACGTGACTCCTGGACCAGATTGGTCGAGCGCTTTTCGGGCAACCGCCCCGACGCTTTCAAGGGCAGCGAACTTTACGGCAAGCTGTTCACTGTCGTGAGCGCACGCCTGGTCGGTGCCGACCTCATGCTCAAGACTGGCCGGCTCGATGCCGCGCGCAACTCGCTCGATGCCATTCGGGGCGACCTATACGACTTGCGCAAGGCCAGTGGCATTGTGGTGCTGGCCGACTGCATTCGCGATGCGAATGCGGGAATGGACGCACTTATGACATATGACGACCGGGCCCTCGACCTGAACAACGCTGAAACGCGTAAAGATGTCGCCGCGAAGGCTTCCCATTATAGTTCCACTCTGGGGCGATGTGACGGAATCGCTAACGAAACCGTGCACAAATCACCCGAATTCCGCCGTTTGGTGGATGGCGCGCAAACAAGTTTAGGGCTTGTTTCAAAAGCGATTGAAACACGCGACAACGATCTCTTGCATCGCGTGCTAATCGAGCTGCGTTCGCTCGATAATTTGCTAGCGTTCCGCTTTGGCTGACATTTCGGTCGCGTCGACGCTGCCGACGCTTGTGATATGTTCTGCGACGATCTCCCATCCTCCGTTCGCGGTAGGGAATAAAATTGGTTCGTACATCGCAAATTGCGCAATATTTTTCTCTTTCAACACTGATCGCTGCATTTTTCTTCGCAACGACGCTCGAAATTGTCCATGCGGCCGAACTCGTCATGTTCGAGCAGGCAGGGTGTGTTTGGTGTGAAACATTTGATCGCGAAATCGCGCCTATTTACCCGAAAACCACGGAAGGCCAGCGCGCGCCTCTGCGGCGCGTGAACATCGATCAAACCGTCCCACCGGATCTTGCATTCATCGCCGTTGAGCGGATCACGCCGCAGTTCGTGCTTGTCGCAAATGGCCGAGAAATTGGCCGCATCCGCGGCTATCCTGGCGAAGACCACTTTTGGGGATTGCTTGGCGTTTTAATCAAGAAACTAGACGGCGCGGGAACGGGAGGAGAACAAGAGTTGTTACAAGAAAATTCGTTGCGCACGGCGGGTTGATCGTCTGTATTCAGGCTGCGTCCGAAACGCGATTGTTGGTGTACGTATGGAATTGCATCAGTTGGAAGGCCGCGCTCGTTCAAGCGAACTCGACCGAATGGTCGAGAACGCGAAACGTGCGAGCAATTTTCTCAAAGCGTTGGCGCATGAGAGCCGGCTGATGATTCTCTGCATTCTCGCGGAGGGTGAAAAGTCGGTGAGCGAATTGGAAGATTTGCTCAGCCTTCGCCAGCCAACGGTATCGCAACAACTCGCACGCTTGCGCGCCGATGGGCTCGTGTCGACGCGGCGCGACGGCAAGGCGATTTACTACAAACTGGCAAGCGAAGAGGCGCGCGTCGTCATCGGCGCAATCTATGACGTATTTTGCCGGAAAGTACGTAAGCGCTAGCGAGAAAGGCGCCGAAAAAGCTCAGCGTTTCTTTTTCCAGTCTTCGTAGCGTTTTTTGTTTTCTTCGTTGGGCGGATAGAGGCCGGGGAGCTTTGCCCCCTTCTCCACCTCCTGCACGAGCCAGCTTTCCAGAAGTTCGTGTTCAGCACCTTCGTTGGCGACGAAATCCACCAGATCTTTCGGGATCACCACCGCGCCATCGTCGTCGGCGACAATAATATCCTCGGGGAAAATCGCACAGCCGCCGCAACCGATCGGTTCGTTCCATCCGACGAAGGTCAGTTGATTGACCGAAGCCGGCGCGGCCACACCGGCACACCACACCGGCAGACCCGTCGCCAGCACACCGTGCTTGTCGCGCATGACACCGTCGGTGATGAGCGCCGTGACGCCGCGCTTGACCATGCGCATACACAGGATGTCGCCAAAGATCCCGGCGCCGGTGACGCCCATCGCATCGGCGACGACAATGCAATTCTCGGGCATGGCCTCGATCGCGCCTCGCGTGGATATGGGCTTTGACCAGCTTTCAGGCGTCGCGAGATCTTCGCGGACGGGGACAAATCTCAGCGTGAACGCCGGACCCACCGCGCGTTTGCCGGAAAACCCGAACGGCATAGCTCCCGCCATCCACGACCGGCGAATACCCTTCTTCAACAGCATCGTGGTGATGGTGCCGGTGGTGACGTTGCGCAGAATTTCGATTGCAGAACTCATGTTGAGCCTCACGCAGCATTCAGGCCGAGCCGTTCGTCACGGCGGCGCAGGTACGCAACAAAGGGCACTGCGAGCAGCACCATCCAAAGCTTTCCAATAATTTGGCCGGGCAGGAATTCAAGCGACCCGAACGCGAGCCACAGGAACACGATCGAGTCCACAACGAGACCGACGACGCTCGAGGCGACGACCGCCACCACCAACCGACGGCGCGCCAGTGGTGTGTAGACCGCAAAATCGGCGAATTCCGACAGCAGGAACGCCACGGCTGATGCCAGCACCAGTGACGGTGGAGCAAGCCCGGCCGAAATTGCGGCTCCGGCAACGATGGCGCCTAGCCCGAACTCGACGCCCAGCCGGCGCTGGACGAGATCTCGCAGGACGAGAGCGGCCCCAACCAACAGCACGCCGGACGGCGCCAGGACTCCGGGAGCAACTGGAACCAGACAAGGTCCGTTCGGAACGCACGTCGTCCCCAGATGTCCAATCATCCAGTTGGCGGCGGGGATTGTAAGGCAAAAGAGCACCAGAAAGATGCCGCCTTCAATATTTCTGCGCTTGTCGTTATCGATCATGTCTTCCGTCGGCCCTTGAATTCGGCAAATCCTTTGGCTCGCAACTGGCAAGCCGGGCACTCGCCGCATCCATAGCCCCAATCATGGCGCTTCGTGCGGTCGCCCAAATAACAGCTATGGCTGTCCTCTATCACGAGATCAAGAAAAGCTTTGCCGCCAATCTCCTCCGCCATTGCGAATGTTCCGGCCTTGTCGACCCACATCAGCGGCGTGTGGATGGTGACGCGCTTGTCGAGCCCGAGGGTCAGCGCGACCTGCATCGCCTTTATGGTGTCGTCGCGGCAGTCCGGATAGCCCGAGTAATCGGTCTCGCACATGCCGGCCACGAGATGGCGGGCGCCGCGCCGATAGGCGAGCGCGCCGGCGAAGCAGAAAAAGACCAGATTTCGTCCGGGAACAAACGTCGTCGGCAGGCCACTGTCGGCGATCTCGATGGCGGTTTCACGCGTGAGCGCCGTATCGGAAATCGCGCCAAGGGCATCGAGCTTGACCACATGGTCATCGCCAAGCCGCGATTTCCAGTCGGGGCGCAATTGTCCCATATGCGCGCGAAGGCGTTCGCGCACCGCCAACTCAACCACGTGCCGCTGGCCATAATCGAAACCGATGGTCTCGACGCGCGCGAAGCGCTCAAGCGCCCATGCGAGACAAACCGTCGAATCTTGCCCGCCGGAAAAAAGAACGAGAGCTTTATCGGTGCGAAGGGTCACAGGTGCCTTGTAGCCTCAATCCCAGTTCGGTGACCACGTCCAATCGACGATACGGCCGCCCCGGCGCGAAAGCCCAGCGATTTCCCGCATCTCGGCGTCGCTCAATTCGAAATCGAACAGAGCGATGTTCTCCTCCAGCCGCTCGATCTTGCTGGTGCGCGGTATCACCACAATGCCCTGTTGAACCAACCACCTCAGGCAAACCTGGGCTGCGGTTCTCCCATGGGGCTTGGCGATCTTTTCCAGCACTTTATCGCCGAGCGCACTGCCCCGCGCGATCGGGCTATAGGCAACGACCGCCATCCCGTGCTTGCGGCAAGCGGCGATGACCTTGTCCTGGTTCAGAAAGGGATGGCACTCAATTTGATTGCAGACCAACGGCTCGCTTGAAATCTTGTTGGCCTCATCGAGCAGCGCGACCGTAAAATTCGAAACGCCGATTTGCCGCGTATAGCCCTCCTTTTTCATCTTCGCCATGGCCCCTAGCGTCTCGGCAAGTGGTACGCGCGGATTCGGCCAATGGATCAAAAGAAGATCGATGACATCGAGTTGTAGCCGCGCCAAGCTCTCCTTCACCGAACGTTCGAGATCGTGCGGCGCCAGACGCGTCGGTTGCACTTTGGTGGTGACCATTACCTCGGCGCGCTTGCCCGACGCGCGGACGCCCTCACCGACCTCCGCTTCATTGTCATACATTTGAGCGGTATCGATGTGACGATAGCCGAGGCGAATTGCCTGCTCAGTGAGTCGCGCGCATTCACGCCCGCGCAGCGCCCAGGTGCCGAGCCCAACAATCGGAATACGGAAGCCTTTCGGCTCGACCGATGGCACTCCGGATGCGCTGTTTATCTTTGGCATTTGAGCAGGCCCGTTGTGGCAACGCCACCGATCACGGCATGTCCCATTTCGGCGCGTGCGGCGGATTCACAACGCGCATGTTTGTTGCATTAAGCTTTTTCAGTTCAGCCATCTCGGCGTCCGACAACTTGAAGTCGAACACGTCAAGATTTTGCTTCAAATGTTCGGGGGTCGCAGTCCGCGGAATTGAGCAGACGCCCATCTGCACGAGATAGCGTAGCGAAATTTGCGCCGCAGTTTTCCCGTGCGCTTTCCCGATACGCTCAAGCGCGTCGGCGCCCGGGACCTTGCCGCGCGCGATCGGACAATAGGCGACCACTGCCATGCCGTGTTTTTTGCACGCAGCAAGGACCTTGTCCTGATTAATAAAGGGATGCATCTCGATCTGATTGCAGACGAGCGGCTCGGATGTGACCGACCAGGCTTCGTCCAGCATGGTCGTGGTGAAATTAGCGACGCCAATATGTTTGGTCTTGCCTTCTTTCTTGGCTTTACAGAGCGCACCGACCGAAAGCTTGAATGGCACGTCCGGGTTGTTCCAATGGATCAACAGCAGGTCCACGAACGGCAGTTTGAGATTAGCGAGGCTTTGTTCGAGAACCTTGGCGAAAGCATCGGGCATCAAGTCGCCCTGCCGCACTTTGGTGCAGATGAACACGTCCTCGCGCTTTATCCCCGACTGGCGCAAACCTTCTCCGTTCTCTTTTTCGTTGCCGTAAAAGGCAGCCGTATCGAGGTGGCGATAACCGATCTGCAACGCGGTCTTCACCGCTTGTACGCAGACGTCATCCTTGAGTGTCATGGTGCCTAAACCGATGGTCGGAATGCGGGCGCCATGAGCTTCAACAACTTGCATTACAGTCTCCTTGGAGCATTTTGGAACGGGCCGGCAGGCAGGGTCGCGAACAATGCCTTTTCGCCACGGCGCTGCCAACGGGGGTTCCTGCGGGCGGCGGCTTAACGGAACGGGTCGCGAAAGATCACCTGAATTTTTTCGCTGACACAAATTGATACAATACTTTGCGTTGCAACCTGTTGTGGCCAGTTCTTACATTGGAATAATTCAAGAGTGAAAGAAAGTTGTTGCATCAAGGGCATTTAATGCTTTTGTGACCGCCATTCTCTACCTTGAGGGTCGGATGCGAACGGTTTTTGCGGTTTTGGTCGTCATCGGCTTGCTGGTCTCGGACGCTGCGCCCGGGCGCGCAGATGACTATGTACTGACCATCAAAGACCATCAATTCACACCGGCCGAAATCAAAGTGCCGGCCAACCAAAGAGTGGCGATTACTGTGGTCAATGAGGACGCAACCGCCGAGGAGTTCGACAGCGGCGCACTCAAAGTGGAAAAGGTCGTGGCAGGAAAATCGAAGGGTGTTGTTCGCATCGGCCCGCTGAAGCCCGGCCGCTATCCCTTCATTGGCGAATACCATGAAGCCACCGCCAAGGGCGTGGTCATCGCGGAATAAATTATGCTCGGCGCACTCATCATTGTCTTTCGCGAAGTAATTGAAGCCGGCCTCATCGTCGGCATCGTGATGGCTGCAACGCGTGGGGTGGTTGGCCGCGGGCGCTGGATAACAATCGGCATCGGTGGCGGCGTGCTCGGCGCCAGTATCGTCGCAATGTTTGCCGGCGTTATCTCCGACGCATTCCAGGGCGCCGGCCAAGAGCTGTTCAATGCCGGCGTGCTCGGCATCGCCGTCGTCATGTTGATGTGGCACAATGCGTGGATGGCGCGGCATGGCCGCGAGATCGCCGACGAGATGCGACGTGTCGGCACCGCCGTCAGCGAAGGCGCCAAGCCCCTGACCGCACTTGCGATCGTTGTGGGGCTTGCCGTGTTGCGCGAAGGATCCGAGGTGGTGCTGTTCCTGTATGGCATCATGGCGTCCGGCACGTCGGGCTCCGCGCTACTGATTGGCGGCGTGCTCGGCATTGCCGGTGGCGCGGCCTTCACCGCACTGACGTACCTGGGTCTTCTCGCAATCCCGAACCGTTATATCTTCTCGGTGACGAGCTGGCTTATCGCGTTGCTCGCGGCGGGCATGGCCGCACAAGCCGTGCAATTCCTCAACAATGCCGGCGTGGTGGTGGCACTCGACCGCACCCTCTGGGATACGTCCTGGTTATTGTCGGAAAAAAGTATTTTCGGCCGGCTGCTTCACACGCTCGTCGGTTACATCGATCAACCGACCGAGATGCAGCTCCTGGTCTATATCGCGACGCTATTCGCAATGTTTCTGCTAATGCGGATCGCGCGCCTCTCGCCGCGCCGACATGCTCCTGCGGCAGCCGAGTAGCCGTTTAGCGACGTCTGCCGCCAAGCGTCGCGAAGGCAACGTCGGGAGCCTGATCAATCAGCTTGAGTAAAGCGCGCGCTGGCCCACGAGGGTGGCGCTTGCCCTGCTCCCAATTGCGCACGGTCTCGATCGGCACCTCGATCTTTTCCGCAAAGGCGGCCTGCGTCAGCCCGCAGCGTGCACGCACGTGCCGCACAAATTGTGCCGGATCGCTGTGATCGACCGTATTCTCCGTGCCGTCGGGAAGGATTTCGACAATCCGCCCGTCCGCCTTCAGCCGGACCCGCATCATGGCTGCGATCCCCATTGCTGGTGAAGTCGGCCAATGCACTACCTGATTCGGTGTGGCGAAAAGTTAACGGCGGAACCGAGCGCTAGCGCGTCTTTTCGAATATCTCCCGCCCGATCAACATGCGCCGGATTTCGCTCGTTCCTGCGCCGATCTCGTAGAGCTTGGCATCGCGCAAGAGCCGGCCGGTTGGAAAGTCATTGATATAGCCGTTGCCGCCCAGACATTGAATCGCCTCGAGCGCCATCCAAGTGGCACGCTCTGCGGCATACAGGATCGCACCGGCAGCATCTTCCCGGGTGGTGCGTCCCTCGTCGCAAGCGCGCGCCACCGTATACACGTACGCCTTAGCCGCGTTCATCGTCACATACATGTCTGCGAGCTTGGCTTGCACAAGCTGGAAACGCCCGATGGCCTGCCCGAACTGCTGGCGTTCGTGCACGTATGGGATCACGACATCCATACAGGCTTGCATAATTCCCAGGGGACCCGCCGCGAGCACGACCCGCTCGAAGTCCAGACCTGACATCAGCACGTTGACGCCATTGCCGACGGCGCCGAGTACGTTTTCTTCCGGAACCTCGCAGTCGGTGAACACCAGTTCGCTGGTGTCGGAGCCGCGCATTCCGAGCTTGTCGAGTTTTTGCGCCGGCGAAAAACCCTTAAATCCCTTTTCAACGATGAACGCAGTGATGCCTCGCGCGCCTGCGGTGCGATCGGTCTTGGCGTAGATCACGAGCGTATCGGCTACTGGCCCGTTGGTGATCCACATTTTGGACCCGTTGAGCACATAACGGTCGCCCTTTTTGTCGGCGCGGGTCCGCATCGACACAACGTCAGAGCCCGCACTCGGCTCCGACATCGCCAGCGCGCCAACATGCTCTCCTGAAATAAGCTTGGGGAGATATTTGCGCTTTTGATCATCGCTCCCATTGCGATGGAGCTGGTTCACGCAGAGATTAGAGTGGGCGCCATACGACAGACCGACCGACGCGCTGGCGCGCGAAATTTCTTCCATCGCGACACAGTGCTCGAGATAGCCGAGGCCGGCGCCTCCGAACTCCTCCTTGACGGTTATGCCATGCAGGCCGAGCGCACCCATTTCCGGCCACAAGTCGCGTGGGAAGACGTTATCGCGATCAATCGCATCAGCGCGCGGGGCGATGCGGTCCTGTGCGAAGCCGCTGACCGACTTTCGCAACATATCCACGTCGGAGCCGAGGCCGAAATCAAAGCCCGCCCACGCATTGGGGATCATTCGCCGCCCTCCACTCGTACGCCCGGCCGGGCATCGTTTGGCGACTGACTCTATAAGCTCAATGTCACGCTGTCAGCGTCTCGCCAGGCGTCGGAAGAGCCTTGCCACCCTGTTTTGCCTGAGCCAGGAGCTTGTCGATCGCCTTGGCTGGCGCCGGCTTGGCGAACAAAAACCCCTGCATCTCGTCACAGCCGGCCAGCCGCAGAAGAACGCGCTGATGCTCGGTTTCTACGCCCTCGACAAGAACCGACAGGCCGAGCGCACGGCCCAATGCCACAATCGCCTGAATGATCACGCCGCCATTGGCGGATCGGCCCAAAGCAGCAACGAAGCTCTTGTCAATTTTGAGCTTGTCGAGCGGGAAACGCTGCAGGTAGCCAAGATTGGAATAGCCGGATCCGAAATCGTCGAGTGCCACGCGGACACCGAGGCCGTGCAGATCTTTGATGCGCTTGACCATTTCGTCCGGGTTATCGATCAGGACACCTTCGGTAATTTCAAGCACGAGCCGCGAGGGTGCAATCCCGCTTTCAGCCAGCGCAGAACGGACCAAATCGACAATCGTTCGATCACGAACTTGCAACGGCGAGAGGTTGACGGCCACGTAGAGGTCATCGGGCCACCGTTTGGCTTCCTGCAACGCGCGGCGCAGTACGAAAGCCCCGACTGTGTCCATGAGGCCCATTTGCTCGGCGACTGGAATGAAGGTCGCCGGCGGAATTATGCCGCGCGTTGCATGCGTCCATCGCAATAGTGCCTCGACACCGACCATTCGGCCGCCGTGAGACGAGACAATCGGTTGATAGTGCACTTCGAGTTCATTCGCGCTGATCGCCCGCGGCAGTTCGCGGTGGATGAATTTCTGGTCGGTCGAAACGTTGTCGATTGACAGGTCGAACATGACGACGGCACCGGGCCCTCGCCTGGCGGCCGCACGCAGCGCAAGGTCGGCGCGCCGGGTCAATTCACCTCGCGTGGTCGCATGACGCGGCGCTTGAGCGAAGCCCGCATGCGCGCTCACGCGCACGACCGTGTCGATCCAGTGCGGCCGTGAGATCGTCTCGAGCGCAGCACGGATGATTGCTTCGGCGTCGACTGTTTGGCTGGATGTCAACGTAACGGCAAACTCATCGCTCGCAATTCGGCCGCACATCGCGTGCGCAGGCAGAGACTCTTTGAGCCGTTTGGCCACTGCCACAATGAGTTCGTCGCTACCCAGAACACCGTGGTTGGCAGTCACATCTTCCATACCATCGAGTTCGATCAGCGCGAAGGTCGTCCAGTCGTCGTCGTCGCGCTCGGCAAGAGCAAGATCCAGCTGCTCCAGTGTCTTGGCGTGGTTGGGCAGACCGGTCAGTTTGTCCTCGTCGGCCGCTCGAGCAGCGTCCAATTCTCTCATTGCAAGTTCGCGACGCGCCCTTGCGGAGTTGCGACAGGGATAGAGCGGCAAAGCCAACCAGCAATAAGGTTGACGGCGGCCACGAGTGGCGCGAGTTGATTGAGCGCCTGCATCATGGGACGAGCCGTATCCCAGGTGAAGAAGCCAACGATCCGGCCATCCGCGTTCAGCGCTGGCCGCGCTTCGCGGTCTGCCGTGTTCGGATCGCTTTCAAATTTGAGATTACTCACGCCCGCAGTCTGTTCGACAATGCGCACGATATGCGGATCAATTTCGACAGACGGCTTCAATAGCGAACGCATTTCTAAAACAGCGTTCCTAACGGCGGCATGCTGTTCGGACTTCAAACGTTCATCGCTGTGATGTGCGAACATGTAGCCAACGCTTGCGCTGACAACAGTCGCAACGATGACGAATGCGGTGAATACGAGAATCAGCCGCGACGCCGTTATTATGCGTTTGGTGGGCGCAGGCGGCCGAACCCGGAGCCGCCGACGCCACGCCGAAGCCAGCAGCCAGCGATCGGGTTTTGAGCCCGCTGCTCCAGTATTGACTTCGTGCACCGGGATACTCCCAGCCTACGCTGCGGCGTCACGTATAGGGTTACGAGCTGGGCTTTAAACGTTGGTCAGCAAATAGGGTGAATAAGTCGTAACCGCATTATAGTGGCCTTACCGCAGGCCGAACCACATGCTGGCAATGCTCAAAAACGAGAAAAAGCCAACGACATCGGTCACTGTGGTCACGAATGGGCTTGAAGCTACAGCGGGGTCAATCTTGAGCCGATGCAGGGCGAGCGGAATGAGAATTCCGCCGAGGGCAGCCGCGATCAGATTGCAGATCATCGCAAGCCCGATCACAAACCCAAGCCCCGGCACTCTAAACCAAGCATAAGCGGCCACGCCGGTTATGACCGCAAAGGCCATACCGTTGAGTAGACCGACCATGAGCTCGCGCACGATTACGCGCCAGGCATTGGTGTCGCTGAGTTGGCGCGTCGCTAGTGCGCGCACCGCGACCGTCATGGTTTGAGTAGTGGCATTGCCGCCTTGACTCGCCACGATCGGGGCCAACACGGCCAGCGCTACCATTTTCTCCAACTGGCCCTCAAAAACACCGAGGACGGACGACGCAAGAAACGCGGTCGCAAGATTGACCAGCAACCAATTGAAAGCGGCCCCGCGCAATCGTCCACACCGAGTCGGACAATTCTTCGTCTCGGGTGATGCCGCCAAGGGCGTGAATATCTTCTTCGGCCTCTTCTTCGAGCACGTCGGCGACATCGTCGAAGGTGATGACGCCGACCAGGCGGTCGTCGGCATCGACGACGGGGGCAGTCAGCCAGTTGTAGCGCTGAAACAGGCGCGCAACTTCTTCCTGGTCCTGGATAGCGCTCACGCGCGGCCGATCATGCTCCATCAGGTCCGCTATCGGCACAGGTCTTTTACTTCGCAAGAGGCGATCTAGAGGGACGGTCCCAAGAAAATGGCTGTCGTCATTCGTCACATACAGTTCAAAAAAACGATGCGGCAATTCGACTGTCTCACGCATATAGTCGATCGCCTGGCCAACATTCCATGTCGGCGGCACAGCAATGAACTCGGTTTGCATGCGTCGGCCGGCGGAGTCTTCGGGATAGTCGAGGCTGCGCGCCAATGCGGCGCGCTCAGGCTGAGGCAATTGATCGAGGATTTCTGTCTGCTCATCCTTTGGCAAATCCTCGAGGATCGCTACCGCATCATCGGATTCGAGTTCACTGACGCCTTTTGCGACAGCTTGGGCCGGCAACTCTTCGAGAATTTCCTCGCGGACAGTATCGTCCACCTCGGTGAGCGCAGTGAAATCGAAGTCGATGCCAAGCAGTTCGACAAGCCGTGAGCGCTGTTCCGGGGGCAGCGCTTCGATGAGCGAGCCCATGTCGGATTCATGCAGGTCGCCAACCGCCGCCCGTAGACCGTTCGCGTCCCCCGCTTCGATCCTGCGTGCGATACTTTTTACGAAGGTCTTACGAATGGAGCCGTCTTTGTTACGCGGCAGTTGCGCGGTCTCCGTGCCGTTCGTTTGTTCCTGATCGAGCATATCAATGACCGCCAGTAGCGTATGAAAACGCGACGCTTGTACGCCCGATCACAAGCTGCGGGCAATGATAAATGGATGAATGTCTTCTTTACGGTGAGCTTGCCGGTCGGCGATCCTTCCGTCATTGAATACACGATCATGACGCGCGCATTCCTTTTCGCACTTGTACTGGTCGCAGCTCCCGCGATGGCCTTAGGCGCATCGTGCCCGGGCAATCCCGCAGCACTCGGGACGGACCGGGTGATTGAGGTCGATGTGACGACTACGCCACGGGTGGGCCGCAAGCAGTTTCCAACAACGCTGCCCTTACAGTCCAAAGAACTGGTGTTGACCTTTGACGATGGCCCATGGCCCGGCACCACACCGAACATTCTGGATGCTCTCAAGCAGGAGTGCGTGCGTGCGACCTTCTTCCTCTTGGGGCGCAATGTTGTCGCGCATCCGCAAATCGCCCGTCGGGCGCTCGCCGAGGGTCATACCATCGGCCATCACAGCTATTCTCACCCCCTCCTCGACCGCATGCCGATCACGAGCGCGGAAACCGAGATCGATCGAGGTATTGCTGCGGACGAGTTCGCACTTTACGGCGTGCACCGCACAAAGCCGGCGACCCCATTCTTTCGTTTTCCCGGCTTCGCCTCGAACCGCGCTCTTCTCGACCGCCTGAACGAGCGCGGCCTGGTGGTGTTCGGGGCGGACGTGTGGGCGAGTGATTGGTTGCCCATGAGGCCGGAGCAGGAATTACGGTTGATCCTTTCCCGTATAGATCAGGTCGGACGGGGCATCGTTCTATTCCACGACACCAAGGCGCAAACGGCCCAAATGCTTCCGGCCTTCCTGCGTGAGTTGAAGCATCGTGGCTACAGTATCGTGCAGATCGTTCCGGCCGGAGGCCCTAATTCACGCTAGAAGAGTCGCTTTTTTGCCGCACCTGACCAGAAATCGTTGGAAAACAACGTGGTCTGAGTTCCCAAGGCGTAATCATCCATTAATGTCGCGCGCCATATTGTCGGGAGCCTCCAGTCGGAGGTGGGCGGCGCGGGCGGTCCGGGGGGCCTGATGCGCGGTGTAATGGTTGTTGTTTTTTGGCTGGCCGGCAGCATCGCTGCGGCCGCTGGCGAGCTATGCCCGGGCAATCCCGACGCGCTTGGCACGAGCCGCATGCTCGAGATCAGCCCAACCGAATTCAGCCGGATCGGCAGCATGCAGTATACGCAGACGCTGCCGCTTGCCGATCATGAAGTGGTCATCACTTTCGACGATGGACCTATACCTCCCTACTCCAATGTCATCCTCGACACGCTGGCCTCACAATGTGTGAAGGCCACCTATTTCCTCGTCGGCGAGATGGCGCAGGCGTATCCGTCCATAGTTCGGCGTATCTATAATGCCGGACACACAATCGGCACACATAGCCAGAACCACCCGTTCGCATTTCAGCGTCTGACAATGCAAGGCGTCGAACGGCAGGTCGATGGAGGCATCGCGTCTGTCGACTCCGCGTTGGGTGACCAAAAAGCACTTTCGCCATTCTTCCGAATTCCAGGTTTGGGCAGAAACAGCGCAATCGACGACTACTTGGCTTCAAAGTCGCTGGTGACCTGGAGTGCCGACGTCGTCGCGGACGATTGGAAGCACATTCGCGCCCCCGAGATCGTACGCCGTGCGATGCGGCGACTCGAAGAAAAGGGCCGCGGCATCTTGTTGCTCCACGATATCCATCCCGCGACTGCGCTCGCATTGCCGACGTTGCTCAAGGAACTAAAGGACCACGGGTATCACGTGGTCCAGGTCGTCGCGGCCGGCGAACGTCCGGAGTCATTGCCCGAGCCGCCCGCGTGCATCCGACCAAACAAGGGTAATTGGCCGCGCGTGATCTCGGCCAGCGTTACGCAGGACAACGCGGGCAAACCCGTAATACGACAGCGGGGCGAAGAAAACCATTACCGGAAAGCACCGCCGACCCGCGGTCGCGAGCCTGCACGAAGACGGCTCCGACGCTCTTATCAAAGACTGGCGCCAAAACCAGTTCTAGGCGGCAGTCCGTTGATCGGGCCTCGATAGATCCCGGCGTTACGCCCTGTGGCGCTTATGAAAAATAACACCGCGCCGGCTTTTGCAATAGCAAAGGGCTGTGTTGCTAGTACCGCCGTACGCGGGGCTGCCTGTATCATAAAAGGTGAAAATTGTGACGACGGTCACATCGCGCTGGCGCAGTTGGCCCTAATGTAGAACCATGAAGAAGGAGGCTGCCATGCGCCAAATACTATACATAGCGGTTGTCGCCAGCTTATTCGCTGCCACCGTTGTAGAGGTCGTTGCCGCTGGGGCTAAAACAATTGACGCTAGAAATCATTTTTATTATGCGGCACCCGCCAGCGGTATCGGTATAGCTGTGCCCAATGGCATGAAGAGCTTCCCGAGAGAATTTCTGCCGCAGTGAGGTTTCGTCCTATCTGCCTGCTCCCTGCGCCGATGGCTCGTGACCACCACGGTATGACGACCAAAGATTCTTTTGCGATGTTCGCGAGATTGCGAATCTTTGTCGGGGAAAGCTTGCCAAAATAACGAAGGTGTCCTCCTCGGCCATCGAAGCCGCCAACTTAGGCGGCTTCAGTGAGCCTGTGATCCTCGTTGCGGAATAGGTTACCTCTCCCCAGCATGTGGCAAACTTGGCACATCACCGAAAATTGGACGAGCGGAGGCAGATCGCGGCCGCGGCAATTGCTATCGTTACTTTGAGAGACAGCTTTCAGTTTTGGTAGCGGCTCGGTTTTATTTGGGGGCGTTTGTGAAAGCACTTTTCCTCGCGAGCGTCGCTTTCATTGGACTCGTCGGCGCGTCTGCCCTTGCATCCGACCTACCCACCAAAGCTCCGGTCAACAAAACCCAGATCGCAGCGCCGGCTTACAATTGGTCGGGATTTTACGTAGGCGCCAACTTCGGCGGGGCTTGGACCAACGGCAGCCTGAACATTCCCGGCAATAATTTTTATGGTGGCATCACCGAGCTCATCGGCGGTGTCCAAGCTGGCTATAACTTCCAGGTCGGTCACCTTCTGCTTGGTGTCGAAGGCGATTTCGATTGGGCGAGCTTCAATCACCCCACCCTTTCGGCATCGACTTTAGGTTCTGTCAGCAACCACTGGATGAGCACAGTGGCAGGGCGCGTTGGCCTCGTGAATGACCGCTGGCTTGTCTTCGCCAAGCTCGGCGGCGGCTGGGTGCATAGCGACGCTATCGTGAACCTTCCCGGCTCACCGAGTTGGACCGGGTCCAGCACCAACGGTGGCTGGCTGGTCGGTGGCGGCATCGAATACGGCTTCAAGCCACATTGGACCGTCAAACTCGAATACGACTATCTCGCGCTGTCAAACTGGAATTCGGCCACGACCCCTGCGGTGGCACTGAACCGCGACGTTCAAACGATCAAGGCCGGTATCAACTATAAATTCGAAAGCGGCGTACCCGAAGCGGCCGAGCCGTCGCGTTCCGGTCATTCGGGTGCGCCTACGAAAGACGAAGACCTGCAGAAGCAATCACAGAACCCGATCGCGGACCTCGTGAGCGTGCCGTTCCAGAGCAACACCAACTTTAACGCCGGACCGTTCGATCGGACGCAGGAAATACTCAACATTCAGCCCGTCGTGCCGATGCACTTAAACGATGAGTGGAACGTGATCTCGCGCACCATCATTCCGGTGGTGAGCCAGCCCGATCCGCGGATAGACAGCAGCAGCGCTGGCATTGGCGACATTACCCAATCATTGTTCTTATCTCCCTCCAACCCGGGCAAGTTGATCTGGGGCGTTGGCCCGGTCTTCACCGTTCCGTCGGCGAGTGATCCTATTCTCGGGACCGGAAAAGTTTTATTCGGCCCGACGGCCGTCTTCCTGATGACGCCAGGACACTGGGTGCTCGGTGTGTTGCTCAACAATCAATGGTCGGTCGGCGGCAATCCGTTGCGACCGGCCGTGAATACCGGCCTCGCCCAACCCTTCATCAACTACAACATGGAGAAGGGCTGGTACTTGACCACATCACCCATCATCACCGCGAACTGGCTAGCGGCGCCCGGTGAGAAATGGACCGTGCCGGTCGGCGGCGGCTTCGGCCGCGTGTTCAGAGTGGGCGATCAGCCGGTGAATGCACAGATTGCAGCCTACTACAACGCGATCCGTCCGACCGGAGCGTCAGATTGGCAATTGCGGACAACGGTCGCGCTTCTGTTCCCGGTGAAATAGCAAGGCCCGATCCACATCCGCTTTCGGGTGAAGAGCGGAGATGCATGAAAGCCAACTTTGAATGTTGCGGCCGAGAGATATCAAACAATCGTTTAATGTCCGCTACTTAATCGCAAAGTGAGGACAATTGCGGGCTTTGAACCCTAAAGGTACTTTTCGACACTGCCCTCGCTTCCCGTTTAAACTAAAAAAGTGATGGCGCCGCGCACGACCGACTATCAGCCTTCTAAGCTGAGGGTCGCTGGTTATCGTCCCCGCTCAACGTTCCTAACCTTAAAGCGCTAAAAGAAAGACCGCCACGGCGGTCTTTCCAGAGATAGGGTTGCGTTGGAGAGTGGTTTACGATTTGGCCTTCCTTCGGCGACGAGCCAACAGACCCATCACACCAAGCCCACCCGCAAACAGCGGCAGGGCGGCTGGAAGCGGAGTTGCGTTGTTGACGCCTGTAACCGAAATGCCTGAAGCAGGCGCTTCAAGCGCGAAGAAAGTGGTAGCTCCAGGGGCGAGACCGGCACCAAAGAACACAATTCCGTTGCTGGTGTCGATGAGTGAGAAGGTGCTGAGTGGCCCGCCGTAGCCACCGCCGCTATTATCGCCGGCAGCTGGCGTGGTGCACGGGGCCGTCGTAAGGCAGGAACCTGCGCCTGGGTAGGCTGGCCCGGCGCCGATGCCATCATTTTCGAAACCGAAGATGCCTGGGCCCGACAAGCCGATGTTGAGGACGGTCTGGCTCGAATTATTCGTGACCCCGTAATAGACGTCGTCATTGCCGTTATCATAGGCTGTGAGAGAACCGGTGCCGGTGAACGACGCGCCGAGCACACCACCAGGATCGGTCACGTTGATGATGTCATAAGGACCCGCCGCGTTGCCAATATCAGGAAAGGGAGGAATGGTGCTCGCTGCACTGGCCGGACTCGCGGCAAGACCAAGTGCAACAGCGCCGATTGCCAGCAATGCAAAACTGCGCGTTTTGGACATGGAACACCTCACTAGCTCGCCACATTGAAAGGCTAACGCTCCGGTAAGAACCTGTCAAAGGGACGTTTTGTGAGAAAGCTTGTGGACGCTTTAAATATAGTTGAAGCTCTCAAAATAACACACTGAAACTACAGAAGCTTTCGTTTTAGTGTGGCGCTTATTAATTGAGCTCCACCATCAACGGCGAGAGGAATTCTTCAAACCGCCGCCAGCGTCCAATGGCGTCCTGATAGATCGGTTGTCGCACCTGGGTAGCGCTGGCAGTTCGCACGACCCGTTCGGTTTTGTAGAAAGCGAGGCATCGAGCGTCCCAATCGAGCCCGCAATGGGCGACAACGCGGCGCGCCTGGCCTTCCAGGTCAGCGACCACATCCTCGTAGCGCACATCGAGAATCCGGCCCGGCGGCAACACGCGATGCCAATGTGCCATCAGGCTCTGGTAATGGCGATAATAGCGGCCGAGCTCGGCCAAATTGTAGGTGAAGTTTTGTTCCGCGGTGAACATGATTGAGAAGCAGGAAAGGCAGGTGTCAATCGGATCGCGAATGGTGTGAATGATGGTGGCGTTCGGCAAGGCCAGATGAATGAGGCCAGCAAAAACGAAATTCTGCGGCATTTTATCTGTGATACGAGTAGCACCTGGAGCGAGGCGCTCGATCGCGGCAATGTAACGCGCGCCAATATCCCGCATGTTTTGCTTTTTATCCGCCGACCTGCGAGCGTCCATCAACGCGCTTTCGACCGCGGCAGGCAAATTGTGCAGCTCGCCCGCACCGAATACCTGCGGATGGCTGGCAAGGATCTGCTCTATTAGCGTGCTGCCAGAGCGCGGCATTCCGACAATGAATATGGGAAGCGAACTTGGATGACCGGCACCTTGCGAAGCCTGGATGAACTCGGATGTGTACATTGAACGGACTTGGTCCAACTCTGCGAGCGTCGCGGCTTCGTCATAGTCAATCTGTTGTCGCTTGAGGGTATTGCCCGACAGCCAGTGGCGAAACGCTTCTGCCGGGAATCCGATATCATCATAAGCCTGACCCAAAGCGAAATGCAGCTCGATCTGATCGCTGACGGGTCGTGACGCGCTGTCTTTGGCCATCTCCTCGAGTTCTGCCAGGCGCGGATCTCCCGCGAGAAAGCGTTTGAGGCGATATCCGCTCAGTCGGAAGTAAACATTTGTCGGTGCCAGTGCGATAGCCTGCTCAAATGATTCAGCGGCTTCCGAAAGCTGCCCAAGTTGAGTCAGCGCGGTCCCGACGCTGTGGTGCGCTGCCGCGAAATCTGGTTTTAATGCGGTTGCTTTGCGAAGGGCGGCGATTGCCTCATCGGGCACACCTAATCTGAGAAGAGCAGCCCCGAGGCTGGTATAGGCCTCGGCATAATTGGGGTCGATACGCAAAGCCTCGCGGCATGCGGCAACCGTTTCTTCAAATTTATTTAGCCGGTATAGCACAGCGGAAATGTTGAAATACGTCTCGGCATGATTGGGCTTGAGCCGCAGTGACTGCTTAAAAGCGCCGATCGCGTCTTCAAACCTGCCTTGCGCTTTCAGCGCGTGGCCAAGATTGCTGTAGGCAGGTTCAAAATCTGGGTTAATTTTGATCGCTTCCTTATACACCGCGATTGCTTCGTCGACCTTTCCCTGGTCGTGTAGCACAACACCGAGATTATATCGTGCTGCGACAATGTCGGGGCGATCGGCCAACGCATGCCTGTAACATGCTTCCGCCTCGGCGAAGCGTCCTCCGCCGTGATGAGCAAGCGCGAGCTCAAGCAGCTTAGCTGACGCAGGAGAAAGCTTGTCTCGCGCAGGCGCGTCTGTCGATATCCGGCCAAGTTTGGCCTGGGCGCGACGCTGGTGACAATTCATCGCGGCAGGTCCGATATGGTCGTGGTCGAACTCACTTTGTCATTATGCTGGCGAATTTGTTCCCTGTCCACAAATCCTCGGCCGGATGCACGCCCGTGATCATAGAGTTTGCCATTACGGTAAAATCGACTTGTCATGAAATCTTTCGGAGTAATAGTGCACAATTACCTCATTGGCCAGCCGGTCTACATCCTTAACTCCCGCCGATAATTGCAGGTCAGGATTTTCAGGGACTTCATATGGCTGATCGACACCCGTAAAATTCTTGATTTCGCCGGCGATTGCGCGCCAGTACAGGCCTTTAGGATCGCGTGCCACGCATATCTCAATCGGAGTGTCGACGTAGATTTCAGAAAACTGGTCGTCGCCCACAAGCTCGCGCACCATGCGGCGCTCGGCGCGAAACGGTGAAATGAATGAGCAGATGACAATCAGCCCTGCCTCAGTCATCAGCTTTGCGACTTCACCGACGGGCCGGATTTTCTCGACACGGTCCGCCTCGGTGAATCCAAGATCGCGGTTTAGTCCATGGCGAACATTGTCGCCATCGAGCAGTGCAGTATGAATCCCTCGGACGTTCAAATCTGCTTCAATGAGATTGGCGATGGTTGATTTTCCTGCGCCAGGCAAGCCGGTAAACCACAACATAGCCGGGCGGTGATGCATCAGCTTTGACCGCTCTGCCCTGCTCACCGTCAAATTCTGAAGATGGATGTCGGGGCGTCCCGGGTTCTCCTCGTGGCGCCCGACGTACCAGACGTACCATTCGCCCGCGGGTGCGAACGCCTGCTTCTCGGACAGTGACTGGCCCTCGCCTCTCTGCGCAGCGCGGATTGTCGCGATCCGGGTTTCAATCTCGGTAGTCCACCCCATGGTGCGGCCGAGAGGACTCGAACCTCCACGGGTTGCCCCGCTAGCACCTCAAGCTAGTGCGTCTACCAATTCCGCCACGGCCGCATGGGGGAAGGACGTAAAGGTCAGAAAACCCCGCGTCCCAATGATGGCGGACCATGTAACAAATAGGATGTTGAGGGACAAGGGCCGCGCGAGCCAGGTTCGAGCTTAATTTCGTCGCGATCTCAGGCTTTTGGAGCGCTCACCGCATGTCGGGCGGGCGTGGCAGCAACTCCCCGACATTGACGGCGATGCGATTGCCGTTCACGACCACCGTGCCCTTCGCCACCGGCAGGTTGTTCGCGAGGATGCTCACGGCGTCCTCCTCCGAAGCATCCAACTCGATGATGGCGCCGCGGCCCAGACGAAGCACCTGATGGATTGGCATGGATGTGGTGCCTAGAACCACAGTGATGTCGACGGCAACTTTGTCTAATGTGGCCACGTTTGTTTCCTGTTGCGCGCTCGGCGTATTGGAAGCGCAGACATCAGGTCACCATGGTATGGTGAATGAGTGGTTAACGCGCGAAACACCTTGAATGTCGGGCTCCCGACGCCCGCAGAAACAGCCCCTGTGGAATGGTGGGTGAGCGATTCCGCAATTCCATACGATCAGGCGGTTGAGTTTATGGAGGCGCGAGCACTCGCGATCGCGGCCGGACGAGCGGCCGAATTGGTATGGCTCATCGAGCACCCTCCACTTTACACCGCCGGGACAAGCGCGAATCCCGCCGACCTGCTCGATAGCCGCTTTCCCGTTCACGCGACCGGCCGTGGCGGACAGATGACTTACCATGGCCCAGGCCAGCGCGTTGCCTACGTGATGCTCGATCTCAAGCGGCGCGGCCAGGACGTGCGCCGGTATGTCGCCACGCTCGAGGAGTGGGCCATAAGGACACTCGCCGCCTTCAATGTCCGCGGTGAGCGGCGCGAGGACCGCATCGGCGTTTGGGTGCGCAGGCCCGAAAAGGGTGACGGCTATGAAGACAAAATTGCCGCGATCGGTATCCGCGTGAAGCAATGGGTGACGCTGCATGGCATGGCGTTCAATGTCGATCCTGACCTCTCGCATTTTTCCGGAATTGTACCGTGCGGTGTGAGCGAGCAACGCTTTGGCGTCACCAGCCTTCGCGATCTCGGTATTTCAGCCTCAATCTCCGACGTCGATCTCGTCATGCGCCGTGAGTTCGAAGGTTTGTTTGGGCAAACAACGACTCAAATCGTGGGCAATACCGAGAACGCATTGGCTTCCGCGCTCGCCAAAAGATCGGCCTCAGTCCCTTCGCGTTGAGCCAGTTCGCTCACGCGCGCCGAGAACGGCCCGCGTCGGCACGCTTCGACCATGTCCTCGACTGCGGCGCGTGCGCCCGCAAACACCGCCTCAACCGAACCATCACGACGGTTGCGCACCCAACCATGAAGACCGCGGCGCTGCGCCTCGTGCTCGACAAAGGCCCGGTATCCGACACCCTGCACCCGTCCGTTCACGATGATGTGGCGGATGACGCGGTCACCCATGCCGGTTCCCCAACGTCTGTGCGACGAGTTCCTTTAAGCAAATTCCAGGATCACGGCATCCACCGCCAGACTATCGCCCGGCTTGGCATTGATTTTTTTCACCGTGCCATCGATCTCCGCGCGCAGCACGTTCTCCATCTTCATGGCTTCGACGACAGCCACGGGATCGCCAGCCTTAACTTCCTGCCCTTCCTTGACCGCGATTGAAACGACGAGGCCGGGCATGGGACACAATATTTTCTTGCCTGTATCGGCCAACTTTTTTGGCGGCATCAAATGTGCGTAACCGGCTTCGCGCTCGGTATACACGTAGGCTTTGGTCTCGACGCCACGGTAGCTCAGCGCAAAACCGTTCGAAATTGTCCGCACCTGCACGGTCACGGGCTTATCACCGACTGTCCCTCTCCAGATCGAATCCCCGGGTTTCCAATCCGACCTCAGGCTGCGCATCCCCGCTTTGCCGCCAAAACTCACCTCGATTATGCCGTTCTCGCGTTTAACCTCGAGCTTGACTTCATGTTCGCCCAGCCAGACCGCACGCTGACTTTCGCGTGTCACGCTTCGACCACCCAATTGTCCCGATATGCGACGCTTGCGCTCGCCCAAAACATGATCGATCGCGGCGGCAACACTCGCCAGCACATCGGCGGGCGCGCCTTCTGGTGCTTGCGCATGGAAGCCGGACGGAAACTCCTCCGCGATAAATCCGGTGGACAGCTTACCGGCCTGCCACCGCGGATGCGCCATTAACGCAGCAAGGAATGGGATGTTGTGTCGAATGCCATCCACAACGAAAGAATCGAGTGCGTCGCTTTGCGCAGAAATCGCCGCACTCCGTGTCGGTGCGTGCGTCACCAGCTTTGCGATCATCGGGTCGTAATAGATCGAAATCTCGCCGCCCTCATACACGCCAGTGTCGTTGCGTACTGTAACTCCGTTGGCACTCCCCTCTTGCGGCGGGCGATAACGCGTCAGCCGCCCGGTCGAAGGAAGAAAATTGCGGTACGGATCTTCGGCGTAGACGCGGCTCTCGACGGCCCAACCTTTGAGTTCCACGTCGGTCTGCTTGATGGCCAGTTTCTCGCCGGCGGCGACACGGATCATTTGCTCGACGAGATCTATACCGGTGACAAGTTCCGTTACCGGGTGCTCGACCTGCAAGCGTGTATTCATTTCGAGAAAATAAAAACTCTTATCCTGCCCAGCGACAAATTCGACCGTGCCCGCACTGTCGTATCCAACGGCTTTGGCCAGCGCGACCGCCTGCTCGCCCATTTTCTTACGCGTGACCGCGTCAAGTAATGGACTTGGGGCCTCCTCGATTACCTTCTGATTGCGGCGCTGAATAGAGCATTCACGCTCGCCGAGATAGATAACATTGCCGTGCTTATCCCCGAGAACTTGAATCTCGATGTGGCGCGGGTCAGTGATAAACTTCTCAATGAATACGCGCTCATCCCCGAACGATGATTTGGCTTCCGAACGGGCGCGCGCGAAGCCCTCCGCGACCTCAGCTTTGCTACGGGCGATACGCATTCCTTTGCCGCCGCCGCCTGCGCTCGCCTTGATCATCACCGGATAGCCAATCTTATCGGCGATTTCGATCGCTTCAACTTCGTTTTCGATCACACCGAGATGGCCGGGCACAGTGGAAACCTTTGCCGCGGCTGCAGCTTTCTTGGACTCGATCTTGTCGCCCATCGCGGCGATTGCTTTTGGATTTGGCCCGATGAACACCACCCCCGCAGCGGCAAGCGCCTTGGGAAAAGCCTCGCGCTCGGACAAAAAGCCATAACCCGGATGCACGGCCTCGGCGCCACTTTGCTTGCAGGCGGCGACAATCTTTTCGATGACCAGGTAACTTTCGGCCGCCGGCGGGGGCCCGATCGAAACAGCGGTATCCGCCATCGCAACGTGCAACGCATCCCTATCCGCATCCGAATAGACGGCGACCGTTTCGATCCCCAGTTTACGTGCGGTTTTAATGATCCGGCAGGCTATTTCGCCGCGATTTGCAATCAGGATACGCTTAAACATGCCGTGTCAGTGGCCCCAAGTGACGGCCTTTTTGGCCTGCGGCGTTAAAGTCAATTGCGTCTCGGCATCGAGGATAAAGGCCGCGGATAACCGGCGGATGTTACAATACTGTCTTATAGCGAGCGTATCTACCGCGCCATCATAATTAAGAAGATGGGGAGATATGGCATGTCCTTCCGGTCAAAAGCTCTGCCTTTCGCCGCAGGCGTCGCTACGTTGTTTCAGATCGCTCTCGTCAACGCCCAAAGCCAACACAATCTAATTTTGTTCGTGCCTGACGGACTGCGAGCCATGTCAGTTTCGCCAGAATCGGCGCCGGCAATGGCCGCCGTGCGCGATAAAGGCGTGAATTTTACAAATCCTCATTCCCTGTTCCCGACATTCACGATGGCCAATGCGTCGGGCATGTCCACTGGGCATTTCCTTGGCGACACCGGTGTTTTTAGCAACACAATATATGTCGGCTTCCCGACCGCCCACGCGGCCAACAGCGTAACGCCGTTCATCGAAAACGACCCCGTCCTCGGCGACATCGACGATCATTTCTCCGGAAATTTCGTCGACGAAGATGCCGTTCTGTTCGCCGCGCGCGGTAAGGGCTTTAGCACCGCCGCAATCGGAAAAGTCGGACCGACCATGATGTTCGATCACACCGATCGCAAAGGCGAAAACACCATTATCGTCGATGATGCAACAGGAAGCGCACAAGGCGTGCCGCTCTCGCAGGCGATGCAGGATGCGTTGAAGTCGGTCAATCTACCCCTCGCCGCCCCAACGCGTGGCGCGAACGGCGCAGCCGGCGATGGCAAGAGGCCTGGTACGCTCGTCGCCAATGTCGAGCAGCAGAAGTATTTCGCGGACGTCGCCGCAAAAGCTGTGCTGCCAATGTTCAAGGCGCGAAATAAACCATTTGTGCTCGTGTTCTGGTCGCGCGATCCCGATGGCACGCAGCATAACCAGGGCGACAGCTTGTTGAAGACTGAGCCGGGCATTAACGGACCGACATCGCTCGCCGCCATTAAGAATGCCGATGACAACCTTGCCGAGTTGCGCGCCGCGCTCGACGAGCTCGGCCTCGCTGCAAACACGGATATCATCGTTGCCGCGGATCATGGCTTCTCCACAATTTCGAAAGAAAGCAAAACCAGCCCTGCCGCGCAGGCGAGCTATGCCGATGTCCCGGAGAACTTGTTGCCCCCGGGGTTCGTCGCGATCGATCTCGCTAAAGCATTGGATTTGCCTCTCCAGGATCCGGACGACAAAAACGCGCCAATCGCCGCCGGAAAATATCCGAAGCGCGGCAACGGCCTGATCGGCGCCGACGTCGCAAAGCCTGATGTTGTCGTTGCCTCCAATGGCGGCTCTGACCTTGTTTATGTCCCGAGCAAGGATCGCACGCTTGCCGGAAAAGTGGTTTCGGCGCTGATAGCCCAAGACTACGTCAGCGGCCTGTTCGTTGATGACGAGCTCGGCACATTCCCAGGTACTCTGCCGTTGTCGGCGATAAACCTGAAAGGCTCGTCGGTAACACCACGGCCATCGATCGTGATCAACTTCCGCTCCTACTCGACCGGATGTGAAAAGCCTGTGATGTGTGCGGTCAATGTTGCCGATACCGGTCTGCAACAGGGCCAGGGCATGCATGGCAGCTTCAACCGCGCGGACACCATGAATTTCATGGCGGCTATTGGGCCGGACTTCAAATCGGGCTTTATCAGCGAGGCGCCAGTGAGCAACGCCGATATCGGCAAGACGATTGCCCAAGTGCTGGGGCTTAAAATTCCCTTCCACGGTGCACTGATGGGCCGGATTGTTGAGGAAGCGTTACCTCATGGTTCGAATCCCGCGGTCGAGAATTTTGTTGAGCAGGCCAAGCCAAGCGCAGATGGACTTGCGACCATCCTCGTCGGCCAACGCGTTGGGGCGACGCGCTATTTTGACGCGGCGGGCTTCCGTGGCCGCACTGTCGGAATGGATGAGCGCAAAGCTGCCAGCCGCTGAGGGCAAATTTCGCGAGGGGTGGAAAGCTATTCCACCTCGCGCCACAGCACCAAAACATTGTTCTCTCACGCGAATGGTCCGCGGCGGAGCGATGCTCTTTATGCGTGTCCCTATTCCACCTTGGCGCGGACGCCTATATTAGGGAGCGCGACAGGTAACGCTTTGAGTGGAGGACGAACATGACGTTGGCTATTGGCGATATTGCACCCGATTTCGAAGCCGAAACAACTGAAGGAAAAATCCGCTTTCACGACTGGTTGGGAACGTCTTGGGGTGTCCTGTTTTCACATCCGAAGGATTTCACTCCCGTTTGCACGACCGAACTCGGCACAATGGCCCGTCTCAAGCCCGAATTTGACAAACGGAATACAAAGATCATCGGCCTGTCCGTCGACCCGGTCGACAACCATAAAAAATGGTCGGCCGACATCAAGGATGTGGTCGGCTTTGCGCCAAATTATCCAATGATCGGCGATACTGATCTGAAGATCTCCAAAGCCTATGGTATGCTCCCTGCGGCAACGAGCGGTTCTTCCGAAGGGCGAACCGCAGCCGACAATCAGACCGTGCGGAATGTCTTCATCGTAGGTCCTGACAAAAAGATTAAGCTCATCCTGGTTTACCCGATGACGACCGGCCGCAATTTCGACGAGGTGCTGCGCGTCATCAACTCGCTGCAGATGACGGCGAAACATCGCGTAGCAACGCCTGCCAATTGGAAACAGGGCGAGGACGTGATTATCGCGGGCTCGGTCACCGACGATGAAGCGAAGAAAATCTGGCCGCAAGGTTTCAAGGCGCCCCGGCCTTACATCCGGATTGTCCCGCAACCACGCAGCTAGTACTGAACAGATTGCTTCCAAAGGGCGCGGACGATAAGTTCCGCGCCCTTAGCTTTTCCGAGGATGCTAAAGTTTGGACCTTTAATGCCGATTGTCGCGTCCGCTGCGCAGCGGCTGGAGCATTTGAAATGAACGACGCGGCCAACAAACAACCGCCCTTTGCCGATTTTCTCGGCATCAAGATCACCCACGTTTCACCCGAGCGAGTGACTGCTGAACTGCCGGTGCGCGAAGAACTCAACAACCGCTTTGGAATCATGCATGGGGGCGCCATCATGGCATTAGCGGATAATCTGGGCGGCACCGCCACCACCGCAAATCTGAAAGAGGGTCAATCCACCACTACGATCGAGAGCAAGACGAATTTTTTCGCGGCTGTGCCAATCGGTGATGTTGCGAAAGCGGAATGCACCCCGCTTCATCGTGGCCGCACCACGATGGTCTGGCAGACACGGATCACTCGTGGCGACGGCAAATTATGCGCCTTGGTCACACAGACACAACTTGTTCTGACGCGGGATAAATAGCAGTCAGACTTCCCGAGGTTTTTCCGCGCCGCGATTTGCGAGCACCACGCCGCCTGCGCAAATGATCATGCCGACGATCGAGACGGCATCCAATCGTTCGCCGAAGAGAATGAAGGCGAATAAGGCCGTGACTGCCGGAACCAAATAAAACAGGCTGGCAAAGCCCGTGCTCGCCGAGCGGCGGATCAGCCAATACATAAGTCCAATCGCCGCGATCGAGAGAACCAAAACCAACCAGGCGAGTGCAAAGATCAGTTCGGGGCTCCAGCGGATTTCGCGGGTCTCGAAAGCAAATGCGCCGAGCATGAATAGCGCACCCGCACCCATATATTGAACGAGATTGCCGACGCGCCAGTCGATGCTGCCGCAAAACCGCTTCTGATAAAGCGTGCCAAGCGTAATTCCAATCAAGGATGCAAAGCTTGCAATCCAGCCGAGGGTAGAACCGGCCAGCACAATGCTGCGGTCGTGCAGCACAAGCAGCACACCGACAAGTCCAAGCGCGAGACCGAGCCACTGCGTCCGAGTTACCGTCTCACCCATGAAGCGGTTGGCAATCGTTGACGTCAGAATTGGCTGAAGTCCGGGGATAAGAGCCGAAACACCAGCCGGCACGCCCTGGCTAATCGCTGTAAACACGCCGCCGAGATAGAGGCCGTGAACCAATGACCCTGCAACGAGGCTGTGACCTATTTCCGAATGTGTCGGGAGGCCCGCGCGTCCGATGAATGCGATCGCGGCCATAATGAGTACGACGAACCCCATTCGAACAGCCAGGAATGTCAGCGGCTCAATATAAGGAAGCCCGTAGCGGGCGCCGATAAATCCCGTACTCCACAGGAGAACGAAAAGGACCGGCGCAATCGCAACCGCCAATCGGCTCAGGCGCATGATGGTCTCGGAATCGGTGGTGGAATTGATGATGCGGCGGGTCTCGCGCCTATACCACTTTCCGTCCGCCGGCGCCTTCCCCCCTTCACGGAAATCGTCCTATGGTAGCCTCAAGTGGGGAATTCCTGGGGACATAACTGACATGAAATTGATCGCGTTTTACGTGGGCTTCGTCCTGATTGGCGATGCCATTGCGTATTTCATCGGACGCTCGGTCGAACACTGGTCCCCGACCGCAAGCCTGCCGGTGTTCCTTGCATGCTTTTTTATTGTTTTTTGGGCGGCGTGGCGACTTGCAGTCCGCGTGACCTGATCTTCAGGTTCCCGTAATCACGCACAAATTTCGGAACCCCCGCCAAGGCCTGCGGGTTTCCTCCATTCGGGACGACGCAAGCATCCCGAACCAAGGAGGATGTCATGACTGATCCACGCTTTACCGACCCGCGGTACAGCGATCCGCCGTTAAGCGACCCCGTCATCCGACGCGATGAGAGCGTCGGAGGAATGTGGGGCTGGATTGCCGGCGTTGCTGTATTGCTTTTGATCGGATTCCTGATCGTCGCCGGCCGGAATAATGATAGCAGCACCGCAACCAACGGGACCGCCCCATCGACGACAGCCAGTGCGCCGACGCGGAACGCGACGCCGCCGAGCACGACCGGCTCGGGCACATCGTCGCCGCAACCGTTCACGCCGGCCCCATCTAATCCACCGGCGCCTGCGAAAAACGGCACGCAATAACGCGGCGCAATTGTTTCACGAAAAACGAGTCCCGGCGTCGCACCGGCGCCGGGACTGAAGACCAACTCAATATTTCCCGCCTTTACTCGATTGTCCTATCCCAAAACGGCATAAATCCCGAACCCGAGTGTCGTGCTTATAACCGCCTCGATCGCCTGAAACTCGATCCCGCTCAATTCGTGGCTAACGTAGGGAAACAAGAGATGCCCTACGGGCAACATAATGGCAGCCACGAAAGCGACGCATAGCAATTTCGTCACGATGGCATTGTCGAGCATGTAACGTCCCTCCCCATTTTTCATTGTGTCATGGCAGAGGACCGTGAGGCAATCTTAGGTCTGGAAGGCCGCGTCAATCGGAACCCGGTAGCCGTTTGCCAGCCGATTGGTTTCGTTGGCCATGCCGGTCACGGCCATTAGCTCGCCAAACATAGCCTCGGTCATGCCGGCCTTTCGGGCAGCGGCTGTATGGCTTGCGATGCAATACCCGCAACCGTTGGTCACGCTGACCGCGAGGTAGACCATCTCTTTCATGAGGGGATCGAGCGCACCCGGCGCCATCACCTCTTTCACGCTCTCCCAGGTTCGTTTGAGGGTCGCTGGATCGCGCGCCAGGTATTTCCAGAAATTATTCACATCCGGCACATTCCGGCTTTTCTTGATGTCATCATAGACCGCGCGCACTTGCGGCGAAGCATCGGCATATTCGACGGGGGCAGGCGTTGGCATGGTGAACTCCTTCGCCGCCTATATTGTCATTGCCGGACGTAGCCTCGCAATCCATGATGATGACCGCCAAACCGCGCGGGGACCATATATGCCAAAAACACCGGATTATTTTGCAGGCAAAACCATCGTCATCACCGGTGCGGCGAGCGGCATCGGCCGTGCCGCAGCCCTCATTTTCGCGCGCGAGAAGGCCAATGTCGTTTGCGTCGACATCGATGAAGGCGGGGTTGAAAAAACGGCTGAGAAAATCAACGCCATCGGCAGTCAGGCTCTGGCGCTGACCATCGATGTAACGAAACGCGCGGCGGTCAATGACATGGTCCAGCTCGCGATTGACGGTTTCGGCAGCGTGGAGTTCTTGTTCAATTCCGCAGGCGCCGCAATCAGGCGCGCGAAATTCCTCGAGATCGACGATGATCTCTTGGACAAAACGTTCGACCTCAACGTCAAAGGCACCTTCTACTCCATGCAAGCGGTACTGCCGCATATGCTCGCGAATAAATTCGGGGTGATCGTCAATATGGGCAGTATGGCGCACCGTCGAGGTGGGCCCGGTTCTTCCGTGCATTACGCAGCCGCAAAGGGCGCCGTGGTGACAATGACCATGGGTGTCGCGCGCGAATTCGCGACGCAAGGCATTCGGGCCATGTCGATCTCGCCCGGGCCAGTCAAAACACCTTTTCAGGCAGCAGCCAGCAGTTCGCCGGAACTCGTCAAACAGTTTCTCGAGGACGTTCCGATGAAGCGTTTCGCCGAGCCAGAGGAAATCGGCGAACTGGTTTTATTCATCTGCTCCGATGCCTGCGGATTCATGACCGCCGACACGATCTATGTGAACGGCGGCGGCGGCTGGCGCTGACCTACTTGTCCGGATCCAGCACTAAGATGTTGTTGTTCGGACCGAAAAAGTGACGCAATCCAGCTATGACGAGGACGTGGATTATAGGCTTTGACGGCCACAGGTCTTCCGCGCCAAGATATGCGTGGTGGGAGGGTCATCGTCATGAAAGCGAAATTTGGAATTTTCCTTGGCGCTTTAGCTTTAGCAGCATTGATATTTGCGCCGCTTAAAATCGCAGCCAGTCCTCGTGGAACCGGGCTTGGGATGCACTCGGGCCATTTCGGAAATCATTTTCGGCCTGCAATCCGGAACAGAGCTTTTAACCAGTTTCCGTTCTATGGCGGCCTCTACGCTCTTCCGCCATACGCGTATGACAATATGGGCAGCTACGTCGGCGGCTACGCGGTCGATAACTCCGCCTCCCCGCCCGCGATTATTTATGTAGCCGAGCCACCACAAGCGCTTGGCTGTACCAAGAGTCAGCAGGTCAAAACTGTCCCGTCGGAAGGCGGCGGAACTCGCGACATTACGATCACACGTTGCTGACGGGCGTAGGCGCGGATCACGCGAGACAATCGAAACTCCGAGTTCGCGGCTTTATATGGCCGCCGACTGTAAAGTTATGGAAGTTTTATTGACACAATTTCGCGTGTCATAGTCCGATGACTCAATAAAACAAAAGAATCGTGCGATACTCGTTACAAGGCGACCGGGCGCGCAATTGCGCACAACAAACTACAGGAGGAACAGGTGAAAACTATTTATTCTCTCCTCGTTATTCTCGGCATTAGCATCTTTGGTTTTGCTGCAGCTCAAGCCATGCCACAGGCATCGCTCGACAAAGTGCAGGCCGGGATCACCATTCCGGTCGCCGGCGGTTGCGGCGCTGGTTGGCATCGCGGGCCGTACGGCGGATGCCGACGCAACGGCTATTACGGCGGTGTCTACTACGGTGGCGCGGTCGTAGCGCCGGGTGTGGTCGTAGGAGCTCCGGTCGTGGTAGCGCCCGCCCCTTGCGGCGGCCGTGGGGCACACCGCGTTTGTAATCCCTATCGCTGCTGGATGGTCTGCAACTAGTCGCGCGCAATATTAGCGACACCGATCTATCGCGGCCCCGCTTCGGCGGGGCCGTTTTTTATTTGCCTCGACCGCTGCACGAATAACTTTGGCCCGGAAAATCCGGGCTAAAGTATTTCAAATATTCAAACCCGTTTAATTGCGACGGCAACCGCCGTGCATATAGCCGCTCGATAAATTTTCGATCGCATGACAGCCGACTGCGTGCGCCGCACGCGACGCACACAGTCGCTTCCCCTCGCGTAAACAGGGGCCGGTTACGCTCCGACCGAGCTGACGTTGTTCGCGTGCAACAGGCAGGCGTTTTCCAGTTCGAGCATCGCCGCCTTTTTCGCGTTGGCCATCAGGTCCGCAACTGGAATTGTCGCCAACTCATTTTCGCGAACCAGCGGCAACCGCAGATAAGGCGGATCGCGGAACCAGACGTACTCGTAGAGATGGCCGGTCTCGGCGTGTTCGACGGCAATGGTGCGGCCGTAAATCTTGATGCCAAAATCCCTGACATAGCCGTCGGTCGCGAGCTTCGGCGATTGCAAGCCAAAGATCCGATGCAGGACGGCGTCGATCTCTGTCGGGAAGAACGGCTTGTGCAGGACGGCCGCCGCCCCGAGCTTGATGGCCTCGCGCTCTCGCGGCGCATCGTACTCGGCGGATATCATGACGACCTTTGCCCGTGGGTTCGCCTGGATCAGGCGCGCAAGTGTCGCGTATCCGTTCAGCCCCGGCATGTTGACGTCGAGAAACACGACGTCGACGGTGTCGGCCTTGCTGCGCGCGATTGCTTCGACCCCTGTATTGGCCTCCTCGATGTTGAGCCGGAACACAGAACTCGCCAGAACCTTGCGCATGACTTTCAGCGCAATCGGCAAGTCATCGACCAGCAGGACTTGCAACGGATTCGACACCCGCCGATGTGTTGCGAGGATCAATTCGATTTCCGTGGCCCCGAACGGCTTGGTCAAAAACTCATAGGCCTCGAGCTGCCGGGCAAGATCGATACAGCGCCTGTTGGATCGTCCGGATATCAGCGTGACAAATGTCTTGTTGCCGGCGATCCGAGCCGCCCATAACGCATCCATGCCACCCATCGTCGGCATATGAACGTCGATGAACGCAAGATCGACGCCGTGATCAAGCGCTTGCAGACACTCTACCCCGTCAAACGCATGTATGATGTTCCCAGAATAGTCGCTGGGAAGGGAGTCGCGGATTAGTTGGTGAACAGCATTTGAGTCGTCAGCGATGAGCACTTTCGATTGTCTTAAAGTCATCAATACCCTCCGTCACCCCACCTGCCGAAGCTTAAATGCAGTGCGGAGCAATGTGTTCACTTCGACCCGGAAGACGAAGGGTTCCTGGCTAATTTGTGCTTGGTTATCTGCGGCCGTTTTTATTCAATTATTGTTTTGGCGCTGGAAGTGGTAGCGGCGCACCGGCGCGATTCCCTCGATGCACAAAAAATCATCGCCGCAAATATATCGATGAGCGCGCCACGGCGCGTTTTCACGCGCTCATGACACATGACACGTGGCAAACGTTTTTCAGCTGTGCAGTCGTGCTGATAAATCAGTGCCAGCGCAATTTGAGCGACGACAGACCCGCAACGACATTGAGCGCGACCGAACCCTGAAGAGAGAGCGGCTGGAGCGCGATCGTCCGGTTGGAGCCGCCAACCAGAACGTTAGCGCCGGCGCCTAAACCAATCCCGACATCGCCGCTGACGCCAACATATTCGCCGGCAAGCGCACCCGCAGGAAAGCCCGAGGTCGGCGCAAATACCGCCCATCCCAAAACGCTGCCGGCACTAATTCCGATGCTGATGCCGACTGTATTGATAGCGCCGTCATATGACTGGACAGGCACCTGCGGCTGAAGCCCCGGGGACGGGTTGAACAGGCAATTCATCGGCTGATGGCCGACAATGATGAAGCCAATATTGGGGTCGACCTTGCAGGAAAGCGTACCCACTTGGGTCCAGTTCTGCGCTACGGCAGGACCGGAAAGCGCTGCCGCCAAAACGAACGCTGCGAGCAGTAACCGATGGCATTTCATGGTGGTCAAACCCCCCTATACAAGAATTCTAATCTCCTAGTGGAACTCTAGCAGCCAAGCATACAGAAGCGAAGCCCCGGCCGGGCCCACGTTACGAGAAATGAGTTTTGCGCCGTCATTTGGCGCCAAGGACGTCGCTTCTAGCCCTATACCCGCCCGCCCCGGGCCATGATGGCCGCGCACAGCAGGATGATGACAATGGCAGCCAATTCGCCATGAATGATCTTGCGGATGAAGCGCAATTTCTGCTCCGTCACGACCGGCAATTGTCCGGCCTTCACCTGCTTGCGCCATGACAGAAATTCTATCGTCGGAATAATCGACAACAACGCGATGGCGATAAAGACCGAGAATTTCGTCATGAATGCGTGGCTGTGGAAATAACAGTCCGCACCCTTCTCGAAAAAGAACACCCGCAACAAACCGATGACGAGCAACAGCGCGGCCGACACGCCGAGCACCGCATCGGTGATGACCAATCGTCGCGCTGTGTGAAGCGATAATTCCTGGCCGATCAGGATAAATTCGATGGCCAATGCCGACACGACCGTGAAGGCCGCCACATGGTGGAAAAAAGCAAAAAGTGTGGACATGCAAAGCACTCCTTCCCCGTTTTTCATGTAGGGGCATGAGAACTCGCCGCAACCCGCGGGAACCGACGCCGCACACACCACCGCTCGTCCCCGCGAAGGCGGGGACCCAGTGCTGGATTCCCGCTGGAGCCTGTCCCCGCGCAGGCGGGGACGGGAATGAGCGGAGTGTGCGCACTCGATTTCTCCAACATCATTGCCGACCTGCTTCTCCCGTCGTCCCGGGCGAGCGTCAGCGAGGCCCGGGACCCATACGCCGCAGTCCATCGATAGTGCACGGCGTATGGGTCCCCGCCTTCGCAGGGACGACAGCAGAGGGTAGCTCGAATGCTGCGGCCTATGGTTCCCCGCCGGAGCCTGCACTCGGGCCGGCGACGCCGGACCTAGGGGTTCTGACAGGACTACAACGGCAAGTTATCGTGCTTTCTGCTCGGCATCTCGACGTGCTTATTGCGCAGCATCGCGAGCGCGCGCGCAATGCGGCGGCGCGTCGAGTGCGGCATGATCACGTCATCGATGTAACCGCGCTCGGCGGCGACGAACGGCGACAGAAACCGATCCTCGTATTCTTTTGTGCGCGCTGCGATCTTATCCTTGTCGCCGATATCGGTGCGGAAGATGATCTCCACCGCGCCTTTTGCGCCCATCACCGCGATCTGCGCCGTCGGCCACGCATAATTGAGATCGCCGCCCACATGCTTTGACGCCATCACGTCGTAGGCGCCGCCGAAGGCCTTGCGCGTAATAACGGTCACAAGCGGCACGGTGCATTGGGAATATGCAAATAGCAGTTTGGCGCCATGCTTGATCAAGCCGCCATATTCCTGGTCGGTGCCGGGCAGAAAGCCGGGGACGTCCACAAATGTGACGATCGGAATACCGAAGGCATCGCAGAAGCGGACGAAACGCGCCGCTTTGCGCGACGCGTCGCTGTCGAGCACACCGGCAAGCACCATCGGCTGGTTGGCGACAAAACCGACCGTGCGCCCCGCAATGCGCCCAAAGCCCGTGACCATGTTTTTCGCATAGGCTGACGAGAGTTCGAAGAAATCGCCCTCGTCCGCCACCTTCAGGATCAGCTCCTTGATGTCGTAGGGCTTGTTGGGATTGTCAGGCACCAGCGTATCAAGCGATTCATCGATGCGGTCCGGCTCGTCATAGGCCGGCCATTCCGGCGCGCCGCTTTCATTGTTGGCGGGAAGAAAATCGATCAACCGGCGCATTTGCAAAAGGCAGTCGACGTCGTTTTCGAAAGCGCCGTCCGACACGCCCGATTTTGTCGTGTGCACTGAAGCGCCGCCCAGCTCCTCGGCGGTGACGACTTCGTTGGTGACCGTCTTCACAACGTCCGGCCCGGTGACGAACATGTAAGACGTGTCGCGCACCATGAAGATGAAATCGGTCATCGCGGGTGAATAGACGTCGCCGCCGGCGCAGGGGCCCATGATGACGCTGATCTGTGGGATGACGCCCGACGCGATGACATTACGCTTGAACACCTCGCCGTAACCGCCCAAGGCCGCAACACCTTCCTGGATGCGCGCGCCACCGGCATCAAACAGGCCGATGATGGGGCAACGCGCCTTCATCGCCATGTCCTGTACCTTCATGATTTTCTGCGCGTGTGCCTCCGACAGCGAGCCGCCGAACACCGTAAAGTCCTTCGAGAACAGGTAGACCGCGCGGCCATTGACCGTGCCCCAGCCGGTGACGACGCCATCGCCGGGAATTTTCGACTTCTCCATGCCGAATTCGCTGGAGCGATGCTCCACGAACATGTCGAATTCCTCGAACGAGCCCTTGTCGAGCAGGAGTTCGATACGCTCGCGGGCCGTCAGCTTGCCGCGTTTGTGCTGTGCTTCAATGCGCGCCTTGCCGCCGCCAAGGCGAGCCTCCTCGCGCCGCTTTTCGAGTTTGTCGAGGATGTCTTTCATTGACCCCTGCCCGTCAGTCCCACGGAATCCGGCTCAGCGAAGAGATAGCATGACGGCCTCTCAACTGTCGTCCCGGGCGGACCATGAGAGGCCCGGGACCCATACCCCACCGTCTCTCGATAAACTCCAAATTATGGGTCCCCCTTTCGCGGGACGACAGCATAGGGGCCGCGCATTGAGGCTTGGCACCGCCGCCAAACCCTGCTTACAAGCCCGCATGAACGAACCACAGACTGCCGCCGAACTCATCCAGCAAGGCTTGGTCCACCATCGGGCGGGCCAGCTGTCGCTGGCGATGGACCGCTATACCCAGGTCCTGCGCAATGACCCGCAGAATGCCGATGCGCTTTATTACATCGCGGTGGTTGCCTGCCACGAAGGCCAGTTTCAGCAGGGCGTCGACCTCGCCCGCCGCTCATTATCTTTCCGGGCAAAACAGGCGCGTGCGCATAACCTGATCGGCCAGGCGCTCCACCGCATGGGCAAGATCGAGGATGCACTGCAAAGCTTCGATACCGCCCTCGATTGCGACCCGAAATTTGCCGACGCCTATGGCAACCGCGCTAACATGCTGAGCGAACTCGGGCGCAACACCGAAGCACTGTCGAGTTTCGACCGCGCGCTTGAGCTCAATCCGAATTCGGCGAGCGACTGGCTCAACCGTGGCGCGACCTTGCATGCGGCGGGCCGCGCCGCAGATGCTGTCGCGAGTTACGACAAGGCGATTTCGCTCGATCCGGATTTTTGCGTGCCTCACTGCAATCGCGCCCATGCATTGCTCGACATCGACCGTGATGCTGAGGCGCTTGCCGGCTACGACCGCGCCATCGCATTGGAGCCGAAATTCGCCGAGGCCTATCTCGGCCGTGCGCTTGCGCTGCGGAAACTTTCACGCGTCGATGAGGCGCTCACCAGCGTCGATAAGGCGATCGAGATCAAAGGCGACGTGGGCAAGATGCACGGTGCGCGCGCGAGCCTGCTCCGTTCGCTCGGCCGCGAGGACGAAGCACGCGCATCCGACGCCCGGGCTGCCGAGCTTGAGGCCAGCAAAAAAACCGCCGCGACCGGGGAGCACGCCCCATGATGTCGACCGCGGTGAGCGGAGTGCCGCGCATCGTACTGCGCGCGGAGGGTGCGGCATTGGCGCTCGTCGCAGTTCTTTTCTACGCGCACGTCGGTGAGAGCTGGTGGCTGTTCGCTATTCTGTTTCTGGCACCGGACCTCAGTTTCGCCGGTTATCTCGGCGGCGCGCGTATGGGCGCGGCACTCTATAATGCCGCGCATACCCTGGTTGGGCCGTTGCTTCTCGCTACGGCAGGCATAGTGCTGCAGTTTCAATTCTTTATCCCACTCACCTTAATCTGGGTCGCCCATGTCGGTTTCGATCGCCTGCTGGGGTACGGCCTCAAATATGCGGCCGGCTTCAATTTCACTCACCTGGGCCAGATAGGCCGCGCGTCGCGCGACGCGAATTTGGGCACGTGACCCTGCGGGGCGGCGACCCTATAATAAGTTCCAAACAAGGGAACTTTACGCAGCCTGCGCCGTTGCGCGGGGTAGTCAGAAGGATCCTCCCATGAACCACGCAACGCCCCGCACGAGCTCTCCCCGCCTTGCAACCCCGACCGATCTTGGCGCCAATGCCGCAAAAGATATTGCCGCCGCAATCAATGGCGTTCTTGCCGACATTTTCGCGCTCTATCTCAAAACCAAGAACTTTCATTGGCATATGAGTGGACCCCATTTCCGGGATTATCATTTGCTGCTCGATGAGCAAGCCGATCAGATATTCGCCATCACGGACGTCCTCGCCGAGCGCGTTCGCAAGATAGGCCAGCCGACGCTGCGGTCGATTGGCGACATCACGCGCCACCAGCGACTCTCGGATAACGACGCAGCTTACGTCGAGCCGTCAGACATGCTCGCTGAGTTGCGTGAGGATAATCAACGCGTGATCGCGGCCATGCGCGAAGCTCATGACACGTGCGATGAGCACAATGATGTGGCCACCGCGAGCCTGCTTGAAGTTTATATCGACGAAGCCGAAAGGCGCGTCTGGTTTCTCTATGAGACAGGTCGCAAGGGCGACTCGAGCGGGCACTAGGCTTACTTTGACCGCTCGTTCCCGCGAAAGCGGGGACCCAGGGCAACAATCGCTATGTCGGAGATTGTGTCATGGATTCCCGCTTGCGCGGAAATGAGCCGAGTTATTTTGCCAGCGTCAACACCGTCACCGCCGCCTGAAACTCCGCTTCGCGAAAGGCGCGGCGAGCGAGCGCGAGCTCATCGCGGCCCCATTGCGACATTTGCCAATCCTCGTCCACATGCGCCGCCGCCCAAGCCGTCTCGGCGGTGAGCGCGTCCTGCGCGAGCGCCAGCGCGAGGAGTGCCGACCCCGTCAGCGTCGTGATCGATGACAGCGCACCGAGCCGCCATGGCTCGGCCGGTATCGCAGCGCGCGTAGCCGCGACAGCCTCGCGTGGCTGCGGCACGTAAACGACACCTTGCGCGAGCACAAAGCGTGCGCCGAATTGATCGCGCGCCCATGCGAGCACCGGGTCCCATGCTTTCGCCTGGCCCTCAACCAATCCGGCAGGCGTATCGGCGCGATAAAACAGCAAGTCCGAGTCCAGATATTTCGCGATTTCCTCTGCGACGGGCGCCGGCCTGTCGACGACGGCGTCGATCACCGCATTGGCAAGGCGCGTAAGCGGCATCCGCGCAGGATCAATCACATCCGTCTGCGCGTTCCATTCCGCGACGACGGCTTCGGCAAGCGCGCGTTTCGGCAGCGTCAACGCGCGACGCGCGGGTGTCCTGACGGGCTTCCCGTCAAGCAGGATGGATGCGCCACCCTCGCCGCTTTCACCGACATGCGCGCGCTCGTAAAAACGTTTCCGCAATTGCGGTCGAACCGAGCGGCGCGCCCCTTCGGTGGGGTCGAGCGGCTGGTTTTCGAAAATCTCGGTAAAAATCTCGCGCATTGGGACTGTTTTGTGCGGCGCAAAATATCTGGAACTCAGTACCCTAAATGTTACCCGAAATCACGATGGTAAAGGCCCGAATGCCTTGGTAGCGCCGCTTTCATGGAGCGAAAAACCTTAATGCAGACTTATGGTTGATAGGTCTCAGCCATGACGGAAGGATAAGTAGCCTTGGGGGTTGGTACCCAATATTATCCGGCCTCGGATTCGAGCCGGGAAACAAGGCCGACCAAGGGAAGTGAACCCGCCAAGGGCTGTAACGCGACACCGTTTTGTTTGTGCGAGGTAGCGGGGCGCGTTTCGAGGAGTCAATGAAGAACACTGACATTGCTGCGCCGGACTACTTCCACAAGGTCGTGGACTGCCAGTGGGCTTGCCCCGCGCACACACCCGTTCCCGAATACATCCGACTGATCGCGCAGGGCCGCTATTCCGATGCCTACATGATCAATTGGCGATCGAATGTGTTTCCGGGAATTCTCGGACGCACCTGCGACCGCCCTTGCGAGCCAGCTTGCCGGCGTGTTCGCGTTGAGAAGGAGCCGGTGGCAATCTGCCGCCTGAAAAGAGTGGCGGCCGATTACAAGGACGACATTCAAGATCGATTGCCGAAGCCAGCAACAAGGAAAAACGGAAAGCGCATCGCGCTCGTCGGCGGTGGCCCGGCATCCCTCACCGTCGCCCGCGATCTCGCACCGCTCGGCTATCACTGCGTGGTGTTCGACAGCGACCCAAAAGCCGGCGGCATGATCCGCACGCAGATCCCGAAATTCCGCTTGCCGGATTTAGTCATCGACGAGGAGACCGGATACATTCTCGGCCTCGGCGTTGAATTCCGCGCCGGCAAACGCGTCGACAGCATGAAGGCGTTGCTGGCGGAAGGCTGGGATGCCGTGTTCGTCGGTTCGGGCGCGCCGCGCGGTCGCGATCTGGACATCCCCGGCCGCACCGAAGCCGCCAAAAATATTCACATCGGCATCGACTGGCTCTCGTCGGTGTCGTTTGGCCACGTGAGCAAGATCGGCAAACGCGTCATCGTGCTCGGCGGCGGCAACACCGCGATGGATTGCTGCCGCTCTGCGCGCCGCCTCGGTGGCGAGGACGTCAACGTCGTGGTGCGATCCGGCTTTGAGGAAATGAAGGCGTCGCCTTGGGAAAAGGAAGACGCCATGCACGAAGGCATCCCGATTCACAATTACCTCGTGCCGAAGGAATTCACCCACGAGAACGGAAAACTCACCGGCGTCACTTTCGAAAAAGTGAAGGCCGAGAAGGACGCCAAGGGCCGCCGCAAGCTGGTTCCGGCCGGCGAACCGGATCAGCACTTCCCCTGCGACGACGTGCTGGTGGCTGTCGGCCAGGAGAATGCCTTCCCCTGGATCGAACGCGATTGCGGCATCCAGTTCGACGAATGGAATATGCCCAAGGTCGACACCGTCACTTTTGCCTCGACCAACCCGAAAGTCTATTTCGGCGGCGACGCTGCGTTCGGCCCGAAAAATATCATCTGGGCGGTGGCACACGGTCACGAGGCTGCCGTTTCAATCGACAAGATGCTCAATGGCGAGGACATCACCGACCGCCCTCTGCCCGCGGTCGAGCTCATGAGCCAGAAGATGGGCATTCATGAATGGTCCTACGACAACGAGATCGAGCTCGATAAGCGCTACAAGGTCCCGCTCCGCGACAAAGCCATCGCGCTGAAGGACATCAAGGCCGAAGTCGAACTGGGCTTCGATGTCGAGGTCGCTCTCAAGGAAGCTGGCCGTTGCCTCAATTGCGATGTGCAGACGGTATTTTCGGCGCAGCTCTGCATCGAATGCGATGCCTGCGTCGATATATGCCCGATGGACTGCATTACCTTTACGCCGAACGGCGAAGAGGCCGATTTGCGCACGCGGTTGACCGCGCCGGCGCATAACCTCACGCAAGATCTCTATGTCCAGAACGGCCTCAAGACCGGCCGCGTCATGGTCAAGGATGAGGACGTCTGTCTGCATTGCGGCCTGTGCGCCGAACGATGCCCGACCGGGGCCTGGGACATGCAGAAATTCTTTCTCGATATGAACTCACGCAGGAACGTCATGCCGACCGCCACACCGATCAGCCGCGTAAACGACTTCGTCATTCGTTTCGCCAACGTCAATGGCTCGGGTTCGGCGAGCGCAAACGAGATGTTTGCGCGCGCAGTCATGCGGATGGGCGTGCCGGTCGCGCCGCGCAATATCTTCCCGTCCAATATTCAGGGCCTGCCGACCTGGTATGAGGTCCGCGTCACCGCCGCCGGGCATCTCGGCGCCCGCGGCGGCACCGACCTGATGGTGGCGATGAACCCGCAAACTTTCGACAGGGACATCGCCGGCATCGAGCCGGGCGGCTATCTGTTCTACGATTCCACCAAACCGCTGCCGCCGTCGAAATTCCGCGACGACATCACCGTCATCGGCGTGCCGCTGACCGCGATCTGCAATCGTGAATACACAGACCCACGCCAACGGCAGCTCTTCAAGAACATCATTTATATCGGCGCCCTCACGGCCCTCCTCGACATCGAGGTGGCAGTGGTCGAGCAGCTCATCGGCGAGCAATACAAGGGCAAGGACAAGCTAATTGAGCCGAATATCAAAGCCCTGCATATCGGCCGTGACTACGCGATCTTGAATTTGCAGTGCCCGCTCGGCATCAGGCTCAAGCGCGCAAATGCCGTTGGCGACCGTATTTTCATTGAGGGCAATTCGGCCGCGGCGCTCGGTGCCGTCTATGGCGGCGCAACGGTCTGTGCGTGGTACCCCATCACACCGTCTTCTTCACTCGCCGACGCATTTACCCGCCATTGCGCAAAGCTGCGCATCGATCCGGAGACCAAGCAGGCAAAATACGCGATCATCCAGGCCGAGGATGAGCTTGCCTCCATCGGTATCGTGATCGGCGCCGGCTGGAACGGCGCGCGGGCGTTCACGGCCACCTCCGGCCCCGGCATTTCGTTAATGCAGGAGTTCATTGGCCTCGCCTACTTCGCTGAAATTCCGGCAGTTTTGTTCGACGTCCAGCGTGCCGGTCCTTCCACCGGCATGCCGACCCGCACGCAGCAGTGCGACATCATCTCCTGCGCGTACGCCTCACACGGCGACACCAAACATGTGTTGCTGTTCCCCGAAAACCCGAGCGAGAGCTTCGAGTTCGGCGCGCAGGCTTTCGATCTTGCCGATCGTTTGCAGACGCCAATTTTCGTCATGCTCGATCTCGACATCGGCATGAACCATCATTTGTCGAAGCCGCTGGCTTGGGACGACACGCGTAAATATGACCGCGGCAAGGTGATGACAGCTGCCGAGCTCGAGGCAGGCAAAGATTTCGGGCGCTATCTCGACGTCGATGGCGACGGGATCCCCTATCGGACCTATCCCGGCACGCATCCGACCAAGGGGTCGTTCTTTACCCGCGGCACCTCGCGCGACCGCTACGCACGCTACACCGAGGAAGGCGCACCCTACGTCGACAACATGCAACGGCTGGTCCGCAAATTCGACACCGCCAAAGACCTGGTGCCGCGACCGCTGATTGCCACCGCTGAAAAGCCGACGAAATACGGCGTGATCTATTTCGGCTCAACTTCGCCAGCCATGGATGAGGCAATCCATATGATCGAGTGGCGTGGCCACGCGCTCGACCGCATGCGCGTGCGCGCCTTCCCGTTCCATTCCAGCGTGAACAGTTTCGTTGCGGATCATGATTTCGTGTTCGTCGTCGAACAGAACCGCGACGCCCAGCTGCGCTCGTTAATTGTAAATGAATGCGGCATCGATCCGGTGCGGCTGGTCCCGATCCTGCATTATGACGGCACCCCTATCACCGCACGATTCATCGCTAAAGCAATCGGCGACCACCTGGATCAACTGAAGGTTAAGCCGATGAAGGTAACCTCATGACCTATCTCGCCAAGCCGAAGTTCCATCACCCGGACCTTCCAAAGAACGATCTTGGGTATACGCACCGCGACTATGAGGGCACGGTTTCAACCCTGTGCGCGGGCTGCGGCCATGACTCGATCACGGCGGCGATCATCCAGTCCTGCTTCGAACTCTCGATCGAGCCGCATCGTGTCGCGAAGATCTCGGGCATCGGCTGCTCGTCCAAGACGCCGACCTATTTCCTCGGCAATTCGCACGGCTTCAACTCTGTGCACGGCCGCATGCCGTCAGTGCTGACCGGCGCCAATCTTGCCAACCGTGATCTGATCTATCTTGGCGTCTCCGGCGACGGCGACAGCGCCTCAATTGGGCTTGGCCAGTTTGCTCATTGCCTCCGGCGCGGCGTGAATATGGTCTATATCGTTGAAAATAATGGCGTCTACGGGCTCACCAAGGGGCAATTCTCCGCCACCGCCGACCGCGGCTCGAAATCGAAGCGTGGCTTCATCAACACTGACAATTCGATCGACCTCGTAGCGATGGCATTGCAGCTCGGCGCGAGCTTCGTTGCCCGCTCCTTCTCAGGCGACAAGCACCAGCTGGTGCCGATCATCAAGGCGGCGATTGCGCACAAAGGGGCTGCGTTTATCGACGTGATCTCGCCCTGCGTCGCCTTCAACAATCACGCCGGATCGACCAAGAGCTTTGATTTCGTTCGCGAGCACAATGAAGCGGTGAACCGTCTCGATTTCATCTCAAGCCGCATGCCGATCGAGGTTAAATACGAGCCCGGTACGGTCGAGGTGGTGGAGCAACATGACGGTTCCAAGATCGCGCTGCGCAAGCTCGCCGCCGACTATGAACTGCACGACCGCACCGCCGCGCTCGGCTTTCTCCAGCATCACGCCGCCAAGGGGCAGATCGTGACGGGCCTGCTCTATATGGACAAGGAATCGGAAGACCTGCACGCGCATCTGCGCACGGTCGACGCTCCGCTCAACGTCCTTGGCGAGAAAGAGCTGTGTCCCGGCCAGGACGCGCTCGAAAAGTTCAACGCGTCATTGCGCTAAGCTCTCCTTTGCGTCGTGGCCGGGCTTGTCCCGGCCGTCGCCGCTTTTACAACTGGCGATCAGGAAGGCGTGGATGCCCGGCACAAGCCCGAGCATGACAAGAAAGAAAACGACCCTCGCCATGGATAAACGCCGCCTCGGCCAATCCGATCTCCACTTCGCGCCTATCATGCTGGGCGGCAATGTTTTTGGCTGGACCATCGACGAGGCGACGTCGTTCAAAATTCTCGATGCTTTTGTCGACGCCGGTTTCAACGCCGTCGACACCTCCGACAGCTACGCGCGCTGGGTACCGGGCAATCCGGGCGGCGAGTCCGAAACAATTATCGGGAATTGGATCAAACGCAGTGGCAAACGCAACAAGGTTCTGATTGCCACGAAAGTCGGCGAGGACATGGGCGAAGGCCGCAGCCTGAAAAAAGATTACATCCTGCGTGAATGCGAGGCTTCGTTGCGCCGCCTGCAAACCGACCGCATCGATCTCTACCAGACGCATTTTGATGACGAGGTCACGCCGCCGGAAGAAACCATGCAGGCCTACGCGCAGCTTATCGCGGCCGGCAAGGTGCGCGCCATTGGCGCCTCCAATATGAGCCCGGCCCGGCTGAAGGCATCGCTCGCGGCCAGCAAGACATTGGGGCTGCCTCGCTATGAAAGCCTCCAGCCGCTCTACAACCTCTCGGACCGGAAGGAATTCGAGACCGAGTTCTTGCCGATCTGCCAGCAGGAGAAGCTGGGCGTGATCAACTATTATTCGCTCGCGGCCGGCTTCCTCACGGGCAAATACCGCTCGCCCGAGGAAGGGGCAAAACATCCGGGACGTGGTGGACGACTCAAGCGCTATCTCGATGCCCGTGGGATGCGGATCCTGAAAGCGCTCGACGGAGTTGCAGCCCGCCACAACGCAGTGCCGGCGCAGATCGCGCTGGCCTGGCTGATTGCCAAACCATTCATCACTGCGCCGATTGTGAGCGCGACCAGCCTCAAGCAACTCGCCGAAATCCTGAAAGCGCCGCAGATCAGGCTTTCCAACAACGATATCAAGTTGCTGGATGCTTCCGGGGCGTGAGTTCCCAGCGCGGAACTCACCGTTGACCGGGGCGTTGATGGCCAATGCGCGCCCCAGCCTCTATTGCCATTCGCGGACGGCCCAAAGCGAAGCCATCTAGGGGCAGCACCCGCCGTCGCGGCATCAGCCAGCAGGAAGTGGAGGATGTCGAGGAGCTCGCAACACCGCGCACACCGGTGATCTACGAAGTCGTTCGTCGACTTGGCGAAGAGGAAATGCAGCGTCCCCTCACCTCGCTATGGTGGTCGGGGGTCGCGGCCGGATTATCGATCAGCTTCTCACTCCTGGCGCAGGCCATTTTGCAATCACGCCTGCCGGACGCTCCCTGGCAGCCGCTGGTCGTGAGTTTTGGCTACTGCACCGGCTTCATCATGGCTGTGATGTCACGTCAGCAACTTTTCACCGAAAGCACGATCACAGCCGTCCTGCCGATCGCGGCCGATTTAACCTGGGACAATGTGCGGCCGTACGGCACGGCTGTGGACAGTCGTGCTGGCGGCCAATCTCGCCGGGAACACTCTTTGCAGCTTTGTTTTGCACCTACACGCCGGTGCTATCGCCGCAGATTTACGACGGCATGCTTGCGATCAGCCGCGACCTGCTCGCCGTCGGTTGGTGGGAAATGCTTTTCCGGGCCGTTGCCGCCGGCTTCCTGATGGCCGCGATGGTGTGGCTCATGCCGGGTGCGGAGCGCGCCCAATTCCACGTCATTACGCTGATAACCTGGCTGATTGCAGTCGGCGGTTTTACCCATGTGGTCGCCGGCAGCATGGAGGCGTATCTGCTTGTTCTGTCGAGCGACTGGGCGTGGTGGCAGATGCTGACAGCATTTATGGTGCCCGTTTTGATCGGCAACATGATTGGGGGCACCGCATTGTTCGCGTTGATCTCTTACGCCCAAGTCATGGAAGAGATTTAGAGGATAAATCTCGACCGAAATCTGAGCTTAAAGTGATGCATTAGCCGCAGATTTCAGTCCCGCGCCGTGAATGATGCGCATCACTGATTAATACACGTACCCATGTAGGTGCCGCGGTCGCCGGCTGCCTGACCATACACCCCGGCCTGATGTGCGCAGCGCGAGGAGCGGTCCTGGAAAGTCTCGCGGCCACCAGGTCCTGCTCCTGGAACCGTCGGCAAATTCGGAAGCACCCGTCCTGTCTGCGGCACAACAATCGGAGGCGGAAGCGTAGCGGTTGGCGGCCTCACAATCGTCGATTTTGGAATGGTCACGTGCTCTACGGTGCCGCGCGGTGATCTGTATTTCGGCGCGAGCCACGGTTCAGGCGGGTCGCGTCTTGCGCCCTTTTCCGGGACCATGATGCTGTAATCATCGCGCATGATGTCATAGCCCCCGATTTGACTGCGCGCGCGCGGGCGCGGCTGACACTGCTGTCAGGGCAAGGAGCATGATAACTGAAGGTGCGCGGATCATCTCTATCAAGTAGGAACCCCGCCGCCCGGCCGCTACTCCTCCGGCGCCTCATCAATTGGGTCGTAGCGCTTCGCGTCAAAGCCAAGCAGATTCCACGATTGCAGCATGTGCGGCGGCAGCGGCGCGGAAACATCGATCGTCCCGCCACGCGGATGCGGTACCGCAATACGGCGGGCCAGCAGATGAAGCTTATTTTGGATGCCGCCCGGTAGGTGCCAGTTCTCGATATTGAAATATTTCGGATCGCCGACGATCGGATGTCCGATATGTGCCATGTGCGCGCGCAGCTGATGGGTGCGGCCAGTCACCGGCTTAAGCGATAGCCAACCCAACTGCTGGGCCGCCGTCTCCACCACTGCGTAATAGGTGACGGCGTGCACCGCGTCTTTTTCGCCGTGCTTGGCAATACGCATGAATGAATTTTCCTCGACCTCCTGTTTGGCAAGGTAGGTCGAAATTCGTCCCTGTGCAGGCTTTGGCACGCCGACGACAAGTGCCCAGTAAACCTTGCGCGCCGAGCGTGAACGGAAAGTCTTGGCAAGGGCCGCCGCGACAAAACGTGTTTTGGCAATCAGCAGGCAGCCCGCCGTGTCCTTATCGAGCCTATGGACGAGGCGCGGACGTTGGCCATCGGGACCGCGCATGGCACCGAGCATGCCGTCGATATGACGTGTCGTGCCGGAGCCGCCCTGCACGGCGAGGCCCATCGGCTTGTTGAGAACAAGGACGTCCGCATCCTCATAGAGCGTGATCGATTTCAGGAAAGCGCGATCCTTCTGCGCTGACGGTGCATCGTCGCGGGGTGCCGGTGCCTCGACTTTCAGCGGCGGGATACGTACCGCCTGGCCGGCCTCAAGCCGCGCCTTCGGTTGCGTCCGTTTGCCATTCACCCGCACTTCGCCTTTGCGGATGATGCGCTGGATATGGCTGAACGACAGACCCGGGAAACGCCCTTCGAAGAACCGATCGACACGCATGCCGTTCTCGTCGCCCGTAACGGTGACGGTCTGGACTCCGGACGCCACTGCAATCGCCGGCGGCTTCTTCGTCTCGACTTCCTGAAAAGTGCTGACGCGCGCCGGACGAAGCTCGGGCGATGCAGGCGGCTTCCTCCTTCGCGGGGCGCCATCGATCCGTCCCTGTGAATGATGACGGCTGGCACCGTGCTTTTTGCCGGAGCCGCGATGCCGCGGCCCGGCTTGTTGCCGTCCGCCGCCCGGCTGGCGCGGACTTTTGCTGTTGCGGCCGCGGCGGCTCATGCCGGACTCCTGGCGAGCCGGTCGAGCGCGGCATCGAGCCCTTCGAGTCCGTCGAGCCGGACCTTGAATAGGTCGCCCAGCGCGTCGCGCAATTCGCGCGCATTGAGCGTGCGTTTTTCGCTGCCGCCATTCAGCTCATGCACGGAAAGCACATTATTGGCGAGCGCGTAACGGCGCCCGGGCTCGGCACGCGCGCCGAGAAGCCCGTTGACGAAAATCGATTGGGGATGCGTCGAGACGAACCAGTTACCCTGCTCGTGATCCGGCTGCAGCTGCTCGGACAGATCGAAGCGATAAAGCTTCACCCACTCACCGCGCATCTTGAACTGCAGCAGGTAGCGATCGCCGTCCTTGACGACCTGGAAAGGTTCATGCGGCGTTTCCTGCTCCTCGTCGGATTCCAGCAGCAGCGGTGCGGTCAGGACGTTGCCGCCGAACCCAACGTCGGCGAGATACCGTTCGCCTTCAAGATCGACCAGCAGCAACATGTGAACGCGCGGCGTGTTCACGCCGGGCGGCACATTCCACAATACGCGCGCCGCGAGCTCGGTGACTTTAAAGCCAAGCTCCCGCAGGGCATGCGCGAACAGCAAATTCTGCTCGAAACAATAGCCGCCACGCCCGCCATGCAGCATTTTTTGTTCGAGCGAGGCGGGATCGAGCCGCACCGGCCGTTTCAGCAACGGGTCAAGATTTTCGAAGGCGATCGCTTGCGGCTGCAATCTGTGCAGCTCACGAATGGTTGCAAGTGTCGGGTGGCGCGGGCCATCGTAGCCGACCCGCGCGCAATAAGCATCGATATCGATCATCCCCCGCCCCGCTCTTTCCGCAGCTTGGCCCAATATTCCAGCCGTTTCTTGATCTCGCGCTCAAATCCGCGCTCGGGCGGATTGTAGAACATCTGGCGGGGCAGCGCGTCGGGAAAATAATTTTGCCCGGAAAACGCCTCCTCGGCCTCATGGTCGTAGGCGTAGCCGCGGCCGTAACCTTCTTCCTGCATCAATTTTGTCGGGGCGTTGAGAATATGTTTGGGCGGCAGCAGAGATCCTGCTTCTTTCGCCGTGCGCATCGCCGCACTATAAGCGGCATAGCCGGCGTTCGACTTCGGCGCCGTGGCGCAATAGATCACAGCTTGCGCGATCGCAAGATCGCCTTCCGGCGACCCGAGAAAATCATACGCATCTTTTGCAGCATTTGCGATTACGAGCGCCTGCGGATCGGCCAGCCCGATGTCCTCGATCGCCATGCGCACGACGCGGCGCGCGATATAGAGCGGCGGTTCGCCTGCATCAAGCATGCGGCAAAGATAGTAGAGCGCCGCATCCGGATCGGAGCCGCGCACCGATTTGTGGAGTGCGGATATAAGATTGTAATGGCCGTCCTGGCTCTTGTCGTAGATCGGCGCGCGGCGCTGCACGATCTCCTGTAGCTTCGCAGAATCAAAGGTCTCGTCCTTGCGCGCGGCGCGCCAGATTTCTTCGGCCAGCGTGAGCGATGCGCGGCCATCGCCGTCGGCCATGCGCTTAAGGACGTCGCGCGCATCCGGATCAAGGGGGAGCGGCCGGCCCTCGATCGTCTCCGCACGGGCGAGCAATTTCTCGATCGCACTCTCGTCGAGGGATTTGAACACCAGCACCCGTGCGCGCGACAGCAACGGAGCGTTCAGTTCAAAGGACGGATTCTCGGTCGTAGCCCCGACCAGGATGATCGTGCCGTCCTCCATCACCGGCAGGAAACTATCCTGCTGGGCACGGTTGAAACGGTGAATCTCGTCAACGAATAGCAGCGTGCCCTGCCCCAATTCGCGCCGCCGGCGGGCTTCCTCGAACACCTTCTTCAAATCGGCGACGCCGGTAAAAATGGCGGAGACTTGCTCGAAATGCAGGTCGGTCGCCTGAGCGAGCAAACGCGCAACCGTCGTCTTGCCGGTCCCAGGCGGGCCCCAAAATATCAGCGAGCCCAGCGATCGCGTCGCCAGCATACGCGTGAGCGCGCCGTCGGGCCCGAGCAAATGGTCCTGGCCAACGACCTCATCGAGTTTCTGTGGCCTGAGCCTATCGGCGAGCGGGTGTGGCGCGTCTTTCTCGAGGCCTGCGGCGGCGAACAGGCTCGGGCCGCTCGCTTTGGCGCGCGGGGTCATCCGCTGAATACCGCTGATATCTTCTGCCCGCCACGCAGGATGATGATGCGCCAGCTGCGATTCGGCGTACCGCTGAGCCGTTCAAGATCGCGCGTTTTCGTAATTCGTTCCCCGTTCACTTCCTCGATCACGTCGCCGCGCTGGAAGCCAAGATTGCTGGCGTAAGATCCTGCGTCGACGTCGACGATGGCGACCCCTTGCTCGACGTTTTGCAGCTGCAGCTCATCGGCCAGCGCGGGCGAGAGATTGGCAATCTTGACGCCCGAAAACGGCGAGCGCGAGCGGATGGTGATTTCATCGCGCGGCGTCTCTGGCGCTTTTTGCAGGGCAACCGTCGTCGTCTGTTCGCGCCCTGCTCGCATCAGGCCGAGACGGGCGCTGCCGCCCAGCGCCTTGGTGGCGAACCGATAGTCGAAGGCGTTGGGATCGTCGACATCCTGGCCATCCACCGACACGATGAGATCGCCAGCCTTGAGCCCGGCGCGCGCTGCCGGGCTATCCGCGGCGACATTGGCCACCAACGCCCCCGCCGGACGCTTGAGACCCATACTATCGGCTATATCGGGTGTGACTGCCTGCAATTTTGCGCCGAGCCAGGGCCGCATCACAGCGCTGCCGCCGCTTTTGGCCGAGGCCACCACGACACGAACCATGTTGGCCGGAATGGCAAAGCCAATCCCTTGCGAGCCGCCCGAGCGCGAGAAGATTGCGGTGTTAATTCCGATCAGCTTCCCAGTGAGGTCGACCAGAGCGCCGCCGGAATTTCCCGGGTTAATTGCCGCGTCGGTTTGGATGAAAAAGCGATAATCGGAAATGCCCACTTGCGTACGCGCCAGTGCCGAGACGATGCCGTGTGTCACAGTCTGCCCCACTCCGAACGGGTTTCCGATCGCCAGCACGACATCGCCAACCTGCACGGCATCGGAATCGGCGAAATCGAGCACCGGAAATCGCTCGTGCCCGTCTTTGATGCGCAAGATCGCCAGATCGGTGCGCGGATCCTTGAGCACGAGTGTGGCTTCGAACTCACGTTTGTCGGCGAGGGAAACTTTGACCTCATCGGCGCCCTCGATGACGTGATTGTTGGTGATGACCAGGCCATCAGCTTCCACGATCACCCCGGAGCCGAGAGAGCGTTGCAGCTGGTTGCTGTTGCCGCCGGGCACGCCAAAAAAGCGGCGGAAGATCGGATCATCGAGAAACGGATTGCGATTCTGCACCACCTTCGCGGCGTAGACATTCACCACCGCCGGAGCCACGTGCTGGACCACCGGCGCATACGACAAGCGCAGTTCGCCTGGAGTCGGTAGTCGCCGCTCTTGAGCAGTGGCGGCGTTGCCGATCGCGATGGCGGCAATCAGGACAGCAAGCAGAGCTTTAAGACGCATAGGTTCAATTCCCGGGGAATGGGTGAGATATAGGCTTATATCCGGCCTAAATGAAGGCCGTCATACCGCTATTCCCGCCCCGGGTAACGCCCTATTCCTGCGCCGGCACCGTGCGCAAATAGGCCACAACGGCATCCAGATCGTCCGGGGTCACCGTTGCATAGTATTGGTAGCCCATCGGAGGCTTGAGCTTGCTGCCGTCTTTGCTGATGCCGGCAGTAATCGCCCGCTTGATCTCGTCATCGGTCCAGGCGCCGATGCCCTTGGTCTTGCTCGATGTGATGTTGCGCGAGACCGAAACGCCCCAAGGGCCGGGAAATTCAAACCCGCCCGCGCCCAGGCGCGTATTCCACTGGCGCACGCCCTTCTCCATCGGCGTATGGCACTCCATGCAATGCGCGATGGTGGCGAGATAGAAACCCTTCTTGACCTTGTCGCTCATCATCCCTTCGGTGTACGGCTTTTCGCCCCCCGGAAGCACGTTCTCGGTCTGCGGCATTTTGTAGATCGGATCCGCAACCCTGTTGTTCACCGGCTTGAGCGTTCGCAAATAGGCAACGACGGCATCGAGATCGCGGTCGGTCATGATGTGATAGAAGCCGGTCGGCATGATCATCGCGACGTGCACGTCGTTCGGACGAACGCCCGTGCGCATCATTTTTTTAATGTCGGCATCAGTCCACGTGCCGATCCCCGTGTCCTTGTCAGGCGTGATGTTCGGTGCTGTCACCTTGAACGGCTGTTCATCCCAGGACAGACCACCGGAAAAGTCCTTGCCGGCGATCGCCGCCGGTGGACCTTTCGGCGTATGACAATTTCCGCAAGTCATGATGCCGTTGACGAGATAGTCACCGCGTTTAACCAACTCGGACTGCGCGGACTGTGCGCTTGCTGTGCTCACCAAGGCCGCCGCGAGTGACGTTGCCAACAATGCCGTACGAATTGCCATGATTTCCCCCAAGCCGGTCTATGCCAACCGTTGAATCCAATCATAGCCGCCGGCTGAAAGCCGGCAAACAAAAAGGGCGGCACATCGGTGCCGCCCTTTTTCATAAGATACAATCAGGAGTTTAGGCCGCCGCGGTTGCTGCTTCCTCAACCTTTTTCTCTTGGACGGGCCCGGAATCCTTACCCTTGGCCTCAACATCCCGGTCGACGAATTCAATGACCGCCTGTGCAGCGTTGTCCCCGTACCGGAAGCCGGCCTTGAGCACGCGGGTGTAGCCGCCGGCGCGCTCTTTGTACCGAGGCCCAAGAACATCAAACAGTTTCTTGACCAATACGGCGTCGCGGATTTGCGAAATAGCCTGCCGGCGCGCGTGCAGACCGCCCTTTTTTGCGAGCGTCACCAGCTTCTCGACGATCGGGCGCAATTCCTTCGCCTTCGGCAGAGTGGTGACGATCTGCTCATGCTTGATCAGCGCCTGGGCCATATTCGCGAACATGGCCTTGCGATGCTCCGCAGTGCGGTTGAGCTTGCGGTGAACCTTGCCGTGACGCATCGCGTATTACCCCTTCATCATTCCGTTCGGCCGCTGTGCGGCTCAGTAGTGATCCTCGAAGCGCTTGGCGAGTTCTTCGATGTTCTCCGGTGGCCAGCCTGGCACTTCCATGCCGAGATGCAGGCCCATCTGCGCCAACACTTCCTTGATCTCGTTCAGCGACTTGCGTCCAAAATTCGGAGTGCGCAGCATTTCCGCTTCGCTCTTCTGCACGAGATCGCCGATGTAAACGATGTTGTCGTTCTTCAGGCAGTTTGCCGAACGCACCGACAATTCGAGCTCGTCCACCTTCTTGAGGAAGGCTGGATTGAATGCGAGATCCGGAATGGTCTCGGCAGCCTCTGCCTTGCGCGGCTCTTCGAAATTCACGAACACGTTGAGCTGGTCCTGCAGGATACGTGCGGCATAGGCCAGCGAATCTTCCGGCGACACGGCGCCGTTGGTCTCGATGGTCATGGTCAGCTTGTCGTAATCGAGGATCTGACCTTCGCGCGTATTCTCGACCTTGTAGGAAACCTTGCGCACCGGAGAGTAAAGGCTGTCCACCGGAATAAGGCCGATTGGTGCGTCCTCAGGACGATTGCGCTCGGCGGGCACGTAGCCCTTGCCGGTATTGACGGTGAACTCCATGCGAATCTCGGCGCCCTCATCGAGCGTGCAGAGCACGAGGTCCGGATTGAGCACAACAACGTCGCCTACCGTCTGAATATCGCCGGCGGTGACAGTGCCGGGGCCCTGCTTTTTCACCACCATGCGCTTGGGACCTTCGCCCTGCATCTTGATGGCGATGTCCTTGATATTGAGCACCATGTCGGTGACATCTTCGCGCACGCCGGCGATTGACGAGAATTCGTGCAATACGCCGTCGATGTGCACCGACTGCACCGCCGCGCCCTGGAGCGAGGACAGCAGAATACGGCGCAGCGCGTTTCCGAGTGTGACGCCGAATCCGCGTTCAAGCGGCTCGGCGACGACCGTCGCGATCCGCGCGGCGTCGCTGCCTGCGGAGACCTGGAGCTTGTTCGGCCTGATCAATTCCTGCCAATTCTTTTGGATCACGTCTTCACCTTTTCAGCGGCGCGGCCTTGTCGCGCCTAGCGCTCCCCACCCGCCGCATGGGGAAAATCTCGGCGGAAGCACGCGCGCGGGAATTGCGAATCCGCGCGAAGAAAAATCACACCCGACGACGCTTGCGTGGCCGGCAACCGTTGTGCGGGATCGTCGTCACGTCGCGGATCGAGGTAATGGTGAAGCCAGCTGCCTGCAGCGAGCGCAGCGCCGACTCGCGCCCCGAACCCGGGCCCGAAACCTCAACTTCGAGAGTACGCATGCCGTGCTCCTGCGCCTTCTTGGCGGCGTCTTCAGCAGCGACTTGCGCGGCATAGGGCGTCGATTTGCGCGAGCCCTTGAAGCCCATGGTCCCGGCCGACGACCAGGCGATTGTGTTGCCTTGCGCGTCGGTAATCGTGATCATGGTATTGTTGAACGAGGCCGCGACATGCGCGACGCCCGAGGCGATATTTTTGCGTTCGCGCCGACGGACGCGGGTGGCTTCCTTACCCATTCTCAGTCCTTTCGCGCCCGTGCGCCGCAATCGGCGCGGGGCTTATCCTGTTATCAACTCGCTCCCGGGGTCTTCTTTTTGCCGGCAATCGTTTTTGCCGGCCCCTTGCGGGTCCGCGCATTTGTGTGAGTGCGCTGGCCACGAACGGGCAGTCCCTTGCGATGGCGTAGGCCGCGGTAGCAACCCAGATCCATCAGCCGCTTGATGTTCAATTGCACTTCGCGGCGGAGGTCGCCCTCGACCATGTAATCGCGGTCGATGATTTCGCGGATCTGCAGCACCTCAGAGTTGGTGAGCTGCGACACGCGGCGCTCCGGCGGCAGGTTAACCTTGCCCATGATATCTTGGGCAATCTTGTTCCCAATGCCATGGATGTACTGCAGCGCGATCACGACGCGCTTGTTGGTCGGTAAATTGACGCCCGCGATACGAGCCACTTAACTTCTCCTATATCGACCGGCCGCGCAGGGCGCGCCGAATTCCTGTGTCCCATGAGTGGGATAGCGCAAAGCGTAACACGACGCCCGTCCCCGCCTCGCTGGGGCCCGGCATCGCGTCAAACTCCTGAATGTGCAGCTTATTAAGGGATTTATCGCACTCTCGTCAACCTCCGCCGGGTACGGTTTTTGCGCCGTGCAGGCTTATTTTTGGCGCGTTTGGCCGCGGACGGGCGCTTGCCGCTGACACGCCGTTTTGGGGCCTTTCTCTTCGCTTTTTTCGATGATTTGCCCTTGCGACGGCTCGATTTCTTCGCCCTGCGAGGCTTCACCCTGGCTGGCTCAGAAACCGCTACTGGGCCCAATAACCGGTCTATGGCGGCCGTAACCTCATCAATTGGGGCCATGCCATCCACCCTCTTGAGCAAGCTCTTGGCGGCATAATAGTCGACCAGCGGCGCGGTCTGCCCCCGGTATGCTGCAAGCCGGCCTTTGAGCACTTCGGGATTGTCGTCGGCGCGCACTTTTTCACCACGAGCGGTCATCTCGGCTACACGCTTTTCAATGCGCTGAAGCAGAATGCCCTCGTCGACTTTCAGCTCAATGACCGCATCGAGCGTGAGCCCACGCTCCGCCAGAAGACGATCGAGCGCTTCCGCCTGCGGCACCGTGCGGGGAAAACCATCGAGGACGAAACCGCGTTTGGCGTCCGGCTGGTCGATCCGCTCCGCGATGATCGCGACAACCACATCGTCGGGAACGAGCTCACCACGATCCATGATGCTTTTCGCTAGCAACCCCACCGGCGTGCCGGCGGCGACCGAGGCACGCAGCATATCCCCCGTCGAGAGTTGCACGATTCCGTGTTTGGATATCAGGCGCTGCGCTTGAGTGCCCTTTCCCGCCCCCGGCGGCCCGAGCAGGATCAATCTCATCGCGACCGTCCTCGCAGCTTCGATCGCTTGATGAGTCCTTCATACTGATGCGCGAGCAAGTAACCTTGAATCTGCGCCACCGTATCCATGGTGACACTGACAACGATGAGCAGCGACGTGCCGCCGAAATAGAACGGCACGGCCGCGTAGGAAATCAGGATTTCCGGGATGAGACAGACGATCGCGAGATAGAGCGCGCCGAGCACAGTGATGCGCGAGAGCACGTAGTCGATGTACTCGGCCGTGCGCTCGCCCGGACGAATGCCCGGGATAAATCCGCCATGCTTCTTCAGATTTTCCGCCGTCTCCGTCGGATTGAAAACCACCGCTGTGTAGAAGAATGCGAAAAATACGATCAGTGCAAGATAGAGAATGAGGAACAATGGCCGACCGTGACCAAGCAGCGTTGTGACAGTGGTCAGCCAGCCTGGACCCTGCCCCGCGTTGAAATTCGCGACCGTCGTCGGCAACAAAAGCAGCGACGATGCAAAGATCGGCGGGATCACGCCTGAGGTATTGAGTTTGAGCGGCAGATGCGAAGATTGCCCCTCAAACATGCGGTTTCCCACCTGGCGCTTCGGATACTGGATCAACAGGCGCCGTTGCGCGCGTTCCACGAATACGATGAACGCGATCACCGCGACCGCCATCACGATCACGGCAAGGATCAGCCCCGTCGAAAGTGCGCCCTGTCGGCCGAGTTCAAGTGTGCCGGCGATCGCCGATGGCAACTGTGCCACGATGCCGGACAAGATAATCAGCGAGATTCCGTTGCCGATGCCGCGCGACGTAATCTGCTCGCCCAGCCACATCAGGAACATGGTGCCGCCGGCGAGCGTGATCGTCGTGGACATCAGAAAGAAGACGCCCGGATTGCTCACAACGCTGCCGGTGCCTTGCAAACCCACGCCGATGCCATAGGCCTGGAACCCGGCAAGCACCACGGTGAGGTACCGGGTGTACTGATTCATGATCTTGCGGCCGGCCTCGCCTTCCTTCTTGAGCGCTTCGAGCGTTGGCGAAACCGTCGTCATCAGCTGAATGATGATCGACGCAGAAATGTACGGCATAATGTTAAGCGCGAAGATCGCCATCCGGTGGATGCCGCCACCGGAGAACATATTGAACATGCCGAGAATGCCACCGGACTGGGTATTGAAGATCTGTTCCCAGGCGGCGGGATCGATCCCAGGCAACGGAATGTAGGTTCCAAGGCGATAGACCAGCAGCGCGCCGACCGTGAACCAGATGCGCTTTTTGAGTTCGTCGGCTTTGGCGAGCGCCGAGAAATTAAGATTGGCCGCCAGTTGTTCTGCTGCAGAGACCATGACCGCCTCGACCCTTCCGCTGTCATGCCCCGTAAATTTGGGGCATCCCGTCCTTACAGCCCTCTAGATAGGGGCGATCGTCCCAAACTGCAGCCCGCAGCATCTTCAACATCCCCGCGCGCAAATGACGCGGCGGACAGACTATTCGGCGCCCTTGCTCTCGCCTTCGGCCTCAGCCTTGGGCTTCCCGCCCTTTGGCTTGTCGCCGCCCTTGGCTGCGGCCAGCGCCTTGCGCTTATTCTTGCCCCTTGGCTCGGCGTCTTCTTCCTTCGCCGGCGCGAGAATCTTTACCGTGCCGCCGGCTTTCTCCACCGCCGCGACTGCCGACTTGGAAGCGCGCCAGACCGAGAAATCGACTTTCGTTTTCAACTCGCCGTCGCTCAGCAGCTTTACGCCGCCCTTCGCGCGGCGCATGAGGCCCGCTTTGACCATGGCTGCAACGTCAATTGTCGTCTTGGCGTCCAGGAGGCCGGCGTCGATCGCCGCCTGCACCTTGCCGAGATTGACTTCGTTGAGCCTGACCGCAAACGAGGTGTTGCGAAAACCGCGCTTCGGCAGACGCCGATGCAACGGCATTTGGCCACCTTCGAAGCCCTTGATGCGCACGCCGGTGCGCGCGGTCTGACCTTTGCCACCGCGTCCGCCGGTCTTGCCCATGCCGGAGCCGATGCCGCGCCCGATGCGCATTCGGTTCTTTCGCGCACCCGGCCTATCGGCGATCTGGTTGAGTTTCATCGTTCCGTCCTCTTACTTCGCGTCGGCGACCACGCGCACGAGGTGCTGTACTTTGCGGATCATCCCGCGGGTTGCCGGCGTGTCCGGCAGATCGCGTGTGCGACCGATTTTGTTAAGGCCGAGGCCGATCAGCGTCGCGCGCTGATCGTGATGGCGCCGTTGCGGGCTGCCCACCTGCTCAACCTTTATCGTTTTCTGTGCCTGAGCCATAAATTAAATTCCCTAGTCGGCCGCCGCTTCCGCATCGCCATCGCGGCGGCGCGATTGCAAGGTGGAGACCTTGATATTGCGGCGAGATGCGACCGAGCGCGGTGAATCCTGGTGCTTGAGCGCATCGAAGGTCGCGCGCACGACGTTGTACGGATTCGAGGAGCCGAGCGACTTTGCCACGACATCCTGCATGCCAAGCGTCTCGAACACCGCACGCATCGGACCGCCGGCGATGATGCCAGTGCCGGGAGGTGCGGCGCGGAGGAAGACTTTGCCGGCGCCATGACGGCCCAGCACGTCATGATGCAACGTCCGGCCCTCGCGGAGCGGAACGCGCGTCAGACTGCGCTTGGCTGCATCCGTCGCCTTGCGGATCGCTTCCGGAACTTCGCGCGCCTTGCCATGACCGAAGCCGACCCGGCCCTTCTGATCGCCGACAACGACCAGCGCGGCAAAGCCGAAACGCCGGCCGCCTTTGACCACCTTGGCCACGCGATTGATGTGCACCAGCTTGTCGGTGAACTCGCTGTCACGCTCTTCGCGATCGCGGCCGCCGCGCTCACGATCTCGTCGGGGTTCATGTGCCATATGTGACCAATCCGTTAGAAGTTGAGGCCGCCTTCACGCGCGGCATCAGCCAGCGCCTTTATGCGTCCGTGATAGAGATAGCCGCCGCGGTCGAACACGACGTCCTTGATGCCCTTTTCCTTTGCACGCTCGGCAATCAGCTTGCCGACCGCCTTGGCCGCCGAAATATTGGCGCCGGTCTTTGCACCCTCTCGCATCGTCTTCTCAAGCGAGGACGCCGCAACGAGGGTTGCGCCTTTCACATCATCGATGAGTTGCGCGTAAATATGTTTCGACGAGCGGAATACGGATAGCCGCGCGCGGCCGCTGGTGCCGGCCGCAAGCTTAACTTTGCGGCGCACCGTCGCCGTCCGTCGCGCAGTTCGGTCTGTTAATCTCGACATCGCGCGTCCTCTACTTCTTCTTCCCTTCCTTGCGGAAGATGTACTCGTTCGCGTATTTCACGCCCTTGCCTTTGTAGGGCTCAGGCGGGCGGAAGCCTCTGATTTCGGCGGCTACGTGCCCGACTTTTTGCTTGTCGATACCGGTCACCACGATCTCGGTCGGCTTCGGCGTTGCGATCGCAATGCCTTCCGGGATCGGGAAGTTCACGTCGTGCGAAAAGCCAAGCTGCAACTGCAGCGATTTGCCCTGCACGGCGGCGCGATAACCCACGCCGGTGATCTCCAGCCTCTCTTCGAAGCCTTTGGTTACGCCGGACACCAGGTTTGCGACCAGGGTCCGCGAGGTGCCCCACATCGAACGCGCGCGCTTGCTCTCGCCGCGCGGCTCGAGCTTGATCGTGCCCTTGTCCAGTGCGACCGAAACGTCGTCATGCACAATGACCTGAAGGGCGCCTTTCGGACCCTTCACCTTGACGGTCTGACCTTCCACATTGGCAGTAACGCCTGTGGGGACCGCGACCGCCTTGTTTCCGATGCGCGACATTAGAACACCGTACAAATGATTTCGCCGCCCACGTTGGCTTCGCGAGCGTCGTGGTCGGCCATCACGCCCTTTGGTGTCGACAAGATTGCGACGCCAAGGCCGTTATTGATGCGCGGCAGATTGCGGACTGCCACGTAAACGCGACGGCCGGGCTTGGAGATGCGCTCGATCTCGCGGATCACCGGTTCGCCGTCGAAGTATTTCAGCTCGATCTCGAGTTCGGAGCGGCCACTGGCGTGCGCAACGCTGGCATAGCCACGAATAAAGCCTTCCGTCTTGAGCACCTCGAGAACGCGTTCGCGCTGTTTGGAGCCCGGCATCGAGACTTTCGATTTGGCGCGCATCTGAGCATTGCGGATGCGCGTAATCATATCGCCGATCGGATCGTTCACTGCCATCGCGCCCTCCCTACCAGCTCGACTTCACAAGGCCAGGAATCAGGCCCTTGGAGCCAAGCTCCCGCAACGCGATACGGCTCAAACGATGTTTGCGGTAGTAAGCACGCGGACGTCCGCTGAGCTCGCAACGATTGCGTACGCGCACTCTCGAAGAGTTGCGCGGCAGTTCGGCCAGCTTCAATGTAGCGGCGAAACGCTCCTCCATCGGCAGTTTTTTGTCGTGCGCGATCGCTTTCAGCTTTGCACGCCGATTGGCGAATTTCTTCGCCATCTTCCGCCGCCTGTTATTCTTCTCGATCGAACTCTTCTTCGCCATTACTTTCGCTCCTTGCGGTTCCGCGTATGAGGCCAAGCCTCACTGCCGGAACGGGAAGTTAAACGCGGTGAGCAGCGCGCGTGCTTCGTCATCGTTTCGCGCACTGGTGCAAACGGTAATATCGAGGCCCCACGAGTCCGTGACTTTGTCGAAATCGATCTCGGGGAACACGATGTGTTCCTTGATGCCGAGGCTGTAGTTGCCACGGCCATCGAAGCTCTTCGGATTGAGACCGCGGAAATCGCGGATACGCGGCAGCGCGATGTTCACGAGGCGGTCGAGGAAGTCATACATGCGTGCCTTGCGCAGCGTGACCTTGCAGCCGATCGCCTGCCCGTCGCGCAACTTGTACGTGGCGATCGACTTGCGCGACTTGGTGATGACGGCCTTCTGACCGGCGATCATCGACAGATCGCCAGCGGCGTTATCCACCTTCTTGCGGTCAGCAACGCCCTCGCCGATGCCCATGTTCAGCACAATCTTGGTGATCTTGGGCACCTGCATGCGATTGGTGTAGTTGAGCTGCTTGGACAGCTGCTCACGCACGACCTGCTCGAAATGCGTCTTCAGGCGCGGGACATAGTCCGAACGCTCGCGCGGCTTGCGCGCTTCCTTCGGCGCGGCGGCTTTCGCCTGGGCCTGCGCCTTCTTTTCCGCCTTGGCTTCAGCTTTCGCTTGTGCGGATTGTTGGGTTTCAGCCATCGATCTCAACTCCGGAACGCTTGGCAATGCGGACCTTTTTGCGCGCCTCGCCCTCACCGACAAATTTGAAACCGACGCGGGTCGGCTTGCCATCTTTGGGGTCGGCGACTGCCAAATTGGACAGGTGGACCGTGCTCTCCTTGGAGATGATCCCGCCTTCCTGCTGCGCGGTCTGGCGCTGGTGGCGCTTGACCATATTGATGCCGCGCACCAGAGCGCGATGTTGATCGGGACGTACCTCGATCACCTCTCCGGTCCGGCCCTTATCGCGGCCGGTGAGCACCACAACCTTGTCGCCCTTGCGGATCTTGGCTGCCATCACAGCACCTCCGGCGCGAGCGAAATGATCTTCATGTGATTCTTGGCGCGCAGTTCGCGCGGGACCGGCCCAAAGATACGGGTACCGACCGGCTCCATCTGCGGGGTGATCAGCACCGCCGCATTGCGGTCAAACCGAATGACCGAACCGTCCGCGCGCTTGATGTCCTTGGAAATACGCACGACGACGGCTTTCATCACGTCGCCCTTTTTCACGCGGCCACGCGGAATCGCCTCCTTCACCGAAACGACGATGACGTCGCCGATGGTGGCGTATTTACGCTTGGAGCCGCCCAGCACCTTGATGCACATGACGCGGCGCGCGCCGGAATTGTCCGCCACGTCTAGGTTTGTTTGCATCTGGATCATGATGCGGCTCTCACTGTCTGGTCGCGCATAACGCTCATTGAACTTTCTGTTTCTTCTCGCCGCGGACGACTTCCCAGCACTTGAGCTTGGAAATCGGCCGGCGTTCTTCAATCCACACCAGGTCGCCGATGGCGTATTGGTTCGTCTCGTCGTGGGCGTGGTACTTCTTCGAGCGGCGGATAGTCTTCTTCATGGTCGCGTGCGTGAAACGACGATCGACACGCACGACCACCGTCTTGTCCTGCTTGTCGCTCACGACAACGCCATGGAGCGTACGCTTCGGCATCTCGAACCCCTTATTCCTTCGACTTCGACTTGTTCGTCTTGCTCGCCTTGGCGCGCGCTTTCGGTTTCGCGGCAGCCTTCGGCTTGGCGGTCTTGGCTTTCTTGGCAGGCGCCGGCGCGGCGTCTGCCTTGGGCGCCGGCTCAGGCGCCCCGACTGCGTTTCTGCGCCGCGATTGTTTTCATCCGCGCGATATCGCGCCGGATGACGCGCACGCGTGACGTATTTTCCAGCTGCCCGGTGGCCCGCTGGAAGCGCAGATTGAATTGCTCTTTCTTCAGCTTGAGCACTTCGTCATCAAGCTGATCGATCGTCATCGCTCTTACGTCGGCGGCTTTCATGGCGTTACTCGGCGATGCGTTCAATGAAACGGGTTTTGACCGGCAGCTTCGCCGCGGCGAGCGCCAGCGCTTCTTTCGCGACTGCAAGCGGAATGCCGTCGACCTCGAACAGGATGCGGCCGGGCTTGACCCGCACGACCCAAAGCTCAGGCGTGCCTTTGCCTTTGCCCATGCGGATTTCGATCGGCTTTTTCGAGACCGGCACATCCGGGAAAACGCGGATCCAGACCCGGCCCGACCGCTTCATGAAGCGGGTGAGCGCGCGGCGCGCAGCTTCAATCTGGCGCGCGGTGACACGCTCAGGCTCGAGCGCCTTGAGACCATATTGGCCAAAGGCAAGCGTGGCGCCACTCGTGGCGATGCCATGAATGCGGCCCTTGAATGCCTTGCGGAACTTTGTGCGGATCGGTTGCAGCATGACTTAAACTCTATTCGTCCCTTCAGGCCGCGGTTTCGCGGCGCGGCCGGCCGGAGTCGAGCTTCGGCAAGCTTCTTGTCCTGCGCCATCGGATCGTGCTCTAGGATTTCGCCCTTGAAGATCCAAACCTTGACGCCGCAGGTACCATAAGTGGTGAAAGCAGTGGCGACGCCATAGTCGACGTCCGCGCGCAATGTGTGCAGCGGCACGCGACCTTCGCGATACCACTCCATGCGCGCGATTTCGGCGCCGCCCAACCGGCCCGAGCAGTTGATACGAATTCCCTCCGCTCCGAGACGCATCGCCGACTGAACGGCGCGCTTCATCGCGCGGCGGAATGCAACACGGCGCTCGAGCTGCTGGGCGATCGAACTCGGCGACCAGCTGAGCATCGAGTTCGGGCTTGCGGATTTCGACGATGTTGATGACGACATCGCTGTCGGTGAGTTTGGCGACCGACTTGCGCAACTTCTCGATATCCGCGCCCTTTTTCCCGATCACAACGCCGGGACGCGCAGAATGGATGGTGACGCGGCACTTCTTGTGCGGGCGTTCGATGACGATGTGCGACACGGCCGCCTGCTTAAGTTGCTTCATCAACTCCTTGCGGATCTTGATATCTTCATGCAGCAGCGTGCCGTATTCGGCCTTGCCGGCGAACCAGCGCGAATCCCAGGTGCGGTTGATGCCTAAGCGCAGCCCGATCGGATTGACTTTTTGACCCATCGATTACTCCTCAGGCTTCCGCCCGCGCCTCAACCTGACGCACGACGATGGTCAGGTGAGAAAACGGCTTGAGAATTCGTCCGACGCGGCCGCGGCCACGCGGGGTGAAGCGCTTGATGACAAGCGCCTTGCCGACATGAGCCTCGGCAACGACGAGTTCGTCGACGTCGAGGTCGTGATTGTTTTCGGCGTTGGCGATCGCCGACTCCAGGCACTTGCGCACGTCTTTAGCGATGCGCTTGCGCGAGAATTCAAGATCGGCGAGCGCGCTCGCGGCTTTTTTGCCGCGGATCAGCTGCGCCACAAGATTAAGCTTCTGCGGAGAAATCCGCAGCATCTTGGTCACAGCCTTTGCCTCGTTTTCGGCGAGGTCGCGTTCGCGGTGGCGCTTGCCCATGGCTTTGCTCTTGTCCCTTAGCTCGCTGCAGGCGCCGGCGCGGCGGCCGGCGCACCTGCTGCGGGAGCGCCGGTCCGTTTGGCTTTGCGGTCTGATGTATGGCCGTAGAACATGCGGGTCGGCGCAAACTCGCCGAACTTGTGGCCAACCATTTCCTCGTTGACCATCACCGGAATGTGCTTCTGCCCGTTGTAGACGCCGAAATTCAGCCCGACGAATTGCGGGAGAATTGTCGAACGGCGGCTCCATATCTTGATCATCTCGTGACGGCCGGAAGCGCGCGCGGCTTCAGCCTTGCGCAGCAGATAGCCGTCGACAAAAGGACCTTTCCAAACTGAACGCGTCATAGCTCTCGTCCTTACTGCTGCTTTTTCTTCCGGTCGTGCCGGCTCGCAATGATGAAACGCTCCGTGCGTTTATTCTTGCGCGTCTTCTTGCCTTTGGTCGGGAAGCCCCACGGCGTAACCCAATGCTTGCCACCCTTGGTGCGGCCACCGTGCGGGTGGTCGACAGGGTTCATGGTGATGCCGCGGTTGTGCGGCATGCGGCCCTTCCAACGCTGGCGACCGGCCTTGCCGATCGTCGTATTCATGTTGTCCGGATTGGATACGGCACCGACGGTGGCCATGCAGCGGCCATGCACCAGGCGCTGCTCGGTCGTGCTCAAGCGCAGGATGACGTAATCCTGGTCGCGGCCAACGATCTGCACATAGCTACCGGCCGAACGCGCGAGTTGCCCGCCCTTGCCGATCTTGAGTTCCACATTGTGCACAATCGTGCCGACCGGAATATTCGCGATCGGCATGGCGTTGCCGGGCTTCACGTCGGCATGCTCGGAGGCAATCACGGTATCGCCGGCTCCCAGGCGCTGCGGCGCCAGGATGTAGGCGAGCTCGCCGTCCTGATATTTGATCAGGGCAATGAAGGCCGTGCGGTTTGGATCGTACTCGAGCCGCTCGACTGTCGCCGGCACATCGAATTTGGTGCGACGAAAATCGATCCGGCGGTAAGCCTGCTTGTGGCCGCCACCGCGGAACCGCGAGGTGATGCGCCCATTATTGTTGCGGCCGCCGGTCGAATGCTGACCTTCGGTCAACGACTTTACCGGCGCGCCTTTATACAGCGACGAACGATCGATGTTGACCAGCTGGCGCTGGCCCGGGGTCGTCGGATTGTAAGATTTCAGTGCCATCGCAACGCTCCCCTTACAATCCCGTGGTCACGTCGATCCGGTGACCCTCTTCGAGAGTCACGATCGCGCGCTTCACATCGGACTGCTGCCCGATCCTGTTGCGGAACACTTTCAATTTGCCAGGCCGTGTGAGCGTGTTGACGCTCTTGACCTTGACGTCGAACAGCTTCTCCACCGCTTCCTTGATTTGCGGCTTGGTGGCGTGCTTGGCCACCTTGAACACGACTTTGTTGTGCTCGGATGCCATCGTCGCTTTCTCGGTGATCACCGGAGAAAGGATGACGTCGTAATGGCGCGGATCGCTGGTGCTCATTTGAATCGCGCCTCCAGCGCATCGAGCGCGGCCTTGGTCAGCACCAGGGTCTTGCGCCGCAAGATGTCGTAGACGTTGATGCCCTGCACGGGCAGCACGTCGATATTCGGAATGTTGCGCGCGGCGCTACGGAAGTTTGCCTCGATTTCGGCGCCATCAATGATCAACGCGCTCTCGAGCCCGAGCTTGCCGAATTGCTTGGCCAGCGCCTTGGTCTTGGAATCTTTTACCGTCGCCTTGTCGAGCACGACGATGCCGCCGTCTTTCGCTTTGGACGACAGCGCATGCCTGAGCGCGAGCGCGCGAACTTTCTTTGGCAGGTCGATGGCATGGCTACGCACCACCGGCCCGAAAGCGCGACCGCCGCCACGGAACTGAGGAACGCGCGCGGAGCCGTGGCGTGCACCACCAGTCCCCTTCTGCGCATACATCTTCTTGCCGGTCCGCCAGATTTCGCTGCGGTCTTTGGTCTTGTGGGTCCCGCGCTGACGTTTTGCCAACTGCCAATTCACGCAGCGCTGTATGATGTCGGTCCGCGGCTCAAGCCCGAAGATTTCATCCGACAATTTGACCGAGCCGGCGTCTTTGCCGTCGAGGGCGATGATCTTGAGCTCCATCACTCGCCCTCCTTCTTGGCCGCAGCGGAAGCTGCTTTGTCGGCGGCCTTGGCGGCTTTGTCCGCTGCCTTCGCTGCTTGTTCCGCTGCCTTCGCTGCCTGTTCGGCGGCGGCGGCCGCTTGCGCTGCAGCCTGTTCGGCATTGGGGCCCTGATCGGACGCAACCTTGGGCTGTTCAGATTCGGCCTTGGCCGGCTTCTGATCGGACTTTGCCTCAGCGGCCTCGCTCACCCGGAACTTCCCGGGCTTCGGCGCTTCTTTCGGCAGCTGCTTCTTGACCGCGTCGCGGACGGTGACCCACCCGCTCTTGGAGCCGGGCACCGCACCCTCGACGAGAATGAGGCCGCGTTCGACATCGGTCTGCACGACCTTGAGATTGAGCGTGGTTACTCGCTCGACACCGAGATGGCCGGGCATCTTCTTGTTCTTGAAAGTCTTGCCGGGATCCTGACGGCCGCCGGTGCCACCAATTGAACGGTGCGAAATCGACACGCCGTGCGAAGCACGCAGCCCCGCGAAATTCCAGCGCTTCATGCCGCCGGCAAACCCCTTGCCGATTGTGATGCCGCAAACGTCAACAAACTGACCTGGAATGAAATGATCAGCCGTGATCTCCGCGCCGACCGGAATCAATGCATCTTCGGTCACACGGAATTCGGCGAGCTTACGCTTGGGCTCGACCTTCTGTTTGCCGAAATAGCCTCGGTCGGACTTGATCATATTGTTGGAACGGCGCGCGCCAGAGCCGAGCTGAAGCGCGACATAGCCATTTTTGTCCTTGGTGCGGTGAGCGACCACCTGACACTGCGCAAGGCGCAGCACCGTTACCGGCACGTGTTCGCCGGCCTCGGTGAATACCCGGGTCATTCCGACCTTCTGTGCGACGACACCCGTACGCATTGCTAATCCCACCCCGGCCTTACAGCTTGATCTCGACATCAACGCCGGCAGCGAGGTCGAGCTTCATCAGCGCGTCCACGGTTTGCGGCGTCGGGTCGACGATGTCCAAAAGACGCTTATGCGTGCGCATTTCGAACTGTTCGCGGCTCTTTTTGTCAACGTGTGGCGAGCGGTTCACCGTGAACTTCTCGATTCTCGTCGGCAGCGGGATCGGTCCGCGGACCTGAGCGCCAGTGCGCTTGGCCGTGTTCACGATCTCGCGCGTCGACGCATCGAGGATGCGGTGATCGAACGCCTTGAGCCGGATCCGGATATTCTGGCCGTTCATTGTCGTTTCTCTCGTCCGTCGTGCCCGCCCGTCGAGCGAGCAACCACGGAATGGCTAACTTCGATAAAGACGCGGATGGCCGGGACTGACCCGGCCATCACGCCTCAACACATCACTCGATAATGCTCGCCACCACGCCGGCGCCGACTGTGCGGCCGCCCTCGCGAATGGCGAAGCGGAGTTTTTCTTCCATGGCGATCGGCACGATCAGGTGCACTTCCATCGCCACGTTGTCGCCCGGCATCACCATTTCCGTGCCTTGCGGCAAGTGCACCACGCCAGTCACGTCGGTGGTGCGGAAATAGAATTGCGGACGATAGTTCGTGAAGAACGGTGTATGACGGCCGCCCTCTTCCTTGGTGAGGATGTAGGCTTCTGCCTTGAACTTCGTGTGCGGCTTGACTGAGCCGGGCTTGCACAGAACCTGACCGCGCTCGACTTCCTCGCGCTTGGTACCGCGCAACAGTGCGCCGATGTTGTCGCCCGCCTCGCCCTGATCGAGCAGCTTGCGGAACATTTCAACGCCGGTGACAACGGTCTTGATGGTCGGCTTGATACCGACGATCTCGACTTCCTCACCGACCTTGATGATGCCGCGCTCGACTCGGCCGGTGCACACGGTGCCGCGGCCAGAAATCGAGAACACGTCTTCCACCGGCATCAGGAACGGTTGATCCTTCGGCCGCTCCGGCTGCGGGATGTATTCATCCACCGCCTTCATCAGCGCGAAAATCGCTTCCTTGCCGAGTTTCTCGTCGGTGCCTTCGAGTGCCTTGAGCGCCGAACCCTTGATGATCGGAATCTTGTCACCCGGGAAATTATACTTCGAGAGCAACTCGCGGACCTCGAGTTCGACGAGCTCGAGCAGTTCCGGATCGTCGACCATGTCGACCTTGTTCATGAACACGACCAGCGCCGGCACGCCGACCTGACGGGCAAGCAGAATATGCTCACGAGTTTGCGGCATTGGGCCGTCGGCAGCCGAAACCACCAGGATCGCGCCGTCCATCTGCGCGGCACCGGTGATCATGTTCTTCACGTAGTCGGCGTGACCAGGGCAATCGACGTGCGCGTAGTGGCGCTTGTCGGTTTCATATTCGACGTGTGCAGTCGAAATGGTGATGCCGCGTGCCTTCTCTTCCGGGGCTTTGTCGATCTGGTCATAGGCAGTGAACGTAGCGCCGCCCTTTTCGGCCAGCACCTTCGTAATCGCCGCGGTCAGCGTCGTCTTGCCGTGGTCAACGTGACCGATGGTGCCGATATTGCAATGCGGCTTTGTTCGCTGGAATTTCTCTTTGGCCATGGAACTCTCCGTTCAGATCCTTCTGTTATCCGTTCCCGATCACGCGAATTTCTTTTGGACTTCGGCTGACACGTTCGCGGGTAGCTCTGCGTAGTGATCAAATTGCATCGTGAATGTCGCACGGCCCTGAGACATGGACCGCAGATTGTTGACGTAACCGAACATGTTCATCAGCGGCACCATCGCGTTGACGACGTTGGCGTTGCCGCGCATGTCCTGACCTTGAATTTGTCCGCGCCGGGAATTGAGGTCGCCGATGACGGAGCCGGTGTAGTCCTCCGGCGTCACCACCTCGACCTTCATGATCGGCTCGAGGAAGAATTGGCTTGGCCATCTGCAGCGCCTCTTTCAGGCACTGCCGTGCGCAAATTTCGAACGCGAGCGCGGACGAGTTGACATCGTGGTATTTGCCGTCGATCAGCGTGACCTTGAGGTCCACCACCGGGAAGCCAGCCACAACGCCGGAGCCAAGCACTGACTCCAGGCCTTTCTCGACGCCGGGTATATATTCTTTTGGCACAGCGCCGCCGACGATCTCGTTCTCGAACTCGAACGGAGTTCCCGGCGGCGTCGGCTCGGCGATGATCTTGATCTGCGCGAACTGACCGGAGCCACCCGTCTGCTTTTTATGGGTGTAGCCGTGCTCGACGCGCTGCGAGATCTTTTCGCGGAAAGCAACCTGCGGCGCCCCGATATTGGCATCGACCTTGTAGGTACGCTTGAGGATGTCGACCTTGATGTCGAGATGCAGCTCGCCCATGCCCTTGAGGATGGTCTGGCCGCTTTCCTGATCTGTGGAGACGCGGAAGGACGGGTCCTCAGCTGCAAGCTTGGCAAGCGCAACGCCGAGCTTTTCCTGGTCGGCCTTCGATTTCGGCTCGATCGCGATCTCGATGACCGGATCGGGGAATTCCATTTTCTCCAGGATCACCGGCTTTTGCGGGTCGCACAGCGTGTCACCGGTGCGCACTTCTTTGAGGCCCGCCAGCGCAACGATGTCGCCAGCATAAGCTTCCTTGATGTCCTCACGGTTGTTCGCATGCATCAGCAGCATACGGCCGATCCGTTCCTTGCGTTCCTTGGTCGAATTGATCACGCCGGTGCCGCTGGTGAGCGTCCCCGAATAGATGCGGCAGAAGGTAATCGTGCCGACAAAGGGATCGTCCATGATTTTGAAGGCGAGCAGCGCGAGCGGCGCATCGTCTTTCGGCTCACGGATAACATCTTCACCATTGTCAGGGTTGATGCCGTGAATTGGGGGCACGTCGAGCGGGCTCGGCAGATAGTCAACCACGGCGTCAAGCAGCGGTTGAACGCCTTTGTTTTTGAAGGCGGAGCCGCACAGCACGGGAAAAAATGCTCCGGTGATTACAGCTTTGCGGATCAGCTTCTTGATCGTGGCCTCGTCGGGCATTTTGCCCTCGAGGTATGCAGTGGTTGCATCATCGTCGAGTTCGCACGCCGCCTCGATCAGTTTCTCGCGGTATTCCTTGGCCTGCTCGAGCATGTCGGCAGGAATTTCGATGTCCTGGTACTTGGCACCGAGGGATTCGTCGTCCCACACCACGCCTTTCATGCGCACCAGGTCGATCAGGCCTTTGAATGCTTGCTCGGAGCCGATCGGGAGCTGGATCGCCACGGGTTTGGCACCGAGACGAGTTTTGATGTCATCGATGCATTTGAAGAAGTCGGCACCGATCTTGTCCATCTTGTTGGCGAAGACGATGCGTGGAACTTTATATTTATCGCCCTGGCGCCAGACCGTCTCGGTCTGCGGTTCGACACCCTGGTTGGAGTCGAGCACCACGACGGCGCCGTCGAGCACGCGCAGCGACCGCTCAACTTCGATGGTGAAGTCAACGTGGCCGGGCGTGTCGATGATGTTGAGTCGCTTCTCGTTCCAGAACGCGGTGGTCGCAGCCGAAGTAATCGTGATGCCGCGCTCCTGCTCCTGCTCCATCCAATCCATCGTCGCGGCGCCTTCGTGCACCTCGCCGATCTTGTGGCTCTTGCCGGTGTAATAGAGGATCCGCTCAGTCGTCGTCGTCTTTCCGGCATCGATGTGCGCCATGATGCCGAAATTGCGGTAGTCCTCGATGGCATGGTTGCGGGGCATAGGGGTCCTTGAATCTTTTTTCTATCACCAGCGATAATGCGAGAAGGCCCGGTTGGCTTCCGCCATCTTGTGGGTATCTTCGCGCTTCTTGACGGCATTTCCCCTGTTATTGGATGCGTCGAGCAACTCTGCTGAGAGCCGCTCCGTCATCGTACGTTCATTGCGTTCGCGCGCAGCTGCGATGATCCAGCGAATGCCGAGCGCTTGCCGGCGCGACGTCCGTACTTCGACCGGCACCTGGTAAGTGGCGCCGCCGACACGCCGTGAGCGAACCTCGATTGAGGGCATCACGTTGTCGAGCGCCTGCTGAAAAACCGTAAGTGGATTCTGTTTGGTCTTGCCTTCGATCGTCGACAGCGCGCCGTAGACGATGCCTTCCGCTACCGACTTCTTGCCATCATACATGATGGCATTCATGAACTTGCTGACGACGATGTTGCCGAACTTCGGGTCCGGGATGATCTCGCGTTTTTCTGCGGCGTGGCGGCGGGACATGACGCTGATCCTTACTTCGGCCGTTTCGCGCCGTATTTCGACCGGCGCTGCTTACGGTTTTTCACGCCCTGCGTATCGAGCACACCACGCAGGATGTGATAGCGAACGCCGGGAAGGTCTTTCACGCGTCCGCCGCGGATCATCACGACCGAATGCTCTTGCAAATTATGGCCCTCGCCCGGGATGTAACCGATGACTTCAAATCCATTCGTGAGACGAACCTTGGCCACCTTGCGCAGAGCCGAATTCGGTTTCTTCGGAGTGGTGGTGTAGACGCGCGTGCAAACGCCGCGCTTCTGCGGCGACGCCTGCAGGGCCGGCACTTTATTCCGCGCTTTGAGCGGGTGCCGCGGCTTGGCAATCAACTGGTTGATCGTCGGCATCGTTGGCCTTCGCTACCTTCGTTTCGAGGACTAAGCGCGAGAACGGAATCGTCCGCGCCACCCCTCCGTATGTGTCGCGGACATCAAGTCGTCCGCATTGTCTTGGGCTATTCGCCCCGGCATCGTTGCGCGCTTCTCCACGCGCAAAACGAAATCGCGCCATCCGCTTCGATTGCGAAGGCGCTCTTTCCGTTTCAGATGGCTGCGCTGCCGTGAAGCAACACAGCCGTCACTTAAACCTGACAGTGGCTGTCAGAAGCAGCGTTTGAGCTTCATTGGTCGAGGCGATGCGCCAGCCAAGCTTTGAGAAAACACAACACTCTCAAAGGATTAGCCGGGCGGCCGTTCCGAACAAGCGAAGCTCACCGCCTGCCGTAAAGTGTGGGGTATGTATCGGCGTGACCCAGCTAAGTCAAGCGGAAATGGCTGAAAAATCGACGATTCGGGGCCTTTCGGCCCCATGCCTAACATACACGGCACCAACGGTACCTTATTCCGCCTATTGCGACGTGACCCCCGTCTCTTTGATGACCCGAAGGTATTTCGCACTCTCGGTTTGGACAAACTCCTTGAACTGGACGACTGACATGGGCGTCACGACGGCGCCGGCCGCCTCAAGACGCGACTTCACGTCAGGATCTTCGATTGCTTTGTTAATTTCCTTGTTCAACCGGTCGATGACGGCCTGCGGGGTGCCTCGCGGTGCGAAAAAGCCCGCCCAGAGTGTGAAATCGTAGTCTTTGATGCCCGTCACCTCAGCCACCGTCGGCACGTCGGGTGCGGCCGGCGAACGCTTGGCTGATGAAAGAGCCAGCATTTTCACACCTCCCGATTTGACGTGCGGCGCCGCCGCCGGAAATCCCGGAAAATAGAAATCAACATGATTGCCGATAACGTCGGTGAGCGCCGGCCCTGCCCCTTTGTACGGGACGTGCGTGAGATTTTCGTCGAACTTCGCCTTGAGAAGCTCGCCCGCAAAATGACCGGGCGTGCCAATGCCTGCGGACGCGAAAGTCATCTTCGGTTTTGATTTCAGCGCTGCCAGGAACTCCGGCAACGTCGAATACGGCGCCTTGGTCGGCACGACCAGCGCCAAAGGCACAACAGCCGCAAGTGCGATGGGCATCAGGTCCTTGTCGGGATCGTAGTTGAGACCTTTCAGCCAGTGCTGGTTGACCGCGATTTCTCCGGTTTGTCCGACCAACAGGGTGTACCCATCGGGCGCGGCGCTCGTCACCGAATGTGCGCCGATGGCCCCACTCGCACCGGCTCGGTTCTCGACAACGACAGACTGCCCAAGTGCAGCACCGAGCTTGTCCGACACGGACCGCGCGACGATGTCGCCGGTACCGCCGGCGGCGTAAGCGACGATCAACTGAATGGTGCGGCTCGGATAAGCTTGGGTTCGCCCGGGACCGGCAAGTGCGATCGTGACGGCGGCTGAAATGAGACCGACGGCCAACACGGACTTCGCGCGCATGTGGAACCCTCCCATGAATGGTCGCCGCGTTGGTTCGGGCGTCGCGTTATGCAAATTCGTAGAGGCGGGCCGGATTGTCCGAAAGAATACGTTCCGCCAGTTCCACCGAGCTCACAGCCGCTACGAAATCATCAACCAGCGTTTCGTAACGAAGATTACGATAAGGCGCGAGCACAGCGCTACCCATTTGCTGATCGTGCGGCGGCGTATGCGGCCAATCGCTGCCCCAGACGCAGCGATCCGGCGCGGTCGCAAGAATAGCCCTGAGCCACGCCTGGTCTGGCTTTGTCGCCAGGTCATCTGCGCTTACGCGGTAGGGCGCCGACAACTTCATCCACACATGCGGCATCGCCAGCAAGCCGAGCAACGTTCGACCCTCAGCTTGCTCAGGCGTGTAGCCCGTAAAAACCCCGAAGTGGTCGATCACCAGCGGGACTTTTGAGCTCCCGAGAAGCTTTGAATTTTCTGCCAGCACCTTAATCGGTGCAATAACCTCGATGTGCCAGCTCAACTCTCGCGCAAGGTCTGCAATCGCCGCGAAACGCTCTGCAAGCGGCGCTTTCTCGCGGAGCGGGCTATAAAGATTGAGCCGCAAGCCACGTACGCCTTGCCCGCCCATATCGGACAAAGCTCGTGCGGATATTGCCCGCGGATCGATAACGACAACACCGCGCCCACGGCCGGCGAGCGTATTGAGAGTTTCCAGCAGCAAGCCGTTGTCCGTGCCGTAGAAACTGGGCTGAACGATCACATAGCGTCTTATCGCTCGCGTCGCCGAGACGCTTTCGATCTGCTTGAGTGTGGCAACATCAGCGAGATATGTGCGTTCGGCCACTTGCGGATAGCGCTCGGCAGGCCCAACGATATGGATGTGGCTGTCGCAGCGCATCACGAGCGAACGCGCGCGGCCACCGCATCGCCGGTTTCGCGTGTGCCAAGCCGGCCACCCACATCGGACGTCGCCTCTTTGGCGGCGATCGAGGCCTCCACCGCCTTCTCGATAGCCGCGGCGGCTGCTTCAAAAGAATTGGCTTTGTTGCGACGGCCATGCCAGGCGAGCAACATAGCGGCCGATAAAATCAGCGACAGCGGATTTGCCACGTTCTTACCCGCGATATCCGGCGCCGACCCATGCGCGGCCTGCGCCATTCCATGATTTGCTCCGGCATTGAGCGAAGCAGCAAGCCCCAAGCTGCCCGACAGCTCTGATGTCAAATCGGACAATATGTCGCCATACATGTTCGTGGTGACAATGACGTCGAAGCGCTGCGGGTTTCGCACGACATGCGCCATCATGGCGTCGACAATGACATCATCAACTGCGACCGCAGGGTATTCTCGCGCGATCGTGCGACATGATTTAATGAACAGCCCGTCGGTCACTTTCAGCACATTGGCCTTGTGCACGATGGTAACGCGTTTTCGCCGCGTCATCGCCAATTCAAATGCCGCGCGTGCAATGCGTTCGCTGCAAACGCGGGTGATACGACGCAAGGAAATCGCGACATCTTTAGTGACAAGGACTTCGCCGCTACCCTCTTCCATGTTGCGGTCTGCGTAAAATCCTTCGGTATTTTCGCGCGCAACCACCAGATCGAATTCGCCACAGCGCAGCGGGAAGCCTGCATAAGTTCGCGCCGGCCGGATATTCGCGAACAGGTCCAAGCTCTTGCGCAGCATCATCGACGGATTGACCTCGCCTTTCGCCGGATCTTTGAACTCGAACGTTGAGGTAGGCCCGAGCACAACGCCGTCAGCCTTCCGCGCCTTCTCGACGATGTCGGGATGGATTGTATGTCCATGTGCGCGCAGGCCCGCATGACCGGTCGCTGCTTCTTCAATGCGCAATTGCAAATCAAAGCGTTCGGAAACTGCGCGCAGCACAGCAAGCGTGGCAGCCGTTATTTCCGGGCCGATGCCGTCACCGGCAAGAACAAGGAGTTGCATGGGACAAATTCCAGCGTGCGGGACTGCTATCTTCTCCCATTCCTGCGCAAAGAAAAGGGCCGCCCTGCGGCGGCCCTTTCGATTGTCAGGGTGGTTAGAGTTATTCGGCCGCGGGCAGCGCCGGAGCCGCCGCCGCCTCGGCCTTTGCCGCGGCCTTGGCCGCGTCCTTCTCGCGTTCCTCGAGGATGAGCGCGTCGCGTTTGACCGCGACCTCGCGCAAGCCGTTCATCATGGCACCCGTGCCCGCCGGGATCAGGCGACCAACGATGACGTTTTCCTTGAGCCCGTCGAGCGTGTCCGCCTTGCCGTTGACGGCGGCTTCGGTGAGCACGCGTGTCGTCTCCTGGAACGAGGCCGCAGAGATAAACGAACGTGTCTGCAAGCTGGCTTTGGTAATGCCGAGCAGAACCGGGTGACCGGTTGCGCCCTTCTTGCCTTCGGCCTCGACGCGAGCGTTGATCTCGTCCATTTCAGTCCGATCGATCTGCTCACCTTGCAGCAGCTCGGTTTCGCCGACATCGTCGATTTCAACTTTCTGCAGCATCTGGCGAACGATCACCTCGATGTGCTTGTCGTTGATGTTGACGCCTTGCAGGCGATAGACCTCCTGGATTTCGTTCACCAGATAGGCGGCCAGTTCTTCGACACCCTTGATGGCGAGGATGTCGTGCGGAGCGGGATTGCCCTCGACGATATAATCGCCCTTCTCAATGACGTCGCCGTCCTGAAGGTGAATGTGCTTGCCCTTCGGAATGAGATATTCCTTCGGTTCATCACCTTTGCCCGACGGCTCGATGGTGATGCGGCGTTTGTTCTTGTAGTCCTTGCCAAACCGCACCGTGCCGCCGATCTCGGCGATGATCGCAGCTTCTTTCGGCCGCCGCGCCTCGAACAGCTCCGCCACCCGCGGCAGACCGCCGGTGATGTCGCGAGTCTTGGCGCTTTCGGTCGGAATACGCGCAATCACGTCGCCCGCCTTCACGTGACCACCCGGATCGACCGAGATGATCGCATCGACCGCAAGCTGGTAACGCGCCTCCCCGCCACGGGCGAGCTTGAGAATCTTGTTGCCCGATTTGATCAGGATCGCCGGACGCAGGTCCTGCTGATTGCGCGAGGATCCCGTGCGCCAGTCGATGACCACGCGCTTGGCAATGCCGGTCGACTTATCGAGTGCTTCCGACATCGACAGCCCGTCGACCAGGTCTTCGAACTCGATGGAGCCTTCAACCTCGGTCAGAATCGGCCGGGTGTAGGGATCCCATTCGGCAATGCGTTGGCCGCGCTTGATCTTGTCTCCGTCCTCAACACGCATACGCGCGCCGTAGGGGATGCGGTGATGTGCACGCTCGGTGCCGTCAGGGTCGACGACCGCGACGACCATGTTGCGCACCATCGCAACCACTTCGTTATCAGAGTTTTTGGCGACGTTCTTGCCCTTGAACTTGACCTTGCCGTCGAAGTTCGACTCGATGAACGACTGCTCGGAGATCTGCGCCGCACCGCCGATGTGGAAGGTGCGCATTGTGAGCTGAGTGCCGGGCTCGCCGATCGACTGCGCAGCGATGACACCCACCGCCTCGCCCATGTTGACCGGAGTGCCACGGGCGAGATCGCGTCCGTAGCAAGCACCGCACACGCCGTTAGCTGCTTCGCAGGTCAATACCGAGCGAATTTTCAGTTCCTGCACGCCGCCATTGGTGATGACTTCCACCTCCGGTTCCGTCAGCAGTGTGCCGCGCTTGATCAAGGTCTTGCCGGTCGACGGATCCTTCACATCCTCTGCCGTGGTCCGGCCGAGAATGCGGATCGCCAACGAGGCCACAACGGTGCCCGCGTCTATGATGGCGCGAACCTTAATGCCGCCCTTGGTGCCGCAGTCTTCTTCCGTGATGATGCAATCCTGTGCGACGTCAACCAGACGGCGCGTCAGGTAGCCCGAGTTCGCAGTTTTCAATGCCGTGTCAGCCAGACCCTTACGGGCGCCGTGCGTGGAGTTGAAGTACTCCATCACCGACAGCCCTTCTTTGAAGTTCGATATGATCGGGCTTTCGATGATCTCACCCGATGGCTTGGCCATCAGGCCGCGCATGCCGGCGAGCTGACGCATCTGTGCGGGCGAACCGCGCGCACCGGAATGGGCCATCATGTAGATCGAGTTGACCTGCATGTCGCGGCCGTCGGCGTCCTTCTTGGTGGACGAAATTTCGCGCATCATTTCGTCGGCGATGCGGTCGGTGGATTTCGACCAGGCGTCGACCACCTTGTTGTACTTCTCGCCTTGGGTGATCAGACCGTCGTTGTATTGCTGCTCGAACTCTTTCGCGAGCTCGCGCGTCGTCTCGACAATTTTCCACTTCGACTCCGGCACCACCATGTCGTCCTTGCCGAACGAGATGCCGGCCTTGAACGCATGATAGAAGCCGAGCGACATGATGCGGTCGCAGAAGATGACCGTCTCTTTCTGTCCGCAATGCCGGTAGACCTGATCGATCATCGCGGAAATTTCCCGCTTGGTCATCAAGCGGTTGACGATGTCGAACGGGACTTTCACGCTCCTGGGAAGCACGTTACCAAGCACAACGCGGCCGGGTGTGGTGTCGTACCACTTCTTGAAGGACTTGCCCTTCTCGTCCACGCCTTCCCAGCGGTATTTGATCTTGGTGTGCAGGTTGATGACTTTTGCATGCAGCGCATGATCGATCGCGGCCATGTCGCCGAACAGCTTGCCTTCACCAGGCATGCCCTCGCTCATCAGCGTGAGATAATACAGTCCGAGCACGATATCCTGCGACGGCACGATAATCGGTTGACCGTTCGCCGGATGAAGGATGTTGTTGGTCGACATCATCAGAACGCGTGCTTCCAGCTGCGCTTCAAGCGACAGCGGAACGTGCACGGCCATCTGGTCGCCGTCGAAGTCGGCGTTGAAGGCTGCGCAAACGAGCGGATGCAGCTGGATCGCCTTGCCCTCGATGAGCACAGGCTCAAAGGCCTGAATGCCAAGGCGATGCAGCGTCGGCGCGCGATTGAGCAGCACCGGATGCTCGCGAATGACCTCGTCGAGGATGTCCCAAACCTCCGGCTTCTCCTTCTCGACCAGCTTCTTTGCTTGCTTCACGGTCGTGGAAAGGCCTTTGGCATCAAGGCGCGAATAGATGAATGGCTTGAACAGCTCGAGCGCCATCTTCTTTGGCAAACCGCACTGATGCAGCTTGAGCTCGGGACCGACCACGATCACGGAGCGGCCGGAATAGTCGACGCGCTTGCCGAGCAAGTTCTGCCGGAAGCGGCCTTGCTTGCCCTTGAGCATGTCGGCGAGCGATTTCAGCGGACGCTTGTTGGCGCCGGTGATGACGCGGCCTCGGCGACCGTTGTCGAACAGCGCATCGACGGCCTCCTGAAGCATACGCTTTTCGTTTCGGATAATGATGTCCGGCGCACGCAACTCGATCAGCCGCTTCAGACGGTTGTTGCGGTTGATAACGCGTCGATAGAGGTCGTTGAGATCGGACGTGGCGAAGCGCCCGCCGTCGAGCGGCACCAACGGCCGCAAGTCAGGCGGGATCACCGGCACGACCGTCAGGATCATCCATTCCGGCTTGTTGCCGGAAGCAAGGAAGGCCTCGATCAGCTTGAGCCGCTTGGCGATCTTCTTCTTCTTGATGTCGCTTTCGGTCTCGCCCATTTCGGCGCGCAGCTCGGCCTGCATCTTCTCAAGATCGATGCCCTTGAGCATTTCGCGGATCGCTTCCGCGCCGATGGTCGCCGTGAAGCTGTCGGTGCCGAACTCTTCTTGCGCCTTGAGGTATTCGTCCTCGGATAAAAGCTGGCGGTCCTTGAGCGGGGTCAGCCCCGGCTCAAGCACGACGTAATATTCGAAGTACAGGATGCGCTCGAGGTCCTTGAGCGTCATGTCGAGCAGCAAACCAATGCGGCTCGGCAACGACTTAAGGAACCAGATGTGCGCAACCGGCGCGGCCAACTCGATGTGGCCCATGCGCTCGCGCCGCACGCGCGACAAGGTCACTTCGACCGAGCATTTCTCGCAGATGATGCCCTTGTACTTCATGCGCTTGTACTTGCCGCACAAGCACTCGTAATCCTTGATCGGCCCGAAAATACGCGCGCAGAACAGTCCGTCGCGTTCGGGCTTAAAGGTACGGTAGTTGATCGTTTCGGGCTTTTTGATTTCGCCGTAAGACCAGGACAGAATCTTTTCCGGGCTCGCGATCGAAATCCGAATCTGGTCAAAGACCTGAGCCGGAACCTGCGGGCTGAAAAGATTCATGATCTCTTGATTCATCGTCTTCTCCTCGACCGGGGAATCGCCGTTTCCCCACCTGTCGTTGTTCATTCATCCGCGGAGCAGCGCCCTCGCCGCTCCGCAACGTTTCACTATTCCGCCGCTTCGGCCGTCTCGGGACCACCCTGCCGCTGCTGCTTCGAATTGTGCAGATCGACATTGAGGCCGAGCGAACGCATTTCCTTGACCAACACGTTAAAGCTCTCGGGAATGCCCGCCTCGAACGTGTCGTCGCCGCGTACGATCGCCTCGTACACTTTGGTGCGGCCGGCAACGTCGTCCGATTTCACGGTCAGCATTTCCTGCAATGTGTAGGCGGCGCCGTAAGCTTCGAGTGCCCACACCTCCATTTCGCCGAAACGCTGTCCGCCGAACTGCGCCTTGCCGCCGAGAGGCTGCTGGGTAACCAGCGAATACGGGCCAATCGAGCGGGCGTGGATCTTATCGTCCACCAAGTGGTGCAGCTTGAGCATATAGATGTAGCCGACAGTCACCTTGCGATCGAAGACTTCTCCGGTCCGTCCGTCGAAGACATTGACCTGGCCAGAATGATCGAGGCCCGCGAGGTCGAGCATCTTCTCGATGTCGGCCTCTTTCGCGCCGTCGAACACCGGAGTGGCGATCGGTACGCCGTGACGCAGGTTTCCACCAAGCTCGATAAGGCCATCTTCGCTCAGCGACTTGATGGTCTCGTCGTCGCCATAGACCTTCTTGAGCATGTCTTTGAGAGGCCGCGAGTCGTGCTTCAAATTATAGGCGTCAACCGCCTGGCCGATCTTGAGCCCCAGACCGGCGCAAGCCCAGCCGAGATGCGTCTCAAGAATCTGACCGACGTTCATGCGGCTAGGCACGCCCAGCGGATTGAGCACGATGTCGACCTGGGTGCCGTCCTCTAGGAACGGCATATCCTCGACGGGCACGATCTTCGAAACCACGCCCTTGTTGCCGTGGCGGCCGGCCATCTTGTCGCCGGGCTGAATCTTGCGCTTCACCGCGACGAAGACCTTGACCATCTTCATCACGCCGGGCGGAAGTTCATCGCCCCGCTGCAGCTTTTCGACTTTGTCCAGGAAGCGCTGTTCGAGCAGCTTCTTTGACTCGTCGTACTGCTTACGGATCGCCTCAATCTCGGCCATCAGCTTGTCGTTGGGCGAAGCAAACAGCCACCACTGCGAGCGCGGATATTCGTCCAGCACCGCCTTGGTGATCTTGCTGTCTTTCTTAAAGCCCTTCGGGCCCGCGATGCCTTGGCGGCCTTCGAGCAATTCGGCGAGACGGCCGTAAACGTTACGGTCGAGGATCGCCTGCTCGTCGTCCCGGTCCTTAGCGAGCCGTTCAATTTCCTCACGCTCAATTGCGAGCGCGCGCTCGTCCTTCTCGACGCCATGCCGATTGAACACGCGAACTTCGACGACGGTGCCTTGCACGCCAGGTGGCACGCGCAACGATGTGTCGCGTACGTCAGACGCTTTTTCGCCGAAGATGGCGCGCAGAAGCTTTTCTTCCGGCGTCATCGGACTTTCGCCCTTTGGCGTGATCTTGCCGACGAGAATATCGCCGGCATGAACTTCGGCGCCGATGTAGACGATTCCCGCTTCGTCGAGATTCTTGAGCGCTTCTTCCGAGACGTTCGGGATGTCGCGAGTAATTTCTTCGGGACCAAGCTTCGTGTCGCGGGCCATCACTTCGAATTCTTCGATGTGAATAGACGTGAACACGTCATCTTTCACGATCCGCTCGGAGAGCAGGATCGAGTTCCTCGAAGTTGTAGCCATTCCACGGCATAAACGCGACGAGCACGTTACGGCCGAGCGCGAGTTCGCCGAGATCGGTCGAAGGACCGTCGGCGATGATGTCTGCTTTTTCGACTTGGTCGCCGACCTTCACCAGCGGGCGCTGGTTGATGCAGGTGTTCTGGTTCGATCGCTGATATTTCATCAAGCGATAGATATCGACGCCCGGCTTTGTCGGATCGGTCTCGTCTGTCGCACGGACAACGATACGGGTCGCGTCCACCTGATCGACGATGCCGGTGCGGCGGGCGGCGATCGATGCGCCCGAGTTGCGGGCAACTACGCCTTCCATGCCTGTGCCAACGAATGGCGCCTCGGCACGAACCAGCGGCACCGCCTGGCGCTGCATGTTCGAACCCATCAAAGCGCGGTTCGCGTCGTCGTTCTCAAGGAATGGAATGAGTGCCGCAGCAACCGACACCAGTTGCTTCGGTGACACGTCCATGAAGTCGACCTTGTCACGCGGAACCAGATGCACGTCGCCCGCTTGGCGGCACACAATTAGATCTTCGGTGAAGCGGCCCCGACCATCGATCACAGCGTTGGCCTGCGCGACCGCGTGACGGCTTTCCTCCATCGCCGAGAGGTAGACCACCTCATCGGTGACGCGACCGTCCTTCACCTTGCGATAAGGCGTCTCGACGAAGCCGTATTTATTCACTCGCGCGTAAGTCGCGAGTGAATTGATCAGACCGATGTTCGGCCCTTCCGGCGTCTCGATCGGGCAGATTCGCCCGTAATGTGTCGGATGCACGTCACGCACTTCGAAGCCCGCGCGTTCGCGCGTCAGACCACCCGGACCAAGCGCCGAAAGGCGACGCTTGTGGGTGATCTCCGACAGCGGATTTGTCTGATCCATGAACTGCGAGAGTTGCGAAGAACCGAAGAACTCGCGCACGGCAGCCGCTGCCGGCTTGGCGTTGATCAGGTCTTGAGGCATGACGGTGTCGATATCGACCGACGACATACGCTCCTTGATCGCGCGCTCCATGCGCAGCAAGCCGATGCGATATTGATTTTCCATCAGCTCGCCGACCGAACGCACACGGCGGTTGCCGAGATGGTCGATGTCGTCGATCTCGCCTTTGCCGTCGCGCAAATCGACCAGCGTGCGGATGACGGCGATGATGTCATCCTTCCGCAAGACCCGCATGGTGTCGGGCGCGTCAAGATCGAGACGCATATTCATCTTTACGCGGCCGACGGCCGACAGGTCGTAGCGTTCTGAATCGAAGAACAACGAACGGAACATCGCTTCCGCGGTTTCCACGGTCGGAGGCTCGCCTGGGCGCATGACTCGATAGATGTCGAACAACGCGTCTTCACGCGTCATGTTCTTGTCGACCGAGAGCGTATTGCGGATGTAGGCGCCTACGTTGACGTGGTCGATGTCGAGCAGCGGCAGTTCTTTGTAGCCGGCCTCGATGAGCACCTTGAGGTTCTTCTCGGTGATCTCCTCACCGGCTTCCATATAGATTTCGCCGGTGCGGCCGTTGGCCAGATCTTCAGCGACGTAGTGGCCGATCAACTCTTCGTCGGTCATGCGAAGGTGCTTGAGGCCCTTCTCGGCAAGCTGACGCGCCTGACGGACGGTGAGTTTCTTGCCGGCTTCGACCACGACGCGGCCGGTATCGGCGTCGACCAGATCGTTGACCGCCTTGTAGCCCTTCAGCCGATTGGCATCGAAAGGCACACGCCAACCTTCCTTGGCGCGCTTGTAACTGACATGTTTGTAGAAGGTGCTGAGGATTTGCTCGCCATCGAGGCCGAGCGCGTAGAGCAGCGACGTCACCGGGATCTTGCGGCGGCGGTCGATGCGCGCAAAAACGATGTCCTTGGCATCGAACTCGATATCGAGCCATGAACCGCGGTACGGAATGATGCGAGCGGCAAACAAAAGTTTGCCCGACGAATGGGTCTTGCCCTTGTCGTGATCGAAGAACACGCCGGGCGAACGATGCATCTGCGAAACGATGACCCGTTCGGTGCCGTTGACGATGAAGGTGCCGTTATTGGTCATGAGCGGAATGTCGCCCATGTAGACATCTTGTTCCTTGATGTCCTTGACCGAACGCGCGCCTGTCTCTTCGTCGATATCGAACACGATCAAACGCAGCGTCACTTTGAGTGGCGCAGCATAGGTCATCCCGCGCTGGCGGCACTCGTCGACGTCGTATTTCGGCGGCTCAAATTCGTACTTAACGAACTCGAGTTGCGATGAATTGGAAAAATCGGAAATCGGAAACACCGATTTGAAAACGGCCTGGAGTTCCTCATCGGGGCGGCCGCCAATCGGCTCTTTCACAAGCAAGAACTGGTCGTAAGATGCCTTTTGAACCTCGATGAGGTTCGGCATCTCCGCCACTTCCTGGATTTTCCCGAAAAACTTCCTTACGCGCTTGCGACCGGTAAACGTCTGCGCCATCTTTTTCTCTCTCGATTCGATTTCAGCGGCCGGCGCGGGCGCCTCTCCGAACAGCCGCAATCCATCGCGACCATCAGGACAGGCGTCGGGGCCGTCCGGTTCTATGTGATTCGGGCCTGACCCGAACCGCCGCATACTTCACATCTCATCGTGACCAGGCGTTGCCGGTTCACGACCGCCTCGGAGTCCGGCCGAAGCCGTCCACCTTTTCTCCCGTCCGAGACCCCCGGGGTTTTGCACCCGGGGATTTCGTTGTCCCTTGATCCCGCGATTTATCCAGCCCTCGCAGGACTTAGCTTAGATAAGTGCCGCTTACTTAAGCTCAACCTTTGCGCCGACCTTTTCGAGCGTGGCCTTGATCTTGTTGGCCTCGTCCTTGGCAACGCCTTCCTTGACGGTCTTGGGGGCGCCCTCGACCAGATCCTTGGCTTCTTTCAAGCCAAGACCGGTGAGCGCACGCACCTCTTTAATGACTTCGATCTTCTTGTCGCCGGCGCTGGCAAGAACGACAGTGAACTCTGTCTTCTCCTCAGCCGCGGCAGCCGCGCCGCCACCGGCCGCGGGACCGGCAGCAACCGCAACCGCGGCGGCAGCCGAAACGCCCCACTTCTCTTCCAGCATCTTGGCCAGATCCGCCGCTTCCAGGACGGTAAGGCCAGATAAGTCATCAACGATCTTTTGCAGGTCAGCCATTGTTCATTTCCTATAGGTTCGAACCAGAGAATGAGTGTTTGCCGTCAGGCCGCCGCGCCCTTGGAAGCATAGGCCTGGACCACGCGCGCAACTTTCGCTGCGGGCGCATTTGTGAGTTGCGCGATTTTGGTCGCCGGAGCCTGAAGGAGCCCGACGATCTTGGCGCGCAATTCGTCCAGTGACGGCAGGGCGGCAAGCGCCTTAACGCCACTGGGGTCCAGAGCAGTCTTGCCCATCGCTCCGCCGAGAATGACGAACCGTTCGTTCGCCTTGGCAAAGTCGATAGCCACTTTCGGCGCTGCGACCGGATCGCCCGAATAGGCGAGCACAGTCGGTCCCTTCAGCAAGGGCGCGATGGAAGCAGCGTCGGTGTCCTTGAGCGCGATCTTAGCGAGACGGTTCTTCGCGACCTTCACTTGCGCGCCCACCTGCTTCATCTGCTTACGCAGAGTTTGCATTTGGGCAACGCTGAGGCCGGAATAGTGAGCCACCACCACGACATTCGAGGTCTTGAAGACCCCGCTCAGTTCAGTGATGGACTCCGCTTTAGCCGCTCGATCCACTGCAAGCTCTTTCCGGTTTGACGGTTTGCCCGCGATGCGGGAGCCGCCGGGTTGCTACCAGCCGTCCCGCTTGAAGTTCACGCGTAGCGAACCGGGGCAGGACGACGTTTGAAAGCCTGCCCCCCGTAACGGCATTGCATCCGTCATCGGGTCTTCGAGGTTCGAACCAAACTGGCGCACCTTATCGGTGCGCAAACTCGGGTCGCTTCCCCGTCTGTGCTGGCCCCATCTCGGGGATTAAGCGTCCGGCCTTGCGAGCCTTCGGCACCGGCAGTCTTGGACAGGTTGACCGCCCGTTGCCGGACGGTCTTACGCGGCTCACATTCACAACGGCGACGGGGCTCTTCCTTTTTAGATGTCCCTGCAGGGTATCCAAAAGGAATAAGTTCCGTTCACCATGGGTTTGTAGAGACGCGCAAAGGCGTGCCGACAAATTGGGCCGGCACGCCCGATGCGGTTCATTTAGACCTTTGCCGTGACCTTGCCAAGGGTCTTTTCGCCAAATCACCAGCGAAAATTGAGCCCTTACCGGGTCACCGCTAGTGGGCCGCCGCGCCGAACAGGCTGGGGATTTCGACCTTCACCCCTGGCCCCATCGTCGAGGAAATCGCCACCCGATTGATGTAATGCCCTTTAGCCCCGGCGGGCTTGGCTTTCTGCACGGCGTCCGCAAAGGCCTTAATGTTCTCGACCAGTTTGTCTTCCGAGAACGACGCCTTCCCGACGCCGGCCTGGACAATCCCGGCCTTCTCAACCCGGAACTCGACCGACCCACCCTTGGCACCCTTAACGGCGTTGGTGACGTCCATCGTCACCGTGCCAACTTTCGGGTTTGGCATGATGCCGCGCGGCCCGAGCACCTTACCGAGACGCCCAACCAGCGGCATCATATCGGGCGTGGCGATGCAGCGGTCGAAATCGATCTCGCCTTTGTTGACCTTTTCAACCAAATCCTCTGCACCGACCACATCGGCGCCAGCTGCTTTCGCTTCGTCGGCCTTGGCCCCACGCGCGAACACGCCGACACGCAAGGTGCGGCCAGAGCCGTTCGGCAACGTCACAACGCCGCGCACCATCTGGTCCGCATGAGTTGGATCAACGCCGAGATTCATTGCGATCTCGATCGTCTCATCGAATTTTGCCTTCGCACGCTCTTTTACGAGTTTGACCGCTTCCGCGATCGGATAGGACTTTTCGCGGTCGACGCCTTCGCGAATTGCCTTTGTGCGTTTTCCGATTGTCATGGCCGTTACTCCGTCACCGAGAGGCCCATCGAGCGGGCAGAGCCTTCAATCATTTTCATGGCTGCCTCGACGGTGTCGCAGTTCAAATCTTTCATCTTCTGTTCGGCAATCTCGCGCACTTGCTTCTTGCTCACCTGCCCGACTGGTTCACGGCCCGGAGTTTTCGAGCCGCTGTCCAACTTGGCCGCCTTCTTCAGAAAATAAGAAACCGGCGGCGTCTTCATCTCGAAGGTGAAGGAGCGATCCTGATACGTGGTGATGATCACCGGGATCGGAACGCCCTTCTCCATCTTCTGGGTCTGCGCGTTAAACGCTTTGCAGAACTCCATGATGTTGAGCCCGCGCTGGCCAAGCGCCGGCCCGATCGGGGGCGACGGGTTGGCGGCGCCGGCCGGCACCTGCAATTTGAGGAATCCAGTAACTTTTTTCGCCATGTCTCACTCCGTTAGTGGTGCGGATCTTGACGGCTGGCGACCGCCTCACCTCCCACGCATTGTGCGCATACTTAAGATGCCCGGGCGTAGCGCACCACCCGAACCTGCCTCTAAAGCTTCTCCACCTGCCCAAATTCCAATTCGACGGGTGTCGCACGGCCAAAGATCGACACTGCAACCTTCACACGCGAACGAGCTTCGTCGACTTCTTCCACGACGCCGTTGAAAGAGGCAAACGGCCCATCGGACACCCGCACTTGCTCGCCCACCTCGAATGACACTGCAGGCTTTGGCCGCTCGATGCCTTCCTGCACCTGATGCAGAATGCGATCAGCCTCGGCATCCGAAATCGGCATCGGCTTTTTGTCGCTGCCGAGAAAGCCGGTGACCTTCGGCGTGTTCTTGATGAGGTGGTAGACCTCGTCGGTCAGATCCATCTTCACCAGCACATAGCCGGGGAAAAACTTGCGTTCGGTTTCGACTTTGCGACCGCGGCGCGCTTCGGTGACTTTCTCCTTGGGGACCAAAACCTCGCCGATGTGTTCGGCAAGACCACGCTGCTTGGCCTGTTCGCGTATCGAATCCGCGACTTTATTTTCGAAATTTGAGTAGGCGTGGACGATGTACCAGCGCTTGGGCTTGGTCGAAGTCGTCGTTTCAGTAGCTGTATCGTTCATTGCTCTTGAACCTTCAGGTTCCGATGCCGAGCACGAAGGTAACGGCAATGCGGATTACTTGATCCGCGACCAGGAAAAAAACCGACGCAATTGCCACCATGACAAACACCATAGCGGTGGTAATCGCGGTTTCCCGGCGCGAGGGCCAGGTCACCTTGCGAGTTTCCTCGCGCACTTCCTGGAGAAATTTGAACGGAGACGTTGCCATTATAATGAAGCTCTAATTCCCAGCCGTTGTCCAACGAGTCCCTATGTAGTCACGGTCGCCGCGTTTGCTCAGGCCGTCGCCGGTGATCCGGCTACCCTCGGACCTGGCAGGAGTGGAGGGACTCGAACCCCCAACCCCCGGTTTTGGAGACCGGTGCTCTAGCCAATTGAGCTACACTCCTCCGTAAAGCAGATGCGGCGGACCATAGAGGCCCGCCGCGGCGATGTCATGCATTATACAAGGCGCGTTTGCAAGGGTGGAGATGCCGGTTTTAAAGGGTTTCGGCCCGTCCCAGCGCTTCATTGAACGCACCAGCCGCCACGGCAAGATTCGCAGGCCGGAAAGGCTGGAGCGGGTGAACGGAATCGAACCGTCGTCATCAGCTTGGAAGGCTGTTGCTCTACCATTGAGCTACACCCGCGGACGCCAGAACCGTATTGCCAACAGCAGCGGCAACGGCCAGCAACGTTAAGTTGTAATTACCTCTTCTGCTCTTTTTTCTCCAATTCCCTGCTAACAGGGAAAATAACAGGGAATTTCTGAAATCCCTTTCGCGCCCGCGTCGCTACCTCCGGTACCGCTCCCACCAGGCCGGAGCAAGACCGATACTCGGCATTTGCGGCCGGAATGGTCCATTCAGGGAGGAGGCATCAAATGATGCCGTGGATGGACGGGTTGCCGCGCGGTAGTTCGAGTTGGATGCGGCAGCCGCAGGGATGTCGCTTTTCATCAACGAGGCGTTCGCCTGCGGCGCTGAATTGTAGCCCACTACGATCATGCCCGGTTTCGTAATGTTGCTCTTCGAGAAATCGATGTCATCCCGCCGGCGGCGGACGTAATCAAGATACTGAGTGGTTGCATCCACCTGATCATCGCCGCGACGAGGGAATTGAACGAACTCCCGAATGAATTTTGCGCGAAAAGGAGCGTCCTTCCGCACGTGAATCCGCTTCTTGAGGAACTTACGATAATGGCGGCGTAACCGTTGCGACTTGGAGTCGCGTGGCGTGATTGGCACGGCACGTTTGCGTTGATTCGGTTCAAGCGCGGACAGGAGTGCAGGCCCGTTCGCCGTCCGCTCAACAAGAATGGGCGCACCGACGTTCCGCGAAGCCAGACTTTTGGTCAGGCGCAGAAATCGCCTGAAGTCGCACCTCTCACGGATTTGTTCGAGCAGATAGTGCCTTTTGCCGTCGGAGGCCCAAAGCTGGATCACGCTGAAGCTGCGCCCCTCCCCCTCGTCGGTGCCGGGATCGATGGAAATAAAGCGTGGCAGATTCTGGATATCTTCATCGCAAAACGAGAGGAAGTGCCGCTTTTTTAGGACGCCAGGAGCGATCCCTTCGACATCCTGCTGATAGAGGAGCTCATATGACGGGTGCAAACGTTTTTTACGCGACCGCTCAACCCTTGCAAGGTCAGCGTCCTCCCGCAGCGGGTCGCCTTTCTTGCGTAGCCAAGGACCGTAAGCGGTGTCATAGGTCTGATCCTTGGGCGCAATGAACGGCAGGGCTAGATGAGCCCACTCCTCCCCATCACGCAAAAGATGCGCAGACAGATCGTTCTCGTCGATCCGGTGCGCCACAACCATGATGCGACCCGTCCGTGGATTGTTAAGGCGATTCACGACGATTGAATCGTACTTGTCGACTGTCCGGCGTATTTGCTCGGGCTTTAGCGCGTCGGCAATATCGTGTGGGTCATCAATGATGATGACGTCGGCGCCGAAGCCGGTGAGGCTACCATCAAAGGACGTCGCATAAACCCGCCCGCGATCTGTCGTCTCAAAATCATTCGACTTGGCGCGCCCGTGGGCAATGCGCGTAGAGAACGCATTTTGGAACCAAGGGCTTTCAAGGATGCTTCGGGTTCCGTGCGAGAGCGTGTCCGCGAGCGGATTCGAGCATGTGATGATCATTATTTGCGCCGTGGGATCGTGCGCCAAAATCCAAGCTGCGCAGCAAACCGAGCCGAGCTTTGATTTGGCATGACGGGGCGGCATGTTGATCAGGAGCCGACGGACGCGTCCCTCGGCGAACTCAACAAGCCGCGTTGCGTACAGCTCGATGTACGGGTCGTTTTTCAGAACCGTACCTGCTTGTTTGAGCGCTTGACGGGAAAAGCTCAGGAAGTCTGTTTGCAGCAAAAATTTTTCCATCTCCATTACTCCTTGTGCTCAGGAGTGCTGGCGTCGTTGGCCTCATTTGATGACGACGCATGTGCGCGCCGCCGAATTTCGCGGTCGACGAAGTCGGCAAGCAGCGCGCTTTCCTCGGCGGTTTCGAGCGCCGTTTCGGTGCCCGCGTTTTCACGCGCAAACAGTGAAATGAGCGCTGTGATCGCGCGCATGTTGCCGGATGCGGCCTCGTGAATAACGGCTTTCGCGATCGCCCGCGCTTTAGTGACCTTCGTTTCTCGACCGTCTTCGGTGATGCTCGTGAGCTCTCCCAGCTCCTCAATGAGTTCAGCTTTGAGATTTTTGATCTTTTTCGGCCGTCCGCTGGGATTGCCGCTTTGGCCCGGTTGAAAGCGCGTGTCCACGGGCGGCGAGCCATAGCCCACCTTGTCATTCTGATTTTTAGTCACGGATATGTTCTCCATCCGCTGTGGCGGATCGTGACGGAGAACGCTGATGCCGTCGGAGACTGCTATAAAATACGCGGAACATCGCCAACGCGAATGTTGGGAATGATCGCTTACCTGCTAAAGCAAATCGTCAGAGGCACTTGGGTTCTGGGTCGCGAGCAGCCGTTATTTTAAAATGACTGACAGGCGACCCTGGTTGATCTGACCAGCGCCGAGCCGCTAAAATCGACAAAGGAGAGCGGCACCTCCGGTAGGACAAGTATCCTTTATAGACCCCTATTTGGTACAATGGCAAGTCTTTGTAAGCCATTGAGGTATTTATATAAATTTCTCAGCGCGCTGCGCGAAAGGTTGCCGGGCGCGAAATCCGCGTTTTTCCGCGTGACCCGAGTTCACGCGTATTCCCCAAGATTTGTTGCTTAGTCCACAGCGAGTCTTTCGGCAGACCCTGAGCCCTGATTCACTTGGCTCCCCTCAAAGCGTGGAGGTACGGCATGGAAAAGCTGCCAAATACTGAAATGCTTCGGTTAGCAGGCATCATGGCGCAAGATGTCATCGGGGAGCTGGCGATTTCCGATTCCGTGCTCGACTTGCTTTTGCACGATGAGACCGTGTCACTTGAGGCGCGCGGCAAACTTTCTTTGCTCGCTGAGCAGGTCCGCGCGGCAGCTGGGCCTGCGAAGCGGTTCCTTCTTATGGCTCACACGCAAACGGAATTAAAGGACACTGACGCAGAGGCAATCGATCCCGGTGAGTATCTCTCCGATTTATCTCAACTCTTTCGCCGCCTGTTGCCCCAAAATGTCAGCTTCAGAATGGAGCTCGATTCTGATCTCTGGCGAGTACTATGGACCAGGGGCGTTGATGACGCGCTTATCACCCTGATCGTCAGGGCTCGCGATGCCACGCCCAACGGCGGTGAATTGCTTTGCCGAGCGGCCAACATAGAAGAAAATACTTGCCGATCGATGACGGGACTTTTTTTGTCCGGCGATCACGTCTTAATCGAAGTGGCGGACAATGGCGTGGCAATCCCTCCGGCTGAGCTCAAGCGACTTTTTGACCCCTTCTTTATAACAAAAGGTCCGGTTAGCGGCTTCGGGTTGGCGAAGGCGTACCGAACGGTGAAGAACTTGAAAGGCCACATTATCGTGAAATCTGAAGGTCGCAGCGGCACCAGGTTTAGTGTCTTTCTGCCGCGGGTTGACGACAGGTCCACTGAGCCGGCGACCCCGGATCGGTAAAGCCAGAATATCTATCTTCCAGCAAAGCTATAGTTCAGGCCGGCGCGGATGATGCAGTCGCGAATATGACTGCTGCTGGTGAACGTCGTTAAGCTGGTTGGCGTACCAGTAATCGGGACCGAGAAGCTGTTGTTCACGCTTCCAAGATCGACATGGAGGTATTCAACTTTCGCCGACCAGTTGTTGCCCCAGCCCAATCCAGCGAGCGAAGTTTCGACGCCGCCGCCTACCGTCCAGCCGCCCTTCGTGCAGTGAAACTCGCCGCCGCCGGCGCGGTCGCAAAGACGCCGCTTCCCGTAACCTGCATGGCGTAATTGGACTCAACATCGCCCCAAGCGCCGCCGCCGGTCACATACCAGAGCGAGGAACCCCCAGCCCAGCCGAGGCGGGCGCGCACCGTTGCGCGCCACTTGAGCTTCTGTTCGTCGGTGTAGCTGACCGTGGCTGGAGCTACGACCTGGGTTGAAGCAAAGAAGTTCTGGTATTGAATGTTGTCACGCTGACTGGTCCCGTTCCAATCGCCCTCGACGCCCAACACCGCTTGGCCAGTTTGCCAGCTATAGCCGAGCTGGCCGCCGCAGAAAGCTGCACTGCAATTTGCCGCGAGCGCGCCGCAAGGTGCGATACGCAGGGGAAAAATCCCTGTGCTTCAGAAGCGCCTTAGTGGCGTTTGTCGCGAGTTGATGGCCATGAGCCAAGATGAAATATTGCCAGTGAGCATCGTTGCGTTGAGAGCGGAAAGTTACTCACCCGATGGCAACGTAATAATTTCGCTGCGTACGGCATTTTCCAAAGCGGAGCGAAAGTACCTGGTGCCGCTTGAGTGCTTCCACGATCTTATCGTTGATCTGCAGCGGCTGAATACCAGCAAGGAAGTTGATGCTTTAGGCCGGTCGGAAACTACATTGATAGCTGCTGAGTAGCATCGCTCGATTAAAACGGCGCACGCCGCAATGTCCCCTCTTACCTCGAAAGCGGACATTCGGTAGTGCAGTCACATCTTTAATTGATTGAAGACGAATACACGAATTGCAGAGGATAAGTTGGCGTGGCCGCGGTCGCGGTCGATCTGCGCCACAATTTCGTTTATGGGCGCGCTCTTAGAGCGGGCAACATCATGCAAACCGCGCCAAAAATCATCTTCGAGCGATACGCTAGTCTTATGTCCATTGATGACGATGGACCGTTTGCTAATGGTTGACTTCTTGATGTGTCCGAGCTGGTCCATAACTTCCCACTCCCTGACCTAAGAGCTTGGGTGCGAGCTTAGAATGAGCGCGCAAATGGCATCGTAACAAGTCCGTGATTTCGCGCATTGACCAACTATAGAGCGTGGCTATTGCGCGAAAGCGAACGAAGTAGAAACCGAACATGCAGCGCAATCGCCATGTCCGGTTAAGCCCAAAGATCGGACATGTGGTGCTAGGCGATGTCTGCTTTGTGCCAATAGCGGACATTGACCAACTTGTGCTCGATCACATGTCCGCGCGAGCAAGTTATTACGGCGACAAAGTCAAATCGACTTTATTTTCAACGCCTCGATTTCGGCCACCATAATTGTAGCAAACCGAAGCGCAGCGTGCCGCCGCTTTTTTCTCAGCGAGCAAAAGTTAATGGGTTCCAGGTTTTACTCTCACCTCAACATTAAGCTTGATGGTTGAGGTTAAGCAGCGGATTTCGTTGCGAGCGCTCACGGTATCGATAGCGTCTCCGCCGAACAGTGTTCGGTCTTTGGAGGTCGCTATGAAGAGGTACGTCACCGCAGTTTTGAGTCTCGCGCTAATGACCACAATCTTTTTCCCGGCTCAATCGTTTGCAATAGTGCCACCACCAGTACCAGTCGTTGCCGGCTCTGGGGCAGGTGCTGGTGCTGGTGCTGCTGGTGGGATAATTGGTGTTGCAGCTTTTTTTGTCTTCTATGATCTCGTGCGTCGCACAACTTGCAGCGGCGACTTCTTGGGTCTTGGGGGACCTGGCTTCACGACGCCTATTAATGCGGGAACAGGAAACGTTATGATTCCGCAGTGCCGTCACGTCGCGAAGCATCGAGTGAAGCGTCGAGTAGTGCTGCACGCAAAGGGCTGATCACCGTTCTGCTGCTTTGACCTAGATGTTTTCAAGGCCAATAAGACCACAAGTTATTGGCCTTGCTTTTTCTGACTTTCACACACGGGCCTTCGCCAAGGCTTCCTTTTTCTTCCTACGCGAACTCAACCAACCGAGCACACCTGCACCCCCGGCAAAAAGTGGAAGGGCGGCTGGAAGTGGTGTTGTGCCTGTCGGATTGACGTCGCCCCCGCCTGTTTGAGATCCCGACCCCAAGTTTTGGTCCCCCTCCAATGAAAATAGCGTGACGGCACAATTCGCACAGAACCACTGGCCACCAGGCATAACGTTACTTTCGTATTGCTGCGCGAGCACCGTGACCGCCGACGAGATACCCGAATAGGTGAAGCTACCGCCGTACTCGACCATAAAGATCGCAATCTGGGTGGCGGTGGAAACATCGGTGTTGCTGTTGATCAGTGCGGTACCGTGCACCATGAGCGAGCCAATTTCACTAATCTGTGCATCCGACAATGCCGGGTTGGAACCGCCTGAGCCCGCGGTAGTCAGCGGACCGGCGGTATATGTCCCCGAGGGTGTTAGAACATCATAGATATCGACACACCACGCGGCCTGAAACTGGCCCGCATTGGCACCAACTCCCTGAAGGACAATTTGTCCCATAACGTCCGCCGCGTTATTCGGCGTCAGGATCTGAACGGTCTGACCATTGGTGACTGTGTAGCCGTCGTATTGAAACGTGGCTGCGGACGCGGCCCATGCGGGTAAAAGCATAGGTAAGAAAAAGATAATACGGAGATTCAGCATGGAGGCACTCCTATACCCCCGGCAACTCCCCTCCATCAAATTTGTTCCTCAAAGTGGTGTGTCGGCAGATCGATGGCGAAAACGAGACGTACAAGCAAGAATCCGGCCTTCAAGGGCCGGGCATTTCTTCGTTTTATTTTGTTCGGGTAACCTTAGGCCGATTTATCGACAGCACCGGCCCCCAGGGGTTGGAGCACCTTGGACAGGGGCCTTAACGCGCTGGACAAACAGAAAGACCGCCTCGCGGCGGTCTCCCAAATCCCGGCTGCCGGTTTGATCAGCTTGTAGTGACAGCGTTCTTCCGCTTCTTACGCCAGCCGAGCAGGCCGACGACGCCAAGGCCGCCAGCGAAAAGAGGAAGCGCGGCCGGCAGAGGGGTCGCACTCTCGCCGCCGCGACCCGTGGTCTGAGATCCGTATCCCAAATTTTGGTCCCCATTCAAAGACAGCAGCGTGACGGTGCACGTGGGGCAATCCCAAACGCCTCCCGCCGAAACATTCGTTACGTACTGCTGTGCAAGCGAGCCGACTGCCGCTGATACGCCTGAATATGTGAAGCTCGCGCCATACTCGAGCTTCCAGATTGCAAGCTGAGTAGCAGCCGAAACATTCGTATCGCTGCCGATCAAAGCGCTTCCATTCACCATCACTGAGCCAATCTCACTGATCTGCGAGGCGTTTAACAACGGATTGGTACCGCCTGAACCTGCGGTCGTCAGTGGACCCGCAGTGTAGGTACCGGAGGTTGTCAGAAAATCATAAATATCGAGACACCAGGCTGCCTGAAGCTGACCGGCATTGGCGCCCGCGCCGTGAAGTACAATTTGTCCCATGCCACCGGAAACGTTTTGCGGCGTCAGGACGGCGATCGTTTGCTCATTGGTGACGGTGTAGCTGTCGTACTGAAACGTCGCTGCAGAGGCAACACCTGCCGAAAAGGGAAACCCTGCAAGCACAGAGAATGCAAGTGCCCAAGCCCGCTTGTTCGATTTCATCGTACTCCCAATCTCTGAAGGCGCGTCGCAAAACAGCGGCCCGCGGTTGGCGTGATCCCTATCCTGCCTTGGCCTCGTGGCAGAACTAACTCTTGGCCTTGTGGCAGCACTAACTTAAGTCAAAATTCGAGCTACAGTGTGGAATCACTGTAATCATAGCTAATTGGCGGATTACTTAAAGGATATCCGCTCATTCTCTCTTGTGATCTCCAGACAAGAATTTGGTTATTATCGCCATGCGTCACCAAAACAAAACCCGAGCACGCCAATTATGTCCGTTTCGGGTCAAAAGCAGGCATTACTTTTCGTGGACCTCGCTGCTCGACCATCGCGAGGCCAATCCTATACTCAGTCCTAGTGGGGTGCCGGCCGGCCCCAACGCAATTGTCGCCTAGGATGCCAAAACGCAGTGGTTGGCCAGGGTCCCCGCCCGTATCGGGTAGACTAGTTGGTTGAACAACGCGATGTTCTACGTCACCGGCGAGGCCGTCTGGGCCAAAATCGAATACGAAGCGGCTCTTTCAAACCTAGGATGGGTGATCGGGGCCGGAGCCGAGTGGATGGCCACGTCCAACTTCTTGGTTCGGGCCGAGTACCTGTACTACGCGATCGATAGCGCCCACGATTTAGAAGTGGTGGCTTACCCGATTTCAGCGCCGCTACCGGTGCCAAAAGCGGACTTATGCGGTGAGAGACACGCGACTTTTTTTGCCGCCAGTTGTGCTGGATATATGTCTTAAGCCGGATTTTCTTGCGTTAAATTTAATTGATCGCCGTGCTTTGGCCCGTGCGGTTCGCGGATTTGTCCCGGTCCATCGGTGAAATGCGTGTGTAAAATTTGCGACTTCAGAATACCCCAAAAGCCAAGCGATTTCTGAAATCGACATCTCACTTTCGGCCAAATAGCGACGAGCCAACGCCAACCGCAAGTCCTCTAATATTTTTGTAAAAGAATGTCCCTCCAGCGCTAACTTTCGAGCAAGCGTCCTCCCGCTTATGCCAAGTTGTACGGCAACCGCATCGAAATGCATTTCGCCGTGCGGTAACAACGCCGCAATTACATTCTCGACCTTGACCTTTAAGGGGCTGGTCTTCTTTCCCAGACGAGCAAGTGTTTCTTCGCAGAAACGTACACTCAGCCGGTTGAGGTAGGGATCAGCGGTCACGATTGGGCACTCTCCGCTTTCCCTGCTAAAAATAATTTCATCAACAGTCGCACCGGTTTTGACGGCACAACCAAGCAATTTCTCCATCTCCCGAACGTTCTCTCTCCTGTCGTGCATAAACCGGACTTCTATCGGCCTAAAATTGGTGCCAATCAACGTTCGGCAGACACGCACAAGCGATGCCATCCAAAACTCGATCTGGTGTACGTCACTGTGGCGCGCGACACCTGAAAAATACACGCGCGCGCGAAGAAGTTTTCCTTGGTTTACTTCCAAATCGACGGCTTCGTTGGCGACATCGCTGTATCGAGCCACTCTCAGCAAAGCGCCAAGCAGAGTTTCGGCGGAGGCAATCACGTAATACAGCAAACTAAGCTCGCGCAGATCGTAAGAATAGGCTAAATGAAATCCCAAAAGTGGATCGCCGGTCGCGTTTGCGACCAAGTCGACGAACTTAATTTGATTTTGTACGGCGAGCTGAACGTCTTTGTTTTTTATTTCCCTAGGCGTGAGGTGTGCCTGTTGTAAAAATGCCTCGACATCAGCACCCTCTTTCCGACCGCGCTCGTAAGCGAGCCGCGAAAGCAAACCGCCACAGCGGCGCAATGCGGCAATCTTTTTCAGGGCAGACTGTGACATTGGACTACTTTCATAGTGCGCCAAGCTTCGCCGGTCCAGACGTATTGCCAATATCATAACTTCGGGTGTTATTTTCCGCCCACTCTAAGACCCATTGAAGCGATGGCGTTCATCCCGGCGGTCGCGTTACCGCGGCAATCCCGTCAATGCATGACGCAAAAATAAAGCAAGGTCACTACGCCAAGCGCCAAGATGACCAGCGCGATCCGTGTCGACGGTCTTTCCAGCAATTCCAGCAGTTCCTTTGCAGCCCGTTGCTTTCGCGCGTCTTTCCACATAGCGTTTTTCAACGTGATTACTGATATGACTGGGTTGTGCGTTGAAGGCTTTGCGCGTCACGCACCATCATCTCAAACAGGTCGCTGGCAAGTTTGGCCTCGTCCACGCCGATGACTTTCGCGTGCAAGCGCAGCAGTGACTTGGTTCGTGTTGAGAGTAGGTTTATTGCGTGTGCGTTGGTCATGCTGCTTTACAACACGACAGCACCGGGCCGCTCTTGTGATTTCAAGCCAATGTTTTGGGACTTGTTCCGCCGTTACTGCCGAGCGGGCGCCGGAAACACGGCGGATGTCCGCTTTGGATCAAAAAGCAGACACGTGCGGCGTATAACCCGATGTCCGCTTTTAAATTAAGGGGCACGGACACGACCGGGTTTTCTAAGTTTATCGCAGCGAAGTGCCGTTGGCAGCTTCCGAAATGAGGCCGTCGAAGTTGCTGAGAATGTTCAGAAGACCGCCTGCTTCCTTCGCGTATTCCGCATCGGTCAACAGGCCAGAGGCATGCTGCGATTTTAGGCTTTCGTGGATGCTGTTTAGGCGTCTGACGGAGCCTTCCAAGTGCCCGCTGCTGCCGGCGGTCAACGACAGGGCGACGGCGATTCGCATGTCCAGCTGGGTCGCTATGTTGTTTGCTTTCATCCGGCTTGCTCCCGCACCATCGAAAGTAGCGGAGCCGCCGTTGTGGCTTGCCGACAACTCCGCCGGTGCCAAGCATTTGCGCCCAACACTACACTTTGCGATTTGATCGCTTCCTTTAGTCGGCGGCACCGACCCGGGTCTTGTGATTACAGGCCAAAGTCTTGTTCAGTGGGACACTACGCCCCTTGAATTATTTCCCTCAACGCGTTCCGCGGTTAGTTTTAATCTCACGACAACAACTGTTGACGCGATGACGTTCGTCGCGTTCAAGCTCGCTGTGACGCAGCTTTCGAAATAGGGCTGTCGAAGTTGGCGAGTATGTTCAGAGGCTCGCGGGCCTTCCTCGCGTATTTCTTCTCGGTCAAACGACTAGAAGCACGCTGCGCCTTGATGGTCCGATGCTGCCAGCGGATACACTGAGGGCGACAGCAATTCTCATTTCCAATTCGGTCGTTACACTGCCGCTCATCACAGCCACCTCCGGCCCATGACGATGCCGACGACGACACCGACAATCGGCAAGAAGCAGACTATCAGAACCGCCTGTCCGGTTGCGTTGGCAGCAATCCATGCGAGAACGTCGCTCATGACAGCCACCGCACTGCGATGACGGCAACTAAAAGCAGGGTAAAAAATCCGACACAGCACAGCACCCTTGCCCGCCAATCGCTCCACTCATCGGCACGCTCCGCCTGGACATCGCGCACAACATCTTGCATCTGACAAAAGGTTCGGCTTGCTCCCGTTCTGGGGCCAACAATGCGCCTAATGAAGTTTTCAAATTCGTTCATTTAGCTTGCTCCTAATCACGCAGCATCTTTTGCCGTGTCGAGGACGGCATCGTAGAGATCGTCCTGCGCGATCACTTCAATGAGGGTCGTGACAAGCTCGGCCTCGGTCATGCCGGTTGCTTCCGCGCGCTGGCGCAGCCGCGCCATCGCAACTCGGCTGAGTTGCAGTGTGGTCGGTACGGCAAAGGCAAAGCACGGCTTTGATTGCGGCGGCTTGAGTGCTGGTACCAGTGGCACCACCTTGGCCGTTTTGGGTATCCGCAGGCTGATGTGAGCCTGTGAGCACCGCACCTTGAGTGTGCCTGCTGTGCAGCCAAGTCGGGCTGCAATGGCTTCGGTACTTAGGCCTTGCTGGACCAGCACCGGGATGCCAGCCATTACGTCCTTGGTGAGAATAGGACGCCGCCGATGTTTTCGTTCAGTGACCAAATTCATTGTTTCTGCGTTGGTCATACCGCTGTCTCCTCAGAAAAATTACGGAGCCGCCGTTGTGGCTGCCAACGGCTCCGCGAGTGGCAAAGCACACACAAAATGTTCTTGTTATTGTGATTGCTATTTAAAGCGACGCGACCCGTCCGGTCTTGTGATTTCAAGCCAATGTTTTGTGAGGGCATTTTGCCGCGCTGATCGTCGACGGCATCGCGTCCTCCCAAGATCGGGCTAGAAGTTACCGGGTCGCCTTAGAGGTAAGGAAAGCGGACGGGCGCGCCGCGACGGACCAATTAAAATGTGCTTACCAAGATGTCTTGAAACTACGACCCCCGATTATCGGGGGGCAAAGTGATTGGACCTAAAACGGCGGCGGTTCGTTCACTTTTTCGGGAGTATCCACGCAGTGCGAGCAGATCAAGACCAGACCGTTGCCAAGCACTTTTCGACGCTTGCGGCCATAAATGAAAAACGAGGCGCTCATCGACGCCGCTTGCTGAAAACCGGGCGCATTATCACCAGTGATAAAGCGCCAACAATCCACTGCACGGTCAGAAATGCTACTGACACAGGCGCCGCACTACAGGTGTCGACGAGCTTCGGCATTCCCGGAAGCTTCGATGTCATTATTGAGGGTGCTCGGCGTCGCTGTCGCTCGTTGTGGAGAACCGACACGATAATCGGTGTTTCGTTTGTACAGGCGACCAGACCGAGCGCCTCGGATGGGCGCGTCTTATTCGATTAACAACAGCGGAAGGCGAGATGTCACTCCGGCAGCAATTCCGTCGGAACACTTTTCATGGCACTATGAGGTCCGGGCTGACCGATCCCATCGGCGGATCGTCCTTGATGGCTGGTTTCAACGTTACGAATATTATCGGCCGTGGCGCCGGGAGATACGAAAATGGCTGACCATCGACCCTGCTGTTCAAGCGGCGGATATCAAGCCTGGGGTCGTTGTGCACGTACGTCGAACAGCTACGTCCAGATGCGCTGGGGGCTGCCATTTTCATATTACGATGAGGCGCTTGAAACCCTGTTGCCCCATGGCGGTGACGTATGGATTGTGACTGACGACAGTCACGACCCTTTCCTGAGACATTTTTCCAAGTGGAAGCCGAAGTTCTTTCGGGGAAATCCGCTGGAGACGATGCTTTTCATGTCGGGCTCTTCAAAGCTCGTGCTGTCTCAAAGCACCTTTGGCTGGTGGCCTGCCTTTTTGGGCGACGTGGAGAGCGTAGCATGCCCATTGCCGCAATCTGGAATTTGGAGCGATGTCACAGAATTTCCCGGGATCGACCTGATCGAGCGGGATCGATTGTTACCACTCGGCTACGGCTTCGAGCATCGGTCGGCATGCAACAATTGATTGTCTTAGCTCCAGCGGCAACGACCTCAGCAACGGTGGCATGGCACCAACGTATAGTTGGGTAGTTGCTTTACCTCCAATAGCGGAAATACCCGCGTAAGTCGAAGTCAGGAAAACCAAAGAGCTCTATATACAGAAATGTGCGCATTGCGCCCGAGCGGACCATAAGCCGACGCCGCATATCCGCGGCCCGGATGCTGATGTGGGAAGGATAGTTGGTGCAAATACCACATAGCCGGTGGAGTAATATGCCCGCGCAACAAGTAAGCCCCAACGCGTCCATCGAAACAGCCCGCGAAGGCCTGCCGCGGGCTGTATGATAGTGACGTAGCATGAGTGGGGTCGGCTATGTTGATCGCGTCGGAAGGCATCGCGGCTACGTGTGGCTCGCGACCCGTGCAGCTGTGTTAGCCCGGATGGTAATCAGTACGCGTTCGCACTCTTGAATAGCGCAAAAGGCGTTCGCGCTAGGATCAAGAGGTCGAACAACAATGACCAATTCTCGATGTAGTCGAGATCGTGCTCGACGCGGCGCTGGATTTTTTCCTGGGTATCGGTTTCACCGCGCCAGCCGTTAATTTGCGCCCATCCCGTAATACCGGGCTTCACCCGATGCCGTGCAAAATAGCCATCGACCACGTCGGCAAAGAGGCGGGCCTCAGCCTTAGTGTTCACCGCATGCGGGCGCGGGCCGACCAACGATAGGTCGCCCTTAAAAACCACGTTGAATAGCTGTGGCAGCTCGTCGAGGCTGGCCTTGCGGATGAAACGCCCGACGTTAGTGACGCGCGGATCTTCCTTAGTGACCTGTTGGTTGGCGGTGGCGTCAGTTGCTTCGGCGTACATCGAGCGAAACTTGTAGACCCCGATAAGATCGTTATTGAAGCCGTAACGCTGCTGCTTGAAGAGGACCGGTCCACGGCTATCGAGCTTGATGGCTATAGCGATGAAGCCAAGCAGGGGCAGCACAAGTACAAGCATGATGCTACCAATGATTTTATCGAACAGCCATTTTACTATGACGTCCCAATCGGCGATCGGTCGATCATGCATGTCAATGAGCGGAACACTGCCGATATAGGAGTAGGATCGACGACTAAACTTGAGCTTGTTGGTGTGAGCGGCCAGCCGGATGTCAAGCGGCAAAACCCACAATTTCTTCAACATCTGCAGGATCCGCACCTCCGCCGATATCGGCAGCGAAAAGATCACGAGATCAACGCGAGTGCGCCGGCCGAACTCCAGCAGGTCGTCGACACTGCCGAGTTTGCGCTCGCCGATACAGTCTGTGTCGGCACGGTCGTCGCCACGATCATCGAATAGGCCGATGATCTCAATGTCGGAATCCTTTTGCCTGCGCAATTCCTCAATGAGATGCGCGCCAGGTTCACCGCCGCCGACGATGACTGTCCGCCGGGTAAGGCGGCCACTGCGCGTCCATCCTCGTACCAGATAGCACAGCGTGGCGCGTGAGATAACGAGCACCGCAAAACCACTAGCGTAGAATTCACCGAACCAGAGGCGCGAGGGTATCTCGTCAGACTTGGTGAAGAACGCCGCGCCGATAACAATCAAGAATACAAACGACCAGGCCAATGCGAGGAGCACATATTGCTTGTAGCTTCGGAAAGCCCGCAGCTCATAGATGCCAGCGGCTTGAAAGGTGAAGGTCGACAACGTCGCGACCGCGATAATTACGATTAGATAGCGCTGGATCAAACCATCGAATGGCGTCAGGCAGGCGACAGACAAAGCAAGTCCAAGTATGACGACGAGCGCGAATTCGGCCGTTCGAAAGAGTCCGGCCAGCACAATCGACGAAATGCGCGTGGGTGTAGGCGCACCGGCAATCGCTAATGCCTCAGCCGATAGCAATTGCTCCTTTGGTGCGCTTTGAGATGGACTTATCTTGATGGCGGCCATAGCTGACGTCATGTGGTCGCCCACGCGCGATGATACGAGGCGGGTTTTCCGCTCAATTGAAATGATATCTATGGGGACCTCAAAATTGTGTTTATCCGATTCTAGGCACCTGTAACTTTCTAGTAATCTTAATGTTGTCTCTCAGAAGTGTTTGCTCCGGCACACAAACGTGATTTTTGCTTCTTGCCCCGACGCGGACATGGCTCACGCCAGTCCATCCAACCATCAAAATCGTAATTTCTGTCGTGTTTGGCGAGCTGCTATTCGTCAGTTGCAACGCATTTATCGGCTCTCTCTCTTTTCGCATTAGCGATTAGGCACGATCACCCGAGCGGATTCCAAATGGTATAATCACACGGCGCTTCTATGCAGTCGCGTATGACGTTTCTTAACCTTCTGAAAAAATGGTTACGTTGCGGCGGATCATTCTAGTAGCGTGTTTGTTTGTGTTGGCGGGCAACATACGGGGATTGACAATGGGAACGTTGCTCAGCGTTGTCGTCGGCCTATCAATCATCTATCTCGTCAAACGTCGCGAGGCCCATCGTCGCGAACTTGAATGCATACTCTTACGCCTCGCGCAAAGTTCGCACGATAGTTTGTCATCGTCGTCGATATAGAGCTGAAAGCGTGCGGCATATGCAATACCGACGCGAGCACGCATACCCGCCTTTCAGGATCTGACGACATCGACGGAGTTTCCGTTCGCGTCGATCGCGCCGGACCGATGCTGAGCGATTCCCGACCGGCTATTGCGATTGCCCGGCGTCGGTACGAGTGTCCCAGAGTTCGGACAGTGGCCACCGTTGCCGCAGGCGGTGGCCATTGTGATCATTCGATGGAAAGTCCGCTACGGGAAATCTCCGCCGTCGATGAATTGAGCACGAATTTTATTTTAAGCGGCTTCCTTACGCTTTGTACGCCGGCCCAGCAGCCCTAGCGCGCCGAAGGCGGCGGCGAAGAAAGGGAGCGTTGCGAAGATTCGAGTAATTTCCGCTACGTTGTGTAAGAGCATTTGCAAAATTGCTGACGTAACGAAATAGACAGGAAACCAGCTAATTGCCGCGATCCAAGCGATTGTGAATAAAAACCCGAAGGCCAGGGAAACGAACGGACTGTATTTTCGCACGTACAACATTGTCTGATCGCCTATTCCGCCGCCCCAAAGAGGCTTTGTAATTTTGATTGCTGCTTAAAACGACCGGCCTGAAACTGTCTTGTCATTTCCAGCCAAATTTTTGTTATTCGTTCCGAAGGCAAGAGTTCTGCACGCGAAAGAGTCCCTACCAGTGCGCCTAGGCTTGGCACGTCCTACTAGTTCGTAGCTCTGTGCCCGCTTTACCCCCGGAAGTGGAGGTACGCAGCGTTCAAATCGATGTCCGCCAAGTGTCAATAGCAGCCACTGACGCAATTTCACCCGCCGCAAAGAGCGGCAGCGCGGCAGCAATTGGCGTTGTCGCATTTAGCGGGTCGACGGAAACGTCGTCGAGATAGATTCAGCCGTTATGGGCGCCCGCGGTGTTATTGATCATGAGAATGGTCGAGGCTGTATCAGCCGTGAAGGCACCCGTATATTCCGTCCACGTCACACACTGCACGCCTCAGCAGAAAACCCCCGAGCATTTCGCCCGAGGGTTTTCAGCCACAAATAAACTTACTAGGCGATCTGCTTCCGCTTCCTGCGCCGCGCAAGCAGCCCGACGACTCCAAGGCCGGAGGCAAAGAGTGGGAGTGCGGCGGGTAGCGGTGTGTTGGCGTCGAAAGTAGTTGCGATGCCCGTGAAAGTAGCGGTACCGCTCCCCGTCTCGGTATATGCATCTGTAGCCAGCGAAAACCAAACATCGCCAGCGGCGGACTCTCCGCTTGAAGGGACAACGGGAAGGCCGTTGATGCCAATAACGAGATCAGCAACACCGGTAAAATTCTTATTCTGATCTGTAGCGTAGTCGCTATACAACGTGAGGGTGCCGTAATTAAAAGTAAAGGTTTTGATGGGGTTTAAGTTGACGGGCGCGAGTTCGGGAACCGAAACCGTATAAACGAGATTGCTGATCACACCGGTTAGGTTTTGATTGGGATACCCGCCCACTCCAGCTAAATTTGGATCATAGGTAATATCGAACGTACCAATCGCCGTCCCGTCACCGTACCAATTGCCAGAGTCGTAGATGCCCTGAATTGAAAACGCGACATTATAGCTCACCGTTGCAGCCTTCGCTGGGTTGACGCTCAAAACTGCGCCCAAGGCTACAGCGCTGACCGCAAGGAGGTGGCAAAATTTCGGAAACCTAATCTTCCGCGCAAGCCCTGCGCATTTTTGGATCGTCATAACTCCCCCTAAAGCAATCATATCGCCACGAGCGCATACGTATTGGACTACCTCAACGCCTGTCAATAGACGCTTTTTGCACCCTCTAAAGGCAGAATTGGAGCGTGCTAATCCTTTTAGATCGGAACAAGCGTGAGCCCTATCCGCTTAGGGTCATAAGCAGATCTGACACCTTGTATGAACATTATCAGTCACCACTCGGTACAGGCTGTCGCGTGGTGATGGCTTGTTCGATTAACTTGACTGCTAACGGCAAGCCGCGCACGCGTTCGATTGCCGATCGCATCCTCAATGCGTTTTCACGATAATGAGCGTCGACTAACACCTTGTGCATCGCTGTCCGCAACATCTCGGACGTGAGGTTCGATAACTTCACGATTTCGCCCAGCCCGTGCCATTGGAGTCGAGCGGCGATACCGGGTTGATCGTTCGCGATCGGAACCGCCACCAAGGGGACGCCCCCGCACAACGATTTCATCACCGTATTCAGCCCCCCGTGGGTGACTGTCAACCGTGCTCGCTGCAACAGCTCCAATTGCGGCGCAAAGGGAACAACAATCGGGTCGCCAGCAAGCCGATCAAGTTGCGGACTGCCACCGCCCATGCTCATTACCAGTTGCACCGGTAGTTGCGCCGCAGCGGTCGCCAGTTTCTCAAACAACGGCCGGATTTCGTTGTGAAGCGTTCCAAACGAGGCAAAAACCAGCGGTCGACCGTCGAGCCGGCTGAAATCGAAATCGGCCCGTGATCGGCCGGCAGCGGACGGTAACGGTCCAACATAATGGAGATGCTTCGGCAGGCTTTCGCGTGGGAAGTCAAATTCGGGAGGGATCGGGACCAGTTGGGCCAACGGCGAGAAGGCATCGTGAATGTCGAGATGCGGCGTCAGTTTCCACAGCCGACGATAGCGATTGATCTCGACCATCGCCGATTGGAACATCCGCTCCATCACCCAACGCCCAAAGCGGTTTCGGACCCAGCCGACTGCGTCGCGCCGGTATTGCCATCCGAAAAAGAATGGCGGGACGTAAGCGTCCAAGTTCAACATCATGGCGCCACAAAAGTTGACCATCGGTATGCCGATCCGATCCGCAATGGTCCGACCGGCGAGGATGTATTGGTCGACCAGCAGGCCGTCTAACTTGAGCTCTTCCATAATTTGTGGCGCGTCCCGCAACAAAATTCGGGTATACGCCTTGACGCCTTCACTCGAGTACAGTGTGGCTTTCCAACCTGAGAGTTTCGATAGTTTTTGTTGGTGAAGGGCCAGAGTGCCCAGCGGCAATTCCGGCGAATTTAGAGACCGATATTCCAGGCCTGCCGATCGCACCCGATCCTCGCCATCGATGGATCCGACCATCGTCAGTCGATGCCCACACTCTTGCAACGCCTGGCAAATCGCAAACATCGGGTTGAAATGCCCGCTTACCTCGAGACAGAGCACGCCGATTTTGAGCGGGCGATCGACGGCGAAACCGTAAATGGAAGGTAAGTTGATCATCGGCGTTCAAACTCAGCAGGCCGAATACAGCAATAAGGAACCCGTCTTAAACCGCACAATCCTAGCGGGAAAAGCGGACATAACAGGTTCGCAACAGCACGCAAAGGTTGCAGCATAAGTCGCTCTAGTTTTAAGATGCCTTGCGCAATCCTAACTGAGCAAACGATGTCCCCCGCCAGAACATCGCCAGCAACTTCAGAAGTGCAATTTCAAAGCGGAATTCTCCGCATTGCGGGTTTACTGGAACGCCGTGAAAAAGCCGATCGGCTCACCGTCGTATTGAATGCCTATTGCGCTCGTGAAAAACACACGCCACCGGTCTTTGCGGATTGGCCCGAGAGTTCGGATACTTTCGGACACATTCTTCGCATTTCCGACCCGAGTTTGTTTCTTAGCGATTGGGTAAACGCATCTTGCTTTCTTGGCACTGAGGCCGACGACCCAGTCCCAGCAGTCGTAAATTATAGCAAGCAGGTTGCGCACGAACTCGGGGTTTCCGAAAATAGAGTGGTCTACTTCGGACATTCAGGGGCGGGTTTTGGTGCCATTCAGTGTGCGGTTTATGATCGCGCGGCGAGCGGACTTGCGGTCAATCCGATTTTGGAGCCAGAACAATACGCAAAATATAACTTTGCCCAGTCGATGGCGACGATATTTCGACCCAATGCGCAATTTTCTGAACTATACAAAGATTACCCCGAGCGATTTTCAATCACCAATGCCGTAAAAAGAGCGCGCGCTGCTGGATTGAAACCTTGTTTGGGCATTATCCAAAACGTTTTAGACACTCACCATTACGGCAAACACTTTATGCCGTTTTGTAAGTCGGTTGGAATTAGCCCAATCGGTGGCGTCGATGATACTGGCTTGATTCAGGCAATGACCTGCATCCTGCGCGGCGGCCATAGCGCTTTTCCAGAAGACGGTTTGACGGAATCGCTGCTTCTTAAATTGCTTTTCCTTCGATCCCCACGTTCGAATGACAGTAAGAACGCTTAGCGGCGGCGGCCTTTTTGTTTGGGCGCTCCGGGTCAACCGCCGCCGACGTGTGAGCAGGTTTGCACACTGTGAATCAACAAGGCGTGCAAAAAAAGAAAGACCACCTCGCGGCAGTCTCCCCGAGATTTCTATCACATGCGCTTAGAACACCGATACAATTAGCCGAAGTGGGAACGAAGATAGCAAAGCTATCCAAAAAATTGTAATCACCACGCCCGAAGCTACGATTGTGATTGGCCATTCCTTTTTCAGAAATGTAGTGACGTTCCGATGGATGTCCCGAAGTTTTCGGCGCCAGCCAAACAATCCTAGGGCGCCGAGTCCACCAGCGAAGAGAGACAGTGTCGCGGGTAACGGTACCCGCGTGTCATTTCTCGTCTCGATATTTCCAAGTGCTGGGCTACCTGCCAGGTCGACCGGAAATTGGGAATGATCGCCCAATACTTCGACAGGCCCATTCGGCGGAAGATTGGTCGTCGCTGCATCAGATCGTGCTGACGCGCAAACGATCAACGCCACAAGCACTACAAATAAACGCAAATGCATCGCCAACTCCACGGCGGTGCCACGAAGGAATACTGCGCCAATTTATGTTGCAATGCAACCCGCCCGGGATGGGCCGACCCAAACTCCTGTGCACCATAGAACATCAAACCATTGCAACGAGTAAGTGTTCCGAAATAGAGTTCGAATCGGACGGTCGCAATGTATTTTATCGGGGCGCTGTTGATCGTTTCGTTTCCGGCTTGGTGGCTAGCCGCCGCCATCAGCTATTTTTTTGAATTTAATTACTTGGCCACCGCCTTCACTCTCGTCGGATGCGCGGCCCTACTAGTTGCATTAAAAGTTGCTGTCCCGAAATTTGGACACCGCGAAAAGCACCACGATATTTCATCAGAGACAGACGACTCCGAATTCCACCGAATTTGATGCGGTAAGCACTTAATCGGTTACAAAACAATTCCGACCAGGAACCGTGCTTTCGTTTCCTGCGCCATCCGAGCAAACCTAACGCGCGGAATTCGGTGGTAGAGCCGACCTAATCGAATGCCGGATCGACACTTTTAGACGTTGCCAAAACAACGATGCTGGTAGGTCTTGCATACCGACGGCCACGACAGTCGAATTGAAAAGACGATACTCGCTCTCGATGCTGATGAACGCGAGCAGCGGCGTAAGCACTAACAGGAAAATTGCGAACAACCCTGTCAACTCCATCCCGATCATAGTCAAGTAATACACGCCTACGCCGACGAGCAAGTAATACGGCCCAGTGGCCGGAGCTATAAGTCGAAGGTCTTGCCCCGCGGGAAATAATGCAAAAAAGGCGATGATACTGACTGTAAAGAGCGCCATGAACCTTGCTGCTTTTATGTCATTGAGTTGAGTCGGCCGTCCCTTCGGACAACGGATGCTGACAGCGGCCCCAAACAGAGCCGTTAAAAATGCAAATGGGTTTAACGCCAATAAAACACCAGTGAATTGGTACCAGCGGGCTGACATTATTGTCGCAGCATAGTGCGCCGCGTTCTCACCCGGATTAAACGAACGTTCGAGTGCGAACAGCGCTAATGATGTGTCGCCGGCAGCGGCGACCCACACAGCCATGCTCAATGCTATTGATATAATTCCGCCCAGGACTAACCAAACGATCAAATTCCAAGCTCGCGCATTTGCGAAAAGCCAAATTAGCCAAAGCCCACAGAGGCCATAAGTAATAACGCCAGTTTGTTTCGTTAGCAGCCCTAGTGTTCCTATGAGGAAAAATACCGGATACCAAAACACTCGATTGGGAGTCGCCGCAATCTCGCAAGTCACATACACCAACACTAAACTAAGGAATCCAAAATTAGCATCCTGCCAAGCCCGCCGCGCCATGGCGAGGTCGATCAAAGAAAACGTCATGAAGACTACGGCCACGAGTGCAATCCAAGGATTGAAAAAGCGCACTCCGATCCAAGATAAAAGTACAAGTGAACAACAAGTGGAAAGCCAAGATATTAACGCTCCCGCTCGCTCATCGCGTACGCCCCAAATCTTCATAACGACGGCGTTTAAGCCCACTGTCGTAATACGAGTTGGCGGGGGAACATCCCAAAATTCTTTTTGAGTTACATATTGGAAATATAGATCAGGAATGACGGCAACACCGCGATCCACGATCTGCTTGGCATAGTAGGTGTAGACTTTTTCATCCGGACTTCGTGAGGTTACGTCGTTGAGGTGGATTGAACGAAGTCCAATTCCGAAAACGATTGCAATAACGATCGCGAGCGAAATAAAAACAAAATGTGGACCTCTCCCCGGCTCCTGAGTTGCGCTGCTAGCCATGACGTTAACCTGCGAAACGACGCTGAGCGCCCGCACAATCTATTGCCGTGCTGACGGCCAATACATCGGCACCATGCTTGCCCACACGAGCACCATCCCGATTTCAGCTTCGATGTTCGGTAAATAATCTGCAATCCACCACGGTGTGTGGGCCTGCCAATCAATAAGCGGCGGATGGCCAGTTACGAAGTATCCGTAGACCCAAAGAACCGTCCCAACGATGAGAAGGATCCACCCGGCGATCATTGGCCTAGTCATGCGCTCACCCTCATTGATTTTCCTCAAACAATTGGGTTCGTTCTGCCAAAACGCGTAGTATATAAGATTATATTCCCATTCGATCATTTGGCCAGTAGCGAGCCGCTTTCTGCTTGGGTTGCTGGCTCAGTTTTGCTGCTCCGTGGCGCGCCGGCGTGCGGCATCCAGTTGGCGGATGGCAAATTTGCGGCGCGAGTGCGCGCGGCGTTCGTAGCGGTCCATTCTCGCGATATACTTTGTGGACTCGCCGATAATGGCGAGAATTTTTTTAACGTCGCGGGGAGGTTTTCTCAGTGCGGCGTCAAAAAGCTTGTGCATATGTGGCGCGGTAAAATCGCGCAGCATCATTCGGTCGCCCATCCGGAGAGCTCGAATGAGCAGTCTTCCTCTCTTACGTCGAGCTGTCGGGGATTCGCCCGGTTGATAGTTTGGATCTTTAAGATGTGCGTTGAGAAGCGTGAGCCGTACCTGACGAATACGCCTGAGATCGATCTCCGCCTCTGCAACGCAACGCGCGAGCCTGAGCTCCTCGGTATCAGATCCCTCCCCCGCGATCTGACACGCCAAAATCTCTACCTCCACCGAAAGTGCAGGATCCGCGTACACAGACAGGCTTAATCCATGGAATCTAGCGTTTTGTGCCGACCGTGATTTGCCACGTCTTGATTTTGGCCCGGTGCTCGCTTTTGCATTGGCACGATTAACTGCAACTTTGTACGCATTTGTCATGCTGCATTTTTATCCGCACTACGATCTGCGCTGGTCGCCACCACTTCAAATTCCACATCTTCGGCTTCGTTCAGCTTTTCGCGCAATGCACCGGCCAATGACGTACGATGTCGGTCGATCTCCTTGAGCACGGCGTTGCGGCGGCTCTCCGCGATTGCTGCGAGGCGATCAAGGCGATCAATATCCTAAATTCTTCCACCATCGCGCGCGCTTGGATCTGTTCGAGGTTTGCGCCCATGCCTGCTAAGATCTTTTCTACTCGCTTAACGGCAGCGGGGCTCCGCCTAGCCCATTTCACGAGCAACCTATTGGTGAGCGTGCAATTCCAGGCTTGGGCAGATGTCGGATCAATAATTGGCTTTAACAAAGATCGAAGTTGCGGTGCACTGCCAGCGTGCGAACTTTTAGTGCTCTCCAGCGAAACCCCATGTGTGGAACACAAAGGCGATGCCAACATTTTTTCAAGAAGTCGCGTGGTCGCACGTCGTTGTGGGTTATTGGCGCATTGTAGTCTGCGAGATCCTCTCCCTCGAGGAAGAGGCGCCGGGTATCAAATGTGGTTTCTGAGAAGACTGATTTTAGGTCGCGAAATTTTGCTGATTTTTTTTTAAATTCACAAAGTCGGGCGACCTACCCCAAATTTTACATCGTCGGCGCCCCGCATCGAGCCCTGGAGATTACTTGGGTTTCTTCGGCCGCTGACGCTTACGGAGGCGCACGCCTGCGCCGCCCCCGTTTTCGTCGATGAATTCGACGCCTGCTTTTTCAAGCGCGGCGCGAATTATTTGGGCGGTCGTCTCACGGCCGGCAAGCAGCCCTCCGCTGCTTCCAACCGCTTATGGTTGGAAGGGAAACATCCGCGGCTTTGGCCAGCTCTTCTGCGACCACCCGATCAGAGCCCGTGCAGCCTTTAGCTGGCGTATTGATACTTTTAGTATTGACACTATCGGGCGGCTCCTTATAGATACTAAAAGTATCGAAAAAGGTTGAGCAACACTTTCTGTTCTTGTGGAGTTTGCCATGAACCTCGAATTCGCCGCCATCACCTACCGCACCCTCCGCGACCGTATCCGCGCTGAAGACCCAACCATCGACGAACAGACCCTGGCCGATACGGTCGAGGGGCTGACTGACCTGCATGAGATCGTCACCGCCATCATCCGCTCGGCGCTCGCCGATGAAGCCCTGGCCACCGGCCTGAAGGGCCGCATCGCCGATATGCAGGGGCGTCTGGAGCGCCTGCAGGACCGCGCCTCCAAACGCCGGCAGATCGCCAAAGACGTCATGGTCGAACTGGATCTTAAAGAAGATCACGGCGCCGGATTTCTCGGTCTCGATCCGGCCCGGCATGCCGGCTTTGCAGGTGCTCGATGAGGCGGCCGTGCCCAGCATCTACTGGCAGCCGAGTGCGCCGCGATTGAAGCGGCAGGAACTCTTGAGTGAGCTCAAGGACGGCGCCGACATCACCGGGGTTGCCCTCTCCAATCCGGAGCCAGTGTTAAGCGTGAGGACACGGTGATGGGCTTTTCAGCAAAACAGCTCCAGGCGCTGCGGCGTCCGCTCGATGGCCGGCACGATCCGCACACGCGAGGCCCACGGTCGCGAGCTGTCCTATATCGAGGGCTGGTTTGCCATCTCGGAAGCCAATCGCATCTTCGGATTCGATGCCTGGAGCCGGGAGACGATCGAGACCCGCTGCGTGCTTGCCCGCGAAAACCGCGGCACACTTCCTCGCCGTCTATATCGCCAAAGTGCGCATCACGGTGCAGGTGGCAGGCGCAACCATCATCCGTGAGGGCCATGGCTCGGGTGAAGGCCGTGGCACGTCACCCGGTGAGGTGCACGATATTGCCCTTAAGGCTGCAGAGACCGATGCCAGCAAACGCGCCTTGCGACCTTTGGCAGACCGTTTGGCCTTGAGCTTTATCGGCAGAGCCGCACGGCGAATTCCCTTTCGCCGCCCTTGCAACCAGCACCACCCGCAATAGAGCCAACGCGCTTGGGCTTTCACCCCGACGACACTACGCCCATTCCACGACCGTCGCGCTATTACGGACGCCGGCAATCGCCCCCGCTCAATGACTACTATCGAGAGGCAAAACCCGCACATCAAACAAAGCCACCAGCCCTTTCTGCCTCTCCCGCACCGCCGATCGCAGGTCCCTCCTCCGCCAGGATCGAGCCAACCAAGTACGAAGCAGCCGAGGTCGAGCCAAAGCTCGAGCCAGCCAAGATCGACAAAAGCATTCTCGCGCTGGCCGAACCCAGACGACGCCGGGACAAGTCGCACTTACGCTTTGTGGCGGCCCAGCCCTGTCTCGTGTGCGGACGTCACCCGTCGGATCCGCATCACTTGCGCTTTGCGCAACCGCGCGCCTTAGGCGTCAAAGTCAGCGATGAGTTCACCGTGCCGCTCTGCCGGGGACATCATCGGCAGCTGCATCAGGCCGGCAATGAGATCGCGTGGTGGAAAACTATCAACATCGATGCCCTGCCGGTGGCCCGCCAGCTGTGGGAACAGACCCACCCCAATGAAGACCAGACCCAGTCGCAGCCTCAACCCGAACCGGCGGCCAAACCCTGATGGCGAGCGAGAAGCAGATTGCCGCAAACCGCCAGAACGCCAGAAGCAGCACCGGCCCGCGCACCGAACACGGCAAGCGCCGCTCAAGACGTAACGCGATCCGTCACGGACTAACGGCCGAAACCGTCATTGACGTTCTTGAAGATCCCGCTGCCTACAAATCGCTGCAAAGGGCGATCTACGCCGACTACCGGCCGCGCACCAATTTTGAGCTTGAGCTGGTCGGCCGCCTCGTCTCGCTGCTCTGGCGCCTGCGGCGGGCAGTTGCGATCGAGAGCGGAGTACTGTCAATCCAGGCTGACGACGCCTTAAAGCACAGAGATAACGCTAAGCGCTCCAGCAAGCTTGACGTGTTTTATGATCTCATTCGGCACTCACAGACATCCGCGCAACCGGACGACTGGCAACACGGCACACAATCAAATGATACCGTCCCGAGTGAACGGTCCGCCGCTTCTACTATTGGCCTTACGTTTCTGCGCTTTGCCGCTGCGGACGGCCTGACGTTTGAGCGCCTTAATCGCTACGAAACGAGCTTGTGGCGACAAACTCTGCAAACCATCCTGCTGCTGAATGCCCTAAATCGCGATGTCGACCGGGGCGGACGGCGAAATTATCTGGACCAAAGACAATCACGAAGACAAGCTCATCGCCCGCTTTGGCCACCATTCGTCCCGAACTCTTAGCCACAACAAAAAATCTATGCTCGCTCGTGGTTCGCCGTCGCGCCGTTACTCAGGATCACTTCTATCCGAGCGGGCGCAACCAAAAAGCAATAACCCCCGAGGGGCGCTCGGGGGTTATTGGCAGTAAATCGGTATTGCTTAGGCGATCACAACTTGCTTTCGCTTTCGGCGCCAGCTCAAGAAGCCAAGCAGGCCGCCGCCACTCGCGAAGAGTGGGAGCGCGGCAGGGATCGGCGTTGCGGTGTCCCTGCCGTCCTGGGCCAACGACGGCCCGTTGACTAGGAGCTTGCCGCTATCGACCGTCGAATTGTTCAGGCCGTGGATCTGCCAGGTGTTGGTGTAAAGATCGAGGATCAGAATGCCAGCGGCGTCGTTGTTCGGCGGCACCGTTTGAGCAACTGTCAAAGTGTAGATGTGACCCGCCGGAGGATCCGATGGGAGGCTTGTTTGTATATAAAACTGCGAAATATTCGCCGGCGTCAGGGTAAAAGTACCATGGCCATCGATGTCGGTCGTCACCACGCTGGTGAAGATGCTTGTGTTGCTGGTGTTGAGGCCGTAAGCATCCGAAACGTTCGCGAGGTTGAGCGTGAGCACGCCCGTTCCCTCGAGCACATTCCCGGCCGAGTTATCAAAACTTAGATTGTAGATGACGCTTGCATTTGCGGGCGCGCAAAATACAGCAGCTGCGCTGATCGCCAGCGCGCCCAGAAGTTTCTGAAACATTAGGAAACCCTTTACCCCTTCGCCACGCGGGCAAACTATCTTTTGCTGCAATGCAGTGCAATAGACAAATTGAAAGTTTTCTTGCGGCAATTATGACAATGGAACTCGATACATATGGACCACTCAATGAATTCGCTGCGCAATTGGTTCATCGGCCTGGCTAGCGTAATTGTAGGAGTGACCATTTCGTACCAGTGGTTCGACCGGCCGATTGCGTTGCTCTTTCATAGACAGGTTCAACACCCGGAACAGCTGGATCAACTGGCTCGCCTGCCAGACCCATTTGTGCCGCTGGCCGTCATGACGTTCGTGGGCCTCGGTCTATGGAACCTCTCCGGGCGCGCACTGTCTCGGCTTCAGAATGCTGCCCTCCTTTGCAGTCTGAGCCTGCTCGTCGCCGAAGCCACAAAGGCGCAACTGAAATTCGTGTTCGGCCGAACCTGGCCCGATACCTGGTCCCAAAAAAATATGTCATTTATTCAAGACGGCGCCTATGGCTTTAACTTCTTTCATCGCGGGATCCAATATGAGTCGTTCCCATCGGGGCATATGGCAATAACCTGTGCGGTCCTTTTCGTGTTGTGGAGGTTCTATCCGGCCTGGAGGAAACTTTATATCTTCGGCGCCCTTGCTGCTGCAGCAGGGCTTGTTGGTGCCAACTATCATTTCCTAAGCGACGTCATCGCGGGTGGATTTGTCGGCGTTTCCAGCGGCTGGATGGTGACCTCGCTTTGGAAAGCGCACGAGCATTTCGATGCACAAAGCCGCCGGCATGGGGCCTAGCAAAAACCCCCGAGCGGCGGGCCCGGGGGGTTAATCGGCAACTAGCCAAATTGGTTATGCAGTTTTCTTCTGCTTGCGACGGCGAGCGAGTATACTCACGAACCCAAGTCCGCCAGCAAAGAGTGGTAGTGCCGCCGGCAATGGGGTGTTGCTTTGGGTGCCAACGCCAGTCACGTCATAGGCAAGACCCGACACGTAAAATTGCGGATCGTTTACGCCGTCCTCCGCAAACGTGAACACCGTTCCAGTTAAATCCAAGCCGTTGGTGTTCGCGGTGGTAAAAGAAGTAGCCGTACTGTTCAGCAGGAAAAATCCGGTTGTCGCCGACAACGGATCACCATTCCCGAATGGAGTGTGGGCTCCATCAAATAGCGTCGCGACACCCGTCAGATGTACGGATGTAGAGAACGTTAGGGTGAGGACGTTAGTCCCGTTAATCTGGTCGACCCTGTCGTTGCCAGTTGAAGCGCCAGTGCCGACACCGATACCGGCAAAATTTGGCGATAGATCATTCCAGACTTTCACACCAGCAACGTTCACATCGCTGGCTGTGACTGTCAGCACTACACCCCCGGCAAGATTGAAAATCTGAGGCGATGTAAAATTGTCGCCCCCAGCTGAGGTGCAACTTCCGGCGGTCGGGCAAGAAGTGGGAGTTGCAGTTGCTCCCGAGCCCGGCGTTGTCATGCTGGAATAGAGCGTCCCCGCCCCTGAGAAATCATCACCCGCGTTACCGTACCCGTGAGTGTTTCCGGCATCGGTATAGAATTTTACGAAGGTGCTGGCTTCAGCCGACGAGCCGAAGGCCAGTAACGCGCCAGCCATGAAAATAGATGCAAGGCGTGGCAGTTGAGTGCTCAACATAACTAGCCCCTCTAGGATGCCACACAGGAGTAATATCTTACGGCAACAGCTTTATCAAGTGGCCTCGCGCATGCGGATCAGCGCCGAGGGCTTGGACGCGTGGGGTCATTTCGACGCCAAATCTCGGACAGAAAAGCAATAACCCCCGAGGGGGCTCGGGGGTTACGGTTATTAACAACGACGCAAATTAACTACGCCGCTTGATTTCGTTTCCTGCGCCAACTCAAGAAACCCAAAAGGCCGCCGCCGCTCGCGAATAGAGGGAGCGCTGCAGGAATTGGCGTAGCCGTGTCGCCTTAATACTACTAATAACTGCATTGAATTCTAATGCACGCGCTACTCTGGAAGCGCGTGACGAGCGGAATGCACCAGATTGCGGGCTTTAAAACAAGAGATCGCACATTTCGTCGCGGGCGTGATCTGCATCACAGAATAACATAGCCACAACCGCCCATGCTCACGTCACGAGCTACCGAGTCGTCCTCGACACTCGGTTGTGCGTAGGAGGGGCCGCTGCCAGTGCCACACCAGCGGTCCCTCTTTGCGTCTCGACGGCAGTTCACTGATGAGCAATGGAAGAACGGTGGAGATTGGCGAACGGCCGGTCCCACACCCCCACCGTCCCCGCCAAAAAGCTAACGCCGCAAAGCGTCAGCTATGGGAAACTGGATCGCCCCAGCGCCACGGAGAGAACTCTTATCGATCGGATCGCAAAGGTTCGGTTACTTTTTACAGGCCGATTTCGGGCCGAGCCTTGATGGTCGCCAGGCCCACAGTGAGCAACCCAATAATTTGACATCACCGCAAAATCTGTCCGCTCGAATCGATAGAAAAACAAGTGGCTGCAATTTGGTTCAGAACGTGCCCACGCCAGAACGACGGAGCGCACTTCTTAGTCGTGATTTGAGCGGGCCGTGCTCAACAACAAAACCGATCCCATTTTTTAGCAAATTCAGTCCTTGATCCAAAATAGCAATCACCCACGAATAGGGTCGTCGGACTGCCGCCATCTGCAATGACGCACAGATGTGGCTCTCGGTGCATAGTCTTGCTTTATAGCCCTCATTGCCGCCCCACTGAAAATGGAATATCCGACAGTCGGCATTTTCGATCATGTCTCTGATGATGTGCATGATCAGTCCGGTGCCCGGTGATACCTTGCGAAATTTTGGATCGTAACCGGTTTGACGAAAGTAAAATTTTCCGTGACTTAAGTCGCCCCAACCAAATGCACATGGCTTTCCCCGAACATAACAAATATAGCCGCGCAACATTCCACTTTCTGCCAAACGTAAAAATGCATTACGAGTGGGCTCGTCGTTACGCACTCCGTAGTCCAGCTTCCACTGATAGGTCAGTCGACTAATTTCTTCGGCGTCGCGGAGGAAGCGGTCGACTTCCTCAGGCCGTTGCGTGAGCAGAACTTCGGGACATTCACGCTCAAACTTGCGTAGGTCTCTCGAAACATGTGCGTGTGTTTTTGCTCGCAACGATGAAAAATACTCGTCGAACGAACGGGGCAACCGGATCAGCCACCAGTACCGTTTTTTACGCGCGACTTGCCATACCAACACACTGCTAATTTTTCTAGCAGCTTTGTACAAAGGCGAGTCAACAAAAATGACACCTAAGTCAATGAGGTCGAAGCCGCCTTCTTTCACGATAATATTTAAAAACTCAGTCACCACGCGTTCGGTCGCGTCACCAATCACGCAGGAACCAAATAAATCTACCATCCGAATTGGAAGGCTAAGTAAATGGCGTGCGCCAATGTGATAAGTCTTTTTTGAATTTCGAAATACGAAACAAGCGAGGGCTGTAATTTTCGAGTTATCGTCGACCGCCGCCAATACACGAAACTTCGAGTTGTCGGCGCGCAACCAATTGTGCAACTCTGAAAAACTCGGAACGAAGAACAACTCGCTTCTGGCTAAAGAATCCCAAGTCTCTTCGATCGTGCTCAACTCTGATAAATTGGTGTAGGAAACAACACGCATTGTCTTTTGGTTCGGCCCATAATTAAAGCATAAAATTCACAAATGCTGTCTTTGACCCGCTTGATCTAGGTAACCTTCTGGCCTTTCCTTGGTATTATTAACCCGCGTGTGCCTGAAATCCCACCCATGTCGGTCCGCGACTTTTTCCAAGCTACCAAAATTTTGTTACTCGCCGTAATCGCATGGTGCGTAGGCCCGCGCTATTGGAGAAAGGCCGCATCGTTAACCGCGAAATTGAGCAAACCGGCCCACCACGCCCCCGTTTATGATGTAATTTTAGGACAGAAGCTCTCCCAAGCTGAGATTGCCGCCATCGTTGAAAGGCGTCACGCCTATACAAGAGAGCTCAAGTTCCAGATTCTTGGCCTAGCCGGACCATGGCGAACCTGGCAACCCGACATCCTTTTAACCGGTCAGTCCAACTTGCAACGCGCTCTAAACAGTGGCCATGGCATTATATTATGGGTCGTAGAGACCACATTCAGTACGTTGATTGTAAAAATGGCTCTTCACAGAGCCGGCTATTTTGCATGCCAGCTTTCGCGACCCGGTCACGGGTTTTATACGGTGACATCGTTTGGTGTTCGCTATCTGAACCCAATATGGATCGGCGTCGAAGATCGTTTCATCGCAGAAAGAATATTAATTAGGGGAGAAAGCGCCACTGACGCTCTAGGAATTGTTCGCGAACGATTGGCCAAAAACGGGATTGTAATGATTACACTTGCACCGCTTGCGCACAAATTCGCCGAAGTACCGTTTTTTCAGACGCATGTGCAGTTACCAACCGGGCCGGTTCGGCTTGCACAGTCAACGGGCGCATCGTTACTGCCAGTATTTGCGTTTGCAAAACCAGATGGTGGGTTTGAGGTTTCGGTACAGGAGCCAATCCATCCGGCAATCGGAACGGACTCTACAAACGATATCACCGCAGCCTACGCCAAAAACATGGAGTCGTTTATATTGGAGCACCCTGATCAATGGAATGGCTGGGATTGGCTCCCGAGCCGAATCCGTTTGGAATCTTCCACTGCGTCCCATTTATCGACTGGTGCGCATTCGATGGTCGATAGCGCTCACATTCACCAGCGCCCTAAAGCGTCGATATAACAACCTTAAAGCTTCTATCGCGGCAGCTCTTATTTGGCCTCTGTATAATTCGAAATTGACTCGCAAGTTTTTTCCGTTTTTTGCCGATTTTGAACTGCGGTTATAATTTTTGCTTTTCAAGATTTCGTCGAGATCAAAAAACGCCAGCGGTTGAGTTTCACACGTCGTGACAATTATATTCATCGCATTAATGTCGACACCCTTTGGGCCGCCCTCCGCGCGTATGCTATGTCCGCGTTTAAATTCCTCGTCACTCAAAACCCTAACTGATAACGTCGGATCACAAACGCCTCGCCAGCCCGAACCCTGCCTCTCATAAATGTTTACAAACGGCGCGCCGCCGTCCGCGACGAGGATAAAACGGTCGTCCGGGCTAAATCTCACGCCATGCGGATATTTGGTGCGGCGTAGGATTGCGTGAGGATCGGAGGACGCATTCAATGAAGGATTGGTCTTATAGAGCAAGACGGCACGAGTATTGTGATTACTAACAGCCACCCAATCGTTGCTCACGCAGATCCCGTCCGGAATGTTGAGCCATTTTTTCAATAAGATTCCGCTATTTTGAATTGAGAGTCCTGTACGCAAGTCCAGAACGTGTCTCGTTATTTTATGCACATAGTTATTGCAAATCAGAGCCTCATAAATCCCTGGGCCCTTTTTAATAACTGCGACGGATCCGGGGGAAATAATGCCGTGGGAGTCGATCGCTGCAACCGGCGTCAGCTCGTGGATTCCTCCCGCAGCTTCAGGCAACTCGAAAATACATGCATGGCCGTCCCGATTTGCAACGAGAATTTTGTCATCATCGATAAAATCGAGACCGTGGATAGAATTGAGACTGGCTGATGTGATCTGAGTAGCGTCAGTTAGAACAATAGTTTTGGAATTTTGAGTGACCTCGGTTGAGACTTCAAAAACAGTAATTCTATTTTTTAGGTACCCCGCAACGGCGAGACGGCGATTGCTTGGTGAAAACCTGACGTCTTCTGTTCGCCCGAGCGAGCCAACAACATCCAGCACCGATTGCGACGCAACAAAGTCAATTCGCATGCGCGCCCCGCCCATATCCGGCACTTTCCCTGATAAATGACGCTGCCGAACCCTAGGTTGTCAATGCAATTCAGCAGTCCTGCAGATTGCCTTGAATTCTTTGGCCGTTTACGAAGCCGCGCGACCCCAAGAAATTGCCGAAGGAAAACAGACTTTTATTCCGATCGATTAGCTACCAATCTCGGCTGCTGTTTGTTCCGATCATCGCCTCTAAATCTCGCGCAGCTAAAATAAAAAGACCGCCACGAAGCGGTCTTTTCAAAGTATCAAGGGCTCGGTCCGTGCTTAGCATGCAGTCTTTTTACGGCGCCGCCGCCAAACTAAAGCGCCCCCTAAAGAAAGCCCAGAAAAGAAAAGCGGCAAAGCGGCAGGAACCGGCGTGGTCACCGTCGCCAAGTTGGTGAACACGAAAGAGTCATCGTTATAATCGAAGTCACTGCCCTGCGAAGCGAGCAGATCTTCGAACGCCACATAGGTGCCGGCAGGTATCGTGCCGTTACCAGCAAAGTCGGTAGCATAAATGTGCTGAACACCGTCAGCGTTCGATCCCGGGACTGACGATAGATCAATACCTGTCGATGTGTTGTGAAGCACGAAGCTAATTACGTCGCCGGCATTGACTGGACCAAAATCGAATGACTGGCCGACAGTTGACGTTTGATTGACAAAACCGAATCCTGCCGGCGTCGCGACACCGTTCACCAACATTTCGATTGCCTCGGTATCGGCGGCGCTAAAGCCAAAGAAAAATCCCATTACATCTTGGGTCGACGCCGCGATGAAGGTGTAAGTTTGAGTATTTACTGTGCCGGCATTTTGATAAGGAATAGTGCTCGCATGAACGGCGGACACATTTGCAGTAAGCGCGATCGCGACCGCAGCGAAAAGCGACTTTTTCATTGCGAAACCTCCTACCCCAAACGCTCTGCGATGTCTTAGAGCTACAACTTCACCGTCGCCGTAAAGTTCAAATTATTTCCACATCTGCGATTTTATTAAGGTCGGTTCGTTCGGGATTCGCAACGAATACTTTCTTCAGCGCCTGTCCTATTTTGGAACACCGCCGGTATCGCGCTGCCTTTGCAACACACCGCGATACCGGCGCGAGCGAAATGTGATTCGCTTACAAAAAAATTGGAGACGCGGCTGCACAAAATTCTGGCGCCCGAGTGTGAACCTCTTTCCTTCATCGGGCGACTACCCTGGGAGGTGACGCCCCATGGATCAGAATATTAAAACTTCGGAGTTGCGCTTTGTCTTCCTGCATGCCGCCGGTTCGCTGAGTCGGCAAATACTGGCGCCGATATTGATCGTGCTCGGAATATCTCTCACGATCGCATGGGTCGGCCTTATTGGATATGAACTTGCCGCGTTAGTTTATTAACGCTGAGTTCGAACCCACAGACGTATGCCCGATCGTATCGGCCTGCTCAGAACCGTCGAGCAATGCCACTCTCAAACGCTCTCCCAACCAACGGGAGATTTCTTTGTGCGAAGTGGCATTTTCGCTTTTTCGCCGACGAGCGGACTGTCTGTCGCTTTTACGCGGTCGCATTTCTCGGTTGCGCAGCATTGTGGGGTCTCCGTCCGTTACCCTCGTGCTTGAGGCACACGCCGGTCGAAACACCAATTCGTCAGGGGAAACAAGGTTCCCGACCCACGACCGGGGGCTCGCTATTCCTTAGACAGCCGATTGATAGCGGCTCTCTTTATGCCCGCGTCAGCAACGCGCGTTGTTTAAGAAAGTAGCCCTGCCCGGTTTCGGCTGGGCAGGGCTACCGAACACAACATGCCGGGGTGTGGCACTACCCGGCACCCGTATTCAATCTTTAAGTCGCGATAACTCGACGACAGGTTCATGACAAACCCCCGTTTTCATTCAATCTCGTAAATAGCCGAAAGCTGCAAATTGACCGCGTCTTTTCGCGGTGAAAAGTTGCCAGGACACCGAGATTCGCATTTTTAAATGTGACGCCTGTCAGCATGAGTTTCAGCTGATGGTTTGGGGAGCATCTGAAACGGATGCAACCGCTCATAGGCTCGGCTGCGCCCAGTAGCCAAACTTTCTGTCATAAGCCCTTCGCAATGTGGTGCGATTTTTTGCAATGCAAGCTAGTGACAAGAAATACGCAAGACCTCGTCATGCGCACTCGAAATTTCTCTGCCATTGCAAACTTTCGTGACTTTTTCGCGCGCCAAATTCTCGCTCCGGGGATGATCGCGAGCGGATTGGGTCTTTCGGTCGCGTGGATATCATTGTTCGGTTATGGGCTTTATAAATTAATAGAGTTCGCAATCTAAATTAGTGTCCAACGTCCGCCAGCCCCGCGTCGTCGAAGTCGGCAACAGAAATAAATCGTTTAACAAAGGCGCACTTTCGTCCGCCTCAGCGGATTTAACCTCGTATCGGCGCTAATTAAACACCATTATGATCGAGCCTTTAAGCCGGCTTGAAAGAACTCTATAGTGTCGAACAAATAAGCCCCCGACTTGCCGCAAATGCGGACTTGCCGACCAGCACAACAGGAGCAAACCATGAGGCGTCTACTTCTGGTTTTGACCTTCAGTTACAATTACGGCGTCAACTTTGCCCGCAATTGCACAAACATATTTAAATGGCGCGCCTCCTGGCGGTTTCGGGACATATTCAGCCGGCCCTTTTGGGAACACCAACGACCCGCGATGGAGAGACAATAATTGGCGCGACGGCTCGGCGGACGACTGGCGGCAAAATAACTGGCGTGAAGATCGCGGAACCTGGCGACGCAACAACTGGCGCGAAGATCGTGCGGACGACTGGCGGCAGCGGAGCTGGCGTGAAGACACCGCAAAAGATGAGCTTAAAACGGACAAGACGGTCAACGACAACAAAGATATCAACGAAGCCGAAGACTGCCGGTTAGCCAAAATGCGACCGAATGGCTTTCCAAATCCCGCCTGTAAATGAAACTTCGCCGCTTTCGATTTCAGAATGCTCAAGCGCGCACGCGCGTAAACACCACCCTCAAGCATCATTATCACCATCACCAGGCCGCGCGGCGATTGTCCCACCGGACAAACTTGTCCACGCAGAACGGAATGAGAACGAAAGCCAATCCGATGATGCAGCGGCGATCGGGACCAGTTAGACTAGATCTGCGTATCGTTGTGTAGGAGTTCGTTATGGCCCCATCGGGGGACTGGAAGGGTGACACCAGTGCGGAGACCCTTCACGTTGAACTTTGTGCTGCAATTGCCGACTTGGCTAAATCTGTGGACGTCGCCGTGCAGCAGATAGCGCTTCGCGCTCAATGCAGCGCTACAATCGCCGACACGACGAAAGCAGAATACGCCGCTGAATTTCTGCGCGTTGCGGCCACTCGTTTATCGGAATTAGAAGAACAAGACTCTATTACAACGGTGCCGCTTTTACCGACGACCTTTCTCGAAGAAAATCGCTCGGCCGTTGAGCCGTATACTCCGAGCGCGGCAGATCAACTTTATGCTGCCTGCCACTGGCTTGCGGCATCCCAAGTTCAGCGGACGCGAGCGCTAGACGAAGGGTATCGCGAAGAAAGCAAAATCGCCAGGCGAGTTCTTGAATTGCAAATTCGGCTGGGCGGCTTAATCAGGGGGTAGCAATCGTACAAGCCGGTGTTTTAAGAACTTCCGGGATTGCTCATTCGTGTTGAATAAAAGTCATCCGTACGGATAACAAGATTTCGGCTTTTATTGACGGGGTGGCCAGTACGTCAGAGCGGTCCCGACGCACACGACCACCATTCCGA